>NZ_JAMLDX010000024.1 GCF_024211275.1 Sphingomonas tagetis
TGAGTCGCTCACGCGACTGGCGGTGCCGGCCCGCTCCCCCACCCCGCCACCCACTTCCGGGTATCTTTGATGGGTGGCGGGGTGGGGGAGCGGGCCGGCACCGCCCTTCAGCGCAGCTGAAGCAAACTATCGATCCAGCTTGCTCTTGCGGTACAGCAGCGTGATCGCCACGCGGCGGTTGCGCGGATCGGCGGGGTTGTTGACGATCAGTGGTTCGCGATCGGCGACGCCCTCGATCCGCTCGAAGCGCGATTCCGGCACGCCGGCACCGACCAGCCGGCGGCGCGTCTCTTCCGACCGCGCGCTCGACAGCATCCAGTTGTTCATGTTGGTCGGGTCGCCATAGCGCAGGCTGTCGGTGTGGCCGCGCACCATGATCGGGTTTTCCGAATCCGCGATCGACTGCGCAACCAGCGCCACCAGCTTCGCCGCATCGGGGACGAAGTTGGTCGTGCCGACCGCGAACATCGAATAGTCGGCGTCGTCCATCAGGTCGATCCGCATGCCCTCGCGCGTCGGCACGAAGCGCACCTGCTTGCCGAGCTTGGTGAGGCCGGGATTGGAGCGGATCTTCCCTTCGATCTCGGCCTTCATCTTGGCGAAGCCCTTGCGGTCCTCGACCGCCATTTCCTTGTTCTTGAGGCTGCCGATCTGGCCGGTGCCGACATTGTCGCCGCCGGTCGCACCCGCCGGAATGGTCATCGACCGCGTGCCGGTCTGCTTGGCCATGGTCGGGTAATTGTCCTTGCCCTGCAGCGCGTCGCCGCCGAGCAGGCCGTTCGAGCCGGCGCTGTTCTGCTTGAACTCGATCAGCGTGGGCGCGAAATAGTCGGCGAGCGCCTTGCGCTGCTTCTCGTTGGTCGCGCCGAGCAGCCACATCAGCAGGAAGAACGCCATCATCGCGGTCACGAAGTCGGCATAGGCCACCTTCCACGCACCGCCATGATGCCCCCCGCCGCCTTCGACGTAGATCTTCTTGACGATGATCTTGGGCGGCTGCTTCGCCGCATGTGGCGCCCGCGCCGTCATTTACCTACCGCGCAGGCCGTCGAACACTTCCGCGAAGCCGGGCTGGTTGTGGTGGGCGATGCCGGAGCGCGCCGCTTCGATCACCAGCGGCTGCGGGTGGCCGTGGAGCGAGGCGATGATGATCTGCTTGACGGTGTGATAGATCGCCGCATCGGCATCGATGATCTGCTTGAGACGGCCCGCGAGCGGACCGACGATGCCATAAGCGAGCAGCACGCCGAGGAAGGTGCCGACCAGCGCCGAGCCGATCATGCCGCCCAAGATCGCCGGCGGCTTGTCGATCGAGCCCATCGTCTTGACCACGCCGAGCACCGCCGCAACGATGCCGAGCGCAGGCAGCGCGTCGCCCAGCCCCTGCAGCGCGTGCTGCGGTTCCTCGACCTCGTGGTGATGCGTCTTGATCGCGTTGTCCATCACGTCCTCGACCGCGTGCACGTCGAGCGTGCCCGACGAGACGACCACCAGCCGCAGCGTGTCGCAGATCAGGTTCATCAGCGTGTGATCGGCGAGCAGCCGCGGATATTCGGCGAAGATCGCGGAGGATTTGGGGTCCTCGACATGCGGTTCGAGCGCGATCGGGCCATCGACGCGCAGCATCTTCATCAGCTTGCTGACGAGGAAGATGACGTCGAGATAGTCCTGCTTCTTGTATTTCGGGCCCTTGAGCACCTTCATGAAGCCGCTGCCGAGCGCCTTGAGCTCGCGCGCGCTATTGCCGATGATAAGTGCGCCGACCGCGGCGCCGCCGATGATCAGCATCTCGTGCGGGAGCGCGTGCATCACCGGGCCGAGCGCGCCGCCAGTGAAGGCGAAGCCGCCGAACACCATGGCGATCAGGACAACGAAACCGATTGCTACAAACATGACGTCGCTCGCTACCCCCCGGCGCTGGCGTTACCGTTAATTAGAAACGACCGCGCGAGCCGGACCTTGAGAGGAAAAGCGCTAGCATATGGTTAACGAGGGATTGTTTTGGCGACCGCTTGGTTGCGGCACCGGCCCGCTCCCCCACCCGGCCACCCAACGGCATCGTATTTTATGGGTGGCCGGGTGGGGGAGCGGGCCGGTGCCGCGCGCGCAAAGCGCGCCAATATCTAACGCAGATAATCGAACAGCGACATCGAGGTGAGCTTGGTGAAGCTCGCCTGAGTCGCCTGCAGGATGGTCAACGTCTTCTGCAGCTGGGCGATCGCCTCGCTGGTGTCGACATCCTCGATCCCCGAGCGGGTGGTTTCGCGCGCCACGTCGGCATCGATCAGCCGCTCGGCTTCGAGATCCATGCGGAACGCGCGCGCGCCGACCGAGGCGCGGGTCGTGTTGACCTGATCGAGCGCGGCATCGAGATCGTCCATCGCGGTCTCGATTCCGCCGTCTTCGGCGCCCGGCTGGAGCGCGGCGGCGAAGGCGGTGAGGATCGCGAACATGTCGGTCGCGCCGTTGGTGCCGGCGATCCCGCCGAACGCGCGCGCGCCGGTTTCGGTCGCGGTGATGCTGACGCCGTCGGCGACCGGGATCGGCGCGGCCTCGCCGGTGCCGACATAGGCGATCGAGCCAACGGCCTGCCGCGCATAAGCCACATCACCCGACGCGCCGCCGAACAGCGGATAGCCCCGCGAATCCTTTGCGTTCACCACGCCGAGAAGGTCGGCGATGATCGCCTCGACATCCTTGAGGATCGCGGCGCGGCCCTCGGCCGACACGGTGTCGCTGTTTGCCTGGATCGCGAACGCCTTGGCGCGCTGAAGCTGCGTCTCGACCGCGTCGAGTGCGCCCTCGGTATCGGCGAGCAGCGATTGCGCGGTCTTGATGTTGGCGTCGTAGGCGCCGTCGTCCGACGCGGCACGCTTGAGCCCGGCGAGCTGCTGCCACCCGCTCGCGCTGTCCGACGGCGCGAGGATCTTCGATCCGGTCGCGATCTGAGTCTGCAACGTGTCGGCCCGCTTGTTGAGGCTGGCCATCAACAGCGTCGGGCGCTCGAAGCTCTGGGCGGTGGTCACACGCATCGTCGTCACCGGATGTTGAACAGCGTCTCGAGCGTCTCGCGCGCCACCTGAATGACGCGGCTCGACGCCTGATAGGCTTGCTGGAAGCGGATCAGGTCGACCGCTTCTTCGTCGATATTGACGCCGCTCTCCGAATCGCGCGCCGCGATGGCGTTCGAACGGATCGTCGACTGAACCTCGGAGATCGCGCGGCGGCCGGCGAGTGCGCTGGCGTTACCGGTGGTCAGCGCGACCAGCCCGCTCTCATACGCACCGTCCTTGCGCAGCGTCGCGAGCGCGGTGAGGTTGCTGTTGTCGCGCGCGCCGGCACCGACCGCCGCGGCGGCGATGCCGCGCGGGTCGTTGAGCACCAGCTTGACGCTCGCGGCGCTGTCGCCCGAGAACATCGCCGCGCCGGCATTGCCGTCGAGGTCCGCGCCGCCCGCCTGGACGGCGTTGACGCCCTGCACGAACGCGGTCGCGATCGAATCGAGCTGGTCGCGCGCGTCGGCGATGCGCGCCGCACCTTCGGCCATGCCGGCGAGCGCACCGCCCGACGGCACCAGCGCCTGTGTGCCTTCGATGCCATAGACCGCGAATGACACGGCCCCGTCCGGCCCGCGCGCATAAGTCGCGACCGCCGCCTGATCGGCATGAACCAGCAGCGGGCCGCCCGCGCCGGCTTTGACGCTGGCGCGCCCGGCGGCGTCGAACTGCACGGACAGGTCGGTCAGCGCGCTCATCGATTCGAGCAACCGGTCGCGTTCGTCGAGCAAGGCGGCCTGGCCGCTGGTGCCCTGCGCGACGCGGCCGAGCGCGGCATTGACCTTGGCCAGCCCGGCGGACAGCGTGTTGAGCTGCCCGGTCGCGGCATCGGTCGAAGCGTCGAGATCGGCGAGCGCTCCGTCGAGCGCGGTGCCGGTCGCAGCGAAACTGTTGGCAAGGCTCGCGGCGGCCTGAAGCATCGTCGCGCGCGGCGCGCTCGCCGAGGGATCGGCGGCGAGCGCGGTGGCGGCGTTGAAGAACGCAGTGAGGCGCTCGTCGAGCTTGTTGCCGGTCAGCGCGCCCTCGATCCGGTCGAGCCACACCACGCCGGCTTCGCTGCGTGCGAGATCGGCGCCGGCCGCGCGCACATCGGCGCTGCGGATGTCGCTCGCGGTGCGCGTGATGCCGCCCACCGTGACGCCGAGTCCGTTTGCGACGGTGTTGTTGCCGTCGGTCGGGATGGCGACCTCGCGCAGCCCGGCGATGCGGCGCGTATATCCCGCGGTGCCGGCATTCGCGATATTCTCCGACGTCGTGGTCAGCGCGGTCTGATAGGCACGGACGCCGCTGGCGCCGATCGAAAGCAGGTCGCTCATTTGGGCTCACCTTCGTTCGGCACCGTCGCGGGCGCGGCTTCCGTCACGCTCCCGGCCTTGGCCAGGAACTCGGTCATCGCCTTGCCGATACCGATCGGCGCATGGCTCGCCATGTTCTGCGCGAGCTTGTCGTCCTGCATGTCGCGGAACTGGTCGAGCGCCTGGCTTTCGAAAAGGCTGTCGGCGAGCTTCGCCTTGCGCATCGAGGACAGCATCATCTTGGTGAAGATCGCCTCGAACCGCTCGCCCGCGGCCTGCAGATTGTCACGCGTCGCCAGCCGGGCGGTGTCGCTTGAGACACTGCCCGTCAGCTTGAGCGTCGCTGGCGAAGGCGCGCGAAAATCGGTCACAGCACGATGAGCTCCGCCTTCAGCGCGCCGGCCTGCTTGAGCGCCTCGAGGATGGCGACAAGGTCCGCCGGCGACGCGCCGATCGCGTTCACCGCCTTGACCACATCGGCCAGCCTCGGGCCTGCTTCCAGCAGGAACATCGGACGCTTCTCCTCCTCGACGCCAACCCCGCTCTTCTGCTCAACCGTGGTCTGACCCTGGCTGAACGGCATCGGCTGGCTGACGCGCTGGGATTCATCAATACGAACAGTCAGTTTACCATGTGTTACCGCCGCCGGGCTCACGCGCACGGCCGAGTTGATGACGACCGTACCGGTGCGCGCGTTAACAATTACCTTGGCCGGCGCCTCGGCGGCGTCGACGTTGAGATTCTCGATCTCGCTCATGATCTGCGCGCGGACATCTGCGCCTTCGCGCGCCTTCACCGCGACCGAGACGGCGTCCACCGCACGCGCGGTGCCAAAGCCGAAGCGGCCGTTGATCGCATCCGCGACGCGCTGCGCCGTGGTGAAATCGGCGCGGGCGAGGTTATAGACGAGGTTCGGCGCGGTGGCGAAGCCGGTCTCGACCGCGCGCTCGACCGTGGCCCCCTCGGGAATGCGGCCCGACGAAGGGATGTTGACGACGATCTTCGACCCGTCCTGCCCCTCGGCACCCAGGCCCCCGACGGCGAGGTTGCCCTGCGCCATCGCGTAGATCTGTCCGTCGGCGCCCATCAGCGGCGTCATCACCAGCGTGCCGCCGCGCAAGGACTTGGCCTTGCCCATCGACGAGACGGTGATGTCGAGCTTCTGGCCCGGCTTGGCGAAGGGCGGCAGCTCGGCGGTGATCATCACCACCGCCGCGTTCTTGAGCGCCGGGTTGACCCCCGGCGGGAGTGCCAGCCCGAAGCGGGCGGTGACGCCCTTCATCGACTGGACGGTATATTCGAGATTGTCGTCGCCCGTCCCCGGAAGCCCGACGACAATGCCGTAGCCGGTCAGCTGGTTGGTGCGGATACCCTGGAACGCGCCCAGATCCTTGATGCGTTCAGCCGAAGCGGGCTGGACGGCGAGGATGGCGGCGAGGCAGGTCATGAGGAAGCGGATCATGTCTCTAGTTCCTCAAAACGGGCTGACGGCCTGGAAGAAGCGGCTGAGCCACCCCTGCCGGCCGGCGCGGGCGACATCGCCCTTGCCAGTGTAAGCGATGCGGGCGTCGGCGACGCGGGTCGAGGCGATGCGGTTGCTCGCATCGATGTCGCTCGGCCGGACAATGCCCTTGATCTGGATGAACTCGTCGCCGCGGTTGAGCGTGACGCGCTTCTGGCCCTGAACCAGCATCGTGCCGTTCGGAAACACCTGCGCGACGGTCACGCTGATCTCGCCCGACAGCGCGTTCGACTGGTCGGCGGTGCCCGAACCCTTGAAGTTGCGCCCGCCTGAGAGCTTGAGCGCATTGGGATCGACGATCGCCAGCGGACCGACACTGGGCGGGGTGAGCGAGAAGCCGCCGCCACTGTCGAGCTGCGAGCCCGACGACTTCGACGCGCTGGTGCGCTCGGTCAGCACGATCGTCAGCGGATCCCCGACGCGGCGCGCGCGCGTGCCTTCGTAGAGCGCGGCATAGCCGTCGCCCGCCTGAAAGATCGAGCCGTTGGCCGGCGACACCGGCACCGGCGCGACCGGCAGCGCGACCGAATAGTCTTCCCTGGGCGCCTTCTTGCCGAACAGCTGCGCCCTGGCCGGCTGCGCCGTGAAGGCGAGCACGGCGGCGATCGCGGCGCCGGTCAGCAGGCCGATGGTGAACTTCATCGCGCGGCCCTCAAATGTTCTGATTGACATATTTGAGCATCTCGTCGGTCGCCGAGATCATCTTCGAATTGACCTCATAGGCGCGCTGAGTCTCGATCATGTCGACCAGCTCCTCGACCACGTTGACGTTCGAGCCTTCGAGCATGCCCTGACGGATGTTGCCGCGGCCGTCCTGTCCCGCGATGCCGAGATTGACCGCGCCGGACGCCGCCGTCTCGACCAGATAATTGTCGCCGATCGCCTGCAGCCCCGCCGTGTTGGGGAAGGCGGCGATCTGGATCTGGCCGACTTGCGTGGCTTCGGTCTGGCCGGGCACGGTCGCGCTGACGGTGCCGTCGCTGCCGACGGTGATCGCGGTCGCGCCCTCGGGCACGGTGATGCCGGGCATCACCTGATAGCCCTCGGTCGTCACCAGCTGGCCCTCCGCCGAGCGCGTGAAATTGCCGGCGCGGGTGTAGCCGAGCTGGCCGCCGGGCAGCTGCACCTGGAAATAGCCATTGCCGTCGAGCGCCATGTCGAGCGCGTTGCCGGTGGTCTGGAACGAGCCCTGCGTATCGATCCGCGCCGTGCCCTGAATGCGCACGCCGGTGCCGAGGTTGAGGCCGGTCGCGTAATTGGTCTCGGACGTGCTCGCCGAGCCGGGCGCGGTGACGACCTGATAGGCCAGCGCCTCGAAGCTCGCGCGGTCGCGCTTGAAGCCGGTCGTGTTGACGTTGGCGAGGTTGTTCGAGATCACCCTCATGCGCATGTCCTGAGCGTCGAGCCCGGTGCGCGCGATGTGCATTGCTGCTGAACCCATGGTCGTGGTCCTTCCTTAAATTTCTTAGCTGATGCGCATGAGCGACGCGGCGCTCTCGTCCATCTGCTTGGCGTCGCGCAGCAGATTGGCCTGCACCTCGTAGCTGCGCTGGTTCTCGATCATGTCGACCAGCGCCTGCGTCAGGTTCACGTTCGACTGTTCGAGCGACCCGGCCATCACCTTGCCGTCAAGGTCGGGCGGCAGCACGCCGCCGCCCTTGACATGGAGCAGATTGTCCAGCCCCTTGACGGTGTTGGTCCCCTGGTCGCTGACCAGCTTGAGCTTGTCGATCACGGTCGGCGGCTGGCTCGGATCCGCGCCGGGCGCGACGATCGAGATGCTGCCATCGTCGGCGATCATGATCTTGTCGTGCGGCGGCACGGTGATGGGGCCCCCCGACCCCATCACCGGGAAACCGTCGCCGGTTTCCAAGACGCCACTCGGCGCGATGCGAAGATCGCCACGCCGCGTGTAAGCTTCACTGCCATCGGCCGCCTGCACCGCGAGCCAGTTGTCGCCGGTGATGGCGACGTCGAGGCCGCGGTTGGTCTGGACGATCGCGCCGGCGCGACGGTCCATGTCGACCACCGTCTCGGCGCTGGGCTGGCGCGAGTCGAATCCGTCGCCCTTGACCATCAGCCGTTCGAAATTGACGCGGTCGGCGCGGAAGCCGATCGTCGAGGCGTTCGCGATGTTGTTCGCGATCGTCGCCTGCGCGTTCATCTGGCCCTTCAGGCCCGACAGCGCGGTGT
Organism: Sphingomonas tagetis; assembly: GCF_024211275.1. Classification (GTDB taxonomy): domain Bacteria; phylum Pseudomonadota; class Alphaproteobacteria; order Sphingomonadales; family Sphingomonadaceae; genus Sphingomonas; species Sphingomonas tagetis. The sequence continues at coordinate 8,067 of NZ_JAMLDX010000024.1, forward strand.
AGACGAGCTTGTCCATCGTTTACGCCTCCCGATCCTGGCTTACGAACGGATGTTGAAGATCGTCTGCGAGATCTGGCTCGCGGTATCGAGCGCCTTGGCGTTCGCCTGGAAGTTGCGCTGCGCCGCGATCAGCCCGACCAGTTCCTCGGTAATGTCGACGTTCGAACGCTCGACCGCATTGGACATGAGGCCGCCGAAACCGTTGACGCCCGGCTCGCCCGCACGCGGCTCGCCCGACAGGCCGGTCGCGGCCCAGGTCGAGTTGCCGAGCTGGCGCAGGCCCGAGGGGTTGGAGAAGTTGGCGAGCGCCACCTTGCCCAGCGCCTGGCTGTCGCCGTTCGAGAAGCTGGCGCGGACGATGCCGTCCTCGCCCACCGTCACGCCGTCGAGCTGGCCGACCGCCTTGCCGTCCTGGCTGCGGCTGTTGACGCTGAACGGCGCGCCGAGCTGCGTGGTCGCACCGCCGAAATCGAGCGTCAGCGTCTGCTCAGTGGTGCTGGTGCCGACGGTGACCGGCGCGAAGGTCGTCGCCTCGGTCGGCGCGGTCAGCGCGCCATTGGCGTCGAAGGTCAGCGTCACCGGCTGCGGATCGGCGGCATCGGTGCCGAGCTGCTTGTCGCCGACGAACGAATAGACCGACCAGGTGCTGGGCGCGGTCGTCGTCTCGCGCACGAAATAGTTGGTCATCGTCAGCGGGTTGCCGCTGGCGTCATAGATCGTCGTCTGGGTCGAATTGTTGTAGGTGCCCGGATCGAAGCGATCGAACGCATAGGGCGTGTCGTCGGTGAAGCGCGACGCCGCCGACGGGACCGACGAATAGGCCGAGAGGTTCAGCGCGAGCTGCACATTCTCGGTCGCCTCGGGCACGCCGCTGGTCTGCGGCAGGCGCAGGTTGATCGTCGAATCGAGCCCGGTCGCAACCACCGCGCCCGAACCATCGACCGGATAGACCTGAAGGTACGAACCCTGCGAATCGGTGACATAGCGGTCGCTGTCGACCTGGAAGCTGCCGTTGCGCGTGAAGTTCACGCCGGCGGATTCGAGGCCCGGCTTGACCGCGAAGAAGCCGTCGCCGGTGATCGCGACGTCGAGCGCCGAGGCCGATTGCTGCATGCCGCCCTGACCGAACTGCTGGCGGATCGCCTTCACCACGGTGCCCGAGCCGATCATCTGGTTCGGGTTGAGCGACACGCTCGACGCGATGACGTCGGCGAACTCGGTGCGGCTCTTCTTGAAACCGTTGGTCGAGACGTTCGACAGGTTGTGCGAGATGGTCGACATGTCGGTCTGCGCCGCCTGAAGACCGGAGAGCGAGGTATAGAAGGACATCGGATATACTCCTGTGAGAACTCAGCCGATCTTGCGGATCGCGGTGGTGGAAACCTGACCGATGCCGGGCAGGGTGAGCAGCGGATTGCCGTCGGAGCCCATCGCGACCGAGGTCACGGGCGCCCAGACGAGCGGCTTGGCGGTGATTTGGTCGCCATCGGCGTTCTGCGCGGCGACGCGGATCGTGAACGGCCCGCTGCCGGCGGCCTCGCCGGTATCGGTGGTGCCGTCCCATTCGAAGTCCATCGGGCCGGCCTTGGCCGCGCCGAGCGAGACGCTCTTGAGGATCTCGCCGTTCGGCCCCTCGATCACGACATTCACTTCGGACGCATCGGCGCCGAGTTCGATCACGCCGCCGAGCGAACCGTCGGTGCGCGGATAGGCGACCGCGCCTTCGGTCAGCACGGTGCGCCCGACCCACGACACCATGTCCGCGGTCGAGGTCGCGCCGAGCTTGGCGGCGATCGCCTGCAGCGTGGTGTTCATCTCGCTGATCCCGGCGAGCGACGAGAATTGCGCCATCTGGGCGACCATCTGCGTGTTGTCGACCGGATCGAACGGGTCCTGGTTCTTCATCTGCGCGGTCATCAGCGTGAGGAAGTCCGACTGGTCCATCGCCGAACTCGACTCCTTGGTCGCCGTGTTCGCGCTGGCCGTGCTGGTCCGCTTGACGCCGAGATTGGCGAGCGTGGTGTCGAAGCTCGTCGCCATCAGCTGCGGCCCAGGTTGAGCGTCTGGGTGATCAGCGTCTTCGCCGTCTGCATCACCTCGACATTGTTCTGATAGGTGCGCGCGGTCTCCATCATGTCGACCAGTTCACGCGTCTCGTCGACCGCGCTTTCCCAGATGTTGCCGTCCTTGTCGGCCAGCGGATTGCCGGGGTCGTAGCGCATGGTCGGACCTTCGCCCGCCGCGACGACTCGTTCGACATCGACCGTGGCCATGCCGCTTGCTGCGTCGAAGGCGGTGCGGAACACCGGCTTCATCGTGCGATAGGCTTCGGCCTGGGTGGTCGCGACCTGGCCGACATTGGCGAGGTTCGATGCCGTGGTGTTCATCCGCACGAGCTGCGCCGACATGGCGCGGCCCGCGACCTGGAAGATGCTGAGCGGTTGGTCAGCCATGGTTATTCGCCCTTCAGCGCGCGGGTGAGGGTGGAGATGCGCCCGTTGAGGAATGCGAGCGTCGTCTGATAGGCGACGGCATTCTCGGCAAAGGCGGTCTGTTCGGTGCTGAGCTCGACGGTGTTGCCGTCGATGCTGGGCTGAAGCGGGATGCGGTATTTGACCGCGTTATCGATCGATCCCGCGCCTTGCACACCCTGCGTCTCGATCGCGTCGAGCGCCTCGCGGAAGTCGATGTCCTTGGCCTTGTAGCCGGGCGTCGAGGCGTTCGCGATGTTCGACGCGAGCACGCCCATGCGCTGCGAACGCACTGCGAGCGCTGCGCCATGCACCCCGAAAAGACTGTTGCTACCCATGCTATGCGTCCTCCGCACATTCGTTCGCAGCCATCCTAGCAATGGGCGTGCCAGTTTTGCGGGAGCAGGCCGAAATCGCATGAATTGCCGGGAAATACCGAGAGAGCGGCAAGATGTTGCCGGTCGGCGGCAAGGCTTTTGCCGGTCTTGCCGCTTTGCCGGCGGTTCTGGCTCGCGCTGCCCCTCGCATGAGGGCGCGGACGGATTTGGCCCGGCGCTTGCAAAGACTCGCGCATGAATATCGCCGTGCTTTCCGAACCTGCCGCCGCCGCGACGATCGCGCCGGGCATCTTTCTCGATCCGCTGGCGATCGGGATCGTGCTGGGCGGCACCGCCGCGAGCATCGTGCTGCGCAACCAGCTGCGCGACGTCGGCCGCTCGCTGGCGGCGCTCATCACGCTGTGGCGCAGGCCGTTCGACGCCGAGCCGCTGCTGATGCAGACCGCCGCGCTCGAACGCATTGCGAAACGCCATGGTGTGCTCTCGCTCGATCGTTCGGTGATCGACGATCCCGACATGGCCGCCGCGGTGCAGGCCGCGGTCGATGGCGCGAGCGCCGAGCAAGTCGCGGCAATCGTCACCGCGCGCATCGACACGCGCGCCGACCGTCACCGCGCCGCGATCGAGGTGTGGACCGGCGCTGCCGAAGCCGCGCCCGCCATGGGGCTGATCGGCACGATCTTCGGCCTCGTCCAGATGTTCGCGGCGATGACCGATCCCGACACGATCGGCGCGGCGATGGCCGTCGCGCTGCTCGCCACGCTTTACGGGGCGCTGGTCGCCAACCTCATCGCGATGCCCATCGCCGCGCGGCTCAAGCGTCTGGCGCGCACCGAAGCCGCCGAGCGCCAGCGCCTGATCGCGCCGCTCGCCGCGCTGGCCAGGCTCGAGCGAGCGCGCAAACGGGAGCTGGCGGCGTGAGCGCGGATATGTGGGACGACATCGCGCCGGGCCGGTCGGTGTGGCTGATCACGCTCGCCGACCTCGCGCTGCTGCTGGTCGGCTTCTTCACGCTGCTCCAGGCCAATCGCGAGCTCGACAAGCAGGAACTGCTCGCGGGCCTGCGCGCCGGGTTCGGAATCGAGGAAGTAGCGATCCCGCCCATGGCGGTTGCGTCGGCACGCGTCGATGGCTTCGCGCCCGGCAGCGCGGTTGCCGACACCTCGTCCGTCATCGCCTGGGCGCGCGACGCCGCCCGCGACCAGCGCACGCGCATCACCATCACCGGTTCGACCGAGGACCGCGGCGACTTCGACCCCGTCACCAACAGCGCCGCGATCCTCGCCGCCGACCGCGCACGCCATGTCGCCACGGCGCTGGTGCGCAGCGGCGCGGTCGATCCGCCGCGCATCGCCATCGTCATCGACCCTGGCAAGCGCCGGGCCGTCACCCTTTCCGTCGGCTTTGCCGGCGGCACGAATTGAAGCGGAGGCACTCATGATCGCCATTCTCCTTCCCGCCCTGCTGTCGGCAACCGCGCCGGCAGGCTTCCAGTCGACCGAAGCGCTCGACCGCAGGGTCGAGCAATTCGCCGGCGCGCCGATCGGCATCGAGGGCGGCGCACGCGCCGCGGTCGACAAGCGCCTCAAGCTCGCGCCCTGCGCCGATCCGCAGCTCTCGTGGCGCTCCGCCGCCGAGGATGCCGTGGTGATCCGTTGCCAGGGGCCGCAGCAATGGCGGCTGTTCGTGCCGGTGATCGCGCTGCCGCGGCCCGCTGTCGCCGCGCCCACGCGCATAGCCGCGCCCGCGCTGGTCAAGCCCGACATGGTGATCAAGCGCGGCGATCCGATTGTGGTCGAGGCCGGCGCCGCCGGCTTCTCGATCTCGCGCGAAGGCGTGGCGATGAGCGATGCTCCGACCGGCGCGCGCGTGAGCGTGAAGGTCGATGACAAGCGCCCGCCGATCGCGGCGATCGCGGTGTCGCCGGGCCGGGCGCGGCTTCCCGGCGCGGGCGAATAATTTTTTGCTAAAGCTTCCGCGCGAATAGTCGTTTGTGCGTATGTCCGCAGAAAAAGGGTCGCAGACATGGTGGATCCAGTCGGCTTCAAGCCTGCATCACTCGCCAACCGGCTGACGCCGGTCAGCCCGGCCGCGCCCGTCAGGGGGGCGGAGGCCGCAACGCAGGTTGCGCAGGCCAGCACCGCTTCGGCGCTGACCCAGAATGCCGCCGCCAGCGCCCCGGTCGATGCCGAGCGCGTCGCGCGGATCAAGAAGGCGATCGCCGACGGCAAGTTCCCGCTGGTCCCGTCGACCGTCGCGGACCGGCTGCTCGCGCTCAAGCTTCAGTGGAACCCGAATGACGCGGCGTGACGCCCTGGTCCGCGTGATCGACGCGCTGCACGCCGAGATCGACGCCTTGAAGACGAATGACGTCGCCGCGCTCGAGCGTGCGACGCGGGAGAAATTGGCGGGGATCGACGCGGTGGGGGCCGCGAACGACGACCAGCCAGACCTGTCGCCCGAACTCCGGGCGCTGGCCGAAGAGGCGCACCGCCTCAACGAGACCTGCCGCATCTATGTCAACCTGATGTCGGCCAATGTCCGGCGGCGGTTGCAGGCGCTGACCGGCAACAATTTGCCGTCCTACCGGCCCGGTGTTGCCGGAGCGTTTGCCTGATCGGCGTCGCTGACGCGACGCGCGGCTCCAGCCCGCTCCCCCACCCGGCCACCCAACGGCAGGGTATTCTATGGGTGGCCGGGTGGGAGAGCGGGCTGGAGCGGCCCTTCTAACAAAAACTGGCACGCCTCTTGCTGATTTCCCTTCACCTAGGGGAATAAGAGCAAGAGCCCGATGACTATACCTTCGATCGGAGCCAGGGCGAACGTCACGACGGCGATCGCAGCGGCCAGCCAGAAGACCGGCATCGACTTCAACTATCTGCTCGGCCAGGCGCAGGTTGAAAGCGGTATGCGCAGCAACGCGCGCGCCGCGACCTCGTCCGCCACCGGCCTCTATCAGTTCATCGAGCAAAGCTGGCTCGGCGTGGTCAAGGAGCATGGCGACAAGCACGGCCTTGGCTGGGCGTCGGACAGCATCCGCCAGACCAGCTCGGGCCGCTTCGTCGTCAGCGATCCCGCCGCACGCCAGGCGATCCTGTCGCTGCGCAACGATCCGCAGGCCGCCTCGCTGATGGCCGCCGAACATGCCAGCGACAACAAGGACGCGCTCGAAGCCTCGCTCGGCCGCGACGCGACCGGCACCGACCTCTATATGGCGCACTTCCTCGGCCTGGGCGGCGCGCGAAAATTCCTCAAGGCGATGGACGGTAACCCCGAGCGATCGGGCGCCGCGCTGTTCCCCGCCGCCGCGCGCGCCAACCGCAATATCTTCTATACCGCCAACGGCGCGCCGCGCTCGCTCGGCCAGATCTATGAGCGCTTCGCCGGCAAGCTCGACCAGGGCGCGGCAGCGGTCGGCGCCACCGGCCTCGCCTCGGGCAGCATCGGCGCGGGCGACGCCAAGTTCCAGCAGCTCGTCCAGTCGCTCGGCCCCGATGTCGAGGTCGTGCTCGGTAACGGGGCTGTCGGCCGCGACCAGAAATGGCTGACGACCCTCGACCAGCTGAAGAACACCACCGCCCGGCGCGACGACACCCGCGTCAATCCGCTGCGCCCGACGCCTGAGACCGCACGCCTCGCCTATATGATGCTCGCGAGCATGGGAGCCTGACCCCAGTGAATGCTACCGCAATGAAGGGGAACATCGTCCCCACGCTGAAGAGTTTCGCGCTGCCGGTCGCCATTTTGGTGCTGGTCGGCATGATGGTCGTGCCGGTGCCGACGATCCTGCTCGACACCTTCTTCATCATGAACATCATTATCAGCCTCGCGGTGCTGATGGTCGCGCTCAATGCGCAAAAGCCGCTCGATTTCTCGGCCTTCCCGACGGTGCTGCTATTCGCCACACTGTTCCGGCTCGGCCTCAACGTCGCCTCGACGCGCGTCGTGCTGGGGCATGGTCACGAGGGCGAGGCCGCCGCGGGCCATGTCATCGAGAGCTTCGGCACCTTCATGATCGGCGGCGACTATGTCGTCGGCCTGTTCGTGTTCGCGATCCTGATCATCATCAACCTGATCGTGGTGACCAAGGGTGCCGGCCGCGTGTCCGAAGTGGCCGCGCGCTTCACCCTCGACGCCTTGCCCGGCAAGCAGATGGCGATCGACGCCGATCTGAACGCCGGCCTGATCACCCCCGACGAAGCCAAGGCGCGCCGCGTCGAGGTCGGCACCGAAGCCGATTTCTACGGCGCGATGGACGGTTCGTCGAAATTCGTGAAGGGCGATGCGGTCGCCGGCCTGCTGATCCTGTTCATCAACGTCATCGGCGGCCTGATCCTCGGGCCGGTCAGCCATGGCATGACGATCGGCGAAGCGGCGCAGACCTATGTCCTGCTGGCGATCGGCGACGCGCTCGTCGCACAGATCCCGGCGCTGCTGCTGTCGATCGCCGCCGCCGCGATCGTCACCCGCGTCTCCGCCAACAAGGAACAGGGGCTGGCCGACCAGATCGGCAGCCAGTTCGGCAGCCACAAGACCTGGACCCCGGTCGCGGTGATCATCGGCCTGCTCGGGCTGCTGCCCGGCATGCCCGCCCTGATCATCCTGCCCGCCGCCGCCGGTTCAGGCTGGATGGCATGGAAAATGTACCAGACCAGCAAGCGCCCGCCCGCGCCCGAGCCGATCGACATCGCCGCCGAGCCCGCCGATCCTTCGCGCATCGGCTGGGACGAGGTCACCGACAACATGCAGGTGATGGTCGATATCGGCTATGGCCTGGTGCCGCTGATCGACGAGCGCCGCGGTGGCGCGCTGATGGGCCGCATCACCGGCGTGCGCCGCCAGCTGTCCAAGGATCTCGGCTTCGTCGTGCCGCAGGTGCGCGTGCGCGACGACATCAATCTCGACCCCTTCACCTATCGCATCGTCGTCGGCGGCGTCGTGATCGGCGAGGACAATGTCTCGCCCGACGAGATGCTCGCGCTCGACACCGGCCAGGCGGTCGGCAAGCTCAATGGCAAGAAGGCCAAGGATCCGACCTTCGGGCTCGACGCGGTGTGGATTTCGCCCGCCGACGCCGATGCCGCGACCGGCCAGGGCTGGCTGGTGGTCGATCCAGGCACCGTCATGGCGACGCATTTGAATCAGGCGCTGATCACCAACGCCTCCGACCTGCTCGGCCCGGACGAGGTGCAGGCGCTGCTCGACGGCCTGCGCGAGCGCGCGGCGCAGCTGGTCTCGGCGCTCTCGCCCAACCCGCTGCCGATAACGACGCTGACGCAAGTGCTGCGCGGACTGCTCGCCGAAAACATCCCGCTCAAGGAGTTCCGCCGCATCGCCGCCGCGATCGCGATGGCCGCGCAGCGCACGCTCGACGCCGACGAGATCATCGAACTGATCCGCCCGGAGCTCGGCCCGCTGATCATCCAGCGACTGTGCGGGGTGCGCGAGCCGCTGCGTGTGATGACGCTCGAAGGCCATCTCGAAGCATTGCTGGGACAAGCGGTCCGCTCGGACCCGGCCAAGCGCCACACCATCGAACCCGATCTCGGCCGCCGCATCGTCGATGCGCTCCAGCGCGCCGCCCAGCCGCTCGTGGCCGAGGCCAAGCCCTTCGCCCTTGTTGTCCAGCCTTCGATCCGCATCGCGATCCGCAAGCTGGTCCGCACCTGTCTGCCGGATACCCCCGTGATGAGCTTCTTCGAAGTGCCTGAGGACAAGTCGGTTGAAGTCGTCGCCGTGATCGGCGCACCCGAGGCGCTCGCCGCATGACCGCGATGCCGAAACACAACGAGTTTGCGCTCACCTATGGCCGCACCGGCGAGACCCGGCGCGACATGGACAGCCTCGTGCGCAAACACATGCCGCTGGTCCGCCGGCTGGCGTGGCACGTCCATGGCTCGATGAGTTCGCTGATCGATGTCGAGGACCTCGTCCAGATCGGCCTCGTCGCGCTGGTCGAGGCGGCGGCGAGCTTCGAGGATCGCGGCCTCGTCAGTTTCGACCAATATCTCCAGACCCGCGTGCGCGGCGCGATGATCGACGAGCTGCGGCGGCAGGCGACGATGACGCGCGGCGCGATGAAGCGGCGGCGCGCCTATAACGACGCCGTCACCACGCTAACCGACGAAAGCGGCAAACGGCCCGACGAGGCTGCGGTCGCGTCGAAACTGGGCGTCACGATCGACAAGTTGCGCAGCGACTTCGCGACCGCCGAGGCGGTGCGCTTCGATTCGATCGACGAGGTCTATTCGGACGAAGGCCCGTGGTTCATGTCCGACGAGCCCTCCGCGTTCGACGCGCTCGCCGATGCCGACCAGCGCGAGGCGCTGATCGCCGCGATCAGCGAACTGCCCGAGAAGGAGCAGCTCGTGATCCAGCTTTATTATGTCGAGGAACTCAATCTCGAGGAAATCGGCCAGGTGCTCGGCGTCGGCGGCGCGCGAGTCTGCCAGATCAAGAAGAGCGCGCACGACCGGCTGAAGAAGGGGCTGTTGCGGCGATTGGGCTGACCGCATCGCCGCATCTTTTTGCGAGACATTCGCAATTGCCGTGCTAGGCAAAAGCCGTGCGCCGCCATCTCTATCTAGCCGCCGGATTCGTCAGCCTGGGCCTCGCGGTGATCGGCGCGCTGCTGCCGGTGATGCCGACCACGGTGTTCGTGATCCTCGCCGCCTATTGCTTCACGCGCAGCTCGCCGGCGATGGAGCGGCGGCTGCTCGAACATCCCAAATTCGGTCCGCACATCATGCGCTGGCGCGAGCGCGGTGCGATCAGCCGCGCCGGCAAGAAGGCGGCGACTCTGGCCTTCGCGGTCAGCATCGCGGTCACCTTCGCTCTCACCGCGATGCCTTGGCCGCTCGTCTCGCTCGCGGCCGCGGTCATCGTCGGCGGCTGGATCTGGACCCGGCCGGAAGCCTAGCGCCTCAGCGCTTCGGCTTGAGTCCCCACACCATCTTTCCAAACGCCGCGGCGCTTTCGCGCGAAGCGCGGTCGGCTTCCTTAGTCACTCGCGTGTGCTGCATGAAGCCGTGCCGCAGCGAGGGATATTCGAGCTCGACGACTTTCACCCCGGCCTTGCGCAGCTTTGCGGCATAGACGCGGTCGGAATCGCGCAGCGGATCGAACCCGGCCGAGGCCATCACCGTCGGCGGCATCTTCTCGATCCCGTCGGCGAAGATCGGCGAGATTTCCGGCTGTGACAGATTCTGCCCCGGGAACACCGCGCGGTGGACATATTCGGTGAACGGCACGTCGAGCCCGAAGCCCTGCCAGAACAGTCGCGCCGAGGCATAGTCCTTGCGCATCTCGGGCACCGGCCGGTTATCGACCGCGGCATAATAAAGCAGCATGCACGACGGGCTGAACTTGCCGGCGTTGCGCGTGCGGTTGGTCACCACCGCCGACATGTTGCCGCCGGCGCTGTCGCCGCCGACGCAGATGCGCTTGCCGTCCCCGCCCAGACGCTTGGCATTGGCGACGGTCCAGTCGAACGCGTCCTCGCTGTCGTTCCACGAGCCGGGATAGGGGGCTTCGGGCGAGAGGCGGTAATCGACCGAGACGACGATCGCCTTCGAAATATCGGCGAGCAGCAGCATCGAGCGGTCGACCGCCTCGATATTGCCGATCACCCAGCCGCCGCCATGATAATAGACGAGCACCGGCAGCGGCCCCTTGGCCTTGGGGTGATAGATGCGCACGCGGATCGGCTGGCCGTCCCGCGCACGAACCTGCTCGTCGCGGACCGAGGCCATCGCCGGGCCGGGATTGGTCTGGCGGATCCATTCCTGATTGGCCTCGGCGCGGATTCCGGCGACGATCTTGGGATCGGCGAAATAGTCGTCGATGGTCTTTTGCTTGACGGCGGGATCGGGCGGCGGCGCAGCCTTCTTCTGCGCCGCGTCAGCCTTGTATCCCTGCTCGAGCCGATATTGCAGGCGAAGGTCGAGCGTCTGGCCGTCGAGCGTGATGCGCTTGCCGCCGACTTGTTCTAGGAACCAGCTGTCCGGCTTCGCCGCGGTGTCGATCACCGCCTGCTCCTTGGGATCGTTCGCGATCTGCGCGAGCGCGGCGCTGGCGACGGTCAGCGAAAGGGCGGCGAAAACAAGCGGGCGAATGGACATCAGGACTCCCCAACAGGCGATTGTCGCCTTGGTTGAGGAAGTCATGCCGGGTGCACAAGCGAAGCAACGGGTAACGGCCTGCCCGAAAAGGGGTTAGACCCGCTCGCGATGCCGGACCGCAAAAGGAAAAACCCCGGCAGCCTTGCGGCCACCGGGGCTTCCTCGCATTCCCTCCAATTACTCGGAGGGTGACCGGCCGTGGCGCCTGTCAGGGGGGTGACACCCCGACCGGCACACGCTTAGCGAAGCAGCGAGAGAACGTTCTGCTGCGACTGGTTGGCCTGCGCCAGCATCGCGGTCGATGCCTGGCTCAGGATCTGCGCCTTGGCCAGCGCCGTGGTCTCGGACGAGAAGTCCGCGTCCTCGATGCGGCTGCGCGCTTCGGTCAGGTTGGTGGCGTTGGTCGTCAGGCTGCTGACCACCGACTCGAGCCGGCTCTGGGCCGCACCCAGGCTGGCGCGGGTCGCTGCGACCGCATCGAGCGCGGTCTCGACCGTGTCGAGCGCCGTCGACGCTGCCGAACGCGAGCTGATCGAGAGGCCGACGACCGCCGGGGTCGTGGGCTCTTCGGCCGGCTCTTCCGGCGTCTCTTCCGCCGTCGGGACCCAGACCTTATCGCCTGCGGCCAGCTTGATCACGTCGCCGGCAGCCGGCGAGTCGAACGCGCTGATCTCGGCGGCGTTGTCGACGTCATCCTGCGTGACCGTGTAGAGGCCCGTCAGTTCGGCATCGCCGGTCGCGAGCGTCTTGAGCGCGCTCGTGCCGCTGTCCCAGATCTTGTCACCCGCCTTCAGCTGGACTTCGCGGCCCACGTCGATCGTGAACTCGGCGCCATTGTCGACGTCATCCTGCGTCACGGTATATTCGGTGTCGATCAGATCGTCACCGGTCGCAACGTCGGTCAGGACGCCATCCGGCTCCTCGATCACCGGCTCGTCCGACGACCAGATCTTGTCGCCAGCGGCGAGCTTGATCACGTCACCTTCGGCCGGCGAGTCGAACGCGCTGATTTCGGCCGCGTTGTCGACGTCGTCCTGGATCACGGTGTAGAGACCGGTCAGTTCGCTGTCGCCCGACGCCAGCGTCTTGAGCGCGCTCGTGCCGCTATCCCAGATCTTGTCGCCTTCCTTCAGCTGGACTTCACGACCCACGGCGATCGTGAACTCGGCGCTGTTGGTCACGTCGTCGGCCGTAACGGTGTACTCGGTGCCGATACGGGTATCGCCCGCCTCGAGCGTCTGAAGCGTCGCTTCAGCCGGCTCTTCCTCGCCCGGCGTTTCCTCGACCGCCTCGACCGGAGCCGCGATGGTCTTGCCGGTGATCGACTGCAGATCGAGCTTGGTGATCTTCAGATCGACCGTGCGGCCCGAGCTGGTGCCGATCTGGATCGACTTGGTGATGTCCTTGTCCGACGCGAACAGCTGGACGTTGTTGAACTTGGTGTTGCGCAGCACGTCATCGATCTGGGCAGCGAGCTCAGTGACTTCGGTCTGCATGTTGCCGCGGTCGGTATCCGAGTAGGTACCCGAAGCCGACTGGGTGGCGAGTTCCTTCATGCGCTGAAGCATGTTGGTCACTTCGCCCAGCGCGCCTTCGGCGGTCTGGGCCAGCGAGATGCCGTCGTTGGCGTTGCGGATCGCGACGCTCATCGACTTGATCTGGCTGGTCATGCGGCTCGCAATGGCGAGGCCGGCTGCATCGTCCTTGGCGCTGTTGATGCGCTTGCCGGTCGACAGACGCTCCATGGCGGTCTGCAGGCTCGACGACGCCAGCTTGGACGCGTTCGCGGCGCGAAGGCTCGCGATGTTCGTTCCGATAACAGTCATGTCTAGTCTCCGTTCAGTCCGGCGTCCTTGCCACCCCCCTGAATGCGAAGGAGCTCGATCCGCCACAGGGGTTGAACGGCAGGGTGCGGACGGCATTAAGCAAAAAAATCGAACGCCCCTCGCGCACATGCGTGAGGGCGTGCGCGGCAATCTGGAGCCGGAAAGGCACGATTTTGCCGGATGGTTTACCACTCGTTTACCATCAATCGTCCAACAGGAGGCTCCACAGGGGGTTTCCGAATGCAGACGATCTTTCCGTCAGCGGCTGTTCTTCGCCAAAACTATGCGCTGGTCTCGGCGCTGCGGGCGCAGGGCTTCACGATCGGCGCCGCCGACAAGGTGAAGCCGATGCCCGGCGATCTGTTCATGATCGTCGAGGGCGAGGCGCCGCCGGTGTCGGCGCGCACGCTGGTGCTGGCCGAAGGCCCGGTCGCGGCGGTCCCCTTCCATGACGGCAATCCCGCGCGCCTCTCCTACGGCACGGATGATGCGGCGGTGGCGAGCGGCTTTGCCAGCGCGATGCTGCGCGGCGCGCATGCCCCGGTCGCGGCTGACCCCGAGAGCCTCGCGCTCTATGCGCTCGCCGAGCGCGTCGCTGCGGCGGATATCACCGTGCTGATCAACGGCCCGACCGGCACCGGCAAGGAAGTGCTGGCCAAGGCGATTCACCTGGGTTCGACCCGCGCCAACGGCCCGTTCATCGCCGTGAACTGCGCGGCGCTGCCCGAGACGATGCTCGAGGCGCTGCTGTTCGGCCACCAGAAGGGCGCGTTCACCGGCGCCAATGCCGCGGGCGAGGGCTTTTTCCGCGCGGCCAATGGCGGCACCCTGCTGCTCGACGAAGTCGCCGAGATGCCGCTCGCGCTGCAAGCCAAATTGCTGCGCGCCTTGCAGGAGCGCGAAGTGGTGCCGATCGGCGCGACCGCTGCGGAAAAGATCGACGTCCGCGTCATCGCCTGCGCCAACCGCGATCTTCAGGGCGAAGTCGCCGAGGGCCGCTTCCGCGCCGATCTTTACTATCGCCTGTCGGTATTCCCGCTGTCGACCAAGCCGCTGGCCGAGCGCCCCGGCGACGTCGCCGCGCTCGCTTCGGCGATGGTGCTGCGCCATTCGGCCGGCCGCACGAAGCTGCCCTGGGTGACGCAGGAGGCGCTCGCCGTGCTGCAAAGCCATGACTGGCCGGGCAATGTCCGCGAGCTCGAAAATGTCATCCAGCGCGCGCTGCTGCTGTGCCCGGGCGATGCGATCACCGCCGATCACCTGATCTTCGACCGTGCCCCGGCGACCGCGATGGCGCCGGCCGAAGGCACGCTCAGCAACATTGTCCAGCTCAGCGAATTCGCGGCGATCCGCGAGACGCTGGCGCAGTGCGGCGGCAGCCGGATCGAAACCGCCAGGCGGCTCGGCATTTCGGAGCGCACGCTGCGCTACCGCCTCGCCAAGGCGCGCGAGCAGGGCGAAGACATCACCCGCCAGAATCTGGGGAGGATTAGCGCATGAGCGTCGGTGCTATCGGCGGAGCGGGCGGGATCGACCGCGTCATGCAGCTCCGCGCCCAGATCCTCGAACGCAACGAAGCGTTGCGCGGCGCGGCGACCAGCGGCGCTTCGGTGCCGGTGCAGCAACCGGCGGGTCCGGCGAGCTTCGCCGACACGCTGGAAACCGCGCTCAAACAGGTCAATGGCGCGCAGAACAACGCCAGCGAACTCTCCGCCGCATACGAACGCGGCGAGACGGTCGACATCGCCAAGGTGATGCTCGCCCGCCAGGAAGCTTCGGTCGGCTTCGAAGCGACGCTTCAAGTCCGCAACAAGCTGCTTACCGCCTATCGTGACATCATGAGCATGCCGGTCTGACCATGAGCAACGCCCTCACCGCCGCCGACACCCCCGCCGCCCCTGCGCTCGCAGGCCAGGCGAATCCGCTCCGCCAGATCGGCTCGATCCTGTCGCAGCCTGCGGTCAAGCGCAGCCTGCCACTGATCTTCATGCTCGGACTGATCGGCGCCGCCGCGCTCGCCTGGGCGATGTTGTCGACCCCGCCGCAGCGCGTGCTGTTCGCCAGCCTGCCCGAAAGCGACAAGGCCGCTGTCGCCGAAGCGCTGACGGCGGCGAACATTCCCAACACGATCGACAATGCCGGATCGATCACCGTGGGCGAAGACGATTTCCACAAGGCGCGGATGCTGCTCGCCGGGCAGGACCTGCCCAAGGCGGCGCCGGGCGGCTATGCGCTGCTCGACAACCTGCCGATGGGCGCGAGCCGTGCCGTCGAGGGCGAACGGCTGCGTCAGGCGCGCGAGACCGAACTGGCGCGTTCGATCAGCGAGATAGATACGGTTGCAGTCGCCCGCGTCCACCTCGCCACCCCTGAAGCGACCGTGTTCGTGCGCGACAAGGCCGAGCCTTCGGCCTCGGTCATCGTCACGCTCGAGCCGGGCCGCACGCTCTCCGATCCGCAGGTGCGCTCGATCGTCAACCTCGTCGCCTCGTCGGTCCCCGGGATGAAGCCCGAAGCGGTCACCATCGTCGATCAGGCCGGCGCGCTGCTCAGCAAGTCGGGCACCGACACCGCCGGCGACGCGCGCATCGACTTCCAGCGCCGCGTCGAGGACAAATACCGCCAGCAGCTGGTGCAGTTGCTCACGCCTTTGCTCGGCGCGGGCAACTTCACCGCCGAGGTGCAGGCCGATGTCGATCTCGACGAGAGTCAGGCGACGCGCGAGACGTTCGACAAGGCCAATGCCGTGATGCGCGCCGAACAGGGCAGCTGGACCGGCGCGCCGCGCGATACGGCCAGCGCACCCGGCGGCATCCCCGGCGCGCTCTCCAACGAAGCGCCCGCGCCTGCAACCGTCGCCACGCCGACGCCGGGCGAGACGCCTGCGGCTGGCGGGGCGGCTGCTGCCGCGACCGCCGCCGTGGCGGCCGGAATCAAGCAGACCGACAGCTTCGCGCGCAGCTATGACAATGCCAAGGAAATCTCGGTCACGCGCGCCGCGCCGGGCAACATCAAGCGCCTTTCGGTCGCCGTGCTGCTCAAGGAAGAGCCGGGCAAGCCGCGCGGCCAGGTCGAGATCCGTCAGATCGACGAGCTGGTCAAGGCGACGGTCGGCTTCAACGCCGCGCGCCAGGACACCGTCACCGTGGTCAGCCGCAAGTTCAGCGCCGCCGCCGATGCCAAGGACGAGGGGCTGCCCTTCTATGAAAGCGGCTGGTTCGCGATGATCCTGCGCAACGTCACCGCACTCGTGATCGCGCTGCTGGTGCTGTTCATGGGCGTCCGCCCGCTCGCCAAGGCGCTGCTCAAGAAGCGCGACGACAGCGGCCGCGGTGGCGCGCTGCCGATGGGTGGACCGGACGGCGTGCCGCTGCCCTCGCCGGTGAGCCCCGAAATGCTCGGCGCGGGCGGCGTGTCGCTCGGTGACCGCGTCGGCCTCGTGCGCGACTTCACCCGCGACAATCCCGCGCGCGCCGCGCTGGCCGTGCGCGACATGATCAAGACGGGGAATTGAGATGAACGCCCCCCGCAACTTCACCGGCGTCGAACGCGCCGCGGTGCTGATGATGATCGTCGGCGACGAGGAAGCCGCCGCGATCCTGCAGAAGCTCGATCCCGAAGAAGTTCGCGAGCTCGGCAGCGCGATGATGAGCGTCGCCGATGTCAGCGAATGGGAGATGGCGCAGGTCCTCGACGACTTCACCGGCCGCGCGCAGGAGCGCAGCGCGATCCAGTTCGATCCGCGGCCCAAGGTGCAGTCGGTCGTGACGCTGGCGCTGGGCGAGGAACGCGCGAGCACCATGCTCGCTCGTATCCTGCCGCCCGAACCCAATGAATCGATCTCGCAGCTCGCCTGGATGGATGCGACCGAGATCGCGTCGATGCTCGAGGAGGAGCATCCGCAGATCGCCGCCGTGCTGCTCGCGCATCTCGAACCCGAGACCGCCGGCAAGGTGCTGGAGATGCTGCCCGAGGCGATCCAGCCGCAAGTGCTGCGCCGCGTCGCCAGGCTCGGCCCGGTGACGCCCGAGGCGATCGCCACGCTGACCTCGCTGCTCGAACGCCACTCCGCCCAGCCGCGCAAGGCTGTCGGCGTTCAGATGGGCGGAACGCGCGAGGCCGCCAAGATCATGTCCGCGGTCCGCAAGATCACCGAGCAGAAGGTGATGCCGAAACTGGCGAAGCTCGACCGCGAAGTTGCCAGGGCGATCGAGGAGGCGATGTTCGTCTTCGACAACCTGCTCGAACTCGACGACAAGAATATGGGCACCCTGCTCCGTAACATCGAGAGCGACGTGCTGGTGCGCAGCCTCAAGGGCGTCGACGAGGAGGGCCGCAACCGCTTCCTCGCCTGCATGTCGAGCCGCGCCGCCGATACGATCCGCGACGAGATGGAAGCGCGCGGGCCAATGAAGATGGCCGAAGTGCTGGAGGCGCAGAAGGTGATGATCGCCATCGCGCGCCAGCTGGTGAAGGACGGCACCATCACCATGCCGGGCGGCGGCGGGGACGACGATTATGTCTGACTTCACGCCCGGTTTCTCCGCGCGCAATCCGGGTATCGCCGAGGCGCTGCAACGCGCGTTCGCGCCGCCCGAAAGCTTCGCCGCGCGCGAGATCGGCCGGCGCAACCCGCCGCCGGTCGAGCCGAAACATTTCAGCCCCGCCGAACCCGGCCACAAGCCGACCGAGGGCTGGGACCCGTTCGATCCGGCCCACGAGCCCTCTAAGGGCGAGTTCGTCGATCCGGTCGCTGCGGCGCGTGCCGCCGGCTATGCCGAAGGTCTCGCCGCCGCTCATGCCGAGGCCGAAGTCGCGGCGGCGCAGCAGGCCGCCTTGCTCCAGCAGGTCAGCGAAGCGCTGACCGCGGGCGCGCATTTCGACCGCGAGCGCATGGCCGGGCATCTGCGCCAGACCGTGCTTCATCTCGTCACCAAGATGGTCGGCGAATCGGGCGTCGCGCCCGACGTGCTCGCGCATCGCATCGAAGCCGCGATCGACATGCTCGCCGACAGCGCCGAATCGGCGATCCTGCGGATGCATCCCGACGATGTGGCGCTGGTCGAAGGGCATCTGCCCAAGACCGTCTTCCCCGTCGGCGACCCGCATGTCGCGCGCGGCGGCTTCGTCATCGAAAGCGCCTCGACCATCGTTGAGGACGGCCCCGACCTGTGGCTCGAACAACTCGCCCAGGCGATCGACCGCATTCCCATTCCGCCTGCCGTCTGAAAGCGTTCATGCTGAACAGCTTCACGTCCGAGTATCTCGATGGCTTGGCTTGTGGCGGCTTCACGCCGCGGCCCAAGGTGTCGGGACGGCTTTCCTCCTATGACGGCCTGCTGATGGAAGCGGTCGGGCTGTCATTGCCGGTGGGCACGGTCTGCGCGATCGGCACCGGCGAGAGCCGCGTCGATGCCGAGGTGATCGGCTTTCGCGGCGGCAAGACGCTGCTGATGAACCTCGGCGGTCCCGCCGCCTTGCTGCCGAACACGCCGGTGCGCCCCGTCGGCGCGCCGGGCGAGGCCGAAGTCGGCGCCGCCATGCTCGGCCGCGTGGTCGATGGCGCGGGCAAGCCGATCGACGGGCTCGGCCCGATCCGTGGCGCGGGCAAATGGCCGCTCGCCGGCAAGATCCAGTCGCCGCTCGACCGTGGCCGCGTGCTCCAGCCGCTCGATGTCGGCGTGCGCGCGATCAACGGTCTGCTCACGATCGGTCAGGGCCAGCGCGTCGGCATCATGGCGGGTTCGGGCGTCGGCAAATCGGTGCTGCTCGGTATGATGGTGCGCGCCGCCAAGGCCGACGTGATCGTCATCGGCCTGATCGGCGAGCGCTCGCGCGAAGTGTCCGACTTTCTCGAAACCAAGGTCGCGGGCGAGGCGCGGGGGCGCTCGGTCGTGGTCGCGGTCCCGGCCAACCATTCGCCAGTGCTGCGCATCCGCGGCGCGCTGCGCGCCACGGCCATCGCCGAAGCCTTTCGTGCCGAGGGCAAGAAGGTGCTGTTGATCATGGATTCGCTGACTCGCGTCGCGCATGCCGGGCGTGAGATCGGCCTGGCGCTGGGCGAACCGGCCTCGGCGCGCGGCTATCCGCCCTCGGCCATCGCGATGCTGCCGAGCCTGATCGAACGCGCCGGGACGGACGTCCACACCGGCGGCTCGATCACCGCGATCTACACCGTGCTGGCCGATGGCGACGACGGCAACGATCCTGTGGTCGACTCCGCCCGTTCGATCCTCGATGGGCATATCGTGCTGAGCCGGGCGCTCGCCGAACGCGGCGTTTACCCCGCGATCGATCTGGGCCCGTCTGTCAGCCGCGTGATGACCGACATTGCCGGCAAGGCGCATGTCAACGCCGCGCGCGTGCTGCGCCGCCACCTCGCCACTTACGAGGAAAATCGCGATCTGGTGCTGATGGGCGCCTATCGCGCGGGCGCCGACCCCGCGATCGATGCCGCCATCGCCTGCCATGATTCGGTGCTCGACTATATCCGCCAGGCTTATGACGACACGGTCAGCCTGGAGGATGCGGTGACCGAGCTGGTCGGCGTGTTCGGCGATGCCTGACAAACACCAGAAGAAGCTCGGGCGATTGCTCCGGGTACGTACCTTGCAGCTCGACATGGTCCGCGCCGGCGAAGTCGCCGCGCGAGAGAAGGTCGCCAACGAGGAAGCCCTGCGCGCGCGCATCGCGCAACTTGCCCAAGGCGTCGCGCCCTCGCCAGCCCCGGCGCCGGGCAGCGCCACTACGCTGATCGCCGCCGCGCATTATCGCGAGCGGCTGCACCAATCCGCCTTCGCCGCCGAACGCCGCGTCGCCGAGGCGCAGCGCGGCCTCGACACCGCACGCGCCGCGACGCAGGACGCCAAGCGCGACCAGACCGCGATCGAAAAGCTGATCGAACGCGCCGAGGCCAATGCCGCACGCAAGGCGATGCGCGCGCTCGAAGACATGCCGGCCACGATGAAGAAGCGGTTTTCCTAAAAACGGCACGATCCTTGCTGATTTGCCAGCAAAGGAGAATTCGCCGTCGTGCCCGACCTGCTCGCCAGCTTCCAGATCAACGCTTCGCTGCCGGGGCTCGTCCCCGCCGTGCCGCTGCGTGCCGCACCTGTGGCGCTGCCCGGCACCGCCGCGCCGCCCGCCGATTTCGGCGCCGCGCTCGGCGGATTGCTGATCCCGGGCACCGCGCCCAAGGCAAAGGGCGAGCGGCAACCCGATGCCGAACGCGGCAAGGATTTGCCGGTCGAGGACGATGCGACGCCGGACCCGGTGCTCGCCTGGCTGCCGATGGACGCCGCGCCGATGCCGCTGACGCCGGTCGTCGCGGCGCCGGAAGGCCAGTCCGCCGCTTTGACCGAACCCGCGGTTGGGCCTGCATCACTGCCGACAACGGCCGAGCCGACGCTGGAAACGGCGTCAGCGCCGGACACCACGGCAAAGTCCGGCGATCATCCCACCGTTCCCGGCCCGGCGCCGCAATCCGAGCCGGGCAAGCTGAAGCTGGCCCCGCAGGAACGGTCGGCCGAAGTCCATGCCATCATGCTCCCGGCTGCCGCGCGCGCCAAGACCGACGGCATGCCCGCGACCGGGGTTTCGAGCCTCGAGACCGAAGCGCCGGTGCCACGCCAGAACCCCGCCGCAACCGTGGTCGCCGCCGCACAGATGGCATCCGAGCAGGGATCCGCCCCGGTCGTCGCTGCCGCGCACGCGCTCCGCACCGCGGGGATCGAGCCGCCGACCCCACCGCCCGCCGGGCTGCCGCAACCAACACCGGTCGAAGCGCCAGTCACCAGCGACGCGTCCTTGACCCTCGAAACCTTGCGTTCCGCCCCGGAACTTGAACCCGATGCGGAGCCGGCAGCACCGCTGCCGCGCGGCCGGTTCGACGCAGCGCCTGCGCGCGAGGCCGCTCAGCCGGCCCCAGCCTTCGTGCCGCTGCCAGCCGCGCCGCCCGTCGCGAATGCCGGCATCGCCGCGCAAGTTTTTGCAGCGGCGATCACCACGGCAGCCACCGATCCTGCGCCGTTCGACGGGCTCAGCGAAGCCGTGATCCTGTTCAATGGCCAGGCCCGCACCGAACAGCAAACCACCGTCCAGGCGATGTCGGGCGCGTCACAAGCGCCGCTCGACATGACTCGCGACGACTGGACCGGCCAGATGATCGAGCGGATCGCCGCGTTGCGCGATTCGGCCGAGGCCGCCGATACGCGGATCAAGCTCGCGCCCGAAAATCTCGGCGCGCTCGAAGTTTCGATCCGCCGCGACGGCGACCGCATCCATGTCCACTTCACCGCCGACAATCCGGCGGCTCGCCAGCTGATCGCCGACGCCGCGCCGCGGCTCGCCGAACTTGCCGATGCGCGCGGGGTGAAGCTCGGCCAGACCAGTGTCGATGGCGGCAGCCAGCAGGGCGCTCAGCGCGACGCCCAGCAGCAACAGCAGCGGGGTCCCGGCCGCAACGCGTCCGTCGCGCACCGCGCCGAGCCCGTCAGCGATGACCGAATTGCCTGACTCAATCTATCCGAAATTTGGGGGAATGAACGATGAGTGACAAGGAAGCGCCCGACGCGCCCGAAGCCAAGAAGAAGGGCGGCAAGAAGAAGTGGCTGTTGATCGGCGTCAGCCTGCTCGTGCTGGTCGGCGGCGGCGTGGGCGGCGGGCTCTATGCCTCGAACGCCGGACTGATCGGCGGCGCCAAGGCCGAGGCCGGAGAAGCCGAGACCAGCGGTCCGCGGCTGGTGCCCAAGAGCGAGCAGGTGCGCGCCAGCGCGGCCGAAGGCGAAGGCAGCGGCGAGGGCGGCTCGCGGCCGCCGGCTGGCGCGGGCGGCGAGAAATATGCCTCGACCTATTATGCGATGGAAAAAGAGTTCACCTCGAACCTGCGCGAGAGCGTGCACTTCATCCAGGTCGGCATCGCGATCTCGACGCCCTACGACAACACCGTCATCGAGAATCTCAAGACGCACGAAATGGCCGTGCGCAGCCAGGTATTGCTGACACTGGGCGAAACCAGCGAGGACGATGTCTTCACCGCCGCCGGCAAGGAAAAACTGGCCAAGCGCCTCGCCGCCGCGATCAATGCCGTGCTCAAGCAAAAGGAAGGCTTTGGCGGCATCGGTAACGTTTACTTTACCAATTTCATTGTTCAGTGAGACATGGTTAACGCCCCTTCAGACTTGGCTCCCGAACGGCGCGAGCGTTCCCGGGCCGGTGCGGAACACGCACCGGCGCTGGGCGCTGCGGCGAACATCAATCCGTTCGGCGATCTGCACGCGTTGCAGCATCTCACCGCGCGGCTCGCCAAGTCGCTGAAGGCAAGCTTCGAGCCGCTGGTCGGCGAAGGCGCGCGCTGCTGGGCTGAGCCGCTCGCGGTGCAGCGCTTCGGCGACTACAAGAACGAGCGGCCCGCCGGCCTCACCGCCTGGCTGCAGCTCGGCATGGCGCCCGGCCGCGGCCGCGCGCTGATCGCGATCGAGGGCAAGTTCGCTTACGAGATTCTCGACCGCTTCTTCGGCGGCGATGGCGAAGCGCCGCATCCGCTGCCGACCGAGTTCACCGGCGCCGCCGACACGCTGCTCAAGCGCATTGCCGCCAGCATCGCCACACAGCTTGATCCCGCCTGGGAGTTGCTCGCCAACTTCCGCTTTAGCTGCGCCGAGAACACCGCGTCGATCGCCGTCGCGCCGGAAATCGACGCGAATGAGCCGATGGTGTTCACCCGCCTAGGTGTCGCCGCGGGCGATGCAAAGCCGCACTGGGTCGACATCCTCTATCCCGTCGCCGCGCTGAAACCGCACACGCCCAATCTCACCGCCAAGGTGATCGGCGGCGAGCCCGAGCCCGAGCCCGAATGGCGCAACGGCCTGACGCGCAACGCCATGGCGCTGCGCCTGCCGGTGCGTTCGGTGCTGGCCGAGCCGATGGTGCCGGTTTCGATGCTGATGGCGCTCAAGCTTGGCGACGTGATTCCGATCAGCTTCGGCCCCGACGTGCCGGTGATGGTCGCCCGCCAGAAAATCGGCTTCGGCACCGTCGGCACCGCCAACGGCCAGGCCGCGATCAAGATGACCCGTTTCGAACCCCTTCTCACCGAGGACGCACGATGAACGACATGACCGGAAGCTTTGCCGGAGACGCCGCGGTGGCCGCGAACTTCCACCTCCTGCAGGATGTGGACGTCAAGCTCACCGTCGAGATCGGCTCGACCACGCTGACGCTGCGCGAGTTGCTCGCGCTCGGCGAATCGAGCGTGATCGAGCTCGACCGCCAGGCCGACGAACTGCTTGACGTGTTCGTCAACGGCACGCTGATCGGCCGCGGTGAGGTCGTGACGGTCGGCGACAAGTTCGGCGTGCGCATGACCGAGCTGGTCGCGCCCGAAAAGCGGGGCTGATCCTCCGCCATGATGTGGTCCTACATCCTCAAGCTCGTCGTGCTGCTGCCGCTCGTCTGCGGCTTGCTGATCGGCTGCCTCTATCTCTGGCGCAAGCTCGAGGCACGGCTGCCTGGCAACCAGGGCGACCGCATGCTCAAGGTCAAGGAGACGATGATGGTCTCGGCCGGCACGCGCATCGCGGTGCTGGAAGTGGAGGGCAAGCGCATCCTCGTCTCGGTCAGCCGTAACGGCGTCGCATTGATCGACCGGATCGACGGATGAATCCCTGGCTCAAGCATTTCGCGCTGGTGATCGGCGCGCTGGCGCTCGCACTGTTCCTCGTCGCACCGGCCTTTGCGCAGGCCGCGGCGCCCGCGGTCCCGGTCGCAGCGCCGGCCCCCGCGCCGACGCCGGGCATGGGCGATGCGGTCGACCGCGCGCTCGGCGACCTTGGCGGCGGCGACGCGCCGCTTTCGCTGTCGCTGCAAGTCCTCATCATCATGGGGCTGCTCTCCGTCCTGCCCGGCATCCTGCTGATGATGACCAGCTTCACGCGGATCATCATCGTGCTCGCGATCCTGCGCCAGGCACTCGGGCTTCAGCAGACGCCGCCCAATCAGGTGCTGGTCGGCCTGTCGCTGTTCCTCAGCTTCTTCATCATGGCGCCGACGATCAACGAGATGAACGTCAATGCGATCAAGCCCTATGCCGAAGGCAAGATCGGCGCGACGCAGATGATCGAGAAGGCCGGCGAGCCGCTCCACGCCTTCATGCTCAAGCAGACCCGGGTCAAGGACATCACCATGTTCGCCGGCATCGCCAAGGCGCCGCCGATCGCCAAGCCGCAGGACACGCCCTTCTCGATCCTGCTCCCGGCCTTCGTCACCAGCGAGCTCAAGACCGCGTTCCAGATCGGCTTCCTGATCTTCCTGCCGTTCATCGTCATCGACCTGATCGTCGCGACCGTGCTGATGAGTCTCGGCATGATGATGATGTCGCCGACGATCATCGCGATGCCGTTCAAGCTGCTGCTGTTCGTGCTGGTCGATGGCTGGGCGCTGACGATGGGCAGCCTCGCTTCAAGTTTTGCGAGTTAGCGCGATGGACGCAGATTATTTCATGGGCGTCGCGCGCGAGGCGATGTGGATCCTCGCGCTGGCTTCGGCCCCGATCCTGATCCCGGCGTTGCTGTCGGGCCTGATCCTCGGCATGATCCAGGCCGCGACCTCGATCCAGGAACAGACTTTGTCGTTCGTCCCCAAGCTGATCGTCGTGGCGATCAGCCTGGTGATCTTCGGCGGCATGATCCTCGGGCTGCTCGGCGATTTCACCACCGGCATCTTCGAGCGCATTCCCGAGCTTGTGAAGTAGATCATGCTCGGCTTCGGCCTCTCGATCGAGCCGCAGCTCTGGGCGCTGGTCTTCACCATGGTGCGGGTGGGCGCCGCGTTCATCGCCGCGCCGGTGTTCGGCGCGGTGTCGGTGCCGCTCAACGTCCGCGTCGCGCTGACCGGCGCGATCGCAATCCTGTCGATGAACGCGGTGCCGATTCAGGCGCCGGGCGAGGTGTTCGCGCTCGCGACCTTCCTCGCCGTCGCCGCCGAAGCGCTGGTCGGCCTCGCGCTCGGCTTCGTCCTGCAGATCGCCTTCGCCGCGCCCTTGGTGGCGAGCGAAGTCATCGGCACCTCGATGGGCCTCAGCTTCGCCTCCGCCATCAACCCGCAAACCGGCGCATCGACGCCGGCGCTCGGCCAGTTCCTGACGATCCTGCTGACGCTGCTGTTCCTCGCCGTCGACGGCCATCTCGTGCTGGTCGAGCTGGTGGTGCGCTCCTATGAACTGCTCCCGCCCGGGCAAGCCTGGCTCGCCCCGGGCAAGCTCCAGAATATCGCGCTGTTCGGTGGTTATGCGTTTCTCGCCGGGCTGCTGCTCGCGCTGCCGGTCGGCTTCCTGCTGCTGTGCCTCAACATCATCGTCGGCATGATCTCGCGCTCGGCCCCCGCGCTCAACCTGTTCGCGATCGGCCTGCCCGCCAGCCTTGCCATGGGCGTGCTCGCCTTGCTGGTCGGCATGCCGGCGATGGGCGACTACATGCTCGTCATCATCCGCGAGGCGCTCGACGCCGCGCAAAGCCTGGTGCTCGGCTGATGAGTGAAAGCGCCGGCGAAAAGACAGAAGCCCCAACACCCAAGCGCCGGCAAAAGGCGCAGGAAGATGGCGACCTCCTCAAGTCCCGAGACTTCGGCGCGGCGCTGATCATCCTGCTCGGCTGTGGCTGGATGATCCTGATGGGGCCGCAGCTGCTCGGCGCGATCAAGGAAGTGATGACCGCCAGCTTCAGCTTCGGCCGCGGCGATATCGAGAGTTTTCAGCCGTGGAAGCCGCTCGCCACCGCCGGGTGGAAGCTCGCCCCGTCACTTGGCGCGCTGCTCGCCATCGCCTTTTTCGGCGCGATCGCCAGTCAGGCTGCGCTCGGCTCGCTGCATTTCAACGGCAAGCTGCTCGCGCCCAAAGGTAACCGAATCAACCCGGGCTCGGGCCTCAAACGCATCTTCGGCCCAACTGGCTGGATCGAGCTCGGCAAGTCGCTGCTAAAGGTCGTTCTGCTCGGCGGCATCGGCCTGTGGCTGTTGTGGGGCGCATCGGGGCAGACGATGGGGCTCGTCTCATCCAACCTGACCGAAGCCGTGCGCGCGCTCGGCGACACCTTCTCGACGCTCGTCCTCGTCATGGCCGGCGGGCTGCTGCTGATCGCGGGCATCGACCTGCCGATCCAGATCTTCCGCCACATGCAGCGGCTCAAGATGAGCATGCAGGAAATCAAGGACGAGCATAAGCAGACCGAAGGCTCGCCCGAGGCCAAGTCCGCGCAGCGCCAGCGCCAGCGCGAGCTCGCCAAGGGCGGCATGCGATCGAAGGTGCAGACCGCGCATGTCGTGCTCACCAACCCGACTCACTTCTCGGTCGCGCTGCGCTACGATCAGGGCAAGGATCAGGTGCCGGTGGTGGTCGCCAAGGGCCGCGGCGAGATCGCGCTGGCGATCCGCGAACTGGCCGACGAATTCGCGGTGCCGAGCGTCGAGCTGCCGCCGCTCGCCCGCGCGATCTACTTCACCAGCCGCGAGAATCAGGAGATTCGCGACGACCTCTACATGGCGGTCGCGACGGTCTTGGCGTTCGTGTTCGGCATCAACCGGCTGGCCGGTGGCCGCATGCCGAACATCGCGGTGCCGGAGACCGCGCTGTTCGACGAGAATGGCGTGCTTTCAGGCCTAAAGCCCGCGCGATGATGGCCGTTAACCGACATATAGGGGGACGCTCACGTGGCCGTTGAATCGATCGCAAAAACGCTCGGCGGCGGATCGGGCATCGACACGACCGCGCTCGTCCAGAGCCTGGTCGATGCGCAGTTCGAGACACGCAACGCAACGCTGACCCAGCGCGAGGAAACGCTGACCGCGCAGATCAGCGCCGCCTCGACGCACAAGAGCAACATCACCGGCTTTGCCGGCGCGCTGACGACGCTGTCGAAGAGCGGCACGCTGTCGACCCAGCCGACCAGCTCGAACCCCGGCATCGTCGCCGTGTCGCGCATCGCGGGCGCCGACCTCACCGCCCTCAACGCCAAGATCGAGGTGCGTCAGCTCGCCTCGACCCAGACCACCGCCTCGACCCCGCGCCCGAGCGCGACGACGGCGGTCGGCCGGGGCACGCTGACGCTGACCTTCGGCACGGCGACGGTCGCCAATGGCGCGATGACGGGCTTCACGCCGGGCAGCGGCACGCCGGTCAACGTCACCATCGACGCCAGCAATTCCAGCCTCGACGGTATCGCCAGCGCGATCAACGCGGCCAAGGCCGGCGTCACCGCCTCGGTGATGACCGATTCCGCGGGTTCGCGGCTCGTGCTTAAGGGCGCCAGCGGCGAGACGCGCGCCTTCACCCTGACCGCTACCGAGACGCCCGGTCATACCGGCCTCGCCGCGCTCAATGTCGGCATCGGCGCAAGCGGCACCACGATCGGCAGCGCCGCCGCCGACGCGATCGTCGCGGTCGACGGCGTGGCCTTGAAGCGCGACTCCAACACGATCTCGGACCTCGTGCCGGGGGTGAAGCTCGATCTCGTTTCGGCGCAGGCCGGCACGATCGTCAATCTCGGCAAGAATTCGCCCAGCACCTCGCTGGTTCAGGCCGCGCAGGACTTCGTCGACACCTATAACGAGGTGTTCGCCGCGCTGAACACCGACCTCGACCCGATCACCGGCGCACTGCGGCAGGACCTCGCCGCCAAGACGCTGAAGCGCCAGCTGCAGCAGCTCACGCTCACCCCGATCGCGTCAGGCAGCGACAATGTGCCGACGACGCTGGCGCAGATCGGCATTCAGACCAACCGCGACGGCACGCTCAGCCTCAACACCACCGCGCTCACCACCGCGCTGGTCAACTATCCCGAGCAGGTCGAGAAGATGTTCGCCGCCGCCAACGGCACCGCGACCACCGCCAACGGTCTCGCCGCCGCGCTCGGCTCGATCTCCGCCGCGGCCGCCAGCACCACCCGCGGCCTCGGCGCGAGCGTGCTCAACTATACGCGGGCGAAGACCGACATCAGCGAAGACCGCGCCGACGCGCTCGAAAAGGCCGAGGCGCTTCGCACGCGCATGACTCGCCAATTCGCGTCGATGGACGCCAAGGTCGCCGCTTACAAATCGACGATGACCTTCCTCGAGGGCCAGATCGACGCATGGAACAAGGCAGATTGAGACGATGAACAAGCCGATGCGTCTCAACACCAACGCTGCCGCAACCTACCGCTCGATCGATGCGGTCGGCCGCACCGCCGCGGCCGATCCGCACCAGCTGGTCGAGCTGATGTACAAGGAATGCGTTGCGGCCTTGCGCGCCGCCGCCTTCGCCGCCGAGAAGAAGCAGCCGACGGTCAAGAGCGAGCGCATCTCGCGCGCGACCGCGATCCTGTTCGCGCTGGAATCCAACCTCGATTTCGAGCGCGGCGGCGAGGTCTCGCGCACGCTCGCCACGCTCTATCACGGGCTGCGCGCGCAGATCATCCAGTCGAGCATCGGCAGCGATCCCCGGCCATTCCGCGCAGTCGCCGACGATCTCGAAGAAATCGCCGGGGCGTGGAGCCAGGCGCGCGCCGCCTAACCGGCCCAGCGCGCCAGAATCTCACTGACCGTCGCGATACGTGACGGCGGGGCCACCGCCGCCGCCGGCTCGAAGCGCGGCGCGGACGCCAATGCGCCGGGACCCGCGGCGACCGGGCGCCGCGCCATCGCATGCGGCTGTCGCGCCGCCTCCTCCAGCGTCAGCACCGGCGTCACACAGGCGCTGCCCTCGGCGAAGACATAGGCCCATTGCGCGCGCGTGCGGCCCGCGAACCGTTCGGCGAATTGCGCCGCCATTTGCGGCCAGTCGGCGCGGTCGAATTGCGCGCAGCTGCCGGGCGCGAAGCCGAGCCCGGTGCACAGCTTCTCGAACTGCACCGGATCGAGCGCGCCGACCGCGACATGCCCGCCATCGGCACAGGCATAGCTGCGATAGAAGGGTGCGCCGCCATCGACCAGATTGCTCTCGCGCCGGTCGATCCAGCGGCCCGAGGCGAAGAGGCTCTGCGTCAGTCCCATCATGGCGCTCACCCCGTCGAACGCCGCCGCATCGACCACCCGCCCCTCACCTGTCGCCTGCGCGCCGAGGATCGCCGACACCATGCCTAGCGCGAGGAACAGCCCTGCCCCGGCATGGTCGCCGAGCAGGTTGAGCGGCGGCACCGGATGGTCGGCGGCGCCGATCGCGTGCAGTGCGCCGGTCAGCGCGAGCACGTTGATGTCGCTGCCCGGGCGTCCGGCCAGTGGACCCGACTGGCCCCAATAGGTCGCCCGGCCATAGACCAGCCGCGGATTGAGCGCGCGCAGCGGTTCCGGCCCCAGCCCGAGCGCCTCCATCGATCCGGGGCGCAGCCCTTCGATCAGCCCATCGGCCTGAGTCGCCAGTTCGGCCACTTCGGCGATGGTGGCGGGGTGGCGAAAATCGAGTTCGATATCGTGACGGCCGCGATAGAGCGCCGGCACGACCTGGCTGGCGGTGGCGTCCGGCTCGAACACGCGCACGATCTCGCAGCCCAGCTCCGCCAGCAGCAGCGCGGCGAACGGCACCGATCCGATCGAATCGATCTCGACGATCCGCACGCCGGCCAGCGGTCCCGGTGCTCCCACGCGCTGCTCCCTGATTCGCGCCCCTGTTTCGGCCAAGCCGCGCGCCCGGGCAAGCCGCGCGCCATGCATGGTTGCGGCGTCGTTAACCGGAAAGTGACGCTCGCATGGCACACCATATGTCATGGGACCGAACTTCATCCCCAGTGCCGACGCGCGCCGACGCACCGTTCGCAGCGTGCTGATCGTCGATGACAGCCGCACCAACCTGCACGTCATGGGCCAGCGGCTCGGCGAAAAAGGTTATTTGGTGGTGCTGAGCGACAATGGCCGCGAGGCGCTCGACCTGATCGCGGGGCGCGGTTTCGACCTTGTTTTGCTCGATCGGGTGATGCCGGGGATTTCCGGTCTGGAAGTATTGACCACGATACGCGGCACGCCGGACACGATGGACCTGCCCGTGGTCATGATCACCGCGCAGAGCGACAGCGCCAGCGCGGTCGAAGCGCTGGCTTGCGGTGCCGACGATTATGTCGCCAAGCCGTTCGATTTCGACGTGCTGCTGGCGCGGATCGAGCGCACGCTCAACCGTGCCGCACGGCTGAGCGACCTCAAGCGCTCGGTTGCAGCGATGGACGCGCGCATCGCCGCGCGTGCGATCGAGCTGGGCGAGACGAAAACCGAGCTCGCCGTCACCCGCGCCGACCGCGCGCGGCTGGTGAGCTCGATTCAATCGCTCAATGCCGAGGTCGAGCGTCTCAGCGGAACCAGTGCCGCCTGACGAAGTAGAAGGTCACCGCCGCCGCCACTGCCAGACTGAAGCCCGTGATCACCCAGAATGATCCGGCGTGATGCGCGTAAGGTATCCCGTCGACATTCATTCCGAACAGACCGGTGATGAAGGTCAGCGGCAGGAACACCATCGCCGCGATCGCGATGATCAGCGAGCGCTGGTCGATCAGCTCGGCACGCAAATCGGTCAGCGTCTCGTGAATCAGCGCGGCGCGTTCGCGGATCGCCTCCAGCTCCTCGGCCATGCGCGCCGCACGGTCGGCGGCGCCGGCGATGTGCAGCCGGTCGTCGTCGTTGAGCCAGCGCACATGCAACGACGACAGGTTTTCGAGTGCGATGCGCTGTGGATAGAGGAACCGGCGATAGCCGATCGCGGTGCGGCGGGCGTGGTTGACCTTGCGCCGCAAATCGAAGGCATGGCGCGGATCGAGCTGCTCCTCGCACGCGTCGAGCGAATCGCCGAGTTCGGCAACTTCGGGGTCGAGCTGCGCGGTGATCGCGCCCGCCAGCGTCGCGATCAGGTCGCCCGCGTCGAGGATCGTGCCCGCCGCCATCGCCGCGCGCGTCACCTCGATCGCATCGAGCGGCAGCCGCGTGACCGAGATCACCCGGTCGCCATTGGCGAACAGCCGCACCGAGGCGAGCGGGTCCGACGCCTGCATCGCCGCCTGCGTCTTGCCGCGCAGATTGAGCACTGCCCCGCCATCGATCTGGTCACAGCGCGGCCGCGTCTCCAGCGCGGTCAGCGCATCGATCACGAAATGCTCGAGCCCCGCGGTGTCGCGCAGCCAGAGCTGGACATGATCGTCGCGGTTGGTGAGGTGAATCCACATAAAGCCGCGGCGCGCGCGCACCGCTTCCTCGGGCGTGGTCTCGCGCACCCCGCTGCGCGAGACGACAAAGGCAAATCCGCTCATTCGCCCATTTCAACATCGACGGTGAGGCCGGGCAAGCCCTGAGGCGCCGCGCTGCATTCGATCCGCTCAGCATCGGCACGCGCGCGGTCGAGGATCGCGCGCGGCACGCCGGGGCGGTGGGTCACGCGTTCGGCCTGCGCCAGCGCGCGCGCCTCGCGCAGGGTGAGGTCGTCGGGATCGGCCGAATGCAGCCGGATGCGGACCAGTCTGTTCGCGATTTCGCCTTCACCGCCCAGCCATCGTGCCACCGCATCGTCCGGTTGCGCCGTGAACGGGTCGAGCGGCCCGGCCAGCGCGGCACCGATCGCGTGCCGCCGTTCGCCGCTGTCGGGCCAACGCCGCCGGATCGCGTCGCGTGCCGCCGCGAGCGCATCGGCCAGCCGGCCGAGCGAAGCGGGCAGCATCGCCTCCAGCCGCTGCCGCAACGCCGCCGCCAGCCCAGCCGACGCGCCGCCGGTGCCGATCGCGATCGTTACCGGATCGCGCTCGACGATCGCGGGCAGCGTGAAATCGCACAGGTCGGGCCGGTCGGCGACATTCACGAGCACGCCGCGCGCCTTGAGCCGCGCCGCCACGGCGTCGGGCTCGTCATCGGCGACGATCGCCAGCCGCGCATCGCCAGCTTCGCCGACGATCACTGCCCCGGCGCGTTCGAGCAGCCGGCGCTTGGCCTCCGCCGACGCGCCTTCGCCCACCAGAATTACCGGCTGCCCATCGACGCGAACGAAGACGGGCAGACCGGAATTTTTCACCGCGCCCACTCGGGGACGCGTTCGGCGCCCATGATCGTCTCGGCCTGGATGCGGTCGGCGACCACCGCATACTTGTCGCCCGACACCAGCACTTCGGGCACCAGCGGGCGGCTGTTATAGGTCGACGCCATGGTCGCGCCATATGCGCCCGCGGTGCGGAAGATGGCGAGGTCGCCCGAGCGCACCACGTCGATCTCGCGCCCCATCGCGAAGGTGTCGCCGGTCTCGCACACCGGACCCGCGATATTGGCCACGAACTTCTCGCCGGTCGGCTCGACCGCCTCGAATTCGTGATAGGCGTCGTACAGCGCCGGCCGCGCAAGGTCGTTCATCGCAGCATCGACGATGACATAGGGATTGCCGCTGGCGGGCTTGACCCAGATCACCTCGGTCACCAGCACCCCGGCGTTGCCGCAGATGAAGCGCCCTGGCTCGAACATCAACGTCACGTCCCAGCCCTGCGTCACGCGCTTGACCATCGCGCCGAACTCTTCCGCCGACGAGACGGTCTCGCCCGGGCGATAGGGCACGCCCAACCCGCCGCCGAGATCGACATGGGTGATGTCATGCCCCGCCGCGCGCAGCTCCGCGACCAGCTCGCCGATCCGCTTGTACGCGGCCTCGAGCGGGTCGAGCGTCTTCAACTGGCTGCCGATATGGATCGCCACGCCGCGCAGGTTCAGGCCGGGCAGCTTGGACAGCCGGTCGAAGATGCCCAACGCCGAATCGATCGCCACGCCGAACTTGTTCTCGGCCTTGCCGGTCGAGATCTTGGCGTGCGTCCCCGCATCGACGTCGGGGTTCACCCGCAGCACCGCCGGCGCGATCTTGCCTTGGGCATGCGCCAGCTCAGCGAGGACGGCGCCTTCCTCCTCCAGCTCGATATTGAACTGGCCGATCCCCTCGTCGAGGCCGAGCTGAAGTTCGCGCCGCGTCTTGCCGACGCCTGAAAAGACGATGTCCTCCGGCTTCATTCCTGCCGCTAGCGCGCGCTTCAATTCGCCGCCCGACACGACATCGGCGCCATAGCCGTTGCGCGCCAGCACGCCGAGTACGGCGAGGTTGGGATTGGCCTTGATCGCAAAGGCGATGTGCACGCGCGGCAGATCGGCGAGCGCGGCCTTGAGCACCTGCGCATGGCGTTCGAGCGTCGCGGTCGAATAGACATAGACGGGCGTGCCGACGTCCGCGGCGATTTGCGGAATGGCGACGTCCTCGGCGTGCAACACGCCGTTCTTGCGGTTGAAATGATCCATCGATTGATCTTCTTTGATTATTGCGGCGGCAGCGTGAATTCGTCGCTGCGCCGTTCCTGCGAGCTGCGCAGCACTTCGTCGCTGCGCGTCGGACGGGTCTGGGGCGGCGCCTGCACCAAATCGGTGGGCGTCGGCGTGGCCACCGCCCCATAGGGTTTGGGCGGCAGCGATCCCCCGGCGGCCGGTTTCAGCTCGCCCTTGTTGCCGCAAGCCGCCAACAGGATCGCCGAAAAGACCACCAGAGTCCGCATTGATTACTCTCCTCTTGCGGCGCGCGCGGCCGCAATCGCTTCACGCACCCGCACCGGCGAGGTCCCGCCGAAACTCGTGCGGCTCGCTACCGACGCATCGACGGTGAGCACGCCGAACGCACGTTCGTCGATACGCTGGTCGATCGCGGTCAGATCGGCAAGCTCGAGCTGGTCGAGCCGCACGCCCTTGGCTTCCGCCGCGGCAACCGCTCGGCCGGTGATATGGTGCGCCTCGCGAAACGGGATGCCGCCCTCGCGCACCAGCCAGTCGGCAAGATCGGTCGCGGTTGCGAAGCCGCTCTCCGCCAGCCCGCGCATCCGGTCGGTGCGGAACTGCGCGCTCTCGATCATCCCGGTCATCGCCGCAATCGACAGCGCCAGCAAGTCGTGGGCCTCGAACACCGGCGGCTTGTCGTCCTGCATGTCCTTCGAATAGGCGAGCGGCAGCCCCTTCATCGTGATCATCAGCGCAATGAGGCAGCCGACGATCCGACCGCTATGCCCGCGCACCAGCTCGGCGGCGTCGGGATTGCGCTTTTGCGGCATGATCGAGCTGCCGGTCGACCATTGATCGCTCAATTTGACGAAGCCGAAGGGCTGGCTCGCCCAGATCACGAACTCTTCCGCCAGCCGCGAGAGATGCAGCGAGCATTGCGCCGCCGCCATCAGATAATCGAGCGCGAAGTCGCGGTCGCTGACTGCATCGAGCGAGTTGCGCGTCGGCCCGTCAAAGCCGAGCGCGCTCGCCGTCGCCGCACGATCCAGATCGAACCCCGTCCCCGCCAGCGCCGCCGAGCCGAGCGGGCACAGATTGCCGCGCTCGCGATTGTCGCCGAACCGCGACACGTCGCGCGCGATCATCTCGAAATAGGCCATCAGATGATGCCCCAACGTCACCGGCTGCGCGCTCTGCAGATGGGTGAAGCCCGGCATCACGCTGTCGGCATGTTCCTCCGCCCGCGCCAGCAGCGCGCCCTGCAACACGTCGAGCGCCGCCAGCACCTGATCGGTGGCATCGCGTACCCACAGCCGGAAATCGGTTGCGACCTGATCGTTGCGGCTGCGCGCGGTGTGCAGCCGCCCGGCGACCGGCCCGATCTTCTCGGCCAGCCGCGCCTCGGTCAGCATATGGATGTCTTCGAGCGCCATATCCTCCGGCACCCCGCCGCGCTCATAATCGGCGGCAACCTGATCCAGCCCGGCCGAAATCGTCGCAGCGTCGTCGGGCGAAACGATCCCCTGCTGGCCCAGCATCGCGACATGCGCCTTCGATCCGGCGATATCCTGGCGCCACATCCGCTTGTCGAACGGGATCGATGCGTTAATCTCGCGCATCACCGACGACGGGCCTTCGGCGAAGCGCCCGCCCCACATCGAATTGGAGCCTGTCTTGCGCTCGACGATCGCGCTTCTCCCTGCCTTGGCCCTGCTCGCCCTTGGAATCGCCGGCTGCGATAGGCCGAAGGACGCGGACGGGCAAGCAAACGCAACTGTGCCCACCGATAGCGACGCTGCGCCAGCGAACGAGACCGCGCCCACCCGGGCCGACAAGCTCGACCGCAGCCACAAGGGCGAGGCCGCGCCAGCGACGCCGTTCAAGGCGCCGGACGGCAAGACCGTCACGCTCGCCGACTTCAAGGGCAAGCCGCTGCTGCTCAACCTGTGGGCGACGTGGTGCGCGCCATGCGTGCGCGAAATGCCGACGCTCGACCGGGTGGCGGTGCGCGAATCGGGCAAGCTGCAGGTGCTGACGGTGAGCCAGGACCTGGAAGGCGCGGCCAAGGTCACGCCGTTCTTCGAGAAGGCGAAGTTCCAGGCGCTCAAGCCGTATCTCGATACCGATGTCGCGCTCTCGACCGGCTATGGCGTCAACCTACCGACGACAATTCTCTATGATTCGCAAGGCCGCGAAATATGGCGCGTGGCCGGCGACATGGAATGGGACGGCGCGACGGCGGCGGCATGGATCGCGGAGGCGAAGTAATGAGCGATGAGTTCGATCCCCCACTCCGCCCGGGCCGCCCGCTGCCGCTGATCGCGGTGCTGCTCGGCCTGGCTGTCCTCGCCAGCGCCGCGCTGATCCTGCCGCGCGTCGCGCCGCCGCTGCCGCTGGCCACGCTGGTAGGGGCCGGAGCGGCCGCCGGATTGCTGTTCTGGCTACTCGCGCTCGCCGCCGGACTGCGGCGTGGGCCGGGCTGGTGGACCGCTGCATCACTCGCGCTGCTGATCGGTGGCGGTGCGCTCGCCGGGCTCAATGCTTCGCGCATCGGCCATGCCGGGACGGCAGCCGACGCCAGCACCTTCGCCGAGCTCGAGCTGAATCCCGACGCCACGCCGATCCTGCCGAGCAATCCCGGCCGCGGCGCGATCTCGACGGCCTATGCCGAGCTGGTCCGCGCCGACGAGCGCGCGGTGAAAGCGCAGAATGCCGAAATCGCCAAGCTCAATCTCGGCACGCTCAACAGCCCCTATCTGCTCTCGCAAGCGCCCGCGGTCCTGAGCAACTGCCCGTCGATCGGCGCGCTCGCAAGCGCAGCTGAAAAGGCCGGCGCGGATCGTGCGACGCGCGTTGCAGCACTCGCCCGCGCCGCGCAAACCGCGAACCTCGCGGATGACGTGAAGCAGGCCATCGTCCTGATCGTCACACCGCCTGAAGGTGCCGCCGAGGCTTTGCTCAAGCAGGAGCGCGAGATGTGGCAGGCGACGCAATCGCTTTGCCAGCTTCTCGCCAAGCGCGGCTGGTCGAACGCCAATGGCTATTTCGGCTTCGGCAGCGCCACCGACAAGGCGGCGTTCGACGCGCTCAATCAGCGCCGCCTCGCGGTCGAGGGCGAGCGCAAACGCATCCGCGACGGCATCCGCAAGCGGTTCGAGGAAGGCCGCGAGAAAGTCCGCGCGGCGCTCAGCTAATCGCGCGGGGAGACGGAACCGATACGCGCCACGCGGTCTTCACCTGGCCGAAGAAGATCCGACGCCGGTCTGCCGCCTCACTGCCCGTTCCGGCAAGCCGAACGTCGCCAACGCGCGTGTCGAACCCTCGCCCGGCTTCACGGAACAGCGTTCTCGCATCGGCCGCCCGGTCCAGCCGCAACAGGCATCCCGCCAGCCAGATCGTGATCGCCAGACGCCGCGGATGATCGGCTGAAAGACGGGACCGGTATATGCGATAGGCGCTGCGCTGAAACGGCTCGCCTTCCGCGAACCGGCCCCGCTCGATCAGGAAGCTCCCGAGTCCGTGATAGACATTCGCCGTGGCGGTGGATGTCCGCGAGATCGCCAGTTGCAACTCCAGCGCGCGGCGATAGGCCCGTTCGGCGCGGGCCCAATCCGCCCGCGCTTCGGCAAGCGGCGCATCGAGCAGCACCAGCTGGACGATCAGCGCGGGATCGTCCGTGACATCGAGCGCGAGCGCTTCTTTCACCGCCTGTTCGGCGTCGTCATATCGCTTGAGCTTGAGCAGGGGGCCGAGCAGATTGACATAGGTTCGCCCGACAATGTTCGACTTGGTCTGCGGGTCAGCCCGCCGGATGGCCAGCGCCAGCCGGAATTCGATCGCCGCTTCCGCCCAGCGCTGCTGCCCGTCGAGAATCAGGGCGCGCAAATTGTGAATCGAGGCGATCCGCCCCGGCGTCGCGGCCGGCGAGCGCTGGAGCGCCAGCGCCGCGCGGGCGACCTCGCCCTCCGCCAGCAGGAACTTGCCCTGCGTGCGCAGATTTTCGGCCAGCAGCAGCCGATAAATGTCTTCGCGCGGATCGCCCGTCATCAGCGCGACGACGGCGCGCCAATAAGGCTCGGCATCGGCGCGGCGCTCGAGATCTTCCAGCTCTACCCCGATCTGCGCGAGCAATTGCCAATGCTCCTGGCGTGTGGCCCGCCCGGCTTCGGCGATCGCCAGCGCCTCTTTGAGATACTGGATTCCGGCATCGACCTGCCCCGCCCAGCGATGCGCGAAGAAATTTTGCCACAGCAGCGCGAAGCAGTCGTCACCCGCCTTCGCCTCTGC
Source organism: Sphingomonas tagetis (assembly GCF_024211275.1). Lineage (GTDB taxonomy): Bacteria > Pseudomonadota > Alphaproteobacteria > Sphingomonadales > Sphingomonadaceae > Sphingomonas > Sphingomonas tagetis. The sequence continues at coordinate 45,338 of NZ_JAMLDX010000024.1, forward strand.
GCGGCAAAGGCGTAGCTCCGTCCGAGCGAGCGCCAGCGCCGCCTGAGGCTCGCGCCCGTTCATCGCGGCTGCCAGCGCCGCCGACGGCTGTCGCCGTTCGGCCGCAGCAGGAACCGCCGACAGCACGATCATGACAAGGCAGGCGAACAATCTCACGCCGCCAGCCTATCATCGCTGCCGCGGAAGCGAAAAGCGACGAAGCCGGTCAGGCGGCGGCGATCAATCCGCGAACAGCAGCACCGGCGTTTCGAGCAGCTTGCGCAGCGCCTGGACATAGCTCGCCGCGTCCCAGCCATCGACCACGCGGTGGTCGCAGCTGATCGACAGGTTCATCAGCTTGGCGCGCACGATGTCGTCGCCGCGGAACACCGGGCGCTCGACGATCTTGTTCGGGCCGATGATCGCCACCTCGGGCTTGTTGATCACCGGCGTCGTCGCGACGCCGCCGAGCGGGCCAAGCGAGGTGATGGTGATGGTCGAGCCCGACAGCTCCTCCGACTTCGCCTTGCCGGTGCGCGCGGCTTCGGCGAGGCGGGTGATCTCGCTCGCCAGCTGCCACACATTCATGTCCTGCGCGTCGCGCAGCACCGGGACCATCAGGCCCGCATCGGTCTGAGTCGCCATGCCCATGTGCACCCGGCCATGGCGCGTCACCACGCCGGCCTCGTCATCGTAGCGCGCGTTGAGCATCGGGAAGTCTGGCAGGGTGCGGCAGATCGCGACGATCACGAACGGTAACATCGTCAGCTTGGGCCGCGACCCGCGATTGGCGTTGAGGTCGCCACGCATCTCTTCCAGCGCGGTCACGTCGATCTCGTCGACATAGGTGAAGTGCGGGATGGTGCGCTTGGCCGCCGCCATATTCTCGGCGATGCGGCGGCGCATGCCGATGACCTTGACCGGCACATCCTCACGCGCCTGGCTGGCGTGCGGGGCGTGATAGCCCTGCCCGCTGCCATAGCGCAGGAAGGCGTCGAGATCGGCGTGGCGCACGCGGTCGCCGTCGGTCTTCACCTGTGCGAGATCCACGCCGAGGTCCTTGGCGCGCTGACGCACGGCAGGTGAGGCGAGGACCGTTGATTTCGGCGTAGCAACTTCCGTTTGGCTTGAGCTTGTCGAAGGCCCTGTCGCCGCGGGCGCGTCGCTTGCGGCGATAGACGCTTCGACAGGCTCAGGGCGAACGGGTTCCGGAGCCGACTCCGTGACTTCGTCCACCCCCGGCGTCTCCGCCTCGATCTGCGCCTCGACGTCCTCGCTCACCGGTGCGGCGTCGGATTCCTCGGCAACGTCGCCATCGACCTCGACCACCATCAGTCCGGAGCCGATCGGCACCATGTCGCCGACCTCGCCGGCCAGTTCGACGACCGTGCCGGACACCGGCGATTCCATCTCGACCGTCGCCTTGTCGGTCATCATGTCCGCGACCTGCTGGTCCTCCTCGACTCGATCGCCGACCTTGACGTGCCAGGCGACGATCTCGGCCTCGGCGATGCCTTCGCCGATGTCGGGCAAGCGAAACGTGAAGCGTGCCATTGCGGATCAGTCCTTGAGAAGTTTCTTGAGCGCCTGCCCGATGCGGACCGGCCCGGGAAAATACGCCCATTCGAGCGAGTGCGGATACGGCGTGTCGAAGCCGGTGACGCGTTCGACTGGCGCTTCGAGGTGATAGAAGCAGCGCTCCTGCACCAGGCTCACCAGTTCCGAGCCGAAGCCGCTGGTCCGCGTCGCCTCGTGCACCACCATGCAGCGCCCGGTCTTCTTGACCGACGCCTCGATCGTCTCGATGTCGAGCGGAACGAGCGTGCGCAGATCGATGATCTCGGCGTCGACGCCCATGTCCTCGACGGTCGACTGCACGACATGCACCATCGTGCCATAAGCGAGGATCGTCACCGCCTCGCCGGGCCGCACGATCGCCGCCTTGCCCAGCTCGATCCGGTAATAGCCTTCGGGCACCTCGCCGCCGGCATGGCCCGACCAGTTTTTCGACGGGCGGTCCCAATGGCCATCGAACGGGCCGTTATAGATGCGCTTGGGCTCGAAGAAGATGACCGGGTCATTGTCCTCGATCGACGCGATCAGCAGCCCCTTGGCGTCATAGGGGGTCGAGGGGATCACCGTCTTCACGCCCGATACGTGCGTGAAGATGCCTTCGGGCGACTGGCTGTGCGTCTGTCCGCCGAAGATGCCGCCGCCGAACGGCGAGCGCACCGTCAGCGGCGCGGTGAACTGCCCGGCCGAACGATAGCGCAGCCGCGCCGCCTCGCTGACCAGCTGGTCGAGCGCGGGATAGATATAGTCGGCGAACTGGATCTCGGGCACCGGGCGCAGGCCATAGGCGCCCATCCCGATCGCCACGCCGATGATGCCGCATTCGGTGATCGGCGTATCGAACACACGGGTCTTGCCGAACTTGGCCTGCAAGCCCGCGGTCGCGCGGAACACGCCGCCGAAATAGCCGACATCCTCGCCCATCACGATCACGCTGGGATCGCGCGCCATCATGACCTCCATGGCGGAATTGATCGCCTGGATCATGTTCATGCGGGTGTTGGCCCCGGCTTCGCTCACGCCAACTTCTTCGCTCACGATCGCCTCGCTCATTTCTTGCGCGCCCATGGACGGCCCGAGGCGGTTTCCTCGTCGAGCATCTGCTGGCGCTGCTCCTTGAGGTGCCAGGGCATTTCCTCGAACACGCCGTCGAACAGCGAATCGAGCGGCTGGTGCAGGCCGTGACCGAGGATGCCGTTCTTCTCGGCATTCTTCTGCGCGACCTTGACCAGCTCGGCGAGCTCGCGGTCCTGGGCGGCATGGCGTTCCTCGTCCCATTCGCCGATGGCGATGAGATGGTCCTTCAGCCGCGCGACCGGGTCGCCCAGCGGCCAGGCGGTGGGCTCGCCCGCGCTGCGATATTGCGTCGGGTCGTCCGACGTCGAATGGCCTTCGGCGCGATAGGTGAAATGCTCGATCAGCGTCGGCCCCTGATTGGTCCGCGCGCGCTCGGCCGCCCATGACGTCGCGGCATAGACCGCCAGCGCATCGTTGCCATCGACGCGCAAGCCCGCGATGCCATAGCCGATCGCGCGCGCGGCGAAGGTCGTCGCCTCGGCGCCGGCAAAGCCCGAGAAGCTCGAAATCGCCCACTGGTTGTTGACGATGTTGAAGATCACCGGCGCCTTGTACACGGTCGCGAAGGTCAGCGCGGAGTGGAAGTCGCCCTCCGCGGTCGAGCCCTCGCCGCACCAGGTCGCGGCGATGCGCGTGTCGCCCTTGGCGGCACTCGCCATCGCCCAGCCCACTGCCTGCGGATATTGCGTGGTGAGGTTGCCCGAGATCGAGAAGAAGCCGTCTTCCCTGGACGAATACATGATCGGCAACTGCTTGCCGTGCAGCTCGTCGGCGGTGTTCGAATAGATCTGGTTCATCATCCGTTCGAGCGCGTAACCGCGCGCGATCAGGATGCCCTGCTGGCGATAGCTCGGGAAGCACATGTCGTCGCGGCTCAGCGCATGAGTCGCCGAAACCGCCACCGCCTCTTCGCCCAGGCACTTCATGTAGAAGCTGGTCTTGCCCTGCCGCTGTGCGCGGAACATGCGCTCGTCGAACGCGCGCACCAGCGCCATGTCGCGCAGCATCTGCCGCAGCGTGTCGGGGGTCAGGCGCGGGTTCCACGGGCCGACCGCCTGCCCCGCGTCGTCGAGCACGCGCACCAGCGTATAGGCGAGCTCATGGAAGCTCGCCGGGTCGGCGGCGGTGTCGGGGCGGGGCTGGGCACCGGCGGGCGGCACTTCGACCGCGGCAAAGTCGACAGTGTCGCCGGGCCGGAACTTGGGTTCGGGTACATGCAGCGACAACGGTGGAAGATTGGGACGCGCGTCCACGGTCATGCTCTCTCCAGCCTCCAGATGCCTTCCGTGAATCGCTTCAACGCACGGAATAGTATTTCAGCTGCTTGTTATTATCTTTCAAGCAGCCTGTCTAGATAGGACAGCACCACTGTCCTGAACCGCATCGACTCCGTGCGGAACAGCACAGCCTTCGCCTCATAAACCAAACGCCTCTTTTCGCGAACCGCTCCGCCTCCTAAGGGGACGCTTTGGATTCAGCGCTGGGGAGCGGCACACACATGAAACTGATGGCCGGCAATTCGAACCTGCCGCTCGCCCAGGCGATCGCGAGCTATCTCGAAATCCCGCTGACCCAGGCCAATGTGCGCCGTTTCGCCGACGAGGAAATCTTCGTCGAGATCCTCGAAAATGTCCGCGGCGAGGACGTGTTCCTGCTCCAGTCGACCAGCTTCCCGGTCAACGACAACCTTATGGAATTGCTGATCATGATCGATGCGCTCAAGCGCGCATCGGCCAAGCGGATCACCGCCGTGCTCCCCTATTTCGGCTATGCCCGGCAGGACCGCAAGCCCGGCCCGCGCACCCCGATCTCGGCCAAGCTGGTCGCCAATCTGATCACCAAGGCGGGCGCCGACCGCGTGCTCTCGGTCGACCTCCATGCCGGCCAGATCCAGGGCTTTTTCGACATCCCGACCGACAATCTGTTCGGCGCCCCGGTCATGAGCGAGGACATCAAGGCTCGCTTTTCCGACAAGAACCTCATGGTCGTTTCGCCCGATGTCGGCGGCGTGGTGCGCGCGCGCGCGCTGGCCAAGCGGCTCGACAACGCGCCGCTGGCGATCGTCGACAAGCGCCGCGAGCGCGCCGGCGAATCGGAAGTGATGAACATCATCGGCGATGTCGCAGGCCGTTTCTGCATCCTGATCGATGACATCGTCGATTCGGCCGGCACCTTGTGCAACGCCGCCGCCGCGCTGCGCGAGGCAGGGGCCGAGGACGTCGTCGCCTATTGCACCCATGGCGTGCTGTCGGGCGGCGCGGTGGCGCGAGTCGATGGCTCTTCGCTCAAGGAGCTGGTGATCACCGATTCGATCGGCAATCACGATGTGGTCGGCCAGGCGCAGAAGATCCGCCACCTGACGATCGCACCGCTGCTCGCCGAAGCGATGCGCCGCATCGCGGACGAGAGCTCGGTATCGAGTTTGTTCGACTAGGCTGCGGCTTTCCAGATCAGCACAGCGCCCACCGCAATCATCAGCCAGTAGATCGCGACGTAGAAGCGCTCGGGCGACACCCGCCGGACCAGCCACACCCCGGCAAAGGTCGAGAGAATCGCCACCGGCAGCAACGCCGCCGCGGTCAGCAGATTCTCGCGGGTGAATTGCCCGAGCGCGAGATAGGCCGGCACCTTGATCCAGTTGACCAGCGCGAAATAGACCGCGGTCGTCCCCACCAGCATGTCGCGGGCCAGCCGGCGCGGGAGCACCCACAGCTGCCATGGCGGCTGCCCGGCATGCGCGATCTGGCTGGTGAAGCCCGAAGCGACGCCGAACAGCGCGCCGACCCAGCCGGGCGAGTTCGAGGCTTCGGGCTGCGCGTGCTTGTCGCGCCACAACCGATAGGCACCGAACAGCATCGAGATCGCACCGACCGCCGCGAGCACCCAGTCCGCCGGCACGCTCGCCGCGAACACATAGCCCAGCACGATCCCGATCACTGCGCCCGCCAGCGTCCAACCCAGCACGAACCCGTCGACGCTGCGCCGGAACGCCCATACGCCGACCACATCCTGCACGATCAGGATCGGCAGCAAAATCGCCGCCGCGCGCACCGGATCGGTGGCAAAGGCGACCATCGGCAATGACAGCGCGCCCAACCCGGCGAACCCGCCCTTGGACAGGCCGAGCAGGATCACCGCCGGCACCGCCAGCGCATAAAAGAGCGGGTCCCCGATCAGCTGCGCGGCCCGGCTGGTGCCCGCACGCCGGCATTGCCGCCGGCATTGAGCTGCGCCTTGAGCCGCTCCGGCGCGGGCGCCCACAGGAAGCCGAAGCTCACCGTGCCATCTTTGGTCTCGACCGCATGGTGCAGCCGGTGCGCCTGGATGATGCGCTTCATATAGGCCGAGCGCGGCACATAGCGGTGCCCCACCCGGCGATGCACGATCACGTCATGGAACCCGAAATAGATCGCGCCATAACCCGCGATCCCCGCGCCGATCCAGACGAAGCCCGGCCACCAGCCGAGCTGCACCCCGCCGAGCAGCAGCACGATCGACGGCACGGCGAAGATCACCGCATAGAGGTCGTTGAGCTCCCAATTGCCCGTGCGCGGCTCGTGGTGACTCCTGTGCAGGAACCAGCCCGGCCCATGCATCACCCAGCGATGTGCGGCATAGGCCACGCCCTCCATGAAGGCGATCGTCGCGATGAACAGCAGGATGCCGCCAAAAATAGAACTGATTGCCGGATTCATGCGCGCGATATAGCGACGCGCCATGCGAAGCGCACCCTTCCTTGTCGCCGGCCTGCTGGCCCTGTCCGCCTGCGCCGTGCCCGAGGCGAAACTGCGCACCGGCCTTGTCAATGCCGGCCTCGCCCCGCCGCTGGCGGCCTGTATGGCCGGGCGGATGGTCGATCGCCTGTCGCTCGCACAGCTGATGCGGATCGCCGATCTGCCCAAGGCGCGCCGCGCCGAGTCGGTGGACCAATTGCTCCGCCGTATCCGCGCGCTGGGCGATCCCGAGATCGTCGCCGTTGCAACCAGCTCCGCCGCGCTTTGCGCCACTGGGCTCAGCCCATAACGTATTCCAATCCATCGAAGAAATGTCTTTATTGCGACTGCGTCTTAGTATCGATCATTCGGGATTTGCTTCCGTTGAAACGCTGTGCTTTAGGCGGCGCAAATTTGCTGCAACGCAAAGGATCTGCGCATGAACATTCACGAATATCAGGCCAAGGAACTGCTGGCGAAGTTCGGTGCGCCGATCGCGGCCGGCCACGCCGCCTTCACTGTCGAGGAAGCCGTCGAAGCGGCGAAGCAGCTGCCGGGGCCGCTCTACGTCGTGAAGTCGCAAATCCATGCCGGCGGCCGCGGCAAGGGCAAGTTCAAGGAACTCGGCCCCGACGCCAAGGGCGGCGTCCGTCTCGCTTTCAGCCTCGATGAAGTGAAGGCGCACGCGACCGACATGCTCGGCAACACGCTGGTGACGATCCAGACCGGCGACGCCGGCAAGCAGGTCAACCGCCTCTACGTCACCGACGGCGCCGACATCGCCAGGGAATTCTACCTCGCGCTCCTCGTCGATCGCGCCAGCAGCCAGGTCGCGTTCGTCGTCTCGACCGAAGGCGGCATGGACATCGAGGAAGTCGCGCATTCGACGCCGGAGAAGATCAAGACCTTCTCGGTCGATCCGGCGACCGGCTTCATGCCGCATCACGGCCGCACCGTCGCCGCCGCGCTCGGCCTGTCGGGCGATCAGGCGAAGCAGGCCGCGAAAGTGGCCAAGTCGCTCTACGACGCGTTCCTCGCCACCGACGCCGAGCAGATCGAGATCAACCCGCTCGCGCTGACCGAGCAGGGCAACCTCCTCGTCCTCGACGCCAAGGTCGGCTTCGACGGCAATGCGCTGTTCCGTCACAAGGACTTGCTGGCGCTGCGTGACGAGACCGAGGAAGACCCGGCCGAGCTCGAAGCGTCGAAGTACGACCTCGCTTACATCAAGCTCGACGGCGATATCGGCTGCATGGTCAACGGCGCCGGCCTCGCCATGGCGACGATGGACATCATCAAGCTCAACGGCATGTTCCCGGCCAACTTCCTCGATGTCGGCGGTGGCGCCAACAAGGAGAAAGTGACCGCGGCGTTCAAGATCATCCTCGCCGATCCTGCGGTGAAGGGCATTCTCGTCAACATCTTTGGCGGGATCATGAAGTGCGACATCATCGCCGCCGGCATCGTCGCCGCGGCGAAGGAAGTGAATCTGTCGGTCCCGCTGGTCGTCCGCCTCGAGGGCACCAATGTCGAGGAAGGCAAGGCCATCCTCGCCAATTCCGGCCTGGCGATCGTCCCGGCGAACGATCTCGGCGACGCGGCAAAGAAGATCGTCGCGGAGGTCAAGCAGGCTGCTTGATCCCCGGCCAATCGACGCCCATTGAGAAGGGGCCGGGGGCGCAGCTTTCCGGCCCCTTTTTGCGTTTTTGACAGCTCCGTGATGGCTGACAGCCGCTGCCATACCGGACTTGCGAAAACAAACCGGGTCCTACAAAGGGCTCGCGGACTCGAAATTGCAAAACGACGCGACAAGCGGAGGACACAATGAAGGTGCTGGTGCCGGTCAAGCGGGTGCTTGACTATAATGTGAAGCCGCGGGTGAAGGCGGACGGGACGGGTGTGGATCTGGCGAACGTCAAGATGAGCATGAACCCGTTCGACGAGATTGCGGTCGAGGAAGCGATCCGCCTGAAGGAAAAGGGCGTGGCGACCGAGATCATCGTGGTCTCGATCGGCGAGCAGAAGGCGC
>NZ_JAMLDX010000025.1 GCF_024211275.1 Sphingomonas tagetis
TCCTTCGGCGATGGGTGCCTGGAAGGACGGTAAAACTATGCCGAGCCGGCTACCTCAAAACCCTGGGAAAACCGCGCGATCCTGCGTCCGCTCGGCATAGTCAGGCGCTCGGCATAAACCCCCTTATGCCGCGCGCGGCATAACGGAGTGTAGCTCGTGACGGTGAGAAGCACCGTGTGCAAAAGGCTTTCTGTTGTCTGATGTAGGTCAAAAGCTGCCTGCTTGGTGTGCCCCCGGTCGATAAGAAAGCGCGCGGCCTCGAACCTCTTCATCGCACCGGGGAACCACTCTTCAAAATACTCCTTCGCAAGCGCCAGCGCCTGTTCCGGGGTCTTCGGCTTGGGCTTGTGAAGCTCGGTATCGTCGCTTTGATAGAGCGCGATCCCGTCGCGGGCGATGTCCATGAAGAAGTAGCGGCCATGGGCAAGACCATCATTCACTTCTTGCAAGGAATGGACGATGAAGTTGACCGGTGTGTGGAGCGTCCTGGTGAGGGACAGCTCGCGGATCAGCCGCTCCTCAGCACGCTGCCAATAGGCGACGCGGTCGGTCAGCTCCTTCTGGTTGACGATCACCAGCAGATCGAAATCCGACTGATACCCTTTGGCGGTGTGCGGCTCGTCGACCCAGCCGCCACGCGCATAACTGCCGTAGAGGATGACCTTGAGGATACGGCCGAGCCTGCGATCGCCGGTGGGATTTCCGCGCGCATCCTCGAACTCCTCGAAGAGGATCTGGACAACCCGCTCCAGATCGCGCTGCTTGGCGGGCGGTAGATGGTCGAGGTCGGTGCGCATTCGTAGCAATCCCTAGCGGTAGCGTCGCGGCAATGCACCGCTGGAATGCGTATTGCGCAGTTCTGGCGTCATCTAAGGGGCGGTCTGGAGCAATGCGGCCAGCGCTTCAGCGAGAACCTGCCGACCTCGTATACCGGCAACTGCATTCCGCTTGACGGTACCTTGGTGGTTGCGTCTCGTGACCCATTTAAAGCCTGACGTAGGAGCACCAGTTTACCCTGGACTGAATCGTGGCGCAGGGGGATCGACCGAGTCAGAATAGGCGGACACCGGAAAACAATTGCGGTAGCAGCCGCGAAGCGCCGTTTTACATACTGGGGGGCGAACGTCGCTTGGGATTGCCTACGAGACTGCAGAAGATCCAAATAAACCCTCCGTCCAGACGCCATCCTGCGGCTCACCGGCGTGATCGTCGATGCACAGTGTCAAAAGGCAGCCGTAAGTGCGGACGTACCATCCTCCGGGTGCTAGGCCTCGATACAATCACCGATATCGAGCTTCCGAGTGTGGGCAGCAGCTCATCAGTTCAAATCGCTGGTGACCCCTACGGGAATCGAACCCGTGTTTCAGCCGTGAAAGGGCCGCGTCCTAACCGCTAGACGAAGGGGCCATAAAGGCGAGCGCGCGCACTAGGCCAAGGCGCGCGCGGTGGTCAAGGGGGTTTCCATTGGAGGGGTATCTCCCCGGCGAAGGGTTGCCCCCTCTTGCTAAAAAAATGGCGGCCAGAGCCGCCATTTCGATTTTACGGTTGAATCCGGTCAGTTGCTGTCGGAATCGTCCGAGATGATCAGGATGCCACCAATGATCGCGATGATCGCTATTGCCGGGATCAGGAAGCCGCCTACGCCTTCGTTGCTATCACCTGCCATCGAGGCAGCACGGACAGCGCCGCTGCTGGACAGGCTGAGGGACTTCGCCGAGTTCGCTTGAGCAACTCCTGCGCTGGCGAGCAGAAGGGCCGCGCTTGCACCCGTGAGGAAATTGTTGAGGTTCATCTGTAAGTCTCCGTGCGCAACGCTTATGTCGCTGTGCCGCGCGTAAGCTCATCAGATTTACAAGTCACTAACGCATCGTATGATACGCGGCGGAACGAGTGACGACCACGATTTTTCGTGTATTCGCTCATTCGGATCGCTCCCGAAAGCGCATGCACGAGGTTTTGCCTTCAGCGTAGGAGCTAATCCGCCCAAGCGGCGTCATCGAGATGGATTTCCGCCGCGGGCCTCGCCCCCCAGTCGTCGATCTTCGCGCGCCCCGCCACCCACAGCCGCCGGTCGCGCGGCGCACCGAGCAGCGCCATGCCGAGTGGCGTCTCGGCCGCGCGGAACGCCACGCATTTGATGCTGCGGCCGTCCTCGCCCGACACGATCGCGCGGACATGGCCATTGCCGACGATATCGCACTTGACGATCCGCACCGGCCCGGCGGCGACGCGCGGCGCGGGCCAGCCCATGCCATAGGGTCCGCCCGCTTCCATCGCATCGACCAGTTCGGGATTGACGCCGCCGGGCGCCAGCACCGCGTCGAGCAGCAGCGCGCGCTGGCCCGACACGCGCTCGACTCCCTCGGCGAGCTTGGCATCGAGGAACGCCGCGAACTCGGCGATCATGTCCTCCGCCACCGTGACGCCTGCCGCCATCGCATGCCCGCCGCCAGCGATCAGCAGACCGGCTTCCTTGGCGGCGATGATTGCGGCACCCAGATCGATGCCCGAGATCGAGCGGCCCGACCCCTTGCCGATGCCATCCTCGCCGATCGCAATGACGATCGCCGGGCGGCCGAACTTCTCCTTGAGCCGTCCGGCGACGATCCCGATTACGCCGGGATGCCAGCCCCGCGCCGCGACCACTGCGACTGCGCCATGCGTTTCGATCGCTTCGGCCGATTGCTGCACCTCGCCCTCGATCGCACGGCGTTCCTCATTGAGCCGGTTGAGCTCTTCGGCAATCACGCGCGCCTCATCGGCATCCTCGGTCGTCAGCAGCCGCACGCCCAGATCCGATTTGCCGACTCGCCCGCCCGCGTTGATCCGCGGCCCGAGCGCGAAGCCGAGATCCGTGCAGGTTGGCGCGCGCGTCAGGCGGCTGGCTTCGATCAGCGCGTTCATCCCGACATTTCGCCTTTGCGCCATGACCTTGAGACCCTGCGCCACGAATGCGCGGTTGAGCCCCTTGAGCGCAGCGACGTCCGCCACCGTGCCCAGCGCGACGATGTCAAGCAGGTCGAGCAGCCGCGGCTCGGCCCGATCGCCGAAAAAGCCGCGGCCGCGCAGCACGCGAACCAGCGCCGCCCCCAGCAACCAGGCGACACCGACAGCGGCGAGATGGCCGTGCGAGCGTCCCTCCTCCTCGTCGAGGCGGTTAGGATTTACCAGCGCCAGCGCCTTTGGCAGTTCCGACGCGCATTTGTGATGATCGACGACGATCACCTCGGCGCCCGCCGCATTCGCCTCGGCGAGCGCGTCGAACGCCATCGCGCCGCAATCGACCGTGACGATCAGGTCCGCGCCCTCGCGCTTCAAGCGCACCAGCGCCTCGCCGGACGGGCCATAACCCTCCATCAGCCGATCGGGAATGTAGGCGCGCGGGTCGAGGCCGAGGTCGCGCAGCAGCCGGATCAGCAGCGCCGCCGACGTCGCGCCGTCGACGTCATAGTCGCCGAACACGGTCACCGCCTCGCCGCGAGTCACTGCGTCCGCCAGCCGCTCGGCCGCCTTGTCCATGTCGCGGAAGATCGACGGGTCGGGCATGAAGGCGCGGATGCTGGGGCTTTTGTGCGCCTCCAAGTCCTCGCGTGCGCAGCCGCGCGTCAGCAGCAATTGCGTCACCAGATCGTCTGGCGCGAAGCCCGGGTCGCGCGCATCCGCGGCCAGTCCGCGCCAGCGCCAAGGCTGGCCGAGGATCGACGAATGGACATTGAGGACGGAGGTCATTGGATCGGCTTAGTTGGTTCCGGGACACAGCGCCACTGCGGCGCGAACGGACGCGTGTCACCGCGCCACGCGATCCAAGCGGCTATCAATGCCTAAGGCGGCGGTGTAAGGAGACAATTCGCAGCTCAAATGATTGAGCGGCCCGCAATGGAGAGGTGGGGGCGATGCGAAAAGGTGCAGCTGACCCCGGTTTATGAGCGTATCGATGGAAGTTCGCGAATTGATTGCATTTGGGCTGATTGGGGCCGGAGCCGTGAGCGCCGCAGTCACCTTCGCAATCCTGCGTCGTCGGGCCTATTGGCGTAAACTCCGAATGGCAGGGGACGGCAAGGCGAAGCGGAGAGAGCTCCGCCGCTGACGCCGTTCGCCACGAAAGGCGGGATTTTTCAGTCTTCCAGAATTTTGCTGTGGTTCCGTGTGTCGCGCATCCGCAGGTACACGACCAGCGAGATGCCGATCATCGCGGTGACATAGCAGTAAAAGCCCTGCTCGAACCCGCGGCCCTTGAACCACAAAGCCACATATTCCGCCGTCCCGCCGAAGATCGCATTGGCCAGCGCATAGGGCAGGGCGACGCCGAGCGTTCGGATATGCGCGGGGAACAGCTCGGCCTTCACCACCGCGTTGATCGAGGTGTAGCCGGTGACGATCACCAGCGCGCCGAGCATCAGCGCGAACGCTGTGAACGGGCTCTGCACCGTCGCCAGCGTGGTGAAGATCGGATAAGTGCAGATCACGCCCAGCACGCCGAAGCTGACCATCAGCGGCTTGCGTCCGATTCGGTCCGAGACGGCGCCCGCGAGCGGCTGGATGCACATGAACACGAACAAGGCCGCGGCGTTGATCTCCGACGCGGTCTCGCGGTCGAAGCCCGAGGTGTTGACCAGGAACTTCTGGAGGTAGATCGAATAGGCGTAGAAGGCGAGCGTGCCGCCGGCGGTGAGCGCCATCACGAGGCAGAACTCGCCCGGATGCTCGCGCAGCAGCGCCAGCGCGCCACTCTTGCGCCCCTCGGCCTTGGCATTGTGGAAGCTCTGCGTCTCGGCGAGCCCGCGCCGCAGCCAGAACACGATCACCGCGAGCGCGCCGCCGATGAAGAAGGGGATACGCCAGCCCCAGCTCTCCAGCGCGGCCTCGCTCATCGAGGCTTGCAGGATCAGCAGCACCGTGAGCGCGATCAGCTGGCCCGAGATCAGCGTCACATATTGAAAGCTCGAGAAGAAGCCGCGATTCTTCCTGCCCGCCATCTCGGACAGATAGGTCGCGCTGGCGCCATATTCGCCGCCGATCGAGAGCCCCTGGATCAGCCGCGCGAAGACGAGCAAGGCGGGCGCGGCCCAGCCGATCGACTCATAACCCGGCGTCACCGCGATCAGCAGCGATCCCGCGCACATCAGCGACACCGACAGCGTCAGCCCCGCCTTGCGCCCATATTTGTCGGCATAGACCCCCATCAGCCAGCCGCCGATCGGCCGCATCAGGAAGCCGACCGCGAACACCGCGGCGGTGTTCAGCAGCTGGGTGGTCTGATCGCCCTTGGGAAAGAAATGCGGCGCGAAATAGAGGGTGAAGGCGGCATAGGCGTACCAGTCATACCATTCGACCAGATTGCCCGCCGACCCGCCGAGGATCGATTTGAGGCGCTGCTTGGTGTCGAATGTGCTCGGCTCGGCCATCTCACCCCCGTCACCCCGGCCTCGTGCCGGGGTATGCCGTGAGGCATGCGATGGACGAGCGGCTCAAGTCCAGCCCTTGCCGCGCGGCGGACCCCGGCACGAGGCCGGGGTGACGACGGAGACCTTGAGACGGCCGTCAGAACAGCCCCGGTACCTCGCGCTGCGCCGTGCTCGGCCGTTCGGGGCTGAGCAGCTCCATCTCGGTCCGCAGCTTGATGCTGTCCGACTGCGCCGAATCGCCCGGCGCGCTGGTGATCACCGCGCCGCAGCTGCGCCCGGCGAGGAAGTCGAGTGCCGACTTGGTCGAGGCCTCGAGCGGATCGCCCAGCTGGCGCGTGACGTCGTCCGCCGCCTGGCAGGTCGCGCCCATGAACGGCGCGAGCCCGTCATAATAGGCGCCCTGATGGTTGGCATTTTCGAGCGCGAAGGCGATCACGCGAAGGCGGTCGTCGCACGCCGAACGGTCGAGCGCGATCTGGCCGACCGGCTTGCCGTAAGTGTTGGTACCGACCAGAGCCGCCCGGTTGCCGAGATAGGGGACGAAGGTGTTCATCACCAATTCGCTGGCCGAGGCCGATCCGGTCGTGCCGATGAACGCCACGCGAGTCGGTGCGATCGACTGGCTCTGCGGCGCGAAATAGACCGTCTCATTCTCCACCGCCTTGGACGGGCGGAAGGTGACGTAGTTCGCGACGGTAGAGGTCGTCCTGTCGCGGCCCATCAGATTGTTGACGAGGTCGGCGATCGAGACCAGCCCGCCGCCATTGTAGCGCAGGTCGACGATCACCTCGGTGATGCCCTGTGCGCGGAAATTGGCGAAAGCGTTGCGCAGCGGCGTCTCGGCGGTGTTGATGAAGGTGCGCAAATTGACATAGCCGACCTTGCGTCCGCCATCGTCGATCACCTTGGCGCCATAGCGTGACGATACCGGCGTCAGCTCATAATCCGCCTTGGTCACGGTCAGGTTGCGCGTGCCCGCGGCATCGGTGACGCGCAGCACGCGGCTGGTCCCGGCGGTCGACGGGCCGAGCGCGTTGGTGATGCCAGCGCTGCCTTCGCTGGCAAGGATGTCGCTGACGGTGCGCAGCGTGCTGACGCTGATGCCGATCGAGAGGATTTCGGTGCCGCGGTCGATTCCCGCGGTCAGCGCCGGGGCGCCCTCGAACGATTCGCTGACGAACAGCCGACGCGCGGCGGTGTCGATCGAGAAGCGCACCCCGAATCCCGCGCTTGAGCCGGAATTATAATAGGCATTCTCCTCGGCGATCGAGGTGATGTAGGTGAAATAGCGGTCCTTGCGCTGCGCCCGCGCGGTCGCGGTCAGCGCGTCGATGAACGACTGCACATCGGCATAGGCCGCCGGGTTGATGCTCGCGGGCAGCGTCTCGGGGAAGAGATACCATTCGTTCATCTGCGCCTGCACCCAGTCCTTGCGCGCGCTGAGCGAGCAGGTGCTGGCAACCGGCGTAGGCGTCGGAGTCGGCGTGACGGCGGCGCCGCCACCGGTAATCGAGCCGCTGCCGCCACCGCCGCCACAGGCGGACAACAAGGCAAGGGCGGCGGTGGCCGCGGTCAGGCGCGCGGGAAGCGAACGGAACTGGTACATGATGCAACCATCTTAGCTGAAGGTGCTTGCTGGGTCAGCAGCAAAAATTCCCTTCTAAATTCCGAAGCTTAACCTGCGATGTCCGGGTGGGTGAGGAGGGTGTAATCTATATGGCGATCCGTCGCCCGCGCCGCCGTCCAAGGGCTTATAAAGGATGAGCAGCGGCGCGGCTGCCTGGCGGCTGTGGCTTTGGCGTCACGGTGCGGTCTCGTACCGCCGCCTTTGCCTTGTCTTTCGGGACTCTCCCTGCTAGTGGCGCGTCCCAACGCCCGGGGCCTATGCTTCGGCGACCCTATCTCTATTGATATGATTC
This sequence comes from Sphingomonas tagetis, assembly GCF_024211275.1. Taxonomy (GTDB): domain Bacteria; phylum Pseudomonadota; class Alphaproteobacteria; order Sphingomonadales; family Sphingomonadaceae; genus Sphingomonas; species Sphingomonas tagetis. The sequence goes on from NZ_JAMLDX010000025.1 coordinate 7,325, forward strand.
GGAGTTGAGACGGACTTATGCAAATCATCGTTCGCGACAATAACGTCGACCAGGCACTGCGCGCGCTCAAGAAGAAGCTGCAGCGCGAGGGCGTTTATCGCGAGATGAAGCTGCGCCGTCACTACGAGAAGCCCAGCGAAAAGCGCGCCCGCGAGCGTGCTGCAGCGGTTCGCCGTGCGCGCAAGCTCGAGCGCAAGCGCATGGAGCGCGACGGCGCCCGTTAAGGCCTGTCGGATCGCCACCTGTCGCGCGCGATGGGTGGCGTGAACTTTGTGACTTTTCGCCGCGGCCCGCTCGCGGAATCCAGGATAGCTGATCCATGTCGTCCGTGACCGCCGTGCCGATTCCGCCGACCAAGCGCAGCTATCTGGCGTGGCTCTGGATCGGCGTGATCGCCGCGGTGCTCGCCGCGGTGGCGCTGGCCTGGGTCGGGACGTCGCGAGTCGTCGCCGAAAAGGGTGACAACAACGCCTTCCTCGCCTGGAACAAGGGTCAGTCGGGCGTGGTCGAGACCTCGACCGGCCTGCAATATGAAGTGATCCAGGAAGGCGAGGGCGCGAGCCCGACCGACAGCGACGTCGCGCTCGTCATGTACAAGGGCATGCTGCGCGACGGCAAGCAGTTCGACGCGAGCCAGCAGCCGACGCCGCTGCCGGTCGCCGGCATGATCCCGGGCTTCAGCGAAGCGCTCAAGGTCATGAAGAAGGGCGGCAAGTACCGCATCTGGATCAAGCCCGAGCTGGGCTATGGCGCCGAAGCGCGCCGCGACCCACAGGGCCGCGAGGTGATCCCCGCCAATTCGCTGCTGGTGTTCGAGGTCAACATGATCGAGTTCCTGCCGATGAGCGTCTATCAGCAGATGATGCAGCAGCAACAGCAGGGCGGTATGCCCGGCGGCCCGCCTCCCGGCAGCCCGCCTCCGGGCGGTCAGCCCAAGGGCAACTGAGCCGCGTCGAGCCAGGCCGCGAGCTTGCGGGCTTCGTCTGGCGAAACGTGCAGGCCCAGCTTCGAGCGGCGCCACAGGATATCGTCCGCCGACCGCGCCCATTCATGGGCCATGAGGTAGCGGACTTCCCGCTCGCTAAGCCCCGCGCCGAATTGCTCGCCCAGATCGCCGCCTGTCCGGGCATCGCCAACGACGTCGAAGGCACGCGAACCATAGCTGTGAGCGAGCCGGTCGATCGTAGCGGTGTCGAGAAACGGCGCGCGTTTCGCCAGGCCCGCGATCAGGCCGGCCAGCCCCGCTTCTCCGAGATCGCCGCCCGGCAGCACCGCCTGTCCGGTCCAGGCCGGACCCAGTTCGGGTAGAAACGCACGCAGCTTGTCCAGCGCATGCTCGGCGAGCGCGCGGTGGGTGGTGATCTTGCCGCCGAACACCGACAGGATCGGCGCGTCGCCCGCCGCATCGTCCACCGCCAGCACATAGTCGCGGCTGATCTTCGAGGGATTGGCCTGCGCATCGTCATAAAGCGCGCGAACTCCGGCATAGCGCCACACGACATCTTCCGGCGCGATCGCCCGTGCGAACCAGCGGTTCACCGCCTCGCAGAGATAGGCGGTCTCCGCTGCGTCGATCTCGACCCGGTCGGGCGCGCCGTCCCACGGCACATCGGTCGTGCCGACCAGCGTGAAGCGGCGCTCGAAGGGAATGGCGAAGACGATGCGCCCATCGGGTTGCTGAAGCAGATAGGCATGCTCGCCCTCGAACAAGCGGGGGACGACGATATGGCTGCCCTTGACCAGCCGCAGCCGGTTGCCTGTTGCCTTTGCCGTTGCAGCGCCGAGCAGACGATCGGCCCAGGCGCCCGTCGCGTTCACCAGCGCCCGCGCGGTGACGGTTTCGGCGGTGCCGTCGCGCCCGAGCAGTTCGGCGCGCCACAGCCCGCCCTCCCGTCGGGCCTGTACCAGCCTCGTATAGCCCGCGATCCGCGCGCCACGCGCCGCCGCGTCCTGCGCGCACGCGACCACCAGCCGCGAATCATCGCCCCGGCAATCCCAGTAGAGAAAGCCCTTTTCAGCATCGGTCCGCAGCGGCGCGCCGTAGATCGAGCCGGGCAATTTGAGAGCACGCGAACGCGGCAGGCTCGAGCCGAGACCCAGCATATCGTAGAGCCACAGCCCCGCCCGCATCATCCAGGCCGGTCGCATCGCGCGGTCATGCGGCACCGCGAATTGCAGCGGGCGGATGAGATGCGGCGCCGCCGCCAGCAGCCGCTCGCACTCGGCGAGCGATTCGCGCACCAGCCGGAACGCATATTGTTCGAGATAGCGCAGCCCGCCATGGATCAGCTTGGTGCTGGCCGACGAGGTGTGCGCCGCGAGATCGTCCTGCTCGACCAGCAGCACGCGCGCGCCGCGGCCAGCGGCATCGCGGGCGATCGCCGCGCCGTTGATCCCGCCACCTGCGATCAGGATGTCATAATCGGCGGAGGTCATGCCGAAGGGCTAACATTCCGGGCACCATGCGCAACCTCGATTGCGCCGCCCGCACTTGCCGCCCGATTGCAAAAAGCGCACTAGGCCCGGCCGAGGGGCCGTCGCCCCGCGGAGCACAACGTGTTCGACGCATTCGACCCGATCGTCCTGGCGCGCATCCAGTTCGCGTTCACGGTCAGCTTCCATTTCATCTTCCCCGCCTTTTCGATCGGGCTCGCCAGCTATCTGATGGTGCTCGAAGGGCTTTGGCTGAAGACCGGCCGCGACCTCTATCTCGACCTCTTCCGCTTCTGGATAAAGATCTTCGCCGTCGCCTTCGCCATGGGCGTCGTGTCGGGCATCGTGATGTCCTACCAGTTCGGTACCAACTGGTCGGTCTTCTCGGACAAGACCGGACCAATCCTCGGGCCGCTGATGGCCTATGAGGTGCTGACCGCCTTCTTCCTCGAAGCCGGCTTTCTCGGCGTGGTGCTGTTCGGGATGAAGAAGGTGGGGAAGGGGCTGCACTTCGCCGCGACCTGTATGGTCGCGCTCGGCACCTTCATCTCGGCCTTCTGGATTCTCAGCGTCAACAGCTGGATGCAGACCCCGGTCGGCTATGCGGTCAACGCGGCAGGCCAGTTCGTCCCCGCCGCGCCGTGGATCGAGATCGTCTTCAATCCGAGCTTTCCTTACCGCCTCGTCCACACCGTGATCGCCGCCTATCTCACCACGGCGCTGGTGGTCGGTGCGGTCGGCGCGTGGCATTTGCTCAAGGACAAGGGCGACGCGCACGCCCGGAAGATGTTCAGCATGGCGATGTGGATGGCGGCATTGGTCGCGCCGGTGCAGATCTTCGCCGGCGACCTCCACGGCCTCAACACGCTCGAGCATCAGCCGCAAAAGGTGATGGCGATGGAGGGCCATTATCAAAGCCATCCCGACGGCGCGCCGCTGATCCTGTTCGGCATCCCGAACGGCAAGGAGAAGCGCGTCGATTACGCGATCGAACTGCCCAAGGCCTCGTCGCTGATCCTCAAGCACGATGCCAATGCACCGCTTGCCGGGCTCGACACCATCCCCGATGCGGACGAGCCGCCGGTATGGATCGTCTTCTGGTCGTTTCGAATCATGGTGGGCATCGGCATGCTGATGCTCGCGCTCGGGGCGTGGAGCCTGCTCGCGCGGCTGCGGCGCAAGCTCTACGACTGGTCCTGGTTGCACCGTGCCGCGCTGGTGATGGGGCCGTCGGGTTTCGTCGCGGTGATCGCCGGCTGGGTGACGACCGAGGTTGGGCGGCAGCCCTTCACCGTCTATAATCTGCTGCGCACCGCCGACAGCGCCTCGCCGCTCGCCGCGCCGGCGGTGGGGGCGTCGCTGATGGCGTTCCTCCTCGTCTATTTCGCGGTGTTCGGCTTCGGCACCTGGTACATCCTCAGGCTGATGCAGAAGGGCGCGCAGCCGCACGAACCCGAGATCACCGACGACGCGCCGATCCGCACCGCCGGGATCACCCCGGGACCGGCGCAGAAGCCGGAGGGCAACCCATGACCCCCGACCTGACCCTCGCGACGATCTGGGCGTTCCTGATCGCCTTCGCCGTCTTCGCCTATGTCGTGATGGACGGGTTCGACCTCGGTATCGGCATTCTCTTCCCCGCGTTCGAGGTGGGAGCCGAGCGCGACAAGGCGATGAACTCGATCGCGCCGGTGTGGGACGGCAACGAGACCTGGCTGGTGCTCGGCGGCGGAGGCTTGTTCGCGGCATTTCCGCTCGCCTACGCCATCGTGCTGCCCGCGCTCTATCCGCCGATCATCGCGATGCTGCTGGCGCTCGTATTCCGCGGTGTGGCGTTCGAGTTTCGCTGGCGCGATCCGGAGCATCGCCGCTGGTGGGACTTCGCCTTCACCGCGGGCTCGTTCATGGCGGCGCTCAGTCAGGGAATCATCCTTGGCGCGCTGTTGCAGGGGATCAAGGTCGCCGGCCGCGCCTATGGCGGCGGCTGGCTCGACTGGCTGACCCCGTTTACGCTGCTGACCGGGATCAGCGTAGTGGCGGGCTATGCGCTGCTCGGCGCGACCTGGCTGATCTGGAAGACCGACGGGCGCGGGCAGGACCATGCCTATCGGCTCGCTGGCTGGTTCGGCCTCGCGACGCTGGGCGCGATCGCCGCGGTCAGCGCCGCCACGCCGTTCCTCTCGCACAGCTATTGGCAGCGCTGGTTCGACTTCCCGCACGTGCTGGCGACCGCGCAGGCTCCGCTGCTGACCGCGATCATTGCCTTCGCTTTCTACCGCTCGCTCAAGAAACGGCGCGAGGCGCGGCCATTCTTCCTCGCGCTCGGGCTGTTCCTGATGGGCTTCGCGGGGCTTGGGGTCAGCATCTGGCCCTATGTCATCCCGCGCAGCGTCACGATCATGGACGCTGCCGCACCCGCCGCGAGCCAAGGCTTCATGCTGGTCGGCGCGGGCATTCTTGTACCGATCATCCTCGCCTACACCTCCTGGTCCTATTGGGTTTTCCGCGGGAAGGTGGGCGTCGAGGGCTATCACTGATGACGGCGGACACGCCCGGACCGTTGTGGAAGCGGCTTACCTGGCTGGTGGCGATCTGGGGGGCGAGCGTTGCCGCGCTCGGCGCCGTGGCCATGCTCATCCGGTGGTGGCTGCGCCCCTGAGTTTCACTCCGCCGGCGAAAGCTCGCCCCCGCTATTGGCGTCGATGCTCGAGTGCGGAGGGTACAGGCAAATCGCGATGCTGAGCACCAGCGGCCAGAATAATGTATACCCGATATCGCTCAGCATATCGTGCCAGCGCCACGAGCCGTGATTGATCCGGTCGATGGTCTCGTTGGCCAGTTCCACACCCAGCACGGCGAGCAACGGTACGAACGTGCCCATAGACCGGCGCGTCACCAGCCTTGCTACCAGTAGGATCAGCAACCCGGCATGGATGTGAAGGACAGTATCGGCGAACCCGCTGTAATTGGCGAGCGCCTCTTTGAAAGTGGCATAGAACAGCACGGAGCACGCTGCCTTTTGGTACGCAAAACAGAATTCCGGCCGCCGCAAGGCCGCCGTCACCACAGCAACCGCTCTGGCTCAGTTGCTGTCCGAATCGTCCGAGATGATCAGCACGCCGACGATGACGGCGATAATCGCGATGGCCGGTATGAGGAACCCGCCCTTGGCTTCGTTGGCGTCGCCCACCGCGGTGGCAGCGCGGTTGTCCGTCAGTCCGGTCACCGAGAGCCTGGCTGCCGAGGGTGCTGCCAGGGCCGGTGCCGTGGCCAGTGAGAGCGCAGCGAGCGCTGCAAGATAGTTCGTAGTGCGAATTGGTCTGCTCCTACTTTTGGGGAGGGCCGAATCGTGGATGCGGCGTCCAACGCAAAGCAAAGACCGAATAGAAATTTGCTGCAAGTGCGAAATGATATGCAGGGTTGCGGCGTGCATGGACTGTGACAGACTGATTTGGTATTTTCACTTTTCGCCCTGCGAGATGATCAGGCGTTACCGTGCCGAGGGCGGCAGCAGCTTGCGCCAATCGCCGTCGAGCGGCTGGTTGCGCTTGGCGAGAAAGGGCGGCGGGGCGGGCGGGGCGCCTGGGCGGGTAAACCTGGCTGCCTCGCTTACTGCCAGATCGATGCGGTCGCGAAGGGGCGGATGCGACCGGCTGCGGACGATACCCGCCATCAGGCGAGGACCCGCCTCACGCCAGAAGCGAGCCGCCGTATGGGGCGAATAGCGTGCGCGTGCGAGCAGGTGCACGGCAAGAATATCAGCCTCGATCTCCGTCTGGCGGAACAGCCCGACATTGCGCCCGAAGCCCGAAGCGAATCCGAACTCGGCGCCGGCCGCAGCAAGCCGTTCGCGATGGCGCAGGATGTTGTGCGACAGCTCATGCGCGACGACCGCCGGCAGCAGATCGCCATCGATCGCTTCGAGATATTTCGAGGTGATCTGGACGAGCTCGCCATTGGCGCGAGCGTCGAAACTGTTGCCGATCCGCAACTCATAGCGGGAAAAGCACGCGGCGACGGGCTGGACCCGCACCGCGATCCGCCGGCCGGCCCGGCTGAGCGTCAGATCGATCGGTGCAGTCGGCGGGAGCGCGGCGAGTTGCTGATGGAGTGCGGCGAGTTGGGCGGTCGATGCCTCGCCTGCGGGCGCTGGCGCAAGTGCCGTTCCGTTGATGGCCATGAGCGTGTCGTCGGCCCGGACACCCGCCTGCACCGCGGGGCTTCCGGGGACCACGCCCTCCACCCCGACCGGCCCTGCCAAGCCGAAATGCGCACGAATGCCATCACGCGCGGGCGGCGCATATTGCGCCAGTGTATGCAGCTGAAGGCCGGTGCCGGGCTCCAGCCGGTCGCACAGCGGGGCACCCGCCACGCTCAGCCTGAACCCGATCGAGGCGAGCTGGAGATCGGCCACGCGAAGCGCCTCCAGCATCGCTGTTTCGATCGTTGATTGCGCATAAGCTACAGGAATCAGCGCGGTCGACAGCGCTATTGCGGCGCAACCCAGACGCCATCCGGACATGCAGGACGCTCGACTCATCGAGGAGGCTATGCACGATCATGGTTGCGTGCGGAAGCGTTGTCCCGCTATCGCGCCAGCAACTATTGGCCCCTGTATCTCATGCTTCGTCGACTTTTCTCTGCCTTCTCGAAGAATGTGCCCGGCACCGCGGTGGGTTCGATTCCGGACGGCCGCCGTATCTATGCCGTCGGGGACATTCACGGGCGGCTGGATTTGCTCGATCGTCTGCTGGCGCAGATCGAGGCCGATGACGCGGCGCGTGCGCCAGCGGACACGGCTGTCATCTTTTTGGGCGACCTGATCGACCGCGGCCCGGATTCGGCGCAGGTCGTCCAGCGGCTGCTCGACCTGTCGCTGCGCAGTAGCAAGGTGCGGTTCCTGCTCGGCAATCACGAAGAGGTGTTTCTGAAAGCGCTGGACGGTGAGAAGGGCGCTATGTCATTTTTCCTCCGGATCGGAGGCAAGGAAACCGTGTTGAGCTATGGCATCAGCGAAGCCGATTACCGGGCGGCCGACTATGATTCGCTGACCGGGATGTTGCAGTCGCAGGTGCCACAATCGCACATCGAATTCCTGAGCGGGTTCGAGAATCTAATCCAGATCGGCGATTATGCTTTTGTCCATGCCGGCATCCGTCCGGGTGTGCCGCTGGCCGAGCAATCGCCGGCCGCGCTAAGGTGGATCCGCGAGGAATTTCTCGGCCATCATGGCTCGCTGGAGAAAATCATCGTCCATGGCCATACGATCGCCGACGAGGTCGAGGAGCGCCAATGGCGTATCGGGATCGACACCGGTGCATTCGCGACCGGCAAGCTTACCGCGATGGCATTCGAGGGCGCGGCGCGGTGGGTGTTGCAAACGAGTGAAAACGAAAAGGATTTTTAACGCCTTGCTACACATGCTGCCATGCGGTAGGGCTATGAGAGTCTGATTTCACGGCGTTTGCGGCCCTGCCCGAATTCGCTGAAGGATGTTGGCGTAAAAAAAAGGGAGTTAGAACACATGCGGTTCGCGAAAATGATGATGGCAGTTGCTGCCTGCTCGCTGGCCACTGCGCCTGCGCTGGCGAATTCGGCGTCGAAGCTTTCGATCTCGGGTGACTCGGCTCGCGCGGCCACCGTTGCTGGAGAGTCGAACGAACTGCGTGGCGGGTTCATCATCCCGCTGGTCGCGGTCGTTGCGATCATCCTGGGGGTCCTCGCGGCGACCTCGGGCGACAGCCATCCCGACAGCCCATAATACATAATTGCTGAAAAAGGGCGGCGGCCTAATGGCCGCCGCCCTTTTTTTGTTGGCTCGGGATGGGTTTGGCTTCAGACCGGCTCACGTCGCAAATGGTGTGCCATTGATTTGTAGATCACGCATGTAATCGCTGATCTCGGAGTAAAAGGTGGTATCAGTGGCTAGGTCCAGCGAGCGGTCGAAGGCCGATTCATGCAATCCCGTGGCAATGGTCTTCGACGGTTGGGACTATACGCCGATTTCATTCGATCGGCTGGTTAGTAATTCTACGGACAAACCAGGGAATAATGGGAACCCGGTTGGTGTTTCGTTGAGGAAGGCGGGCGAGAAGTCAATTTGATGGAGTGTTGTTGATAGCGCCAATCTACAAATCGACTTCGGATTTGCACTTTTAATAGCGGCTTCGCTTCTTCCTGGGCGCAAACCATGATTAGCCAGCCTATTGCCGCCGTCATCCTTGCCGCGGGCAGCGGCACCCGCATGAAATCCGACACGCACAAGGTGCTGCATCCGATCGCCGGGCGGCCGATGCTGTTGCATCTGGTCGATACGGTGGCGGCGCTTTCGCCCGAGCGCACGGTGGTGGTAGTGGGCGCGCGGCGCGAGCAGGTCGAGGCGGCGGTCGCGCCGCATGGCGTGGCGATGGCGCATCAGGCCGAGCAGCTCGGCACCGGCCATGCGGTTGCGCAGGCGGAGGCCGCGCTGGCGGGGTTCGCGGGCGACGTGCTGATCCTCTATGGCGACGTGCCGCTGGTGAGCGCGGAGACGATGCGGCGGATGGTCGAGCGGCTGCACGTTGAGGATGCGCCGGCGGCGGTGGTGCTGGGCTTTCGGCCCGCCGATGCGGGCGCCTATGGCCGGGTGATCGCCGATGCCGATGGGCGGATCGCCAAGATGGTCGAGTATAAGGATGCCTCGCCCGAGGAACGCGCCGAGACTTTGTGCAATTCGGGGCTGATGGCGGTGCGGTCGGCCGACCTGTTCGCGCTGCTGGCGCGGGTCGGCAACGACAATGCCGCGGGGGAATATTATCTGCCCGACATCGTGATGCTTGCCGCCGGTGACGGGCGTGCCAGCGCGGTGATCGAGACCGATGCGGTCGAGGTGACCGGCGTGAACAGCCGCGCCGAGCTCGCCGCGCTGGAGGCGCAATGGCAGCAGGCCCGCCGCGCACGGGCAATGGCGGACGGCGCCACGCTGACCGCGCCCGAGACGGTGTGGTTCGCGCATGACACGGCGATTGGGCGCGACGTGACGATCGAGCCCAATGTCGTGTTCGGGCCGGGCGTGAGCGTGGCGGACGGCGTGGCCATCCGGGCGTTCAGCCATATCGAGGGCGCGACCATCGCGACCGGCGCGACGGTCGGACCCTATGCGCGGCTGCGGCCCGGCGCGGTGGTCGGCGAGAACGCGCATGTCGGCAATTTCGTCGAGATGAAGAAGGCGGTGCTGGGTAAGGGCGCCAAGGCCAATCACCTGACCTATCTCGGCGACACTGAGGTCGGCGCTGGGGCGAATATCGGCGCGGGCACGATCACCTGCAATTATGACGGTTTCTTCAAATACAGGACGCAGATCGGCGCGGGTGCGTTCATCGGATCGAACAGCGCGCTGGTCGCGCCGGTGTCGATCGGCGACGGCGCGATCGTGGCGGCTGGATCGGTGGTGACGCAGGACGTGGCGGCCGACGCGCTGGCGCTGGTGCGGCCGCCGCAGACCGCCAAACCGGGCTGGGCGAAGCGCTTCCGCGCGATGATGACGGCGCGCAAGGAGGCCAAATGACCGACCGCTATGCCGGCAAGGTGGACACCAATTTCCCGCATTGAGCGGCTGAAGGACGAGTTTCGATGTGTGGAATCGTTGGAATCCTGGGCAAGGACGACGTCGCCGACCGGCTGCTCGACGGGCTCAAGCGGCTGGAATATCGCGGCTATGATTCGGCTGGCATCGCGACGGTGGTCGATGGCGCGATCGAGCGTCGGCGCGCATCGGGCAAGCTGGTCAATCTCGGCAAGGTGCTGGCCGCGGAACCGCTGGCGGGGGTGACCGGTATCGCGCACACGCGCTGGGCGACGCATGGCGGGCCAACCACCAACAATGCGCATCCGCATGCCACCGATCGTGTCGCGCTGGTCCACAACGGCATCATCGAGAATTTCAAACCGCTGCGCGAGGAATTGCTGGCGCGCGGCCGCAAGCTCGAGAGCCAGACCGATACCGAGATCGTCTGCCATCTGGTGAGCGAGCAGATCGAGGCGGGACTGGATCCGGTCGAGGCGGTCAAGGTCGTGCTGCCGCGGCTGCACGGTGCGTTCGCGCTGGCGATCCTGTTCCGCGATCATCCCGATATGCTGATCGGTGCGCGGCTCGGCTCGCCGCTGGTGGTGGGTTATGGGGATGGGGAAACCTATCTCGGTTCCGACGCGCTGGCGCTGGCACCGCTGACGCAGCGCATCTCCTATCTCGACGAAGGCGACTGGGTCGTGCTGACGCGCGGCGGCACGCAGGTCTATGACCAGGCCAACAACCCGGTCGAACGGGCGATCGTCAACTCGGGCGCGTCGGGCCAGCTGATCGACAAGGGCAATCACCGCCATTTCATGGCGAAAGAGATTTACGAGCAGCCGATCGTGGTGGCGCAGACGCTGCGCGCGTATCTCCAGCGGCTCGAGGACAAGGTGACGCTGCCGATTCCCGACTTCGACCTGTCGGTGATCAAGCGCGTGACGATCGTGGCGTGCGGCACCAGCTATTATGCCGGCATGGTCGCCAAATACTGGTTCGAGCAGTTCGCACGCGTCGCAGTCGATATCGATGTGGCGAGCGAGTTCCGCTACCGCGCGCCGGTGATGGAGGATGGCGGGCTGATGATCGTCATCAGCCAGTCGGGCGAGACCGCCGACACGCTGGCGGCGCTGCGTCATGCGAAGGCCGAGGGGCAGACGATCGCGGCGGTGGTCAACGTGCCGACCAGCACGATGGCGCGCGAAGCCGACTTGCTGCTGCCAACGCATGCCGGGCCGGAGATCGGCGTCGCCTCGACCAAGGCATTCACCTGCCAGCTCGCGGTGCTGGCGGCGCTGGCGGCGAACCTCGCCAAGGCCAAGGGCCGGATGACGCCGGAGGAAGAAAAGGCGATCGTCGCGCACCTCGCCGAGGTGCCGGCGGCGCTCAACGATGCGCTGGGCCGGGACGAGGCGATCGAGGCGATGGCGGGCGCGGTCGCGGTCGCGCGCGACGTGCTGTATCTGGGCCGCGGCACCGACTATCCGCTGGCGCTGGAAGGCGCGCTCAAGCTCAAGGAAATCAGCTACATCCATGCCGAAGGCTATGCCGCGGGGGAGATGAAGCATGGGCCGATCGCGCTGATCGACGAGCATGTGCCGGTGATCGTGATCGCGCCGTCGGGGCCGCTGTTCGAGAAGACCGTCAGCAACATGCAGGAAGTGCAGGCGCGCGGCGGCAAGGTCGTGCTGATCAGTGATGCCGAGGGGATCGCGGCAGCGGGCGAGGGGTGCATCGCGACGATCGAGATGCCCAAGGCGCACCCGCTGATCGCGCCGATCGTCTATGCGGTGCCGGTGCAGCTGCTCGCCTATCACGTCGCGGTCGCCAAGGGCACCGATGTCGATCAACCTCGCAACTTGGCGAAATCGGTGACGGTGGAATGAAGTGTCGAACCCTCGTAATAAGCTTGAAAAGCCTCTGCACTATCATTGAGCTTCCCCGCGTCGGCACGCGAACGTCTAGCTTCGCAGGCTCAAGGCAAGGGCACGCCGTAAGGTTCGTGGCGAACCGTCCACTTCGTCAACGATCACCTTGAGTCTGCGACTGATTTTCGCATGCAGTTGCCCATTGAAATCGCCGTGGTCTTTTCCCTGATCCGGACTAGTGCCCTTATTCGACTTCTTCCGGCACCGCGCCCCGGAGATCGTTCGGCGCCGCGCCTGGACGGAACGTGCCCCCGTGGTCGAGCTGCGCTTCGTCGAGCCAGTCGAGCAGATACTGGAAGTCCGCTTCGGTCTCGCCGGGAAGCTAACGACGAAGGGCGAGGGCGATATTCGGCGCAATCGACCGCCAGCGCGGTGCGCATGAGCCGCAAACCCAGCTTCGCCAACCTGCGCGGTACAGCCTCGCGGCGGCACCCGCTCCGACGCCGGGGCTGCGCATGCCCGAGCGGCAGGGACAAGCGAGGCTGACAGGACCCGCCGCGCCAGCAGGGCAACACGCAGATCGCCGGCTTAATTCGCCCGAAAAGTTGTTTGCGATGTACATGCCGGCGCGCCGTCAGAGTCGAAGCCTGCAGGCGTTGATCACCGAGGCGTTCAAAGACGTGCTCAGGAAGCGCCGAGAAAGCTTGGTGGGGGATTTAGCGCGTCCAAAAAGACACGCGTTAAGGAAAATCCTGTTAGTAAAGCGCCCTGCGTTGAATGCGAGGCTCACACGTGCCGGCATTTTTGGTAAGCCAAATATCTATCAACGCTTCATAGGGCCCCCATGCTTCTGACTCGTGTCAGTCCAACTCGGACCAAATCTATACTCTTCCTGGAACGGATGCGCGTCCAGATCATCTTCGGTATCGTTTTCGGCGTTCTGGTGCCGCTGCTGCTGATCGCTCCCGGAAGATATGGGGTGGATCGAGTCGCTACCAGAGGGATTGAGAATAGCGTTGTGGCAGCCGTTCTCGCCGTCATGCTGGCGGTTACCCTGCATCGGCGGGTCACGTCATTCCCCGGGATACGCGCATTCCGGTTTGTTTTGCCGACCTATGCTGGCGCATTCAGTATCGTTCTTTCGGCGATCCTGATCCTCCGTCTCGACTACAATCGGCCAATGCTTCTACTGTCCTTAATATTGTCGCTGTCGGTCGCTCTCAGCCTGGACTTCTACGTACTGCGTCGGGCGGTACGGCGATTTTATCTGGTTCCCTTTGGTCGCTACGAAGTCGCGTACCGGTCGCCGAATACCGAGTGGATTGTCATTGAATCACCGCAAATTCCGGACGATCCCGATGCGGTGATCGTTGCCGACCTGCGGTACGATCACGAGCAAGCTTGGGAACAGATGCTCGCTCATGCTGCCGTCGCCGGGCATCCGGTTTATCATATCAAGCAGTTGCGTGAATCGTTAACCGGACGGGTATCGATCGAGCATATTTCCGAGAACAGCTTTGGCTCAATGCTGCCGAACTTGGCGTATCGCAAAGTCAAGCGCATCATAGACCTCGTAGCGGTCATTGTGCTGCTGCCGATCCTATCGCTACCGATGCTATGCGTAGCCTTTATCATCAAGCTGGATTCGGCAGGACCGGTGCTGTTTCGGCAGGAGCGGATGGGCTATCGCGGGAAGCCTTTCCGTATCTATAAATTCCGAACTATGCGCGTCACTCTTGAAGGAGGACCCGACCCGCGTTCTGCGGCGATGACCGAAGACGGCGATCCTCGGATCACGCGGATTGGCCGCTTCCTGCGACGCAGTCGGATCGACGAACTGCCGCAAATCTTCAATATCATCGGCGGTCAAATGAGCTGGATTGGCCCCCGACCCGAGGCTATCGCTCTATCTACATGGTATGAGGACGAAATCCCGTTCTATTTCTACCGTCATATTGTCCGTCCTGGAATCACCGGGTGGGCGCAGGTTAACCAAGGGCATGTCAGCGATATCGATTCTGTCTCGACCAAGTTGGGATTTGATTTTTACTATATCCAGAATTTTTCGGCGTGGCTGGACCTGTTGATCGCCCTGAGAACGGTCAGCACGATGCTGAACGGCTTCGGTCATCGTTAGCGCTTCGATGTTCGGCAAGTGTCGTCATCCCACAGAACTTGCAAGACAATCCCGACACCATCCGACCACGACCCGACGTGGGGATTTATTACCTTACGTCAGGCTGGCGTCTTTATAGTGGGTGTTGCCCTGCGGCGCGTGCGCGGGGCCAGACGACTGCGAAGGATTCTTGATTATGGCAAAGCGGATTACGCGGCGGGATAGTCTAGCCAGCGTGGCGACAGCTTTACTGGCATCTGTTCCGACACGATCGAGAGCGGAAACCATGCCTGCCGAACACGTTGCCGTCACTTTACGGCAACTGAAGGACGCGCCGATTGAGCGGAGCACCATGTTGTGGGGCGGGGTTCCGTTCCAGTGGGAAACCCACAAAGCACCCTATCGAAGTGACGAGGACCAGCCTTTCATAACCATCGTGCACAGTTCCCGCGTGCCCGCATCCGTCGGCGCATGGGTGAGGCAGACGACGGATTCCATCGCTGCGCGCGATAGTCGCTTCAAATGCGCGCCTTCACTCTCGCTGCGAAAGTGGATGGAAGGCAGCGTCGTAAACGCAAAGCAGCAGGCGCTTCCGCCGGGGTTCAGCCACGACACCGACGATGCCTGGCCGCATCTGCAGCAGCTTATTGCTGACGTGGAAAAGATCGGCGAGCGCAACGCGATCCTGCTGCCGACGGCGGATACTTATCGTATCAGCAAGCAGCTGGTCCTTGGCCCTGCCACAGGCCTGATGGGTCTCGGACCAGTGAAGCCCATCATAAGCTACGTCGGCGATGCGCTGGACCCGATAACACAGGACAATGCCGCTGGCGCCATGATCACGTGGAAAGGTTTTGATCACGCGTGGGGCGGCATCAAGGACGTGGCACTTTTCGCCAACCGCCGAGCCGTGCATTGCCTCTACATCGAAGGCGACGTCACGCCAGGGTTCAAGATCTCGGATGTCCATGGCCAGCATGCGCTTCTCGACATCGTGTCCGTCGCGACGGCGGGTTATTCCTCATCGCCGGTCAACATGATCATTCAGGCTTTCACCGCCTATCCTTTCATCAAGGACGGGTTTTCAGGAGTGAGCGCGGTCTGCGGTCGAAGCGTTCTGCGCTTCAGGCTGAACGGCAGCGTGGGCACCGTCACGGTGCGCGATGCCAATCTCGATAACGGTGTGTTGAGCTTTATCGATATCGATTGCCCCGGCGACCTGAGCGGGATCGACTATCTCTTCGACAACTGCCGGTTCGAGCAAAACCGGTTGAATGGCGACATAGTGACTCTTCGCTACGGCGATGCGGGAAGCGAACCCGGGACTCTGACCTTCCGCAACTGCAAACATGCTCATGGGGCGGCTGGATCACGAACAAGCGCGTTCGTCCGTAATCACACGAGATCAAATCCGCAGCGTCCGGATATCACGTGCGACCCATTTCTGTCCAACGAAGCGATCGGCAGCGTTTACGCCGATGCCTACGATAGCGGAAAGACTGTCCCCTATGTCCTTGCCGAGCACTTCCGTCGGCAATTCCGGATTGAGCATTCGCGGTCACCGGTCCGGGGCGCCTTCCCGTCCATCTCCCGCCCGATGGGGCTGTGGCCGCCGATCGATGCCGCAGCGGGCGGCAACGTCACGGTACACGATCACGATAAGCTTTTCACGAACCTCGGAGCCGAAGCGCCATCTGGTTTCCGCCTGCCTCCTCTTGCCCATGTCGCCGCCGGATTTCGGGTGCGGTTCTCGGTGCAGTCCGGTCACCCCATGACGGTCCGGCCGAGCGGCTCCGACGCGATCAACGGATTGCCCAGCCTCACGAGCAGCGCGAGCCGCGATGCTCTGACCGTGGAGAAGAGCGGTCTCGGCGAATGGACCGTGCTAGGCAGGATCGGCAACTGGACCTGAACCGTGGGCGCAGCCGCGGCTCAAGGAACTCTTTCGGCGCGCACCTGCTTTCTCTTAGAGACAAGAAAAGGCACGTCCTCTCCAAGGAACCTCTCGTGGGAGCATCGGCGACGAAGGTCACGTCCGTCAACGTGGTGTAATTTCGGTGTGGCGCCGGGCCGCATCGTCAGGCGGCCTTGGGCGTAATCTGTAGCTGTGTGATCTCCTCTATCTGGGGTGTGGCGAGCGCGGTCATGCCTTCGAGCTGCATGTAGCGGCACTGGAGCTGGTATTCGTCCTTCTGCTCGAGCATAACGGCGCCGATCAGTCGGGTGATGCTGTCCTCGGTAGGGAAGATGCCGACAACGTCGGCGCGGCGCTTCCCCGCTTGTTCAAGCGTTCCAACGGATTCGTGCTGTGAAGCTTGACCCGGTGCTGCTCGGGGAAGGTCATGTAGGCGAGCACGTGGTGCTCGGCGGCACCCATGCAGTCCCCGAGCTTTGGCCAACGCCCGCGCAACTGGTCGGCGACACGGCGCCCAGTCTGGGTCGCGGTGGTTTGATCGGGTTGGAGGAAAACCTGGCGGATCGCGGCGGCGACGACGGTGTTCTGGCCCTTTGGAACGTGTGCCAGGGCGTTCCTCATGAAGTGGACGCGGCAGCGCTTCCAGGTGGCGCCGACGACGCGGGTAATGGCCGCCTTGAGGTCCTCGTGGGCGTCGGAGATGACCAGCATCACCCTCTTGAGACTGCGGCGCACGAGGTCGTGCAGTAAGGTCGACCAGAACGGCTCGGCCTCGCTCGGACCGATGTGCAACCCGACGACCTCGCGCTTACCCTCGGTGATGACCGCGACGGCTATTATTGCGGCGACCCTGACGATGCGCCCGCCCTCGCGCACGTTGAGGTACGTAGCGTCGAGTCAGAGATACGGCCACTCGCCGGCGAGCGATCCACGCCTCCTGGATCACCGACACCAGCGCCTTCTCGGCGGACTTACGCGGCTCAAGGAAGCCCGGGGAGTAGGCCCCGGTCCTGAGCTTGGGGATCTTGAGGTTGAGCGTCCCGAGCCGGGTACCGAGCGCGCGATCACGGTAGCCGTTGCGCCAGGTGCTGCGCTCGCCCGAACGCTCGTGGCGGCCGGCGCCGATCAGGCCATCGACATCTGCCTCCATGATGATCTGCAGCACGCTCTCGGCGACTGCGTGGAGTAAAGTCGCCATCTCTGGTCTTCGCCTCAGCTCGGCAAGCGGTAGTCTGTCGTCGGTCATCGGGATTAACTCCTCGGTGGGGTGAAGCTTCGACGCTTCCACCTTACCGATGAGCCCGGTGGCCACCAGATCGGCCGCCGAGGGTGAGGCCTCGGCCCCACCCCCCGGTTACACCGTCATCTACACCACGACCGCGGACGCTAGCGCGACGAAAACGGCGGGGGCCTCATCTCCATATATAAGGACGGGGTTCGGCCTACCCAGAGAAGGTGAGGGCGGGTCGTCTCTTTCCGCTGCGTTCTGGACGTCCTGGCCCCGGTCTCAATGCGGGGCTAGAGCGGTTTCCACACGAATTGCCTCGTTGTGGATTTCCTTGTCGGCGGATTTGTGATTCAGCCTTTCTGCTGGTGGCAGGAGGCCGGCATGGATGGCGCGAACGCTCTCACAGGATCTGCGGGACAGGGTTGTTGCAGCGATTGATGGCGGCCTGAGTTGCCGTGCGGCAGCGGCGCGCTTCGGTGTCAGCGTGTCGAGTGCGATCTGCTGGCGACGTATTGCCCTGGAGCACGGTCAGCCTTTGGCCAAGCCGCGCGGCGGTGACCGTCATTCGGGCAGGATCGAGGTGCATGGTGGCTTCATCCGCGAGCTGATCGCCGAGCAGGGAGACATGACTCTGGTTGAGGTTCAGGCGCGGCTGATCGAACGCGGCGCCCCGGCTGGGATCGGCACGGTGCATCGCTTTTTCGTGCGTCATGGGATCACGCGCAAAAAAAGACCGGGCACGCGGTCGAGCAGGACCGTCCCGATGTCCTGAGGCAACGTCGGCATTGGTTCGATGACCAGCTCGACCTCGAACCGAGCGCCTCGTCTTCATCGACGAGACCTGGACCGCCACCAATATGACACGCAGCCACGGTCGCTGCCCGAAAGGCGAGCGATTGGGGATGGGCTTCCCTCACGGCCACCGCAAAACCACCACGCTGGTCGCGGGCCTGCGCATGACCGGCATGGTCGCACCGATGGTGCTCGACGGGCCGATCACCGGCGACTGGTTCGAGGCCTATGTGGCGCAGGTCCTGGTCTCCGAACTGCGGCCCGGCGACATCGTCATCATTGACACCTCTCAAGCCACAAGCGGGTGGCAGTGAAGGAGAGGATCGAAGCGGCCGGCGCAGCCTTGCGCTTCCGTCCGCCATACAGCCCGGACTTCAACCCCATCGAGAAGGCCTTCTCCCGACTCAAGGCCATGCTCCGCAAGGCAGGTGAGCGCGCCGTCGGCGGGCTGTGGGACCTGATCGGCAGGCTCGTCGACATCTTCCAGCCCGTCGAATGCGCCAACTACTTCAAATCTTGCGGCCATGAACCGGAATGAATGAAAGTCGCTCTAGTCGCGCGAGACTTAATGCCCCATGAAATCGAAGTGCGTCGATGCAATTGGTCGGTCAAGGTCCGGCCGTGGAGAAATAGATATAGCTACTCGCGTTGACGGCAGGCTCGGCCGATTGTGCCGCTCCGTCGGGAGCAGCCGCAGGAACGGTATATAGACGACCGTCTCCAGCCGAGACAGTTCCGGCGATTACCTAGGGCGACCAATCTTCGCGCGTATCACATGCAGTAGAAAGATGGGTGCGGATACAAAGGTGCGACGCCACAGCCGGCGTGGCTCTCGGAGAAGGCGTGGCAGCCACTCTAGGCCAAGACGCTGATACAATACCGACGAGCGGGGGACATTGGCGACATAGAAATCGAAGACGGCACCTACTGCAAAGGCGAGACGGACATCGAGCCGGCTGCAGTTCGCGTGAATCCATTTCTCCTGTTTCGGCGCGGTCATTGCCACCCAGAGGATATCGGCACCGCTGGCATTTACCGTATCGACCATTAAGTTGGTTTCGGCGGCGGTGAATTCGGATCGATAGGGCGGGGACAGCTTCCCTACGACGGACACCCGCGGGAAGTCCTGAGCGAGTTTGGCTTCCATCTTGGCCAGCGTCTCTTCGGATGAACCCAACAGGAATATGCGTCCCCCCCCGGCGTGATCGAGCCGCGTGTGAAGCCCCGAAAAGACGTCCCACCCCGTGATACGGTCGACGACCTGCCCGGACTGTGCCCGGGATGCGATGACGATACCGACACCGTCCGGGATCAGCCAGTCCGCCGCATTCAGGGCGTCGCGAAATGACAGGTCCTGTAGGGCAGTGGCATAGGAATGGGGGTTGAGGCACGCAAGCCAGCGGCACGGCCGGAGCGCCTTCCGCGTCGCGTCCAACTCATCGATCAGGGTATCCAGGGTCAAGGTGCTGACCCGGTAGCCGAGGATGATCTCGCTATCTGTCATGCTTGTTTCCGACGTTCGAGCGCTCGGTCGTAAATCCGGTGCAGGATCTTGATGTTCGCGTCTGCGGTGTAGCGCAGGAGAAATTCGCGGTTACCAGCTTCCCCGATCTGCCGGAGGCGCGACGAATCTGCCCAGATCCTGCGGAGACGGTCTGTCACGGCCGTGTCGTCGAACGGGTCGAGCAGAAATCCCAGGCGCCCGCCACCCACGATCGAGGGCAATGCTCCGAGGTCAGATACGGCAACCGGGGTGCCGAAGGCGAAGGCCTCGCGGACGACCATCGGAAAGCCTTCGAAACATTCCGATGGCAGGATCAGGAGGCGGGCTTCGGCGATATGGCGTTCGGTTTGGATGCGCGGTAATTGGCCGAGGAACGACACCCTAGCGCCTGCTGCCTCTCGTTCGAGCTCGCTGCGGAGCGGGCCGTCACCGATGACGAGAAGGCTCGGCGCATCCCCTCCCCATTTCCGCCAGGCACGGATCAGCTTAAGGACCCCCTTTTCGGGCGAAAGACGGCCCACGAAAACGCAATGCGGCGGACGCTCATCCCATCTCCTGACGTGGGGGCGGCCCGGATAGAAGTTCGGCTTGACCTCGATCATGGCGGCCGGGAGCCCCCCTCGCGACAGCAGGTCGCGCTGGAAATCTGTCAGCGCGATCAGTGCCTCGACGTCCTTATGCCATGTCCCCCGGGCGCGGTGGAGGGCAATACCCGCCGCGAGTGGAACTGTAGCGATCCTGCTGTCCCGGTAGCAGCCATAATGCAAGGCTGGTGCGACGCTGCGCTTCTCGATGCACAAGGTGCATGGGCGATTGTCGCGCATCGGAATTCCGGCTGCGCACAGCAGGCGATAATTGTGGAGCGTCAGCACACGCGCAGGCCCCCCGGCGGCCGCCGGGAAAATCGCCGGCGAAATCAGGGGAAAAGTGTTGTGGGCATGGAGGATATCCGGTTTCCAAGATGCCACCACCTCGCGCATCTTTCGCGCCGAAAAGGGATTCCAGGGAACGGAAAGTGCGCCTGTTGTCGCGCCGGTAATGCCACGGTCGCGGATGCTGTCGCTATGCCGCTCGAACATCATGACCTCATGCCCATGGGACCGTAACAGTTCCGCCTCGGCAGTGACGACCTCGTTCTCACCGGATGGTGAGGACGAGCCGTAATAGTTGTGGGCGATCACGATACGCATTCTGCCGAGCCTATATGCTAGGCATTCTGGTTTGTCTGCACCGTGCCGCGCGTAGGCACGTCGGGGACGAGAACCCCAAGCGCGTTCTCGTGCGGTCTTCGGCTTCCCTAAAGAGCGTATTTCGCTATGAGCAGGCACCTCGCGCGATAGGGCCTTTCGCGCTGACTCATCGATATGGAGTTTTGAATGTCCCAGAAGACCGCGCTGATTACGGGCACCACGGGGCAAGACGGCGCCTACCTCGCGCAACTTTTGCTTGAAAAGGGCTACCGGGTTCACGGATTGAAGCGGCGGTCTTCCTCTTTCAATACGGGCCGAATCGAACATATCTACGAGGATCCACACATAGAGGACCCTCAATTCTCGCTTCATTATGGCGACATGACGGACTCCACCAACTTGATCCGCCTCGTCCAGGAAACCAAGCCGGATGAAATCTACAATCTAGCAGCGCAGAGCCATGTCCAGGTGAGCTTTGAAACGCCGGAATATACTGCAAACGCCGACGGCATCGGCACGCTGCGCCTTCTGGAGGCGATTCGAATCTTAGGCATGGAGAAGTCCTGCCGATTCTACCAAGCGTCGACGTCCGAGCTCTACGGCTTGGTTCAGGAAGTACCGCAGCGAGAGACGACACCGTTCTACCCGCGCAGTCCGTATGCAGCGGCAAAGCTTTACGCCTACTGGATCGTCGTCAATTATCGAGAAGCCTATGGTATGCACGCCTCCAACGGCATCTTGTTCAATCATGAAAGCCCGATGCGTGGCGAGACCTTCGTCACGCGCAAAATTACGCGCGCGGCCGCCGCGATCGCGCTGGGACGGCAGGACAGGCTATACCTCGGCAACCTCGACGCGCGTCGCGATTGGGGACATGCTCGCGAATATGTGCGCGGCATGTGGATGATGCTGCAGACGGACGAGCCCGACGATTATGTGCTGGCTACTGGAGAAACCACGCCGGTCCGCACCTTCGTCGAATGGGCGTTCGAGGATGCGGGAGTCACGCTGGAATGGCGCGGGTCGGGGGCAGACGAGAAAGGCTATTGCGCGAAGAGCGGGCGTCTCCTGATCGCGATCGATCCGCGTTATTTCCGCCCGACTGAGGTCGAACTCCTTATCGGCGATCCGTCGAAGGCGCGGGAGAAGCTGGGCTGGCATCACGAAACCTCGCCGCGCGATCTGGCGCGAGAAATGGTCCAGGCGGACCTCAAGGTCATGCAAAGCGCACCGATCGGCAAGGGCGCCTAACATGTACGACCTGACGGGAAAGCGGGTATGGGTTGCTGGCCACCGCGGCATGGTAGGATCGGCGATAGTGCGGCGCCTGACGACGGAGGGGTGTGACGTCCTTACGGTGGATCGTCGCGAGGTCGATCTGCGCGATCAGGCTGGCGTGCTGGGTTGGATGTGTGACAATCGCCCTGACGCGATCTTCCTCGCGGCGGCTAAGGTCGGCGGCATCCTAGCGAATGATAGCCATCCTGTTGATTTCCTGCTTGACAACCTGCTGATTGAGACGGCGATCATATCGGGCGCCCACCAGACTGACGTGGAGAAACTGCTCTTCCTCGGGTCGAGCTGCATCTATCCCAAGTTGGCTCCGCAACCCATCACCGAGGATGCCCTGCTAACGGGACCGCTGGAGTCGACCAACGAATGGTACGCGATCTCCAAAATCGCTGGCATCAAGCTGGCCCAAGCATACAGGCGTCAATATGGTCGTGACTATATCTCGGCCATGCCGACCAATCTCTACGGGCCAGGAGATAATTTCGACCTGCAGTCCAGCCACGTCATGCCCGCCCTCATTCGCAAGGTGGAAGCAGCTAAGGCCGGAGGTGGCGAAGTGGTCGTCTGGGGGACGGGCACGCCGCGCCGAGAATTTCTATATGTCGACGACTGTGCCGATGCCTGCGTGTATCTGATGAAGAACTATTCCGGCTACCACCATGTCAACGTCGGGACCGGTGAAGACATCACAATTGCCGATCTTACCAAGCTCGTAATGGACGTCTTGGAGTACGACGGCCCTATCGTCTACGATAAATCGAAGCCAGACGGCACGCCGCGAAAGCTGATGGATGTGTCTCGTCTTGCCGAGATCGGTTGGCGGGCCTCGACCCCGCTTAGAGATGGTATCGCCCATAGCTATGCAGCCTACCAAACCGGAAATCATCGATAGGGCGGAAGCTGCCGCATATGCATGCAAATCCAATGTCTATCGTCCCGCTTCTAAAACAGCCCTTTCGCACGCCGCTTCGAGGCCTGCTGCTGCATCTGCGTAGTTGAACGCTTGGACGTCGTGGAAGGCTTGGGTCGACAGGGTCTGCCAGCGAGACGGATTGTCGAGTAGTTCAACGCATGCCGTCGCCCAGGCCTGCACCTCGTCCGGCAGGATCCTGCCATTGACATAGTCGATGACGAGATCGGCCGCCACGCCGGCAGCTGGCGTGGTGACGACCGGAGTGCCCGAGGCCATGGCTTCGTTGGCAACCACTCCCCAGGGATCCAGTCGAGTGGGAAACAAGAGCAACCGCGCTTTAGGGTACCAGTTCGCGAGCTGGTCAGGCTGGATGAATCCCGGAGCGGTAATCTCGATGCCCGCATCACGTAGCGCGTTCAGCACAGCTTCCCGCTCAGGTCCGTTGCCAAGGACCAGTGCCCTGCAGGTGCCGCGCCGTCTGCGAATCTCCGCGCATGTCTCAACGAAGAAGTAGGGAAGCTTGCGCTCGTGCAACTGGCCGCAGAACAAGACGTCGTACGGCCGCTCTGACAATGGCAGAGGCGAGAACTTCGCGTTGTCCGCGCACAACCTGCTCAGGAAAATGCGATCCCGGGCCAGCCCATATCCTTCAAGCAGGCGCTTACCGGATAAGCTGGCAGCCACACCGGCCGAAGCGCCGCGGATCACCAGCCTGCGCAGTAGGCGATGCTTCCAACCCATGTTCTGCTCTGATAGTTCGGTTCCGTCGGTCATGTAGACGTGTGCAGCCTTGTGCATCTTTGCCCAAATAATTGCATAGAGATGCGTGGGATTGAGACCGGTCGTCACAACGACCTCAGGTTTGATCCTGTTCAGGACTCTCCAGACGTCAGGATTGTTGTGAACGAAATTGTAGCCATCTGGCAGGTCGCGGATGTTCTCGGCTAGGAAGACATGATCAAAGTTCGGAGGCGGAAGGCGCCATTCGCGATTTCCTTCTGTGCGCGCGCAGAAGATCGCCACATAGTCTCCGCGCGGCAGGCGAGACCATATCGGGTTGCGGTACGGCACCGGAATGTTTGTAATGATGGCGCATTTCATGACGAACAGATTGCGCGCTAGCTGCCACGAACCAGCGCGCCCAGAT
This sequence comes from Sphingomonas tagetis, assembly GCF_024211275.1. Lineage (GTDB taxonomy): Bacteria > Pseudomonadota > Alphaproteobacteria > Sphingomonadales > Sphingomonadaceae > Sphingomonas > Sphingomonas tagetis. Next base: position 31,273 of record NZ_JAMLDX010000025.1, read on the forward strand.
AAAACCGGGCGGCAAGGAACAGATCCTTGAATGTTACGCAGGTGGCAACTACCAGAGGCCGGTCGTTGAAGGAATAGCGCACCTTTTCGAACCAGAACTTGTGGAAAGATTTTTGCGACAGTCCGCCCAGCAGGTAATTGGACATGGGACCAGAAATGTGGAGGGTTGTGTCTGCTTTCTTCAGCGCGTCGACAATCCACTTCTGATCGGCGATATAGGAGTATTGTAGGTCGTACAGTGGGACGATGCTCCGCCGGAACATGATCGACTGATGCGATACGCGCATGCCCCAGATCATCGTTCCAGACGACAGCGTCGCCGGCGCCTTAGCAACGTTTGACAGACGTCCCTGCTCGTCGATCAAGTTTGTATCGCCGTAGAGGACATCCGGCGATGGCCCGGTCAGCAGCGCTTTCAAGACATCGGGAGTGGCGGGTGAGTCCCCGGCGTTAAGAAACCATAGATAGTCGCCCGACGCGAGATGAATTCCCTTGTTCATCGCGTCGTAGATGCCCCGATCCGGCTCCGACAGACTGCGGACCGTGACCCGTCGATCACGGTTTAATATGTCTGTTGTCCCATCGGTCGACCCGCCGTCGATGATGACATGCTCGATATCGGGATAGTCCAGCACGTCGATCGCCGCAATGGTCTGCTCCAAGAGTGCGCGAGCGTTGAAGACTACCGTGATAATCGAAACGCGGGGCGCAGCAGGGTCATTCTGCGGCATTGCGACCATCGCTGCGCTTGGTCAGCACCCAGCAGCCCATTGTCGGGGCAAAGCGCCGAAGAAACTGCGTCCGGTGATAGCTCCAGTTCCACCGCGTCATTTTAGAGAAAAGGCGATCGACTTTCACGAACAGCGTGTTGTTCCACGGCGTGGCGTCACTGCCTCGTGTCGCGAGATTTAGCAGGGGGCCAAATCCGACCAGATGTTCCCGGGTGACGTCCATGCCGATCCGATCACTCAGCGTCGCGATGAAATCCTTCGGCAAGCCTCGCTCCCGGCGCGTCAGGCCGCGCCTTGGATTACGCCAATCGCCCATCGAGGTCACGGGTTCGCGTACGAGCAACTTCCCGCCCGGGCGCAGGACTCGGGCCATTTCCGCCAGTACCTGCGAGACATTGGGAATATGGTGTAACACCGCGAAGACGGTGCCAACGTCGAAGGAAGCGTCGTCGAACGGCAGGCGCCCGGACGGCTCAGGCATGACATATTTTGCCGGGATCCCCGCGACGTCCCTTCGCCAGAATTTGGCGCCTGGCTCGACGATCGTGAGGGATCTCACACGGCCTACCAACGGCTTGAATTCCGAGCCCCAAGCGCTGCCCAGGCCGATGATGTCGAGCTGACCCGGGGGCAGCGAACGCCAAGCATAGGCTGCGTCGAGCGCGCTGTAGTGGTAGGCGTCGGTCAGGCTGTCAGTGTGATCGAGGTTCGTATAGCCCTCGACCTCATCCGCAAACCAAGCATCGATCTCGTCGGCATCGAAGTCGTCGCCGTAAAGGCGCTCTCCCCGCAAAGCAGCTTCAATTTTAGGGTCAGAGGTGTTCATCTGCGGAGCGCTTTTGCTGCGTGTCGAAGAAAGGGGCGTGGGGGAAACAAGGGCCTTGATCACACACGCTTGCTAAGAAGGGATAGCGACGAGCGGCCGATGTGTCACCGTCGATCGCAGGTCCATCAAACGCAGAAACGGAAGGCCGAGAAATAGCGCATAGCCGAGAAATTGTTCACTGAAGACAATCACGCCAACCGCGATCGCCAGAACGATACGATCTCCGCGCGTAAGTCCGGTCTGCCCAGTGAGCAAGCAGAAAAAGTAGAGGAGCGCGCCGAAAAATCCAAAGGTGGCCACGAAATTGCTTAGGCCGTTGCTGTGCCCCAGGCTGAGCCCGTGGAGCTCCGGGTTATCGGCAAGGCGAGTTTCTTCCGTCAATCCATTGCCGAACACTGGGTTTTTTTCGATGTAGTGGATATCGAAAAGTAAGGACCCGAAGCGATCCGGGGCAAAATCTAGTGTATCGAACGACCTTTCATACTGTCCGGCGATCTTGTCGCCAAGAAAATCCAGTTCGAACGTGGCGACCACCGAGGTAACCACCGCCAGGGCGATTAGTGGCAACCGGATAAGCCAAGACTGCCTGATCTGCGAGAACTTCAATATGGCCAGAAGAAAGAACAGCAGATATCCGGTCGTGCTGAAGGTCGTCAGCAGCGCCAGCAAGACGCAGATCATTCTCAAGCGGCGCTGCGGCGCCAGCCAAGACGATATGGGAAGAAGGGCCAGCGAAAGGTTGATGATCGCTTGGAACGCTCCGGGTTCCCATAGCAGGGAGCAATTGCGCCACCATTCATCGGTCATGAGCGTTGTAAAAATTAGCATCGACTTAACGTTCTGACCAAGCAGTTCGGGGTCCTCGTAGCCCGGCATCGCGTCGGGGCCGACAGTGAGGAGCACAGCGTAGCAGATCAGGCTGACAAGGCTGATAAAGAACACGATTGAAAACAGGCGCTCAGGAAAGCGAGGGCCGATCTTGTGAATTACAAGCCCGCCGGAGAAGATCTTGAGCAGGAAGAACGCCGATGCGTTGATCGCATAGACATTGAACTGGAGCGCATGGATCACCAAGATCGCAAAGAAGCCGAGGCCTAAGATCGAAAGCTTCTTGTAGAAGCCGCTATCGTCGGTCGCGTGATGAAAAAACAGCAAATACAGCGTCAGCGGTAATAGGATGACGGGTGAGGCCAGCGAGCTAGAAAATGCCGGATTGCCGCTGACCATAATCAGCAGGAAGACGATCGCCAACTCCTTGCGCCGCTGGGACCTGTGGGAGGCGATTTCGTTCATCCGTGCTTCTCGTATAGCATTTGAGCAGCGGCATAGGCATCTAGGTACAGCGGCACAATCGCCGCCGGCGACCAGCGTGAAACGGCGCGCTGGCGGGCCTGTTCCCCCAGAGCCCTGCGGCGATCGGGATCTTCTAAGACCCAAGCCACGCCCGCTGCCATCTCTTCTGTATCGTAGGCCTTCGCCAGATAGCCGGTGGTCCGGTGATCCACGACGTCGGGAAGGCCAGCGACGTCGAAGGCGACGACCGGCGTTCCGCAGGCATGGGCTTCCGTGCCCGATTGCGGAAGGTTTTCGATACGGGACGAAATGACGACAACGTCGACGGCTGAGTAGAGCAGGGCGAGCGATTGATCGTCTGCCAACCGCCCGACATAGTGGAGCGGCATGCCGATTTCGGGCGTCACTGCGGGCCTGCTTTGTCCGACCACCACTGCTTGGCAATCTGGTCTCAGCTGCGCCAGTCTTCGGAGAGTTGACCACAGCAGGTCGGCACCCTTTATCATGTTGTCCGCGCCGCCAAGAGCCCCGAAGAGCACGAGAGGGGCGTCCGTCGGAAGGCGAAAGGCGGCTCGCCCGGTCGCAGGGTCCAGCGGACGGAAGACATCTACGGGCAGCGGATTGGGAATGACGTGGACCGGCCAGTTGTGAAGTAGCGCGGAACGTCGCGCGCAGTCAGCCAGCCATGTGCTCGGGGTTACGACGACTTGGCGGCGGGTCCAGGCTTTCCGCTTGCGATTGTACGTCCAGCTGTCAAGATCGATGCCGCTGTGGTTCCTAGGACGGGAGTCGCTGGCATAGCCGGAGGTGAAGCGGACGTTCACCAGCCCGTCGCTGAGATGTTCCGAGCCGCAAAAGGTCCACATGTCGTGCAACGTCCAGACCGCCGGGCGATCGATTGCGGCCATATCTCCGATCGACATGAACTCCTGCCCGACCCAGTGCAGATTGACGACATCTGCCGACTGGACCAGCCGGCTGGACGATAGCTGCGAGGGAAGACACGCCAACGTATGCTGGACGGGATTGGGGGTTTTCTGGAGACGAAGCAGGGCCTCTCCAATCCGGGGGCGCACTAATTCGATCGCGCGGGCAACTTTGCCGCGCGACGTCACGACACGCGGATCGTCGGTCATGCGTCGCCCCACCCGCATCCAGCTATCAATGCCGTTGGCGAGCAACTCGGTATGAAGGCGATGCGCGGCGCGTGCTGCTCCGCCATGCGCGTCGGCTTGGGAAAGCAGTACGACCTTCATGCGTCGCGACGGCGTGCGGTTTTGCGATAAGACGCCACGACGGTGTGACCGGCCATGTCCTCGGGGGCAGGCTGATCTGCCGCGCGAAGACCGGCGTATTTGGAAATTGCCCTTCCGACGATCGACGTATCGAGGAGCGTCTCGCCTAGGCCGAAGCGATGGCGAAGCTTGCGCTCTTCGACCGCACGGGCTGCCCAGGCGGTGTGCAGGCTGGAGACCGTCTCCCGCTCGATCACCACCACTTCCAGGTCGTAGAGCTCGGCGAGCATCCGTAGCGATTGCTCGCTCCAGTGGCTGACATGGTGTGGGGGCATATCTAGGATGTTGTTCTGCGCGATACCGCACAGCCCTTCGTGATCCGGAACAGCTAAGACCAGCGTTCCGCCAGGCTTGAGCGCCTGAACACAGCCTTGAACGAAGCGGTGCGGATCAGTCACATGCTCCAGCACCTGAAACGATACGACACCGTCATAGGCTGCCGGATGCGCGGCGGCATGATCCTCAATTGTTTCTTTTAGCAATGTGATGCCAGCCTCCGCTGCGCGTCGAAACGCGGCATCACTGAATTCCAAGCCAGTATATCGATGCGTGCCAATGTAGGAGGCAAATGCCGCCTTCCCCGACCCGACTTCTAAAATAGGGCCCTCAGCGGGCAACAAAGGCTTCGCTATGTCATATTCGGGCTTGGCAGTCGTATAATACCAGTCGAACTTCTGTAAGGTGTCGTAAAGGTCGCCCCCACCTGCGCTCGGCGGATGGAAAAACTTCAGGTCGCAACGATTGCAACAGATGTAACTGACATCTTCGCCGTGAAGATCGATATTTATGCCGTAGCTCTTGAACCAGGCGCGGGTGAGTTTCTGTCCGTGAATGACTTCAACTAACGAAGTCTCATTCGTGAGACAAAGGGGGCAAGGTGCGGTCGTCATGTAATTCAGGTTCCTCTAACTTGCGCGGGTTCCATAATATCGTTCCTGAAGAATATCGCGTAGAGAACCGGTACGGCAAGCGTCCAAGCGATGATCGTGGCGAGAACGACACCCTGCAAACCCAAAACATGTCCCAAAATAATTTTAGCAGGAATGGAAATAACGCAAAAACTAATGACGGCGAAGACTTGCGGTCGGATGATATGGCAGCCGTTCAAATACATCGAGGCAGTCGCCGCCGTAGCCTCGATTACCGACCAAATTCCATAGATTAAAACAAATGATATCGGGAGAACTATTCGGCCTTCCGTCCACCGCGCGACGAGTGGAATGTGCACTAGGATTAGAAGCGAGACCAGGGTCAGCGCGAGCGCCGTGGCCCCGGCCAAGCTGAGTTTCAATGTACGGCGGATGAAAGTCCGGTCGCCACGGGCATGCGCGTCCGCATAGGCGCCCCACAAAGGTTGGGTGAGAATCTGGATTGGCATCGAGGCGAACTGAAAAAGTCGTTGTGCCACGGCGTAGGATGCAGCCAGTGCCGCGCCCATCGTGGACGATACGATCAGGAGGTCCGCTCCCCATCCCACCATGAAGCCGATTTGGAGCACGAAGAAGAGACCGCCGCTTTTCAGAATGTGCGGCGCTTCGGTTGCGATAGCTCCCCAACCCGCTCCAACGTCGAACAGCCCCTCCTTCCAGAGGGCGACCAGGAGGGGAAGGGCACTGATCGATTGCCCCGCCAGTGTGATCGCGAGCAGCATGGGAACGCCGGCGCGGTACTCTGCCGCGATGATCAGCGAGAGGATTGCCACTACATTCGCGCACATGGAAGCAATATGGCCCCAGGCGGCACGCTGCAGCCCGAGCAACACCTTCTGAACTCCGCCTGCGAAGAGGACAGCACCGAAGCCCAAGGCAAACACCGTCCCGCCCGCCCTGGCTTCGCTGACGATAGCCGGATCCGTAAGGCGGAACATGCGAGCCCAGGGCACGATCTGCGCCAAGCCTAGCATCACCACGGTGACGGTCACCCCGCAGCCGGCCACAATTAAAAGTCCAGAACTTATGGCTTGTCGGAGGTAGACGGAGTTTCCACGCGCGGTCCGCTCGGCTGTCAGGTTTGTCAACGCGTTGCCCACGCCGAGGTCGAGGAAGCTTAGCATCGCCACAAAGCTCATGAGCGTCATCCACACGCCGAACCGGGCCGATCCCAGATATCCGATCGTATAGTGGACGCTGACGATCATGAGCAGCATGGAGATGCCCTTGCTGCCAAAATTGGCCAATGACGCAAGACCCGCGACCTTGAGGCGGGCGGCGTCGCGCCCTTCCCCGATATATCTGCTTAGCGAACGCATAATTGGGCGGCCGTGCAAATAAGATTATTGCGTCTGCTGGAATGGGTGTATCTCATGCAAAGAAGGCATCCTAGAGGTGAGCTGTCCCGGTATCTCGCGGGGCGGCGGTTGCGAATGTCGGATTGCGCCGCCATGAAAATCTCGGTCCGCAGCCGTAGATCGTTTACCGGGCCGCATTGCACTCGAAAAAGCCTGTCTTTGCGTAATAAGCGTTCATTCCAAAATCCGGCGTGAACCGAGGTGGTTCGCCCAAGTTGCCGGCAGTCGGTTCTCAGGACGATAGCGCGGCGACGCATATTCGAGAGTGTTGCTGTCGTCTAGACGATGCGCAGCGGCTACATGCTGGCCATCGATGGTGTCAACGATGGGCTACCAACCCATGGAACAAAACAACCAGTAGGCAAACGATCGCCTGAACGCTATTGGGATGCCTGCAATGGGTTTCAGTCTCTCGCGTCGCCCCGGCGTCAATTTCATCATGCTGTGTCTCTTGCTCGCTGCGTTGTGGTTCGCAGGTGGAGCGTCGCGCGGTAATGTCTCGGCGCAGATCATCGTGCGGGCAGCAGCGTTTGGGGCGTTGATCGCCATGATCGTGTTCGGGCAACGGCCGGGCCTTGCTTCGGCCAGGGCGGTGTGGATATTCATGGGCGCCGCACTTGCGATCGCAGTGATCCAACTGCTACCGTTACCCGAAGACCTTTGGCGTTCGCTTCCCGCTCGTGATATCGTTGCCGAGGTTCCTGTGGCGGGTGCAACGCGCACCTGGTCGCAGATGCCCGGAGGAACCCTGAACGCACTCATTGGGCTTGTCGTCCCGCTAGTCGTTCTTGCGCTTACGTCGGCCCTAGCGAAGAATGAGAGCGAATGGCTGCCGACCGTCTGTCTCGGGTTAGCCGCAGCGTCGATGGTGCTTGGAGTGATGCAGTTTTCCGGGGCAGGCTTCGACAACCCGCTTCTTAACGACACCCCGGGCAGCGTCAGCGGTATGTTCGCCAACCGCAACCATTATGCGCTGTTGCTGGCGCTGGGCTGCCTGCTTGTGCCAGTCTGGATATTTCGCGAGCATCGTCCGATGCGATGGCGCGGTGGCGCGGGCCTCAGCCTGATGCTGTTATTCGCCCTGACGATCCTCGCCAGCGGCTCTCGGGTTGGCATGGTAGTAGGGGCCTTGGCGGTCGGCATTGCCGGCATCCTGTCATGGCCCGAACTTCGACGCGAACTTCGGCAAGCCCCGCGCTGGGTTTTTCCGGCGATCGTCGTTGCCGTCCCTGCCCTCCTCATATCGGCGATCTTGGCCAGCGTGGCTGCCGATCGGGCGGTGTCCATCCAGCGCGTCCTTTCGCTCGATGCCGGACAGGACCTGCGCGGTCGCGTGCTGCCGATCATATGGGACATGACCCGTGCCAATTTTCCGGCTGGAACCGGTCTGGGGACCTTCGATCAGATGTTTCGCGCCAGCGAGCCGCTCGATCTGCTGAAGCCGACTTACCTGAACCAAGCGCACAACGACTTTCTAGAGGTGGTGCTGGACGCTGGCCTACCTGGACTGTTGCTGCTGTCCGCAGCGCTCGTCTGGTGGGGGTGGGCAACCGGCCGGGCCTGGCGCGCACCGATGAACCGTGAGACTATGCTCCCGCGGGTGGGGTCGGCGATGTTGTTGCTCGTCATGATTGCCAGCGTGTTTGACTATCCCGCCAGGACGCCGTTGATCATGGCGATGGTGGTGATTGCTGCGGTCTGGCTCTCGGCGCACCCAGATAAAGACCGTAGCTCGGCTTTACCTGGCTCGAGGCAGCTTCTATAGCTGCCGGAAGTTTCAAATTCCTGGAATAATCCCGAACGCATGCGAAAAATCTGTATCGCGCTTCTGATCGTCGTTGCCTTGTCGGCATGCGCCCGGAACGAACCCTTAGTTTCTACCGGGCGACTGACCGTCGTTCAGGACAGCGCTACGCTGCCTGCCCCGGTCCGACAGGATCTTATCACTGCTGACCGCCCGGCACTGATTGGCCCGCTCGACACGATCCAAGTCGACGTATTCAATGTTCCGGATCTCAGCCGGGAGATGCAAGTCGATGCCAGCGGTCGGATCGCCATGCCGCTGGTCGGCACGATCGACGCTCGCGGGAAGACGGCGCAGGAGCTGGCGGTGATGGTGGAGGCCGCGCTGCGCGGTCGCTATGTCCGCAACCCAGAAGTCACCGTTAATATCAAGAGTTCGGTCAGCCAGGTGGTGACCATCGACGGGCAGGTGATCGAGCCGGGGCTTTATCCCGTGACGAATCAGATGACGTTGTTGCGCGCGATAGCGTCGGCAAAGGGTATGAATGAGTTCGCTCGCACCGAAGAAGTGGTGATCTTGCGCACCGTGGAAGGGCGCAAGATGGCGGGTCTTTATAATATCGAGGCGATCCGCCGCGGAGCTTATGACGATCCTCCCATCTACGCCAATGACGTCATCGTTGTCGGCGACTCTCCCCAGCGCCGGCTGTTCCGCGATTTCGTTTCGCTGGCACCGCTTCTCGCCGCACCGCTGATCGCGGTTTTCCAGTAAGGCTTTCTCAAATGAATTCGGCCACCATAAATTCCGGCGGCGCCGTCGCCTTGTCAGGGTATCAGCCCTATCCCCAAGGGGTCGGCATGCCGCTGGTCCGGCATTATGTGCAGGCCGCGCTGCGCTGGCGGTGGGTCATTATCGGGATCACGGTCGCCTGTCTTCTGATTGGCCTTGTGGGCACCTTGCTCATGACGCCGAAATATACTGCAGTGGCGACGGTGGAGATCGCCCGTGATGCTAGCAAGGTTACCGATTTTCAGGGCGTCGAGCGCGAAACGAGTGCGTTCGATCAAGAATTCTATCAGACACAATATGGTCTGCTTCGCTCGCGCGCCTTGGCTGAGAGGATCGCCGTCCAGCTGCGCCTACTCGATGATCCCAAATTTTTCGAACTGTTCAAGGTAGCCAGCGACGCGCCGGCCTTCCGACTAGTTAACGGTCGCTATCCTGCTACGGGCCGGAGCGAACGCCAGCGCGTGGCCGGCGGGATCCTGCTGGGGAATGTATCGGTCAAACCGACTCGCCTGTCGCGACTGGTCGAGATCGGTTTTACCAGTGCTGACCCCGCCTTCTCTGCACGCGTCGCAAATGCCTGGGCCGACAATTTCATCACGACCAACTTGGAGCGCAAGGTTCAGGCGACATCCTATGGCCGTAACCTGTTGCAGCGTCAGCTGGCGCAGCAGAAGCAGCGCCTCGACGAAAGTCAGCGGCAGCTTGTTGCCTACGCGTCGCAACAGCAGATCATTAACCTGCCGGCACAGGGCGGTGGGTCGACCGGGCCCGCGACGGTCGAGCGCTCGATCGTCGCGGACGATCTAGCGGCGATCAATGCATCGCTCGCGCGGGCAACTGCCGAACGTATCCAAGCGGAAGCGCGTGCGCGCGCGAATGGCGGCGCCGGCGCATCGGCGGAAGCCTTGCGAAATCCGGCGATTAACAGTTTGCGCCAGCGGCGCGCCGAGCACGCTGCCGAATATGAGCGGTTGATGGTACAGTTCGAGCCGGAATATCCGGCTGCCAAGGCCATTAAGGCGCAGATCGATCAGCTCGATCGGTCGATTGGTCGTGAAGAGGGGCGCGTATTGGGGTCAATCCAGGCCGATTACCGCGAGGCGGTGCAGCGCGAAGCAGCACTAGCTGCTCGGGTCGATCAGCTAAAGGCGAGCTATCTCGACAACCGGCGACGCAGCATCCAGTACAATATGTATCAGCAAGAAGTGGATACGAACCGGGCGTTGTATGATGGTTTGCTACAGCGATATAAAGAAATCGGCGTCGCTGGCGGCGTCGGCGTCAATAACGTCTCGGTTGTCGATACGGCTGATGTTCCCCAGCGCCCGTCCAGCCCGCGCATGCTCCTCAATCTTGCCATCGCGCTGCTCGCCGGCTTGGGCCTAGGTGCGCTTGCTGCGTTGGTTCTAGAGCATATGGACGAGGCAATCGCGGATCCGATGGAGGTCCAACGACTGCTTGGTCTGCCGCTACTGGGGTCCGTCCCCAAGGTCGTTGACGGCACCACGCCGCGCGATGCGTTGCTCGATCGCAAGTCGGACCTCGTCGATGCGTATTTGGCGATCAACACCAACCTCGGCTTCACGACCGAGCACGGCGTGCCCCGGTCCTTCTCGGTCACCTCGACGCGACCTGCAGAAGGCAAGTCGACGACCGCGCTTGCGCTTGCGACGATGTTGGCGCGTGCCGGCAGACGTACCATCCTGATCGATGGCGACATGCGCTCACCCTCCGTTCACCATTTGGGTGGTGTGGACCACGAAAAAGGGCTCAGCAACTTTCTGGCTGGTGACGATAATATCGACGCGCTGACGTTCCCGATGCGCGATCTCGATTTCACTGCAATGTCAGCAGGCCCGATCCCTCCCAATGCGGCAGAGTTGTTGACAGGCGATCGTCTTAGCGTGCTCATCAACCGGTTACTCGAACGGTTCGATCATGTGGTGATCGACAGCCCGCCAGTCATGGGCCTTGCCGACGCACCGCTGATAGCGAGCCGGGTCGAAGGCGTAGTTTATGCGGTGGAGTCGCACGGGATCCGCTCGAGCTTGGTCAAGACTGCCCTCGGCCGCCTTGCCGCCGCAAACGCTCGCATCTTTGGTGGCGTGCTCACCAAGTTCGAGGCGCGCAAGACGCACTATGGCTATGGCTATGAGTATGGCTACGGCTACGGCCGCGCCAAGGACGTAAAGGCGTAACCGGTAGTCGCCATGTCCTGTCGTCGCGATCTCGCGCGCCGCTCGCCCAAGGAATGGGCGGTTCGCCTCGCGCTGGCCGCGGTGGCCGCAGTGTTTGGCTTTTACAGTGCGACCTTCTCCATAGCGCAGGAGGTGGTGAAGCGCGATCCGGCGCTGGCCTATCGTCTTGCGCCCTATGACGGGCGGATGACCGCCGCCTATGCGATGTCGCTTGCCGGGCCCAGAGCAACGCCGGGGGATCGTGTCCGCGCCGATGTCCTTGCAAAACGTGCACTCCAACAGGACCCGACGGCGGTTGCAGCGGTGACGACGCTGGGCGTGAATGCTGATTTTCGTGGCGACAAGGCGGCGGCGCGCCGCTATTTCGCCTATGCGCAAAAGCTGTCGCGGCGTGACCTGCCAACACAGCTGTTCATGATTGAGGATGCGGTGCAACGCGGCGATATACCGGGAGCGTTACACCACTATGACATTACTCTGCGCGTCTCGCCACAGCTCAGCGAAATGCTCTACCCGGTGCTGGCATCAGCAAGCGAAGATCCGTCGATCCGCGCTGCCTTGGTCAAGACGCTCGCCGGCAAGCCCGCATGGGGAAGCAGCTTCATCGATTACGCCGCTGGTCACGGATCCAATCCGCAGGCCACCATCGACCTGCTCTCAGCCGTCCACCGCGCCGGAGTCGCGGTGCCTGAAAGAGCGCATGCCAATGTAGTCAATGCGCTGCTCGCCGCAGGACAGGCGGATGCGGCCTGGAAATATTATGCCGCGATCCGCCCCGGCTCCGATCGCCGCCGCTCGCGCAATCCGCAGTTTCTCCATACGATTGAGACACCGTCGCAGTTGGATTGGAACCCCGTCAACGAAGGCGGGCTGAGCACCGGCATTCAAACTGGGATTTTCGATTTCGCCGCCCCTTCAAGTGTCGGTGGGCCGATGCTTCAGCAGTGGCAGTTGCTTATCCCGGGCATCTATCGTCTGAGCGTGCACAGCATCGGCATCGAGCAGGCGAAGGGTGCCCTCCCCTATTGGACGCTACGCTGCATGGATGGGCGAGAGCTCGGGCGGATCGACGTGCCGAATTCGAATGTGAGCAACGGTAATTCTTCGGGCATGTTCAGCGTCCCGAAAGGCTGCCCGGCGCAGACCCTGATCTTGATGGCGCGACCGTCGGATGCAGTGTCTGGCTTGTCAGGGCAGATCGATAGGGTCACTTTGGCGCCGGCGCGATAAAGGGGGTTAGGGTGCGCGTTGCTATGCTGGTCGCTCTGAGCCTCGCGCTGACGACGTCGCCTGCGATTGCGCTGCTGCGTTCGTCTCAGAGCAGTGCCTCCACCGGAGACAGCCAAAGCGACGAGAATGCAGGCGTCCCGCAGCAGCAACAGCAGCAGACGCCGCTCCAGACTAATCAGGCTGGCCGCACCGCGCGGTCCTCTGTCGGACAGGCCGGCCAGCGCCAGACCCGCGACACGGTGGCCGAGCAGGCGGGCATCAAGCCGATGGCGCGGATTGTGAGCCGGATCCAGAACCGCGTGCAGAACCGCATCCGCAACCGGATCGACCGCAACTTCAGTCCAAAGGCGAATGCGACCGATCCTTTCGTCGTTGCCGAGGACCAGGTACGCAAGAGCGGCCGCCCGCGATAAATCATTACGCGTCGCCACCGGTAACGGGGGAAGACCGCTTCGATCCAGCCAGAATAACGATACGGCGCGTTCGCCCGTAAATCGGCCATCTTTGGCTGGTCATGCTACGGATATTACTCACGTGGGTCGAGTAGCGTGGAGGCCAGTGCGCCGCTATTTCGACGCCGATTATCGAGGTTCGGGAGGCGGCGGCTCAGCGATGAGGAGAAAGCGCGGGTCGTATCCGGGGTGATGACGCCCGCTGCAGGCGTAGGGCTATTGGGCGGCGTCCGCATCTGGCCATCGCTGATCTATAGCTGGCATCGCTAACTGCTAGGGCGCGAAGGTGTAACGCGGCCGACTGGCTCCTTCGTCCAAGTGGAGTGGCGCGGTGTGGGCCTTCCCACACGCCGCCGCCGGGGATCGTCCAAGTGCAGGACCGCTGACCCCTGTGCTAAGCTGCCAGGGATGCTGATCACCTGCTACTCTATTGCCAGTCGGCGATCTATGGGTCGATGGGCCAGGTCACGGTGTTTTCAGGTCCGGAGGGCTCCGGCGATGCGGAGCATTGTTAGAAGGCCGTGGAGGGCGGACGTTCCGCCACATTGCTCAACACGCTCGTCGACGCGCTCGAACGCCATGTCCCCGCTGGCCGTAGCTCCATGCCGATGACACGCCGGTCCCCGTGCTCGCACCCGGTGCCGGTCAAACAAGGCCGGACGGCTTTGGACCTCTGTCCGCGACGGCGGAGCGGGCAGCGATACCCCGGCCGCCATACTGTTCCGCGACATGCCCGATCGCAAGGGCGAACGGCGAGCGCAGCAGCTCGCCCGGTTTGCAGGCGATCGTCACGCCGATGGTCATGCCGGGTTCGATCGACTCTACGGACATCTATCGCCGAGGTTGCTTGCTGGGCGCAGGTTCGCCGCAAGTTCTTCGATGTCCATGCAGGCACCAGCTCGGAAACCGCGCGCGAAGCGCTCGATCACATCGCCGGACTCTACGCCATCGAAAGACGAGGTCCGCGGCACGCCACTCGCAATATCGACGATGGCAGGATCGAGATCGACAACAACGCGGCCGCTCGCGCTGCGAGGCACCGCGGTCGGGCGCACGAACTGGGTGTTTGCCAGCTCCGACCAGGGCGGCAACCGCGCCGCCACCATTTACAGACTCATCGAGACCGTCAAGCTCAACGACGTGGATTGCGCGGCATACCTGCTCGATACTACCGCGCGTATCGCCGACCATCTCGCTCGTCGCACCGACGAACTGCTGCCCTGGAACTACCGGCAAGCCTGACGAACAGGCTCACCGGACGCATACTTAGGAGGCGTCCCGCCACTGTCGGCTCCGATTGACGCAACTCCGTTTCCCTCCATGTGGGACTAGGCTGGAGGCCGCAATCATATCACGGACGGAATGAAGCGGCAGCAGTTGTCGGAAGAGCAGATCACCCGCATCTTGAAGGACACGGGAGCAGGGCAGGGTTATCCCCATTTTGCTCGTCTACCTAATCAAACGAAGCGACGTAGTAGCAGGCAACCGCGCCGGTTGATCGGGCCAGATCCCGCGGGTATCATAGACCAGCTTGTCCGCCCGCTCTGCAAGCGGGACGGAACGGAACACGTCGTGATCGACTAACACGATCATGATCGGGCAAGTTTCGATTGCGTTGTCGATGTCGACGAGTTGCGCGCCGGTGGTGACGAGCGCGTCGGGCAACTCTGTCGCATAGGGTTCGACGATCTTGATGCGCGCTCCGTGGCGGGCGGCAAGTTCCTGCGCGACATGCAGTGCAGGGCTCTCCCGGAAGTCGTCGATGTTCGCCTTGAAGGCTAGGCCAAGGCATGCGACCGGCGCGTTGGGTAGGACGGCGATGAGCGCTTCGGCTCGGTCGACCGTATAGTCTACCTTGCCATCATTCACCTCGCGTGCCGTGCGGATGAGCGGTGTGTGCTCGCGATCAGCAGCAACCAGGAACCACGGATCGACAGCGATGCAATGGCCGCCGACGCCGGGCCCGGGCGAAAGGATGTTCACGCGAGGATGGCGGTTGGCGAGGCGGATCACCTCCCATATGTCGATGTTCATGCCATCAGCTACGATCGAAAGCTCGTTCGCGAATGCGATGTTCACGTCACGGAACGCATTTTCGGTGAGCTTGGTCATCTCTGCGGCCTTGGCCGAGGTGGTGACGCAGGCACCGCGCACGAAGCGGCGATAGAATTGCAGCGCCTTTCGCGCGCAGCGCGGCGTGATTCCGCCGACCACGCGGTCGTTCTCGATCAACTCGACCAGGATACGGCCGGGCAGCACGCGCTCGGGGCAATAAGCGATGGCGAGATCGGCGGTGCCTATGCAGTGACCCGGCACTTTCAGATCGGGGCGAAGCCGGGCGAGGAGTTCGGCGACCTTGTCGGTGGTGCCGACCGGCGAGGTCGATTCCAGGATGACGGTGTCGCCGACCTTGAGCACGGTCGCGACGGTGGTCGCGGCCTGAAGCACATAGCCGATATTGGGAGCGTGATTCTCGCCGAACGGGGTCGGGACGGCAATGACGAACACGTCCGACGGCTCGATTTGGGCCGAGGCACGCAGCGTGCCGCGCGCGATCACGCCTGAGACGAGCCCGTCGAGATCGACTTCCTCGATATGCACCTTGCCGGCATTGATCGTGTCGACCACGCTCTGGTGGACATCGATGCCCAGCACCATCGCGCCGGTGCGAGCAATCACTGCAGCGGTGGGCAGCCCGATATAGCCCAGCCCTAGTACGGCAACCTTGAGTTCAGAGCCCGAATCCATGCGCGACGACCTTTGCAATCCGTGCCGAGGCATGGCCGTCGCCGAACGGATTGTGCGCGCGCGCCATGGCCTGGTAGGCGCCCTTGTCGTCTAACAGGGTTGAGATTTCGGAAACGATACAGTTCGCGTCAGTGCCGACAAGCTTCGCGGTACCTGCTGCGACGCCCTCGGGCCGTTCGGTGGTCTCGCGCATCACCAGCACCGGCTTGCCGAGCGCCGGGGCTTCCTCCTGCACGCCGCCCGAATCGGACAGCACGACCTCGCACAGGTCGAGCGCGCGGATGAAGTTGGGGTAATCGAGCGGCTCGATGCGCGCGACATTGGCGCGCTCGCCCAGCACGGCGTCCATCACCGACACGACATTTGGGTTGGGGTGCATCGGGAACAGGATGGCGGTGTCGGGGCGGTCAGCTATGCGCGCGATGGCGGTGGCAATCGATTCCATGCCGCCGCCGAAATTCTCGCGGCGATGGGTGGTAACGAGGACGAGCCGCTTGCCGGCGAAGCGGTGTGCGATCGGATCGAGGTCGGCTGCCAGACCCGGCTCGGCGGCTATGCGGGCCTGAGTCGCCAGCAATGCGTCGATCACGGTGTTACCGGTCACGTGGATCGTCGCCGGGTCGATATTCTCGCGGCGCAGGGCGTCGGCCGCGGTTTGCGTGGGCGCGAAATGCTGGTCGGCGATCGGCGCGACGATTCGGCGGTTCACTTCCTCGGGCCAGGGCTGCCAGATGTCGCGGGAGCGCAGGCCCGCTTCGACATGTCCGACCGGCACCTTGCGGTAATAGGCGGCGAGCGCGCCGACCATCGCGGTCGCAGTGTCGCCCTGCACGATGACGCGGTCGGGTTTCTCGGCGTCCATCACTTCGCCGAGGCCAGTGAGCAGCCGTGCGGTCAGCCGGTCGAGGGACTGGCCCGGCTCCATCAGGTCGAGATCGATATCAGGCGTCAGGTCCGCGATCGACAGCACCTGATCGAGCAGTCCGCGATGCTGAGCGGTGACGCAGGTGCGCACGGTCAGTCCGGGCACTTCGGCCAGCGCGCGCACCACCGGGAACAGCTTGATCGCTTCGGGCCGCGTGCCGAAGATCACCAGGACTTTCGCATTGCTCGTCATGGCGTCTCCCATAACCGACGCCCGTTAAGGAGCCGCTACCCGGCATAATGGTCGCGGTACCAGTCGACGAATGCCTTTACGCCTTCGCGCACCGGTGTGGTGGGCACGAAGCCGATCAATGCGCGCAGCAACTCGGGCGAGGCTTCGGTGGCGGGGACGTCACCGGCCTGCATCGGCAGGAAGTTCTTGCGCGCTTCCTTGCCAAGCGCGGCTTCCAGCGCGGCGACATAGTCCATCAGCGGCGTTGGCTGCCCGCCGCCAATATTGACGGTGCGGAACGGCGCGACCGGCGACAGGCTGTCGCAGGCCGCGACCGGCGACTGGCCCGGCACGGCGTCGATCAGCGCGACCAGCGCCTTCACGAGATCGTCGACATAGGTGAAGTCTCGCGCCATCTCGCCATTATTGAAGATGTTGATCGGCTCGCCGCGGAGCATCGCGTTGGTGAATTTGAACAGCGCCATGTCGGGCCGTCCCCATGGTCCGTATACGGTGAAGAAGCGGAAGAAGGTCGCGGGGATACCGAACAAATGGCTGTAGCTGTGCCCCATCAATTCGGTCGCGCCTTTGGTCGCGGCGTAGAGGCTCATTGGCGTCTGCGTGCGCTGGCATTCCGCGAACGGCATCTCGCTGTTCGCGCCATAGACGGAACTGGTCGAGGCGGCGAGGAAGTGGCGCACAGGGTGGTGCCGCGCCAGCTCGAGCAGGTTGAACGTGCCCACGATGTTGGCGCCGACATAGTCCGCCGGATGATCGATGCTGTAACGGACCCCGGCCTGCGCGGCGAGGTGGATCACCGCATCGGGCGCGAACTGCCGCCACGCTTCGCCGAGCGCCGCGGCGTCTTCGATGGACAGGCGGGCGAGGCTGAAGCCGGCATGGTTGGCAAGAATCGCGTTGCGCGCTTCCTTGAGCGACACGTCATAATAGGGCGCGAAATTGTCGATCCCGAGCACGCTCGCGCCCGATTGCAGCAACAGGCTCGCGGTGTGAAAGCCGATGAACCCCGCCGATCCGGTCACGAGAATGCGGCGTCCGGCCAAACTGGTCATCGCTATTGCACTCCGTCCGGTTTCCGCAAGGCTTACAACTTAAGACAAGCCTTGCTCTACATTTCGTTTAGGCTATCTCGCCGCCGCGAAAGGTTCCTCCCGATATGACGATCAAGCCGATCCGCAAGGCCGTGTTCCCCGTCGCCGGCCTTGGTACTCGTTTCCTCCCGGCGACCAAGGCGATGCCAAAGGAGATGCTGACGGTGGTCGACAAGCCGCTGATCCAGTACGCCGTCGAAGAGGCGCTGGAGGCGGGGGTCGAGCAGATCATCTTCGTGACCGGCCGCGGCAAGGGCGCGCTCGAAGATCATTTCGACATCTCCTATGAGCTCGAAGCGACGATGAAGGCGCGCGGGAAGAGCCTGTCGCTGATCGACGGGATCCGCCAGAAGCCGGGTTCGCCGGTCTATCTGCGCCAGCAGGAGCCGCTGGGCCTTGGCCATGCAGTGTGGTGCGCGCGCGAGATCGTTGGCGACGAGCCGTTCGCGGTGCTGCTGCCCGACGAGTTGATGGTGGGAACACCCGGTTTCCTCAAGCAGATGGTCACGGCCTATGAGCAGGTCGGCGGCAACGTGATCGGCGCGCTCGAAGTGCCCGACAGCGAGACCGATAAATATGGCATCATCACGCCCGGCGCGCGCGACGGGCGACTGACCGAGGTCACCGGGCTAGTTGAAAAGCCCGCCGCCGGCACCGCGCCGTCGAACCTGATGATCCCGGGCCGCTACATCCTCCAGCCCGAGGTGATGCGCATCCTTGACAACCCGGTCAAAGGCGCGGGCGGCGAAATCCAGCTGACCGACGCGATGGCGCAACTGATCGGGCGGCAGCCGTTCCACGGCTGCACGTTCGACGGCGATCGCTATGATTGCGGGGACAAGGCTGGTTACATCCAGGCGAATTTGGCGCTCGCGCTCGCCCGCGACGATATTGGTGCGACCGTGCGCGGTTTTGCATTACAGCTCCTGGGCGAGGCGAATTGATCGGTTTGCCCGCGCCGCGTGTTTTCCGAAGGTCGGTTGAGAAGGTCCTGTGAACAGCGATCGGTGTGTGTTGGCACATCGCTGATGCGCGCGCCGCCGACGCACCCGCGCTGGTCGGCATTGCCGGGCGGCTCAACCGCGATGCGGTGGCGCTGGTGCGGCTGGCGGACGGCAGCTCGCGCAGCATCGGCGTGGGCGAGAGCGTCGATGGCTGGC
>NZ_JAMLDX010000026.1 GCF_024211275.1 Sphingomonas tagetis
GAACTGCACCTTGGGGCCGCAATAGCGGTAAGTCGTTCCGTTCATCCGAAAGTTGCTGGGATCGTTGATCGTAAGGAGAGTGGGGCCACCCTCAATGAGGTCGCCGCTTTGCAGATCCCTGCATTCGTCCGTTATCGTAAAGGCTTTGCCCTTTCGGCTGAGTTTCTTGATGGTGCAGGTCGCTTGTGCGACGCCGATCGCGCTCTTTCCACCCCAGTAATTGACCATGTCTGCATTGGACGCGCCTTTGCATGCTTTTCCCGCGGGAACGTAGATGCCTTTATTCAATGGGAGCATGTCAGGCGTCACGGCGGCGGTGGAAACGAAGATGCATGCGCCGAATGCTACGCGATAGGGTAATTTCACTGCTCATCTCCCGTTCCGGTGATCACGCGTACCCGCGACAGTGCGCCTTTTCCGGTCCTCAGTAAAATGCTGCTGCGGGGCCGCTCACGGCACAGCCGCTATTGGGGGAACCGGCATTGAAGTGGGAGGAGGGCTGACGCGGAGCACACCAAAGATTTGGACAGCCGGATCACCTCGGGTGACGAGGTAAAATAGCGGAACGGGGAGGCAGGCTTGGCTCGAGGTTTGCGGCTCATACCGCGCCGCTAGCAACGCCGAACCGGCGCCGCCACGTTGCTTTGACAGCACCCGCCCGCCGCTGCCCGCGCGCTCTGACCAAATTCAACAGATGCATTGTCCCAGGTTGTGGATCAGAATGGTCGCATGCGAATTGGCTCAGTCTGGATCGCGCTGGCGCTATGCTTTTCGGCGGAAGCCGCGAGCGCCGCCGACAGCTGGCCGCCGAGCCCGGCTTCGGAAGAGGCCTTTCGGCAGGGCGACTATGCGACCTCCCATGCGTTGCTCGAGGCGGACCTTGAGCGATGTGAAGCCTCCCGCCCGGTGGCCAATGAATGTCTCGATCTTCTCATCAACCTGTCAAACGTGGGCGCGCGCTTCCGGTCGTCGCAGGACGATGAAGCCTATGCGAGAAGAGCTGTGGCCCTCGCCGAGCGATCTTTCTCGAAGCCGCATCTCGATCAGGCGCGCGCCTATCTTGCGCTGGCCAATCGCTTATTTCGGCGCAGCCGGTATGAAGATGTGGAAGCCCTGTATCTCAAAGCGATCCAGGTTGAGACGTCCTTGCTGCCGGATGGCGACCCGCAGATCGTCACGATCTATTCCGATCTGGTGCTCATATCCAGGCGGTATAACCGCCTTGCGGAAACGGAGAAATGGTTGCGCGTCATCATCGCCATGATGGAGCGCACAAGGTCGGTAACGGACCCGGAGCTTGTCGTCGCGTACAGCAATCTGGCGATGGCCCTGACGCTGCGGGACGAGCTGGAGGAGGCCCTGAAACTCTACCGGCGGGTTTTGGCAATTCGCCAGGAAGCAGTGCCGCAAGATCAATTGCCGCTGGCTCAGAGCTACGAGGCCGTGGCCTACGTACTCCACGAACAGCGGCGCTACGAGGACGCTGAATACAATATTCGACAAGCCTTGGTGATATACGAGGCTCAACTGCCACCCAGTCACCCAAAGCTTGTGGCCATCAGAGAAGCGCTGAGCTCGAACCTCGAGATTCAGAAGATCGAGCAACGCGGACTTGATGGGTTGGTAGCGCATATCAGCGAACGCTGGACCCAGCATGCATCGCGAGCGGAGGGCGAGCGTGAACCCACCGTCTGGAATTTGATCGAGGAGCTAATGCGCCGTGGTATATCTCGCCCCAGAGCTCGCACGATATTGCGTGACGCACAAACAGAAGCGTTAGGGCGGCTCCTTCGATACAATGGCTTCACGCCGGATGCCCAGCGTGATCTGGAAAAGGCTCGGCAGATCTTCAGGGGATCGGTGCGTCTCGCGTGGGAAATTTCTGGCGAGGCCAAATGACAATAGCCGCTCATGCCCTTTTCACAGGGATTCGATTGAGGTGCGTGAGCCAGCGCGGCACGCCGTTCAGGATCAGCCGAACGTATATGCCAGTGGTGCTGGCAGCTGCCTTTATCGGCGCATGCGATTCCGCTGTCGATCGCAGGCCGCGCGCCGCCGCGGAAGGCGGAACTGCAACGTCCGAAAGCAAGGCGCTCAGCAAGTCAGACATCGACGCCGACGCCGCAGCTCGCGCGGTATTTGGACCCGGTCGTCCCGCCGTCGCTCGGGTGGGAACTACGACCGTTCAATTCAAACCCGGCAGGGTAATTCAGGTGGGATCGAACGACATATTTATTGCGAGCGGCGACGCCTTGAGTTCGGCTCACCCCGATCCGGGCTATGTCGGATTTTGGTATCTGCGCCGCAAAGGCACTAAATTCACAGTTCTTGCTCGCCACCCGGGCTTCGTCGCACTGGGCAGCTTCGGGCGAGCGCCTGAGTGGAAGATGCGCGCCGATCTCGGGCCATTTCCGGTGGTTGAAGTGACCGGTTTTGGCATGTGGTTTGGCCACGCCTTCACATGCACCAGTTTGGTCGCGCTTGAGCCCCAACAGCCAAAGCTCCTGCTCAATAAGGTGATCACCGGTTACCAGTTCGATCCAGGCGACGAGCCCACAAGCGAGCCCGCGGCTGACGTAACTGGGAGTGTGGCCTACCGTGCCGACACCGATCGCTACGTGGTGACGTACCGCGGCACAGCGAGCGGGGACCAGGTTTTTGTAAGGAAGCAGGGGCGCTTCATTCCCTTGAATCCCAGCCCGGTGGACAAACGATGTTCAAGTGATGCGTAGCGGCATGACGTGTCACCGCACCCGATTGGCGGAAGCAGGGACTGCCCGGACGGCGGAGGGTGGGCCCCGGGTCTGAATTTGGGTGGTTAGCTGCCGCGTTGCTGCTGTAGGATGCTTCGCTTTCCGGAGAGCTAAAAAATGACGTTCAGTCTCGCGATGACCTTGCTGAACGCAGCGACCCCCACATGTGCACTTCCATTTCGAACGGTTCCCGACGAAGCGTCAGCCAGGCGCATTGCAGAAGTGGTGAGTAAAGTTGCGCCCGACGCGCCGGGCGCAAACGCGCCCTACTCGTTCGATGTCAAATATATTGAAGAGCGGGATGAATGGGTAGTCGCGGAGCTTCCACAAAGCCGAATGCTCGGCGGAGACGGGCTATGGATGTGGATCAACGCCTGTAATGGACAAGTGTCGGGTCTCATTCGTCAGCGCTAGTGTTCAATCCGCCATGTCAGAAGAGACATGAGTCCGCTGTGAGCGATGGCAGACGATCGGCAAACGGCGCAAGTTGTGCGGGAAGCGGATGATGGCGTCAGAACATGCCTTTGGGATGCTCGGAATGCCCGAGGACTATTTGCAGCACGTCCCAATGCTCCACGATCTTGCCCACATCATCCAAACGGAAGATGTCAATGCCAACGTAGTCATGGTCTCCGGGCCAATGCTGGTGGCAATGCAGGACGACAAACGCTCCTTCCACTATTGCCCGTTTAACTTCGACGTTTTCCCGGGCACTCGCGTGCGATCCGGTCAAAGTAGTCGATAACGCCCAGTCTTCCGGCCGCGACATGCGGATTGTGCTGGATGTAATCCGCGCCAACGTAGCAGTTCGACTGCCTCCCGCAGCTGCGAGTCCGACACCAAAGGCGCCCGTCTAAGGTTAAATCAATGCCAAACGGCGAGCGACGACTATTCCGGCTTGGCACAGCCTTTAACCTTGCAGGGATCGACCGGCTTGAAGTTACGCGCCTTAGCCTCGGATTCGGCTTTGACTCGTGCGTTTTCGACGTCGAGAGCGGCCTGTGCTCGAGCCTGCGCGGCGTAGTCTGCCTCGCGCTGCCGCTTTTCAGCCGCCTCGCGTGCCAAGTCAGCGCGGTCGTCCTTCACGATGATTCCCGCGCGCGCCGTGGTCGCCGTAGCAGACGACCGGTTCCCTGAAGCGGACGGCTGCGCCATCGCCGTCGAACGCCCCCGCGCCGCGGCAAGATCGGCGTCGATCTTGGCTCTTACGCCAGCCTGCTCGGTAAGCTGCCGACGGCTTTCCTCGGCGTTGGCCGAATCGGTGCGAGCGTAAGCTTCGTCCTGAATGGTGCTGTCAGTCCAATGCGAACGGCTCTCCACACGATGCATTTCGGTCTTTGAAGCTGGCAGCCTAGCTCGCGAGCGATTGCCACGCGGCCAGTGCGGCCGAGCGGCGCTTCTTGTAAGTTTGTCGGTCGACGAGATGGCGCTCCAGGAAAAAATGATTGTGGACGTTGGCGTGCACGCTGGCGAATTTCTGTAGCGTCTTCATTCGCCTGAATCTGAGCATCGCTCGCTCCCTTCGGCGGACGGGCAGGTGACTCCCCTCGATGAGGTTGTTCGACCAGCGTCCGATTTTCTGCTTCGCCCGATTGCCCAAAGCATCCATCGCGGCACCGTAGGAGCGCAGGCCGTCGGTGATGATTGCGTCCGGCGAGCCGTGGCGCTTGAGCGCCTTCTTCATAAAGGTCAGGGCGGCCTTCTTGTCACGCGTCCGGGTCACATAGCTCTCGAGCACCTCGCCCTCGTGATCGACCGCGCGCCAGAGATAAACCATCTCGCCGTTGAGCTTGATGTACATCTCGTCGAGATGCCATTTCCAATGGCGAAAACCGCGCATGCGATCGACGCGCTGGCGGCGGATGTCCCGGGCGAACAAGGGGCCGAATCGATTCCACCAGAGCCTGACTGTCTCGTGGCACACGTCGATGCCGCGCTCGAACAGCAAATCTTCGACATTCCGTAGCGACAGCGGAAACCGCACGTACATCAGCACGACGAGCCGGATCACTTCCGGTGACGAGTTGAAATAGCGGAACGGGGAGGGAGGCTTCGCTCGAGATTTGCGGCTCATTCCGCGCCGCTAGCAGGGTGCAGCCGGCGCTGCCACGTTGCTTTGACAGCACCCTTCAGACTAGGTGGCGGAGACGGAGGGATTCGAACCCTCGGTACGGTTCCCCGTACGACGCTTTAGCAAAGCGTTGGTTTCAGCCACTCACCCACGTCTCCGGCTGGCTGGCGAAGCGCGGCTATAACGAGGGTGGGGCGGGGGATCAACCGCCCGTTTCATCGAAATCCGTCGCCGCTTGTGGACTCGGGTCGGCGCGAAATCGACTCGGGTCATCGCCGGTTCATTGCCCTGGTGCCAGCGCGGAGTCATGCCATGCTGACGGGAGGGTATCATATGCGGCGTGCGTTGATCTGGTTGGGAATGCTGACGGCAGTCCCGTCGATGGTGGTGACTCCGGCGCTGGCGCAGACCATTCGGACGGTCGATCCCGACACCGCGATCGATGCCGATCTCGACCGGCCGCAGGCGCCGCCGCAGCAACGCCCGCAGACCGCGATTCCCGCCGACGAGCCGGTCGATCCCGGCTCCGACACGCCGCCGCAGGATTCAGCGGGCGTGCCCTACACGGCGCCCGGCGCGCCTGCCGCACAGGCCGCGCCCGCCACCGGCCTCGTCAAGCCCGAGGCGCCAGCGACCTTCGACCGGGTCCGCATGGTCAGCGCCGCCGAGGGCGTGTTCGGCCGCGGCGCGACCGGCCTCGCCTCGCTGATCGAGGACATTCTCAAGGATCAGGGCGAGCCCAACGCCTATATCGCGGGCAGCGAGGGATCGGGCGCGATCGTCGTCGGCCTGCGCTACGGTTCGGGCCAGATGGTCCATGCGGTCGAGGGCGAGCGCAAGGTGTTCTGGACCGGACCGTCGGTCGGCTTCGACATCGGCGGCGACGCCAACAAGGTGTTCGTGCTGGTCTATAATCTCTACGACAGCCAGGAACTCTACAAGCGCTTCCCGGCGGGCGAGGGCCGCGTCTATTTCGTCGGCGGCTTCTCGGCGACCTATCTGCGCCGCGGCGATGTGGTGCTGATCCCGGTGCGGGTCGGCGTAGGCTGGCGCGCGGGCGTCAATGTCGGCTACATGAAGTTCAGCGAAAAGAGCCGCTGGTTTCCTTTTTGATCGGGTTCAACTGCGCTGAACGCGGCGCCGGCCCGCTCCCCACCCGGCCACCCATAAGTTACTTGCGTAGGCGTCCGGCTGCGGAAGCGGACCGGCGCCGCGCGCCATTGACTTCGTGACCCCACACAGCTAACCGCGCGCCTTCGCAATCGGCCCTGCACTCCGGTGAAGCAGCGGCCCTGTGTCTCGACACAGGCGAAACCGGAATCGCGATCAGGCAGGCGACTGCCGGGTCAACGTCGTTAGCAGTTGTAAGGAATTTCAAATGTCGAAGCGCTCTAGCGCCAAGTACAAGCTCGACCGCCGGATGGGTGAGAACATCTGGGGTCGTCCCAAGTCGCCGGTCAACAAGCGCGAATACGGCCCCGGCCAGCACGGCCAGCGCCGCAAGGGCAAGATGTCGGACTTCGGCATCCAGCTGCGCGCCAAGCAGAAGCTCAAGGGCTATTACGGCGACGTCACCGAGAAGCAGTTCCGCAAGACCTATGACGAGGCCGCGCGGATGAAGGGCGACACCAGCCAGAACCTGATCGGCCTGCTCGAGCAGCGCCTCGACATGATCGTCTATCGCGCCAAGTTCGCGCCGACGATCTTCGCCGCGCGCCAGCTGGTCAACCACGGCCACGTCAAGGTCAATGGCGACAAGTGCAACATCGGTTCGCGCCGCATCAAGCCGGGCGAGACCGTCGAGCTGGGTTCGAAGGCGCAGGAAATGGCGCTGGTGATGGAGGCGCAGAGCCTCGCCGAGCGCGACATCCCCGATTACGTCGCCCCGGACGGCGCGTCGAAGATCACCTTCACCCGCGTGCCGACCCTCGACGAGGTGCCGTACCCGGTGAAGATGGAGCCGAACCTGGTCGTCGAGTTCTACTCGCGTTAAGTTCGGGCTTCAGCCGAAACAACAAAGGGCGGTCCCGCGGGGCCGCCCTTTTCGTTTGCGCCCGCTTGCCCGGTGCCCGGCCCGCTGCCACAACACGCGCCATGATGTTTCGGGAGAGAAAGCCCATGCGTTTCGCGCTCTTGGCCCTGCTCGGCCTCGCCGCCTGCAACCCCCAATCCTCCGCGCCACCGCCCGAGGTTGAGCTGCCGGCAATCCCGATGGATACGATGAAGGAAGCGACCCGCGTCCTGTCCTCGGACGAATTCGAGGGCCGCGCGCCGGGCACGCCGGGCGAGAAGAAGACGCTCGATTACCTCGTCCAGCAATTCCAGAAGGCGGGGCTTCAACCGGGCAATAATGGCAGCTGGTTTCAGGACGTGCCGCTGGTCGCGATCACCGCGAAGAACGTCTCAGCGCTGACCTTCACCGGCGGCAGCCAGCCGATCAGCCTCAACTACGGCCCCGAATTCGTCGCCGGCACCTATCGCGTGACGCCCAAGATCGCGGTCAAGGACAGCGACGTCGTCTTCGTCGGCTATGGCATCAACGCCCCGGAAAAGGGCTGGAACGACTATGCCGGGGTCGATGTGAAAGGGAAGACCGTCGTCATCCTGATCAACGACCCCGACTGGCAGACCGCCGAAGCCAAGGGCGAGTTCAACGGCCGCGCGATGACCTATTATGGCCGCTGGACCTACAAGTACGAAGAAGCCGCGCGGCAGGGCGCCGCCGCCGCTATCATCGTCCACCAGACCGAACCCGCCGCCTATGGCTGGAACGTCGTCCAGTCGAGCTGGACCGGCGAGCAGCAGGTCGCCGACGCCGCGAACGGCCATGCCGACCAGTCCGCCGCGATCGGCTGGATCCAGCTCGACAAGGCGAAGCTGCTGTTCGCCTCGGGCGGTCAGGATTTCGACAAGCTCGCCGCCGCCGCGAAGACCAAGGGCTTCAAGGCCGTCCCGATCGGCAGCGTCAAAGCCTCGCTCAGCTTCGACAATGACATCCGCAAGCACGCCTCGAAGAACGTCATCGGCATCCTCCCCGGCGCCAAACGGCCCGAGGAGTACGTCCTCTACACCGCGCATTGGGACCATCTCGGCCGCTGCGAAAAGGCGCCCGATGGCGACGACATCTGCAACGGCGCGATCGACAACGCCACCGGCACCGCCGCGCTGATCGCGCTGGCGCAGGCCAACAAGGCCGCCGGGGCGCCCGACCGCAGCCTCGTGTTTATCGCGGTGACGGCGGAGGAAAGCGGCCTGCTCGGCTCCAAATATTATGGCGACAACCCGGTCTTCCTACATGCGAAGACGGTTGGCGGCGTCAACATGGACGCGCTCAACATGACCCCGCCGGCGAAGAATGTGATCGTCGTCGGCAAGGGCAAGTCGGGCCTCGACGCCTATCTCGACCGTGCGCTCGCCAAGCAGGGCCGCACCGCCGGCATGGAGCCCACCCCGGAGAAGGGCTTCTACTACCGCTCCGACCATTTCATGCTCGCCAAGCACGGCGTGCCGATGCTCTATTTCGACGCGGGCGACGACCTGATCGAGGGCGGCAAGTCGGCCGGCAAGGCCGCGGCGATGGACTATGAGAAGAACCGCTATCACGGCCCGAAGGACCAATATGACCCGGCATGGAACTGGTCCGGCGTCGAAAAGGACCTGCAAATCTATTATGCGGTCGGCCGAATGCTGGCGATGAGCGCCGAGTGGCCCAATTGGGTCGATGGCGACGAATTCCGCGGCATCCGTGACAAGAGCCGCGAAGGAGCCAAGTAAAGGGTCTAAACTCCCTTGGAACGAGGATCGAGATCGTCCGTGGAAAGCCGCCGACAAGGAGTGCAGCGCAGTCGCGTAGCTGAAGCTACGCGCAAGCAAGCGACGCTGTTCGGCGGCTTTCCACGGACGACCGCGCAGCGGCGGGCGGATTTTGGTGCCATGCGTCGTCGCGCGTCGGTCACGATGGACCCCATCGCTCCCTCCTTGCTCCTAGCCTGGCACCAAAAATCCGCTCCGTCTCGACCTCGTTCCAAGGGAGTTTAGACCCTAATGAAGCCGACGCCGCCACCTGAATGGGCGAAGCACAAGGCCGTGTGGATCGGCTTTCCCAGCCATCCCGAATTGTGGGAATCGCTCGGCGCCGCGCGCGCGGAGGTTGCCGCCTTCGCCCGCGCGGTCCATGCCGATGGGGCAGGGGAGAAGGTGCTGCTCGTCGCCGCGGACGATGAGGCCGCCACCGCCGCGCGCCTGATCGCGGGCGATGCGGCGCAGGTGGTGGTGACGCCCTTCGGCGACATCTGGCTGCGCGACACCGGGGTGATCCTCGACAATCAGGGCGTCGGCCACGCCTTCGAGTTCAACGGCTGGGGCGGCAAGTACGAATATGACGGCGACGAGGAAGTCGGCGTCGCGCTGGCCGACAAGCGCCGCATCGAGGTCGAGCCGCATGGCTGGGTGCTCGAGGGCGGCTCGCTCGACTGGGACGGCACCGGGCTGGTCGTCACCACCGAGCAATGCCTGCTCAACCGCAACCGCAACCCCGGCCTGTCGATGCGCGAGGCGGAAGAGCGGCTGTACGACGATCTCGGCTTCGACCGCGTGCTGTGGCTCGGCAATGGCCTCACCAACGACCATACCGACGGCCATGTCGACAACCTCGCGCGCTTCGTCGGCCCCAACCGGCTGGCGATCCCCGTGGCGGAGGAAAACGACCCCAACTGGCTCGTCTTCCAGGACGCCAGGCGCCGCGCCGAGGCGTTCGGGGTCGAGGTCGTGCCGATCCCGTCACCGGGCCGCGTGATCCACGCCGACGAGGTGGTCCCGGCAAGCTATATGAACTTCTACATCGGCAACGCCGCGGTGGTCGTGCCGCTCTACGGCCAGCCCAACGACCGCAAGGCGGTCGAAGCGATCGGCGCGCTGTTCCCGGGCCGTGCGGCGGTGGGCCTGCGCGCGGACCATATCCTTACGGGTGGCGGGAGCTTCCACTGCATCTCGCAGCAGATCCCGAAGTGACCCAGTTCTGGGTCCGGGCGCTGGTGTCTGGCCTGATCGTCGCCGCCATCGCCATGATCGCGCGCCGCAGTCCTGCGCTAGGCGCGCTGGTTGCCTCACTGCCGTTGATCTCGCTGCTCGGGGCCATGTGGTTGTGGCACGACACCCGCGACGCCGGGAGAATGGCCAGCCACCTTGAGGCGACTTTCTGGTATGTGTTGCCCTCGCTGCCGATGTTCCTGCTGGTGCCGTGGCTGCTGCGGCACGGCGTTGCGTTCGGTGGCGCGATGCTCGCGGGTTGCGCGCTGACGGTGGCGCTCTATCTCGCAGTCATCGTGGTCGCCGCGCGGTTCGGCGTCCAGCTTTGAGGATCAGATGACCCAGATCACTGTCGCCGCGCTCCAGCTCGCCTTCACCACCGACACCGCGCAGAACATCGCGAACGTCACCGACCTCGTCCGTGAGGCGGCGGGGAAGGGCGCTCAGGTCGTGCTGCCGCCCGAGCTGTTCGAAGGCGAATATTTCTGCCGCGTCGAGGACGAGGCGCTGTTCGCGACCGCCAAGCTGGTTGCCAGCCACCCCGCCGTCACCGCGATGCAGAAACTCGCGGCGGAGCTGCATATCCACATACCGACCAGCTTCTTCGAAGCCGATGGCCCGCATTTCTACAACAGCCTCGCCATGATCGGTCCCGACGGCAAGGTCGCCGGCGTCTATCGCAAGAGCCACATCCCCGATGGCCCCGGTTACGAGGAAAAATATTATTTCCGCCCCGGCAACACCGGCTTCAAGGTGTGGGACGGCCCCGCCGCCGATGCCACGCTCGGCGTCGGCATCTGCTGGGACCAATGGTATCCCGAAACCGCGCGCACGATGATGCTGATGGGGGCGGAGCTGCTCTTCTATCCCACCGCGATCGGCTCCGAGCCCTATGACGCCGAGCTCGACACCAGCCGCATGTGGCGCCGTGCGATGGTCGGCCACGCCGTGTCCAACATCGTCCCCGTGATCGCCAGCAACCGCATCGGCAAGGAAGGCGACCAGCGCTTCTACGGCCACAGCTTCATCTGCGACGAATGGGGCGACATCCTAGCCGAGTTCGGCGCGGAGGAGACCGGCGTGCTCACCGCCACGCTCGACCTCGACCGCGCGCGCAAGCACCGCGCCGGCATGGGCTTCTTTCGCGACCGCCGGCCGGAGCTGTACCGCCGCATGGTCGAGGACGTCTGACCTGAAATCCTCCCCTGGCGGGCGAGGATAGCCAGCCATTGCCTTGAAATGTTGGAATCGATTTGCTCCATCATGGTTGATGGAACGGGCCGCCCCGCAAACCGGACAAAAGCCGCCGCGTGACGGTTTCGTCGCTGGCGCACCAGTGTCGCGCCGTGGCCGCGTCAGCGTGCGAAACCGTCGCGACCCCGTCGCTCGGGCGTCGCGTGCGTGTCGCGATGGCGTCGCGTCATCGTCGCCCGGATGTCGCCAACCGGTCGCGTTGCGGTCGCTTCGCGGGCGCGAACCCGTCGCGATCGGCCGAAACCCCCGCATTTTTGTCAACTTCGTCAACCGCCCGTCGAGTTCACACCCGGCCGCGCAACTCGACCGCCCGCGCGAACACCGCCTCGAACATCTCGGCGCTCAGCCGCCCGGTATTCTGGTTGTAGCGCGAGCAGTGATAGCTATCGATCAGCACGCGGCCATCGGGCATCCGATGCTCGGCCAGATGACCGAAGCGGCATTTGGGCAGCTTCCCGCCGAGAATCTTCACGGCGCTCTGATGCGCGATCTGGCCGAGCGCGATGAAGATGCGGGCGGGGATCGCATTGGCCTGCGCATCGGCGAACGGGCGGCAGGTGCGGACTTCCTCGGGAGTCGGCTTGTTTTCCGGGGGCAGACATTTAACCGAGTTGATGATGATCGCGCCGTTGAGCCGCAGGCCGTCATCGGGCCGCGACTGATATTCGCCGTCGCTCAGCCCGAATTTGGCCAGCGTCGCGAACATCAGGTCGCCGGCGAAATCGCCGGTGAACGGCCGTCCGGTGCGGTTGGCGCCATGCTTGCCGGGGGCGAGGCCGATGATGCCGAGCCAGGCATCGGGATCGCCGAACGCCGGCACCGGTGCGTTCCACCAATCGGGATGCTCGCCGCGCAATTGCCGCCGCAGCGCCACCAGCCGCGGACAGCGCGGGCAATCGTGCGGCGGTTCGGTGCCGGGCAGAGGGGTTGGCGGAGGCATCGCCCTGCGATAGGCGCGGGCGATGGGGGCAACAAGTCCGGCCACTCGCTATGTCATCGCGCTCGGCTCCAACCGCCGTGGCCGTCACGGCTCGCCTGCGAACGAGGTGCGTGCGGCGATGGCGGCGATTGGTGGCGTGGTGAACGCCTCGCCGGTCATTGCCACCGCGCCGCTCGGCCCGTCGCGCCGCCGCTTCGCCAATGCCGCGCTGCTGATCGAAAGCGGCGAGTCTCCGCCCGAGTTGCTCCGCCGCCTCAAGGGAATCGAGCGCGCCTTTGGCCGCCGCGCCGGTCGCCGCTGGGACATGCGGGTGATCGACCTCGACATCATCCTGTGGTCGGGCGGCGCGTGGTCCAGTCCGGGTCTCATCGTCCCGCATCCGCAATTTCGTCACCGCGCGTTCGTGCTCCGGCCGGTGCTGGCGCTGGTCCCGGCATGGCGCGATCCGCTCACCGGACGCACGATCCGCCAGCTTGCCGCGCTTCTCACGCGCCGAGCCGGTTGACCGGAGGAAAGCACGCCCTTAGGTGCACCCCACCTCAAGTGCGGGCTCGTAGCTCAGTCGGTAGAGCAACGGACTTTTAATCTGTAGGTCCCGGGTTCGAATCCCGGCGAGCCCACCACTTGAGGCATTGCTGCCGATGTCAGGCCGCCACCAGCCCCGCCTTTGCCGCCGCCGCGAAATAGCCGCGCATCGCGTCCGCTGCGCGTTGCGTCAGTGTGATGTGCGCGCGGCGCTTGTCGGTCGGGTCGGGTTCGCGGCCGAACAGATTGGCGTCGTGCATCGTCCCGATCCAGCGCAGCGCGGTGGTCGGCGGCAGGGCGGCGGCGATGCACAGGCTCGACACCGACACGCGCCGCCGCTCGAGCCGCGCCGCATAGAGGTCGAGCAGCATGTCCCAGGCGGGATCGGCGAACAGTGCGCCGGTGAAATACTGGTCGCGCAGCCGCCGCGCGCGGATCGTGGCGCGGACGGTGCGCGGGTCGGGATCAGGTTCGGCGGGCACATCGGCGCGAAAGCCGTGGCTGCGGTCGCGGACGCTCTCGGGGCGCTCGGCGGCGAGCTGGCTCAACACTTCGGCCAGCCGCGCCACTTCCTCGTTGAGCAGCCGCAGCCGCTCCGCCTCGCGCTCCCACGTCGCATCGTGCAACCGCGCGGCGGGCTGGGGCAGGGCGGCAAGCAGTGCCGCGGCTTCCTCCGCCGGGGTCGCGCCGCACAGCAAGGTCGCGGCAGTGGTGAGCAACGGCGAGGCGACTGCGTCGATCGCGTCGGGGGTCAGCGTGGCGACGATGCGGCAATCGCGCTCCGCCGCCCAGCCCGCCAGCGTCACCGCGGTGTCGGTGGCGGTTTCGGGAGCGAGGCCAGTGGCATCGAACAGAATCAGGTCGAGCGCGATCTGGCGTGCGATCCGGCCGTCCGCCGCTTCCGGCGTCACCTGCCCGACGAGCCGCGCGCCCGACGCCTCGATCGCCCGGACATTGCCGCTCATCCGCTCCGGCGCGGCGACGATCAGCGCGGTCGGCGCGTCGGCGCCCCAGAGCGGGGCGGCATTCACTTGAGTCTCAAACCATCCGAAACCTCCGCTTTGCACGGCATTGCGGATGGTTTTGCCCGGCGAAGCGATCAGCGCAAGCCGCAAGCCCCTCCGTTCTCAATCCATCCCGGATCAATGATCTCCAGAACGGATCATGAACACAAGCCGGATTAGATCGGATTCCGTATTAACCGAACACGGCTTCCGCGTCGTCGAACTCCTCGGCGAGCATGAGCTTGGCCGCGGTCGCCGCGCTCCCGCCGCTCAGCGCGATCCACACCGCGCCGATCACCGCCCCGGCCAGCGTCTGGAGGATCATCGCCGGGCCGAGGGTGCCGACCGCCGCCATCTGGCGCTCGGCCACGCCGGCCGCCGCCTCCGGGTCGCCCGACGCCGCCATGATGTCAGCGAAATAGCTGCCCGCCGCGAACACCCCGACCACCATCGTCAGCATGAAACCGATCAGCGTCACGACCAAAGCCGAACCGAACAGCGTCCAGAACCGCCCCTTGCTGAGCGTCCACGCCTCGCCGATCACGAACTGGCGGCGGTGGAGCGTGAGCGGGAAGGCGAGCGAGAAGCGGATCAGCAGGAAGGTGAACAGGCCGAACACGGCGAGGCCGCCGAAGAAGCCGACCAGGATGGTCAGACCGATCGAATCGCTCCCCGCGGCGGCGCCTGCGGTGAGCAGCCCGAAGATCAGCGTGAAGCCGAGCCCGAGCACGAACCCCATGACGATGAACAGCAGCAGCAACAGCAGGATGCGCAGCTCGTCCATGCCGACGCGCAGGAAGCCCAGCCCGCCGGCTTGCGGCCGCAGCACCGCGCGCATCGCCGCGGTGTAGAGGATGATGCCAACCAGCATCAGCACGAGGTTCATGCCGTAGATCGGCAGCATCGCGGCCATCATCGACGACGGGTCGCCCGCCGCAGCCGAGCTGAACATCCCCGCCATCATCGGCTGAACGGTGAGCAGCATCGCGACATTCGCCGCGAGATAGATTCCCGCCCAGATCGCCACCGCCGCGATATGCTCGCGGATCAGGCCGAACGCGCCTTCCAGGATTCTTCCGACATTCACCATTCGCCCCAACCCCCTATGCGGCGGCCGGCGCGTCCGCGTCGAAAATCAGTCGAGCGACTTGACGATTTCCTCGACCATCTTCTTGGCGTCGGCCAGCAGCATCATGGTGTTGTCCTGATAGAAGACGTCATTGTCCACCCCGGCATAACCGACACCGCCCATCGAGCGCTTGATGAACAGCACCGTCTTGGCCTTGTTCACGTCGAACACGGGCATGCCATAGATCGGCGAGGATTTGTCGGTCTTGGCCGCCGGGTTCACCACGTCGTTGGCGCCGATGATAAAGGCGACGTCGGTCTGGCTGAACTCGGAGTTGATGTCCTCCAGCTCGAACACCTCGTCATAGGGCACGTTGGCTTCCGCGAGCAGCACGTTCATATGCCCCGGCATGCGCCCCGCGACCGGGTGGATCGCGTACTTCACGCGCACGCCATGCTCCTTGAGCTTGTCGCCCATCTCGCGAAGGACATGCTGCGCCTGCGCCACCGCCATGCCATAGCCGGGGACGATGATGACCTGCTCGGCCTGCTGCATCAGGAACGCAGCGTCTTCGGCCGAGCCGCGTTTCCACGGCCGGTCGGTCTGGGCCGCACCCGCGCCCGCACCGCCGCTGTCGCCGCCAAAGCCACCCGCGATCACACTGATGAAGCTGCGGTTCATCGCGCGGCACATGATGTAGCTCAGGATCGCACCCGAGCTGCCGACCAGCGCGCCGGTGATGATCATCGCGGTGTTGCCGAGCGTGAAGCCCATCGCCGCCGCTGCCCAGCCCGAATAGCTGTTGAGCATCGACACCACGACCGGCATGTCCGCGCCGCCGATCGGGATGATCAGCAGGAAACCGATCGCGAAGGACAGCGCCAGTACCGTCCAGAATACCCATTCGGGCTGCTCGAGCTGGACGGTGAAGAACGCGATCAGCCCGAGGATGCCCGCCAGCGTGCCGAGGTTGATGACGTGGCGGCCCGGCAGCATGATCGGCGCGCCGCCCATGTTTCCGTTGAGTTTGAGGAACGCGATCACCGATCCGGAGAAGGTGATCGCACCGATCGCGACGCCCAGCCCCAGCTCGATCCGGCTGACCGGCAGGATCAGCCCGGCATGTTCGGAAGCCGCCGGAAAGACGATGCCGAACGCCTGCGGGTTCAGATACGCCGCGACGCCGACCAGCACGGCGGCAAGACCGACGAGGCTGTGAAAGCCCGCGACCAGCTGCGGCATGTCGGTCATCTTGATCTTGCGCGCGACGACCCAGCCGAAGCCGCCGCCGATCGCGATCGCGCCGAGAATCTCGGGCAGTGAGGCGATTTCGTGCGTGATCAGTGTGGTCACCACGGCAATGAGCATGCCGGCCATGCCGAAGCGGTTGCCGCGGCGGCTGGTCGCCGGCGAGGACAGGCCGCGCAGCGCGACGATGAAACACACGCCCGCGATCAGATAGGCGAGCGCAACCCAGGGGTTGACGGGAGCAGCCTCGTGCATCGGCTCAGCCCTTCTTCTTGTACATGGCGAGCATGCGCTCGGTGACGGCGAACCCGCCAAAGATGTTCACGCTGGCGAGCGCGACGGCGACGAGGCCGAGCCACTTGGCGGTCTCGCTCCCGGCCGCCGCCGACGCGATCAGCGCGCCGACGATGATCACCGAGGAAATGGCGTTGGTCACCGCCATCAGCGGCGTGTGCAGCGCCGGCGTAACCGACCACACGACATAATAGCCGACGAAACACGCCAGCACGAAGATCGACAGGATCGAGATGAAGTCCATGTCTGCGCCCCCTTGCGCGTGTTAAATCAGCCGAGCAGCCGCTCGTTCACAACCTTGCCGCCCTGCGTCAGGCGGATCGCGTTGCCGATCTCTTCGTCGAGCACCGGCTTGCCCACTTCCTTGTCCCAGAAGGCGGACAGGAAGTTGTAGAGATTGCGCGCGAACAGCGCCGAGGCATCCGATGCCAGCCGCGACGACACGTTGCGGTGGCCGACGATCTTGACGCCGTGCTTCTCGACCACTTCGCCTGCGACCGCGCCCTCGACATTGCCGCCGCTCTCGACCGCCAGATCGACGATCACGCTGCCCGGCCGCATGCTCGCGATCTGCGCGTCGCTGATCAGGCGCGGGGCCGGGCGCCCCGGGATCAGCGCGGTGGTGATGACGATATCCTGCTTGGCGATGTGCGACGACACCAGCTCGGCCTGCGCCGCCTTATACTCGTCGCTCATCTCGGTGGCATAGCCGCCCGAGCCTTCGCCCTCGATCCCCGCGACATTCTCGACGAAGATCGGCTTGGCGCCGAGCGACTGGATCTGCTCCTTGGTCGCCGAGCGCACATCGGTCGCCGAGACCTGCGCGCCGAGGCGACGGGCCGTGGCGATCGCCTGAAGCCCGGCGACGCCGACCCCCATCACGAACACCTTGGCGGCCGAGATTGTGCCGGCGGCGGTCATCATCATCGGAAAGGCGCGGCCATATTCGCCGGCCGCGTCGAGCACCGCCTTGTAACCGGCAAGGTTCGACTGCGAGGAGAGGATGTCCATCGACTGCGCGCGGGTGATGCGCGGCATGAATTCCATCGCCAGCGCCTCGATCCCGAGCGCGGCATAGTCGTCGACGCGCGCGCGCTCGCCGAACGGGTTGAGCCCCGCCGCAAGCCATGCGCCGGACTTGATGCCCTTGAGCGCGTCGGGTGCCGGCCCCTGCACGCCGAGCAAGATATCGGCATCGGCGAGCACCTCGGCGCGCGATCCAACCTTCGCGCCTACCGCGGCAAAGCCCGCATCGTCGAACGACGCGGTGGCGCCAGCACCGGCCTCGACCGCCACCTCGGCGCCGAGCGCGATGAATTTCTTGACCGTTTCCGGTGTTGCGGAAACCCGCCGCTCCCCGGCAGCGGTTTCCTTGAGAACTGCAATCTTCACGCTGTTCCGCCCCTCCGTGGAATGCGGTCACCGCCCGGCGTCATTGCCGCCAGTCCGGTGATCGCATCGCCCCTTTCGTGTCTAGCCTGCCGGATCGAGCGGCGCCAAGTCCGCCATTCGGCCAGCGTGTTGCCGAAACGGCATCACTCGATGCCAGCATCGGCTGTCAGAATCAGGATGCGATCAGGAAGATCACCAGCAGCGCGACGACCACCGTAATCGCGGTGCCGACCTTCAGCATGCGAAGGAACCCGCCATAGGTGTTGTCATGCGCCTTCATCTCGCCGCTCTGGGCCATGCGTCGTCCCCTTAATTTGCTCGCTTGCCAGCCTCCTTAGACGCGGTGTTCCCCACCCTCAACCCCCGCGCGCTTTGGGACGCTTAAGCCGCTCTTTACCCGTTGCCGCTATCCCATCTGCCTAAGAACGGGACATTGGGGACAGTTGGATGACGCGCAACGGCCAGCGCCAGTTGATGCTGATCGACGACGAGCCGGCACAGCGGCGGCTGGTCGCGGCGATCGCCGCGCGGCGCGGCTGGCGCACTATTTTCGCTGGTGATGGCGAGACCGCGCTGGCGACGTTGGGCACGCCAGACGGCATGGCGCTGGACGCGATCGTGCTCGATCACTGGGCGCCGGATTTCGACGTGGCGGGCCTGATCGCCGAACTGCGCGCCAACCGCCCGATGCTGCCGATCCTGCTGCTCACCGCGAATGATTCGGTGACGACGGCCGTTGCGTCGATGCGCGCGGGCGCGACCGATTTTCTGGTCAAGCCGCTCGCCCCCGATCGCCTCCTTGCCGCGCTCGACACCGCGGTCGGCGCCAAGGTCACAGGCGAACTTCGTCCGCTCACCGAAAAGCTCACCGCCAACCTCGCCTTCGACGAGATCGTCGGCAGCGCGCCGCAATTCCGCGCCGCGCTCGCGATCGCGGCAAAGGCCGCCCGCGCTCGCGTCCCCGTGCTGATCGAGGGCGAGAGCGGCGTCGGCAAGGAAGTCGTCGCCGAGGCGATCCACGCCGCGTCGCCGCGCCATTCGAAACCGATGGTGCGGGTCAATTGCGGCGCGATCCCCGCCAACCTCGTCGAATCCGAGCTGTTCGGGCATGAGAAGGGCGCCTTCACCGGCGCCTTCGAGCGCAAGATCGGCCGCTTTCAGGAGGCCGATGGCGGCACCATCTTCCTCGACGAGATCGGTGAGATGCCGCTCGAGGCGCAGGTCAAATTGCTGCGCGTCGTGCAGTCGGGCGAAGTCCACCCGATCGGCGCGCGCCATGTCAGCCAGGTCGACGTGCGCATCATCGCCGCGACCAACAAGACGCTGGCGACCGAGGTCGAGGAAGGCCGCTTCCGCGAGGATCTCTATTACCGGCTCAACGTCGTCCAGGTGACGATCCCGCCGCTGCGCGACCGCGGCGGCGATATCGCCCCGCTCGCCCGCCATCTGCTGGCGCGCATCGGCGAACAGCCGGGGCTGCGTCCGCTCGGCATCACCGATGATGCGATCACCGTGCTTGGCAGCTATGACTGGCCCGGCAACGTCCGCCAGCTCCAGAACGCACTGTTCCGCGCCGCCGTGCTGTGTGACGGCGACGCGCTGACCCGCGCCGATTTCCCGCAGATCGCGCAGCTTTCGGGCGGGCGCTCGGGCGTGTCGGGGGGCGGCGGCGCGGCTTCGGGCGCGGGGGTCACCTTGTTCAAGCCCGACGGCAATCTGCGCGCGCTCGAAGAGATCGAGGCCGACGTCATCCGCCTCGCCATCGGCCATTATCGCGGACGCATGACCGAAGTCGCCCGTCGCCTCGGCATCGGCCGCTCGACGCTCTACCGCAAGCTCGGTGAGCTGGGGATCGACCAGAACGCGGCCTGACTCCGGCAGTGCGACCGGCTAAAAGGCCGGCATGGCAAATTTTGAAGGAAAGATCGCGCTGATCACCGGCGCGGCGTCGGGCATCGGCCTGGCCGTCGCCGGGCATCTCGCGGATGCGGGGGCTGCCAAGCTCATCCTCGTCGATCGGGATGCAGATGCGCTGGCCGCGGTCGAATTGCGGGCTGCGACAGTGCGGGTTGCCGGCGATGTCGCGGACGAGGCGCTGTGGGATCGGGTCGATCTGGCAGGGCTCGATCATGCCGTCGTGAACGCGGGGGTCGCGGGCGCATCCACCATCGCCGACCACGACTTCGCCGAATGGCGGCGCATCCTATCAGTCAATCTGGACGGGGCGTTCCTGACCTTGCGCGCGGCGATGCGGGCGATGAAGGGGCGCGGCGGGAGCATCGTGCTGACCGCCTCGGCGGCGGGGGTGAAGGCCGAACCCGGTGTCGCCGCCTATGGCTGCTCCAAGGCGGCGCTGATCCATCTCGCCAAGGTCGCGGCGAAGGAGGGGGCAACGGACGGCATTCGCGTCAACGCCATCGCCCCCGCCGGGGTCGAGACGCGGGTGTGGGACGCAGTGCCGATGTTCGCCGAGCGCGCCGCGCAGATCGGCCGCGACGCCGCCTTTGCGGAGATGGCAAAGCTCGCCACCCCGCTCGGCCGCTATGCCAAGGCGGACGAGATCGCCGCGCAGATCGCCTTTTTGCTTGGCGAGGAGGGCGCGCTGATCACCGGCACGACATTGCTCAGCGACGGCGGCTACACGCTCTGACGGCTTGCGTTCGCGAGGCGCGCGCGCCACCATGGTAACCGGTTACCATGTGGGAGAGACTTCATGCGCTGCGCTGCCACTTTCGTCTTGCCGCTGATCCTGGCCGCCTGTTCGCAAGCGCCCGAAACCGGCAACACCGCCGACAACGGCGTGCTGCCCGCTGGACCTGAGACCGCCATCACCAACGTCACCGACCGCGATCTCCCGCCCGGCCTCATCGAACTGGTCGAAGCGACCGTCCCGGGCATGAAGATCGCAGAGGCCGAGCGCAAGGAACGCGAGGGCCGCGTCTATTATGACGTCGAGGGCAGCAAGACCGACGGCAGCGAAGTCGAGATCGACGTGCTCCAGCAGCCGGACGGCAGGCTGATCGCGGTCGAGGTCCAACGCGACATCGACTGGTCCACCGCGCCCGCCGAAGTCCGCGCCGCCGCAGCAGCCAAGGCGGACGCCTTCACGCCCGAGCGCGTGATCGAGAGCCGGCAGGTTGATACCGGCGCGCTGATCTATGAGCTGTTCGCGCCGGGCAAGACCGCCGAACCGGCGATGGAAGTGAAGTGGCAGGGCGGCAAGGCCGAGGTGCTGACGCAGCGCGCGATCCACTGATCCGTCTCTTGACGGGCAGCGGACTGGCTTCCCATCCTCGCGCGTACACGTGAGGAACGCCCAGAACGCCATGCAGCTTGTCATCGTCGAATCGCCGGCCAAGGCCAAAACCATCGAGAAATATCTCGGCAAGGACTATCGCGTCCTCGCCTCCTACGGCCATGTCCGCGACCTGCCGCCCAAGGACGGCTCGGTGAAGCCTGACGAGGGCTTCGCGATGGATTGGGAGACCTATCCCGACAAGGCCAAGCAATTGAAGGCGATCACCGATCTCGCCAAGACGGCCGATCGTCTGATCCTCGCCACCGACCCCGATCGCGAGGGCGAGGCGATCAGCTGGCATGTGCAGGAATTGCTCGCCAAGAAGAAGGCGCTCCCCAAGGAGGTCGAGCGAGTCACCTTCAACGCGATCACCAAGCCCGCGATCCTCGCCGCAATGGCCGCGCCGCGCCAGCTCGATACCGACCTGATCGACGCCTATCGCGCTCGCCGCGCGCTCGACTATCTCGTCGGCTTCACGCTCTCGCCGGTGCTGTGGCGCAAGCTGCCCGGCGCCAAGTCGGCCGGCCGCGTCCAGTCGGTCGCACTGCGCATCATCGTGGACCGCGAGCGCGAGATCGAGCTGTTCCGCGCACAGGAATATTGGAGCGTCATCGCGCATCTCGAGCATGACGGCACCGCGTTCGACGCGCGGCTGACGCGGTTCGAGGGCAAGAAGCTCGACCGCCTCTCGATCGGCGACGAGGGCACGGCCAAGCGCGCCAAGGCCGCGGTCGAGCAGGGACGCTTCACCGTCGCCTCGGTCGAGACCAAGCCGGCAATGCGCAACCCGCCGCCGCCCTTCACCACCTCGACGCTGCAGCAGGAGGCGGCGCGCAAGCTCGGTTTCTCGGCCAGCCACACGATGCGGATCGCGCAGGGTCTCTACGAGGATGGCGCGATCACCTATATGCGCACCGACGGCGTGCAGATGGATGGCAGCGCGATCGACGCCGCGCGCAAGGCGATCGTGAACCGCTATCAGGCGAGCTACATCCCCGACAAGCCGCGCCAGTACCAGACCAAGGCCAAGAACGCGCAGGAAGCGCATGAGGCGATCCGTCCGACCGACTTCAGCAAGGACCGCGCCGGCGGCGGCGATCATGCGCGCCTCTACGAGCTGATCTGGAAGCGCGCGCTGGCGAGCCAGATGTCGTCGGCCCGGATGGAGCGCACCACGGTCGAGTTGGAAGAACCCACCGGCCAGGACGCGCTGCGCGCCACCGGCCAGGTGGTGATCTTCCCCGGCTATCTCGCGCTCTACGAGGAAGGCCGCGACGACCCCGTTGGCCGCTCTGGCCAACAGGCCGACGCGGATGCCGACGAGGATTCGCGCCGCCTGCCGGTGATCCGCAACGGCGACACGCCCGCCAAGAAGGGCGTCGACGCCGAACAGCATTTCACGCAGCCGCCGCCGCGCTTCTCCGAAGCGTCGCTGGTCAAAAGGCTCGAGGAGCTCGGCATCGGCCGCCCCTCGACCTACGCCTCGATCATTCAGGTGCTCAAGGACCGAAATTACGTCCGAGTCGAAAAAAATCGTTTCTTTGCAGAAGAGTCGGGCCGCTTGCTGACGGCGTTTCTCGAGCGATTCTTCGAGAAATATGTGAACTACGACTTCACCGCGGGCCTCGAGGACGAGCTGGACGAGGTCTCCGGCGGGCGCGCCGGCTGGCAGGCCGTGCTCGACGCGTTCTGGAAGGATTTCCGCCCGCGCACCGACGAGGTGATGGAGCGCAAGCCGAGCGAGGTGACCGAGGCGCTCGACCAGTTCCTCGAACCCTATCTCTTCCCCGACAAGGGCGACGGCAGCGACCCGCGGCTGTGCCCGAGCTGCGGCAATGGCCGGCTCGCGCTGCGCGGCGGAAAGTTCGGCGCGTTCGTCGCCTGCTCAAACTATCCGGAATGCAAGTTCACCCGCCGCTTCGGCCAGCCGGGCGGCGAGGATGGCGGCGATAGCGGCCCCGAAGTGATCGGACAGGACCCGGAGACCGGCGAGGATATCAGCCGCCGCTCGGGCCGCTTCGGTCCCTATATCCAGCGTGGCGAGGGCAAGGAGGCGGCGCGGGCCTCGATCCCCAAGGACATTCCCGAGTTCGACCTTGATTGGGCGGTCAAGCTGCTCAATCTGCCGCGCACGATCGGCGATCACCCGGAAACCGGGAACCCGATCACCGCCTCGATCGGCCGCTATGGCCCCTATCTCGCGCATGACGGCAAATATGCCCGGCTCCAGTCCACCGCCGAGGTGTTCGAAACCGGCATGAACGCCGCGGTGGTCAAGCTGGCGGAAGCGGCCGCGGGCGGCGGTCGCCCGCAACGCGGCTCGCGCGAGCCATTGAAGGTGATGGGCCCGCACCCGGTGTCGGGCGCGGAAATCAAGCTGATGGAGGGACGCTTCGGCGCGTATCTCACCGACGGCACCACCAATGCGACCCTGCCAAAGTCGGTCGATCAGGCCGCACTGACGCTAGAGCAATCGGTCGAGCTGATCGACGCCAAGGCCGCGGCAGGCCCGGCGAAGAAGAAGGGCGGGCGCAAGACCGCGGCGAAGAAGGCGCCGGCCAAGAAGGCCGCCCCGAAAAAGGCCGCGAAGAAGGGTTAGTGCCCGATCCCCGGGCCGATGCCGTGCATCAGCCGGGGGATCAGGGGAATCAGCTCGCGCGCCAGGAACCCGATTCGGCCGCTGCGCTCGGCGAGCAGCCGCCCGGCCTCGCCGTGGAGCCACACGCCCCATGCCGACGCCATATGCGGCTCAGCCCCGCGTGCGAGCAGCCCGCCGATGATTCCGGCCAGCACGTCGCCGCTGCCGCCCGTGGCGAGGCCGGGACCGCCGCCTTGATAGGTGAGCGTCGCCGAACCGGGGGACGCGATCCAGCTGTCCGACGCCTTCAGTACCACCGTCGCATCGAACCGCGCCGCCGCGGCTTCGGCCAGTTCGGGGCCGACGTCGTCGGGATCGCAGTCCATCAGCGCGGCCATCTCGCCAGGGTGCGGGGTG
This sequence comes from Sphingomonas tagetis, assembly GCF_024211275.1. Lineage (GTDB taxonomy): Bacteria > Pseudomonadota > Alphaproteobacteria > Sphingomonadales > Sphingomonadaceae > Sphingomonas > Sphingomonas tagetis. Next base: position 23,872 of record NZ_JAMLDX010000026.1, read on the forward strand.
AGCACGATCGGCCCCATATGCGCCTGGACAGTACGTCCGGCGTCGCCAGCGGCGGTCAGCATCGCCGCATCGAGCAGCATCGGCGCGGCCGGCGCACGTTCGAGCAGCCCGGCGAGGATCGCCGCCGCGTCCGCCTCGGCGCCCATGCCGGGGCCGAGCACCAGCGCGTCGCAGCGTTGGATCATATCGGCGATCGCGCGGGCCGCATCGCCAGCCAGTTCGCCATCATCATTCACCGGAAGCTCGAACACCGCCGCTTCCGGAATCCGCACGCCCAGCGGCAGCGCAGCTGGCGCAACGGTGGCAAGCTGGACCTTGCCCGCACCCGCCCGAAACGCGGCCTCGCCCGTCAGCAGCAAGGCGGCGGGGACGTTGAGCGACCCGCCAACCACGAGCAGCCGGCCGCGCGCATTCTTGTCGGTATTCTCGCCGGGGTCGGGCAGGGGATAGGCCGCCAGCCATGCCGCGTCCAACCTGGTCATCCGCGCGCGCCGACCATCGCGTCGGGCGCGGACGTCACCGCCGTCTCGGCATCCTCCTCGATCGGCGCAGTGACGTTGTAGCGCACCAGCGCCAGCCCGCCGTCCTTGCCCATCGCCGGATCGAAGGCATATTCGGTGACTGCGCAATTGGCGACGTCGGCCGCCTTGTCGATCGCCAGGATCTCGGCCTCGGACAGATTTTCGATGACATAGCGCATGCACAGCACGACCACCTGATGCGCCACGATCAGCACGTTGCGCCCGGCATAATGCAGCGACACCGTGTCGAGCAGCGCGCGCAGCCGGAAGATCACGTCGCACCAGCTCTCGCCGCCGGGCGGGCGATGGTAGAATTTGCCGAGCAGCTTGCGGAATTCGGCCTGTTGCGGTTCGTCGATCGCGACCCCGGCGGTGGTCAGCCCGTCGAGGATGCCGAATTCCTTCTCGCGCAGCCGCTCGTCGCTGCAGATCGGCTCGTCAGCGTCGGCGCCGCCCGCCTCGCGGAACAGCCGCGCGGTTTCCTGCGCGCGCAGATAGGGACTGACGAGGATCACGTCGGGCCGGCCATTGCCTTGACCCTCGGCGAACCAGCGCCCCAATGCGCGCGCCTGATCCTCGCCCAGCGGCGAAAGCGGCACGTCGACGTCGCGGATTTCAAGGGGGATGCGCGCCAGCCCTTCGGCATGGGCGCGGTCGCGCGCGACATTGCCCGCGCTCTGACCATGGCGCACCACCCACAGCCGGCTCGGCCAGCGCCCGTTCACCGCGCGCCCGCTCACGGGCCTTCGTGCAGCGGATCGGTGCCCGGGGCGGCGGCGTCGAAGGCGAGGGCAGGTCGCTCGTCGGTCGACTCACCGAGCGCCGCGGCGATCATTCGCTGCCAGGTGTCGGCGTCGCCCGCCTGCGCCATTGCTGCATCGGGCTCGCGCAAGGTCTTGAGGATCGAAACCGCGTCGTCTCGGAAGCTCCGCCAGCTCTGGTCGACCGCATCGGCGGCGGAACAATCGGCGCCGTCGGCATTGGCGCTCAGCTGTCGGCCCGCCAGCACGCGGGCAATTCGTTCGATGGCGCCGGTCCGCGCCAGATCGGCATTCGCGAAATCCATGGTCGGGCTCCTTCGCCCGATCAACGATCCTCGCGGTTCCGGGTTGCAGTCCGGATCAGGCCGCGCGCAGCGTGGTCAACTGGAGCCAGGAGCGAGCCTGCTTCTGCGCCTCGACGATCTCGCGGGCGGTCATGTCTTCCGCCACTTCCGCGCGCATCTCGCAGGCGCGGTTGCTGCCCTTCAGGGCGGCGATGTTGAACCATTTGTGCGCTTCGATCAGGTCGACGTCGATCCCGGCCGCCCCGCTCGAATAGACCATGCCGAGTTCATATGCCGCGTCGGCATTTCCCCGCGCCGCGTCGGCCAACCGGCTGTCGATCAGGAATTGTGCGCTCTTAAGACTGCTGCCCATAACGATGCCCCACTTTTGATGTCTGTCTTCATGAGACGGACATTGGGACCGGCATGGTAACCAATTCGTTAACGCCGTTTTCGGCGGTTTGGCAGGCGCTTACGGCTCAATCTATTGCGATATTGTCAATGAGCCGCGTGCCCGCGATCCGTGCCGCGGCGAGCAGCCGACGGGGCTTGTCCGCGACCGGCGCGCCCAATGTCTCGGCATCGGCGAGCTCGACATAGTCGATCTCGAATCCGGCGGCTTCGAGCGAGGCGCGAGCGGCGGCGAGCGCCGCTTCGGCATCCTCCCCCTTTTCGATCGCCTTGGCCACCACGCCCAGCGCACGTGGCAACGCGACGGCGGCGGCGCGTTCCTCGGCGGGGAGATAGACGTTGCGCGAGGAGAGCGCGAGGCCGTCATCGTCGCGCTGGGTCGGCACGCCCCTCACCTCGATGTCGAAATCGAGGTCGGCGACCATCCGCCGGATCACCGCGAGCTGCTGAAAATCCTTCTCGCCGAACAGCACGATGTCGGGCTTCACCTGATTGAACAGCTTGGCGACGACGGTGGCGACGCCGTCGAAATGCCCCGGCCGCGCCGCGCCGTCGAGCGGCTCGCTGACACCCGACACCGAGATGTTGGTCGAATGACCGTCGGGATACATCACCTCCACCGGCGGCACCCACAGCAGGTCCACCCCCGCATCGGCCAGCATCCGCGAATCGGCCTGCTCCTTGCGCGGATATTTGGCGAGATCCTCGTTCGGGCCGAATTGCTTCGGGTTGACGAAGATCGATACGACGACGCGCTGGCCCGCCAGCTTCGCCGCCGCGACCAGCGCCATATGCCCGTCATGCAGCGCGCCCATGGTGGGCACGAACGCGATCCGCTCGCCCGCGCCGCGGAATCCCGAAACGGCATCGCGGAGGTCGGAAAGCTGACGGACGGTTTGCACGGGCGAAGGGCCTTGGATATGGACGTGGAAGCGCGGCCTTTATGGGGGTAGGGCTGGGTGAGCAATCAAGGAAGTTAAGCGTTGGGCGAAGGTTCGAACCCGTTACATGTGATCGTCTTCGCCAATGAAAAGGGCGGAACCGGCAAGTCCACCACCGCTGTCCACACCGCGATCGCGCTGGCGGCCAAGGGCGCGCGAGTCGCGTGCCTCGACCTCGACCACCGCCAGCGCACGCTCGGCCGCTATCTCGACAACCGCCAGGCGACGATCAAGCGCACCGGCCGCGAGCTGCCGATGCCGCGCTACGAAACGCATGATGGCGAGAGCGAATCGCGGTTCCACGAGTTGCTCGAGCAGCTCGGCACGGGCACTGACTTTCTGATCGTCGACACGCCGGGCCGCGACGACAAGTTCGGCCGCATCGCGATCACCAATGCCGACACGCTGATCACCCCGATGAACGACAGCTTCGTCGATTTCGACCTGATCGGCCATGTCGACCCGGACACGTTCAAGGTCGTCCGCCCCAGCTTCTATTCCGAGCTGATCTGGGATTCGCGCAAGCGCCGCGCCAAGGCCGATGGCGCGACGATCGACTGGATCGTCCTGCGCAACCGCATGCAGCATATCGAGGCGCGCAACATGCGCCGTGTGTCGGAGGCGATCGACCAGCTCGCCAAGCGAGTCGGCTTCCGCGTCATTCCCGGCCTGTCGGAGCGCGTGATCTATCGCGAGCTGTTCCCCAAGGGGCTGACCATGCTCGACAGCCGCGAGTTCGGCGAGATGGGCCTCGCGCATGTCGCCGCCCGGCAGGAGTTGCGCGAGATGATGGCGGGAATGGCATTGCCCGAACCCGCCAGCACCATGCCGCTCTTCGCATGACGGCGTTCGCCTGATGCTATTCAAGATTCTTGCCGGGCTCGCTGTCGCCTGGCTCGGCTGGCGGCTGTGGCATGGCTGGGGCAGGCCCTTGCCCGGCACCCCGGTTCCGCCGCCCGCGCCCGCCGTGCCGAGCGGCCCCGAGGCCGAGGCGCGCGCGGTGCTGGGCGTCGGGCGCGATGCCGGCCCGGACGAGATTCGCGCCGCGCATCGCCGGCTGATCTCCAGCGTCCATCCCGACCGTGGCGGCTCGCCCGAACTGACGCGGCAGGTCAACGCCGCGCGTGACACATTGTTGAAAAACAAAGCTGACAGTTGAACTTTCTGTTGCGGCTGCGAATTGACGCGCCGAACCTATTCCCCGGGAGGCCCCTTTGACGCATCGTTTCGACCCGACCTCGCTCCGCGAGTATGACATTCGTGGCATCGTCGGTCAGACCCTCGGGCCGGACGATGCGCGCGCGATCGGGCGCGGCTTCGCGACCTTGCTGCGCCGCGCCGGCGGGCACCGCGTCGCGGTGGGCCGCGACGGGCGCGTGTCCTCGCCGATGCTGGAGGCCGCGCTGATCGAGGGAGTGACCGCCTCGGGCTGTGACGTGGTGCGGGTCGGCGTCGGGCCGACGCCGATGCTCTATTATGCCGAAGCCACGCTAGAAGTGGATGGCGGCATTCAGATAACCGGCAGCCATAATCCCGGCAATTACAACGGCTTCAAGATGGTGTTTCAGCACCTGCCGTTTTTCGGCAAGGACATCCAGGAGCTGGGCCGCCTCGCCGCCGAGGGCGAATGGGAGGACGGCGAGGGGACGGTGACCGACGCCGACATCCTCGATGATTATGTCGGCCGCCTGTTCGCTGGCTATGCTGGCGGCACCTTCCGCATCGGCTGGGACGCCGGCAACGGCGCCGCGGGCGAGGTGATCGAGAAGCTCGTCAAGCTCCTGCCGGGTGAGCATCATACGCTGTTCACCGATATCGACGGTAATTTTCCCAACCATCATCCCGATCCCACCGAAGAGAAGAATCTGGCCGACCTCAAGGCGCTCGTCGCCGAAAAGCAGCTCGATTTCGGACTGGCGTTCGACGGCGATGGCGACCGGATCGGTGCGATCGACGGGCAGGGCCGCGTGATCTGGGGCGATCAGCTTCTGTCCATTCTGGCCGAACCTGTGCTCAAGAAGGAACCCGGCGCGACGATCATCGCCGATGTGAAGGCATCGCAGATGCTGTTCGACCGCGTCGCCGAACTCGGCGGCAAGCCGCTGATGTGGAAGACCGGCCATAGCCTAGTGAAGACCAAGATGAAGGAAACGCACGCGCCGCTTGCCGGCGAGATGAGTGGCCACATCTTCTTCGCGCAGGACTATTACGGCTTTGACGACGCGCAATATGCCGCGGTCCAGCTGATCAACGCGGTGCATGTCATCGGCAAGTCGCTCACCGAGATCCGCGGCGACATGCCAGCTTTCGTCAACACGCCGGAAATGCGCTTCCAGGTCGACGAGAGCCGCAAGTTCGCGGTGATCGACGAGGTGCTGGCGCGGCTCAAGGCCGACGGCGCCGACGTCAACGACACCGATGGCGCGCGCGTCAGCACGCCCGACGGCTGGTGGCTGCTGCGCGCGTCGAACACGCAGGACGTGCTCGTCGCCCGCGCCGAAGCGCGCAGCCAGGAGGCGCTCGACCGGCTGCTCGCCATGATCGACGCGCAGCTGGAAGCCAGCGGTCTGGTGCGAGGGCCGCAAGCCGCTCACTGAGTTCACAGCTATCGTTGGTTAACATTGGGGGTGGTGGAATCGCCGTCGAGCGCCCAAATGGGCCGCATGGCTCCGCCGCCCCAGATCATTCGCGTCATCGACCTCGAGACCACCGGCAACGCGCCGCCACAGCACGGCGTGTGCGAGATCGGCTGGCAGGACGTCGCGCTGGGCGCTGACGGGCGCTGGGAGCTCTATGGCGAGGGCGGCAACCGGATGGTCAATCCCGGCCGCACCATCCCGCCGCTCACCATGGCGATCCATCATATCCGCGACGAGGATGTCGCTGACGCGCCCTGGTGGCACGATGTCGCGCGCCCGGTGCTCGATCCCTGGCCGCGCCGCGTGGCGTTGGCGGCCCACCGCGCCAGCTTCGAGGAGCTGTTCTGCACCCCCGCACTGACCCGCGGCGCGGACTGGATCTGCACCTATAAATGCGCGCTGCGGCTGTGGCGCGACAGCCCGGGCTTCTCCAACCAGTTCCTGCGCTATTACCGCATGCCCGCGGGGCTGGAGCATGAGCGCGGCCTGCCCGCGCACCGCGCCTTCCCGGATGCCTATGTCACCGCGCACCATCTGCGCGACATGCTCAACGAGGCGAGCGTCGAACAGCTGATCGAATGGTCGAAGCTGCCAGGCTTGCTGCCGCGCGTCCGCTACGGCCCCGATCGCGGCAAGGAATGGCACGAGCTCGAGGACGAGGCGCTCGAAACGTTTGCGCAGGACCGCGATGTCGACATCCGCTACACTGCGCAGGTCGAGCTGGACCGCCGGCATGGCCGTGGCCCAGCCGAACGGCCGCCCGCGAAGCAGCCGCAGCTGTTCTGAGCGAAGCGGCTGGACGCCGCGCCGTTCCGTATTAGTATGACTATATGTTCACTCGCTGCTGCGCGTTGATCGCGCTCGCCCTTGCCGCACCGGCGCTCGCTGCGCCCGATCCGGCGTCGCCGGTGTTGAGCGCCGACTTCACCTTCGACGCCGCCCCCTATCCGCAGGTTCACGCATCGACCCTGGTCGAGACGCGCGGCGGCACCTTGCTGGCCGCATGGTTTGGCGGGACGCGCGAGCAGCATCCCGATGTCAGCATCTATGTCGCGCGGCGCGAAAACGGGAAGTGGCTGCCGGCGGCTAGGGTCGCTGATGGCCTCCAGCCTGGCGGGACGCGGCACCCGACCTGGAATCCGGTGCTGTTCCAGCCGAAGAATGGTCCGCTGACGCTGTTCTATAAGGTCGGCCCGAGCCCCAGCACATGGTGGGGCATGGTGATCACCTCGACCGACGATGGCCGCAGCTGGAGCGCGCCGCGCCGTCTGCCGCCCGGTATCCTCGGCCCGATCAAGAACAAGCCGGTCGAGCTGTCCGACGGCAGCTGGCTGTCGCCGTCCAGCGCCGAGGCGCCGGGCGATCGCTGGACGCTGCACTTCGAACGCAGCGGCGATAGCGGCAGGACCTGGCAGGCCAGCGCGCCGGTCGCCTCGCCCGAAGCCATAATGGCGATCCAGCCCAGCATCCTTTTCCACCCCGGCGGCCGCTTGCAGGCGGTTGCGCGCACCCGGCAGGGGGCGCTCGCGGCGACATGGTCGAAGGATGGCGGCAGGAGCTGGTCGCCGCTCGCCGCGATCGACCTGCCCAATCCCAATTCGGGCACCGACGCCGTGACGCTCAAGGATGGGCGCCAGTTGATCGTGTACAACCATAGCGCCCACAGCCTCGAACGGCCCGGCAAGGGCCTGCGCTATCCGATCAACGTCGCGCTGTCCGACGACGGGGTCAGTTGGCGCAAGGTGCTGACGCTCGAAAGCGCGCCGCTGCCCGCCGGCTATGCGTATCCTGCCGTGATCCAGACGCGCGATGGCCGCGTGCACATCAGCTACACGCACGACCGCAAGCGCATCCGCCACGTCGTGCTGGACCCCGAACGGTTACCCAAAGGCGACTGGGCCGATGCGCCCGCCGTGACCGGTGCGTCCACGGCGGCGCGCGATCAATAAGCGATCCGCTCGCTCTTCACCGACCGCTTCGCGAGCATCGCCTGCACGCTGTCGCTACCCGCGAGATGCCCCGCGCCGACCGCGAGGAACACCACGCCGGGCTTGTCGAGCCGCGTCTTGATCCAGTCCGCCCAGCGCGCGTTACGGTCGGCGAGCAGGACCTTCGACAGCTCTGGCGAACTGCGCAGCCCCACGTTCATCATCACCGCCAACCCCTCGGCATCGCCCTCGGCCCATTCGCCGACCAGCTTGTCGAACTCCGCCGCGGCGCTGTCGAGCTTGTCGACCGCTTCGGTCAGGACCAGCATCTGGGCCGGCTCTGACAGCGAATCGAAGAAGCCGAACTGCTGCTCGATCGTCTCCAGCCCCGAGATCGGCTTCTTCGCCGCGGCGGCCGCGCCGTGCAGCGCTTCCTCGACCCCGCTCTTGGGATCGTAACCCGCCTTGACCAGCGCCAGCATCGACAGCTGCGTGCCCGCCAGCCACGGATCGAACCGGTCGATCACGTTCTGCGGCAGGCCGAAATCGGCCAGCGCCTTGGCGAACGCCGCGCGCTTCGCCTCGGGCAGCTTCTCGGTCAGAGACGGTCCGGTCATGCTGACGCCATACTTCATCATCAGCGGCTGGACCGTGGCGGGGTCGGGCGGGCTGCCCAGCTCGGTCACCAGCTCGCCGCTCTCGTCGAACGCCTTCTTCACCGCCTCGTCGAACCAGCTCAAGCCCGGCTTGAGCAGATGGACGGTGCCGAACAGATAGATCGTTGTGTCGGCATCCTTGACCACCCACAGCGCGGGATCGGCGTCCTTCGTCGGGGCGGTTGGCGCGGGGTCCTGCGCGAAGGCGAATGGGGCCGCGAGCAGCAGAGCGAGCGCTGTGGTGCGGCGAAGCAGCTTGGTAAGCATCGATACTCCCTTGTCGTCGCAAGCGGGCTTAGGCGATTGGCCGATCCACCGCCACGGACTTTCGACGCGGAATCGCGGTGACCAACGCCGCGACCAGCGTCCCGATGCACAGCTGATAGGGGAAGGCGAGGGCGGTCTGCCCGGTGACGAAGGGCTGGAGCAACAGCACGGTGACGAACCCGGCGATCAGTCCCGCGATTACCGAACCGCTGTTCCCGCGGCGCGTGAACACCGCGACGAAATAGACGCCGAGCAGCCCGGCATAGGCGAACACCATCACCTGCAGCGCGAATTCGAGCAACGGCATGTCGGTATGTCGCTGCCAGTAGAAGCTCAGCACTGCGGTCGCGAACATCGCCAGCCCGACCACCGCCATGCCCCAGCGCCCGGCCCGGACATAGTGTTGCGGCTCGGCCCCGCCGCGCGCATCGCGCCAGGGCTGGTAGAAGTCGGCGATCATCACCGACGACATCGCGTTGAGCGCCGAATTGGTCGTCGCCACCGCCGCCGCGGTCACCCCGATCGTCACGAGGCCGCGCAGCCCCGGCGGCACCTGCGTCAGGATATAGTGGACGAACACCGTCACCTTCTCGCCCGAAAAGCTGGTCGCGGCCTGATTGGCTTCCCCCATCAGGTCCGGCCGCTGATAAAAGATGTGCAACAGCAACCCGATCGTCACGAACATCGCGATCAGCGGCACGCTGGCGAGCTGCGACAGGATCAGCCCGCGCGCGCCGGTCTTCGCGTCGGGGCTGGCGAGCAGCCGCTGCGTGGTGTCCTGATCGAGCCCCATATTGGCGGCATTGAGCAGAAACAGCCCGGTGCAGATCGCCAGCACGGTGAACGGCTTGGCGAGGTCGGTCGAGACATCGAACAGCCTGAGCTTGTCCATCCCGCCCGGTGCATTGTGCAGCGCCGCGATCAGCTCGGCATTGCTGGCCGGGATCGACAGCCGCAGGAACACCAGCACCGCCAGCGCCGAGCCGGCATAGATGACGAACTGGATCAGATCGTTCCAGATCACTGACTTGAGCCCACCATGAAAGGTGAACAGGAAGCTCACCAGCATCACGGCCGCCGCCGACAGGATGATCGCGTGCGCCGCGATGCTGCCGAACGCCACCATCGCGATCGCGATCGCGGCGAGATAGACTCGCGCGCCGCCCGCCAGCACGCGCCCGACCAGGAACATCCCGCCCGCCGCCTGCTTGGCGCGCGCATCGAACCTTGCCTCGAGCAATTCGTACACCGTCGTCGCGCGCATCGCATAGAAGCGCGGGATCAGCACATAGGCGACGAACACCGCCGCAACGATCGGCGCGACCACGGCACCGAGATAGGTATAGTCGCTGCGATAGCCCTGATCCGGTGCGCCGAGAAAGGTCGCCGCCGACTGCGTCGCCGACAGCACCGACACCGCTGCGAGCCAGGCCGGTATGGTCCGTCCGGCAAGGAAATAATCCTTGGTGTCGTCCGCCTTGAACCGCGAGAACGCCCAACCCCCGGCAAGAATCACGGCGACGTACAACCCGACCACGATCCAGTCGAGCAAGGCGAATTGCGGCGTCATCGGCAGGGTGTAGCAGCTGTCACGTCGCCGTCACGAACCAATCAGCGTTTGGTCGCGTCCTGAGAGAGTTGCCACGCGACCGAGATTTGCCCGGAGAAGATCGGAGCATATTTTCGCAGTTCGGCCTGTGCGATGGAATCGAACGCAGTGAAGCTGCGCATTCGCTCCATCGCGCCCGACTCCGCCCTGCGGTACAAACTACGCGCTTCGGCGGGCGACGCACGGTGCAGTCGCAGCAATCCTGCCAGGGTCCAGTCGCCGGAAATGCGGTCGGGGTGCGAGGGCGGCAGGTTCTGATAGATCGCGCGCGCCTGCCGCATCAGCGGCTCGGCTTCGCTCGTCCGCTTCTGTGATTCGAGGTTGCGCGCCAGCGTGATCATTGCGTTCGCGATCAACGGATGCGTCGCCGGCAGGCCCTTTTGCCGCACCGCCAGTGCCTTGCGATGAAACGGTTCGGACTCGGTGAAACGCTGCTGCCAGCTGAGATTGTCTGCCAGATTCTCATAGATGATCGCGAGCTCGGGATGCCCTGCCGGATAGTAACGCTCGGCCAGCGCCAATCCCTTGCGCAGCAGCGGCTCGGCTTCCTCGTAACGCTTCAACTCGTTGAGGTTCGTCGCGAGGTTGCTGTAGGCAAAGGCGAGATTTTCGAGGTTCTGAGGCTTTTCCGCCTCGCGCATCGCCAGCACACGGCGATAGAGCGTGTCGGCTTCTTCCCGCCGCCCCTGGCTCGACAGGATCGACGCCAGCGCCTCATAACCCGTGGCCAGCCCCGGATCGCCGAGCTTGAGATACGTCTCGCGCAGCCGCACGGATGTGCGGATCGCCGCCTCGGCTTCGACATATTTGCCCTGCGCCTGCAGGTTCCACGCGAGATTGGTGTAGTTTTCCGCAATCTGTTCGCTGCCCGGCGGTAGCGAAGCTTCCTGGATTGCCAGCGCCTTGCGGTTCAGCGGTTCACCCTCCGCCAGCCGTCCCTGCTTGTCGATGGCAAAGGCGAGGCTGGTGTAGAGCGTGGAAAGACCGAGCCTGCTGAAGTCGGGAATGCTTTCAGCCAAGGCCACCGCCTTTCGCAACGCACTTTCCGCCTCGGCATATTTTCCCAGCTCGTTGAGCACGAGCGCCAGCACGCGATAGCGCGGGATCATCCGGACATCGGTGGCTGGCAATTGCGCGATATAGATTTCGAGGGCGCGGCGGGCGAGCGGCTCGGCCTCGCGCGCGCGGTCGGTCTGGCGTAGAACCACCGCCAGATCGGACATCGCCCGCGCGTGCCCGATCTTGCCGGTCTCGCCACTGGACTCGTACAGCGCGATCGTGCGGCGGAGCACGGCTTCCGCCCCGGCGAGGTCGTCGGTGCTGTGCAGGCTTTCGGCGAGCTGGAAATAATAGGGCGACAGCGAGAGTGGCTGCGCGGTGCGCTTCGGTTCGGCGATGGCGAGATAGCTACGCAACAACGGCACCAGCTCGGCATGCTTCTCCGTCTCGACCAGCGCGCGGATCAGATAATTATACGCGACTTCCCGGTCGCTATGCGCCGCGGGCAGCGAACGGTTGGCGATATCGAGCGCGGCGCGGGCGAACTTCTCGCTGCGCGCCACGTCGGGCACGCGCCACGCGATGTTCGCACCGCCGAGATAAAGATCGAGGCAATAGTCGCCCGCTGGCTTGGTCGCCGCACACGCCGCCGCCGCCTTGTCGAGCGCCGCCGCAGCAGCGGGCCAATCCTTGCGCGCGACCGCCGCCAGCGCTTCGGGCGTCAGTTCGGCCCGCCCCGCAGTCTGCGGAGCGGCGACCATCGCGACGATGCCAGCCAGCCAGAACATGACGCAGGTCGTAGCAAAGCCTTCGCCGCCATGCCTCTGACAAAATCAGGCGGCTTTGGCCAGCGCCTCGGCGATCAGCTTCCGCGAGTTCTCCACCCCGTACAGCGCGATGAAGCTGCCCATGCGCGGCCCCTGGCTCGACCCCAGCAGCGTCTCGTACAGCGCCTTGAACCAGTCGCGCAGCACCTCCTTGCCGAAGCGCGCCTTGCCGATTTCGTACACCGCGTCCTGAATCGCATCCGCGCCGGCGTCGGCGCCCAGCGCTTCCAACTGCGCATCCAGATCGCGCAACGCCTCGGCCTCGACGCCCTCGGGCGCGCGGCGGTTCAGCGTCGGCGCGATGAAGTCGCGGCCATAGGCGAGCGCATAGCCGATCAACTGGTCGAGCGCCGGGTGCTTCTCCGGCGTCGCGTCGGGCAGGTAGTTGGCGAGATAGCCCCACACCTGCGCCTTGGTCGCCTCGCCCATCACGCCGACCAGGTTGAGGAGCAGCCCGAACGTCACCGGCAGCGTCTCGCCGGGCACATCGCCATTATGGATATGGTGTACCGGGTTGCCGAGCTTCTGCGCGACTTCCTGCGTCGGATAATTCGCCCGGAACTGCCAGTAATCGTCCACCGCGCGCGGGATGAGCCCCAGGTGCAGCGCCTTGGCCTTTTTGGGCTCGCGATAGATGTAGAAGGCGAGGCTCTCGTCCGGGCCATAGGTCAGCCACTGGTCGAGGCTCAGGCCATTGCCCTTCGACTTGGAGATCTTCTCGCCCTTCTCGTCGAGGAACATCTCATAGTTGAACCCCTCGGGCGGCTTGCCGCCGAGCACGCGCGCGATCTTGCTCGACTGGATCACCGAATCGATCAGGTCCTTGCCCGCCATTTCGTAATCGACGCCCAGCGCGACCCAGCGCATCGCCCAGTCGACCTTCCATTGCAGCTTGGCCTTGCCGCCCAGGATCGACTGCTCGATCCGCTCGCCCTCATCGGTGAACGCGATCATCCCAGTCTCGGGGTCGAGCACCTCGACCGGAACCTGCAATACGATGCCCGACTTCGGGCTTACCGGCAGCACGGGCGAATAGGTCGCCTGCCGCTCCGCGCGCAGCGTCGGAAGCATCACATCCATGATGCCTTGATAGTGCCGCAGCACGCCCTTCAGCGCTTCGTCGAACGTCCCGTCGCTGTAGTAATCGGTGGACGACACGAACTCGTAATCGAAGCCGAACCGGTCGAGGAATTGCCGCAGCATCGCATTGTTGTGATGCGCGAAGCTCTCATATTTCTCGAACGGATCGGGCACCTGCGTCAGTGGCTTGCCGAGATATTCGGCCAGCATCGCCTGGTTCGGCACATTGTCGGGCACCTTGCGCAGCCCGTCCATGTCGTCGCTGAACGCGATCAGGCGGGTGGGGGTGTCGCTCAGCGTCTCGAACGCCTGGCGCACCATCGTCGTGCGCAGCACTTCGTTGAACGTGCCGATATGCGGCAGCCCCGACGGGCCATAGCCGGTCTCGAACAGCACATGGCCTTTCGCAGGCACGCCGTCGGGGTAGCGCTTGAGGAGCTTGCGCGCTTCCTCATAGGGCCAGGCCTTGGACTCGAATGCGGCGGTGCGAAGATCGTCGGTCATGATCGCGCGGCGGTGCGCGAAGCTCGCGCCATTTGCAAGGTTCCAGCACGCCAGACGCGAATGGCTCGCAAAAACTCTGGCAATCATCCCGTATAATTGCTAATCGCTCGCATTATGAGTCACAAGCTGGCGCATGCGGCGCGCAACATCCCTGGCACCGTTTCCTCGATCGACTGGGAGTCGCTCAGCGCCAGTGAGGCGCGCCGGCTGCGCGAATTCGGGCTGGACGAGGGCGTCGAGGTCGAGCTGGTCAAGCCCGGCGGCTGGTTCGGCGGCCCCGCGGCGGTGCGAATCGGGCGGATGACGGTGGCGTTGCGCCGCCATGTGGCTGAAGCGATTCGGATCGTAGTTCCGGCCGAATGACGCCGGCACCGCTCGTTGCGCTGGTCGGCAATCCCAATGCCGGCAAGACCGCGCTGTTCAATGCGCTGACCGGCGCCCGGCAAAAGGTCGGCAATTATCCCGGTGTCACGGTCGAGCGGCACGCCGGCAGGATGGCGTTCGAGGACGGCCGTCCGGTCGAACTGGTCGATCTGCCCGGCACCTACAGCCTCGATCCCTCCAGCCCCGACGAGCAGGTCACGCGCGATGTCGTGCTGGGCAAGCAGGAAGGCGAGCGGCTGCCGGACGCGCTGGTGGTCGTTGCCGACGCCTCCAATCTCGAAAACCATTTGCGCTTCGTACTCCAGCTGCGCCAGCTCGGCCGGCCGATGGTGGTCGCGCTCAACATGATCGACATGGCGACTCGCGACGGGCTGCGGATCGACGCCGATGCGCTGTCCGCCGCGCTGGGCGTGCCGGTCGTCACCACGGTCGCGGTACGCAAGCGCGGGCTGGACGAGCTGCGCACCGCGCTCGCGGGTGTCCTGCTGAGCGCCAGGCCCACGCCGCCCGACACGCTCGACGCCGACATCACCCATTTTCAGCGCGAAGCGCGCCGCATCGCCAGCGAAGCGATCATCGAGCAGCCGCGCGGACGTGCCTTCACCCGCGGCGTCGATCGAGTCGTGCTGCACCCGGTCGCCGGGCCGCTGATCTTGCTCGCCGTGCTGTTCGTGATGTTCCAGGCGGTCTATGCCTGGTCCGAAGCGCCGATCGGCTGGATCGAGGGCTTGCAGGGCTGGCTTGGTGAAGCCGCCGTCGCCAGTCTGCCCGAAGGCTTCCTGCGCGATCTGCTGGTCGAGGGGATCATCGGCGGCGTCGGTTCGGTCGTCGTCTTCCTGCCGCAGATCGTGATCCTGTTCTTCTTCATCCTGCTGCTCGAGGCGACTGGCTATATGGTCCGCGCCGCCTTTCTGATGGACCGGCTTATGGCCGGGGTCGGGCTGTCGGGCCGCTCGTTCATTCCGCTGCTCTCGTCCTTCGCCTGCGCGATCCCCGGGATCATGGCGACGCGCTCGATCGACGATCCCAAGGAGCGGTTGACCACCATCCTGATCGCGCCGCTGATGACCTGTTCGGCCCGGCTGCCGGTCTATGCGGTGATCATCGGCGCGTTCATTCCGGCAACGAGCGTCGCGCCGGGGATCGGGCTGCAAGGACTCGTCCTGCTCGCGCTGTATATCTTCGGTATTCTCGGCGCGGTCGCCGCGGCCTTCGTGCTTCGAATGACCGCGACCAAGGGCAAGAGCGGCGGCTTCATGATGGAGCTGCCGCGCTACCAGCTCCCGTCGCTTCGCGATCTCGCCATCGGGCTGTGGCAGCGCGCCTATGTCTTCCTGCGCCGCGCGGGCACGATCATCATGGGCGTGACGGTCGCGCTGTGGCTGCTCGCTTCCTATCCGGTCGCGCCGGAAGGGCAGAAGCAGAGCGAATATTCAGTCGCCGGCCGGATCGCCTCGGGCCTCGAGGTCGTGCTGCATCCGATCGGCTTCAATCACGAAATGAGTCTCGCGGTGATTCCGGCGATGGCGGCGCGCGAGGTCGCGGTGGCGGCGCTCCAGACCGTCTATTCGATCGATGCCGAGGCCGATGCGGAAGGGCAGGCGCTCGGCACCCAGCTAGCCGCGCGCTGGTCGCTGCCGACCGCGCTTGCCTTCCTCGCCTGGTTCGTGTTCGCGCCGCAATGCCTCTCGACCATCGCGGTTGCGCGGCGGGAGACCAATGGCTGGAAATGGCCGATCGTGATGATCGTCTATCTGTTCGCGCTGGCATATATCGCGGCGGGCGTCACTTTCTGGACGGCGACCGCGCTCGGCCTCTAGTCGCGCTTCGAATCGTCCAATGTACGGTCGATCCGTGCGCGATTGGCCTCATCGCGCGCCTTCTCCGCTTTGGTCCGCCCGAATTTCGCACGGTTCTCCACAGCCTTTGCACCGGCTGCCGCCTTCGCCCTGGTCTTGCGTGCCTTGTTCAGGTTGACGATATCGGCCATCCCATTCCCGATAACGAATCCAAGGCGGAGTTTCCATGGCGGGCAGCGTCAACAAGGTGATCCTGGTCGGCAATCTCGGGCGCGATCCCGAAAGCCGGTCCTTCTCGAACGGCGGCAAGGTGGTCGAGCTTCGCATCGCCACCAGCGAGAGCTGGAAGGACCGCAACAGCGGCGAGCGCAAGGAAAAAACCGAATGGCACACCGTCAAGGTGTTCAACGAGGGCCTCGCCAACGTCGCCGAGCGCTACCTGCGCAAGGGCAGCAAGGTCTATATCGAGGGCGCGCTGACCACCCGCAAATGGCAGGACCCGCAGGGCAACGACCGTTATTCGACCGAGATCGTGCTGCAGGGCTTCAACAGCGTGCTGACAATGCTCGACGGCGCGCCGGGCGGCGGTGGCGCTGCCGGCGGCGGCGGTGGCCGTGGCGCCGAGGATTGGGGCGGCGGCAATGACGATTTCGCCGGCCAGTCGAGCAACCGCAGCGGTGGCGGCTTTGGCGGCGGATCGGGCGGCGGAGGCGGCTTTGGCGGCGGCGGCGGCGCCAGCCGTGGCGGCGGCGCCCCGGCCGGCGGTTTCCCCGACGATCTCGACGACGACGTGCCCTTCTGAACCGTCAACCGCGTTGCCACCAGGGCAGGGTAGGAAAGGCGCCTTTCCGGGTAATGGGTTGAGCGCCGTCCCGGGCTAACCTAGCCTTTCCGCCAGTCCTGCAAAGGGAGCGCGGATTGGGCGATTTGATCCATACCAAGGTGGCGCCGCCCAGATGGATGGGCGATCAGGTGCCGCGCGACCTGTTGCTGACGCGGCTCGACGGTGTGCTGGATTGCCGGCTGACGCTCGTCCACGCGCCCGCCGGCTACGGCAAGACCAGCCTGCTCTCGCAATGGTGCCGCCGTGCTCGCAACGGCGTCCGCATCGCCTGGGTGTCGCTCAAGCGCGACGATGCCGACCTGCGCCGCCTGACCCGCTACATCCTGCTCGCGCTCGATCAGTCCGAGGGTCAGGACGAGCCCGGCGAAGACGAGCGCCGCGTCTCCGCCAACCTGCCGCCGCGCGCCGCGGTGTCGGCGATCATCAACCGCCTGAGCCGCGAAGCCGGTCCGGTGGTGTTGATCCTCGACGACTTCCACCTGGTCGAAAGCCCCGAGATCGGTGCCGTCATCCGCCCGCTGATCTCGCTCGCGCCGGCCAATTGCCATTTCATCGTTTCCTCGCGCGACTGCCCCTGGCTCGGCCAGTCGATCCTCGCAGCCGAGGAGCAATTGCTCGAGCTGACCGCCCAGGACTTGCGCTTCTCCCCGGTCGAGGCGGCGCTGCTGCTGCGGCAGACGATGGGCGAGGCTCCGGCAGCCATCCTGACTGACGAGGATCTGCGCGGCATCGTCGAGCGCACTGAAGGCTGGCCGATCGCGCTCAAGCTGGCATGGCTGTCGCTGAAGCGCGGCGCCGACCACCGCGAGCTGCTCGACCAGTTCCGCAGCCCGACCCCGGAACTCGCCCGCTATCTCTCGCAGCAGGTGCTCGACACCATGCCCGAGGAAACGCAGCAGATCGTCATGCGCACCAGCCTGCCAGACCGGCTGACGGGCGATCTGGTCAATCTGCTGTGCGACCGCACCGATGGCTGGTTGATGCTGGAGAAATTGGAAGAGCAGGGCATCTTCCTGACCCCGCTCGATTCCGCCCGCCGCGCCTATCGCTATCACCAGCTGTTCGCCGAGCATATGCGCGAGCGGATCGAGCGGGGCGACGGCACGCTCTACCGCATGCTGCACCGCCGCGCTGCGCAGTGGTTCGCCGCGCGGGGCGAGGTTGCTGAGGCAGTCTCGCACGCGATCCAGGGCGACGACGACGCGATGCTGGCGACGATCATGGAGGATGCCGGCGGCTGGCGGCTGATCCCCTATGGACAGCAACCGACGGTTGAGCGCGGGCTGGCGAAACTGTCCGCCGCGATGACGGAGTCGCGGCCCCGGCTGGTGCTGGCGCGCGTCTATCTCGAGATCAAGCGCGGCGAACTGGCCAGCGCGCGTGCCGACTATAACCGGTTCGTCGCCAGGCTGGGCGAGGCCGACCTTTCCGCCGACGAGTGGACCGAGGTGCGCGTGGTCGGCGACGTGCTCGCCGATTACGAGAATGAGCCGGTGACGCTCGACGACCTGCTGGCGCGCGAGGCGCTGCTGCGGACGCTGCCGACCAACGACCACCTGATCCTCGCCAATCTCGGGGAGACGCTCGCTGCGCAATATTATGAAGGCGGCTGGCTCGAACGCGCGCTCGAGCCTGCGCTGACCGCGCGCGAACATCACAAGGCCAGCGGTTCGCTCTATAGCGGGCTGTTCACGCGCTTCTGGGAATCGCGCATCCGCCGGGCGCAGGCGCGCTTCAAGGACGCGGCCGCGATCCTCGCCGCCGCGCGCGCAGACATCGAGACCAATTTCGGGGCACGATCGGACCTCGCCGCCAACTGCGCGGCCTATGAGGCCGAGCTGCTGTACGATCAGAACGACCGTGCCGGGGCGTTCGAGCTGCTCGGCTGGGCGGTGCCGCACATGGAGCAGTCCGACGGCTGGGTCGATGTCTCTGCCGCAGCCCATTTTACCGCCGCGCGAATTTCGGCGTCCGAAGGCATGGTCGATGCGGCGCTGGCGATGGTCGCCCGCGCGCACGGGCTGGCGCAATGGCGGCGGCTGCGCCAGCTCGAACTGTTGTCGCTGTTGTGCGAGCTCGACATCCGGATCGACCACGACCCCACGCTCGAAGGCGCGCGCAGCTTTGCCGCCAGGATCGGGCTGGCGGAACTGACGGACGGCGCTGCCGATGGCGTGCCGCTCTATCGCTCGGTCATTACGGCGGCCGCGCTGTGCCGCAGCAAGCTCCATCTGATCGGCGGCGACTATGACGTCGCCTTGTCCGAACTGGGCGTGCTGCGTGGCTGGGCGGTGCAACATGGCGCTGCGCGGGTGCTGATCGACATCAACATCCTGCTCGCCCATGCGCTGCGCGAGACCGGACGGCGCAGCGAGGCGCAGGCGTGCTTCAACGATGCGGTCGGCACCGCCATGTTTCAGGGCATCATGCGCCCATTCATCGACAAGGCGCGTTTCGCTGCGCCCTCGCTCAACGACGCACTGCGCAGCGACGTACCGCCCGACCGGCTGCGTGCGCAGTTCCTCAGGGACATGGCGCGCGGCTTGTCGGCGCAGCGTGCCGACGGCACCAGCCCGCGCCTGCTAAGCGAGGCAGAGAAGGAGGTGCTGCGGCATGTCAGCCTCGGCCATTCGAACCGGGAGATCGCCGGGCTGATCGGCATGTCGCACGACACCGTCAAATATCGCCTGAAATCGGTGTTCCGGAAGATCCGTGTCGAGACGCGCGAAGACGCGGTGCGCGTCGCGCGGGAACGCGGCCTGATCTCCGGTGATGTGCTGAGGTCGATCAACAGCTGACCCATGAAGATCCGTACGAATGGGTGGTAAACTGCGCTGATTTGCGTGCTACCCAAATCGCCGGATATCTACCCCGGCATGCGTCAAACGAAGTGTTAAGGCAGTCCAAATCTGGAGACTTCCGGATTTACCAAGATAACTGGGAGGGCTGT
>NZ_JAMLDX010000027.1 GCF_024211275.1 Sphingomonas tagetis
CCACCCACACCAGTGTATCCTGATGGGTGGCCGGGTGGGGGAGCGGGCTGGTGCCGCCGCCGCTCGCTTCAGCGAGCAGCTAGGAGCTTGTCCAGGCCACCCTCTCCGGCGCCTATTTTTTCGAGGCGCGGATAGCGCAGGCCACCGCGATAGTCGATGGTTACATCACGATATCGCGTACCGCTCTTCACCAGCAGCTTTGCCGGGGCCTTCGCCCTGACCGCGTCGATCAGCCGATCGTCCGAATATTCGCGGCCGCCGACCGCGACGACCGAATCGCCGACATCCAGTCCCGCCTCGAACGCCGGCGAATCCCACGCCACCTGCGAAACCGCGCCGGCCTTGCCCATCACCAGACCCAGCGAATAGCTGAGATCGGTCTGGCTGCGGCTCTTCTGCGCGTTCTTGAACGCCGGCGTGGGCTCGTCGGTATAGATCAGGCGATAGCCATTGTCGGTGAACCCGGCGAGCGGCGCGCGCTGCGACACATTGTCGAGCCGCGCGCGCAGGAACTTCGCCCAGTCATAGGGCTCGATGCCGTTGAGCGTCGCGACCACATCGTCGAAGCGATAGGTCAGCACGCCCCAGTCGCCGTCGCGCATCCCGAAGAACGCCCGCGCGAAATCGTCCATCGACTTCCGCCCGCCCGACAGCCGCCGCAGGATCGCGTCGGTCTCCAGCCAGATCAGCAGGCCCTCATTGTAATAATCCTCCGACCGCTGCCAGCTCACCCAGCCCTTGGGCCGCCGCGCGCTGATGATCGGGTCGTTGGTGGTGTCCTCCAGCGGCCGCCACTGCCGCGCCGCGCGGTTGTCGAGCCCGGCGGCGATGTTGGCGAGCATATCGAGCGTGTCCTGCTTGCTCACGATTCCCGACCGCGCCTGAAGCACATAGCCCCAGAATTGCGTCTGCCCCTCATAGACCCACAGCAGCGAGTTGCGCATCGGCGTGCGGTAGTCGGGCGTCCAGCTGTCCGCGCCGCGGCGGTATTTGCCGTTCCAGCTATGGACGAATTCGTGCGGCAACAGGTTGCGCGGCCCCGGCCCCTCGCTCCACTTGGTGAAATAGCCCGGCTTCACGCCATTTTCCGAACTGCGGTGATGCTCGAGGCCGATCCCGCCCAGCTCGTCGGTGATCGCCAGCAGGAATTCATAGCGGTCGTAATGCTGCGCGCCGAACAGCCTGACCGCCTGCTCGACCAGCTTCTTGTGCGCGTCGATCTGCGCCTCGCTCGCCGCCAGCTCCTCCGGGCTGTCGGCGACGACGTTGAGATCGACCCGGTCCGACAGCTTCCACTCGCGATAATAGCGCCCCGCGAACACCGGCGAGTCGATCAGCGTCTCGTAATTGGTCCTGTCATAGACATAGTCGCGGCCCTGCTTCTTCGCCGGCAGCCCCGACGCCGCGGTCCAGCCTTCGGGATAGGTCACGCTCGCCTGCACCGGGATGCGCCGCGTGAAATAGCCCGCGGGATACAGGCTCACCTGCTCCCATTGCAGGTTCAGCATGGCGGGCGCGATCACAATTCGCCCCTGATCGGCGTCGGTCGCCGATGTGAACTGAAAGCTGGCGTCCAGCTCGCGCGCACCCGCCGGCACCTCAACATGGAACGCCCACACATCGACCGGATCGCGCTTCCAGGTCACCGGCTTGCCGTTCGCGGTGATCTTCAGCCCGGTCAGCTTCTCAACCTGCCCGCGCGCCGCATGGTTGCCCGGCAGCCACGCCGGCATCAGCAGCACCATCGGCCCGGCATCGGCGACGGGTATCGTCTGCTTCACCCGATAGATCGCCCGCTGCACGTCGGTCGCATCGACCTTCAACGTCATCGTGCCGGGATAATCGACGTCGCGCGCCGCCGGAATGCTGTCTTCGAACGGCAGCGGCTGGGGTGCGGAATTCTGGGCGGCGGCAGCCGAGGCAAGCAACAGGGCGGTCAGCGCGAAAACACGGCGCATTCAGGACTCCATGAAACGGGATATAATGTTACTTAAGCAACCAATACGCAGTGCGTAAACCCTTGTTCCGTTTAAGACGCACGACGCACCGATCTCCGCCCGGCTAACGAGTTGCTTACCATTCCCGCGCTATGCGGGCGTCATGTATCACGACCCCGCCCTCGCCCGGGAAACCCAGTCTGATCCAGCGTCCGATCCGCGTCCCAAATCCGCGGTCAGCACCGGCACCGGCATTGCGGGTCTCGTCGGCATGGGCGCATGGCTCGCCGTCGCGCGCAGCTACGGCCTCGACGGCCCCTATTCCGCGCTGATCAACCTGCTCGCCTGCGGCATCCCGATGGTCCTGTGGGCGGTCATCGTCGACAAGGTCCACCGCAACCCCAGCACCGGCATCGACTGGAGCGCCCCTAAACCGCTCAGCGACACGCTCGACATCTCGATCACCAAGATCGCCGGGCTGTGGCTGACCTGGGGCGGGATCGCAGCCATCTATGCCGTGTGCCGCTTCTACTGGACCGGCAACTTCGCCTTCGCCATGTGGTGCTTTCAGGTCGCCGCGCCCGCGTTGTTCATCCTCTCGGTGCCCTATGTCCTGTGGCTCGATCGCCGCCTGATCGAGCCGAAGGACGGCGCCTGGCACCTCGGCGCCTGGCTGCTCGGCAACCAGCCGCACGACGAGTCCGCGATCCACAGCCATCTGCGCAGCTGGGCGGTGAAGGGTTTCTTCCTCGCCTTCATGCTCGCGATCGTCCCGCCGGGGTTCGGCGGCTTTATCCGCGCCAGCAGCGACGGCATCCTCGGCAACCCGATCGCGCTCGCCAACTGGCTGATCACCGGCATGTTCATGATCGACGTCGCCTTCGCGACCGTCGGCTACATCCTCACCTTCCGCCCGCTCGACAGCCATATCCGCAGCGCCAACCCGTACATGGCCGGCTGGGCGTTCGCGCTGATCTGCTATCCGCCGTTCATCCTGATGGGCAATGGCGGCCCGCTCGATTACCACCCCGGCACCTCGGACTGGACGCACTGGCTCGCCGGCCAGACGATCCTGCTGTGGATCACCGGCGCCATCCTCGTCACGCTCACCGCCATCTACGCCTGGGCGACGCTCGCATTCGGCTTCCGTTTCTCCAACCTGACCCATCGCGGCATCATCACCCACGGCCCGTACAGCTGGACGCGCCACCCGGCGTACCTGTCGAAGAACCTGTTCTGGTGGCTCAGCACCTGTCCGCTGCTCGTCACCACCGGCAGCATCTACGACGCGGTCCGCGCGACGGTGCTGCTGGCCTGTGTCAGCGGCGTCTATTACATCCGCGCCAAGACCGAGGAACGCCATCTCGGCGCCGATCCCGACTATCGCGCGTATAGCGAATGGATGGAGCGAAACGCCCCGGTTCCGCGCCTCGTCGCGTGCATCACCGGACGCAAGTTCCGCCCCGGTTACGCCGGCACTGCCCACTCCGACTGAGCCATCCCCCGCCTTGCGGATCGCCCCTCGGCTCCCCATATCCGGTCCATCGCTGAAACAACGATCGTAGGCTTCAGCGGCTGAGAGACCAAATGCGCTCTGGCTTACATGCAGGGGCGTTTTCGATGGACCTCAACCAGCTACTCTACCGCCACCAGATCTCGCTCATGAGCGCCAGCGCTGCGTCTTGCCCGGAAGCCCGCATCGCGCATCACGGCATGGCTACGCTCTACGCCGGCCGGATCGACGCGTTGCGGCCGCTTGGCGCGCGCGAGCTTCTGCATCTGCGCCAGCCGGCCTGACCCGGCGGGCACGACCCCCATATCTTCGCCCGAAAAATTGCCCTAGTCAGAGCCTATCGCGGACGATCGTCCTGGGCTGCTGCGACTGGGCGACATGCGCGCCGGCCCAAAGCACCGGAGCGTTCGTGAGCATCCCTCCGATCCACCCCCTGCCGGCCCCCGCCGCACAGGCTCATCTCACCCTCCGACGCGCCGCGCACACGCTGGCCGCCACCGACTATGCCGGGCCAGTCTCCGCCGCCGCGCGCTATTACCGCGCCCGCTCGCTCGGCAACCATCTGCGTGAGCTCGACCGCTTCCTGCGCACGCTGATCGAGGCGATCACCCCCGCCCCCGCGCGGCCCGCGCTGCGCACGGCCCGCCGCACCGGCGACAAGCTCAGCCAGCTCGACACCGGCCTCGCCTGTTCCTCACCCCGCCTCGACGCGCTGCGCGGCGCGCGCAACTGCCTGTACTATTGCGGCGGGCGCGTCCGCCGCGGCGACCGGCGCCACAGCCCGCTCCTCACGCTCGGCTGGCCGCGCGACCGCCCGCGCCGCGCCCGGCTCGGCGAAGAACTCACTATCACCCAGGCCGAGCTCGCCGATATCTGCGCCTTCTACCTCGAGCTCGCCGACTCGCTCGTGGAGAACCGCCCGTGAGCGCGCAACACAGCCAGCCGATCGCAGTGCTCCCGCAGGACATCGACGCGCTCGGTCACGTCAACAACATGATCTATCTGCGCTGGGTGCAGGACGCGACCGTCGCGCACTGGCAGCGCACCGCGCCGCCCAGCGCCGTCAACGAATTCCAGTGGGTCGCGATCCGCCACGACATCACCTATCGCCGCCCGGCGTTTCTCGGCGACGCCATCGTCGCGCGCGTCACGCTCGAAAGCGTCCGCCGCGAAAGCGCCTTCTACGTCACCCGCATCCAGCGCGGCGACGAGATCCTCGCCGAGATCAGCTCGCGCTGGTGCTGCATGGACACCGCCACGATGCGCCCGGCGCGCTTGCCCGACGAGGTCGTCTCCTGCTTCTTCGCCGAGCCGCCGGTCGCCCGCACCGGCTAGACTTCCGGCGCGAGCCGCCACTTGCTACCCTCCGCACATTGGAGCGCAGGTAACAGCATGCAAATCGGCCCGTTGAAGCTCAAGGCGCAGTTGCTCTGCGGCGACGCCATCGCCATGGGGCCGGGCAAGGCCGACCTGCTCGAAGCGATCGACCGCACCGGCTCGATCTCCGCCGCCGGCCGCGCGATGGGCATGAGCTACCGCCGCGCCTGGCTGCTCGTCGACGAGATGAATCGCTGCTGGGTCGACAAGCTGGTCGAGACCGTCCCCGGCGGCGCCGGCGACCGCGGCGCGCGCATGACGCCGTTCGGGCGCAAGGTGTTAGGCGCCTATCGTGAGATCGAACATCAACTCGACAGCGCGCTAACCGACAGCCCGCTCCAGCAGCTCAGCACCCTGCTCCGCACCCCCGACGCCGCCTGAACCCTGACCCGGGTCGATGCCGCAGGTCTATCGGGTTAGCTATATTCGCATATATACGGCACGCTATATCCGCCCCTATACGGCGCCCGAATCGAGCGGCACCCAGCCGCCAGTCGGGGGATATCGATGCGCGCCATTCTGCTTGCCACCACCGTCATCGCGGCCCTGCCCGCCGCCGCGCAGGACAGCGCCGACACCCGCTTCGAACTCGGCCAGATCATCGTCACCGGCACCCCGCCCGACGCCGGCCTCGCGATCGGCGACGACAGCGCCGGCCAGCAGGCGATCGAGACGTTCAACCGCAACACGCTCGACGACGCCGCCAGCCTCATCCCCGGCGTCACCGCCGGCAACAGCGGCGGCTCGCGCAACGAGCGCCTGCTGTTCGTCCGCGGCTTCGACCGGTTTCAGGTCCCGCTCTCGGTCGACGGCATCCGAGTCTATCTCCCCGCCGACAACCGCCTCGATTACGGCCGCTTCCTCACCCCCGACATCGCCGGAATTCAGGTCGCCAAGGGCTATGCCTCGGTCCTCGACGGCCCCGGCGCGATGGGCGGCGCGGTCAACCTCGTCACCCGCAAGCCAGGCCAACCGCTCGAAGCCGAGGCCCGCGCCGTCCTCAACCTCGGCCGCGACGGCGGCTATAGCGGCTACACTGCCTTCGCCCTGCTCGGCACGCGGCAGGACGATTGGTACGCCCAGGCCAGCTTCGCGCAGAATTTCCAGGACCATTGGGACCTCCCCGCCGGCTTCACCCCGACGGTCAACGAGGATGGCGGCGCGCGCGATTTCAGCCGCACCCGCGACTGGCGCGTCAACGCCAAGGCCGGCTTCACCCCCAACGCCACCGACGAATACGCCCTGAGCTACACCCGTCAGGAGGGCAGCAAGAACGCCCCGCTCCACCTCACCGACACCAGCAACGTCTCCCTACGCAACTGGAGCTGGCCCTATTGGAACATCGAGGGCGCCTATTTCCTCTCCACCACCGCGCTCGGCGAGGCCGCCACGCTCAAGACCCGCGCCTATTACAACGCATACCGTAACCTGCTCCGCTCGTGGGACAACCGCAGCCAGACCACCCAGACGCTCGCCCGCGCCTTTGACAGCCCCTATGACGACACCGCTTATGGCGGCTCGGCCGAGCTCGCGGTCCGCACCGGCCCCGCCAACACCCTCGCGCTCGCCGTCCACTACCGCCACGACCAGCACAACGAGTCCCAGACCAGCCGCCCCGGCCTCGCCGGCGCCACCCCCGAACCCGTCCAGCGCAGCGCCGAACGCAACTGGAGCATCGCGCTCGAGGACCGCCTCGCCCTCACCCCCGCACTCACCCTGACGCTCGGCGCCAGCTATGACTGGCGCGACCTCGACGCCGCGCAGGAATATGGCGTTCCCCCCGGCGGCACCGGCGCCAGCCGCCTCTTCAGCTTCCCGCTGCGCAACGCCGAGGCATGGAACGCGCAGGGCCGGCTCGACTGGACCGCGGGCGCCACCCGCCTCCACGCCAGCGTCTCCTCCCGCGCGCGCTTCCCGACGCTGTTCGAGCGGTTCAGCAGCCAGTTCGGCACCGCCGAGTCCAACCCCGATCTGCGCCCCGAGCGCGCCACCAATTTCGAGCTCGGCGGCACCCACAGCCGCGGCCCCGTCCGCCTCTCCGGCGCGCTCTTCTACAGCCGCCTTAACGACGCGCTCGTCTCGGTCCGCACCGCCGCCAACCTCAACCGCCGCGAAAATTACGGCACGGCCGACTATTATGGCGGCGAAGTCTCGCTCGACGCCACCCTCACGCCCAGCCTCGAGGCCGGCCTCAACTGCGGCTATATCCACCGCGACTTCGATACCGGCACGCCCCCCGCCGGCGGCCTGATCCGCCCCTTCCGCCTCACCGACGTCCCCGCTCACAAGGGCTTTGCCTGGCTGTCATGGGCACCGCTCGCCGGCGTCGAATTCGTCCCCAGCATCGAGTTCGCGTCCGACCGCACCACGGTCACCCTGGCCTCCGCCAACGGCCTCGCGCCAGTCTATTACCAGACCGGCGATTACGTCATCGCCGGCCTGCGCATCGACTATGCGATCCTGCCCCAGGTCACGCTCGGCGCCGGCGTCCGCAACCTGCTCGACGCCGGCTACACGGTGACCGACGGCTTCCCCGAACAAGGCCGTTCGCTCTTCGCTACCCTTCGGGCGCGTTACTAAGGCAGCCCACCCCATAACCGTCACCCCGGACTTGTTCCGGGGTCCCGCTCCTTCCCCTACTCCCCTCAAACCCAGCTCGGCCCGACCCCCCATCGCCCGCTTCTGCGCCTCCCAGCGCTCCACCCCCGCCAGCGCCTCGGCGCGCCGCTCCGCCTTCCTCCGCCGCGCCAGCACATCCAGCTTCGCGTTCAGCCGCCGGTTGACCTCCGCCGGTGACACCACGCGCCCGACCGGCGCGCGTTTCGCTTCCTCGGCCCGCTCGACCCGCCGCGCCGCCAGTTCGGCCTTGAGCAGATCGGCCAGCAGCCGCTCCGACCAGCGCCGCCGCGTCCCCACCACCTCGCCGCCGACCACGATCTCCTCGTCCCACCCCTCGACAGCGCGCTCGTAAGCGATCTGCTCGATCGCGGGCAGCGACCGCGCCAGCGCCGCCTCGCACGCCGCCGCGAACTCGGGCGACCGCGCCTTCAGCCGCGTGACCGCACTGCGCGACATCCCGACCCGCTCGGCCGCCTTGCGGATTTCGCCCGTCTCGGCCAGTGCGCGCAGAAAGGCGCGCTTGCGCACCGCCGACCACCCGTCCCAGCGCTCACGCGGCGCGGTGTCCTCGATCTTCTGCCCGCGCTGCGCGATCCACTGCGCCTGCCACTCGGCAATCATCGCCTCCCAGCGCGCCTTGAAGTCCGGATGCCGCTGCCGCCGCTTATAGGCCGACCCGACGCACCGCCCCACCGCATCCGCCGCCGCCCGCACCGTGCCCGTCTGCTTGAGCGCCAGCAGAAACGCTGTCTCGGTATCCTGCATCCAGCGCATATGTGGCTGCTTCATTAATGGCCCTCTCAGTCCCCGGTGATCTCGCCTTCGTCGTCTTGCAATTTCGCATCGACGCGACGCTGGCGAGCGTCTTGGATGATATCCTCCATTTCCCAGATGAGCTTGCAGCCCTCCAAGGTCTTTCCATTATCGTCGTTTGGATCAGCCTCGAACAATGCTTTGGTTCGCGCGCTCAAATCGATGAGCTTGACGTAGCGCTTTTCGCCAAGCTTCCCGCGAATTGTGTCGAACGCCGCGACGAGAACATTAAATTCCGTATCGATGTTTTTATCTGGAAACGCGCCCGTATCGTCAATAAACTTGGGCGCTCCTCCTAACGTACCAGCCAGATAGTCTTGGATTTCACTTAATGTTGCTGGGATATAGGGGTCATCGTTTCGAAAAGGGTTGGGAGGTAAATCGCTCATCGTTTCATCTCCGGACGTTTGATAGCGTACGTAGCTTGACCATCTACCTGCCGGGGCCGGATGATAATTACATTTGATGGCCGGAAATCTGTCATAAAGAAACCGCGCACCTGCGGCGTCTTCAACGTCTTCCGAGTGAGGGTCACGTCGTAGGCGATATCACCAACCCGCGCATCTGGCCGTCGATACGACGATTCTGCAGTGTCATTCTCTCGACGGTTTACTCGCACCGGTCCGGTCCCCGCTGCCTCGATGCGATATCTGCGATAATGTGCTCGCAGCTCTCGGCGGACTTGATGATCTACGAAGTTACCTAAAGCTTCTTGCGCCGAAAGACGGATGCGAAGCTTGCCGGCCTTCTGCAACGCGACACCCTCGGCATAGGCGCGATCCGCGCTCTGCTGAATGAACCGAACCGTCTCCACCTGAAGCGGACGAAGTTCTCCCTTCCGCATGAACGCCGCCGCTCTCATCCACCGCAGATCGTTCAGCTGATTGATCTGCCCTTGCAAGGTCTGCGGGAAGCCCACTGAATCATATCGGAACCCTGGCTCCAGCACCTTGATCTGTTCGATCAGCTGATTGGTCCAATTCTGCGCCAGCGCGGTGGTGGCCGCGCGCGCTGGCCCGCTTAGATCGAATAGCGCCTCGCCCGCGGCCACGATCGCGCCGCCCGGACTGTTGTTCAGTCCGGGAAAACGCCTGTTCCAGCGTCATCGGGTCGTGAAACGCCGCGCTGTTGCTTCCGCCTCCGCGCCTTGGCTGCCGCGCCGAACCTGCCGAAACGAATTGCGCGTCAGGCTGATCGGCTCGATACACGGCGTTCGCTGGCGCAGGCGCTTCGCTGGTACGGATACCGACAGCGCGCATACCGCCATCCGTGGCCTTTCCAGCAGAACGTGACAGAACTTCACCGGACCGAGCTTTAGCGGTTTGAACTGTCTGCCGACGGTGCGAAACGATGACTCTGCTCAACGAGCGCGGCCCGCCCGGCGCAAAAGTGAACTGGCCATTGCGCGGATCGTGATAGGGATTGAACTTGACCTCGACGCCCCCGGCGCCGGAATCACCCGGCCACAATCCGGTTCGCAACCATTGTGAAAACGCCCGCCGCTCTATTCTTGCCAAAACGTCCATTGCCGCCCCTCGCCCTGCAAATGCGGCGAGAACATATCAGCAACATTTTCCAACAAGTCAACCTACATTGGCGCAAACCGCCCCTCCCCTTCCCCTCACCCCCCACCCCTGCTATCGGCCCTCGCGAATCTTCGCATTCGCAGCACCGGCGCGTCCCGTGCGGCTTCACGCCGCGATCCCCCACGCCGCACCGGCGCTTGAACACAGGGAAAGGGAACCCGCACCAATGACAGCCATCGGCCAGGACAGCCTCGGAACGCGCGACACGCTCGACGTGGGCGGCAAGAAATACGCTTATTACAGCCTTTCCAGGGCCGCCGCGAAGCTGGGGGATGTCAGCCGCCTGCCGTTCAGCATGAAGGTGCTGCTCGAAAACATGCTCCGCTTCGAGGATGGCGTCACTGTCACCCCGGCGGACGCGCAGGCGATCGTCGATTGGCAGAAGAACCCGGTCGCGCCCGAGCGCGAGATTCAGTACCGCCCCGCCCGCGTGCTGATGCAGGACTTCACCGGCGTGCCGTGCGTGGTCGATCTGGCCGCGATGCGCGACGCGATGAACGCGCTCGGCGCCGATGCGTCGAAGATCAACCCGCAGGTTCCCGTCCACCTCGTCATCGATCACTCGGTGATGGTCGACGAATTCGGCACGCCCAAGGCGTTCGAGGACAATGTCGAGCTCGAATATCAGCGCAACATGGAGCGCTACGACTTCCTGAAATGGGGCAGCAAGAGCCTCGACAATTTCAAGGTCGTGCCCCCCGGCACCGGCATCTGCCATCAGGTCAATCTCGAGAATATCGCGCAGGCGGTGTGGTCGTCCGATGACGCCAGCGGCGTGACGGTCGCCTATCCCGACACCTGCGTCGGCACTGACAGCCACACGACGATGGTCAACGGCCTCGGCGTGCTCGGCTGGGGCGTGGGCGGGATCGAGGCCGAGGCGGCGATGCTCGGCCAGCCGGTCTCGATGCTGATCCCCGAAGTGATCGGCTTCAAGTTCACCGGCGAGCTTCAGGAAGGCATCACCGCGACCGATCTGGTGCTCACCTGCACCCAGCTGCTGCGCGCCAAGGGTGTGGTCGGCCGCTTCGTCGAATATTTCGGCCCGGGCCTCGGCGCGCTGTCGCTCGCCGACCGCGCGACGCTCGCCAACATGGCGCCCGAATACGGCGCGACCTGCGGCTTCTTCGGCATCGACGACAAGACGCTCGATTACATGCGCCTGACCGGCCGCAGCGACGAGAATGTCGCGCTGGTCGAGGCTTATGCCAAGGCGCAGGGCTTCTGGATCGACCCTGAGGCGGACCTTGTGTTCACCGACGTGCTCGAGCTCGACCTGTCCACCGTCCAGCCCAGCCTCGCCGGCCCCAAGCGCCCGCAGGACAAGGTGTTGCTGCCCTCGGTCGATGACGTGTTCAACAACGATCTGACCAAGGTTTATCACAAGGAAGGCGCGGTCCGCGTCCCGGTCGAGGGCCGCGACCACGACATCGGCGACGGCGACGTCGTCATCGCCGCCATCACCTCCTGCACCAACACTTCGAACCCCAGCGTGCTGATCGCCGCCGGCCTCGTCGCCAAGAAGGCGGTCGAAAAGGGGCTGAAGCCCAAGCCGTGGGTGAAGACTTCGCTGGCGCCAGGGTCGCAGGTCGTCACCGACTATCTCAACAAGGCGGGGCTTCAGAGCTATCTGAACGAAGTCGGCTTCAACCTCGTCGGCTATGGCTGCACGACCTGCATCGGCAACAGCGGCCCGCTGGCCCAGCCGATCTCGGACGCGATCAACGCCAATGACATCGTCGCCGCCTCGGTCCTGTCGGGCAACCGCAATTTCGAGGGTCGCGTCTCGCCCGACGTGCGCGCCAACTTCCTCGCCAGCCCGCCGCTCGTGGTCGCCTATGCGCTCAAGGGCACCGTAGTGGAGGACTTCATCGCCACCCCGATCGGCACCGGCTCGGACGGCGAGCCCGTCTATTTGAAGGACATCTGGCCTTCGAATGCCGAAGTCCAGTCGGTGATGGACGGCGCGCTCACCCGCGACATGTTCGTCGGCCGCTATTCGACCGTGTTCACCGGCGACGCCCGCTGGCAGGCGATCGACGTCCTCGGCTCGGACACCTATGGCTGGCGCGCGGGCTCGACCTATGTGGCGAATCCGCCTTATTTCGAGGGGCTTACGATGACGCCGGCGCCGATCGCCGACATCATCGAGGCGAAGCCGCTCGCGATCTTCGGCGATTCGATCACCACCGACCACATCTCGCCCGCGGGTTCGATCAAGGCGACCTCGCCGGCCGGCAAGTGGCTGCAGGAGCATCAGGTTTCGCAGGCCGACTTCAACAGCTACGGCGCGCGCCGCGGCCATCACGAAGTCATGATGCGCGGCACCTTCGCCAACATCCGCATCAAGAACCTGATGCTCGACGGCGTCGAGGGCGGCATGACCAGCTATGACGGCGAAGTCATGGCGATCTATGACGCGGCGATGCGCCACAAGGCCGACGGCACGCCGCTGGTGGTGATCGGCGGCAAGGAATATGGCACCGGCTCGTCGCGCGACTGGGCGGCAAAGGGCACCAACCTGCTCGGCGTCCGCGCCGTGATCGTCGAAAGCTTCGAGCGCATCCACCGCTCGAACCTCGTCGGCATGGGCGTCCTCCCGCTCCAGTTCGCCGAAGGCATCGACCGCAACACCCTGAACCTCAAGGGCGACGAAACCTTCACCATCTCCGGCGTGTCGCAGCTGCGTCCGCGTCAGGATGTCGAGGTCAAGCTCGTCCGCGCCGACGGCACGACCGAGACCTTCCTCACCCGCTGCCGCATCGATACCGTTAACGAGCTTGAGTATTTCCTCAACGGCGGCATCCTGCAGTACGTGCTGCGGAATCTCGCCAAATGAAGTTGATCAAGTGAATTGGGCCATGGTGCTCCCGATCCTCGCGGCCGGCCTCTGCGCTGACCGTGAGCCGGGGGCGCCATGGGTGCGGTTCCAGAAGCCGGGACAGAACCCGGTGTTCGTCGATCCGACCAGCGTCCGCGACGATAGCGGCGAAAAGGTGATCCGCCTGCTCGACACGTCCGAAGGACCATCGACCAGCGACATCTGGATCGACGTCTCCTTCGCCTGCGCCGCCAGGCGCGCCTGGATGATCCGCCTGACCGAAGTCGTGGACGGCAAGCCCGGCAAGGTCATAGATATCCCGCCGGCCGAGCGGAAACCGATGAAGCTCGACGATCCGATGGGCCGCCGCCTGTTCGGTTTCGTGTGCAAGGGCAAGAAGCTGTGAGGCGCGCCGCCGCGGCGCTGTTGGCCACGATCCTCCTGACCACCCCCGCCACCGCCGAGCGCTGGCGTCAGATCCCCGGCGCGCCCAACGCGACGCTGTCGATCGATCTGGACAGCATCAAGCGCGAAGGACCGTGGCGCGTGTTCCGCAGCCGCGCGACCGCGCTCGGTCTTAACGGCTCGGTGATCGGCACGATCGCAATGGACTGCAAGGCGGGGATCACCGAATTGCGCGCGCAACGTGCCTATACCGGCGGCAAGCTGGTGAAGGAGCGCATCTTCCCGCCCAAGCGGCGCCCCCGCCAGAAGCTGGCAAACCCGGCACGCGACCCGGCCTTTAGGATCGTCTGCGCAGCCTGATCAGGCCGGCTGCGCCTGCTCGGCAATCAGCGCGTCGTCCTTGGCGGCTGCCCGCACCGCGGCCTCGCGCGACGTCACGCGCTCGACGAACGCAGCGAACGCATCCCGCTTCGGGATCGAGCCGAATTGCAATCCCCACGACAGATGCGCTCCGACATAGAGGTCCGCCGCGGTGAAGTGATCCGCCGCCAGCCAGCCGCCTCCGGCAGCGCTCACCAGCCCTTCGAGCGTGTCGATCGTGCGGTCGTAATTGCCAAAGCCCAGCATGCCCTGTTTCTGCGGATCGGCCGCTTCCCAGCCCATCGCCCGGCTCGTCACCGCCTGCTCCAGCGGCCCGGCGGCAAAGAACAATGCCCGGTAATAGGCGCCGCGCCGATCCACCGGCGGCGCCAGCCTCGCCTCGGGAAAGGCACCGGCGAGATAGGCGCAGATCGCCGCGCACTCAGTCACGACCACGCCGTCATGCACGATCGCCGGCACCTTCCCCATCGGATTGACGGCTAGAAAGTCGGCACTCTTTGCACGCCAATCGACGGCCACCGTCTCATAGTCGGCGCCGGTTTCCTCGATCATCCAGCGCGCGATCCGGCCGCGCGACATCGGGTTGGTATAGAGCGTCAGCGACATCGTATCTCTCCCAGTCAATGCAAGGAACAAATATCGAACAAACGCGCTAAGCGGTCAACCCGGGTCAAAGCTTCGCCGACAGCAGCGCCAGCAACCTTCCCCACGCCTTGTCCGCCTGCGCCTGATCATAAGCCGGGCTGTCCGGCATGCACCAACCATGATTGGCGGGATAGACCTCGATCTCGGCGGGACTCTTCGCTTGCGCGAAGGCGGTACGCACCAGTTCCTTCTCGTTCGGATTCCGCTGATCGTCATTCTGCGCGACCGCGAACAGGAACCCGGCCTTCATCTTCGGGACGAGCAGGTGCGGACTGTCCGGCTTGTCCGTGCCGATCCCGCCACCGTGAAACGATGCACCGGCCCTGACCCGGGCGGGCACCGCGGCAGCGGTCCGCATCGTGAACGGCCCGCCCATGCAATAGCCGGTGGTGCCGATACCGCGCTTGACGTTCACTTCCCTTTGCTTGTCCAGCCAGGCGACACTCGCCACAGCGTCGCGCGTCACGGCGTCGGGCGTCAGCAACGCGCGCCATGGACCGATCTTCTCGCGCACCGACGCCGTGCCGAAGCCCTCGCCTTCCTTGAGGAATTGGCCCTTTACCGACCGGTAGAAGGGATTGAGCGTGAGCACCGCATAGCCCGATTGAGCCAGCCGGTCGGCCACCCGCCGCGCGGCGGGACGGATCCCCATGATATCGGGCCATATCAGCACGCCGGGATGCTTGCCGCCCGCTGGCGCGACGAAATAGCCGTCGGCGGTGCCGTCCGGCGTCGCGAAGCTCACATCGCGACCCTTGATCGGCTTGGCGTCGGCAGGCGCGGGCAACAGCGCTGCCAGCCCGGCCGCGCCGGCCATCACGCCGAAGTCACGGCGCGAGACGCCATTCTGAAGCCCTTCATTGTCGCGGTCGGTCAGATCATCGCACATCGCATCACTCTCCAACGGCCCCCGCAACGAGCCTAACGCGAGGCGCCTCGCCCCGCCAGAGCGTGTTCGCCGTTCCGATCGCCCGCGCGCAAAATGCAACGGCGCGACAGACCCGAGGATCTGCCGCGCCGTCAAACCCGCATTGGAACGTCCGGGTGTCAGCTCTTGAACGGATTCTCGAAGCCAAGACCCGTGCTGACCTCGTCGGTCTCGCGCGATGCCGCGTCGCGCTCGGCGCGCAGCTGCTCGATCAGCGCCTCGCGGTCGCCTTCCAGCCGCGTATCGACAGGCGCTTCGAGGCCCGCCGCCTTGGCAGCCTTGGCCACTGCCGCATCCAGCTCGCGCTGGCTGGTCAGGCCCAGCGTCACCGGGTCCTTCGGCACGATATTGGCGATGTTCCAGTGGCTGCGGTCGCGGATCGCGGCGATGGTGTTGCGCGTGGTGCCGATCAGCTTGCCGATCGCGCCATCGGTGATCTCGGGGTGATTGCGGATGATCCATGCAATGCCGTCCGGCTTGTCCGCGCGCTTGGACACCGGCGTGTAGCGCGGCCCCTTGGTGCGGCGGATCTGCTCGGGGCCCTTCATCATCTTGAGGCGATAGTCGGGATCGGCCTGCCCCTTCTCGATCTCTTCCATGGTCAGTTCGTGCGCGCGGACGGGATCACGGCCGGTCAGCTTGGTGGCGGCGGTGTCGTCGGCGATCGCCTGCACCTCGAGGATATGAAGTCCGCAGAATTCGGCGATCTGCTCGAACGAAAGTGCGGTGCTGTCGACCAGCCAGGAAGCGGTCGCGTGCGGCATGAGCGGCTGGGCCACGTCAAGTCTCCAGAAACAATAAGGGCCGCCCTCACCGGGCGGCCGTAACATCCGCCGATCTAGGCGCGTGCGCGGCGAGAGGCAAGCGCGAAGCGTCGATATCTGCGCTTTCAGCGCCGTATGCGCAACGCCGGCGGCAGCGTCGTGGCGATCCACGGCGATGCCTGCTCATAGGCATGCCCCATTTGCAGCACCGCGAGATCGGCATGCGTCGGCCCGATGATCTGAATCCCGATCGGCAGCTTCCGCGCCCCGCCAAAGCCTGCAGGCGCCGACAATGCCGGCAATCCCGCCATCGTCACCGGCATTACGACCTCCATCCAGCGGTGATAGCTGTCCATCTTCTTGCCAGCGATCTCCGCCGGCCAGCGCAGATCGGTGTCGAACGGGAAGACCTGCGCAGTCGGCAGGATCAGGAAATCGAAGCTCGCAAACGCCTTGCGGAACGCCTCGTAAATGCGTGTGCGGCCCATCTGTGCCTGGTTGATCTGGATCGCGGAGAGCCTGCGATAACCTTCGACCTCCCACAGCGCTTCGGGCTTCATCTGAGCGCGCTGCTCGGGCTTGTCCGCAAAATCGATCAGGTCAGGCCCGACCGAGCCGTGGCGCAGCGTTACGGCGGTGCGCCACATCGTCTCGGCCGGCTCCTCCAGCGTCGCGGCGTCCACGGTCATGCCGACCGTGCGGAATGCGGCCAGCGCCTTCTCGCACGTCTCCAGCACACCCGCTTCCATCGGCAGCGCACCGCCCAGGTCGCCCAGCCAGCCGATGCGCTTGCCCTTCCACTCACGGTCGAGCGGACGGGCGAAGATCGCCGGCTCATCCTTCAGGGAGAACGGCACACGCGGGTCCGACCCCGCCTGCACCGACAGCAGCAGCGCGACATCACGCGCCGTCCGGGCCATCGGGCCGGAGGTGGCGAAGGTCTGGCCGAACACGTTGCTCGACGGTGCCGAGGGCACGCGCCCGAACGAGGGGCGGAAACCGAACACATTGTTCCATGCCGCCGGATTGCGCAGCGAACCGCCGAAATCGCTCCCATCGGCCAGCGGCATCATGCGCAGTGCCAGCGCCACCGCTGCGCCGCCCGAACTCCCGCCCGCCGACCGGCTCGGGTCATAGGCGTTGCGCGTCGTGCCGAACACCGGGTTGAAGCTGTGCGACCCCAGCGCGAACTCGGGCACATTGGTCTTGCCGGTGAAGATCGCGCCGGCTGCGCGCATCCGGCCGACGACCAGCGAGTCCGCCGCCGCGATGTTGTTGCGCAACAGCGGCGAACCCTGGGTAAAGGCGATGCCCTTGGCGGGCGCGGTGTCCTTCACCGCATGGGGAAAGCCGTGCAGCGGCCCGCGGAACCGGCGCTTGGCCGCATCCTCGTCTTGCGCTGCGGCTTCGCGCAGCAGCTGATCGCCATCGACTCGCGAGACGATCGCGTTGAACTGCGGATTGAGCGCATCGACCCGCGCCAGATGCGCCGCCATAACCTCGCGGCTCGACACATCGCGCCGCCGGATCGCCGCCGCCAGATCGACTGCGGTCAGCGCGAGGATATCGCTACCCTTCCCTGCCGCACGGCGCTGTGCCGCGCCCGCCTGAGTCGCGATCACCGCCGCCGGAGCAGCCGCCAGCAGATTGCGCCGGGTCATCTTCATCCTCTTTTCCTCAATTCGGCCGCGACTTTGCGAACCATGGCTCAGGCAACGCCTTCTTGCGTGGCCATTCCTCGCCGAGCGTCGCCGCGTCATAGATGCGGCCGTTCTTCATCACCTTGTCGATCTGCGCCGCATTCTCGATCCTGTCGAGCGGGTTCGCGCTCAGGATCAGGATATCGGCATATTTGCCCGGCTCGATGCTGCCGATCTGGCCCTTGCGCCCGATCACCTCGGCGCTGTCGAGCGTCGCGGCGCGCAGCACGTCATGCGGCGTCGCCCCACCCTCGGCGTAAGCGCGCATCTCGTAATGATAACCGAGGCCCTGAATCACCGCATGACTGCCGATCCCGACCAGCCCGCCGGCCTTGCGGATGCGCAGCGCATCGGCGGCGAATGACGCGACCGTGCGGTCCATCGGCGGCGTCCAAACGCGATTGCGCAGCTTGCCCTCGATGATCCCTTGCGGGATGAAGCGCGCGAGCTTGGCGTCCTGGTCGATCGCGCCCGCGATCACCTGATTGTCGTAAGGCGCGAACCCGCCATAGAGCACGCCGAAGGTCGGCGAATAGCTGATCCGCGAGCCGGCGTAGAGCTTCACCACATCCTCGCGCAGCGGCGTGATCGGCATGTTGTGCTCGTTGCCGGCCATGCCGTCGATCGCGTGAGTCAGGTTGAGGTTGAAGTCGCTCGCACCCTCGGTCGTCGCCATCATCCCCAGCTTGCCCGACGCCTCGACCACGAATTTGCGCTGCGTGCGGTTGCCGACGAGATACGCCTTGAGGTTGTTCGTGCGGTAATAGTCGCGGTACCGCGTCATCACTGCCTCGGCCTCGGCCGCCGAGTTGATCTCGCTGTTCACGAATATCCCCGGCCCGACGGAAAAGGCGCGCGGCCCGGTCATGATGCCGGCGTCGATCATGTCTTGATAGCCGAACACATCGACCGTGAAGGGCTGCACATCCAACCCGCTGGTCACACCATAAGCGAGGTTGGCGAGCAGGCTCCAATGGTTCGCTTCCAGCACCTGGCGCGGCAGCTCGAACCAGTGCGCATGCGTATCGACGAAGCCGGGGGTCAGATATTTGCCGGTCACATCGACCACGCTCGCCCCCGCCGGCACGGTCACCTCGCCGGTCCTGCCGACCGCGACGATGCGGTTGTTGGTCACCACCACGTCCGCGCCCGTGATCGTCTCGTCACCGCGCATCGTGATCGCGGTACCCCCGCGTAGCACCACCGTCCCCTGCGGCACGTCGCGCGGCAACTGCACCACCGCTTCGACCTTCGTCGCCTGCTTCTCGGCAACGCCCTTGGCCAAGCCCGCCGCCTGCCCCGCGTCGATCGTCCGCACCGTTGCGCCGAGCGACCACATTACGGTCCGCCCGTCGCGCGACCAGTCGACATAGTCCGCGCCGATATCGGTCAGCCGCATTCCGAACACTGCCGGCTTGGCCAGATCCAGCGCCTGCGGATCGGCGGAGAAGGCCGGGGGCACATCGAGCAACCACGCCTGCGACGCCGCCTTGACCAGCATCCGCGTGCCGTCGGGGCTGAGGCGAATATCCTCGGGCGGCGTCTGGATGTTGTTGAAATAGCGGTTCGAGTTGGGCACGCGCAGGTCGAACACGCGCCGCGGCGCCCCCCCCTGCACCGCCACCGCTTCGACCGACGGCCCGCTCATGTAACGCAGCCATTCGCCCTTCGCGTCGAACGATAGCGCCTTGATCCCTGACTTGCTCGCGACCACCCGTCCCTCGCCGCCCGAAAGCGGCAGCAGGACGATATCGGTCGGTCGGCTGGCTTGCAGATCGGAAGCCGACTGCAACCGCTCGATGCTGGTCCCGCGCAACACTGCAACCGAGCGCCCGTCTGGCGACACGGTCGGCTCGCTATAATAGGCCGAGGCCTGTGACAGCCGCCGCGGCTTGCCGCCCGCCGCCGGAATCGCCCACAGCGCGCCGCCACCCTCGCCCTCACCGCTCCACGTCACATAGACGAGCGTCCGCCCATCCGCCGACCAGGCCGGCTGAAACGCCATGCCATCGACGCCCGCTACAGCACGGGGCGACCCGCCGGCACGATCCTGCACATACAGCTTGCCGAGCGCCGCAAAGGCGATCCGCGACCCGTCCGGCGACAGCCGCGGCGCCTGAATCACTCGCACGCGCACCGGTCCGGTCTCGTCCGGCACTTCCACGCGCGTATTCTTGCGCACCGCCAGATCGACCGGCGCGCTGAACGGCACCGCCGTCCGCACGCCATCCGCGACGCGAATGCGCGTCAGCTTGCCGTCGATCGCGGTCAGCACTTCCTTGTCGCCCGGCAGGAACGCCACGCGCGGCACCAGATCGTTGTAATAACCGCCCATCTGGCTGTCCGGATCGACCGGAAAGCTCAGCCAGCGATCCGCGCCAGTCTCCAGATCGCGCACCCGCAATCCCGTCTGCGCGCCCGACCGGCTGGCATAGACGATCCGCTTTCCGTCATGCGACAGCGCCGGCCGCATCGCTGCGCCGGGCGAGGTGATGATGCGATCCTCGACCCCGGTCGCCAGCGTGCGCCGCACGATCTCCCAGTGCGGCAGCACCTTGTCGGACCACAGCCCGCCGGTCTTGCGCGCGTAATAGAGATATTTGCCGTCGGGCGAGGCCGCGGCGCCCATCACGTTGATGCGGTCGGCATTGCCCTCGTTGCCGGTCGGTCGCGCCGCGCTGACCTTGATCCCCGACCCGCCGCGCGGATCATAGGCGTAGAGTTCGAACGCCAGGATGTTGTGGATCGTGCGCGAGACGTACACGAAGCGCCCGTCCGGCGACCAGGCGGGCGACGTGTAGATCGCCGGTTCGGTGTCCCCCGACAGCTTGCGCGCATTGCTGCCATCGGCATTGGCGACCCACAGATTGGCCGCGCCCGACTTGTCGGAAATGAAGGCGATCTGCTTCCCGTCCGGCGAGAAGACAGGCTGGGTCTCGAACGCATCGCCTGTCAACACAGGCCGCGCCGTGCCGCCCGCACTATCCAGCGCATAGATGTCGCCAAGCAGATCGAACAGGATCGTCCGCCCGTCCGGCGACACGTCCGGGGCCATCCATGTTCCCTCGCGCGCCTCGAAGGTCAGCCGCTCCACCGGCGGCGGTACCTGGGCCATGCCGGGAACGGCGGCGAACACCGCCGTTCCCAGGATGGCCGAACGAACCCGCGAACGGCGCCCCCGCATGCCCGACTCCCCCTCTACAGCCGCACGCGCGCGCCGACCGTCACGAACCGCCCGACGGTATCGTAGAAGGGCGAGAAGAGCGAGGCGATCGGCGGATCCTTGTCGAACAGGTTCGACACATTCGCGTAGATGTCGAATTCACGCCCGCCCGCCGCGATCGTCTTGCTCAACTGCAAGTCGACATAGGTATAGGCCGGCACACGGTTGTTGGTGATGGCCTGGTTCCGGTTGTAATAGCCCGGCCCGATGTAGCGCGCTCGAACGACCGCGTTGAAGCCGTCGTCCGAATAGCCGACGCTGCCGTTGATCCGCCAGTCGGGCATGCCAGTGACGAAGGCATAGCTGGTGTTCTTCACATATTCGACGTTGGTGATGCCGTCGTTGATCGTCAGGCTGTTCACCCAGGTGCCGACCAGCCGGAAGTTGAGCTTCTTCGTCGGATCACCGCCCAGCGAGGTCGTGTAGGCGATCTCGCCATCGACGCCGTTGGTCTTGTACTGTTGAAGGTTGGCCGGAACCGCCCGCACTTCGATCAGATTGCCGCCGGCGTCGCGGCTGATGCGGCCGCACAGATCCTGATTGCCGGCCCGGCAGCGGTTGATCACGTCCTGCGCGCCGACCGACGCGATCACGCCGTTGATCGTGATGTCGAAATAGTCGAGCGACGCGGTCAGGCCGCGTAACGGCGAGGTGGTGATGCCCGCCGTCCAGGTATCCGCAGCCTCGGGCAGCAAGTTCGCATTGCCGCCGCCGATGATCAGCGCCGTCACGCTCTGGCTCACACCCGTCACGGGATTGACGTCGACCACGCCGACATAGCTCTGCGTTCGAGTGGTATAAAGATCGCTGAGGCTGGGTGCGCGGATATCGCGCGAGCGCGTCACGCGGCCGACCACGCCGGGCAGGAACTCGTTGGTCGCTCCGAGCTTCCACGACCAGATGCCGCCGCTGTTGCGATAATCCGAATAGCGCGCGGCGCCGTTGAGCTCGAGCTTGTTGAAGAACGGTACGTCCTTGAGAACCGGGATCACGATCTCGCCAAAGGCTTCCTTGACCGAATCCTTGCCCGCCAGATCGCCGAACTGAAAGGTTGTGAACACCCGCGCGCGGTCGAGCGCACCGGCGACCGAGTTGATCGATTCCCACCGGCCCTCGACGCCAACCGCGATCGAGACCGGCCCGGCCGGCAGCTCGAACGGCTCGCCACGCAGGTCGGCGCCGAAGGTGTGCAGCCGTGTGGTCGAGCGCAGGCTCGGCGTGCCCGTCACATAGGCGATGGCCGCCGCAGACGGCGCGCCATTGCCGAACAGGTTGAGTGGCACACAGTTGGTCGTCGGGTTGGTCAGCGCGATGCGGCACACCGGCGTGCCCGCCGGCCCGACCACCGCGTCGATCGCGTTGGCGAACTCGACCGTCTTGCGGAAGCCCGGCGTGTCGATGTTGTTCTGATACTGGCCATGGCTGAAATACACGCCATAGCGCCACCGCCCCTCGTCGAAGCTGCCATCGAGCGCCACCGTGGTCTGGAAGGCTTCGCGCTCCAGATCGATCGTCGTGTAGGACAGATCCGAGTTGAACCGGCCCATGGTGAAGCTGGTCTGGCCGGCGAGCAGCATCTGCTGGCGGATTTCGGGGCGCAGGAAGGCGTTGTCGCGCTGGATCGTGATGCCACCGCGATTATGGTCGCCGAACCAGGTATAGTTGCCCCAGTAGCGCGAATAGCGGCCTTCGATCGTCAGCTTGGCGTCGTCGAACAGCTCGTAGGAGACGTTGACCAGCCCGGCGACGCGGGTCTGCGGCGTCGCGAGCGGGCTGTAATCGTCGTCGGAGGGTGCCTCCCCGCCGATCATGTTGGCGCCGACCACCGTGCCGCGCACCAGGTTGCGCAGCGTGCCGTCCGGGTTGAACCCCTTGTTCGCATTCACCCCGCTCAGGATGATGCCGCCGATGACGGCATTGGCGTAGCCGACATTGGGCGTGAGCGTCGAAACGCCGTTCTGCGTCAGCAGCACCCAGCGCCCGGTATTCGGCCGCGCGACCTTGGTCATCAGGCCGTCATTTTCGAGATATTCGCCGCCGATCATGAAATGGCCGCGACCGCCGTCGAAATCGGTGCCGAACGCCGCTTCCAGCCGCCGCTGCCCGGCGTCGCCATAGGTCGAGATGCCGGCTTCGGCGCCGAGGCGCAGCCCCTTGAGGTCATGATTGAGCAGGATGTTGACCACGCCCGCGACCGCGCCCGACCCCCACGCCGCCGATGCGCCACCGGTGACGATGTCGACATTCTTGACCAGGATCGACGGCACGGTGCTCAGGTCGTTGTCGCTAGTGAAGCGGCGCCCGTCGATCAGCACCAGCGTCCGCGCCGCACCCAGACCACGCAGATCGACCGGCATGCGCCCTGCCTGCGCATTGGTGCCCGAGGTCTGCGGCGACTGGCCAGCCTTGAACTGTGGCAGATCGGCCAGCGCGGCGCCGACATTGGCGCGGCTGCCAACGCCAAGCTCCTCCGCGCTCACGCGGGTAAGCGGGGTCGGCGATTCAAAGCCCGGCCGGTCGATGCGCGAGCCCGAAACGACGATCTCGGCATCGCCCGACTCCGCGCTCTCCTGAACGCCAGCGGCGTCGTCCTGCGCGCGGCTCACCGCGGGCTGAGTCGACACGGCGGACATCGCCGGCTCGTTCTTCTGGATCACCAGCACGCGGCCCGCGCGGCGGACGCTGAGGCCAGTACCCCGCAGCAGGATCGACAGCCCGCCATCGACGCTGTGCGCGCCCAGCAACGGCACGCTGCGCCTGCCCCGCACCGCGGCGCCGTTGAACGAGACCTGCTGGCGCGACGTCTGCGCGAACTGGCGCAGCGCGGATGCGAGATCCTGCGCCGGGATGTTGAAGCTGTAAGTCTGCGCCTGCGCGATCGCCGCCACCGGCACCGTCACCGCAATCGCCGCCACCGAACAAGCCACCGCCCTGATGTGTCGCGTCATGATCATCGTCACGTCCCCCTGAAGCCGGCGTTTTTCGCGCCTGGAGGAGTAAGACGCGCCACGGCAGAATTGCCGCCCGGGCCAATCCGGAAAAAACAAACGGACCAGAAAAGGCGTAACTTCATTGCGGCGAGATGGTCACCACATCGCGCTCGCGCGTCACGCGAACGGGCAGCGTTTCCTCGACACCGGTCGCGAACGCCTCGACATCGCCCGTGTTGAACACGCCGTTCACGCGCATCCGTCCGGCGGCGCCCTTGAGCTCGACGCGCCGCGCGGAATAGCGGTTGATCCGGCCGACCGCGAGACCGAGCGGCTCGTCGTCGAACACCAGCTGGCCGCCTTCCCAAGACAGCGACCGCACGGGGTCGGCCCTGGACAGTTGCGCCGCCGCCCCGCCGGTCATGCCGACGACCAGTTCGCGGCCCGGCGTCAGCACCGCTTCCTCGCCGCCGCCCTTCAGCGCGGGCAGGACTTCCGCCGCAGA
The DNA here is from genome assembly GCF_024211275.1 of Sphingomonas tagetis. Classification (GTDB taxonomy): domain Bacteria; phylum Pseudomonadota; class Alphaproteobacteria; order Sphingomonadales; family Sphingomonadaceae; genus Sphingomonas; species Sphingomonas tagetis. The sequence goes on from NZ_JAMLDX010000027.1 coordinate 24,148, forward strand.
CGCAGTGCCCTCGGGCCGGTCGAGCACCGCGACGCGGCCCTCGTACAGGATCACGCGCAGCTTGCCGTTGATCATCTCGACACTGAACGACGTGCCGATCGCCACCACCAGCTTTTCACCGACGCGCACGCTGAACGGCTTCAACGGGTCCTTGGCGACGTCGAACTTGGCGCGGCCCGACACCAGATGCAGCTCGCGCCGGTCACCGCGCATCCGCACATCGACCTCGGTCGCGGCGTCGAGCGAAGCGCGCGAGCCGTCGTCGAGCATCACCACGCGCCGCTCGCCGACGCCGGTGCGGTAGATGTCCGGTGCGCTCTGCCACCACCACGCGCCGCCCGCCAGCGCGAGCAGCATCGCGGCGGCAGCCGCCACCGCATGTCCGCCAACCGCGCGCCGTGCCCAGCGCCACTGGTTGCGGCGGCGGAAGGTCGCCAGCGCGCGTTCGCGCACATCGACCAGCTCGGGCGAGGCCGCCGCCTCCCCCATTTGCCGCCACAGGCTGCTCGAACGCTCGAACGCGACGAGATGATCGGGATGCGCATCCAGCCATGCGTCGAACGCGCGCTGCGTCTCGTCCGGCAACGGACCCTCGGCCAGTTGCAGGCACCATTCCGCCGCAGCTTGATACTGCTCGGGCGAGGGCGAACGCGGCTTCAAATCGCATCTCCCAGCCGCGCCGTCAGCCGCGCCATCGCCCGCGTCAGATGCTTCTCGACCGTCCGCACCGTGATGCCAAACCCCTCCGCGATCACATCCTTGCTCATATGTTCGAGGCGATACAGCACGAAGATCGCCGAGGTGGTGGGATCGAGTTCGTCGAGCGCCGCGCGCAATGCCGCCATCGAGCTGCGCGCCGCGGTCACGCGATAGGGATCGATCAGCTCGATCGCCTCGCCATCGATCTGTCCCAGCGTCTCGCGATAATTGCGGCGCACCTGCTGCCGCCGCGCACGATCGCGCAACAGGTTCGCGGCGACCTGGAACAGATAGGCGCTGCCCGAACGCACCGGCATGTCGGGCTGCGCCGCGATGCGCGAGAACACTTCCTGTGTCAGATCCTCGGCTTCGGCATGGTCGTGCACGCGGCGCAAAAAGAACGCCATCAGCGCGGGACGAAATTCCCGGCTGAGTTCAACGACTTCTCTTCCCAAAGCAGCGTTCACGCGGCACTCACATCGCTGTCAGACGGCCATAAGACGCGCGACGCGACAATCTCCGCCCCTTTTTTTCGTCGTCAGGCGGCGGCATCCGTGTAGCGCTCCACCCCGTCGACGAAGGTGCGCAATACCCTGGTCTTGAGATACTGGTCGGGCGCCACGGTCAGCAGGTCGCGGTCGAGCACCACCAGATCGGCGAGATAGCCCGGCGCGAGCCGCCCCAGCCGGTTCTCCTGGAAGCCGGCATAGGCGGCAGTGCTGGTATAGGCGATCAGCGTGTCCTCGATGCTCACGCGCTGCTCGGGATGCCAGCCATTGGGGTTCGCGCCGTCGATCGTCTGCCGCTGCACGGCGGCATCCACCCCGGTCATCGGATCGAGCGGCGCGACCGGCCAGTCCGACCCGAAACAGGTCTTCACCCCTGCATCGAGCAGCGACTTGAACGCATAGGTGCGGTTGAGCCGCTCCTCGCCGATCCGCTTGACCGCCCAGCGGCCATCATCGGCGGCATGATAGGGCTGGACCGACGCGATCACCTTCTGCCGCGCCATTTTCGTCCACGCACCGGGCGCGAGATGCTGGGCATGCTCGATACGGAAGCGCCGGTCGCGCGCGCCGTTCTTGCGTGCCGCCGCGGCGAAGATGTCGAGCACGGTGTCGTTGGCCTCGTCGCCGATCGCGTGCACGGTCATGTTGAGCCCCGCGGCATCCGCCGCCGGGATCCATTGCTTCATCTTGTCGACCGGCACGGCCCACACGCCGCGCTGGTCGGGCGCATCGGCATAGGGGTGGTAGAATTTGGCCGTCCGCGCGCCGAGCGAGCCGTCCGACACGCATTTGAGCGTCCCCCAGCGCACCCAATCGTCGCCGCGTCCCTCGGCCTTGACCAGCGCCGCCATCCGCTCCCAGTCGGCCAGCGGCACCATCGAATAGAAACGGATGCCGGTCGGCCCCTTGGCGCGCAACCGCCGCGCCGAATCCTGGACCGACCAGTCGACCTCGGTATTGTGAACCTGCGCCACGCCCTTGCTCAGCGCATAGGCGATGCCGTTCTTCATCTGCTGGTCGACCATCGCCGTGGTCATCGGCGGGATGATCTTGAGCACGCGATCGCGCGCATTGTCCTTGAGTACGCCGGTCGGCTCGCCCTTCTCGTCACGCTCGATCACCCCGCCGGCGATGTCGGGCGTGTTGCGGTCGATCCCCGCCAGCTTGAGCGCGGCGGAATTGAGGAACAGCGAGTGCAGGTCGGTGCGCGGGATCGCGATCGGCCGACCGCCGGTCACGCCATCGACCCACTCCTTGCGCGGCAGCTCGCCGCCCCAGCGCTGCTCGTCCCACGGCCCGCCGGTCAGCCACTGGCCCGCCGGCAGATTGCGCACCGCCGCGCCGACCCGCTCGACGAACTCGGCCTTGGTCTTGAGGCTCAGAAAATCGGGCTGCGACAGGTTGATCGATCCGCGCAGGAAATGCGTGTGACAATCGATGAAGGCGGGCATCACGAATGCGCCCTTCAAATCGATCACCTTGGTCCCCGGCCCGCTCGCGGCCTTGACCGCAGCCCGGCCCAACGCGGCGATCCGTCCGCCCGCGATTCCCACCGCATCGCTCCGCCCGCCGCGCACGCCGGTCCACACCCGGCCATTGACCAGCGCGACGTCGAGCTTGCGCGTCGCGGCGAACAGCGGACCACAAGCAAGCGCCGCAGCGCCTGAAGCGAGGAGGGAGCGGCGATTGACGGGCATGTTCATGGGGAACGGACTCTCCGGGCCAGACTATTTGGCCCGTTATTTCATGCCACGCCAGCCGCTGTCTTGGTCCAACATGCCCACAATTTCGCTCAAGCTTGGAACGTCTGCCAAGCCATGCTGCGCAATGTGCAGAGGATGAAAAATGGTAGCGGAGGAGGGACTTGAACCCCCGACCCCAGGATTATGATTCCCGTGCTCTAACCAACTGAGCTACTCCGCCCTACCAAGGCGGCCCGTCCCCATTCCGGGGCGAGCGAGAGCGGCGCACATAAGTGGCGTTCCGCAAGCGGTCAAGCGAACATGTGCCGCGAAATCGGCTCCCACGGCCCGCCGCGATACCACCACGCCGCAAGCCCCGTGATCTCGACGTCGCGCGCGCGGAAATCCTTGCCGAGCGCGCCCAGCAACAGCTTGGCCATCGACGGTGCGACCTTGTTCTGGATCGTCACATGCGGCCGCCACCCGCCGGCATCCTGCGGCGTCAGCAGCCCGGCGAACGCCTCGCACAGATCGCGCCGGATCGCGGTCAAGCCCGGCGACTCGATCCGCACGGCCACGCCCCGGCCCAGCGACATCAGCCCGGCCGCCTTCGCCACCGGCGCACGCTGGCCGCGCGTCGCTTCGTTCAGCCGGTGCTTCAACTCGTCCTCGACCGACGGCGGCAGATGATGGAACAGCGTCAGATGCGCGGGCAGCACGTTGCGCTCGGGCGGATAATGCTCGCGCCGCAAGCCATCCAGCCAGCCCTGCTCCTGCCGCCCGAGCAGCGCCGTCACGATGATCGGCGCGGATGCCACGCTAGATTTCGACCTGGCTGCCCAGTTCCACCACGCGATTGGTCGGCAGCCGGAAGAACTCCATCGCGCTTTCCGCGTTGCGCAGCATCCACGCGAACAGCTTTTCGCGCCAGATGTGCATCCCCGGCCGGTCCGACGCCAGCAGCGTCTGGCGGGAGAGGAAGAAGCTGGTGTCCATCATGTTGAACGTGCCGCCGCACGCCGTCCCGCACGCCCCGGCCTCCTTGAGCGCGGCGGGCACGTCGGCCTCCTGCATGAAGCCATAGAACATCAGCATGCGGTGGAAGCCCTGCCCCAAATCGTCGAGCTTCACGCGCTTCTCGTCGGGCACGAACGGCACGTCGGCGATCTTCACCGTCAGCAGGATCACCCGCTCGTGCAGCACCTTGTTGTGCTTGAGGTTGTGGAGCAGTGCATGCGGCACGCCGTCCGGCGTCGAAGTCATAAACACCGCCGTTCCCGGCACCCGCGTCGCCGAACTCGCCGCGGACTGGATGAACACCTTGATCGGCATCGCGCCCTCGCGCATCCGCTCGACCATCAGGCGGCGGCCCTTGGCCCAGGTGGTCAGCAGCGTGAAGATCGCGATGCCCGCCAGCAGCGGGAACCAGCCGCCGTCCGGCACCTTGGTCAGGTTTGCCGCGAAATAGGCGAGATCGACCAGGAAGAAGACCGCCAGCAGCGGGATCGCATAGCGCTTCTTCCACTTCCACAGCGTGAACAGCACCACCGCGATCAGGAAATTGTCGATCAGCATCGCCCCGGTCACCGCGATGCCATAGGCGGCGGTGAGGTTGGACGAGGTCTGGAACGTCAGCACCAGCAGGATGATCGCGATCATCAGCGCCCAGTTGATCAGCGGGATGTAGATCTGCCCCGCCGTGTCGGCGCTGGTGTGCGAGATGCGCAGCCGCGGGATGAAGCCGAGCTGGATTCCCTGCTGCGTGACCGAGAAGGCGCCGGTGATCACCGCCTGCGACGCGATGATCGCCGCCATCGTCGCGATCCCGACCAGCGGCAGCCGCAGATATTCGGGCGCGAGGAAATAGAAGGGGCTGTGCACCGCCGAGGCGTCGCGCATCAGCAGCGCGCCCTGCCCCATATAGTTGCACATCAGCGCCGGCAGCACGAACCACAGCCACGAGAAGCGGATCGGCTTGCGCCCGAAATGCCCCATATCGGCATACAGCGCCTCGGCCCCGGTCACGGCCAGCACGACCGAGCCGAGCGCGAGGAACGCCGCGACCGGATCGATCAGGAAGAAATTCAGGGCATAGGTCGGCAGGAAGGCCCACAATACTTCGGGCGTCTGCGCCGCGCTGATCACGCCGAGCGTCGCGATCGTCGCGAAATAGATCAGCATGATCGGCCCGAACATCGCGCCGACACGCGCCGTGCCGGTGCGCTGGATCGAGAACAGGAACACCAGGATCGCGATGACGATCGGCTGCACCCAGTTGGAGAAGCCCGGCGCCGCGACCGCGAGGCCCTCGACCGCCGACAGCACCGACACCGCCGGGGTGATCATCGAGTCGCCATAGAAGAGCGCGGTCGCGAACACGCCGAGGATCACGATCCCCGCGGTCCAGCGCTTCTGTCCGCTCTCGCGGTTGATCAGTGCCAGCAGCGCCAGGCTGCCGCCCTCGCCCTTGTTGTCGGCGCGCATGATGAGGGTGACATATTTCAGCGTCACCACGATCATCATCGACCAGAACATCAGGCTGATCACGCCCATGATGTGCGGCGGGTCGAGCGCGAGCGGATGGTGCCCCGCGAACGTCTCGCGGAACGCATAGAGCGGACTGGTGCCGATATCGCCGAAGACGATCCCGATCGCGCCCAGCCCCAGCTTCCACAGCGCGGCCTCGCGGCCATGCGGATGATGCTGGTCGTGTTCGGGAGAGATCGAGTCGGTCGCCGGCTCGGGGCTTCCGTTGGCGCTCACAGGCGGTCTTTGCGAACCGTGGCGAGCAATGCAGTGGTCATGATCGACCGGCTACCTGTCCGTTGAAACGGTCGCGCCGTTAGCACGCGCAACATGGCCCCGCAATGGGCGCCGCCATTGGCCCCTCAGTCCCGGGGCTTGAACAGCGCATCGGCTTCGCTCTTGGTCGGCACCGATCGCAGCACGAAGCTCGAACTGATCTTGAGTACGCCGGGCAACCGCCCCATCTCCTCGCGGTGCAGCCGCTCATAGTCGTCGAGGTCGCGACACAATATCTTGAGGTGATAGTCGTAGCTGCCCGAGACCAGCGCGCATTCGACGATGCCGTCGATTTCGGACACCGCCGCCTCGAACAGCGCCAGATCCTCACCGACTTCGGTATTGAGCGTGATGTCGACCATTGCCGTCACGCTGAACCCCAGATGCCGCAGCCCGAGCCGAGCGCTGTAACCCTGAATATGCCCGGACGCCTCGAGCGCCTGGATGCGCCGCGTGCAAGCCGACTGCGACAATCCGACTTCACCTGCGATGTGACTCACCGGCGCCCGAGCGTCGAGCGAAAGGTACTTCAGGATTGCGGCGTCGATTCGGTCCATGACGCATGATTATGCGATATCTTGATCAATGTCAGCATATCCATGCGATTTGATCTCGCAGCGCGCATGCCTTTGCAGAGATTCACGGCGCCGATCCGGTCTATTGCCGTCGCACAAGATAAATCGGAGAGAATCATGCGCGTCGGTGTCCCGAAGGAAATCAAGAACCACGAATATCGCGTCGGCCTGACCCCGCCGCTGGTGTCGGAACTGACTCAAGCCGGTCATGAAGTGATCGTGGAAACCAGCGCCGGCTCGGGCATCGATTTCGAGGATTCGGACTACACCGACGCCGGCGCCCGCATCGTCGGCACCGCCGCCGAGGTGTTCGCGCAGGCCGACATGATCGTGAAGGTCAAGGAGCCGCAGCCGCAGGAAGTGGCGATGCTCGAGGCGCGGCACACGCTGTTCACCTATCTCCACCTCGCCCCCGATCCCGAACAGGCCGCGGGCCTCATCAAGTCGGGCGCGACATGCATCGCCTATGAGACGGTCACCGCCGCCGACCGCTCGCTCCCGCTGCTCAAGCCGATGAGCGAAGTCGCCGGTCGCATGTCGGTCCAGGTCGGCGCGCACTATCTCGAAAAGGAGCAGGGCGGCCGCGGCGTCCTGCTCGGCGGCGTCCCCGGCGTCGCGCCGGCGCGCGTCGCCATTCTCGGCGGCGGCGTGTCGGGCATCAACGCCGCGCAGATGGCCACCGGCCTGCGCGCCGACGTCACCATCTACGACATCAACAACAGCCGCCTCGCCGAACTCGACATGCATTTCGGCAGCCAGATCAAGACCGCCTATGCCAGCAAGGCGGCGATCGCAGCGGCGGTGAAGAACGCGCATCTCGTCATCGGCGCGGTGCTCGTCCCCGGCGCCGCCGCACCCAAGCTCGTCACGCGCGAGATGCTCAAGACGATGAAGCGCGGCAGCGTGCTGGTCGATATCGCGATCGACCAGGGCGGCTGTTTCGAAACCTCGCACGCCACCACGCATGACGATCCCGTCTATGAGGTCGACGGCGTGATCCATTATTGCGTCGCCAACATGCCCGGCGCGGTCGCCCGCACCAGTACCTTCGCGCTCAACAACGCGACCCTGCCGTTCGTGATGAAGCTGGCCAATCTCGGCGCGGAAAAGGCGATGGCCGCCGATCCGCATCTCGCCGCCGGCCTCAACGTCTATCAGGGCAAGATCACGCATCAGGCCGTGGCCGAAGCGCTCAGTCTCCCCTTTCAGACCTGGCAGCGCTAAGCGCGAGCCTGCCCCCCAGCCCGCCGTCTCTCCTCCCTCCCTGAGGCGGCGGGCACCCTTATTCCGGGTTTGCTACGGCCCATTCCGTCGCGACTTGCCAGCGAAAATAGCCGCGTTTCCTACCATATTCATCGAGCAGCGCCGGGCTACGCGACGAGTCCCTGATGCGCTCGATGAGTGCCCCATTTCCCCGCCGGAAATAGACCAGCGCTTCGACCGGCCGCTCATGATTGCGCAATGACAACGCAAGCTCGATCCATTTCGAGATCATGCCCGGATCGGTGCGAGCCAGCCGTTTCTCGAGCGCGCCTACGGCCTTGGCCTCGATCGCAAGTTCTTCCACATGCGCGCCCTGTGAATGCAACGGATGAGTAAGCGCCAGCGCATAGTTCAACGCCTCTTCGCTATCCGCGCCATAGGCTGATTCAATATCCTTGAGCGCGACGCGGAGCTCAGGCAGTGGGTTCCCGCCACGAGTCCGCCATTTCGTCATCGCCATATTAAAGCGGCTCGCCGCGATCGTCGGGTGGCGCGGACCGAGCGTTTTCAGCCGTATCCTGTAGACCCGTCGCTGCATCCGCCTGACCTCCGCGCTGTTTCCTTGCCTTGCTGCGATTTCGCCCAACACCACATATACGTCCGCGGCCGCGCGGCTGTTCTCGCCGGAAACCTTGACGGTCATGGCCAGGGCCTGACGATAGTAAGCGAGCGCATCGCTGTAGCGAGATTGACTCTGGAAATTATCGCCCAGCGCAAGGTAGATCGATGCGCTGACATCGCTAAGGACGCGTTTATCCTCGGCCAGGGCGACCCCGGCGAGCAGTATTTCATGCGCATCGTCGGTTCGCCCCATCCGGGTCAGCAGCCACCCCAGCTCAAGCCTCGCCTTGAGTTGCTGGTCAACATCGCGCGCGACGGTCGCCACGGCCAGCGCCTCCCGCAGCACGGCCTCCGCATCCGCAAGCCGACTCAATCTACCAAGAAAGATGCCGAAATTGCGCAGATAGATCGTCAACCGGATGCGGTTGTCCGGCGCTTGTCGCGCTATCTCGATGGCGCGCGCATAAGCTGCCTCGGCCTCGGCCGGATCGCGTTTTTGCACGAAGATCGCGACGAAATTATACGCTGTCGCCGTGTGTTCGTGGATTTCGCCAAAGCTTGCCATGCTCAATTGCAGCAGCTTGCGGGCATATCGCTCGCCGATCGCGTACCGGTACGCCTCATCGATGCGGGGATCACCGGTCAGTTGCGCTTGAGCGGCTTGGACCAGCGCGTCCACGCAGCCCGGCGGCGGACTCGGCAGCATCAGGCAGGCCGCCGCATCCGGTGTGGCCGGGACTGCTTGTGCCGCCCGGCCGCCGCCGGGCAGCATCGCACCGGCGATAGCCAGCACCAGTGCGACGATGTGTGAGCGACCCATCCCGTCACATTAGGCGCGGCCCGCCCGACGGCAACGGTCAATAAGCGACTCGCAATCTTGCCTTTTCGACCGCCGCGCAGTAAGGGCGCCCGGTCCGGCGAGCGGGTGCTCGCGGAGGGAGGCGCGGAGATCTATTCTCACGCGCCATTTTCGCTTTCGATCCGATAGCGTCACTGCCTCCAAATATGCCCGCCCATCGGATGCCGTGACCGGCAGTCGGCCGCCACGGCATTTCGGCCTTCAAGACCGCTGGACCCAACCAGCCGGCCGGAAAACGTAAGTTAGGACTGAACTCTTTATGGCCACTTCGGCAAACCCCACGCGCGACGATTTCGCCGCGCTTCTCGACCAGACCCTCGGCGGCGCAGAAAGCTTTGAAGGCCGCGTCGTCATCGGCACCGTCACCGGCATCGAAAACGATCTCGCGATCATCGACGTCGGCCTCAAGAGCGAGGGCCGCGTGCCGCTGCGCGAATTCGCCGCGCCGGGCCAGCCCGCTGAACTCAAGGTCGGCGACGAAGTCGAGGTCTATGTCGACCGCGTCGAGAATGCGAATGGCGAAGCGATGCTCAGCCGCGACCGCGCCCGCCGCGAAGCCGCATGGGACAAGCTCGAACTCGAATTCAGCCAGGGCAACCGCGTCGAGGGCGTGATCTTCGGCCGCGTCAAGGGCGGCTTCACCGTCGACCTCTCGGGCGCCGTCGCGTTCCTGCCCGGCTCGCAGGTCGATATCCGTCCGGTGCGCGACGTGCAGCCGCTGATGGACCTGCCGCAGCCCTTCCAGATCCTCAAGATGGACCGCAAGCGCGGCAACATCGTCGTCTCGCGCCGCGCCGTCCTCGAAGAGAACCGCGCCGAGCAGCGTTCGGGCCTGATCCAGTCGCTGGCCGAGGGCCAGGTGATCGACGGCGTCGTCAAGAACATCACCGATTACGGTGCGTTCGTTGATCTGGGCGGCATCGACGGCCTGCTGCATGTCACCGACCTCAGCTACAAGCGCGTCAACCACCCGTCGGAAGTCCTGAACATCGGCGACACCGTCAAGGTTCAGATCATCCGCATCAACCGCGACACGCAGCGCATCTCGCTCGGCATGAAGCAGCTCGAGAGCGATCCGTGGGATGGCGCGGGTTCGAAGTATCCGATCGGCGCCAAGCTGTCGGGCCGCGTCACGAACATCACCGAGTATGGCGCGTTCGTCGAGCTGGAAGCCGGCATCGAGGGCCTCGTCCACGTCTCGGAGATGAGCTGGACCAAGAAGAACGTCCATCCCGGCAAGATCGTCTCGACCTCGCAGGAAGTCGAAGTCGTCGTGCTCGAGGTCGATCAGGACAAGCGCCGCATCAGCCTCGGCCTCAAGCAGGCCCAGCAGAACCCGTGGGAAGCCTTCGCGGCTGCCCATCCGGTCGGCACCGAGGTCGAGGGCGAAGTCAAGAACGCCACCGAATTCGGCCTGTTCATCGGCCTGGACGGCGACGTCGACGGCATGGTCCACATGAGCGACATCGCGTGGGGCATCTCGGGCGAGGACGCGCTCAACCTGCATCGCAAGGGCGAGACCGTTAAGGCCGTCGTACTCGCGATCGAGCCGGACAAGGAGCGCATCTCGCTCGGCATGAAGCAGCTCGAGCGTGGCGGCGTCGCCACCGGCGCGGCTGCGACCCCGGGCGGCGCGGGCTCGCGCGTCAACAAGAACGAAGTCGTCACCGTCACCGTGCTCGAAGTCCGCGACGCGGGCCTCGAAGTTCAGGTCGGCGACGATGGCGCGACTGGCTTCATCAAGCGCACCGACCTCGGCCGCGACCGCGACGAGCAGCGCCCCGAGCGCTTCCAGGTCGGCCAGAAGTTCGACGCGATGGTCACCGGCCTCGACCGTTCGAAGAAGCCGACCTTCTCGGTCAAGGCGATGCAGATTGCCGAAGAGAAGCAGGCCGTCGCACAGTATGGCTCGTCCGATTCGGGCGCGTCGCTCGGCGACATCCTTGGCGAGGCCCTCAAGGCGCGCGAAGAGAAGAAGTGATTGCACGCGGGGCGGGCGGATTTGCCGTCCGCCCCGCCAATCATTTCAAGGATTTCGCACTTAATGCTGCGAAACCATGGTTAACGCTGCAAGATTCGATTGATGCAGATAAGGAATCCGGCCTAAACCGGCCCCTGAAAAGGTGGCTGCGAGGGCGACGCGGTCGACTCCGGCGCTTCGGGCCGGTCATTTGGGGACCCGGGATGATCCGTTCGGAACTCGTACAGATGCTGGCCGGCGAAAATCCGGACCTGTCGGCGGCGGAGATCGAATCGATCGTCGACACCTTCTTCAACGAAATCACCAGCCGCCTGATCTCGGACGGCCGCGTCGAGCTTCGCGGCTTCGGCGCCTTCTCGACCCGCGCCCGCGACGCCCGCACCGGCCGCAACCCGCGCACCGGCGAAGCGGTCGACGTCCAGGCCAAGCGCGTGCCCTATTTCAAGCCCGGCAAGGAAATGCGCGCACGTCTTAACGTGTAAATGCAGCGCCGGGGCTTGTGCCCCCCTCCTTTAGCGCCTAACCGCGCGGCTCGCGTCGGGGAGTGGCGCAGTCTGGTAGCGCGCCTGCTTTGGGAGCAGGATGTCGCAGGTTCGAATCCTGTCTCCCCGACCATTCCAAGAAAATATCGAAAATTCAGCAACTTACCTGAATTTTGACGCTCGAAAATATACAGCGAAATATACAGGCGAAATTGCGCTGTTCGATCAGAACGGCAGCGTTGGCGCGCTCGACTCCACAAGCTCAGGGTAAGCCATAGTCATCTCGGCGGCGATCATCTCGCCGAGCGCTGCCGCCGCCCTGTCGCGAGCTTCGATATCCGCCAGTTCCACAAGCGTCCGCTTCGGCACTCGGCGCAGCCATTTGGCGATCGACTCGGCGAGTTGCGAATCGGAAACGGGCGGCGGAGGCTCGGCGATTCGGATCACACCCTATGAGCTCATATGGAGAACAAGGACTCAAGCCGGTCTGGCGCGGAGGCGCGCAAATTTAGGGGGCAGCAGATTCTCCGCTTTGGCATCGCCAATTCACTGAACCGTCCTATACCCGCCAGTCTTGGTTTGAATGAAAGAATGGGGCCGATACCTTCTATGATTCTGGCACAGTCGCTCGCCAAGGCCCGAACCGAGGAAGACGTCAAAGACGCCTATATCTCAGCCTTGGGGCTAAAAGGCGTTTCCAAAAATCTAGTTGATATCCAGACACAGGAAATCTGGTTTGAGGCGAAGGCGGTTTCCACACCGCCGATCATCATGTTCGCGCAGTTGATGTTCTATATTCGCGCGGCAAAACGGCGGGGCGAGCCGATGCCAGCTTTCCTCGCTGTTATCGACCGCGACAAGGCGGCGATCATGCCGACCGACAGGGCACTGCCGCTGCTCGACGACAAGGGCATCGTCTGGCCGAAATCGGGGTCTGCCGCGGGCAAGGAACTGGGCGCGCAGATCGCGCCCTATGTTCAGACACACATAGTGGAATATGAGATCGCGCATGACGAGGCGGCGTTCGTCAAGGCGGTGCAGGACGCCATACGCGAACGCCGCATCATCCGCACGCCAATTACGCCCGACAATCTGCGGCAGGTGTTCGACCGCTGGGTGACGATGATCGGCGAGGAACTGGGCGTGACGGCGCAGCCAGATTACGCCGTGCTGTTCTTTGCCGACATCATGCACGACGGCACGCACGAGGCAATGAAGCAGCCCGCCGGTGCCCGGATGCTGATGACCGCTGCCGGGCCGACCTTCTTCCTCAACGGCGAAACCTATGAGCTGGCGAACGACAAGGGCTATCGCAATTTCTGGGCGATCTATCACCGCCCGCCCGAACAGAAGCACCGCCACTATCTGCTCGAACGGCGCGACAGCCTTCTCCCTGTCGATGAACAGAAGTTCAAGGGCGCCTATTACACGCCGCTGCATATTGTTGACAAAGCCTATGACCAACTTCGCGCGACGCTGGGCGAGAACTGGCAGGACCGTTATCTGGTTTGGGACATGTGCGCGGGCGTTGGTAATCTGGAGGCCAAGCACAGCAATCTGCGCAACGTGTTCATGTCCACGCTCGACCAAGCCGATGTGACCATCATGCGGTCGAACCCCGCCTTCGCCGGCGCGGAAATCTTCCAGTATGATTATTTGAACGACGACATCACCGATTTCAGTGAAATCGATTATGATCTGTCGAACAAATTGCCGATGGCGCTGCGTCAAGCAATCGCCGATGCGAGGGACTGCAAGAAGGGTGCGAAGCCGATCTTGGTGCTGATCAATCCGCCTTATGCGGAGAGCGGATCCGGCATCGGTAAGGGCGACGAGAACAAAATCGGCGTCGAGAAGACTCGTATCAACGGTTGGATGCGCGAGATGAACCTCGGTTATGCGAGCAAGGAGCTTTTCGCTCAGTTCCTCGTCCGCATCGCGCGTGAATTACCCGATGCGACGCTCGCGATGTTCAGCACCCTCAAGTATGTCAATGCGCCGAATTTCGAACCATTCAGGCGGGTGTGGCAGGCGAAGTATCTTGATGGCTTCGTAGTCCACAGCCGAGCCTTCGATGGCTTGAATGGCAATTTCCCCATCGGTTTTCTGATTTGGGACCAAAGCAGACCGGAGATTGTGCGAGACCTTACGCTCGTGGCTCGTGATCGCGCAGGCGAACTGGTCGGCGAAAAGACCATTGCGGTGCGACCAACCTCCGCGCTGCTCAACGCTTGGATTTCGGCTCCTCCCGCCAAGGGGGCGCTCGCGCTTCCCTTGTCGAACGCCCTCAGCGTTTCCACAAATCCGCGACGAAAGCTTTGGTGTGATGGAGCGCTGGGTTATCTGTTCGCGGGCAACAACGACCTGCAAAATGCCTCAACAGGCACGGCTCTCACTTCGTCCATCTATACCGGCAGAAATGGTGGTGGGTCATACGTTCTTCCCGAAAATGTTGAGCCTTCCGCGATCGTCTTCAGCGTCCGTCGCCTGATCAAGCCGACTTGGCTCAACGACCGCGACCAGTTCCTCCAGCCCAGCGAACCGATAACCGAGGAGTTCACGTCCGACTGCCTAGTCTGGATGCTGTTCAACGGGAGCAACCTGACCGTCGGTGCCGACGGGCTGCGCTGGGACGATCGTGATTGGAGTCTTGTCAATCACTTCATTCCCTTCACCGAAGTCGAGGTCGGCGCCAAGGGGAGGTTCGAGAGCGACTTCATGGTCCGCTATATGGCGGGTCTAACCTTCTCGCCCGAGGCGGAAGCGGTGCTCGACGAGGGGCGCAAGCTTTGGGCGCGCTTCCACGCCGCCAGCTTCCCCCGAAGGATTCGCGACGAATACAAGCTTGGGCGCCCCGACGCCGGATGGTATCAGATTCGCCGCGCGCTCGAAGCTTATGGCGATAGCGAACCGATTGATTTCGATCCGTTCAAGGCCGCTTATTCATTGCTGACGGCCAAGCTGCGGCCCAAGGTTTACGAGTTCGGGTTTCTGCCTGAGTAAAGGCCACTCATAGCTTCAGGCCGATCGCGGCCGTTATGGTGGTTGAGCTGGCCCAGCCATTCATCTGGTCACGGCGGCTCGATCAGCCGTGGGGAGCGCAATCCATTTCCGGGGCAGGTAGCGCAACCGCTTGACACGATCTCGAATTGAGGTCGAAAGCTCGGGCATCGCTCCAGCGCCACCACATCGTCGGCGCTGCGCCCGTCTCGCCTATAGTTCCCGCCCGCGATTCACACGTCCACTGTGGCGCCGAGAGGGGCGATGATTTTGCGGCGAGGCACTGCGCGAGCTGCGTTACGCCGATGCGCAATAGCGCGCCACCGTTGCACGGCTGATCCCGAACTGCGCCATCGTCGCGGGGATGCTCGCGCTATTCTCACGCCGCCACGTTGCCACCTCAGCCGCGTCCGCTGCTTTCGGACGCCCCAAGCTCGCCTTGCCCCGGTGCGTGCGTCCAGTCGCGGCGAGAGATGCCTTGGCAGCCATGCGACCGCTTTCGCAGCGTTCCTTTATTCGTTGACGTTCAATGTCGGAAATTTGAGCGAGAACAGCGACAATGATCTCGCCTACCCCCCGCCCCCCTATCGGGCCTAGCCCCCTCACATCCACCGTCACGCCCATGTCCAGTAGTCGGCGCACGGTGGCTTGCACGTCCAGCGCATCGCGGCCCAAGCGGTCGAGCGCATAGACATAGATGGTGTCGCCTTCACGCACATAGGACAGCAGCTTGGCGAACGCGGGGCGGGTGGCAGCCGGCGTGGCGCCGCTAATCCCTTCGTCGGCGAACTCCCGATCGAACCCGCCACCTAACGCTTGGCGTTGGGCCTCCACGCTCTGATCGCCAGTGCTGACACGATAGTAGGCAATGCGGGTCATGTGGCCTCCGAGTCTCAAAAGATACCCTTACATATCGAGACTGTATCATAAGTCAATATGATATCTTTTGAGGCGGTATCGGTGCGGTATTTCGGGGGTCTGAAAAGCTACAACTTTTGAGACGGCCCGCGTGGCGTTGAGGCGAGTTGGCCCGCCGTGGCGAGGGTTGATCATGGCGCTGCACGACGGGAGGTGACGCGCGTTCGGCGCCGGCATGTTCGCGCGCGCGCGTTATCGGCTAGCCGGAAGATTTGCGTTTGGCCCGCTGCACTGAATGTTGCTACCATGTTCCCATGAATAACAAAGCGGGCGTGAAGCGCACTAAGGATCAGCACTACGTCCCGCGGCTCCACCTGAGACACTTTCGCGGCGAAGCACCAAAGAACATGGTGTGGACCTACAGCAAGAGCCGGGGGACCGTGCGCCCCTCTCGGGTGGAGGAGACGGGGTTCAAGCGCAACTTCTACTCGGTCCAGACCGATGACGGCGTGTATAACGACGACCTAGACAACGCCTTGAGCGACATCGAGAACAAGGCAGCTCCGGTATATGAGCGCTTACTTGCCGGTGAGATTCCACAAGGGCAGGATCGCGCCGACTTCGCTTCCTTCGTTGCGACTTGCTATTCTCGTTCGCCGGCCATGGTCAGAGGCTACGCGGAAAGCGTGGCGCGGATGAATGTGTTGGAACTGCGGCTGCAAGCGACCAAGCCGGCGAGATTCAACCGGCTTATGGATGAAATGCAGCGCGACACTGGCCTTGTGGTCGAGGATCGCGACGCGCTGATGGCGTTTGTCAACGATCCGTCGCGGTATCACATCGGGGTCAGCGAAAAGCTCGGATTGCAAAGCGTCGCTTTAGCCGATGAACTCGCGCCCATCCTGTTCAGGCGGTATTGGAACATCGTAACCGCCGTTGGCGATGCCTTCATTACCTGCGACAATCCTGTGTATCGTTGGGTGCCGCCGGACACGGTGCACCCGATATATGGCGATGGTGGGTTCAAGAACGGAAGGGGGGAAGTTACGCTTCCGCTTTCTTCTACCAAGCTGCTTTTGATCGGAGGCCGCACAAGCGAGGGTGACGCCCTTGCAGTTGGATGGCGGGAGGTCGAGCAGTTAAACCGCATGCGCGCGGCCCACGCCGAAGAGGTTCTTTTCGCCGATCGCAAAGACGATCGAATTGCCGCGTTGGCGCGTGAGTTCGCGAATAGCCGCCCACGAATGCGGATCGGCATGGATGCGGCTAACGACTTCGAGGTCCAGATCAATCGCTGAGGCAGATCCAGCGTCGATGACCCAAGCCGAAATATCGCATCAAATTTGGCACAAATTTCTCATGACTGCGCGCAAATAGGCCCTAGCTTCGCATCAGATTGGGGGAGGCGATTATGGAGAGCGTAGCTGAATGGGCAGCGCCCAAGGCATCTGGCCGGCGGGGATGGTTGTGGCTGATACCCCTGCCAATCTGTGCAGCCTTCTATTTCTTCTGCGGTTTCTACACCGTCCAGCCGATCGGTGCGCTTCCTGATGGTGCCACGGCAATTGTCTGGCGCGAATCTGGCGAGCCTTTCTTCAACTCCGCTGATGCCCTGTGCCTTGAGCGCGTCGGCTACGTGTCGTTGCTGTGTCGGGGCATGGCGATGGGTCGCGGTCCAACTGATCGGATCATCGTGCGGTTGCCTTATATGGATTGGGCGTATTCGCTGAGCACCGGCGGGCAGTCCTTTGATCGGTAGTGCCAGCTGGATATTAAAATGGCGCGTTATCATCCAAGTCGTCGAGGTCGTGTGCATGCAGGTTGGGGTTTGGAAAGGATTTTTCTAACAATTCATCCATCTCGGTAGATACTTTGTTGAAGAACTTTACCATAAGCTTTCGGAAGAAACTATTTACATCACCGTCCGTTCCAATCCAGTTTATCTGGCTATTTGACACGCCAGCTTCGAATATTTGCTCAACTTCTTTCCAATGTAAATCATCAATAAGATTGTTTAGGATTTCGATCGCGTCGTGAGTTGCTGAAAAACTTCCGCTATAAATAAGAGCATCGATAGCGATTTGCTTCTCGATATCCACGGCAAGCTTGATGTTCGCAAAATGCGCATTAAGAAACGGCTTTAGTTCGCGATGTAGGTGGAGTGTGCCGCCCTTCCTTGCCGTCCATTCGGCTTTGAGGAACTGCTGGGCGTTGTCGGGATCGAGAGCTGAACCATAGTCACCATCCTTGGTGACAATGTGCAGCTTTGTGTCGCTCGGCACGTTTTCAAGCAGCACTTCCCAATTTATCTGATCACCAAACGAATCTTTCTTTCCCGGCGGGTTGCCTCTCAGCCGGCGTCTGTTGGCGCGAAGCAAAAGGGCATCGCTCGCCGTCAGCAAGCCAGCGGCTTCGATAATTTTCGTGAAAACATCATCCGCCGGCAACGCTTGGGCAATAGCATCCACTTTCGCTTTCGCAGCTAAAACGTCTCGTGCTTGCTGGAATGCCTTTGCCGCTTCACTGAAAGCTGCTGCCTCAGGATAATCGGCCATGAAACGCGGTATAGCTTTGGACACGCCAACGCCAGTGAACTTGCCAAGAGACTCGGCTAACTTTCCTTCGCGATTGCGATGAAATTCGTCTGCTACTTGTTCCGGTATGTAGAGCTTGAGCTTGTCCGTCTTTATCAGGCCAGCGACCTTTTTCAGTTCTTCTAGGTCGTCTGACGTGTAGGCGTAGAACGTCAGGAAGGTTGAGGTGTCGATAAATAGATGAATTGCGCTCATAATCCTTGGTGCAAACGCTCGCTGCCCCTGTCAACGTCGCTAAGCGGCATTCGCCTCGATCAACGCCGCCCCAAAATCATCCATTCCGGTTCGATCTCGCTTCGTTGATCTGCCCCCTTCTGAGTGGTCCAAAATTGATGATATTTGGATGACGAAGGAGACGAGGAATGCCGAGCAAGAAGCATCGCCCGGAAGAGATTATCGGCAAGCTGCGTGAAGCGGAGGT
>NZ_JAMLDX010000028.1 GCF_024211275.1 Sphingomonas tagetis
CGCTCGCGCAAATCAATCGAATAGGCTCGGCTCATCCCTGCTGGCCTCCTGCCCAGCCAGCAGGTTGAATCAGAAATCCCCCAACAAGGGAATCCAGATTCAATCAATCACGATCACGCTCTAACGCCGCCGGGCGGCTTCTCATAGAATAACCAGGGCGCGTGGAGCGCGCGTCGCGCGACCGATTGCGTCCACAGCGGCGCGTGCTTGCGCAATGATCCAGAATAGAGGCACGGACAATTGCAGGCCAACTGCTGCGCACTGCCCATGCCGCATGAAAAAGGGGAGGCTGGTTGCCCAGCCTCCCCGATTTTCTCGATCCGCAGGACGGATCGCGTGGCTTACATGCCCGAACCCGGACCGTAAGTGATTTCCACGCGACGGTTCTGCAGCTCGCGGACGCCATCGGCAGTCTCGACGCGCGGACGGCTCTCGCCGAACGCTTCCGAAGCGATCACGCCGTCGGGGATACCCCGGCCGGTGAGATACGCACGGACCGAGTCCGCACGACGCTGCGAGAGGCCAACGTTGTAAGTCGCCGGACCCGAACGGTCCGCGTGACCCGCCAGCATGACCTGCGCATTGCCGCAGTTCTGATAGGCCGAGATCGCGTTGTCGAGGATGCCGGCTGCCTCGGGCGTGATGTCCGACTTGTCCCACTCGAAGAACACAATGTACGGCCCCGGGGTGCAGACCACCGGCGGCGGCGGCGGCGGCGGGGTCGGAGCCGGCGGCGGCGGCGGCGTGGGCTCCGGCGGCGGCGGCGGCGGGGTCGGCGCACCGAAGTTGAACGTGATACCGCCCAACAGGCTGTGCGAGCGGAAGCGGCCGTCGAAGGTGCGGCCCGTCACATCGACAACACGGACATTGTCAGCGTTGAAGAAGCGGTACTTCAGGGTCACATCGACATTGTCGCTGATCGACTGACGGAGGCCTGCGATGGCTTGCCACGCGAACACCGTGTCGGAGTCGTCGAGGAACCAGCCGCGCGTGTTCAGGCCGTATTCGGCCTTGACGCGAGCAACGCCCACGCCGCCGCCGATGAAGCCCTGCACGCCGTCATCGTCACCGAAGTCGAGCATGCCGTTGACCATGAAGCTCAGCGCCGAGCTCGTGCCGCCAGCATAGTCATAGGTGCCAGCCGGAGTATTCACGAGCGCGCCCGCGGCATTGTAGTTCGGCGTCGTCACCGTCGAGCGATAGCTGTCGACGGTCGCGCGGCGATAGCTGACTTCGGCTTCGGCGCGGAAACCGCCAAAGTCGTAGCCGATGGTGCCACCGACGTCCCAACCATAGTCATGGTCGACCGTGCCCGCGCTGGTGGTCGCGCCAATGTCGAAGTCGATGTCTTCAACGATCATCGCTCCGCCTTCGACGCCCACATACCACGCATCGTCCTTTGCGAGGGCGGGCGTGGCGAGCGCGGTCGAAGCAAGTGCCAGAGTTACGGCAAGCTTCCGCATGTTAATCCCCTTTCGTAGTTGTCACTTCGGACAGCGCTAACTTCCTAACCGGTCGAAAGTTTCCGCGCAAGCGAACAAAATCCGGGGACTGTTGCCGGAACGTCACAGTTCTCAGGCAGCGATCAAACCATGCGTCCTCAGCGCCTCCAGCATCGCCCGATCGCGGCGCGCGCTTCGGTATCGATGGCCGCGCCGCAGCTCGAGTCGTCAATCGCAGCTTGCCGCGGCCCGACCACGCGATCACCCGCCATGATCACTTCCGCAGCGGTGACGATCCAGCATTGGCCGGACGCGGATCGTCGGGCGGCGTGGTTCCGCACATTGCTAGGACACCGGGATGGGCCAGGGCGTCGATCAGCGTCACCGCCTCATTGTGGGTGATCTCCTTCTGCGCCTGGCCTGCCGTTAGCGGGGGCAGCGCGTTTCGGGCCGTGGAACTTATCGGTTCTGCTCTTCAATCGCCGGGATGATGATCGTCACTGAAGATGACAGCCATGGTCCCCCGTCTGGCTGAACTCAGTGTTCACCGCGCCCTTGGCCCGCCATTCCGCAGCAAGCAGTAAAGACAGGCGCATCGCAGGCGATGATGTGTGCTTTCGCCCCGCGGCACGATCCGCACTTGATGGTGCTCGGCTTCCTCGCCCAGCGGTGCATCGGCACCGTCGATCCAGCGCCACCCCAGTCGGCTGCATCGAATCCAGCTCAGCGTCACGCTGTGATACGCTTGGATCTTGGCCTGGAGCGCGGCAGGCGATGGCGACGTCATCGAGACATTCGCTCTCGGGGCCTGCGCTTCGACGCACGTCTCGTCGTTCCCCGCGACAGCCATCACGCGCACGTCGCCGCATGCCGTCGGCACCTCGCGCGGGTGCAAGGTCTCCGGCTCAATCAGCACGAACCGGTCGCCCGCGCCTGCCGTAACCGACAGCCCCTTCAGTCCCGACCTCCCCGAGCCACTGCCTGCTCAACCGCCAGTGGTTCGCGTCGGCCCGCTCGGGCCGCAGCGGAAACAGCTCGGCCACCCCGCCCGCGCCATCCCCCAACAACTGGACATAAGCGTTGCCGTGCCGGAGCAACTGCGCCGCCAGCACCGCGCCCCGCGCCTGTCCTTGGCAACGTGCGCTCACCAGCTCGACCAGCGCGGCGTCCGATCCCGCCAGCGGCGCGCTCGCCACGGCTTCCGCCACGATCTTCACCGCGCGCTGTGCCACCAGATTCCCGGCATAGCCCTCGCGCACCTGCGCCTCATAGCTTTGCGGCCATTCGCCCAGATGCCCAAGCGAACCCGACCCACGCGCAAACACCGGACGCGATCCCTCGCGCCCGGACTTCCGCCCGAACCATTTCATACTGTTCTCCGATTACGTTAGGCCGCGCGCCTCAGCGCTTCACACCAAACCAGATGACATGCCGCGGCCCTTTGCCGTTCTGCCGCGCCCGCACCGCCACTTCCTCGACCGAGAAGCCGGCATCGCCCATCCGCCGCCGAAAGCGGTCGTCCGGCGCCGCCGACCACACCGCCAGCACCCCGCCCGGCTTCAGCGCCAGCCGCGCCTTGTCCAGCCCGCGCATCGTATAGAGCCGGTCGTTGTCCAGCCGCGTCAGCCCGTCCGGCCCATTGTCCACATCGAGCAGGATCGCGTCATACATCGCCCGCGCCCGTCCGATCACCGACCCGACATCGTCCAGCATAATCTCCGTCCGCGGATCATCGAGGCACCCCGCCGCCAGCTCGGCCATCGGCCCGCGCGCCCATTCGACGATCTTCGGCACCAGCTCGGCGACCTTGGCCCGCCCATCCGGCCCCATCAACGCCAGTGCCTTGCGCAGCGTGAACCCCATGCCATAGCCGCCGATCAGCAGATGCGCCGAACCTGGCGCCTTCAGCCGCGCCAGCGTCAACTCCGCCAGCGCTTCCTCCGATCCGCTCATCCGGCTCGACATCAGCTCGTTGCGGTTGAGCACGATCATGAAGTCGCCCCCGCGCCGGAACAGCCGCAGCGGCTCGCCCCCCGGCACCTCGGCGACATCGATCAGTTCACGCGGAGTCATGCCCCCGCTCTAGCGCATGCCGGGCGCATCACAACCTCCGCACGCCCGTCCTGCGCCGCAACCCCCGCCAGCAACTCGCTCACCGCCCACACCAAAGCATCCGCCCGATCCGGCGACCGCCCCGGCCCTTCATAGCCGCCGCCCGTCACCAGCCCGCACAACTCATCCTCCAGCGCCGCGCGCATCCCAATGTCGATCGCCTGATCGAGATCGCCGCTGGCGGCGCTCCGCTGGATACCGAAATCATCGCCAGCAGCGACCCGGCAACCGCAAAATAAAGGGCCAGTCGTCCGCGGACGACTGGCCCAGGTTCGCACGGGGCGTTCCTCAAGAGGGAGGATCAGAACGCCACGCGGGCACTCAGCACGAACTGGCGGCCGCTGTGCGACAGCACGTTGAGCCGGTTGGTCTCGTCCACGAACTGGTCGTTGAGCTCGTCGGTCAGGTTGATGCCTTCGAGGCTCAGCTTGATGTTGTCGGTGACGTTGTACGAGATCTGCGCGTCGATATTGGTCGTGCCGTTGGTGCCGTTATAGGCGTTGCCCTCGGTGCCCGGCACGGCGGTCAGATAGTTCGAACGATAGGCGATCGAGCCGCGGATCGAGAATTTCTTGGTCTCGAAATACAGCGTCGCATTCGCGGCATGCTTCGACAGGCCGAGCAGCGGCGCGGTCACCGTGGTCGCGCCGGTCGCCGACGTCAGATACTCGATGTCGGAGTCGACATAGGTATAGTTGGCCAGCACGCCGAGGTTGGAAAGGATGCCCGGCAGGAAAGTGAAGGGCTGCTGGACGTTGACCTCGAACCCGCGCAGCAGGCCGCCCTTCGAATTGACCGGCTGGCTGACGATGAACACATCGGTCGGGCTGGCAGTGGTCCCGGTGAGCAGCGAGGCCGGCAGGCCCAGGCTGCTGAACGGCACGCTGGTGCTCAGCGTCTGGACGAACGTGCCGATGTCCTTCTGGAAGACCGAAACCGCATAGATCGCGCCGCGCGTCGGATACCATTCGACCGACGCGTCGAGATTGGTCGACTCGGTCGGCACCAGATCGGGGTTGCCCGAGCTGAAAGTCCGGTTGCCGCCCGAGACGTTGAGGTTGCCGCCCGGGGTCAGCGACCCGATCCCGGCGCGCGCGATCGTCTTGGCCGCGGCGAGGCGCACCAGCAGCGTGTCGGTGACGTCGAAGACGAGGTTGGCCGACGGCAGCCAGCGGTCGTAACTGCGCTCGGCGGTGACGAGGTTCACCGCCGCCCCCTGGCTGGCATAGCCGGTCGAGAGCTGGTCGGTCCGCACATAGCGCACGCCGATGTCGCCGCGTAGCGGAACGCCGGCATCGCCCAGGTTGAACTCGGCCATGCCCCACACGCCGATATCGTCCTCGCGCACCGTCACGAACGAACCGCGCGCGGTAGCGTTCTCGATCCCGCCGGTGGCATAGGTCGCGTTGGTCGGGGTGTTGAGGAAGGCGGCAAAGGCGTCGAGGTTGGGGATCACCCAGCCGGTCGGCGTGCCGCTCGGCACGGCGAGCCCGCGCCCGAAGCCGGTGAACTGCTCGGTCAGCGGCGCGATCTGCGCCGCAGTGAGCGTGGTCACCACCGTCTCGCCCTGCAGGCGGCGGCGCTCGGTCGAGTTATAGTCGAACCGCCGCCAGTCGGCCCCGGCCTTGAGCTTCACCACATCGCTCGCGGTCCATTCAAGGAACCCTTTGGCGTTGGTGAAGCTGTTGTCGACCGTCTGCGGGCGGATGCGGACTTCCGACGTGCCGTTGGTGAACGAGAAGGTCGCCGGGTTCGAGATATCGACCCCCGGCTTGATCGTCGGGAAGCGAGTCGAGAAATCGTAGAAGAAGCCGTTGGTGTTGGCGGCGTCGAGCGTCACCGTCGTCTGCACCGGGTTGCGGAATTCGGAGCGCGAATAGCCGACGATCGCGCCGAACCGCAGGCTTTCGCCGATCTTCTGATCAAGCGTGCCGGTCAGCTGGTAGAAGTCGGTCTTGAGCTCGTCATAGCGCGCCTGCACGCGCAGATCGACCGAGTCGAACGTGCCGCTGATGATGTTGTTGTTGCTGTCGACCGTGCCCGAACGGATGATCGACTGCGGCTTGCCGGTGCCCGAGCGGCTGAAGCCGATCGCCTGGAACTGCGCTTCCTTGCGCGTGCCGTCGAGCCGCGAATAGAGGCCGTCGACCGAGATCAGCGTGGCGTCGCTGGGCCGGAACTGCAGCGCGACCGCCGCGCCCAGCCGTTCCTGGCTGATGTCATAGCTGACCAGGCCGGGGATGCGCGGGTGGTACAGCGCGGTGTCGGGGTTGGTGTCGTTGATCTGCGCGATCGTCTTGCCGGCGATGGTCGAGGCGGGGTTGAAGCCGCCGTTGAAGCCGCCATAGGTCCAGCGCGTGATGTTCGCGCCTTCCTCGATCAGGCGGCGCTGCTCATAGGCGATCGAAACCAGCGCGCCGAAGGTGCCCGCGTCGTTCTGCGTGCTGAGCAGCGTCGAGAAGCGCGGCGTCGCCTTGCGCGCGAGGTCGTTATAGCTTGCCGAAGCGGAGACGACGGCGGTCGGTTCGCGATAGTCGAACGGCCGCGCGATCTGCAGGTCGACGGTGCCGCCGAGCGACCCTTCCTCGACATCCGCCGTCGCGGTCTTGCGCACGGTCAGGCTGTTGAACAGGTCTGACGAGAAGATGTTGAAGTCGAAGCCGCGGCCGCGGTTGACGCCGCCCGAATTGTCGGTGCCGCCGGTCGTGCCGATCGCTTCCATGCCGTTGATGCGGACGCGGCTATATTCCGGGCCAAGGCCACGGACCGAGATGTTGCGGCCCTCGCCGTTGACGCGGCTGATCGCGACGCCGGGAATGCGCTGAAGCGATTCGGCGAGGTTGAGGTCGGGGAACTCCGCAATGTCCTCGGCCTTGATCGCATCGACCGCGGCGGTCTCGCGGCGCTTGACGTTGAGCGCGCTGGTCAGGCTCTCGCGAAAGCCGGTGACGACGATATCCGGCGCACTTTCCTCGGCCGCCGGAGCGGCCGGTTCGGCGGCGGTCTGCGCATGCGCCACGGAGAGCGCCGCGGCCGCGCTCGACAGGATCAGCGCGCACTTCAGAAGATGGGTTCGGGACATTTCAGACTCCCCTCGGGTGACCATGAACGGCTTCGTCACGAGCCGATTGCGTTATTCTGCTAATCGCCCCCGGGGCTGCGAAGCCAACGCCAATCGAACATGGATCGATGCACGACACGCACTGATGCGCTGCCCGCGCTGGCACAACGGCACGTGATCAAGCCAGTTCGTGGCTTGATCGTCCCGCTATTTGCCTTGGACGCTCCCCCTGCCCACGGGTACCGATAACCCGACAAGACGCGCGCGCATTAGACGTGCGCGCCATCGAGGAGAGCGACGCGTGACCGACCAGCGCACCGGGCCGAGCGATTTGCGGCCGACGCATGTCCGGCATGCGATCATTGCGCTGATCTTCATCATCACCACGGTCAACTATGCCGATCGCGCAACCTTCTCGATCGCTGGCAGTCAAGCAGCGGCCGAGCTCGGGCTCAACGCGGTACAAACCGGCTTCATCCTGTCCGCCTTCGCCTGGGCCTATGTGCTGGCGCAGGTGCCCGGCGGCCTGCTGCTCGACAAATTCGGCACCAAGCGCATCTATGCGATGGCGATCGCGCTCTGGTCCGTCTTCACGGCGCTGCAGGGCTTCGCCGGGCTGATCGCCTTCCTGCCCGCGATGGCGATGCTGTTCGCGCTGCGCTTCATGGTCGGTCTGGCGGAAGCCCCGTCCTTCCCCGGCAACGCCCGCCTCGTCGCATCCTGGTTCCCGTCGGCCGAACGCGGCACCGCCTCGGCGATCTTCAACTCGGCGCAATATTTCTCGCTGGTCGCCTTCGCCCCGCTGATGGGCTGGCTCGCGCACAGCTTCGGCTGGCGCTCGATCTTCTGGGTGATGGGGGTGCTGGGTCTCATCGCGACCGCTGTTTTCCTGCGCTATATCCACAGCCCCGCGCGTCATCCGTCGGTCAACCAGGCCGAGCTCGACCATATCGAGGCGGGCGGCGGCCTGATCCATATGGAGGAAGGCGGCGCGGGCAGTGCGGCCGCGTTCGACTGGGCCAATGTCGGTAAACTGATCGCCGACCGCATGATGCTCGGCATCTATCTCGGCCAATATTGCATCAACGTGCTGACCTATTTCTTCGTCACCTGGTTCCCGATCTATCTGGTCAAGGAGCGCGGCCTCAACATCATGGAGGCCGGGTTCGCCGCCGCCGCGCCGGCATTGTGCGGCTTTGTCGGCGGGCTCGCCGGCGGCTATGTGTCCGACCTGATCCTCAAGCGCACCGGATCGCTCGATCTGGCGCGCAAGGGGCCGCTGACGGTGGGCATGCTGCTCGCGACGGCGATCATCGCCTGCGTCTGGGCGGAGGAGGAGTGGCTGGTGGTGACGCTGATGTCGGTCGCCTTCTTCGGCAAGGGCGTCGCCTCGCTCGGCTGGGCGGTGATGGCCGATGTCGCGCCGAAGCGGCTCGCAGGGCTGTCCGGCGGTGTGTTCAACATGTTCGGCAACATGGCGGGGATCGTCACCCCGATCGTCGTCGGCTTCATCGTCGCCGCGACCGGTTCGTTCGACTGGGCTTTGGTCTATGTCGGGTTGCACTGCCTGCTGACGATCTTCGCCTTCCTGGTCATCACCGGCCCGATCAAGCGGATGGAAATCGGCACGTGAGAACCGATCGCCGAGGGCTGTTGCTGGGCGGCGCGGCCGCCACGCTGATCCCCGCGGCCGCACGCGCGCAGCGCCCGATGCTGGTCGCGCGCACGCCGATGGCGCCCCCGCGCTGGGCAGTGCTGCAACGCCAGCTGCTCGCGCGCAACGCCGCGGCATGCGAAACCTTCTACGCCAAATATGTCGATCGCCGCGACTGGCTGCAGGTGTTCGAGCGCTGGGGCGCCAACGATGGCCCGGACGATGCGGCGGAGGCGACCAACGACTGGGCGATCCTCCACGCGCTCGGCGCGCCCGACCATATCCTGACTCTGACGCAGCGTTTCTGGGAAGGGCATCTGCGGCAATTCGCCGCAATGCGCACGGTCGATGTGCCGATTGCCCGCGCCGGCATGTATCACCGCGACTTTCCGGTGCAGATGGACTGGCAGCACAATGCCGAGGGACTGACGACATTCAACGTGCTCGGCCTGTCCGCGCCGCGCGACCCGGCGCTGATCGCGCGCACCCGCCGCTTCGCCGATTTCTATACGGGGCGCGACCCTTCCGTCCGCAACTATGATCCGCAGCGCCGCATCATCCGCAGCGTGATGAACGGCAGCCGCGGGCCGATGCTGCGCCCCGCCACGCCGCTCGACTGGGCGGGCGACCCGTTCGCGGCGGGCGAGCGCTTCCACATGGAGCATGGCGAGACGACCTATCAGGAAACGCTCGACCATTATGCCGAATATACCGATGTGGTCGGCGACAATCCGCTCAACCTCCAGGCGACGACGCTCGGCCTCAACGCCTATGCGCTGGGCGGCGGCGAGCGCTATCGCCGCTGGGCGCTCGACTATCTCGACGCCTGGGTGAGCCGCGCCAACGCCAATGGCGGCATCCTCCCGAGCAAGATCGGCCTCGACGGCAAGACCGCGCGCGACTGGTGGGGCGGGGTCTATGGCTGGGGCTTCTCGCCGATCGTGCCGCAGACAGGCAAGCGCGAGGACCGCAACCGCGTGCCGCGATCGATCACCGCCTTCATGAACGGCACGCTGCTGACCGGCGATTCCGCCTATATCGAGGTCTGGCGGCGGCAGACGGCGCGGATCAACGATGCCGGGCGCCAGCGCGACGGCAAGTTCGAGACGCCGACCATGTACGGCGCCGACGGCTGGTACGGATGGAAGCCCGGCCCATACCGCACCAATGGCTTCGAGATCTGGTATGTGACTCAGCGCGCCGATGATCTCGAACGCGCCGGACAGGACCCGTGGGTGTCGTTCCTGCACGGCGGGAACAACGCCTATCCGGTCGAGGCGCTCGAAGCCGATCTCGCCCGCGTCGCCGAACGCGAGAAGAGGATGCGCGAGGACACCACCACGCGCGACACCCGCCTCGCCGACTGGCCGCTCGACAAGACTCCGGCGAGCGTCAAGAGCCTGATCCAGCTGATGACCGGCGGGCTGCACCTCGCGCGTCCGCCTTGGTCGTCGACCTCGCCCAATCAGGGCGGCGTCGTGCTGCATTGCCGGCTGCGCTATTTCGATGCGGACCGGCGCCGCGCCGGCGTGCCCGAGGATGTCGCCGCGCTGGTGCATGCGCTCGGCGACACCACGACCGAAGTGACGCTGATCAATCTCGGCAAGGTTGCGCGAACGGTGACGATCCAGGGCGGCGCCTATGCCGAGCACCGCATCGATCGCGTGACGCTCGACGGGCAAACGATCACAGCCGCCGGGCGCGATTTCACGCTGCGGCTCGAACCGGGCTGTGGCGCGCGGCTGACGATCGCCATGCGGCGCTATGCCAACGCGCCGACACTGGCGTTCCCGTGGGACCGCTGATCAGCCGCCCGGCTTGATGTAAGGCGCGACCGACCACAGCAGCCGTTCTTCCCGCCGGGGATCGCTCACCACCCGCGTCTCGCTGTCGAAGATCATCGTGCGGCGCTGGTCCAAGGTGAACTTCGGCCAGCGCGGCACGCTCGCGCAATTGGGATCGCCGGTACGAGCGAAGGTGATGAAGCTATCGGCCATCAGTCCGGCGAGTCGCCGCGCGCCGGGCGTGCCCCCCGTGCGCGAGCCTTTCGCGGCGACATTGTCGAACACTAGCGGGATGTCGAGCGTGTGGAACGCACCGAGCACCCCGCCCGCCTCAGGCGAAGCGAAGTCAAGCTGGTACATCCAGGTCGGCGCCCCGATCTTCGCGCGCTCCTCAGCCTGAATCAGATGGCCCGGCCAGGACCGGCCCGCCGTGGTCGCCGCGAGCAGGATCTGGCCGGGCGTCTTGCTCGGATAGAGTTCGCGGTAGCGCTGTACGACCCAGTCGGGCGCGACGTCCTTGGTGATCTGGCTGCCGATCCGCTCGGCGAGATTGCTCCAATCGGTATCGCCACGCTTGAGCCAGTCGCCGATCCACAGCCCCGTCTCGTCATGCGTGTTGCCGACGATCAGCGGGATGTGGGCCGCCTCGCGCGGCGCGTCGGGCACGAATGGGTGGCGCGGCAGGACATGATGGTCGAGCGTCGAGGTGAAGCTGATCTCGCCCTTGCGCTCGATCGGATCGGTCATCGCCATCGCGTCGACCAGTCGTTCGAGCGGCAGCGCCTTCAGTTCGGCGACGCTCTTTGCGCCGGTCTTGTCCATCCACGCCCGCGCGCGGATCGTGGCGTTGCGCGGGCCGGCGGCAGTGACATGCTGGCCGCTCATCGTCGCGGCGCGGTGGAACAGCGGGCGCGCTTCGGGCATCGCCATCAGCGTCACTGCCTTGGCGCCGCCGCCCGACTGGCCGAAGATCATCACGCAATTCGGATCGCCGCCGAACGCTGCGATATTGTCACGCACCCATTTGAGGGCGAGCACGATGTCGAGATTGCCGGCATTGCCCGATTCCGCCGGGCCGCCGAGCTGCGCGAGATAGGCATAGCCGAGACCCGCGAGCCGGTGGTTGAGCGTCACCACCACCACATCGCCACGGCGGACGAGATTGCCGCCATCGTAGAGCGGGTCCGACCCCGAGCCATGCGCGTGCGCGCCGCCGTGCAGATAGACCATCACCGGCCGCCGCCCGCGATCCAGCGCCGGCGTCCAGATGTTGAGGAACAGGCAATCTTCGCTGACGGGCTCTTCCGCGCGCGTCTGCGGCGCGGCGGGGCCGTAGCTTGTGGCATCGGCGATGCCGGACCAGCTTGCCGGCGGCAGCGCGCGCTCGAACCGGCGCAACCGTGTATCGGCGCCGT
The DNA here is from genome assembly GCF_024211275.1 of Sphingomonas tagetis. Lineage (GTDB taxonomy): Bacteria > Pseudomonadota > Alphaproteobacteria > Sphingomonadales > Sphingomonadaceae > Sphingomonas > Sphingomonas tagetis. Next base: position 11,469 of record NZ_JAMLDX010000028.1, read on the forward strand.
AGCGCACGCCGCGAAAGACCTGCACGCCGCGCTCGCTTGTCCCGCGCACCCGGCCATGCCGGGTCACCGCGACCGGATCACTGCGCTGCCCCCACGCTGCCGCCGGGATCAGCAACGGCGCGCCGAGCAGCGCGCGGCGGTGGATCACGCCGCCGCCATCTGCGCGCACAGCAGCCGCATCGGCTCCAGCGCCGGATTGGCATTGTCACGGCGCCACGCCATGTGCAGCTCGACCGGCGCCTCGGGTTCGGTGCGCAGCGCGCGGAACTGGACGTCGAGCAGGTGCAGCCCCGACGCCGAGCGCGGCACGATCGCCGCCGCCAGTCCGGCATGGACCAGTCCCAGCATCGAGTGGATCTGAGTCACATGCTGCACGTAATTGGGGCTGACCCCGGCATCGTCGAACAGCCGGACCAGCATGTCGTGAAAATAACCCGCGCCCTGCCGCGCATACATGATCAGCGGCGCGCCATCGAACGTGTCGAGCGAGAGCACAGGCTCGCCCTGTCGCGGATCGCCCGGCGGCAACGCCACCAGCAGCGGCTCGCGCAGCACGCACAGCGTGTCGAATTCGTGCCGGTCGACCGGCGGGCGAACGAAGCCGATGTCGATCAGGCCGGTCAGCAGCGCATCGACCTGGTCGCCACTCACCATCTCGCGCAGCTCGAGGTCGATATTGGGCAGGCTCGCACGCGCCTGCGCCACGATCTGCGGGATCATGCTGTAGCCCGACACCGCGGTGAAACCGATCGCGACCTTGCCCGCATCGCCCTTGGCGACGCGGCGCGCCGAGAGCGAAGCGCTCTCGGCGAGGCGGACGATACGCCGCGCTTCGATCAGGAAAACATGGCCCGCCGGCGTCAGGCTGACCTGGCGGCTGGTGCGTTCGAGCAACGTCACGCCGAGGATTCGCTCGAGCAGCTGGATCTGCCGGCTGAGCGGCGATTGAGTCATGTTGAGGCGCTGCGCGGCGCGGCCGAAATGGAGTTCTTCGGCCGCGGCCACGAAACAGCGGAGCTGGCTGAGCTCGAACATGGCGCCGGTGTAACGCGGCGCGACGTGCAATGTCACGCGGCCTGCACGGCCGGCCGGGCCGAAGCGCGCTCGACCAGCGCGCGCAAAATGTCATGCTCGGCCGCGGTCAGGTCGGTGAGTGGCGCGCGCACCGGCCCGGCATCGCGGCCGATCACGCGCATCCCGGCCTTGACGATCGACACCGCATAGCCGCGCCCGCGGTTGCGCAGGTCGAGATAGGGCATCACGAACTCGCGCAGCTGCTTCTGCACCTCGGCCTGATCGCCCGCGCGCACCGCGGCATAAAAGGCCAGCGCCCATTCCGGCATGAAGTTGAAAATCGCCGAGGAATAGGTGGTGACGCCCATCGTCAGATACGGCGTGGCGAACGTCTCCGCGGTCGGCAGCCCGCCGATATAGGTCAGCCGGTCGCCCATCCGCACGAAGATGCGCGTCATCAGCTCGATATCGCCGACGCCATCCTTGAACCCGACCAGATTGGGATTGCGCTCGCACAGCCGCGCCAGCGTCTCGTCGTCGAGAATGGCGTTGTCGCGGTTGTAGACGATCACGCCGAGTCCGGTCGAGCGGCACACCGCCTCGACATGCGCGGCGAGTCCTTCCTGGCTCGACGAAGTCAGATAGGGCGGCAGCAGCAGCAACCCGTCGGCGCCCGCGGCTTCGGCGCCACGCGCGATCTCGGTCGCGATCGCCGTGCCGTAACCGCAGCCCGAGATCACCGGTAGCTTGCCGCCCGACTCCGCCACCGCCGCCGCGACCACCTGGACGATCTCGCCCGGTGTCAGCGAAAACACCTCGCCGGTGCCGCCGGCGGCGAACAGACCGGCCAGATCATGTTCGAGCATCCATGCGCAATGTGCACGATAGGGCGCCTCGTCGAATCGCCCTTCGGCATCGAAATGCGTGACCGGAAAGGACAACAGTCCCTGGCCAAGGCTGCGCCCCATCTCGCTCGGGCTCATCGTCGTCACAGGCATCTCCCAGATCGCCAGTCTCGCATCCATGCGCGAAACGCTTCGATGCCCTAGCTATTGGGTCAGCCCGTCAGCGTCCAAACCAAAGCCGCCATCGATCGATGCGCGCGTTGGCTCGATGGATGATTGGTGCCAGGTGACGTGACCTTGCATGAGGCTCGAATGGGTGGACTGGCGAGGAAGGCGAGCGAATGCCCCACGCTGGCGGGTTGCCCCCAATAAACTGTCTTGTCCCGTAATGCGGCCGGCGATCGCAGCCGACGGACAGCCACGCCCGCCGTTGAACGGGGTGCGATGGAAACAAGTTCACGACGAACGACGATGGAGTGGTCAAAATGGGCAATGAGGGCGCGATCCCAGGGCCGAGAACGCCGATACCGCGCTGGGCCATATCTAGTTGGGCTACGTTTGCCCTCGCTGGCGGGTTTCTGTGCTCCGCCAGCGCCGCCGCGCCCCCCCGTCCTTATGCGGCCAATGTCGCCAAAGCCGTCTGCGCCGCGGGCGATGCGCAGGAGGTCGGGCTTCAAGGCCAGGTCACGATGGCGGAACGAAATGCCGGCTACAAAGGCGCCCATTGCAATCTGACACTGGTGTCGAAGCTGCCGGCGGAATTCGTACCGGAGAAGACCCGCATGTTCTCGATGGTCCGTGACCGGGCCGGACATCTTTGCGGGATTGCCTCGGGCGAAGGCGGCACGACGCCGACGATCGTTGCCGACATGACCGATCCGAAGCGCATTGTCGAAACCGCCAGCCTCACCAGCCCGGCGATGATGCGTTCCTCCGAAGCCTTGAAGGTCAATGAGACCCGGGGCCTTTTGGTCTCGACCAGCTATGTCCCCGCGCACAGCGCCAACACAAACTCAGAAGAGCGCACGCTCGACGTCTACGACATCGGAACGGACTGCCGGCAGCCCAGGATGCTGGCTTCGGTCCAATTGCCCTTCCCTACCAAGAGCTTGAAGACGGGGTACCACGGATTTCGCTGGCCTGATCCCGACTATGTCATGGGTCACGAAGGGAATTTCGCCCCGGACGGGATGACCTTCTACGTCGCGGACTCCAATCATGGCGTTCACCACGCGATCGACCTGGCCGATCCCGCGAATCCGAAGTTGCTCGACACCTTCATGGCGCCATCCTGGAAAGGTTATGCCGATGGTCCTGACGACAGCTTCATCGCCTTCGGGGCCATGCCGCACAGCCTGTCGGTCAGCCCCGACGGCAATCGCGGCTATTTCAGCATCGCGGCGTTCGATTCGCGCCTTGAGACCATCCCGCAAACCGGCGAGTGGTCGAACGGGTTCATGGTGTTGGACACAAGCGAGATCCAGCGCCGCAAGCCGGGCGGCCGCATGCGCTTCATCTCGCAAGTCGCCCTCAGCGATGGAGGCGGCCATCATGGCCCGCTGTCGGTCAAGATCAATGGCCATCCCTACGTCATCGACAATGATGAATACGGCGCCGGTCAGCTGTCGGTGAAAGGACGGCTTGCCGCCTGTCGTGCCGGACTCCCGCCCAGCGGCATGGCGCGGATCTGGGACATCAAGAACGAACGGCACCCCAAGCTCGTTTTCAAACTGATCCTCGAGGTGAACGACCCCAAGAACTGCGCAACGATCGAACCAGAGACGATCGCCGGCGACGCCCAATGGGCCATGTTCCTGTACGACACCCATCTGTGCAGCGTCGATAATCGCGAGAATGCGACGGTTCTCGCGTGCGGCCACATGCAGTCGGGGATACGGGTCTACGACATCCGCAATCCGCGCCGCGTCAAGGAAATCGCTTATTTCAACCCGCCTGCGGGCAAGCCGAACCGGGTCAGGAGCTGCGCCGGAATTCCTCGCCTCGATGCCAAAACGCGGATGCTTTACAGCTACTGCGGCGGCGCCGGCTTTGTGGCCCTGCAATTCAAAAAGGGCGTCTGGCCATTTCCGGGATCCAGCACGCCCCGGGACATGCAGCTGTGAGGTACTGACCGGCTCCAACCGGTGCGCGCGGACTGGTCGCCAATCGGATGGAGGTTCAATCACGCCGGACGGTCATATGAACAAGCCGGCGACAAACGAATCAAAAGACTGGGAGAGATCATGACGATCACCGCCGCCATCGCCCGTACCCCCAACGCGGATTTCGAAGTTGCACAGGTGGAACTCGATCAACCGCGCGCGGACGAGATTCTGGTGCGGATCCATGGCGTGGGGCTGTGTCACACCGACATCGCCATCCGCGACCGGCGCATCCCGTTGGGCATGCCTGCCGTTCTGGGCCATGAGGGATCGGGCATCGTTGAAGCAGTCGGTGCAGACGTCACCAAGGTGAAGCCCGGCGATCACGTCGTGCTGTCGTTCAACAGCTGCGGTACCTGCGTCATGTGCGCGCAGCACAAGCCCGTATATTGCCGCAATTTCGGGACTCTGAACTTCAGCGGCACCCGTGCCGACGGCTCGCACACGCTCCATTGCAACGGAGAGCCGCTGCACAGCTTCTACTCGCAATCCTCATTCGCGGAATATTCGCTCGCCTATGAAGGCAATGTCGTGAAAATTCCCGACGACGTGCCGGTGGAACTGATGGGGCCAGTGGCGTGCGGCATCCAGACCGGCGCCGGTGCGGTCATGCGCTCGCTGGCGTGCCGCCCCGGCTCGTCGATCGTCATCCTCGGCGGCGGATCGGTGGGGATGAGCGCGGCGATGGCGGCGGCGGTGCAAGGCTGTACCACCATCGTCGTGAGCGAGCCGGTGGCCGAACGCCGCGCGCTGGCGCTCGAGCTGGGCGCGACCCATGTCATCGATCCCTTGAACGAACCTCTGACCGAGGCGCTGCGCGCGATCATCCCGCTGGGCATCGACTATGCCCTCGACACGACCGCCCGGCAGGACGTCATCCTCGCCGCGCTCGACGCACTGGCGCCGCAAGGAACGCTGGGCCTGATCGGCGTGCCGGCATCGATGGACGCGGCGATCCCCTTCACCTTGACCCAGTTGATGGGCAGCGGGCTGTCGATCCGCGGTATCCATACCGGTGACAGCGACCCGGACACGTTCATTCCGCAGCTGATCGAGCTGTATCGGCAAGGCCGCTTCCCGCTCGACAAGCTGATGAAGACCTATCGGCTGGAAGACATCAACCAGGCGGTGCACGATCAGCATGACGGCAAGGTGATCAAGGCGGTGCTGGTGACCGGCGCCGTCCGCACTGACAATGGATGACAACCTGCCCGACGTCGTACTTGTAACCGGCGGCAACCGAGGCTTGGGCCGCGCGATCGTGGAGCGCCTCCATGCGGACGGCTATCTCATCAGTGTCGGCGCCCGCGATCTTTCCGATCTCGGCTGGCTGAGCGCAGGCCCATCGATCCTGAAGTGCCGGATCGACCTGAGCGACCGTGAGTCGATCCGCCGCTGGGCCGAAGACACCGTCGCGGCGTTCGGACGGATCGATGCGATCGTCAACAATGCCGGCTTCTCCGCCGCGTGCAGCCTCGACGATGACGACGAGAACGGGCTGGACATGATGTGGGAGATCAACGCCAAGGGTCCGTTGCGGCTGGCGCGCGCCTGCTGGCCGTATCTGAAACAATCCGGACACGGCCGGATCGTGACGATCTCTTCGCTGTCCGGCGTGCGGGTGCGGAGCGCCGACACCGGCGGCTATGCAATGACCAAGCACGCTGCGGTCGCGCTGACCCACGCGCTGCGCTTTGCGGGGTGGGACGACGGCATCCGAACCACGAACATCTGTCCCGGGCTGATCGCGACCGACATGTCGCTCGGCGTCGATACCCTCCCCCGCGAACAGATGTCGCAGCCGGAGGACATTGCCGGGGTGGTGAGCCACATCCTGTCGCTGCCCAACAACGCATCGGTCACTACGGTGCCGGTGAACTGCGTGCTGGAAACCAATTATTAGCCGCGGCGCAGCTTTCGAAACATCGAATTTCGAACTATAGCAAATGGCTATGGACTCGAAGCGCCTGCGCGGTCTGGTCGCGATTGCCGAGCACGGAAATTTCGGCCGTGCGGCGACCGCCATGGGCCTGTCCCAGCCGTCGCTCTCCCGGCAGATCGCATTGCTCGAGGCCGAGATCGCCAGCCCCCTGCTCTACCGCAACGGCCGCGGCGCTTCGCTGACCGCGGAGGGACAGCGGCTGGTAGATGCAGCGCGTCCGCTGATCTGGGCGCTCGACGCCTTGCCTTCCGCAATCAATGACACCGAACCGCAGGGGCAGGTCGTGCTGGGCATGCCCACCTTCCTGTCGGCCCATCTGGCGGAGCCGCTATTCGGGGCGCTGAGAGCGCGCTTCCCGCGGCTTCATGTCAAACTGGTCGATGGCTTCTCCGGCTTTGTCAGCCAATGGCTGCTGGAAGGGCGGCTGGACATCGCCGTCATCTACGCCGCGCGCCGCTCGCCCGCGATCAGCGCGGAGCCATTGGCCGACGAGGAGCTGTTCCTGTTCGCGTCCCGCAAGCTGGCCGATCAGGCCGTCGAGGCCGGCATCCTTCCCGCCGCGGGCAGCGCCCCGATCGAGGCGATCTCACGGCTCGATATCATCTTGCCCGGCCGCGAGCACGGGTTGCGCCGCGCGCTTCAGCGGGCAGGCGCCCGGCCGGATCCTGCGCGGCTGCTGGAGGTCGAGAGCCTCGCCGCCATCCGCGCGCTGGTTCGACACGAAGCGGGCTGGAGCATCCTTCCACGCGCCGGGTTGACGGCGGGCGACAATGCCGAGCTGGCGATGTGGCCGCTGGGCGACCCGTCGATGCGCGTGCGGCTGATGCTCGCCTTCGGCGCCAACCGTCCGATCACGCCGGCCCTGCGCGCCGTGACCAGCTTTTTGAAGGCCGAGGTGGCGCAACTGCAGCACCGGCAGGTGATGAGCCAGCCACTCGCGCGTTAACGTATCTCGAGCCCCGGCATCGTCTCATCGGCGCGCCACTCCGCCAGCATCTGGTTGTACGCGGTCGCGCCGCCCAGATAAAAGCCGTTGCGGATGTCGAGATCGGTGACCTGCCCCTCATTGTTGATGTAGCTCGGCGTACAATCCTTCTGCAGCCGCTGGCGCGTCGGGCCGAACGCCATCACCTTGTCCACCCACGCCGCCGTCGCGGCCGGCGTCGCCTCCATCGCGCGAATGCCGCGCGCCTTCGCCTGCGCGACGATGAACGCGATATGCCGGCTCAATTCCATGTGGAGATAGGTGAAGTTAGGCGTGATCGCCTGCTGCGCGTTGCCGAGGATGAAGCAGTTGGGAAAGCCGTGCATGTGCAGGCCGAACAGCGAGGCATAGCCGCTGCGCCACAGCTCGGACAGTTTTCGCCCGTCACGCCCGATGATGTCGAAGCCCATCCGGTGATCGATCTGGCTCATGAATTCGAAGCCGGTCGCATAGACCAGGCAATCGAGCGGATATTCGCGCCCGTTCGCCACGACGCCATTCTCGGTGATGCGGTCTATCCCGTTGCCTTCGGTATCGACCAGCGTCACGTTCGGGCGGTTGAAGGTCGGCAGATACTCGTCGTGAAAGCCCGGCCGCTTGCACATCAGATTGTACCAGGGCTTGAGCGACTTCGCGGTCTCGGGATCGTCGATCACCGCATCGACCCGCGCGCGCAGATCCTCCAGCGTCTGGAAGTCTGCGATCTGGCGCTTCTCGATGGTCTCCGGATCGTCGCCCGACAGGCCGTTGAGCAGCGACAGCGCGCGGCTCCAGCAGTCGTTGACCATGTCGACATCGACCGGCCGGCCGGAGATGGTGGCGTTGAAATTGTCCATCCGTTCGCGCTGCCAGCCGGGTTTCAGGCTCGCGACGAAATCGGGATCAGTCGGCTGGTTGTCGCGCACGCCGACCGTCGACGGCGTCCGCTGGAAAACATAAAGCTGTTTCGCATTGCGGCCGAGCACCGGTATGCATTGCAGCCCGGTCGCGCCGGTGCCGATCACCCCGACCGTCTTGTCGCCGAGCTTGTCCAGCAGGTCGCTGCCGGGCTCGCCGCCGGTATAGTCATAATCCCAGCGGCTGGTGTGGAACGACTTGCCCTTGAAACTCTCGATCCCTTCGATGCCCGGCAGTTTCGGCCAGGGGAACGGACCCGGTGAAATGCAGACGAAGCGGGCGCGGATCTTGTCGCCGCGGCTGGTCGACAATTCCCAACGCGCATCCGCGTCGTTCCAGACCATCGCGGTGACGGTCGTCTCGAACAGTGCCTTGTCATAAAGCCCAAAGCGCCGTCCGATTGCCTGCGCATAGCCGAGGATTTCGCCGCCGGCGGCGTATTTCCGGCTCGGCACTTTGCCGATTTCCTCGAGCAGCGGAACATAGATGTAGGATTCGATGTCGCATTGCACGCCGGGGTAGCGATTCCAGTACCAGGTGCCGCCAAAGTCCCCCGCCCGGTCGACGATCAGGATATCATCGATGCCCGCTTCCTGCAGGCGCACGGCCGTGAGCATGCCTCCGAAGCCGCCGCCGATGACGAGGACTTCCACGTCCTGCGTCCGGGGGTCGCGCTGGATACCTTGTGCGTGAGGATCCTCCAGAAATTCTGCCGCATGTCCGGCATCGACGACGCGATATTGCTCGCGGCCATTCGCCAGCATGCGCTTCTCGCGCTCCTGCTGGTATTTCTGCTTGAGGGCTTCGACATCGATCGGGCCGTTCGCCGGCCCTTCGGCAGAGGTATCGTCCATTTCTACTCCACGCGCGCCGCTGACGAAGCCGGCTGAACCCGGCGGCCTCGCTAACAGCCTTCATTGCCAATTGATATTCGCCACAGGCGTCGCTGGCTGTGACCGCCCAGCCCTGCAAACCCGCCACTTGCGCCGACCTCCGCCGGATGAGTTCGCGGCAGCTTTCGCCGCATCCACGTCTTCCCGACGACGGCATTGAGCATCGCGCGACCTGCGGACTGCCCGACCTCAACGGTCTTGCGTGGGACGGCCTTGACTTCGGATGATCGCGTATTTACAGTCCGGGTGGACGGTATGTGATATTTGATGAGAGGATGATATGTTGAGACAGGATTGGGGACAGGGCTACGCCCCTTCCGCAAGGCGGGTCACGGAGGATTGCATGTTTCGGACGCGGGTGACCGATTTGCTGGGTATCAAATACCCCATCCTGCTGGGCGGCATGACGATGAACGGCAATGGCGAGCTGGCCGCGGCCGTGTCCAACGGCGGCGGACTGGGCGTGGTCGCCCAGAACCCCGGCTGGTCGGACAAGAGCGTGCGAGTCGACACCGTGCGCCGCCACATCAGGTTGGCGCGGGAACTGACGGACAAGCCGATCGGCGCCAATCTGACGGTGATGCTGATCGACGAATATACACAAAGCCATCTGGCGATGCTGATCGAAGAGAAGGTCGACGTGGTCACGACTTCCGGCGGAAACCCAAGGAAGGTGCTGCCCTATCTCAAGGATGCGGGCATCAAGACGATCTGCATCGTCGCCAATGTCAGGCAGGCCGTGTCGGCCCAGGAAGCAGGCGCCGACATGGTGGTGTGCGAGGGTTATGAGGCCGGCGGCCTCGAGGGCGCGGACGAACTGACCACGATGGTGCTCACCCCGCTGGTCGCCAACGCCGTCGATATTCCCGTCATCGCCGCAGGCGGGATCGGCACCGGCCGGTCGTTCATGGCCGCCATGGCGCTCGGCGCCGAGGGTGTGCAGATGGGGACCGCCTTCCTGCCGACGGTCGAATGCAACGCGCATCAGAACACCAAGAACGCGATCGTGGCCTCGGGTGACGTCGCCAGCCTCATCATGCACCGAAGCACGGGTGTGCTGTCGCGCGTGCTGAAGACGGAATTCACGAAGAAGGTCCACGAACTGGACAAGCGGAATGAGCTCGATGAACTGCGCGCGCTGATGGGTGGCGGGCAACGCGCCGACAAGGACAAGCCCGAAGCTTTCAATCGCGCCTATCGCGGCCAGATGCTCGGCGATCTGGAAAGCGGCTATACCGCGGTCGGCCAGGTTGCCGGCCTGCTGAAGGAGATCAAGCCGGCCGCGCAGGTCATTGCCGACATCATTGCCGAAGCGGAAACGATCGCCCATCACTGGGCCGCCAAATGTGATGCATCGCTGGCGCCGAGCGCCGGCGACGCTCCCGCCAAGCTGGGGGCCTGAACGGTTCGGACGACGAGGCGCGGTCAGCGACGGGAGGGGTGCCGATGGACTTCCAGTTGAGCGACACCCAAACCGCGGTTCAGGACGCAGCCAGTACGATCTGCAACGGCTTTGGCGACGACTATTGGCTCGCGCGGGACCGCGATGGCGCGTTCCCGCAAGCCTTTTATCAGGCCTTCGCCGACGCCGGCTGGCTGGGCATCTGCGTTCCTGAAGACCATGGCGGCGTCGGCCTCGGCATAACCGAGGCCGCGATCATGATGCGGACGATCGCCGAATCCGGCGCGGGCATGTCGGGTGCCTCGTGCCTTCACATCAACATCTTCGGTCTCAACCCGCTCGTCGTTCATGGCACCGACGATCAGAAGCGCCGCGCACTCCCGGCCATGATCGGCGGCCGGGACAAGGCATGCTTCGGCGTCACCGAGCCCAATGCCGGCCTCAACACGACGCAGATCAAAACGCGGGCGGTCAGGATGGGCGACCGCTATGTTGTCGATGGTCAGAAGGTATGGATTTCCACTGCGCAGGTGGCGAACAAGATCATGCTGTTGGCGCGCACGACCCCGCTCGCGGACGTGAAACGTCCCACCGACGGGTTGAGCCTGTTCTACACCGACCTCGACCGCAGCAAGATCGACGTGCGCGAGATCGACAAGATGGGCCGCGCCTGCGTCGATTCGAACGAACTGTTCATCGAGGGCCTCGAAATACCCGCGCAAGACCGGATCGGCGAAGAGGGCCGCGGCTTCGACTATATCCTCGAGGGCCTCAATCCCGAACGAATCCTCATCGCATCGGAAGGCGTCGGCCTCGGCCATGCGGCGCTGCGCCGCGCGGCCGACTATGCCAGGCAGCGCACCGTTTTCGACCGGCCGATCGGCCAGAACCAGTCGATCCAGCACCCGCTTGCGGTCAACTGGATGGAACTGGAGGCGGCATGGCTGATGATCCGGCGGGCCGCCTGGGAATATGACCAGGGCCGGCCGTGCGGCGCCAGCGCGAACGCCTCGAAATATCTCGCAGGCGAAGCGGGCTTCAACGCTTGCCAGCAGGCCGTGATGACGCATGGCGGCTTCGGCTACGCCAAGGAATATCATGTCGAACGCTATCTGCGTGAGATCATGATCGCCCGCATCGCACCGATCAGCCCCCAGCTCATCCTTTGCTATATCGCCGAGCGCGTGCTCGGCCTGCCCCAATTCCTATTGATGACCTACGATTATATCATCGTCGGCAGCGGCGCCGCGGGTTCGGTGCTGGCCGAGCGATTGAGCCGCGATCCTGCCGTCCGCGTGCTGGTGCTGGAAGCCGGCGGGCCGGATCGCAACCCGATCCATCTGCTTCCCAAGGGCTTCTACTTCACGATGAACAGCCCGAGCTACGTCAAGAGTTACGAGACCGAGCGCTATGGCGACGGCAGGACCGACCGCTGGATTCGCGGCCGCGTCGTCGGCGGCTCTACGACGATCAACGGGATGATGTGGAATCGCGGCTGGGCGCCGCAATATGACGCGTGGGAACGAGCGGGCAACACGGGCTGGAACTGGGAACGCTTCCTCCATGCGTTCAAGGCGCTCGAAGACCATGAGCTGGGCGGGAATGAGCTGCGTGGCGAAGGCGGCGCGGTGCCGGTCAGCATCGCCGGGCCGCGCGAACCGGTCAGCGAGGCGTTCATCGCGGCGCTGGCGCGGCACGACATCGGCTTTCTCGACGACATGAATGCGTCGGGCGAGGAACGAGTCGGCTATACCTGCTCGAACATCCGGCGCGGATTGCGCGTCAGCGCGTCGCGAGCTTTTCTCGGCAAGGCGCGCCGGCGGCGCAACTGCACGCTGCTCGACCGGACCGAGGTGAGTCGCATCCTGTTCGATGGCACGGCCGCAACGGGAGTCGAGGCGACGCGCGGCGACGAGAAGATGGCCTTCACCGCGCGCCGCGAAGTCCTGATCTGCGCCGGTGCACTCGAAAGCCCGCTGCTGCTGGAACGCAGCGGGATCGGCGATCCGGCAATCCTCGCCGCAGCTGGCATCCCGATGCGCGTGCACAGTCCCAGGGTCGGTGAGAATCTGCATGACCATTGCGGCAGCACCCTGTTCCAGCTCAGGCTCAAGGGCAGCGGCGGCTATAATCCGCAGCTCAACAGCCCATGGCGGCAGGCGTGGAGCGGGTTCAAATATCTGTTCACGCGGACTGGCGTGATGTCGTTCGGCGGGCACAATCTGGTGACGGTCTTCAAGTCCGATCCGGCATCGCCCCATCCGGATACGCAGGGCTTCTTTACGCCGCTGTCCTCCTCCGCGGTCGATCCCAGCACGGGCCGCCCGGTGATGGACCGCTTCCCGGGAGCGATGTTCGGCACCTATCCGCTCTATCCCACCAGCACCGGATCGATCCATGTCACCGGTCCTGGCGCCGATGACCAACCGCGCCTCGTCCCCGCCATCCCGACGACCGAGCACGACCGCGCGCTGACCATCAAGATCTTTCACAAGACCCGCGAGATCCTCGCCACCGAACCCTTTGCCCAGCTCGTCGAGGCCGAGACGGTGCCAGGTGCGGCGCTGCACGACGATGCGGCCGTGCTGGACTATGCGATCAACACCGGCGGCCGCGGCTTCCACACCACGGGCACCTGCGCGATCGGCCCGGATGCCGACGACGTCGTCGACGACCGGCTGAGCGTGCGCGGCACGTCGAGGCTGCGCGTGGTCGATGCCTCGGTCTTTCCGGCGATGCCGTCGGGCAACAACAACGCCCCGACCATGGCGCTGGCCTGGATCGCCGCCGATCTCATTCTCGACGCCCGGACGGATGTCGAATGATAGCCATTGGCTATAGCGGGTAATCCGCCTTTCGCAGCGATGATCGGATAAGATCAAGGCTATGAAGATGACCGCCACGCCCCCGCCCCACCGCACCGCCGCCGAGGCGCTGCTCGAGACCCTCATGCAGCGCGGCGCCGACCGCGCCTTCTGCGTGCCGGGCGAATCCTACATCGCGCTGCTGGACGCGATCCACGGCGAATCCGGCTTCGATCTGGTTACCTGCCGACACGAGGGCGGCGCCGGGTTCATGGCGGTGGCCGACGCGCGCCTGACCGGGCGACCGGGCATCGCGTTGGTGTCGCGCGGCCCCGGCGCGTGCAATGCCTCGATCGCGGTTCACACCGCCGAACAGGATGCGGTGCCGATGATCCTGATCATCGGTCAGGTCGAAGGCCGCGATCTGCGCCGCAACGCCTTTCAGGAGATCGACTACAAGTCGATGTTCGGCGGGATCGCCAAATGGGTGGGCGAGATCAAGCATCCCGACGAAGCGCCCGAATTCGCCGCGCGCGCCTGGACGATGGCGACCAGCGGCGTGCCCGGCCCCGTCATCCTGAGCGCGCCCGAGGACGTGCTGGCGGCGGTGTGCGACGCGCCGATCCCGCCGGTTCACAGCAACGCCGTCGCGGGGCTGGCCGCCGGCGAAGCGGCGCGAATCGCCGAACTGATCCGCTCGGCCGAACGCCCGATCCTGCTCGCCGGGCGGGAATTCGATGTGCCCGACGGGCGCGAAGCCCTGCTGCGTTTCGCCGAGGCCTGGGCGCTTCCCGTGGCGGTGTCGTTCAGGCGGCAGGATATCTTTCCGAACGATCACGATCTCTACGCCGGTGATCTCGGCCTGCGAAATCCCGACCAGCAGCGCGACGCCTTTCACGACGCGGATCTGATTCTCGCGCTGGGCACGCGGCTGACCGACATCACCACCCAGGGCTATTCCTGGCCTGCGCCGACACAGACGCTGGTGCACAGCTGCGCGGACCCGCGCTTTCTTGGCTGGCACTTCCCGGCCACCGTGGCGACGACCGCCGCCGCCGTGCCGCTGGTCGAGGCGATCGGCAGCGAAGGCCAGCCGGCCACGCCGGAACGCACCGCCTGGGCACGCCGGCTTCGCGAGATCCAGCAAACCGACAGCCAGGCGAACCCGCGGTCGTTCTCCGACGGCGTGGATTTCGTGCGCGTCGCGCAGCTCGTCGAGCAGGTCGCGCCAGCGGACGCGATCGTCACACTCGATGCAGGCACCTTCGCCGCGCCCTTCTATCGCAAGGTCCGCTGGCGGCTGGGCCAGCGGCTGATCGCGCCGATTTCGGGCGCAATGGGCTTCGGCGTGCCGGCCGCGGTCGCCGCCGCGCTGCGCCATCCCGGGCGCACGGTTATCGGGTTGGTCGGCGACGGCGGCGTACTGATGACCGGCAACGAGATGGCGGTGGGCATGGCGCGCGGCTTGCCGGTCAAGATCATCATCTCCGAGAACAACGCCTATGGGTCGATCCGCATCCATCAGGAGCGCGATCACCCCGGACGCGTCTCGGGCACCGATCTGGTCAACCCCGACCTCGCCAAATGGGCATCCTCGTTCGGCGCGCAGATGGTGCTGGTCGACGATGTCGACGATCTGGAGCAGCTGGCCGCGGCGTTGCGCGCGCCCGGCCCGATGATCGCGCTGGTCCGCACGTCACTGGAGGCCGTCCTGCCCGGCGGCAAGCCGCAGCTATCGGAGGTCGAATCCTGTGCCTAACTTCGTCGCACTCTGCACCGACAAGCCCGATTCCGAACAGATCCGCGCCGCCGCGCGCTCCGAGCACATCACCTATATCGAAAGCGCGACCGAAATCCTGCTCGTCGGCCCGTTGCTGAGTGAGGAAGACCAGATCGCCGGCTCGCTGTTCCTCGTCGAGGCCGACGATATCGCGGCGGCGCGGGCGTTCGTGGAAGGCGATCCGTTTGCCCGGGCCGGCCTGTTCGAATCGGTGGTGGTCAGCCGCTTTCGCCCGCATTTGGGCACATTGCTCTAGCCGCCCGCGCGAAAGGATCGTCAGGCCGTAGCGATCCCGATCGCGACGTACTTCATCTCCATGAAATCATCGAGGCCATAGCGCGACCCCTCGCGGCCGATGCCGCTCTGCTTGACCCCGCCAAACGGCGCCACCTCGGTCGAGATGAGGCCGCGATTGACGCCGACAATGCCATATTCGAGCGCCTCGGCGACCCGCCACGTGCGGCTGAGGTCGTTGGTGTAGAAATAGGCGGCGAGGCCGAATTCGGTATCGTTGGCGATGCGGATCGCCTCCGCCTCATCGTCGAAGCGGAACAGCGCGGCGACCGGCCCGAAAATCTCCTCGCGTCCGAGCCGCATCGCCATCGTCGCGCCGCCGATCAGCGTTGGCTGTACGAAGGCGCCGCCGCGCGGGTCCTCCTCGCCGCCGACGATGACGCGGGCGCCCTGATCGACGGCCTCGGCGACCAGCGCCTTCACGTCCTGCGCCGCGCGCGCGTTGATCAGCGGGCCGATCTGGACGTCCGGCGCCATGCCGTCGCCGACCCGCAACGCCGCGATCTCCTCGCCGAGGCGGCGGGCAAAATGGTCATAGATGCCCGATTGCACCAGAAAGCGGTTGGTGCACACGCAGGTCTGGCCGCCATTGCGGTATTTCGATTGCATCGCGCCCGTCACCGCCGCCTCGACATCGGCATCATCGAACACGATGAAGGGCGCGTTGCCGCCCAGTTCCAGCCCGACCTTCTTCACCGTCGACGCGGCCTGCGCCATCAGCTGCTTGCCGATCTCGGTCGATCCCGTGAAGCTGACCTTGCGCACCAGCGGGTTGGTGGTGAGCTCGAGCCCGATCCCGCGGGAGTCGCGGCCGGTGACCACGTTGATCACGCCAGCGGGAATGCCCGCGCGTTCCGCCAGCACCGCCAGCGCCAGCGCGGTCAACGGCGTCTCTCCCGCGGGCTTGATGACCATCGTGCAGCCCGCGGCAAGCGCAGGCGCGGCCTTGCGCGTGATCATCCCGGCCGGAAAATTCCACGGCGTGATCGCCGCGACGACCCCGATCGGCTCCTTGAGCACCAGAATGCGCCCATCGGGCTGCGGCGAGGGAATGGTGTCGCTAGGCACGCTTCGCTTCTTCGGCGAACCATTCGACGAACGAAGCGGCATAGATGATCTCGCCGCGCGATTCAGCGAGCGGCTTGCCCTGCTCGGCGGTCATGATCAGCGCAAGATCGTCCTGTGCTTCGATCATCAGGTCGAACCAGCGCCGCAGGCGGAGCGAACGCTCCTTCGCGGTGAGGGCGCGCCACACAGGAAAGGCGTCCGCCGCCGCCTGCACGGCCGCGCCGACCTCCTCGCGGGTAAGGTTGGGCACCGTGCCCACTTCCGCGCCGCTCGATGGATTGAGCACGGGAAAGGTCAGGCCCGATGCGGCCGCCTGCCATTCGCCACCGATCGGGCAGAGGTTCTTGAGGAGCGCCGGATCATTCAGTTGCAACATGGCGCGCTCCTGGCAGGACAGTCAGGCGACATCCCCGGCCCGGACGCGTTTCGCAGGGCCATCGGCTGCCGCCGTTTGCAGAAAGGACCGGTCAGCCCTCGCCTCCCCCCACTCCGGCGCAGCGACCCGGCGGCATGAACCGTCGCGACGCGGCGCTGCTGCTGGGGGATCGGGCCTGCCGGAATGTCTAAACCCCGGACGCTTGCACTCCTGCGGCAGTGGATCGCCCGCGGGCGTGCTATGGGTTACGGCAGCCGTCCGGCAGTTACGGAGGAGGATGCAGGTGAACGCGCTTAATTCGTGGCATTGCGACTGCTGCAGCGTCACCGGGATCAGCCGGCTGGAGGCGATCGGCGAGCTTTCGGCCAGCGAAAGCGAATTGCAGGCGCTGTTCGAGAAGGTCCGCAACTGGGGCCGCTGGGGCAGTGACGATCAGCGCGGCACGCTCAACCATATCGGCCCTGCCGAAATCGCACGCGCCGCCGCGCTGGTGCGCGAAGGGCGGACGGTCAGCCTCTCGCGCCCCTTCCCCACCCAGCCCGGCGCCGAGAATCCGCGCCCCGCGCAGCATTTCATGATGGTGACCGGCGAGGACCGTCACGCGCCGCATCTGCCCGGCATGGAGGCTTCGTTCGATTATATCGGCATCGCCTTTCACGGCCTTGTCTGCACGCATCTCGACGCGCTGTGCCACATCTTCCGCGACGGCCTGATGTACAATGGCCGCCCGGCGAGCGACGTCAAAAGCCGGGGCGCGGTCAGCAACAGCGTCATGGCGGCGCGCGACGGCATCGTTGGCCGCGGCGTGCTGCTCGACATGCCCCGCGCACTGGGCGTGGACCATATCGAACCCGATCATCTGGTGACGCCGGACGAACTCGAAGCCGCGGAACGCAAGCTCGGCGTCACGGTGGCGAAGGGCGACATCCTGACCGTTCGCATCGGGCGCGACGTGCGTCCGGGGAATGGCGACGGCCGCATCGCGGGGCTCCACCCCCATGTCGCCGGATGGCTGCACGAGCGTGAGGTGGCCGTGCTCGGCGGCGACGGCCCCAACGATGCGATGCCGCCCAACCGGCTGTCCGCCTGGCCCAACCCGATCCACGAGCTGTGCCTGGTGGGAATGGGCATGCAGCTGCTCGACAATCTCGACCTCGAACGCGCCGCGAAACTCTGTGCGGAGCTCGATCGCTGGTCGTTCCAGATCGTGATCGCCCCGCTGCTGATCGAGGGCGGCACCGGGTCGCCGATCAATCCCATCGCCATCTTCTAGCGCGCAAGGTCAGCTTTGACGGATTTCGACTACATCATCGTCGGCGCGGGCTCGGCGGGCTGCGTGCTGGCCAACCGGCTTTCGGAGAACCCCGGCAGCAAGGTCCTGCTGCTGGAGGAAGGGCCGGAAGACGACAGTCTGCTGGTGCGGATGCCGAAGGGCAACGGCAAGACGCTGCAGTCGCCCAAATATACCGCCTACCACCCCACCATCCGCCACACCGCAGCGGGTCAGGAAATATGGGTTCGCGGCAAGCTGCTCGGCGGCTCGGGCTCGGTCAACGGCATGGTGTGGGTGCGCGGCCAGCCCGAGGACTATGACCATATTGCGGCGCTCGGTAACGCCGGCTGGGCATGGGCCGACATGGCACCCTATTTCAAGAAGCTCGAGGATCATGCGCTTGGCGAAAGCGCGACGCGCGGGACCGGCGGGCCGATCAAGGTCACGGTGCATCCGCCCTCGCCGCTCGGCGATGCGTTCATCGAGGCCGGGGCGGCGATGGGCTTGGCGCGCAAGACCGACCTCAATGTGCCGGATCAGGAAGGCATCGGCTATCTGTCGATGAACATCGACGCGCGCGGACAGCGGTGCAGCGCCGCGCGCGGCTTCCTCAAGCCGGCCCGTCATCGTCCCAATCTGAAGGTCGTCACCGGCGTCCGCATCGACCGGCTGCTGATCGAGGGCCGACGCGCGGTCGGCGTCGCCGGCATCCGCGGCGGCCAGCCGGTGGAATACCGGGCGCGCGGCGAGGTCATCCTCAGCGCCGGAACGCTCGCCACGCCGCGGATCCTGCAGCTCTCCGGCATCGGCCCCGCCGAACATCTCGCGGCGTGCGGCGTGCCCGTGGTGCTCGATGCGCCGGACGTCGGCCAGAATCTGCGCGAACATTTCCTGCTGATGCTGAACTATCGGCTGAAGGACTGGGCACACAGCCAGAACCGGTGTTTTTCCGGCCTCGGGCTGGTCAGATCGGTGGCCGAATATCTGCTGCTGCGGCGCGGACCGCTCAGCAACTCGTCCTATAGCGCGGGCGCGTTCGTCCGTTCCGACGCTGGCGCGCAGCGGCCCGACGGGCAGCTGATGTTCGTGCCTTGGACGCGCGACTGGGCGACCAAGAAGTTCGGCGACTATCCGGGGATGAACGTATTCTCCTACCAGTTGCGGCCGGAGAGCAAGGGCAGCGTGTCGATCGAGGCCGCCGATCCCGCGCAACCGCTGCGGATCGCGCCCAATTACCTCGCCACGCAGCACGACCGCGATGTTTCTGTCGCCCTCACTCGCTATCTGCGGCGGCTGATGGCATCCCCGCCGATCGCTGGGCTGGTCGCGGGCGAGACCGAGGAGACCAGCTGGGCTCAGACGGAAGAGGAGATCCTGCAACTGTTCGCCCAGCGCGGCGCGTCCGGCTATCATAATTGCGGCACCGTCGCGATGGGCGCGGTGCTCGACGAGCGGCTGCGCGTGCGCGGGCTGGACGGGCTGCGCGTGATGGACCTGTCGATCCTGCCCGAACCTCTGTCGGGCAACACCAATGCGCCGGTCATGGCGATGGCGTGGCGCGCCGCCGATTTGTTTATCGAGGACGCCAGGCGCTAGCGGCTGTCCCGGAAGATCAGCCCGCTGCCAATCTCGCCGACGGTGCGGACGCCGCACAATTGCATCGTCCGCTCCAGCTCGTCGGCAAAGATGGTGATCGCGCGCGATGCACCTTCCTCCAGCCCGGCAAAGGCGCCGAACAGGGTCGCGCGTCCGATCAGCACCGCGCTGGCGCCGAGCGCACACGCCTTCACGACGTCGCTGCCGCGGCGGACGCCGCTGTCCATCCACACCTCGGCCCGACCCGCCACGCTCGCCACGACCCCCGGCAACGCGTCGATCGGCGCGACCGATCCATCGAGCTGGCGACCGCCGTGATTCGAGACCACGATCGCATCGATTCCCATCGCGGCAAGGCAATCGGCATCGTCGGGATGCAGGATGCCCTTGACGATCATCCGGCGCGGCCAGTTGTCGCGCATTTCCTTGAGCCGGTCCCAATCGAAGCTCGGATCATAGCTGCGGCCGACTGACGAAGCGATCCGGCTGGCGCTCGTCGCCTGAGTTTCCAGCCCGATCAGATTCTCGATCACGGGCATGCCATGCCGCGCCATCGCCAGCAGCCAGCGCGGGTGAAAGGCAAAGTCGCGCAGATGCCGGGCGGAGAAGCGGAACGGGAAGGACATGCGGTTACGCGCGTCACGCTCCCGCTTTCCGCCGACCGGCAGATCGACGGTGATCATCAGCGCTTCGTAATCCGCCGCCAGCGCTCGTGCGAGCAGGCCGTTCAGGAATTCGCGGTTGCGCAGGATATAGGCCTGGAACCACAGCCGCCCGGGCGCCTCCCGCGCGATCCGCTCGATCGATGCCGTCGCCGACGTGGACAATGTATAGGGGATTCCGGCCTCTGCCGCGGCCCGCGCGATGGCGCCATCGCTGCCGTGACGACCGAAGCCCGGCCCGCCCGTCGGCGCGATGGCGATCGGCAATTCCGACCGCGCGCCGAGGATGGTCGTCGACAGATCGACCGACGACACGTCGACGAGCGGCCTGGGCAAAAGCCTCAGACGCCGGAACGCCTGGATATTCTCTTCGAGGCTGACCTCGTCCTCCGCGGCACCGTCGAAGAAATCGAAAATGCCCGGCGGAAGCTTGCGCTTGGCGAGCAGCCGCAACTCGCCGATCGAGCAAGCATTCGAAACCCCGCGCTGCTTCCACATCAGGCGCTTCCCTGCCCTGGCCGTCCGATCCGCACCTGAAGCGATTCCTACGCCACGGCCAAGGGCGAATTGAGCGGGTCGAAGTCGATCGACGCGAGGATCGCGGCGTTGCGGTATACCCGTTCCTGCGGATGATCGGTGACGATGCCGGCCGCACCCATGATCTGCACGCCTTCACGCCCGCTGTCCGCGATGAGCTGATTGGCCGAGGCAATCACGGCGCTGGCCTGGCGCTCGCGCGCTTCCGGGTCGATGTCAGCGGTGACCACGTCGAGCATGCTCAGGCGCAGCGCCTCGGCCTCCATATAAAGGTCCGTGAGCGTGAACGAGATGGCCTGATAGGCGATGATCGGCTTCCCGAAAGCGGTGCGGGTCTGCGCGTAGTCGCCCGCATAGCGCGTCGCGGCAGCCGCGGCGCCGATACAGATCGCCGCATGCGCCATCCGGCACGTGGTCAGCGCGTCGAGCAGGCCATCCGGCTTCAGCGCAGCATCGGCGGGCACTGCGAGTTGGCGGATATGCGCCTCGAGCGCAGACGGACACGCCGTCATTCCCAGCCGTCGTCCCGACGCCTCGGCACTGAAGGTCACCGCGTCACCCGGCTCCTCGGCAATGACCGCGGTGAGGTGGCCGTCCGCGTCCCGGCCGACGATCACCGCCACGGCGGCATCGCTCGGATACATCACCGGCGACTTGTAGCCGTTGACGACGAGGTGGTTGCCTTCGGCGCGGACTTCGGTCTGTACCTCCGATGGCGCGATGCCGCGTCCCTCGTACATATAGAGGCTGGCCGGCAGGAACGGATCCTCGGTAAAGCGCGGCAGCCATTTGGCCTTTTGCGCCTCGGTGCCGCAAGCTGCAATGACCCACGCCACCTGCCGCGATGCCAGCCAGGCATAGGCGATGCCCGCATCGCTCCAGGCCAGCGATTCCGCTGCGAGACAAAAGGACACCGGGTCGTTCGCACCCGACACGAAGCCGTCGGCACCGGGAAGTCCGAACTTCGCCAGATCGGTACGCACGGCCGCGGGAATGGCACCCATATCCTCGGCCTCGCGGGCGAAGGGCCGAAGCTCGATCGCAGCCGCCTTGAGCTCGTCGGTCATGCGTTTTTGGGTGGGGTCCAAACTCAAGTCCAGCATCGGTGAGGCCTGTTCCGTGAGGTGACGTCGATCGTCGAAGAAGGTGCCGCCGGCTGCGCGCACCGCTTGCAGGTCATGACAGGCGAGCCGGTGCGAACCCCCAAGCAGCCACCGGCCGCGATCCGGCTGGATTCACAGTTTCTCGGTGAGTTCGGGCACGATCTTGAAGAGGTCGCCGACCAGTCCGATGTCGGCGACCTGGAAGATGGGGGCGTCCTCGTCCTTGTTGATGGCGATGATGGTCTTGGAGTCCTTCA
>NZ_JAMLDX010000029.1 GCF_024211275.1 Sphingomonas tagetis
CCCCCACCCGGCCACCCACTTCAGTGTATCTTTGATGGGTGGCCGGGTGGGGGAGCGGGCCGGTGCCGCCCGTTCAGCTTTGCTGAACCCAAACTCGCGAACAATCGTCACTTCAGCGCAACATTTCGCCGTGTCGCTGAAACTCGTTGCCTATCGGGGCGTTAATGCCGCTGAAAGCCCCGCTCCTTGCGGGTGTGTAACCAACCAGCGAGTGCCATGCGATGAACGCCATGAGCGACCATTCGCTATATAATTGGAAGTCGACCCTGATCGACTATGTCCGGTCGGGCGAGCCGGATCTCACCAACCGCCAGATGGCGCTGATGCTGCTGGTCTATCTCGATTCAGGACCGCACACCGTGCGCGGATTGGCCAAGGCGCTCAACGTATCCAAACCGGTGGTGACGCGCGCCTTGAACAGGCTGGGCAGCCTCGGCTATCTGCGCCGCCAGCGCGACGACACCGACAAACGCAACATCTTCGTCGCGCGCACACCGGAAGGGGCGGAGTTTCTTGCAGAATTCGGACAATTCGTCACCGGCGAAACCGGCGCGGACCACCCCGTCCGGCGCAGCGCGTAGCCGATTCGCGCTGACCGGGCGCTCGGCGCGAATCGATCCGCGCACCGATGCCGCGCGCCGCGACCTGGCCGATGTCCGTCTCGCCAGCCGCGTCTTCGCACCGCACTATGCCGCGCCGGTGACCTATGTCGCCACGGCGGCCACCCCGCTGCTCGAAAGCCGTGATCCCGCCGCCGAGACGCTCGTGCAGCTGGCGATCGGCGATCTGTTCGAAGTCCTCGAACTGTCGGCGGGCAGCGCCTGGGGCCGTGCCCCGGCCCCCGGTCTGGTCGGCTATGTCGACGCCAGCCATCTGAAGGTGGCGGCATGACGATCGGCGTCTTCATCGACGGCGCCGCGGGCACCACCGGCCTCGAAATCGCCGACCGGCTCGCCGGACGGAGCGAGATCGAGCTGATCACGCTCGCTGACGCCGACCGCAAGAACGCCAAAAGGCGCGCGCAGGCGCTCAATTCGGCCGATTTCGTGATCCTGTGCCTGCCCGACGACGCGGCGCGCGAGGCGGTCGAGCTAACCACCAACAGCGCTACGCGCATCATCGACGCCTCGACCGCGCACCGCGTCGCGGATGGCTGGACCTATGGCTTTGCCGAGCTCGATCCAGCGCAGGCCGCGGCGATCCATGAGGCGCGGCTGGTGAGCAACCCCGGCTGCTGGCCGACCGGCTTTCTCGCGCTCGTCCGCCCGCTGGTCCGCGCCGGGCTGATCCCGCCCGACTGGGGACTCTCGGCGAGCGGCGCCTCGGGTTATTCGGGCGGCGGCAAGGCGATGATCGCGGAGTTCGAGGACGGCACGGCCGACACCGCCTTCCGCGCCTATGGCATGAGCCTCGAGCACAAGCATCTGCCCGAAATGCAGAAACATGCGCGGATCGATCACGCCCCGATCTTCCAGCCCGCGGTCGCGCGCGCCTATCGCGGCATGCTGATCGAGGTGCCGCTGGCGCTTCACGCCCTCCCGCGCAAGCCGTCGGTGCAGGCGATCGAGAGCGCGCTCGCCGACGCCTATCGCGATTCGCCGGTGGTGCATGTGCTGCCGAGCGAGGGCGTGTCGCTGGTCACGGTCGAGGAAGTCGCGGGCACCGACCGCATGCATCTGCGCGTGTTCGGCAATGCCGAGCGCGGGCAGGTCCGGCTGGTCGCCACGCTCGACAATCTCGGAAAGGGCGCGGGCGGCGCTGCGGTGCAGAACCTCAACATCATGGCGGGGCTCGACCCCACGGCCGGGCTGGTCCTTTAGACCGGACAAGCGCAACCCCGCTTGCCCCGCGCGGTGCCGCTGCTAGGGGACGAACCGACAGGCGTTGGAGGAACGATGCGGGATCCATTCGGCAAGCTGCTGCTGTTCGGCGCGACGGGCGACCTTGCCCAGCGCATGCTGCTGCCCTCGCTCTACGGCCTCCATGCCGATGGCTTGCTGTCGAGTGGGCTGACGATAACCGGCACCGCGCGGTCAACGCTGTCAGACGCGGAATATCGCGACTTCGCGGCCAAGGCGCTGGCGACTCATCTGCCCGACGACCGCAAGGACGATGGGCAGATCGCGAGCTTCCTCGACAGGTTGCAATATCAGCCGCTCGACGCGTCGAAGACCGATGGCTTCGGCGAGCTCGCGGCCAAGCTCGGCGACATCTCGAACGGCCTCGCCATCTTCCTGTCGACCGCGCCGAGCCTGTTCGAGCCGACGATCGAGGGCCTCGCCTCGGCGGGGCTGGCGGGCGACAATGTCCGCATCGGCCTCGAAAAGCCGTTGGGCTTCGACCTCGCCTCGAGCCGCGAGATCAACGATGCGGTCGCCAGCGTCTTCCCCGAGAACCGCACCTTCCGCATCGATCACTATCTCGGCAAGGAAACCGTCCAGAACATCCTCGCGCTGCGCTTCGGCAATTCGCTGTTCGAGCCGATCTGGAATGCGGCGGGGATCGACCATGTCGAGATCACCGTCAGCGAGACGGTTGGACTCGAAGGCCGCGCGGGCTATTATGATGATGTCGGCGCGCTGCGCGACATGGTGCAGAACCATATTCTCCAGCTGCTCGCGCTGATCGCAATGGAACCCCCTGCCCGCTTCGACGGCACCTCGATCCGCGACGAGAAGGTCAAGGTGCTGCGCTCGCTGCGTCGTATCGCCGGGCAGGACGCGGCGAACCTGACGGTCACCGGGCAATATACCGGCGGTGCGTCGGGCGGGAAGATCGTCGCGGGCTATGCCGAAGAGCTGGAAAAGCCTTCGCGCACCGAGACCTTCGTCGCGGTCAAGGCGCATGTCGACAATTGGCGCTGGCAGGGCGTGCCCTTCTACCTGCGCACCGGCAAGCGCATGACCGAGCGGCGATCGGAGATCGTCGTCCAGTTCAAGCCGGTCCCGCATTCGATCTTCGCCGAGCGCGGCGGCGTGCTGCAGTCGAACACGCTGATCATCCGCATCCAGCCCGAGGAATATGTCCGCCTGCTGGTGATGGCCAAGGAGCCTGGCCTCGACCGCGAGGGGGTGCGGCTGCGCGAAGTGCCGCTGAACTTGAGCCTCGAGCACGAGTTCGCCGGCACGCGCCGCCGCATCGCCTATGAGCGGCTGCTGCTCGATCTGCTGGAAGGCGATCCGACGCTGTTCGTGCGCCGCGACGAGGTGGAGGCGCAATGGGACTGGATCGACTCGATCCGCGCCGGCTGGGACAGCGCGGACGTCAGGCCCAAGTCCTATGCGTCCGGCACCTGGGGACCGAGCGCGGCGATCGCGCTGACCGAGCGTGACGGCGTAACCTGGAACGAATAAGCGCGTTTGCACACTTAGGCATCCGCTGGAGACACGAAGACATGGCCGAAGAAATCGAATGGTGGGACTATGAGGATGGCGACGAGTGGGCCGAAGCGCTCGCCGGTGACATCGGCTTCATCATCGAAAGCGCGATCGACGCGCGCGGCGCTGCGGTGATCGCGCTGCCGGGCGGCAAGACCCCGGCGCCGATCTATGAGAAGCTCGCGGGCGCCAAGCTCGACTGGAAGCGCGTCACGATCGTGCCGACCGACGACCGGCTCGTCCCGCTCGGCGATCCGCTGTCCAACGTCACGGCGCTCGGCAAGGCGTTCCTGCCCAAGGGCGCGCGCGTCATCCCGCTGATCAGCGACAAGGCCGAGGACTACAAGGCCGCAGGCCGCGCGGCGGACGCCCGCCTGCAGGACCTGCACTGGCCGCTCGACCTCGTCCTGCTCGGCATGGGCGCGGACGGGCACACCGCCTCGATCTTCCCCGGCCCCGATTATGACGAGGCGCTGAGCGGCCCCAAGGAGCGCCGCGCATTGGGCGTGATGCCCGATCCGCTGCCCAGCGAAGCCCCGGTCGCGCGCGTCACCTTGTCCGCCGCCGCCATCGCCAACGCCAAGTCGCTGATGATCGCGATCACCGGCGCGGAGAAGCGCAAGGTGCTGGAAAAGGCCGCCGAACAGGGGCCGTCTTCGTCCTACCCGATTGGCCGCGTGCTCGCCGAAACCGAGTTGCCAGTCGATATCCACTGGGCCGAATAAGGGACTGAATCAATGCCGCTTCATCCCGAAGTCGCCGCCGTCACCGATCGCATCATCGAGCGGTCGAAGGACCGCCGCGCCGCCTATCTCGCGCTGATGACCCAGCAGCGCGAGAATGGCGTCGGGCGCCCGCGGCTCGGTTGCGCCAACCTCGCCCATGCCTTTGCCGGGACCGACGAGCAGCGCGACCGGATGAAGGAGGGGCGGTCGATGAACATCGGCATCGTCACCGCCTATAACGACATGCTCTCGGCCCATGCGCCCTATTACCGCTATCCCGAGCAGATGAAGGTGTGGGCGCTCGAAGCGGGCGCCACCGCGCAGGTCGCGGGCGGCGTTCCGGCGATGTGCGACGGAGTGACTCAGGGCTATGCCGGGATGGAGCTGTCGCTGTTCAGCCGCGACAGCATCGCCATGGCCACCGCCATCGCGCTCAGCCACAATGTGTTCGAGGGCGCGGCGCTGCTCGGCATCTGCGACAAGATTGTGCCGGGCCTGCTGATGGGCGCGCTGCGCTTCGGCCATCTGCCGATGGTGCTGATCCCCGGCGGGCCGATGCGCACCGGCATCGCCAACAGCGACAAGGCGCGCGTCCGCGAGCTCTATGCCGAGGGCAAGGCGAGCCGCGAGGAACTGCTCGACAGCGAGATCGCCGCCTATCACGGCAAGGGTACCTGCACCTTCTATGGCACCGCCAATTCGAACCAGATGATGGTCGAGGCGATGGGGCTGCACATGCCAGGCGCGTCGTTCGTCAATCCCGGCACCAAGCTGCGGCAGGAACTGACCAGGGCAGCGGTGCAGCGGCTGCCGGAAATCGGGTGGAATGGCAATGACTACCGCCCGATTGGTGAGATCGTGGATGAACGCGCGATCGTTAATGCGGCGGTGGTGCTGCTCGCCACCGGCGGCTCGACCAACCACCTCATCCACCTGCCCGCCATCGCGCGCTGCGCCGGCATTCTGATCGACTGGCAGGATTTCGACCGCCTCTCGCGCGTCGTGCCGTTGTTGGCTCGCGTCTATCCCAATGGCTCGGCCGATGTGAACGGATTCGAGGATGCCGGCGGCCCGACCTTCGTCATCCGCGAACTGATCAGGGGCGGCATCCTCCACGCCGACACCACCACCGTCGCCGGCGACAGCCTCGCCGATTACACGCGCAAGCCTGACCTCGACGGCGACCAGCTCGTCTGGCGCGACCACCCCGAAACCAGCGGCGACGACACCATCCTGCGCACCATCGACGCGCCCTTCTCCGAAGAAGGCGGCTTCCGCATCCTCTCGGGAAATCTCGGCCGCGCGTGCATCAAGGTCTCCGCCGTGGCGCGCGACCGCTGGACGATCGAGGCGCCGTGCCGCGTCTTTTCCGACCAGCAACAGGTGCATGACGCGTTCAAGGCCGGCGAACTCGACCGCGACGTGGTCGTCGTGGTCCGCTTCCAGGGTCCGCGCGCCAACGGCATGCCCGAGTTGCACAAGCTCACCCCGCCGCTCGGCGTGCTGCAGAACAAAGGCTATCGCGTCGCGCTCGTTACCGATGGGCGAATGTCGGGCGCGTCGGGCAAGGTGCCGGCGGCGATCCATCTCTCGCCGGAAGCGATCGGTGGCGGTCCCATCGGCAAGCTGCGCGACGGCGATGTCATCCGCCTGTGTGCGGAGGAGGGCATCCTCAGCGCGCTGGTCGATCCGGTGGAATGGGCCGCCCGCGAGCAAGCCGCGCCGCCACCCGCCGAGGCCGGCGTTGGCCGCGAGCTGTTCGCGCTGATGCGGCTCACGGCGAGCGAGGCGGAAGCGGGCGGATCCGCGATGCTCGCCGCGGCGGAACTCTGAAGGGACAAGGCATGGACGTCGTCGCAGTCGATATCGGGGGCACGCACGCGCGCTTCGCCATTGCGCAGGTCGAAGGCGGCCGCGTGGTGGCGATGGGCGAGCCGGTCACGCAGAAGACCGCCGATCACGCCAGCCTGCAGCTTGCCTGGGAAGCCTTTGCCGCAAGCGCAGCGCGCGCCCTGCCCCGCGCCGCCGCGATCGCCGTCGCCTCGCCGGTCAATGGCGAGCTGATCAAGCTCACCAACAATCCGTGGATCATCCGCCAGCCGCTGGTGAAGGAGCGGCTGAACGTCGACGCCTTCACCATCATCAACGATTTCGGCGCGATCGGCCACGCCGTCGCCCAATTGCCCGACAGCGACTTCGTTCATCTGTGCGGTCCGCAGACAACGTTGCCAGAACAGGGCGCGATCACCATCTGCGGCCCCGGCACCGGCCTTGGCGTCGCGCAGGTGTTCCGCACCGGCAGCGGCGCCTATCACGTCATCCCGACCGAAGGCGGCCATATCGATTATGCGCCGCTGGACGAGATCGAGGACCAGATCGTCCGCCGCTTGCGCCCGAGCTACACGCGCGTCTCGGCCGAGCGCATCGTGTCCGGCCCCGGCATCGTCCCGATCTATGAAACGCTGGCGGCGATTGAGGGCAAGCCGGTCGCCCATCTCGACGACAAGGCGATCTGGAGCCTCGCGCTCGAGGGCGGCGACTCGCTCGCCGCCGCCGCGCTCGACCGCTTCTGCCTTGCGCTCGGCGCGGTGGCGGGCGATCTCGCGCTCGCGCACGGACCGACCGGCGTGGTGATCGCGGGGGGCCTCGGCTATCGACTCAAGGACCGGCTGCTCAATTCCGGGTTCGGCCAGCGCTTCATTGCCAAGGGGCGGTTCCAGTCGCTAATGGCCGGCATTCCAGTCAAGCTGATCACCCACCCCCAGCCCGGCCTTTACGGCGCAGCGGCGGCATTCGCGCAGGAGCATAGCCAGTGACCCCAGTCACCAACATCGAAGCGATCATGCGGACCAGCGCCGTCATCCCCGTGCTGGTGATCGATGACGCATCGACCGCGCGGCCGCTGGCGGAGGCGCTGGTACGTGGCGGGCTCAAGGTGCTCGAGGTCACGCTGCGCACCCCTGCCGCACTCGACGCGATCCGCGAAATGAAGCAGGTAACCGGTGCCATCGTCGGCGCGGGGACGGTCGTCAGCACCGATCAGTTCGCGCAGGTGATGGATGCCGGCGCCGAGTTCATCGTGTCGCCCGGCCTCACCGAGCGGCTCGGCAGCGTGATCGTCGAGAGCGGCGTGCCGTTTCTGCCCGGCGTGGCGAGCGCGGGCGACATCATGCGCGGCTATGACCTGGGCCTGCGCCACTTCAAATTCTTCCCGGCCGAGACCAGCGGCGGCCTCAGGGCGCTCAAGGCGCTGGCCGCGCCCTTCCACGAGGCCAAATTCTGCCCCACCGGCGGGATCAGCCCGGCGACCGCGCCCGACTGGCTCGGCTTCGACCCGGTGCTGTGCGTCGGCGGCAGCTGGGTCACGCCCAAAGGCGCGAGCATGGACGAAATCGAGCAGCTCGCACGCGGCGCGGTGGCGCTGCCGCGCTAACCGCTCACGCCGCGCCGGTCGCCCGCGCGACGTCGAGCGTATCGACGCGCTGTTCGAACGCCACCGCCTTGCCGTCGCGGACGGTCCACAGATGGACGACCTGCGGGTTCATCGCCTTGCCGGTGGCGAGGTAGGTGCCGGCATAGCGGCCGAGCATCACCACGCGGTCGCCTGCATCGAGCAGTTCCTCGGGCAGCACGGT
The DNA here is from genome assembly GCF_024211275.1 of Sphingomonas tagetis. Taxonomy (GTDB): domain Bacteria; phylum Pseudomonadota; class Alphaproteobacteria; order Sphingomonadales; family Sphingomonadaceae; genus Sphingomonas; species Sphingomonas tagetis. The sequence continues at coordinate 7,738 of NZ_JAMLDX010000029.1, forward strand.
GAAGCCGTCCCATTCGCTGCCGCAGCGCGCGAACACGCCGGCCGCGATTGCTTCGGGTCCGCGATAGGGGTTGCCGTCGGCATAGGGGAAATTCTCGGCCTCGCACCAGACGATGTCGGGACTCATTCGCCCCAGCACGCCGGCGACGTCGCCTGCGGCGAAGGCGTCGTAGAGCCCCTGGATCACGGCCACATTTTCAGCAGACATCGCATCCTCCCGTATTTCGGCGGGCTAGCCTGCCTTACGAGCGAGCATTTGTCACATTTCGCCGCGTGCCCGCCGCAGCGCATACCATTTCTGCACATTGGCGTTGTGCTGCTCGAGCGTGTCCGCGAAGACATGCCCGCCGCTGCCGTCCGCGACGAAATAGAGCGCGTTGGTCGCTTCCGGATTCAGCACCGCGTCGATGCTCGCGCGCCCGGGATTGGCGATCGGCCCGACCGGCAGCCCGGCACTGGCATAGGTGTTGTAGCCGTTCTTGTCCTGCAGCTCGGAGCGCAGGATGCGGCGGCCGAGCGGCTTGCCCTTGGTCACCGGATAGATGACGGTCGGATCGGCCTGTAACGGCATGCCGCGCTTGAGCCGGTTGGAATAGACCCCCGCGACCATCCGCCGCTCCGCGGGCTTTCCGGTTTCCTTCTCGACGATCGAGGCGAGGATGATCGCTTCCTCGGGCGTGTTCACCGCGATCCCCGGTTTGCGCTTCGCCCAGGCGGCGGCGAGATATCGGGTCATCGCCGCCTGCATCGAATCGAGCACCTTCTGCCGCGTATCTCCGCGCGCATAGGCATAGCTGTCGGGCAGCACGGACCCCTCGGCAGGCACCGCCGCCTCGCCGCCGAGGTGCGGCGCGGCCATCAGCCGCTCATGCACCATGATCGACGGCATCCCCTCGGGCACCATCACGAAGCGCTGGAGCGTCTTGCCGCCCTGCAGCATCTTGAGGATGTCGGACTGGCTGATCTTCGCGGGCACGCGATATTCGCCCGCCTGGATCGGGGTGTCATCGCCGAAGATGCGTGCCATCCACAGGAAGGTGTCGGCGTCGCGGATCGCGCCGGCCTTCTCCATCGCCTGCGCCGCCGCGGTCATCGTCGCGCCGGCCGGCACTTCGACCGTGACATTGGTCCTGGCCGGCCCCGGCCCGCCCCACTGGTTCGCGCCCCAGAAGGCCGCGCCGACCGCGAGCAGCACGGCGATGACGCCCAAACAGCCGAGCTTGCGCAGCATCGCCATGTATCTCCTGCGGCGGTCAGACCGCCTTCATCACGAGGCTCGCATTGGTCCCGCCAAAGCCGAACGAGTTGTTCAGCACGGCCTTGATCTTCCGCTCCTTGGCCTTGTGCGGCACCAGGTCGACGCCCGCGCAATTCTCGCTCGGATTGTCGAGGTTGAGCGTCGGCGGCGCGATCTGGTCGCGCATCGCGAGGATGCAGAAGATGCTCTCGACCGCGCCCGCGCCACCCAGCAAATGGCCGATCGCCGACTTGGTCGAGGACATGCTGAGATCGCCGATGGCGTTGCCGAACAGCTTGCGCACCGCGCCCAGCTCGAGCTCGTCGCCGAGCGGTGTCGAGGTGCCGTGCGCGTTGATATAGTCGATGTCCGACACGTCGAGTCCCGACTTCTTCATCGCCATCTGCATCGAGCGGAACGCGCCAGAACCCTCGGGATGCGGCGCGGTGACGTGATAGGCGTCGCCCGACAGGCCATAGCCGACCACCTCGGCATAGATTTTCGCGCCACGCGCCTTGGCGTGCTCATATTCCTCGAGCACGACGATCCCGGCGCCCTCGCCCATGACGAAGCCGTCACGGCCCTGATCCCACGGCCGGCTCGCGCGCCACGGCTCGTCGCGGAACTCGGTCGACAATGCGCGTGCCTGGCCGAAGCCGGCAATGCCGATCGGGCAGATCGTCGCCTCTGCGCCGCCCGCCAGCATGATGTCGGCATCGTCCATCGCGATCATCCGCGCGGCGTCGCCGATCGAGTGCGCGCCGGTCGAGCATGCGGTCACCACCGCATGGTTCGGCCCCATCAGCCCATATTTGATCGAGACCTGGCCCGAGATCAGGTTGATCAGCCGCCCGTGCACGAAATGCGGTGAGACGCGCTTCGGCCCCTTCTCCGCCAGCACCAGCGATTCGCTCTCGATCCCCGGGAGCCCGCCAATGCCCGAGCCGATCGAGCAGCCGGCGCGAAACCGCTGTTCGTCGGTCATGTCGGTCAGCCCGGCATCCTCGATCGCCTGTCCCGCCGCGTCGATGCCATAGATGATGAACGGATCGACCTGACGCTGGATCTTGTGATCGACTCGCTTGCCCGGATCGAAGCCGTATTCATGGTCGGCGGGCTTCACTTCGCACGCATAGTTGGTGTGATAGTCGGTCGCGTCGAAGCGCGTGATCGTGCCCGCGCCGGACTTCGCCGCGACGATGTTCTTCCACGCGGTCTCGACATCCGCACCCAGCGGGGTCACGAGGCCAAGGCCAGTCACGACGACGCGGCGCATAGTATCTCTCCGTAGTCTTTAGAATGCGAAACGGCTCCCCACCCCTTTCCGGGACCGGGAGCCGTTCGTCAAATCCTGCCCGAGCGGGCCGGCATGGCGGTGACCCGCTTAGCCCTGATTCTCGTCGATATAGGTGATCGCGTCCTTGACGGTCGTGATCTTCTCGGCGGCGTCGTCGGGGATCTCGACCCCGAACTCTTCCTCGAACGCCATCACCAGCTCGACGATGTCGAGGCTGTCCGCGCCCAGGTCGTCGATGAAGCTCGCGTCCTCGGTCACCTTCTCGGCTTCGACGCCGAGGTGCTCGACGACGATCTTCTTCACGCGATCGGCGGTCTCGCTCATACCCTGTTCCTTCTTATTGAGGCTGAATCCGGTGTTTCCTGAACGCACGTAGAACGCCACTTGGTCCCGCGCAAGGGGGCGCAAGTGGCCTGGGCACGGTCAGATCATCGCCATGCCGCCGTTCACATGGAGCGTCTGACCCGTCACATAGCCGGCTTCCCTCGATGCCAGATAGACAACTGCGGCGCCGATATCCGCGCCATCGCCGAGGTCGCCCGCGGGAATCTTCGTCAGCAGCGCGGTCTTCTGCGCTTCGGGCAGTACATCGGTCATCGCCGAGCGGATGAAGCCCGGCGCGACGCAGTTCACCGTGATCCCGCGGCTTGCCAGTTCCTGCGCCATCGCCTTGGACATGCCGACCAGCCCGGCCTTGGACGCGGCATAGTTGGCCTGTCCGGGGTTCCCTGTCGTACCCACGACAGACGTGATCGACACGATCCGCCCGAAGCGGGCCTTCATCATCGGCCTGGCGGCGGCGCGCATCAGCCGGAACGCGGCCTCGAGGTTGACGCGGATGACCGTGTCCCACTCCTCGTCCTTCATGCGCATGGCCAGGTTGTCGCGCGTCACCCCGGCATTGTTGACGAGGATGTCGACCTTCCCCAGCGCCTCGACCGCCGACGGCACCAGCGCGTCCACCGCGGCCCCGTCACTGAGGTTGCACGCCAATGCGACATGGTCGCCGCCCAGTTCGGCGCGAAACGCCTCCAGTTTCCCGGCATTGGACCCCGAAACCGCCAGCCGAGCGCCCTGCGCAGCCAGCGCCTTCGCGATTTCCGAGCCGATCCCGCCCGAAGCGCCGGTCACCAGCGCGGTCATGCCTGTAAGGTCGAACATGCTCATCTCCTCAGAGCGCCTTTTCCAGCGCCTCGATATCGTCCATCGTCACCACGCTGGTCACGCCCGCGTCCGGCGCGATGCGCTTGACCATTGCGCCGAGCACCTTGCCGCCAAGCTCGACATAATCGTGCACGCCAGCATCGAACATCGCCGCGACCGATTCGCGCCAGCGCACCATGCCGGTCACCTGCTCCACCAGCAGCGTGCGGATCGTGTCGGGGTCGCTCACCGGCGCCGCGGTCACATTGGCATAGACCGGCACCAGCGGCGCGCGGATCGCGACTTCGCCAAGCGCCTTCTCCATCGCGTCAGCCGCGGGCTGCATCAGCGGGCAGTGGAACGGCGCCGACACCGGCAGCAGCACCGCGCGCTTCGCGCCATGTTCCTTCGCCAGCCCGACCGCGCGGTCGATCGCGCCCTTCGCGCCCGAGATCACCACCTGCGACGGGTCGTTGTCGTTCGCAACGCTGCACACCTCGCCCTGCGCCGCGGCATCGGCGATCGCCTGCGCCTTGACGAGGTCCGCGCCGAGCAATGCCGCCATCGCGCCCTCACCCACCGGCACCGCCGCCTGCATCGCCTGACCGCGTAGCTTGAGCAGCCGCGCCGTCACGCCGAGATCGAGCGCGCCCGCCGCGCACAGCGCGGTGTATTCGCCGAGGCTATGCCCCGCGACGAAATCGGCCTTCTCCGCCAGCCGCAGGCCGCCTTCCTTCTCCAGCACGCGCAGCACCGCGATGGCATGCGCCATGATCGCCGGCTGGGCGTTCTCGGTCAGTAACAGGTCGCTCTCCGGCCCCTCGGTCATCAGCTTGAACAGATTCTGCCCCAGCGCCTCGTCGACCTCCTGGAACACCTCGCGCGCGGTCGCGCTCGCCTGGCTCAGCGCCAGCCCCATGCCGACCGACTGGCTCCCCTGACCGGGAAAAATGAAGGCACGCATTGCTTAAGGCTCCTCGAAATCAGGCGCCGGCCCTATGCCCCTCGCGCCGATCCCGCAAGATGAACGAAGCTGAACGGCTTGCGACACTCGGCGACCATTTTGCCGCTCGCCCGCGATAGTTGCGCGACACCCTGCGCCCAAATTGCATCTGTCACCCGAACAGGGGGCCTCACAGAGGAGTAGATGAAATGAAAAAGTTCGTTCTCGCCGCCGTCGCGACCACGCTGGTCGCCAGCCCGATCCTGGCCGCGGCTCCCGCCGCTGCCGCGCCGCAGCGTTACGAGATGACCCAGCGCAGCGGCTATGGCGACCGCTATGGCGACAACCGCTTCGAACGGGACCGCCGCTACCAGCCAACCCGTAGCCAGTATCGCAACTGGAAGCGCGGCGAACGCTTCGACAGCCGCTATGCCCGCAACTACCGGCAGGTCGATTACCGCCAGTATCGCGGCCTGCGGGCGCCGCCGCGCGGCTACCGCTATGTCCAGTCGGGCAATGACGCGGTGCTGATCGGCATCACCTCCGGCATCATCGCGGCGGTCTTCGCCGGCATGATCCGCTAAGACTTCCTCCCGGGCGGCGGGGCAGCGATGCCCCGCCGCTTGCCTTTTGCCGGAAGCGCGCGTAATGGCGCCTCGTTGAGCGGCAGCCTCGGCTGGCCGCTTTTCGCATATGAACGACAGCCGGAGGGGCGTTTCGCATGGTGCGGGCGTCAGCGATCGGCCAACAGTGAGAATGACGCATGGCTCTGTACGAGCATGTGTTCCTTGCGCGCCAGGATCTGGCACCGGCGCAGGTGGACACGCTGGCGGAAACCGCCACCAAGATCGTCGAGGACAACAATGGCAAGGTCGTCAAGACCGAGACCTGGGGTCTTCGTTCGCTCGCCTACAAGATCGCGAAGAACCGCAAGGCGCATTACGTGATGCTCGAGATCGACGCCCCCGCCGGCGTGGTCGCCGAGCTGGAGCGCCAGACGCAGATCAACGAAGACGTGATCCGCTACATGACCGTCCGCGTGGACGAGCTGGAGCAGGGTCCGACCGTGATGATGCGCAAGGGCCAGGAGCGCGAGCGTGGCCGTGGCCGCCGCGACCGCGAAGAAGGCGGTAACAACACCGGCTTCAGCAACTCGGGCGAGTAAGGAGAAAGAATCATGGCACGACCCTTTTTCCGCCGCCGCAAGAGCTGCCCCTTCTCCGCGAAGGACGCGCCCCGGATCGATTACAAGGACGTTCGTCTGCTGCAGGGCTTCGTGTCCGAGCGCGGCAAGATCGTCCCGTCGCGCATCACTTCGGTGAGCGCGAAGAAGCAGCGCGAGTTGGCCGTCGCCATCAAGCGCGCCCGTCACCTGGGCCTGCTGCCCTTCATCGTTAAGTAAGGAGCGGACCCATGGAAGTCATTCTGCTCGAGCGGGTCGAGAAGCTCGGCCATATCGGGGACGTGGTGCGCGTGAAGGACGGCTTTGCCCGTAACTTCCTGCTCCCGAACAAGAAGGCGCTTCGTTCGAACGAAGCGAACCGCAAGGTCTTCGAGGCCAATCGCGAGCGCATCGTCGCCGAGAACGCCGCCAAGCGTTCGGACGCCGAGAAGGAATCGAAGACGCTGGACGGCGTTTCGGTCACCCTGATCCGCCAGGCGTCGAACACCGGCCAGCTTTACGGCTCGGTCGCGGTGCGCGACATCGTCGAGGCGCTCAACGCCGACAAGCATCATGTCACCAAGGCGCAGGTCGTCCTCGACAAGCCGATCAAGTCGATCGGCCTGTACGAAGTGCGCGTCGCGCTCCACGCCGAAGTCGCCGTGACCGTCAAGGTCAACGTCGCGCGTTCGCCGGAAGAGGCGGACATGCAGGCACAGGGCGTCGACGTGATGGAGGCGATGTTCGAGAAGGACGAAGCCGGCTTCGTCGAGGCATACGACCCCAATGCCGAGCCCGGCGCGACCGCGGAAGCCCGCGAGGACGCTCCGGCCGAGGAGCAGACCGAGGGCTGATCCCCTCGCTGCTTGCGAACCAAGAAAAGGGCCGCACCGGGCAACCGGGGCGGCCTTTTTCGTTGAGGCGCGCCGTCCGTGGATGGCATCGTCGCGCACGACCAAAAGGCCGCCCGGATCGCTCCGGACGGCCTCCTGTTTCGCTTGGGGGCGAAGGGGTCTGGGTCTCAGCCGGCGAACATCGCCGTCAGCATCACGAACAACGGCACCGCCGCGAGTACCACTGGCATTACCTTGCTCATCACTTCCTCACTCGAACGCTCTGTTCATGGCTAACAATGCGTTGCGGCGGCGAAGGTTGCATCGGATGAAAACTGACGGCAGCTAGCGTGCTGCAAATGCGCTGTTTTTTGCGCCTGCCGTCGCCGCGTCAGTGACGGGCCGCGCTGGCGGCCTTGCGATCGGCGGACGCCTGGCCCTGCTTGCGCTTGCCCGACGCGCCGCGTTTGGCCTTGCCCGACGCGGCCCCGCGCCGCGCATAGAGATAGCTGCTCAACGCGGCAGCGGCACCAAGCGCGACGGCGGCGCCGATGCCGAACAGCGTGGTTTGGTTCGGACCATGGTGCGCTTCAGCCGCCGACCGCTCGGCTTCGGCTTCGGCTTCGGCTTCGGCTTCGGCAGCGCGCTGCTTCACCGCTTCGGGTATTGGTGCCGGATGGAGCGGATAGGGCGATTGCGATTCCTGGGGAATCGGTGGCTGATGAGTCATGGTGCTTCCTCTGTTCGGTTGGACGCAAAACGCGCCGCACTTCAAGCGGTTGCGTGGCGCCTCACTTCCGCCCGAACAGCCTCTCGATATCGCCATGCGCCAGCTTCACCCAGGTCGGGCGGCCATGGTTGCACTGGCCCGAATGCGGCGTGACCTCCATTTCGCGCAGCAGCGCGTTCATCTCCGCGACCGACAGCACCCGCCCGGCGCGCACCGATCCATGGCACGCCATCGTCGCCGCGACATGGTCGAGCCGCTCCTTCAGCGACAGCGCCTCGTCGAACGCTGCCAGTTCGTCGGCGATGTCGGTGACCAGCGCGCTCACATCGCCCCCGCCCAGCATCGCCGGGGTCGCGCGCACCAGCATCGCGCGCGGGCCGAACCGCTCCAGCTCCAGCCCGAACTCGGCCAGCTCGGCGCTGCGTGCCTCGAGCCGGTCGCACGCCGGCTCGTCAAGCTCGACCACCTCGGGCAGCAGCAGCGCCTGCGAGGAGACCCCGCCATCGCTCATCGCGCGCCGCATCCGTTCGAGCACCAGCCGCTCGTGCGCGGCGTGCTGGTCGACCAGCACCAGCCCGTCCTCGGCTTCGGCGACGATATAGGTCTTGGCCACCTGCCCCCGCGCCACGCCGAGCGGGAAGCTGGTCACGCCCGGCACCGGCGCGGCGGCGGGTTCGGCGCGCGCCTGGGGCGGCGCGATGAAGCTCGTCCGGCGGTCGAACACGGCGCTGGTGCGGGGCAGCGTCGCGGTCTCGCCCCATAGATTCGCCTGGGGGGCGGGCGCTGGCGCGAGCGGTTCGGCCTGCCACAACCCCATCACCGCCGCATCGGCACGCTGTACGCTGCGGTGGCCCGCCTCGTCCAATGCACGCCTCAGCCCGCTGACGATCAGCCCGCGCGCCAGTTGCGGGTCGCGAAAGCGCACCTCGGTCTTGGCCGGATGCACGTTCACATCGACCTGATCTGGGGGCACGTCGAGGAACAGCGCGACCACCGGATGGCGGTCGCGCGCCAGCATCTCGGCATAGGCGCCACGCACCGCGCCGTTGAGCAGCCGGTCCTTCACCGGGCGTCCGTTGACGAACAGATATTGGTGGTCCGCCACGCCACGGTTGAAGGTCGGCAGCCCGGCGACGCCGCCAAGGACCACGCCTTCGCGCTCGAAATCCACGCCCACGCTGTTGCCCGCCAGCTCGCGGTCGGTGAGCGCGGCGACCCGCTCGGGCCGGCTCATCCCCTCCTGCACGCTCAATACGCGCCGCCCGTCATGTTCGACCGAGAAGCCGACATCGGCCCGCGCCATCGCCAGCCGCTTCACGACGTCGAGGCACGCGGCATATTCCGACCGCGTCGAGCGCAGGAACTTGCGCCGCGCCGGCACCTTTTCGAACAGTCCCTCGACCCGCACCCGCGTGCCGGGCGGCAGCGCTGCCGGCCCCTCGCCCGCCAGCGCGCCATTGTCCACCGCTCGCGACCAGCCCCCGGAATCATTGGCGCCGCCGCGCACCCGGCTCTCGATCGTCAGCCGCGCCACGCTCGCGATCGACGGCAGCGCCTCACCGCGAAAGCCCAGCGTGGTCACCGCTTCGATTGCCCCATGCTCCCACAAGGCTTCCGGCAATTTCGAGGTCGCATGGCGTTCCAGCGCGAGCGCCATCTCGGCGCGGTCCATGCCGCAGCCGTCGTCGGTCACCTCGATCAGCTCGATCCCGCCGCCCGCCAGCCGCACGGCGACGCGCGACGCGCCCGAATCGATCGCGTTTTCCACGAGTTCCTTGAGCGCGCTGGCGGGGCGTTCCACCACTTCCCCGGCAGCGATCCGGTTGACAAGATGCTCCGGCAAGCGGCGTATTGACATGGATGCCGGTGTAGCCCAAGCGGCGTCATCCTGCGACCCGTATCCGCCAGATTTTCGAGGCTGGAGTCGATCCGCCTCGAACGGGTCAGGTATAAACTTCAGTGCGAACAAGCGGCCAGGGCCATGCCGCGACAGAACGGTGCGAACAGATGGGTTTCTTCCGCTTTTTCAAGTTGATGTCGCATGATCTCGCGATCGATCTGGGGACCGCGAACACCGTGGTCTATCTGCGCGGCCGCGGGGTCGTGCTGAACGAACCGTCGGTGGTGGCGGTCGAGACGCTGAACGGCATCAAGCGGGTCAAGGCGGTCGGCGACGACGCCAAGCTGATGATGGGCAAGACCCCCGGCAGCATCGAGGCGATTCGCCCGCTGCGCGACGGCGTGATCGCCGACATCGACGTCGCCGAAGAGATGATCAAGCACTTCATCCGCAAGGTCACCGGGCAGCGCAAGTTCATGCGCTGGCCGCAGATCGTGATCTGCGTGCCGTCGGGCTCGACCTCGGTCGAGCGCCGCGCGATCCGTGACGCCGCGTCGAACGCCGGCGCATCGCAGGTCATGCTGATCGAGGAGCCGATGGCGGCCGCGATCGGCGCCGACATGCCGGTGACCGAGCCGATCGGCAGCATGGTCGTCGACATCGGCGGGGGCACCACCGAAGTCGCGGTGCTGTCGCTGCGCGGCCTCGCTTACTCGACCTCGGTCCGCGTCGGCGGCGACAAGATGGACGAGGCGATCGTCTCCTATGTCCGCCGCAATCATAACCTGCTGATCGGCGAAGCCACCGCCGAGCGCATCAAGCAGGAAGTCGGCGTCGCCAAGCCGCCGGCGGACGGCATCGGCCGCACGATCCACATCAAGGGCCGCGACCTCGTCAACGGCGTACCCAAGGAGATTCAGATCAATCAGGGCCAGATCGCCGAAGCGCTGTCCGAGCCGGTCGGCACGATCGTCGAGGGCGTGCGCATCGCGCTCGAGAATACCGCGCCCGAACTGGCCGCCGACATCGTCGATCAGGGCATCGTCCTCACCGGCGGCGGCGCGCTGCTCGAAGGGATCGACGAGGTGCTGCGCGACGAGACCGGCCTGCCCGTCACCGTTGCCGAGGACCCGCTGACCTGCGTCGCGCTGGGCACCGGCCGTGCGCTCGAAGACCCGATCTTCCGCGGCGTCCTCATCCAGGTCTGACAGGAAGCAGGAGCATGGCGCCGCCCAATAACCGGCGCCCCGGATTTTCGCGGCGGGCGCAATACGGCCTCTTCATCAGCTACATGATCGCGGGCGGCGGTGTGCTGGTCGGCGCGGTGTTGCTGTTGCTGTCGATGTTCAACCCCCCGGCCTATGCGGCGGTCCGCGGCGCCTTTTCCGAACTGGTGACCCCGATCGCGTCGGGGCTCGACTGGACGCGCCGCGGGATCAGCAGCGTGCCGGGCGGCATTTCCGGCTATTTCGGCGTGCGCGGTGAGAATGAGCGGCTGCGCGCCGAGGTTACGGCCAACCGCGTGCTGGTCGAGCAGGCCCGCTCGACCACGCTGGAAAACCGCCGCCTGCGCCAGCTGCTCAAGGTCCGCGACCGCGCCGCCGATCCGGTGGTCGCCGCCCGCCTCGTCTATTCCACCGCGTCGAGCACGCGCCGCTTCGCGACCCTCAACGCCGGATCGTGGCAGGGCGTGCGGCCGGGCCAGCCGGTGCGCGGCCCCAACGGGCTGATCGGGCGCATCGTCGAGGTCAGCCCCAACACCGCGCGCGTCCTGCTGATCCAGGATCCCGAAAGCATTGTCCCGGTCCGCCGCCTGCGCGACGGCCTGCCCGCGATCGCCGCCGGCCGCGGCGACGGGCTGATCGAGATCCGCTCGGCCGGCGCGGCGCAAGTGCTGTTCGAGCCGGGCGACGCCTTCGTCACCTCGGGCACCGGCGGCGTCTTTCCGCCCAATATCGCGGTCGCGCGCGTGCGCAGACGCTCGCGCGACATTGCGGAGGCCGCCCCGCTCGCCAGCCCGGATTCGCTCGACTTCGCGCTCGTCCAGCAGCCCTTCTTTCCCGAAGCCGGCCCAACGACCGGCGGCGCGCGCGCGCCGGAAGCGGCGCCGCGGTGAGCGGATCGCCCTTTGCCGGGCTAGGCAAGGCCGACACCTCGGCGCGCGCGCGCTGGCTCGCCCCGCTCAGCATCGTGCTCGGCTCGCTGGTCACGCTGGCGCCGTTCAAGGCGTCGTTCCCGATCCTGCCGCCGTTCGGGCTGATGATGCTGCTCGCCTGGCGGCTGCACCGCCCCGACCTGCTCAAACCATGGGCGCCGGTGCTGCTGGGCTTTGCCGACGATCTCGTCAGCGGCCAGCCGCTCGGCAATTCGATGCTGTTCTGGACGGTGTCGTGCATCCTGATCGATGTGCTAGATACGCGCATCGTGTGGCGTGACTTTTTTCAAGACTGGCTGCTGGCCGCGGGCGCGATCGGCTTCTGCCTGATCGGTGGGCGGCTGGTCGCCGCGCCGCTCGGCGCGCATGTCGATACGGTGCTGCTCATCCAGGTGCTGATCTCGATCGCACTGTTTCCGGTCCTCTCGCGGTTCGTCTCGCGGCTCGACGGCAAGCGGCGCGCGCGATGAGCGGCCCGGTGCGGATGATCAGCGAGGCGCAGCAAAGCTACAGCTTCTCGCGCCGCGCCGTGCTGCTGGGCGGCATTCAGGCGACCGCCGGACTCGTGCTGGCCGGGCGCATGACCTGGCTCGCAGTCTATGAGAACGACAAGTACAAGCTGCTGGCGGAGAGCAATCGCGTCAATCTAACGCTGATCCCGCCGCGGCGCGGCTGGCTGGTCGACCGCAACGGTGCGCCGATCGCCAACAACCGCACCGACTTTCGCGTCGACATCATCCCCGACCGGCTGGAAAAGGAGAGCAAGGGTCAGGTGCTCGCGCAGCTGCGCGACCTGCTCAAGCTCACCGCCGAGGATCTCGCGCGGATCGAGGAGGATCTGAAGGGCGCGGCCGGCTTCCAGCCCGTGCAGGTCGCCGAAAATCTCGACTGGGAGCGCTTCGCCGCAGTCAGCGTGCGCTTGCCCGAGCTGCCCGGCGTCGCGCCGACGCGCGGCTTTGCGCGCAACTATCCCGCGGGCGCGGCGGTCGGCCATCTCGTCGGCTATGTCGGCGCGGCGACCGCCGAACAGTTCAAGGCAAGCAAGGACCCGTTGCTGGTCACACCGGGCTTCAAGCTGGGCAAGGACGGTCTGGAAAAGATGCTCGAAGGCCCGCTGCGCGGCAAGGCCGGCGCCAAGCGCGTCGAGGTCACCGCACGCGGCAAGCTGGTACGCGAGCTCGCCACGCGGCCGGACGAGCCGGGCCAGACCATCCGCCTCACGATCGATGCCGGCTTGCAGGAATTTGCGGCGCGCCGCCTCGGCAACGAATCCGGTTCGTGCACAGTGTTCGACGTCACCAACGGCAACATCCTCGCGATGGTGTCGATGCCGGCTTACGACCCCAATGCCCTTTCCGACGGCATCAGCCGCAGCGAGTGGAAGATGCTGTCGCAGGACGACCATCTGCCGCTGATGAACAAGACGCTGCAGGGCCTCTACCCGCCCGGCTCGACCTTCAAGCCCGCCACCGCGCTCGCCATTCTCGGCGCGGGGGTCGATCCCAGCCGCGTGATCTATTGCAATGGCGGCTATCAGCTCGGCAATCGCCGCTTCGGCTGTCTTGGCCGTCATGGCCCGATGACGATGCACACCGCCATCGCGCGCAGCTGCAACACCTATTTCTACACGCTCGGGCGCGAGATCGGGATCGAGCCGATCGCCGCCGCCGCGCGCAAGCTCGGCTTCGGCGCCGAGTTCGAGCTGCCCTTGCCCTCCCAGCGTTACGGCACCATTCCTGACACCGCGTGGAAGATGCGCCGCTACAAGCAGGACTGGACTCAGGCGGACACGCTGAACGCCGCGATCGGTCAGGGCTATGTGCTGGTCAGCCCGTTCCAGCTCGCCCTGTCCGCCGCGCGCGTCGCATCCGGCCGCGAATTGCTGCCCTCGCTGCTCGCGGGCAAGCGCAAGCCCGCAAGCCGCCTTGCTTTCCCTGAGGAGCACCTCGCCATCGTCCGATCGGGCATGGACGAGGTGGTCAACGGTCACGGCACCGCCGGCGCGTCCAAGCTTCAGCTCGACGGCATCCGCATGGGCGGCAAGACCGGCACCGCGCAGGTGCGCCGGATCATGGACCGCAACCGCGGCCAGGGCGGCGACTGGAAGTATCGCGACCACGGCCTGTTCGTTTGCTTCGCGCCGGTCGACAATCCGCGCTACGCGGCATCGGTGGTGATCGAGCATGGCATGGGCGGCGCGCGCGCGGCGGCGCCGGTGGCGAAGGACGTGCTGACCTTCCTGTTCGACAAGCAGAAGGCGCTCGATACGCTGGCCGTGCTCGAAAATGGCTGGGGCGGCGACATTCGCGCGCGCATGGCCACGAGGGACGCCGCCTTCCGCGCCGCGCAAGGCCTGCCCGCCGCCAAGCCCACGCCGGGGGCGTCCCCGCTGCCGCAGCCGACGCCGAGCGCCACGGCCACACCGATGCCCGCCGCGACCCCGACGGCAACCCCAACCCCGGCGGCATCGCCCTCCCCGCAAGGACCGGACGAATGAACCGCCTCAACACCGGCCCGGGCTTCGTCCCCGCCCCACTAGCGCAATTGCCCTGGCTGGTGATCCTGCTGGTCTGCGCGATTGGCGGGTTCGGCGTGCTGGTGCTGTTGTCGGCAGCCGGCGGCGATCTCAAATGGGCGCAGCCGCAAGGCGCGCGATTCCTCGTCTTTCTCGGCATGGCGCTCGTGCTGTCGCGCGTGCGTGAGAATATCTGGTCGACGCTCGCCTTCCCGCTCTACGGCATCTTCCTCGTCATGCTGATCGGCGTCGAGCTGCTCGGCGCGGTCGCGGGCGGCAGCCAGCGCTGGCTCGACCTCGGCTTCATCCGTCTCCAGCCGTCGGAGATGATGAAGGTCGCGATCATCCTCGCTTGCGCCAAATTCTACGACATGCTGCCCGCGGGAGAGATCCGCAAATTCGGCGCGATCTGGCCGGCGCTCGCGATGATCGCGGTGCCGGCCGCGCTGGTCATGCTGCAACCGGATCTCGGCACCGCGCTGATGATCACTGCCGGCGGCATCACCGTCATGTTCCTGGCCGGTGTGCCGCTGCGGCTGTTCATCGGCAGTGGGCTGGCGCTGGCGGTGTCGGTTCCGATCCTCGTCAACTATGTGCTGCACGAATATCAGCGCAACCGCGTGCTCACCTTCCTCGACCCCGAGAGCGACCCGCTCGGCACCGGCTATCACATCAGCCAGTCGAAGATCGCGATCGGCTCGGGCGGCATCTTCGGCAAGGGGTTCCTCAACGGCACGCAGAGCCATCTCGACTATCTGCCCGAAGGTCATACCGACTTCGCACTGGCGACGATGATGGAGGAATGGGGGCTGATGGGCGGCCTGTTCGTGATCATCGCCTATGGCCTGCTGATCCGCTGGGGCATCGTCGTCGGCGTGCGATCGAACAGCAAGTTCGGGAAGCTGGTCGCCGCCGGCATCGCCACGACGATCTTCTTCTACGTGTTCATCAACATGGCGATGGTGATGGGGCTGGCGCCGGTCGTCGGCATCCCGCTGCCGCTGATCAGCTTCGGCGGATCGGCACAGATGACCATCCTGATCTGCATCGGCATCCTGATGTCGCTCGACCGCCAGAACCGGCTGAACCGCGCGACGACGCGCTGGTGACGTTTTTCGAGGCAAAGGGTGTTGCAATCGCAAAACCCGGATGCTAGGCGCGCCGCTCCCGACGACAGGAAGCGCCCCGCGGCGCCCCTTACCGCCCGGAATGGACGCATAGCTCAGTTGGTAGAGCAGCTGACTCTTAATCAGCGGGTCCTTGGTTCGAGCCCAAGTGCGTCCACCAAAATCTTCCCCTGAATCAGTTACTTACGCTTCCCTTTTGGGGTGTAGCCCCCGATCGGGATCCTAAAATTCGCTATAGGTCCCCTATAGGATCCACGCACTTTGCCTAGGATGAAGCGCTGCGCACGTGCGCGAATCCTCACTAACCGGATCAGCATCGCCTCAGATGAACGGGAAGACTCATCGGCGCGATTGCCTCGTGGCCTTCGACCGAACATGGGCCGTTGTACGAACCCGCTCCGCGGGAGTGGCGCTGGCGGTGAGGTAGCGGCGAAGACGCCGATGTTCCGCCTGGATTGAGCGACGCGCGTCGCAGGCAGAGCATTGCGACTCCTTCAACCAGGAGTCGACCGATGAACGAGCTTGTCCCCGTTACCGCCCCCGTCAGCCCGCTGCGCCAGCGGCTGATGGACGATATGACCATGCGGCACTTCTCGCGCGATACGCAGCGTAACTACATCCGCGATGTCAGCCGGTTCGCCACCTTCCTCGGGCGCCCTCCCGACGAGGCAACCGCGGACGATCTGCGCCGGTTCCAGATCGAGCAGCGCGAGAACGGCGTGGCGGTGCCGACCATGAACAGCATCGTCGCGGCGCTGCGCTTCTTCTTCAACCACACGATCGACCGGCCGGATCTCGCGCGGCGGCTCGTATGGGTCAAGCAGATGCGCAAGTTGCCGGTCGTGCTGAGCCGCGACGAGGTTGCGCGCCTGCTGGGCGCCACGACCTGCCTCAAGCATCAGGCTGCGCTGTCGGTCGCCTATGGCGCCGGCCTGCGCGTCGCCGAGGTCGCGATGCTCAAGGTACGTGACGTCGATAGCGAGCGCATGCTGCTACGGGTCGAACGCGGTAAAGGCGGCCAGTATCGCAACGCCATGCTCCCGGCTGATCTGCTCGTCCTGTTGCGGCAGTGGTGGAAGCTGGGCCAGCAACAGGGCGTGATGCACCGCGACGGCTGGATGTTCCCCGGCCAGCACGCGATGAAGCCGATCAGCACGCGCCAGCTCCATCGCATCGTGGTCGAGGCGGGGCGGGCCGCCGAGATCACCAAGCGCGTCTGTCCGCACACGTTGCGCCACAGCTTCGCCACCCATCTGCTCGAAGATGGCGTGGATATCCGCATCATCCAGGCGCTGCTCGGCCATGCCAAGCTCGAGAACACCGCCTTCTATACCAAGGTCGCGACCCGCACGGTGCGCGCGGTGACCAGCCCGCTCGACAAGCTCGGCCTGTTCATGCCCGAGGCGGCGCCCTCCGGCTGAGCCGGTGCGCACCTCACTCGAGGTCGCCGATATCTTCCGCACCGCTGGTCCTGCCTATCGGACCGCCCATGCCGGGCACCTGAGCCTGCACCAGCTTAAGATCATGTCGGCGATCGAGCATTGCCGCACCGCTGCGATGGGCGGTCACGTCGAGGCCTGCACCGACTGCGGGCACTGGCGGATCGCCTATAACAGCTTCTCTATCGCGGGCCTGGTCAAGTATGATTAGGCCATAGCGCACCACCTTCGCGTTGGTCTGTCCAGACTGATGTCGCCGCACGGGGCTCTTGCTTCTCTTCGAGGTCGGCGCCGCGCCGCCTCATGATGGGGTAAGAAGGATGGAGCGGCTCAATCTGTCGCGCGGCCTTACCGCGTAGCGGCAGGATCGGCTGTTATAACGAACTCACGCCACCCGTCGTCCCCGTGAGGACATCTTCCTGCCGAGGCAGAACCGGTTGATCTCGTTAGTGCATAGGCCGTGCTGTCACGCCGCTTGGGCAACGGCGGAATCGTTGCTCCAGCGGAAGTCGGTGCCATCGATCCACATACGATGGAGGATGACGGCGAGCCGCCTGGCGACGGCGACAGTGGCCCGGCGCATGCCACGTCGCTGGGCAACCCGCATGCCCCAAGCCTTCAGCCACGACCACTTCTTGCTGTGGGTGAGCATCGACTGTGCCGCCTCGTAGAGCATCGTGCGCAGCATGACGTCTCCGGATTTGGAGACGCCGCCGTCATAGTCGATCTCGCCCGATTGGTGCCGCTTCGGTGTCAGGCCGGCATGCGCACCCACCGCCCGCGAGTGAAGGAAGCGGTGTGGCTGGTCGACCGACGCGCGATACGTCAGAGCCACGACCGGGCCGACACCCGGTACGGTCACGAACCGTCGACACACCGGATCATGGCGGACGACGTCGAGGAGCATCTTGTGGAGCGCGGCCAGTTGCTGACGCATCACGCGCCGGACCGTCAGCAACGGCTCGACGATCGCCGCCAACCGTGGAAAGCCTTCGACCAGGTGCCGGATCCGAGCTTCATATAAGACCGTGCTGACCGTGCCCACCTTGAGGCCGAAGTTGCGCAACGTGCCGCGCATGTCGCACTCGATGTCCAGCAACTTGCGTTGGATCAACCTGCGGCTCGTCAGCAGCATCCGCTGCTCCTGTGCAGCAAGCGTCTTCACATGCACCGGTTTGAACAGGCCGACGCGCATCATCTGCGCTATTCCGCGGGCGTCATTGCGGTCGGACTTGTTGATTTGTTGAGCTTTCAGCAGCGCCTTCATGTGCCGCGTCTCCACGCACACCATCGGCAGCCCTGCCCCCGTAAGGTCGCTCATCAGCCACTGCGACAAGGGGCCAGCTTCGATACCGATCCTGACATAGTCACCGCCAATCGACGTCAGCAGGACGGCGATGTCATCCGGTTCGGTCGGCACCTTGCGCTCGCACAGCACCTTGCCGGTATCGTCCACAACGCACACCGACGTCTCCTTAACTGAGACGTCCAGACCTACAAAATGCGCCATCGCTGTTGCTCCTTTCCTCGATGCACGAGGTCAGGCTCGACCTCAATCCAGGCATCGTACGTGACGGGGCTGCCCTTTCATCCAGCTTCGAAGTGCAGCCGCCGCGATACACCATCTGTCGTAACCGGCACTGTCCCAAGTGCCAGGGCGCCGCCGCACGCACCTGGCTCGCCGAGCGCGAAGCCGATCTGCTCCCGGTCGGCTACTTCCATGTCGTGTTCACGCTGCCTGCGCAGGTGGCGGAGATCGCGTTCCACAACAAGGCGTTGCTCTATGACCTGCTGTTCCGCGCGGCGTCAGAGACCATGCTGACGATTGCCGCCGATCCTAAGCACCTTGGCGCGCGCATCGGCATTACCGCCGTGCTTCATACCTGGGGCTCGGCGCTGACCCATCATCCCCACGTCCACATGATCGTGCCGGGCGGCGGTATCGCGCTCGATGGCAGCCGATGGATATCATCGCGCCCGGCGTTCCTGCTGCCGGTGCGTGTGCTCGGGGCACTGTTCCGCCGGCTGTTCCTCACCCGGCTAATCGCGCTGCACGACGCCGGTCGGCTCAGCTTCTATGGCAGCATGGCTGGCCTCGCCGATCGCCGCGCGTTCCTGCGGCACCTGGCGCCGATCCGCAAGAAGCGCTGGGTCGTCTACGCGAAGCCGCCGTTCGCTGGTCCCGAGGCTGTGCTCGCCTATCTGTCGCGCTACACGCATCGCGTCGCGATCTCGAACACCCGGCTGATCCGGTTCGACGCGGCTGGCGTCACGTTCCGCTACAAGGACTACCGCCGCGCCGGTGCCGACCGGCATCAGGTCATGACGCTCGCCGCAGACGAGTTCATCCGCCGGTTCCTGCTCCATGTCCTGCCACGCGGGTTCCACCGCATCCGCCATTATGGCCTGCTCGCCGGCTCCGCCCGCAAGGCCAGCCTCGCGCACGCGCGCACGTTGCTCGGGGTAGCGCCGCCGCCCGACGACGCTGGGATCGAAGAGCCGATCGATCACCGCCCGCCATGCCCGTGCTGCGGCGGGCACATGATCGTCATCGAAGCGTTCGCTCGCTGGTGCCAGCCCCGCGCCCCACCGCGATCAGCACCCGCAATCGGGAGTATCGCCGCGTGACCCGGCACGCACCATCGCCTTCGACGGTCGCGACATCCATGCTGCGGCTAATGCCCCGTCTTGTGCCGGCCTGCCAGGACGACCACAACCACGCTCCTTCCGGCCCCGACCCATGCGGGATCGATCCGTCCAACGATATGCGAACGGCTAGGTCGCACGAGCACCCCGCCCCTGCGACGGCAGCTCACTCGCCAGCCAAGATCAGCCGAAAGGCGAAATCCCCATAGATCATCCGCTGGGGCCCGCGGGTTCGTACCTCGGGGACTTTCGTACGCCTGCCGGCGCCCGAAACTCTTCACGTGAGCGGACTGGCGGCTTCCAAGATTGACACGTGCAATAGCCGCCATTCATCGGCAGTCGGGCATCAACGGAAGCTGACGACCCAAATATCGTCGTTCAGTCCGATTCGTCCGAACTGAAGGCTGACGCGCGCTGCATCCGCACCGATTCTCCTGGGTAGAGAATGCTTCCCGACTTGCCATGTCCCACTTAAACTCTCCAACGAACCGCCATTTCGCGTGCAGGAGACTCTACCGTGCCAAAACAGAATCATCGTCCGGAGACCTTGGCCCTGCATGCGGGCTGGCGCGCCGACCCTGCGACCGGCGCGGTCGTGCCCCCTATCTACCAGACGACGTCCTACCAGTTTCGCGATGCCGAGCATGCCGCGAACCTGTTCGCGCTCAAGGAACTCGGCAACATCTACACCCGCCTTGGCAACCCGACGACCGATGTGCTGGAGCAGCGCATTGCGGCGCTGGAGGGCGGCGCGGCGGCGCTCGCGGTCGCTTCGGGTCAGGCTGCTACCGCCTACGCGATACAGAACCTCGCCCGTGCGGGCGACAACATCGTGAGCGGCACGGACCTCTATGGCGGAACGTACAACCTGTTCGCCAACACGCTACGCGACATGGGCATCGAAGCGCGGTTCGTCGATCCGAGCGATCCCGACGCGTTCGTTCGCGCCAGCGACGGGCGCACTCGTGCGTGGTACATCGAGACCCTCCCCAACCCCAAGCTGGTCGTCCCCCCGATCGCCGAGATCGCATCCGCCGGCCGGCCGCTCGGCATTCCGCTCATCGTCGACAACACCGCTGCGCCGCTTCTTGCGCGTCCGCTCGATCACGGGGCCGCTATCGTGGTCTATTCGACGACGAAGTTCATCGGCGGCCATGGCACCTCGATCGGCGGCATGATCGTCGACGGTGGCACCTTCGATTGGGCGGCGTTCCCTGAGCGCCAGCCGCTGCTCAACACGCCCGATCAGAGCTATCACGGCGCGGTCTGGTCCGAGGCGGCGCGCCCGCTAGGACCTATCGCCTACGCGCTGCGCGCTCGCGTGGTGCTGCTGCGCGACCTTGGCGCTGCCCTGTCCCCGTTCAATGCGTTTCAGATCCTCCAGGGATTGGAGACGCTGCCGCTGCGCATTCAGCGTCATTGCGAGAACGCGTCGAAGGTCGCGGTCTTCCTGAAACAGCGCCCCGAGGTAACGCGCGTCATCCATCCTTCGCTCCATCAGGGCGTCCAGCGTGAACGCACGGAAGCCTATCTGCAAGGCGGCTTCGGTGGCCTAGTCGGATTCGAGCTCGCCGGCGGCCTGGAGGCCGGGCGCCGGTTCATCGACGCGCTTGAGCTGTTCTACCACGTCGCCAATATCGGTGACGCGCGGAGTCTCGCCATTCATCCCGCATCCACCACCCATTCACAGCTCTCCGCCGAGCAGCAACTCGCAGCGGGCGTGTCCGAAGGCTATGTCCGCCTGTCGATCGGCATTGAGCATATCGACGATATTCTAGACGATCTGGAACAGGCGCTCGAGAGTTGAAGCCAGGCTGCCGCCTCTGCAACGTTCGAACGGGGCCTCAGCGGCAGCACGTGCTTCCTCTCACAAAGTCGCGACCGCGCAGCGGAGTCGATCACGCTCGTCCTCTTGATGAAGTAATGCGGCGGGACGCTGACCCCAGGGGAGCTAAGAGACCGTTTGAGAATGGGTTGAAGCGGCGGCGGTGGCGTGATTCAAGCTCGGGATGTGGACCCGAGCGAGCCGTGGCCGGATGGCTGGATTTGAGCAGCGAGCGAAACGCTACCTGACTGATCTGACGGACGAGGAGTGGCAATTCATTCAGCCGTTCCTGCCCTCGGTGCCCAAGCGTGGGCAGAAGCCGGCGACCGACCTTCGCGCGGTGCTCGACGCGCTGCGCTATCTTGCCCGGACGGGCGGCGGCTGGCGCATGCTGCCGAACGACTTTCCACCGTGGCAGACGGTCTATTGGTGGTTCAGGCGGCTCGTTCGACGGCTGCTGTTCCGCACGATCCACGATGTTGCGCTGATGCTCGACCGCGAGCGTGACCAGCCCCCACCGAGTGGTCCGAGCGGATTGTTAGTGCATTGACGCTTCCATCTCCAGTGTTGGCCGTAGGTGGAGCGAAGCGGAACCGGAGGGCGACACTGGAGATGGGACGGCCTCCGGCGCGGGCGGTCGATACCCGAGCGAGCTATGCGGCCGGACGGTGTTGTAATGTCGCCGCCACGCCTCGATCAGGATCCGGGCCTCGGCTAACGAGTAGAAGATCTCGCCGTTGAGCAGCTCATCGCGCAGCGACCCGTTGAACGATTCACAATAGCCATTTTCCCATGGCGATCCGGGCGCGATGTAGAGCGTCTTCACGCCGACCTTCGCCAGCCATTCTTGCACCGCCGTGGCGATAAACTCCGGGCCATAGCACATTGGGAAGGGCTGGATCGGGAGCCGCCAAGGCCCTGATGGAGACAAGGCCGCGAAGCGGCCGCAGGCTTCATCAGGGCGAGCCATGGCCGGCCAGCAGGTGTCTAAAGTGAAGTTGTCGAGACAACACTTTGGAGGCCGACCGACCATGACCAAGCTCCATTCTACACCCGCTGGCGCCGTGCTGGTAGCGATCGATATGGCGAAGAACCGTCAGGAAGTTCTCATCGAGCGTCCGGAGGGCGGCCGACGCAGGCGCATGACGGTGCTCGCGACCAAGGCGGACTATGACGGGCTTGCCGAGCAGCTTGCCGCGATCGGCAGGCCCATCGTGATCGGCTTCGAGGCGACGGGCAACTACCATCGGACCCTCGCGCATCGTCTGCTGACCGCCGGGTTCGAGTTGCGGCTTATCTCATCGGTTGCGCTCGCGCGAACGCGCGAGGCGTTGCACAATGGCTGGGACAAGAACGATCCCAAGGACGCGCAGGTGATCCTGCACATGCTGCGGATCGGCGCCACCCAGCGCTATGTCGATCCGCTCGCTGCCGGCATCAACGATCTTCAGGAGCTCTCCAAGACGCACGAGGTCGTCTCGAAGATGAAGACCCAGACCTGGCATCGCATCCTGACGCATTATCTGCCGCTCTATTTTCCTGAGATCGCCCGCTTCGCCGGCAACAGCCGCTCGGACTGGTTCCTGGCGCTGATCGAGCGGTTCCCGACTCCGGCGAGCATCACCGCGCTCGATCGGGAAGCCTTCTCAGCGCAGGCATGGCCACTGATCGGGCGCAAGGTCTCCAAGGCCCGGCTGATCAACGATGTATACGAGACCGCCTGCAGCTCGGCGGCGCTGCCGGTGCCAGCGGACTCGGCCGCGATCACCATGTTCTGCATGGTCATCGCGCAAGGACGTAGCCTCATCTGCCAGCGCGACGAGATCGAGCGGCTTGCCCACGCCCGGCTCGCCGAACACGTCGATTACCAGCTGCTGCGCAAGATCCCCGGCATCGGCCCCATCAACGCCCTCACGATCCTGGCCGAGGCAGGCGATCTGCGCCGCTTCAGCCACCATCGCCAGTTCCTCAAGTTCTGCGGCCTCGATCTCGCGACCTGCCAGTCCGGCACGTTCCGCGGCCGCACGAAGCTGTCCAAGTACGGCAACGCTCGCCTGCGTCGCACCTTCTGGATGGCCGCCCAGGTCGCCGCGCGTCAGCGCGACAACAGCTTCCGCGACAAGCTCGGACGATATGTCGCCGGGCACGCGGATGATGCCGATCGTCGCCGCAAGGCGATGACGGCGCTCACCGCCAAGATGGCGCGCGTGGCTCACGCCGTCGTCAAGACGGGAACAGAGTACCGGCCGTTCCTCGAACGGTCGGACGCCAGGTGGAAGGACCCCTCTCTGCAAGTGCCGTGAGGGCGCATCGCGCCACCCTGTAGATAATGTTCGGGCCTTCCACCTGGGTGCGTATCTCGTTTTAAGGATGGTGAGGACCACGGCTGCCGCTGCACCGCTGGATCCTGTGTTTGCTATGGCAGGGAGCGATCCCGTTGACGGTGGAAGCCATCTGGCTCACAATGCATGCAGCGCCGACCCTTGTCGGCGTATAGAGATCTGCTGGCCAAAACCCGCCGCTGCTTCCCCACATAGGACGTTGTCCGACCTGATATGCGCGGGCGGGCCGCGCGTGACGAACAGTTCGGCCAGCGCCGCGAGCACGTCGTCGCTCTTGAGCTTACGCGCCACCGGCAACGCCATGCACTCCCGGCTCGCCTCG
>NZ_JAMLDX010000003.1 GCF_024211275.1 Sphingomonas tagetis
TCAGTCGGGTAGCGTTTCGCTCGCTGCTCAAATCCAGCCATCCGGCCACGGCTCGCTCGGGTCCACATCCCGAGCTTGAATCACGCCACCGCCGCCGCTTCAACCCATTCTCAAACGGTCTCTAAGCCTGGAGGACACGCGATGAATAAACGATCTGCCGCGCCCGCACTGCCAAAACGATGCCCGCCAGTATCGAAAATTCCCGTCCCATCAGCCGCGGCCGGGTAAACCCCTGCATCAGTACCCGCAACTTCGGGTACCCGCGCCCTGCCACCGCGCCAAAACCCACGCAAATCCGCCATTTGCGGGTACTGCGGGTACTGCGGGTACTAAAACCGCAAATAGGAGGTGGCGGCCGGCCGGCGCGGCAAGCGGCACCTGCGGCGGCACCGCCCTTTATCTCTATTATCTAATATAGAAATCAGTACCCGCAGTACCCGCAGTACCCGCAAACCGAGGTTTTCCGCGGGTTTGCGGTGCGGGTACTCAGGCTGGGCAGTACCCGCAAATGGTGCGGGTACCCGCAGACCAAGGTCAGAACGGGTATTCTTCCGGCGGCTCGTCACCGGCTTGATCCGGCGTGCCGTTTGGCGACGCCGGTGTGCCGCGCGCTGGTGTCAGCCCAGCGTTCGCCGCCGCCATCTCGCCCGCGGCGTCGGGCACGGCCGTGCAGCTGATGGCGAACTTCCACATCTTGGAGTGGCTATCGCGCCGTTCCTCGACCCCGATGCCCAGCGCCCGCAGACCGTCCTTCTGGCGGGTCAGGCGGTCCTTGACCTGGTTGGCATGCGGCAGCTCGCCAGTGCCGCCCAGCGCGCCCAGCATGTCGCGCAGCGCGCTGGCTGACGCGTCGATCGGCTGGGCGCCGGGCCGCGCAAAATACTTGACCAGCCCGGCCACCAACGGGTCGCGCTGGGCGGCCTCGGCCTGGGTCGCGGCCTGCTCGTCGCGCAGCAGCTTGGCAAAGTCGCCAGGCCCAAGGCCAAGCTGTGCGCCGGCCGCCTCGATCCACTGCGCAAAGTCGGCCATGCGCGGCAGCTCCAGCGCGCCGGACTCGACGCGCGCCTCCACCGCGGCCTCGTTGCGCAGCGCGGTGGACACGCACAAGAACAAGAACCCCAGCATCTTGCCGGCGTCCACGTCGAACTCGCGCCACACCGCCTGCTCGGTCCGCCGGCGCTCGGCCCGCTCGACCGTGACGAGCATGGAGCGGCTGAGCAGATCGCTGCGCGAGCTTGGGGTGGAGATGCAGGTCACGACGATGGGCCGCACGACGTAGAACTGCTGCTCCTCGTCCATCGTGTTGTGCTTGCGGTACGACGATGCGCTGCCGGTGGACATGCGGCATAGCTGATCGGCCACTTCGGCACTAAAATGCGAGATGTTGTCCATGAACAGCACGCTGGCGCGGGCTGCCAGCACGTGCATGTTGCGCTCTTCGGACGCCTCGCCGAACCGTGCGGCCTTGCGGCTGCGCTTGGGCGGATCGGTCAGCGCCATGATCTTGTCGCCGAAGTTCGACTTTGCCGCGCCAGGCTCGCCGGTGGCGATTAGGATCGGGAAAGTATCCACGCGCTGATAGGGGCTGAGCATGAACGCGATGGCGCGCGTCAGGTCGTCCGCCGACACGTTGAAGTGCTTGCCGAATAGTGCAAGCGAGCCGCCGCGTGCCGGCACCGGCAGCGCACCGCGGCTACCTTCCACAAAGCGTACCGGCGCCGCGTCAACCATGCGCCAGCCCTCGCTCGTGTCGTCGATCTCCACGACCCGCCCGTCCTGCGGGTCCAGGTTGACGTACACTTTGCCGCCATGGCGCGCATAGCGGAGGTACACCGGGTGGCGCGCGCCGGACGCGTGCGCGCGCGCTTCCATCAGCGCGACGGCTGCGTTCAGCTGTTCCTTGGGCGCGACCTTGTTCACAGCTTCCTCGTGAAAGCGCAGCGCCAGCAGGTTGCGGTACCCGCTGCTGTCCAGCCGCGCCGTCACGCTGCGCGAGCTGCCGTCGGCGCGCTTTGCGGCATAGCTGACGTAGGTCAGGTCGTCGGTGCCGACGAAATGCTCGTCGCCGGCGTCCTGCGCTTGCTTGACGATGGTGATGGCGGGGTCCGCTTTGGACCCTTTGCTGGTGCCGCCCTCGCCCGCCCCCGCGTCGTCGTTCGTGCTGCCGCTCCCGCCCCCGCCGCTGCCGGGCGGCCGCTTCCAGCCATGTTCGCGCGCGATGGCGAAGAACGAGGCGACGGTCAGTTGCTTTTCGGGCGGCCGGTCGTCCTTGAAGGTGCGCCATTCCTTGGCGCAGTCGTCGTCGCCGTCGAACCCGTCTGCTTCACTGGATAGCTGCAGCCACAGCGGGAAGCCCGCGTCGCCATGCGACGCCTTGATGGCGATGCCAGCGCGGACCCATTCGGAGCGGTCGCCCAGGTCCAGCAGGTTGAGGCCGATCAGGTGGCGCAACATCGACTCGGTGTCGCGCACGTCGCTGCTGGCCTTGGCAGCGCCAGCCTTGGCGTCGCCGGGCGCGGTGATGGACGCGGGCAGCTTCTTCGACTCCGCCTTGGCCGGCACGTGCAGCTTGCGCGCTGCCTTCAAGGCTACGTCGAACTCGTCCAGGGTGTAGGGCGCGGCGTCCCGCACCTCGACCACGCGCGCCAGGAACGGCGCGTCCGGGTTCTTCTGGTGCAAGAACCCCGGCAGCCGCATGATGCGGGGCTTATCGTGGACCGACTTGTCGGAGCCGAACAGCTCGATCAGCTGCTGCTGCAGCAACGGGTGCAGGTTAATCGGCAGGCCGTCCACGCGCCAGTAATAGTGCCGCTTGCCGGGCGAGGTCTCCACCACCACGTGCGGCGGCAGCGCCAGCCGCTCCACGTTCTCGAGCGGTACCCCGTCAAAGTCGGCGAACAGGCAGGTGGCCGCGACGATGTTGTCCGCCTTCCAGCCGCTGCCGTCAGCCACGTTGATCTGGACGAAGATGCCATAGCCGGCGTCGTTAAGGCGGCGCAGCTGCTGCGCGTTGTCGGCGAACGACCCGGTCAGCTCCTGCGGGCCGAACTTCGGGTTCTTCTTCTTGTCCTTGGCGTCGATCAACGCGCGGAACAGGAACGGCTCCTGGCGGCCGATGCCGGCGAGGAAGCGGCGGGCTTCCTCGCTGACCTGGCGCGGCGCTTGCTCGGGCTGGTCGGTGGCGGGCATCGCTGGCCTCTATCCTTCCGCTTAGAACGCGATCTCGTCGCCCCAGCCGAGCGGCTCGGCCACCCATTCCAGCACGTCGGACTTGAGCCAGCCCACGCGGCGGCCGCCCGGCATCAGCGTCTTTGCCGCCGGAAAGCGGCCGGATTTCATGAGTCTGTAAATCGAGGCTTTACTGATGCTGGTCAGCGCCTGCACCTCCTTGAGGTCGATCACCGCGTCGGTGCCGGGCTGCGGCGGATTATGAATAGCCATCGTGTTGCTCCTAGTACTTCGCCGCTCCGGGGCGGCCCTAGGAGTAATATCGCATGGCTATAGTCACCTATAAAGGTGCAGATGGTCCGTTGGGAAAATGGTATTTTAATAAATCGTCCGGCACGATATAATCTTCTTCGCGTGGCTCGCCGTCACGCTCATTTATGAAGGTAACGTATTCCGTCATGTGACCCTTGATTTCAGCAAGGGTACCCTGAACCCCCGCGTTCTTGGTTGCTTTGACGACATATTCAGCTGCGCCAGACACGTGGAACTCGTCATCTTTAGTGCGACTGGCCTCGCCGGTCTTGCGCTGCGGACGTTGCACACGCCATCCGCCAGAAATAGGTTGGCCGTCGATCCATAGCTGGTGCATCGCCGCGCGCACCGCTGCGCGGAGCACCGGGTTCCGGGTTGCGGGACGCCCCCTGCCGCGTTTCGCCTCAACGGGCGCCTTAGTGGCGACCAGTCGAGCAAAATGGTCGACGGGGGCGAGCGCTTGGTCAAGAAACGCATCGGGCGCTAGGTCCTGTGGCACGACAAAGGTCCGCGCGGCCGCCGCCTCAACCGGATCGGCATAGGGCGGCTGCCGGCGCAACTTACGCAGCTTTATCGCAGCGTTGTGCATGATCCGCAGCTGCTCGGCCGCGGTTTCCTCGTCCTCGACGTAGGTCAGGCCCCCTTTCGGCCCGGTCACGTCGTCGAGGCTTTCGTCTACGCCCAGCTGCGCCCGGGCTGACGCAATGGCACGTTCCACCCTTTCCTTCAGCGACAATGGTCCTATCGCTGGCTCAGGCTGAGCCCAGCGCAAAAGCGCCAGCCAGGCAGCTGTGATTGCATCAGCGACCGGCCTCGTCTTGTTGAGGTGGTGTTTTGTACGAACGCGGCCGCGCTGAAAGATGAAATATTTCCGCACCCGTCGCCCCTACTTGATCACGCGCAGGTGCGCGCGCTTGGCTGCGTGCTCAGCTTCGGCTTCAGCTTCTACATGCGCGCGGCTATATTCCAGATACGCGGTCATACCGATGACGTCCTGCATGCCCTTAACATTGGCATGGATGTCCTCGACTTCTACCGTACCGGCAGCCGCCATCACGACGCGCGTTACGAAGTCCATCCCGGTGCCAGGCTCAGGCCAAAAGCCCTCGTCCGTTTGCACGAATTCGCCATCGGGATACTCGTCAAAGCACTCGCTCCAAAATTGGGCGGCGCTCGCCATCATGGCAACGATCAGCGGCTTGCGAGGCTCCACCGCATGATCGCGGACCTTTGCGTACCAATGAATGTTCATCGCGGCCGTCAGCACCTTTTTGGCTGCACGCAAATGCTCAAGCGTTGCATCGGGCAGCAGGCTGGCCAGCAATGGTAGCGACAACGCAATTTCACCACCCGCGATCGACCTGCGGAAATTAAACACCGCAACGCTATGGCCGGGGCCCTGGAACATCGAAATAACTTGCCGCCATTCCTCAGCGTCTTCGAAAAAGGCGCTGTCCGTCCCTTCGCTCGCAGGCGCACCCGGCCGCAGGGTTTCGATGAGCTCGCCAACGTCAGAGACGTACAAGTCGAAATGGGGCGCAATTTCCGCGGCGGCGTTCAACGACTCAGCGCTGCAGCGAATGCGCAGCTTTGCTTTCTTAGTCACGATATTATCCTTTGCTGATTTGCGCGCAGCCGCGCGCGACCGCTCACCGGGCGACGCTTCGCCTGACGGTGCCGGTCATTGATTGAAGTGATGGCGCGACCGCGGGGGGGCAGCCTTGCCATTGTCTTTGTTAGGCTTGCCGACTTGCCGTCAGCTGCAATGTACGCCCGGGCGTTCCGGTGCCGCTGCCGCTTCTGTCTCCAGCGTCCCCCCTCTCAGTCAGGAGGATCACGCGGACTCACCGACCGGATTGACTGAATCCCCGGCTGGTCAGGTTCCGCGCTTGACGCCTTCGTCATCTGCGACATCGCCGACATAGAAGGGCTGAAAACGGCAATCCATAGCCAGGAATAATCGGAATAAACTATACCTTCCCCAGGCCAGCATAATGGTCCGCAAGCCGCGCCAGCGCCTCGCCCTTCGCATCGAGATAGTTGAACCGGTCGTACACGGCGTCCAGCTGGTCTACGCTGTGACCGACGATGCGCCGCGCCACCTCCCACGGCACGCCCAGCTCCGACAGCTTCGAACGCGTGGTCCGTCTCAGATCGTGGATCGTGAACCCCTGCACGCCGCTCGCTTGGTCCAGCAGCGCCTTGGCCTTGCTGAACCCGGAAAAGGGCTTGGCGCCGCCCGTTGTTGTGAAGACATACCCGTCGTCATCGTCGCGGCGGGGCAGTTGAGCGAGTAGCGCCATTGCGGCGGGTGGCAGCGGCAGCACGTTGGCGCGGTTGCTCTTCGACCGCGCGGCGGGCAGCGTCCATATATTGCCTGACAGCTCGATCCAGCGCATCTGCGCCACCTCGTTGCGGCGAGCACCGGTCATCAACAGCATGCGCACAATATCGCCGAATGGCGCCGGCACCTTGTCGCAAGCTTGCAGCACGGCGGCTATCTCGCCGTCGTTGAGAATGCGATCGCGTTGCGTCGTGCGCACCGGGGGCCGCACATTGGCGCACGGGTTTGCCGTTAGCACGCCACGGTCCACAGCGAAGTTGTACATGGCGCGCAGCGCCTTCAACAAATTGACCGCGGCGTGCGGCTTGCCGGCGGCAACCAACGTATCCAGCACCGCCACCACGTCGGGCGCTTTGACTTTGGCGGCCTGCTTGCGCAGCAGCGGCTGCATCGCCGCTTGCTTGAGCGACGACGCCACGCTTTTCCATGTGCTCACGTTCGGCTTGAGATGCAGCTCTTCATATTGGCTGACGATCTCGCTCAGCGTGACGGGCTCCAGCGCCTGCCCACCCAGCTCGGCGGCCTTGCGCAGCAGGTCCATCGCTTCACGCCGGGCGTCGGCCAGGCCGATTATTGGATAGCGACCCAGCGTATGCCGCATCAGTCGGTGTGACCGAATAAGCACTGAGAACGTCTTCACGCCGTTGCACGTCACGCGCAGGTACAGCCCTGGGCAGATACAATCGGAATGCTCGGCTCGACCGCGTCGCGGCGGTGCGCAATTGCTGACCCATTTATCGGTGAATTTAAGCCTGGCCATCTCGGGTAACTTCTGGGGTAACGCGGGCGTGCGCTCCCTTGACGCTTACGGAAACTTACTGGCACCTGGCGGTGTGGACCAGTGACGCAAACCAAAAAATTTAGCGTTGCATATTGACGCCTGGCGAGTCGGTCGATTATACGCAGGGTGCTTCTAAGCCTGTGGTCGTTGGTTCGAATCCAACCGGGCGCGCCAGATACCGCCGACGGGGGTGCATATGGCCAGGCTCGTATTCGGGATGAACCAGTCGCTCGACGGCTATGTCGATCATATGAAGTTCGCGCCCGACGCGACGCTGTTCCGGCACTTCGTCGCGGAAGCGCAGGGGCAGACGGGCAGCCTTTATGGCCGAAAAATCTATGAGATCATGCGCTATTGGGACGAGGATCAGTCCGAATGGGGTGCCGACGAGCGCGCCTTCGCCACGGCGTGGCGGCGTCAGCCGAAATGGGTCGTGTCGCGATCGGCGAGTCCGGTTGGTCCCAACGCCACGCTGCTCGAGGGCGATCTCGAGGCGGCGATCCGCGAGTTGAAGGCTACGCGTGATGGCGAGATCGAAGTGGCCGGCCCTGATCTGGCGCGCAGCCTGACCGAGCGCGGCCTGATCGACGAGTACCGCATCTATCTGCACCCGGTCGTGCTCGGCGACGGCACGCCCTATTTCGCCGGACCGCAGCCGCCGCTGCGGCTGGCGAGCCACGACCGGATCGGCGAGGACGTGATCCGGTTGAGCTACGTCCCGGCCTGATTCCAGCAGCTGACCTCGATCGCGTCGCGGTCGATCGCCTTGCCCTCGCGGTGCGTGACGATCGCCGTGCGCCGTTCGCCGCCTGCCAGGTCGAAATGGCTGTCGCTGAAGCGCAGCGCCGGATCGTCCGAGCGCAGCCGCACGGCCAGCGCGTAGCGTTCCGCGGTGACCGTGACGTGCTGCCCATCGTCCGCCTCGGCAAAGCTCACGCTCAATGCGGGATCGGGATCGAGCGCCAGATCCTTGACTGCCGCCAGCAGCAGCCGGTTGGCCGGGAAGCCGCCCGCCGCGCTGCGCACGGTCAGTATGCAGTCGGCGGCGTCGGCGACCGTGCCGCGCCATACGCATTCGCTGCGGTTGGCAGCGACGTCCAGCGTCACCCGCTCGCGCCATTCCGCGCCGCCCGCCAGCCGCGCCAGCTCGACCGTCGCGACGTCGCGCAGCGGGGCGAGCGTGTCATTGGTGATCCACAATTCCACGGCGTCACCCTCGCGCCGGAACGACGCCAGCACCGGCGCGAAGGCGCGTGCGGTCGCATGCCAGCTCGGCTTGGCGACGCCGTCATAGTCGACCAGGCTCCAGCTCACGCACGGCCAGCAATCATTGTGCTGCCAGATCAGTGCGCCCGAACAATGCGGCTTGCGGCGGCGGTAATGTTCGATGCCGAACTTCAGTCCCTCGGCCTGCGCGAGCTGGGTGAAATCGACCCATTGCTCGAGGCTCGCGGGCAGACCGGTGACGGGGATCATCATCGCTGTCGCCTTGTCGGCCTCGTCCTTGATCCGCTCGACAAAGCCTGTGTTGCCCAGCGTCAAATCCTCCGCCGCCATCCAGCGCCGCAGCGTGCCGATATCGGCCGCGCCCTGAAGTCCGAACTCGCTGACGAAGCGCGCCATGTCCTCGGCATAGCGGGTGAAGGTGACGCCCTCCGGCGCGGTCTCGAACGCGCCGACGGCATCCTTGTCGGGCACCAGCGGGATGCCGTGCCACACCGTCCAATTGTGCACGTCGCCCCCGCGCATGCTGTTGGGCGAGGGACCACCCCACGGGCTGCCCGGCCAATAGGGCGTTTCGGGATCGAGCCGCGCCAACACGTCGGGGATCAGCTCGTCATAATAAGCGAGGCCCGCGAGCGGCGTCGCCTTGCCGTCCTTCAAATCGGTGAAGAACTGCATCGCCTGATTTTCGTTGTTGCCGCACCAGAGCGCGAGGCACGCATGATGCCGCAGCCGCGTCACCTGCTCGGTAACCTCGGCGCGGATGTTCTCGACAAAGGCGGGATCGTCGTCGGGATAGGGTGCGCAGGCGAACATGAAGTCCTGCCACACCAGCAGGCCGAGCCGGTCGCACTCGTCATAGAAGATGTCGGGCTCGTAGAGGCCGCCGCCCCACACGCGGATCATGTTCATGTTCGCGCCCACCGCAAGCTCGAGCAGGTCGAGATAGCTTGCGTCGGGGATCGCGCCGACGAACGAGCTCGCCGGTACCCAGCACGCGCCCTTGGCGAAGATCGGCACGCCGTTGAGCATGAAGCGGAAGAAGGTCGTGCCCGGCTCGTCCGGATCGGGCGACTGGTCGATCGCGATCGTGCGGATGCCGACCCGGCGGCTATAATCGGGTGCACCCGTGACTTGCACGACGAGCGTGTAGAGCGGCTGCGCGCCAAGATCGGCGGTCCACCAGAGTTGCGGATCGGGGACAGTCAGCTCGATGGTGCGGCCTACCAACACGCCCCGTGCCACGGTCACGCCTTCAGGATCGAGCAGCTCGATCGATGCATCGGCCGGTTCGGACAGCTCGACATCGACCCGCACCCGGGCCGCGTCCGGCGCGATCGCCAGCGTCGAGAAGTTGACGCTGCGCACAACCGCACCGGTCCGCCGCTCCACCCGCACCGGTTGCCAGATGCCCACGGTCGGCAGGTCGGGTCCCCAGTCCCAGCCCCAGCCGAACTGCGCTTTGCGCATCGCGGTGCGGCGCGAGCGGCTGACGCGGTCGGCGAAGACGGGCCAGGTCGGCAACGGCGCGTCGCCGGTCATCAGCGCTGTCGGGTGGAAGCGGACCGCGATGTCGTGCCGTCCCGCCGCGACCCCGCCCAGATCGAACCGCCAGCTGCGAAACATGTTGTCCGCGCTGCCGATCAGCTCGCCGTCGATAAAGATGTCGGCGAAGGTGTCGAGCCCGTCGAACACCAGCTCGACCGTCTCGCCCGGTTGCGCGGGCGCCAGTTCGACCACCGCATGCCACCACCATTCCCGTTCGCGCACCCACGCAGCCGCCGCCTCGTTGCGCGACGCATAGGGGTGTGCCAGCCGTCCCACGGCGATCAGCGCGAGATAGGTGTCGCCCGGTGCGCTCGCCGCGATCCAGCCGTCGCCCGCGCCCGACATTGCCTCCGCCGCATCTTCTCCGGGCGCAAAGTCCCGTATCCGCCAATCAGTAATGATCTCGGTCATGGTTCCAGCCTTGATGAAAACGTCAGATCAGTCGGGGGTCAGCCCGGATCGCCGGCCGCCCGGCCCGCGGCGCGGTCGCGGCAAATGCCCTCGAAGCCGAACGCCAGGAAGCGCGCCATGCGGGCCTTCACCGCCTCGAAATCCTCGGACTTGCACAGCCCGCCGGAGAGCTGGTCGATCCGCCCGGTGCGCGCCAGCGTCATGATCAGCGCGCCGGTGCCGAAGTGATAGCCCCAGAAGATATCCTCCTCGGGGCAATCGGGCAGCGCCTGTTTGAGCAGATCGATCAGCCGCAGCACGACCGGGTCGAAATGCTTGTCGAACATTTCGGCGCCCCATTTCGGCGCCATCGCCACCTGCGCGCCCAGCGTCGCGAAATTGCGCCAGCCCTCGCCGCCCTGGATGTAGAGGTCGAGATCGGTGTCGAGGAACGCGCGCAACGCCCCCTCGACCGTCGGCTTGCCGCCGCATGCCTCGTCATAGCGATCGAGCGCCGCCATGCGCAGCTGCGCGGTCACCTCCGCGCGGCGTGCGAACACCGCGTCGAACAGCGCCTTCTTGTCGTCGAAATAATAGTGCAGCAGCGAGGTGTGGACATTGGCCTGCTTGCCGACGTCCTTGAGCGTCACGCCGTACAGGCCGTGCAGCGAGAAGAGATATTCCGCCGCGTCGAGGATGATCTCGAGCGTCTCGGCGCGCTGTTGCGCCTTGGTGCGCCGTTTTGGTTTGGCGTCAGTCGTCATCGTCGCTCCATCGGCCGCCCGGGTGTCGTCAACCGTTGCGGACGGAATATACCCCGCATGATCCATGACTTTTGTCGATCTTCGCTGCCGATGCCAACAGTTATGCTCGATCGGTTCCACGGGGACGGGCTCGCGCCCATTGCCGGGGTCCCCCTTTTAGAACGAGCGGCTGACGCGCAGGCCGTACTGGCGCGGCGCCCCGGCCAGCCGGCGTGCGCCGTTGATCGCGCCGACATAATGCTGGTCGGTCAGGTTGGTACCATAGGCCGCGATCGACCAGTCGCCGGCGGTCAGCGTCAGCTGGGCATTGAGGATATCGCGCGCTTGGATACGATCGCCGCGCGCCGCATCCTGGAACAAGGTCGCCCACACCGCGCCGATATGCGCATAATCGACCCGCGGCGTCAGCGTCATGTCGCCGCCGAGCGGGATGGCATATTGCACGCCGCCGCTGAAGGTGAATTTGGGCGCATAATTCTGCTCGCGCCCGCCCAGATTGATGCAGCGCGCCGTCGCGGGACCGGTCGCCGCATTGCAGGCCGCAGGCGGCGGGCCCGGGCGTGGATCGATGGCGTAGAAGGTCGCGAGCTCGGAATCCGACACCGACATCGACATATCGAACGACAGGGCGTCGAAATTGCCCTGCGCCGACGCTTCGAGGCCATAGAGCTTGGTCTCGCCGGGCACGTTGTAGAGCGACGAGAGGCCGGGCGAGCGCGGGTCGATGATGTTGACCTGGAAGTTCTTGTACAGATTGTAATAGCCGCCGATCTGCGTGCGCAGGCGGCCGCCCATGAATGTGCCCTTCCAGCCCAGTTCGAAGTCGGTGACGTCCTCCGCCCCGAACGCCAGCGGCGCGAGCCCGGCGAGGTTCGGGCCGTTGAGACCGCCCGCCTTCGAGCCGGTCGCGACGAAGGCATAGATGAAGTTGCTGGCGTCGAGCGTCCAGTTCACCGCGACCTTGCCGTTGATCTTCTCGTCGACGGCCTTGTCCTTCTGGACCAGCGAGACGAGCGGCGTCGCGAGGCCGGTGATATAGGCGCGGGCGACCGCGTCGTTGGCGGAGGTGGTGCGCGACCAGCGCGCGCCGGCGGTGACCTGCAGGCCGTCGGTCAGCTCATAGCCGATCTGGCCGAACACCGCGGTCGCGCTCTTGGGGTTGGTGCCGACGATCTCGATGTCCAGCACCGTCGGAATGACGTTGGGCGACAGGTCGGAGAAATAGCCGCCATTGGCCGGGATGAAGATCTTGTCATGCTGGTAATAGCCGCCGAGCACCCAGGTGAACGGGCCGGTGTCGGGCGAGACGATGTTGAATTCCTGCGACCAGATTTCCTCGCTGATATTGTCGCGGAAATAATTGGCGGGTGCGGCCGCGGTGCCCGTGTTGGCGGTGCCGTCGCCGTCGAAATTGACCTGCGTCGTGCCGCGCTGGAAGCCGCTGATCGAGCGGAAGACCACGCCGCCGCCAGTGGTGTAGGCCATGTTGAGGACGATGCGGCCGAATTCGTCACGACCGTTGAGGAAGGTGTTGTTGGCGACGACCAGCGGATCGCTGGTGTTCGGGATCGGCGCGGCGGCGGTGCCGATGTTCGAGGCGCTGGCCGGGATGCCGCCATATTCGATATTGTTATAGTCGCCCTTGAGCAGCACGCGGAAATTGGCGCTCGGCTCCCACAACAGGCTGACGCGGCCGCTATAGTCGCGGCGGTTGCCGGGGTTGCCGGTCCAGGGGCCGGTCACGGTGTAGAACGTGTCGCGGCGCTCCATGTTGCCGGCGAAGCGCACCGCCAGCGTGCTGCTGATCGGCAGGTTGACTGCGCCCTGCAGCTTGAGGTGCTCGTAATTGCCATATTGCGCCAGGGCATAGCCGTTGACGCTGCCGACATCGGGGTTCTTCTCGGTGATGAAGATCGCGCCGCCGGTCGCGTTGCCGCCGGCGAACGTGCCCTGCGGCCCGCGCAGCACTTCGACGCTGGCGATGTCGTAATAGGGCTCGGTCTGGAAATAGCCGGGCAGGGTGGCGACGCCGTCGCGATAGGTGACGACGCCGACGCCGATCGCGCTGGTTTGCTCGGTCTTGCCGATGCCGCGAATGTTGAAGGCGTTGCCCTGGCCGGTGGTGTTGACCGTCAGCGACGGGCTGGCGAACTGCAGCTGCTCGACGCCGTTGACGCTCTTGCGCACCAGATCCTCGCCGTTGAGCACGGTGGCGGCGACGCCGGTGCGCTGCAGGCTGGTCGAGCGGCGCTCGGCGGTGACGACGATCTCGTCGCTGCCCGGCGCGGCTTCGGACGGCTTCGCGTCGCGCGCGGCATCGGTCGGGTCGGTGGTCTGCGCGGTGGCGGCCAGCGGCGCCATCAGTGCGGCAGCCGAAATCGAAGCCCAGAAAATCGCCCTCATCAAACCCTCTCCATGATCTGCCGCACTCTCTTGGATGCGTGCACGAAAGATACTGATTCTTAAATCAACGTCAACATTCATTCACACGTAAATCAAGATTATTGTGCGATCTCGTTCCCGAAGCGCTTGCGCAGCGCCGGCTTGTCGATCTTGCCGGTCGTCGCGAGCGGCATGGCTTCGACTCGCTCGATCGACTCCGGCATCCACCAGCGCGGAATCCGGCCGTTGAGCGCGGCGCGGATGGCGTCGTCGGACACCGACGCACCGGCGCCTGTCTCGATCACGACCACCGGCCGCTCGTGCCATTTGGGATGCGCGCGGCCGATCACCGCGACTAGCGCCACGCCGGGCAGCGCGCCGATAAGCGCTTCGATCTCGCCCGGGTTGATCCACTCGCCGCCCGACTTGATCAGATCCTTGGCGCGGCCGGTGATGGCGAGGTTGCCGGCGTCGTCGATCACGGCGAGGTCGCCGGTATCGAACCAGCCCTGTGCGTCGGTCGCGGGTTCCTCCTGCCCGAAATAGCGGTGCACCGTGCTCGACCCGCGCACTTGCAGATGCCCTTCGACGCCGCGCTGCTCCCCGAGCTCGTGGCCTTGCGCATCGACCAGCCGCAGGTCGACGCCGACCGGCGGGCGGCCTGCCGTGCTGGCGCGGCCTGCCGAGCCCGGCGGGGTCACGGTGCCGAGCGGCGACAATTCGGTCATCCCCCAGCTGGTCTGCGCGCGCACGCCGAGCCGCGCCTCGATCCGGTCGATCAGCGCCTGCGGCACGCCCGATCCACCGAGCAGCACGCGCTGCAACGAGGGCAAGGTCTCGCCGGTGGCTTCGAGATGCTCGATCAGCCCGAGCCATACCGTCGGCACGCCGACCGCCAGCGTCACGCCTTCGCTACGGATGATCTCGGCAAGGCTCGCGCCGTCGCTGTGATGGCCGGTGAACACCAATTTCGCGCCCGCCGCAGGGGCGGCAAGCGGCAGCCCCCAGCCATTAGCGTGGAACATCGGTACCGCCGCCAGGATCACGTCGCGCGCATTGATCCCCATCACGTCGCTCTGCAGCAGGTTGAGCGTGACGAGATAATTGCAGCGGTGGGTGTACGGCACGCCCTTGGGTGCGCCGGTGGTGCCGGAGGTGAAGCACAAGGCCGCCTCGGCCGCTTCGGCAAAGCCGCCCCATTCGGTCGGCCGCCCATGTTGTGCGAGCAACTGCGCCAGCGTCCACACCGGCACCTTACCGCAATCGGGATGCGGCGCGTCGGCGCCCGGCTCGTCGAGAATCACGACATGCTCGATGCACGAGCAAAGCTCGACGAGTTGCTCTGCAGCTGCCGCCTGATCCGGGCTCACCGCGATCAGCCGGTCGTTCGCCTGCCGCACCATCTCGGCGACCTGCCGCACGTCCAGCCGCGGGTTGAGCGTGTGGCAGCTCACCCCGATGCCGAACGCGGCATACCACATCTCCATATGGCTCTGGCTGTTCCACGCCAGCGTCGCGACCCGGTCGCTTGGGCCGATACCGAGTGCGAGCAGTGCGCCCGACAGGCGATTGGCGCGCTCGCGCAACGCGGGATAGCCGATCCGCTGCACCGCCACGCCCGCGCCGCCGCCAGTCACGACTTCGCCCGTCGGATGCCATTTCGCGGCATGGTCGATGAACTTGTCGAGCGTCAGCTCATAGGGCTGCAAGGCGCGCGCGCCGTGCCCGAGCGGCGGCGCAGCCTCGCGCATCGCGTCCACTCGTACCTGCCCCTCCTGCATGCCCATACGCTCCGATGTGGCTGATTTATGCCCTGAAAAGACACTCGCCCGGCATCGCTGTCAATATTAATTTATTTTCTAGTGAAATTGTTTGAGGCTTGTTATGCAGCCGCCACGACGCCGGAAAACACGGCGCGGGCAGGAGAGTGCGGATGCGGGCGGACCAGCCATCCAAGGGCACGGGCAGCGGCGGCTTTGCGATGCTTTTCGCGCTGGCGATCGCCGGGTGCGACTCGGGCGACAGCGGCGCCAACGGCACGATCGTCGCGCCCGCCGCGACCCCGGCGGCAGCGCCCGCTCCCCTTCGCGCCGCGCCCGGCAACACGATCGGCGCCGACCGGATCGAGCGAGTCGTCATCCAGCCGCCCCCTGCCAATCCCACCCCAGCCGCGACGATGCGCCCACGCAAGGCCTTCGCCGACCCGCCGCTGCCGCCCGAGCTTCAGGATGATGGCGGCCTGATGCCGCTGCCACCGCCGCCAAGGAAATAACAACGGAGAGAGGAGAAACTGAAATGAAGGCACGTCTTTCGCGGTTCGCTCGAGGCCTGGCAGCGCTGCTGCCCGCCATGCTCGGCTTCCTGTTCTGGAGCGCTCCCGCTGCGGCGGCGCCCTGCCAGATCAATTGCCTCACCCCCGGCGACTATTCGATCACCACGCTGCATGGCGGTCTGCTGCGCAACTATCTGGTGCATGTCCCCGCCAGCTATGACGGGTCGCGCGCGGTGCCGCTGCTGCTCGACTATCACGGCTTCAGCAAGGACGCGGCGAACGAGCGGCAATGGTCGGGGCAGCTCGCCGAATCCGACAAGCGCGGCTTCATCGCGGTGTGGCCCAACGGGCTCGTTCTGTCGTGGAATGCCTATGGCTGCTGCTTCCTCGACAATGCGCTCAACATCGACGACGTGTCCTTCTCGCGCGCGGTGATCGCTGCGATGAAAGGCCGCGCGAACATCGACGCGAACCGCGTGTTCGTCACCGGCATCTCGAATGGCGGCGGGATGGCGCAGCGCATGGCGTGCGAGGCGGCCGATGTGGTCCGCGCCGCGGTGTCGGTGTCCTATCCGCTCAACCGCGAGAACTGCACCCCGGCCAAGCCGATCAGCGTGTGGGAGATCGCCGGCACCGCCGACGAGACGATCGGCTATTATGGCGGCACGCCGCCGCTGCCGTTGCTGCCCAATAACCTGCTCGGCGTCCCGCTCGGCGTGCAGGGTGCGCGCGAGAGCCTGGCGGCGTGGAAGCGCATCCTCGGCTGCAGCGATACGCTGCATCGCGAGCAGCTGCCCGACGGCACGCGCTATGCGGGATCGCGGTTCGAGGAATATCGCGGCTGCGGCGGCGTCCGCACCGGCCTCGTCACGATCGTGAATGGCGAGCATGTGCTCTACAACGGCTATACCGAGCTTGGCAGCGATCCCGACAAGGCGCCGATCGACGTTGCCCCATTCATTTGGGACCGTTTCTTCACCATGTGACCCGCGCGCTGCCGGGCGGGTCACCGTCCGGCAGCGGCAAGCAAAGGAATGACCGTGCTTGTACCCCCTGACGCCGACCTGCCCGCGCCATCGGCCATCGATCGGCCGACGCGCTGGGGCGTGATCTGGCTGCTGACGCTGACGCTGTTCTCGGCGCTCACCGTCGGTGGTCTGCTCAGCCCGCTGCTCGAGGCGGTAAAGGCCGATCTCAAGCTCAGCGACTGGGATCTTGGGCTGCTCGCGGGCATGGCGACGCTGATCCCAACGGCGTTGCTGTCGATCCCGCTCGCCTGGTATGTCGATCACGGCACGCGTGTGCGCCTGCTCAAGGTGCTCGCCTCGCTCTGGGCGATCGGCACCATCGCGACCGCCTTCGTCAACGACTTTACCGGGCTGTTCGCCGCGCGGCTGATCGCGGGCATCGGCAGCGGCTGCGTGTTCCCCGTGCTGATCTCGATTCTCTCCGACAGCTGCATGCCGCAGCGCCGCGGGCGCACCATGCTGCTCGTGTCGATCGGCGCATGGGGCGGCG
The DNA here is from genome assembly GCF_024211275.1 of Sphingomonas tagetis. Classification (GTDB taxonomy): domain Bacteria; phylum Pseudomonadota; class Alphaproteobacteria; order Sphingomonadales; family Sphingomonadaceae; genus Sphingomonas; species Sphingomonas tagetis. The sequence continues at coordinate 16,704 of NZ_JAMLDX010000003.1, forward strand.
TCGCCGCGGCGTTCGCGATCGGCGGATCGCTGTTCGGCTATATCGCCAAGCATCCCGGCGCTGGCCTGCTGGGGCTTGCGCCGTGGCGCGAAGTCCATTTGCTCGTCGGCATCGGCGCGGCGCTGCTGGTCCTGCCGCTGTTCCTGCTGCGCGAGCCGGCGCGATACGAAGTCGAGCGCACCGGTGTGTCGGTCCGCGCCGCACTCGATGCGATCTGGCGGCGTAAGGCGTTTCTCGGCCCGCTGATGTTCGCTCAGCTCACCGGCGGCCTTGCCGAGGGCGCGGCGGCGGTGTGGATGGGCGCCGTGCTGATCCGCCAGTACGGCCAGTCCCCGGGCGATTTCGGGGCGTGGGTCGGGCTGGTCATTCTCGGCTCGGGGATCGTCGGCTCGGTGATCGGCGGCTTCGCGGCGGATGCGGGGACCAGGCTCAAGCTGCGCGGCGGCATCCTGCTGCCTGCGCTGATCGCCACGGCACTGACTATTCCGGCGGGCGCCTTCTCGATCATGCCGACCGTCACCGGCTTCGCCTGGGTACTGTTCGCGCTGCTGACCGGCGGCACGATCATCAATCTCGTCTGCTCGGCGGCGATCGCGACGCTGATCCCCAATGAGGATCGCGCGTTGACGTTGGCGGGGATGAAGATCGTCAGCACCGTTGTCGTCGCGGGAGTGGCGCCGCCGCTGATCGGCTGGATGACCAGCTTCAACAGCAGTCCGCGCGCGCTCGGCGAGGCGATCGCGGTGCTCGGCGTGGTGACAGGATTTGTCTCGCTGATCGGCTTCTGGCTGGCAATGCGCGGCGCGCCGCAGCCGGTTGCGTTCGATCCCGATGCCAAGGTGATCCCCGCCGCGGCGTGAACCGCGCGGCGCCTGCGCCTTCAGGGGTGCAGGTGCCGCTTCAGCCAGTTCTCGGCATCGCGGTTCGAGCGCAGCGACACGCCCGCGGTCGGATGCACGTTGAAGCCGTGGAACGCGCCCGGATAGACGTGCAGCTCGGTTGCTACGCCGGCGCGGATCAGCCGCCCGGCATAAGCGATGTCCTCGTCGACGAAGAGGTCGAGCGTGCCGGTCGAGACGAAGGCGGGAGGCAGGCCGGTAAGGTCCTCCGCGCGCGCCGCCGCGGCATAGGGCGACACCTCCGCGCCACCAGGCTCCGCGCCGAGATAGCAGCGCCAGCCGAACGCGTTGCTGCCGGCGTTCCAGATGAATTCCCCGGCATTCGGATGCGGCTCGCCGGTGCAGGTCCGGTCGTCGATCATCGGATAGATCAGCTGCTGAAAGGCCAGCGGATATTCACCGCGGTCGCGCGCCAGCAGCGCCAGCGCGGCGGCGAGTCCGCCACCCGCGCTCTCGCCGCGCACGCCGATCCGTGCCGAATCGATGCCGAGCTCGTCGGCGTTGGCATGAAGCCAGCCGAGCCCGGCATAGCAATCCTCGAGCGGCCCGGGGAATGGCGTCTCGGGCGCGAGGCGATAGTCGACGCTGGCGAGCACGCAGCCCAGCGCCTCGGCCAGCGGCCGGTGCAGCGGCTCCATCGACGCCGCCGCGCCGCCGACATAGCCGCCGCCATGAATGTGATAGAGGCACGGCAGCACCTCGCCTGCGCGGTCGGCCGGGCGATAGATCGTCAGCGGCACGTCCGGCGCGCCGTCGCGTCCGGGCACGAGCACCTCGCGCTTCTCGACGCGCTCGGGGTTCACGATCTCACCCAGCGGCAGGCGCCCCGGCGCGCGCACCAGCGGCAGCAGCTCGTCGGTCAGCGTGACTTGCGGCCACTGGTCGAGCAGGTCGAGCAGTTCAGGATCGACGAGATGGCGCGTACCGGTCATGCCTTGCCGTATAGCGTCACCACGCACGCGCCGCCCAGCCCGAGATTGTGCTGCAGGCTGAACTTCATGCCTTCGACCTGGCGCGCGTCGGCCGTGCCGCGCAGCTGGTTCGTCAGCTCATAGCATTGCGCGAGGCCGGTCGCGCCGAGCGGATGCCCCTTGGACAGCAGCCCGCCCGACGGATTGGTGACGTGATCGCCGCCATAGCTGTTGCGGCCGTCGCGGATATAGGCTTCCGCGCCGCCCTCGGGGCATAGGCCGAGCGCTTCGTAACTGATCAGCTCGTTGGCGGTGAAGCAGTCGTGCAGCTCGACCGCCTGAATGTCGTCCGGACCGACCCCGGCCTGCGCGTACACCGATCGCGCCGCCTCGCGCGTCATCTCATAGCCGACCACGCTCATCATCGATCCGCCGTCGAAGGTCGCGGCATAGTCGGTGGTCATCGCCTGCGCGGCGATCTCGACGTCCGCGCGCAAGCCATGCTTCGCGGCGAAGCCTGGGGATACCAACACCGCCGCTGCCGCGCCGCAGGTCGGCGGGCATGCCTGAAAGCGGGTGAGGGGGCCGTAGAGATGTTTCGACTCCATCACCTCGTCGAGCGTGATCGGCGCACGCAGCAGCGCAAGCGGGTTGTTCGCCGCATGCCGCCGCGCCTTGACCGAGATCATCCCGAAGACCTCGTCCGAAGTCCCGTAGCGCTGCTGATAGTCCAGCCCCGCGCCGCCGAACTGCTGCGCGACCAGGGGCGAGGCGTCATCCTGTCCGAGGATCGCTTCCTGCCGCGTCAGATGATGATCGAGCGTGCGCTTGCGATCGTTGAACACCGCGCCGAGCGCGCCGGGCAGCATCTGCTCGAACCCGAATGCGAGCACGCAATCGGCCGCGCCCGCCTCGATCATCTGCCGCGCGAGGTACAGCGCGGTCGAGCCGGTCGAGCAGTTGTTGTTGACGTTGACGATCGGGATGCCGGTGCAGCCGACGCGATAGGCGGCTGACTGGCCCGCGGTCGAATCGGCATAGACATAGCCGGCATAGGCTTGCTGGATCTGGTCGTAGCTCACCCCGGCATCGGCGAGCGCGAGCCAGATCGCCTTCTCGGCCATCACGTCCCAGTCTTCGCTCTGGCCGGGCTTGGCGAACGGGATCATGCCAACCCCGGCGATGCGCGCCTTGACCATCACCGCGTTCCCTTCGCGTCGACGTCCTCGATAAAATCGATGAATTCCCGGTTCGATTCCGCGTTGTACGCGACCAGATAATTATGCCCGGCGCCCGGATACTCGACATATTTGGCGTGGGGCAGGATCTCCGCCCATTCACGGCCCTTTTCGACCGGCACGGCCTTGTCCTCGTCGCCGTGCAGCGCCAGTGCCGGCATGGTGATCTTCGCCCGCGCGCGTTGGCGTGTCGTGGCATAGTTGGCGATCGCCATCGCCTGTTCGCGCACCCCGGCCATGGTGAAACGGTCCTTGCGCAGCACCGCGATGTCGCGCTCGGCCGCATCGCGCGGGGCATTGCTGCCATAGCCTTCCGGCTTCACCGTCAGCCGGAAGATCAGCTTCACCAGCCAGCGCGGGAATTTATAGACCAAGGCACGCCGCGCGGCGGCGGGATCGGTCTTCTCGGTCTTCAGCAGCGTGCAGCCGAGCGTCACCGACCGCGTCCGCTCGGGGTAAGCCATCGCGAACTCCGCCGCGATGCCGCCGCCCATCGACACGCCATAGACATGCGCCGAGGTCTCGCCCGCCGCTTCGAGCACCGCCAGCGCATCCGCGGCCATCTGTTCGACGGTGACGCCGCGGGTGGTGTCGCTCTGCCCGGTGCCGCGATTGTCGAAGCGGATCACGCGGTGCCGCTTGGCTAGCGCGGGGACAAGCGGATACCACATGGCCGAGCTGTACAGATGGCCCATGATCAGCAGCACCGGTGTGCCCGAGCCTTCGGCCTGCCAGTGAATGCGCGCGCCGTTGCTCTCGACGAATGGCATGACGGTCCTCTCCCCAGAGGTTTGTTGATGGCCGGATTGATCCACCGATCGTCCGTCCGTGTCAATCTTCATTCACAACTCAATTAATTACTATCGCGAAACGGCCAATCGCAGCCATGCTTCCGCCCAACGCAATGTTTATTGCCTATCTAATCGATGGGAATATGTTCGGTCGCATGGAGTCGTCAGACAAAGGAACAATGGCATGTCCATCTTCTCGAGCCATGACGTGAATTCGCCGATCGTCCTCACCGTTCCCGGGCTGGGCGGCTCGGGGCCGTCGCACTGGCAGAGCCTGTGGGAAAGCGCGCGGCCCGATACGCGCCGGGTCGAGCTCGGCATGTGGCACACGCCGCACCGCAACAGCTGGGTGACCAAGCTCGACCAGGCGATCCGCGAGGCCGAAGGGCCGGTGGTGCTGGCCGCGCACAGCCTCGGCTGCCTTGCCGTCGCGTGGTGGTCGGAGCTGGCGGGGCAGACCTATGGCACGCCGGTCGCCGGCGCGCTGCTGGTCGCGCCGGCGGATGTCGATGGCGGCTCGCACGAGGCATTGCGCGCCTTCTCGCCCTCGCCGGCCAAGCCGCTGCCCTTCCCGTCGATCCTGGTGGCGAGTAGCGACGATCCGTGGGTCGGGATCGATCATGCGCGCAATCTGGCGGCAAATTGGGGCAGCGTGTTCGTCGATGCCGGGCCGCAGGGGCATCTTAACGCCGACAGCGATCTCGGCTGGTGGCAGGATGGGCAGGTGCTGCTCGACCGCGTACTCGACGCGGCGTCCGACCGCCGCGGCCGCCATACCCCCGTCGAGGCGCACCGCGTGCTCGCGATCAACGCCACCGACGCGGCGCAGCGCCATTATCTCGGCGCGAGCTGACATGGTTTCCGGGCGGCTCCTGCGCCGCCCGGAATAGCGGCCTTATTTCTTGCCGGCCTTCAGATCGGCGCGCTGCTTGTCGAGTTCGGCCACCCAGCTCTCGGCCAGCATCGGCCCTTTCATCACGACATGCGCGTGATCGGCGACCTTCTCGCGCAGCGCGATGAAGTACATCGGCCCGGTCGGCAGACCCAGCTCGATGCGCTTTTTGGTCATCGCCGCGATCTGCTCGGGCGTCGGCTTGGCGCGCGGCGGCTTGTAGAGCATCACGTCCCAGCCTTCGCCGTCATCGTGGAGGTAGAGGTGCGTCTTGGGCTGACCGCCCGCGGCATTGACCTGATCCCAGATCGCGACGCCGCGGATGAACTCCTCGGTCTTGCCTGGCGCCAGCTTGAACATCTCGAAGGCCGGGGTCGAATAGCCCTCGGGCGTCGGCACCGGATCGGGGTAACGGCTCTGCGCGGTGGCGGCGCTGGTCAGCGCGAGCAGTGCGAACGAAAGTCTCAGGATCATGCGGCCCTCCCTCATTGTCGACATGCGCATGATTTGCCCCGGGCCGCCGTCAGGCAACCCGGGTAATGGGCAGGACAGGGCCTTAGATGGGTAACTTCTACTTGCGCGCCTTCTTCAGGTCGGCGCGCTGCTTGTCGAGTTCGGCGACCCAGCTTTCGGCAAGCACCGGTCCGGTCACCACCAGATGCGCGTGATCGGCGACCCATTGCCGCATCGTCACGAAGAACAGCGGCCCGCCGGCCAGCCCCAGCTCCTTCATCTTTGCTTCCATCGCCGCCTGCTGCGCGGGCGTCGGCGGGGTGCGCGGCGGCTTGTAGAGCATCACATCCCAGCCCTCGCCGTCCTCGTGCAGATAGAGATGCGTCTTGGGCTGGCCGCCGGCGGCGTTGACCTGATCCCAGATCGCCACGCTGCGGATGAAGTCCTCGGTCTTGCCCGGCGCGAGGCGGAACATCTCGAAGGCGGGGTTGGACGATCCGGCCGGTGCGGGCACCGGGTCGGGATAGCGGCTCTGCGCGGTGGCGGCGCCGGTCAGCGCCAGCAGCGCGAGCGAAAGTCTCAACATCATGCGGTTTCCCCTTGTCGGAACGCGCGCATGATCGGCAATGGCAGCCCTCCGGCGCAACCGCCGATCAGGCCAAACACCGGTTTAGACGGTTAAGATCAGGCGCGCGCGCCGCCGGCTGCTTCGTGCTCGTTCCAGCGCAGCGCTTTCAGCACCGTCTCGACGATATGCTCGGCGTTGAGCCGCGCCTCGTCATATTGCAGTTCGGGCTTGTCCTGGTCCTGGAACATGTCGGGCAGCCGCATCGTGCGCAGCTTGAGGCCCGCATCGATCAGCCCCTCGTCGCTCGCCAGCGTCAGCACATGCGCGCCGAGCCCGCCGACCGAATTCTCCTCGATCGTCACCGCGACCTCGTGAGTCGTCAGCAGGCGGCGGATCAGCGCCTCGTCGAGCGGCTTGACGAAGCGCAGATCGGCGACGGTGGTCGACAGCCCGCGCGCATCCAGCGTGTCGGCCGCCTTCATCGCCTCGGCCAGCCGTGTGCCGAGCGACAGGATCGCCACCTTCTTGCCCTCGCGCACCACGCGGCCCTTGCCGATCTCCAGCAATTCCGGCTCGGGCAGGACGACGCCGGTGCCGTTACCGCGCGGATAGCGCAGCGCGATCGGGCCGCTGTCATGCTCGGCGGCGGTGCGCGTCATGTGCACCAGTTCGGCCTCGTCGGCGGGCGCCATCACCACGAAATTGGGCAACGTCGCGAGGTAAGTGACGTCGAAGCTCCCGGCATGCGTCGCGCCGTCCGCACCAACCAGCCCGGCGCGGTCGATCGCGAAGCGCACCGGCAGATTCTGGATCGCCACGTCATGGACGACCTGGTCGTAAGCGCGCTGCAGGAAGGTCGAATAGATCGCGCAGAATGGCCGCATCCCCTGCGCGGCCAGCCCGGCCGCGAAGGTCACCGCATGCTGCTCGGCGATGCCGACATCGAAGGCGCGCTCGGGATGCGCCTTGGCGAACTTGTCGACACCGGTTCCCGACGGCATCGCCGCGGTGATCGCGACGATCCGCTGATCGGTGTCTGCAAGTTTCGCCAGCGTTTCGCCGAACACATTCTGGTAGGATGGCGGCCCCGGCGGCGCCTTGACCTGCGCGCCAGTGATCACGTCGAACTTCTGCACGCCATGATATTTGTCGGCGCTGTTCTCGGCCGGGGCATAGCCCTTGCCCTTCTTGGTCACGACATGGACCAGCACCGGGCCTTCGCGCGCGTCGCGCACATTTTCGAGCACCGGTATCAGGTGATCGAGATTGTGCCCGTCGATCGGGCCGACATAATAGAAGCCGAGTTCCTCGAACAGTGTCCCGCCGGTCACGAGGCCGCGGGCATATTCCTCGGTCTTCGAGGCCGCGCTGTGCACCCGGCGCGAGAGCTTGCGCACCACTTTGCTGGCGAGGCTGCGCAGCCCCATATATTCGGATGAGGAGACGACGCGCGCGAGATAGGCCGACAGCCCGCCGACCGGCGGCGCGATCGACATGTCATTGTCGTTGAGGATGACGATCAGGCGGTTGCCGGCCTGCTCGGCATTGTTCATCGCCTCATAGGCCATGCCGGCGCTCATCGATCCGTCGCCGATCACTGCGATGCCGCGGCCCGGCTTGCCGGCAAGCTTGTTGGCGACCGCAAAGCCCAAAGCGGCCGAGATCGAGGTTGAACTATGCGCCGCGCCGAACGGGTCATATTCGCTCTCGCTGCGCTTGGTGAAGCCAGACAGGCCACCGCCTTGGCGCAGCGTGCGGATGCGATTGCGGCGCCCGGTCAGGATCTTGTGCGGATAGCATTGGTGCCCGACGTCCCACACCAGCCGGTCCTCCGGGGTGTTGAACACAAAGTGGATCGCGACGGTCAGCTCGACCACGCCGAGCCCGGAACCGAGATGCCCGCCGGTGGTGCCGACCGCACTGATCGTCTCGGCGCGCAGTTCGTCGGCCAGCTGGCGGAGCTGGCCGGGCTGGAGCTTGCGCAGGTCGTGAGGCGTGTCGACGGTGTCGAGCAGCGGCGTGTTCGGAAGATCAGCCATCGGTCCGCACTTACTCCAGCACCTTCTTAGTGTCGATTGCTACAACGCCGCTGTGCCACGGCGAGTGCCGCGGGTCATGAGAAAGCGATGAGATTTCGGTGAAAAGCGGCGCTACGCCTCGTCGCAATCGGCGCATTTGCCGCGCACCTCGATCACTGGCCGCACCGGCGAAAAGCCCGCGCCCTTCGCCGCCGACCGCACCGTCTTCGTGATCGAATCGTCATCGAGATGCGTCGTGTTGCCGCACGAGTCGCAGACGAGGAAGATGCAGTCGTGCAGGCAGTCGGGATGCGCGTTGGCGACATAAGCGTTGGCGCTTTCGACCCGCCGCGCGAGGTTCGACGCCACGAACAGGTCGAGGATGCGATAGACGCTGTTGGCGGCGACGCGGCGCCCTTCGCGCTTCGACACCGCCTCGGCGATGTCATAGGCCGAGGCCGGCTTGTCGAACCCGGCCAGTGCCTCGAAGATCGACGCGCGCATCGTCGTCCACTGTTCGCCCGCCTTCTCCAGCGTCGCCTGCGCGGCGTGGGTCAGGTCGTTGCCGTGATGCTCATGATGGTCGTGCGCGTGCATAGCCCAGATGTAGGCTTGCGAGGGGTTCGCAGCAAGTGAAGTCAGTAGGTGGCTCTGCGGTTCAGATCATGTCCCAACGCCAGCACCGACACGCCGATCAGCGTCCAGACGATCTCCTGTCCGCCATGCGGCAGCGTCAGCGCACCGGCCATCATGCCGAGGCCGAATGCGCCGACCGCGGCGGGCATCATGTATCCGTGCATGAAGATGCCGCGGCCCAGCGCGATGATGCCGAACACGATCGCCAGCGCCAGCCCGACCTCATGGATCAGCGGATGCAGCAGCGCGCCCGCCGCGCTCATCAGCGCCAGCAACACGGTGCTCGCCACGCAATGCGCAAGGCACAGGCTCGACAGCCCGATCGCAAAGCGATCGAAGCGCGAATCGACCTGTTCCCAGAATCGGGGGGCGAAGGCGGTGGCCATGCCCGCGATATAGCCCGCTGGGCGTTAAGTTACAATATAACATTGAGGATAACCCCGCTGGCATTTGCGGTTTCCAGCGCATAAACCGCGCCCGTGTCCGAGTTTCGCAATCCCGTGCGCCCGCGCGCCATCGCCAACTGGCTGTTCGCCGTCGCCGCGCTGATCGTTCTGATGGTGATGGTCGGCGGCATCACCCGCCTCACCGAATCCGGTCTGTCGATCACCGAGTGGAAGCTGGTCACCGGCACGCTGCCGCCGCTCGGCGAAGCCGCGTGGCTCGCCGAGTTCGAGAAGTACAAGCGGATTCCCGAATATCAGCAGCTGAACCAGGGCATGACGCTCGAAGCGTTCAAGGGCATCTATTTCTGGGAGTACCTACACCGTCTGATCGGGCGGCTGATCGGCGTCGCTTTCGCGCTGCCCTTGTTGTGGTTCGCGGTTCGCCGCGCGATTCCCAAGGGCTATGGATGGCGGCTGACCGCGCTGCTCGTGCTCGGCGGGCTGCAGGGCGTGATCGGCTGGTGGATGGTCACCTCGGGACTCGCCCAGCGCACCGACGTCAGCCATTTCAGGCTCGCCGCGCATCTGCTGCTGGCGCTGTTCATCCTCGCGGCGCTGGTGTGGACCGCGCTCGATCTGCGCGCGCTCGCCCGCGATCCGGCCTGTCGTCCGGCGTGGCTGACCGGGGTCGGCGCGCTGGCCGGCGCGATCCTGTTCGTCCAGCTGGTATTCGGCGCGTTCACCGCGGGGCTCAACGCCGGTCTCGTCACCGATCAATGGCCGTTGATGAACGGCAAGTTCTTCCCTTCCGAAGTGCTCGCCGTCCGTCCGCTGCTCGATGCGGTGCTCAACGATCCGGCGATGATCCACTGGATCCATCGCTGGTGGGCGTGGGTCGCCGTCGCGGCGCTGGTCGTGCTCGCGCGCCGGGCGAAAGCAGCAGGCGACCGCCGCGCTTCGATCGCGATCCACAGTGCGTTCGGCATCCAGATCCTGCTCGGCATCGCCACCGTCATGAGCGGGGTCGAGATCCACACCGCCGTGCTCCACCAGACCGTCGGCGCGCTCGTCGTCGCCGCGACGGCATGGGGCGCTCATTCGATAGGCCGCCGCAAATGAGCGATATCGCGCTGCTCCACGTCACCTTCGCCGACGCCGCCGAAGCCGAGCGGATCGGGCGGACGATGGTCGAGGAACGGCTTGCCGCCTGCGTCAACCTGCTGGGGCCGTGCAGCTCGATCTACCGCTGGCAGGACAAGGTCGAGACCGCCACCGAGCATCGCGCGCTGTTCAAGACCACGCCCGAGCTCGCCCGCGAGCTGGCCGACCGCGTCGCGGCATTGCACAGCTATGAGCTGCCTGCGATCGAGATCTGGCCCGTCGCCGGTGGCGATGCGATCGCGGCCTGGGTGGACGATTCGACGCGTTGATCGCCGCATTCGTCCCTGCGGCGTCAGCCGCTATCACACTCGCCGCGCAGGCGCTGGCCGCCAGCTTCGCTCCGCCGCTCGACACGCCGATACGCGTCGTTGCCGAAGCGGTGCGCACCGACAGCGGCGTCACGCGCCGCTTCGTCAGCGCCAAGCGCGTCGTCTTCCGCCGTGACGGCGCCGGGTTCCGCGCGGAGGTGACGGTCGAGCCGAGCGCGCCGAGCGGCTCTGACGACGATCCCGCCGCGATGTTCATTGCTGGCATGGCGCGGCTCGCCGCGCGCACGCTCGTCTTCCAGCTCGATGCGCAGGGCCGTGTCACCGGCATGACCGATCAGGCCGCGGCGTGGCAGGCGATGCTCGACGGCCTCGCCGCGCTCTCCCCGCCGGGCGAGGCTGCGGATCGGGTTCGGGCAGCCCGCGCGCGCGCCGTGGTGGATATGTTCGCCCAGCTTCCACCCGAGCGCCAGCGCGCGATGCTCGCCTCGATGCTGGTGCCGCTGATCGCTGCCGACATCGCCGCGGAAGGGGCGGGGCCGCCGCGCGCGGTGCGCGTGCCCGCGGCCTCGGCCTTCGGCACGGCGCAGCTCGACGGCCTGCGCGCGGTGCGCGACGATCGCGGCCTGCTGGAAGTGTCGGTCAGCGCGACCGGTCCGGTCTCGGTCAAGGGGCCGGCTGGCGTGGCCGCGGGCACAATGACGCTCGAAACCCTCCGCCGCGTTGATCCGCGCACCGGGCTGCTGATCTCGAGTGAAGAGGCCGTGCGCACCGTATTGCCCGACGGATCGCTGGCATCGGAACGGGTGACGGTGACGCGCGTGGCGCGTTAGGGTATCATGATACCCGTCAGCAAAGCCGCCATTTGCTTGACTTTCGACTCGCTTTTCGCCAATTGGCCGCCGTTCACGCCGCTCCGCATGGGGCGGCGTCACTCGTTCAAAAAGGTCTGGCCCCATGAAGGCGCTGATGAAGACCACCAAGTCGGTGAAGCCGGCCGAGGTGGAGAAGAAGTGGCATATCGTCGATGCCGAAGGTCTGGTCGTCGGCCGCGCCGCGGTCGTGATCGCCAATGTGCTGCGCGGCAAGCACAAGACGAGCTTCACCCCGCATGTGGATTGCGGTGACAATGTCATCGTCATCAACGCCGACAAGGTGAAGTTCACCGGCAAGAAGCTGGCCGACAAGGTCTATTACAAGCACACTGGCTATGCCGGCGGCATCAAGGAAATCACCGCCGCCAAGGTGCTCGAGGGCCGCTTCCCCGAGCGCGTGCTGGAAAAGGCCGTCGAGCGCATGATCCCGCGCGGCCCGCTGGGCCGTCAGCAGATGCGCAACCTGCGCATCTTCAAGGGCGCCGAGCATCCGCATGCCGCACAGAACCCCGAGGTCCTCGATATCGCGGGCATGAACCGCAAGAACAAGGTGGGCGCATAATGTCCGACAACCGCCAGTCCCTTTCCGATCTCGGCAACCTCGCCGCCGGTGAAGCCGCAGCCGCGCCTGCTGGCGAGATCGCCAGCGCCGACGCCTATCTCGCCGGCGCGCCGGTCGTGTCGACCACGCCGCTGCGCCAGCAGGAGCTCGATGCTTACGGCCGCGCCTATGCGACCGGCCGCCGCAAGGACGCTGTCGCCCGCGTGTGGATCAAGCCCGGCTCGGGCAAGATCACGATCAACGGCCGCGACCAGGAAATCTATTTCGCGCGTCCGACGCTGCGTCTCGTCATCAACCAGCCGTTCGGCGTCGCCGAGCGTGACGGCCAGTATGACGTGATCTGCACCGTCAAGGGCGGCGGGCTTTCGGGCCAGGCCGGCGCGGTCAAGCATGGCATCGCCCAGGCGCTGACCAAGTACGAGCCGGTGCTGCGCGCGCCGGTCAAGGCTGCCGGGTTCCTTACCCGCGACAGCCGCGCGGTCGAGCGCAAGAAGTATGGCAAGGCCAAGGCCCGCCGCAGCTTCCAGTTCTCGAAGCGCTGATCCTACCCGGATCGGGGATATCGAAAGGGCGGTCCCGCAAGGGGCCGCCCTTTTTCTCATGAATCTGCGCCAAACTGTTGCCGAAGCGCATCTGTGGCCGCGAAATTGGAAACGAAAGTAACAATCTAGGGCTTGACGTTACGCCGCAAGGCCATAGCCTCCGTTCATCGACAGCAGGCCACGACAGGCCGCGTCACGCCAAGGGGGTTTGTCATGAATTTCGCACGCAACCAGCGCCGTATCCGCACGTCGCTCTTTCTCTCCGCCGCCGGTCTCGGCCTGACGCTGGCCGCGACGCCCGCACTGGCCGATGAAAGCGACGCACCGCGCCTCGATCTCGGCGCCGCATCGCTCGAGGCGCATGACAGCCGCCCGACCGAGGCGTTCGACATCGCGCAGACGATCAGCGCTGCACCGGCCTCGCAGAGCGGCTTCATCTCGCCGGACGAGGCGGTCGAAACACCGCAGATCACGATCAACAACAACTTCACGCCGGTCGATGCGTATGACCCCACCAACGTCAATGGCGTCGGCCAGCTGATCACCGATGCCGGTGGCGGCTTCATCGGGCTGTGCACCGCATCGCTGATCAATCCGCGCACGATCCTGTTCGCGGCGCACTGCGTGAACACGCGCGCGGCCACCGCCTATGGCGCGGGTTCGGGCGGCGTCGGCGTCGGTATCGGCTTCGAGACCAACACGCGCGCCAACGCGGCCGGCCAGACCGACGAGCTCGTCCGCTGGCTGCTCGGCGGCACCGGCGGCGCCGGGCGGTTCGAAACCAACCGCGCCCAGTCCTTCTACAATATCAGCCAGGTGTTCTACGACCCGCGTTCGCTGGCGCCGGCCTCGTGCACCAGCGCGACCTCGTGCTTCCTCGAGGCCGATGTCGCAACCGCCGTGCTCGATTCGCCGACGCGTGACATCCCGACCTGGGCGCTGCTGTTCTCGCCGCTGCCGACGCCGGGCACGATCAACACCGCGACCGGCACCGGCTATCATGTCAACATCACCGGCTATGGCAGCTTCGGCAACGGCACCACCGGCTCGTCCACCGGCGGCAACTTCCGCCGCCGCGCGGCCGAGAACATGCTGGGCGCGCTGGTCTCGATCAACACGCGAAACCTGTTCCTGTTCGGCACCACTGGCTCGCCGTCGCGTCCGCAACAGCTCTATTTCCTCGATTTCGACGATCCGCGCCGTGGCCAGGCAGGCGCCGATCCCGAGGACTTCAACGGCTTCCGCGACAACGCGCTGACCCGCGAGGGGTTGACCGGTCCGGGTGATTCGGGCGGTCCGCTGATCCTCGACCGCACCTTCTCGAAGCCGGTGGTGATCGGCGTGCTGTCGGGCGGCTCGACCTTCTTCACCGGCCAGCCGGGTGGCAGCTACGGCACGCAGAGCTTCTACCAGCCGCTGTTCCTCTATTGGGACTGGATCGTCGCCAACAACCCCTACCGTTATGTCACGGCGGTCGCGGGCAACCGCAACTGGGAGGATGGCACCGCCTGGGTGACCGAGCTCGATCCCAACTACAACATCATCCTGGGTGGCCAGCTGGTCAACGGCCTGCCGACCAATCTCGGCGGCGCCAATTCGGGCAATGGCCCGCAGTTCGGTGAAATGTGCTTCCAGTCGCCCAGCAACACGCCGACTCCGGTCAGCAACGAGTGCGAGAACATCACCACGGGCGCGGCGCGGAACAATGTTCCAAACGGTTCGAGCGAGTCGAACGCCCCGGCGCTGGCGGGCGTCACCGACAGCAGCGGCATGACGCTGCCGGTCGAAACCGCGCAGGCCGATCCGGGCTATACCGATACGGTCCGTCCTCTGCCGACGATCGCCAACGGCCTGCCCGGCGCGACCAACTTCACGCCGAACAATGTCGACGGCGTCCGCGCCACCGGACAGATCGGCCGCTATTATGACGTGACGCTGCGCAACACCGGTGTGGTGACGCTCAACTCGTCGGTGACGGTCGACCGTTTCTCGATCATGGGCGCGACCTCGCAGCTGACCATCGCCAGCGGCGCCTCGCTCAATAGCTTGATCGAGATCCGCCAGAACACCGGCACGATCGTCAACAACGGCACGCTCGCGTCGCCCGGCGACTATCTCATCTTGTCCGGCCTGCTGACCGGTACCGGCCAGGTCAACGCGCCGTTCACCACCAGCGTGCTGGGCGGCATCGCGCCGGGCACGGTGGGCACCACCGGCACGCTGACCTTCAACGGCAGCCTCGTGCTGTCGTCGGGCTCGCAATATTTGGTCGATCTCGGCGCGAACGGCACGTCCGACCGCATCGTGGTGGCCGGAACCGGGAGCACCGCCAATCTCGGCGGCAATCTGCAAATCTCGTTCTCGGCAGCCACGCTGCGTGGCGGCAACAGCTACACGATCCTGACCGCGACCAGCCGCACCGGCACGTTCAACGCGCCGGCGACGTTCAGCGCGATCCTCACGCCGACGCTGACCTACACGCCGACTTCGGTCATCCTCAACGTGACCGCGGGCAACTATACCAGCGTGGTGCCGTCGTCGAACGCGTCGTCCTTCGCCTATGCCCAGCTCTTCGACGCCAATCGCGGCCGCGCCAGCAGCTATGACGCGCTCTACGGCCCGCTCGACCTGCAGAACGCCGCGACGATCATCGCGACGCTCAACAGCCTCGCGCCGGCGAGCGAATCGACGGTCCAGACGCTCGGTCTGGCCACCGTCGACTCGAATTCGAGCTTCGTCCGCAACCGTCTGCAGCAGCTCGACCCGACCAACCTCGGCGGCACGCTCGCACGCTACGGCCAGCCGGTGCAGGTCGCGGCGCTCGGCTTCTCGCCGGTCGGCAGCCCGACGATCGCCAGCGACATGGCGGCGCCGACGATGCTGCAGGAGGGCGCCCTGCCCGAAACCATGAGCGGTTTCGTGTCGGGCGGCTATCTGACGGGCGACGGGCGCGGCATGACCGGCGTGGTTGCCGGCCGTGACGATTATGACGGCTGGTATGTCGGCGGCGGCATCGAGACTCAGGTCGACGACAATGGCCTGATCGGCTTCGCGTTCAGCTACACCAACCTCGACGGCACGCCGTCCTTCGCCGGCCAGTCGGTCAAGAGCGATGCCTTCCAGGGCACGCTCTACGTCAAGAACGTCAGCGCCAGCGGTCTGACGGTCGAAGGTCAGGTGACCGCGGGCCTGCTCGACACGCGCAGCACCCGCACCGTCAACTTCCTCGGCACGCCCTACACGCTGCGCGGGGACGATCAGGCGCTGATCGTCAGTTCCGAGCTGACCGTCGGACAGGACTTTGGCGGCGATTCGTTCGAAGCGACCCCGCGCGCCGGTGTCCGCATGACGCATATCGGCTTCGGCAGCGCGCTCGAGAGCGGCGGTCCGATGGCGCTCGACCTGCGCCGTCAGGCGTTCGACAGCTTCCAGGGCCGCGCCGGTCTGACGCTGGGCGGCAAGGGCGCGTTCCGTCCCTATGTGACCGGCACCTATGTCCATGAGTTCAACGACCAGCCGGGCTTCGTCCGTGCGAATCTGGTCGGTGGCGCGGGCAATGGCGTGCTGTTCGCGCTGAACGGCGACGACAAGGACTGGGCCGAGATCAGCGGCGGCATCACCTTCCGCACGGGGACGGTCGATCTGTCGCTCGCCGCGGACACGACGCTGTTCCGCGACGACCTGTCGGCGCAGACCTATCGCGGATCGGTCACCTTCCACTTCTGATCGGAAGGTCGCTGAAACAGGAAAGGCCGCCCCTCACCGGGCGGCCTTTTCGGTTTGGAAGACGGAAATATCCTCCCCGTGCCGGAGAGGATATCGGCGTCAGCCCTTCAGCCGATCGGCAAAGCTCTTGCGCAGCTTGTTGAGCTTGGGTGGGATCACCGCAAGGCAATAGGGATTGCGCTGGCCTTCGCCCTCCCAATAATCCTGATGATAGTCCTCGGCTGGATACCAAGGCGCATCGGGCTCGATCGTGGTGACGATCGGCGCCGGCCAACTCGTCTGGTTGCGCTCGATCCCGGCCTTTGCCGCGGCTTCCTGCTCGGGCGACTGTGGAAAGATCGCCGAGCGATATTGCGTGCCGACGTCATTGCCCTGGCGGTTGAGCTGGGTCGGATCGTGCGTCGCGAAGAAGATGTCGAGCAAGTCGCCATAGCTGATCTGCGCCGGATCGAACACGACCTTGATCGCTTCGGCATGGCCGGTCGTACCGCTGCACACCGCCTTGTAGCTCGGATTGTCGACATGCCCGCCGATATAGCCGCTCTCGACCGACCCGACGCCGATCAGGTCCTTGAACACCGCCTCGACACACCAGAAGCAGCCGCCCGCGAAGATTGCGGTTTCGGTAGTCATTCGTCTCAACTCCTTGCTACGCCGCCCAAGATAGGGTTGAGCATCGCGAGCAACTAGAGGTGAGACGAATGCGCGACGGCGCGGTGATGGTGACGGGCGGGGCGGGCTATATCGGCAGCCATGCGGTGCTGGCGCTGCTCGACGCGGGCTGGCGCGTGGTGGTGGTCGACAACCTCGTCACCGGCTTCGACTGGGCGGTCGATCCGCGCGCGAGCCTCGTCGTCGCCAATGTCGCCGACGACGACAGGGTGCGCGAAGCGATCCGCGCGCACGGCGTCACCGCGATCATGCATTTTGCCGGATCGGTGGTGGTGCCCGAATCGGTCAGCGACCCGCTCAAATATTACCGCAACAACACCGCCGCCAGCCGCAGCCTGATCGAGAGCGCGGTGGCGACTGGCGTGCGCCACTTCATCTTCTCCTCGACCGCGGCCACCTATGGCATTCCCGAGGTCGTGCCGGTGCGCGAGGATTCAGCCCAGCTGCCGATCAACCCCTATGGCATGTCGAAGCTGATGACCGAGCATATGCTGCGCGACGTCGCCGTGGCGCATCCGCTCAACTTCGCCGCGCTGCGCTACTTCAACGTCGCCGGTGCTGACCCGGCAGGCCGCTCGGGCCAATCGACCGCCGGCGCCACGCACCTCATCAAGATCGCGGCCGAGGCGGCGACGGGCAAGCGCGGCCATGTCAGCGTGTTCGGCACCGATTTCGCGACGCGCGACGGCACCGGCGTGCGCGACTATATCCATGTCAGCGACCTCGCCGCCGCGCATGTCGACGCGCTCGACTTGCTGATCGCCGATTCCGGCAGAAGCCACTTCCTCAACGCCGGCTATGGCCGTGGCTATTCGGTGCTCGAAGTGCTCGACGCGGTCGATCGCGTGACCAACATGAAGATCGAGCGCCGCATGGAGGGCCGCCGCGCCGGCGACCCCGACGAACTGATCTCGGACAATCGCGCGATCCTCGCCGCGCTCCCGTGGCGCCCGCAGCATGACGATCTCGACCGCATCGTCACCCACGCGCTGGCATGGGAACGCAAGCTGGCCGAACGCACATGATCGAGCTGTTCCTCGCCGCCTTCGCGACCTTGTTCGTGGTGATCGACCCGCCCGGCTGCGCGCCGATCTATGCCGGGCTGACCAAGGGTGCCAACGCGGTTCAGCAGCGCAGCATGGCGATCCGCGCGGTGATGATCGCCAGCGCGATCCTGCTGGTGTTCGCGCTGGTTGGGGAGGTGCTGCTCAAGACGCTCGGCATCAGCCTCAACGCCTTCCGCATCGCCGGCGGCATCATGCTGTTCTTGATCGCGCTCGAAATGGTGTTCGAAAAGCGTCAGGAGCGCCGTGAGGACCGCGCCGAAAAGGTCCGCCAGACCCCCGAGGTCGAGGACGTCTCGGTCTTCCCGATGGCGATGCCGATGATCGCCGGGCCGGGTTCGATCGCCACCACCATGCTGCTCGTCTCGCGCAGCGAGGGGCCGGGCGAGACCGCGGTCGTGTTCGGCGCGCTGATCCTGGTGCTGGTCCTCACGCTGATCGCGCTGCTCGCCGCCGGGCCGCTGATGCGGCTGCTCGGCGCCAAGATCGAATCGGTGATCACCCGCCTGCTCGGCGTGCTGCTCGCGGCGCTGGCGATCCAGTTCGTGATCGACGGGGTGAAGCGCAGCTTCGGGCTCTAACGTCCGTATTCGATACGCCACAGCCGGTAAGGTGCATTCTTCGGCAGCTTCACCGGCGTAAGCCAGTCCGGCACCTTACCCTTCGACAGCTGACCGTAGAATCCGTCGGGCGATCGCGCGCGGTACACCGTCGTCTCGGCCATGTTCGGGCACACCAGCAGATATTGCGCGCCATAGCGCCGCGCGATGCCGCGGAACGCCTCGGGCTTGCCGGTGAAGGCGTGGTGCACGTCGAGGATCGCGCGCTCGTTGCGGTGATACGGCCCGGCAATCCCCTTGTGATGCGTCATCACGATCAGTCGCGGTCCCAGGTCGACATGCGTGAACAGCGCCGAGGGCGGTAAAGTGCGGTCGAGCAGCGACATGCCCGACGCGCTCGCGCAGCGCGCATTGGCGCGATAGACCGCGGCGCGGTTGGACTGCGGCTTGTCGACCTTCACATATTTGACGACAAAGCCGGCGAACAGTCCCGACACCAGCAGGAATGCCGCCACCGCGCCCAGCACGCGCACCGCCATCGAGCTGCGTTCAAGGAACCACGGCACCACGATCCACACCAGCGCGACCGATCCCGGCACGCTCAGCAATTGCGCCGCGCCGCCCGCGCGCACCTGCCATAGCAGCATCATCCCGGCGAAGGCGGTGAACAGCCCGATCGCGACCCACCCAACGAACTCGCCGGCATTCTTCGCGCGCCACGCTGCCACGCCGGCGCCGATCACCCCGATCACCGGCAACACCGCCAGCGGGAAGCCCAGTCGGAAGCTGTGCATATAGATCGGCCGCGCCTCGCGGACATTGTTGAGCCACATCTCCGCCAGCTCGTCCGACACACCCTCGGGCCGCGACAGGCAGTGCGGGAACAGCGCCGCAAAGCCGCCCGCGATCGCCGCGCCCGCCACCGCCGCGCCCGCCAGCCGCATCCCGCGCGACGCCGGGTTGAGCCAGCTCAGCGCGAACAGCAGCACGCCTGCCGCCACCGTCACCGACAGCCACACCGGCGTCAGCGCATCGCATCGCATCGCATAATTGGCGTTCGACGCGAACAGCACGAACCCCGCGGTGCTGCCCCCCGCAAGGCTCAGCGCATAGCCTTGCAGTCGCCGTACCTCGCTGCCGTCCCACACCCAGCGCAGCGTCACGATCGCCCCGGCCATCGCGCAATAGGGCAGGAGCTCCAGCCCGATCGCCAGCGACGCCGCGCTCGACAGCCCGACGGTGATCCCGCCACGCGCGCGCCGCGGGTCGGTCAGCCCCGCCACCGTCACGCTCAGCATGGCCAGCTGCCAGCCATGATGATCGATGCGCAGCGGCATGAACATCAGCAGCGCCGCGCTGCAGCCGAGCAACACGATAACCGCGATCGGCCATGAAGTCGGCGCGACCAGCCGCCGCACCGTCGCTCCCAGCGCCGCCATCGTCACGCTCAACGGCAGCAGCGGTGCGATTCCACACGCCAGCCGCTCGGCCAACGCCGTCCCGACGAACGGCTTGAAGATCAAGATCAGCGCAGCGATCGGCAGATCGACCAGCCGCGACCAGTGGATGTCGAGCCCGCCGGGCGGGCTGAGGCGATATTGCCGCAGGTCGTACCAGCCCTGTCCGGCGAGCAGTCCGCGCACCTGCATCAGTCGCATATTGTCGTCGGTATCGCCGAGCGCGAGGCTCTGGACCGATCCCCAGCGATCCCACAGATACCAGCCGGCGATCACGCCCCACGCCAGCAGCGTCCAGCGCAGCCAGTGGCGGTCGAGCTCGCGCTCCAGATCGAAACCGCCGATACGCTTGGCCAAAACCGCTTCCCCTACAGACAGATGGGCATTAGGGCGGCGCGCGGCTTCAGGGCAACAGGCGTGACGGCACTTATCCAGCGTTTCGGCGAATTACAGCGCAGCGGCGTGCTCGGTCAGCTCGTGCGCTTCGGTATCGCGGGCGTGATCTCGACGCTGATCTACGCGGCGGTCTACATGCCGCTTGCGACCTGGGTGTTTCCGAACCTCGCCGTTGCCGCGGTGCCGTTCGCCTTCGCCGTCGCGGTGACGTGCGGCTTCTTCCTGCACAGCGGCTGGAGCTTCAAGGGCCATGGCACGCGCGACAGCAGCGGGCGCCAGCATCTCAAATTCCTGATCGTGCAGGGCGTCGGCCTCGCGCTCAACGCGGTCTTCACCTGGGTGCTCGCCGACCTGATGCACTATCCCGACTGGGTGCCGCTGATCCCGATCGTGACGATCACGCCGATCGCCACTTTCGCGCTCAACCGGCAATGGGTATTCGGCTGAATGGACCGCATCGTTTACGACCGCATGGCCGAGCATGATTCCACCCATTGGTGGTACGTCGCGCGCCGCGACATCCTCGCCGATTATATCGCCCGCTATGTTCAGCCGCCCCAGGACGCGCGCATCCTGGAGATCGGCTGCGGCACGGGACATAACCTACCGATGCTCGGCGCGTTCGGCGAAGTCGATGCGATCGAGATCGATCCTGCCGCCGGCGCCATCGCCAGCCATCGGCTCGGCAAGCCGGTCGGCAGCGCGCCCTTGCCCGAGCTCGCCGGCGTCGCCGAGGGCCAATATGACCTGATCGCCGTGCTCGACGTGATCGAGCATATCGATGACGATGTCGCCGCGCTGAAGGCGATGGCGAAGCGGCTCAAGCCCGGCGGCAAGATCCTGATCGCCGTCCCCGCGCATCAATGGATGTGGAGCGCGCACGACGTCGTGAACCACCACAAGCGCCGCTATTCCAAGGCGACGCTGACCGGCGCGCTGCGCAAGGCGGGGCTGAGCTGGTCGAAGCTGCGCTGGTTCAACTCGCTGCTATTCCCCGCCGCGGTCGCCGCGCGGCTCGCGGGCAAGCTCAGCGGCAAGGACGACAGCGACGATTCGCCGCCCGCCAAACCGCTCAACTGGGCGTTCGAGAAGATCTTCGGCCTTGAGCGCCATCTGCTCGGCCGCGTGCCGCTGCCGCCCGGCCTGTCGCTAATCGTGGTGGCTGAGCCGAAAACCTAATTGGCGTCCGCCACCGCCAGCAGCGCCGCGTCCATCTGCGCCGTCGCATTGCCGCTGCCCGGCACGTCATTGGCATAGGCGGCAAAGGTTAGCGGCCGCCCGCTCTTGCCCAGCAGATAGCCAGCCAGCGCATTGGTGCCGGTCAGCGATCCGGTCTTGGCGAAGATTCGCCCCTCCAGGCTTGTCCCCTTGAACCGCCGCGCCAGCGTGCCGTCGATGCCGCCCACCGGCAGCGTCTCGCGCCACGCCGCGCCCCACGGCTGTGCGGCGATCCAGCGCAGCAGCATCACCATCCCGCGCGGCGCGACGCGGTTATAGGCCGACATGCCCGAGCCATCGGACAAATCCCATGCGGTGCGCGGTACACCCGCCTTGGCGAACATCGCCTCGGCCTGCCGGATCCCGTCCGCCGCCGAGCCCGTGCCGGTGGCGCGCGACACACGCCGCAACAGCAGTTCGGCGTGCAAATTCTGGCTGACCTTGTTGATCGTGCGGATATCCTCGGCCAGCGGCGGTGGCGCGAGCCGCGCCAACTCACCCGGCGCGCGTGACGGCGGGTCGTAGCGCGAGCCGATCTTGCCCGTCACCTTGACCCGCCGCTCGCGCAGCAGCGCCGCGAACCGCCACGCGGCATAATGCGCCGGATCGTCGATCCCCATCCGCACGATCTGCGGCGGCGCATCGGCGGCGATGGTGCCGGTGAGCCGCACGCGCCGCTCGAACGGCAGGCGGTCGATGGTGAGGTCGGTCTTGCCACCCGCGGCCGTCACCGCGCGATTGTCGATCTCGACATAGCCGAGATGCCGCAGCACCGGCGCCGCGCCCGGCTTGCCCGGCATCACTTCCAGTGCCAGCTCATTGTCGTCGAGGCTGAGCGCGGCGACCGCCGTGCCGGACCGGGTCGGAATGTTGTTCCAGCTCATCCCCAGCGGCCAGCGCTCGTCGGGGAACCAGCCTGCATCGCCGGTCACGTCGCGCACCTGCCGGGTCTGCGCCGCGATCGCGTCGGCGAGCTGCGCGAGGCAGTCGGTCACGCAACCCGGCGCGCTCGACAGCCGGGCGTCACCACGCCCGGTCAGCACCACGTCGCGGCCATCGAGCCGCACGCTCGCGCCGCCTGCGGCATCGGGTGCGTCGAGTTCGGCGAGCGTGGCGTAGGCCAGCGCGGTGGTCACGATCTTGGTATTGGACGCAGGGATGAAGCGCTGGTCTGCATTGACCGCGACGATCTCGCGCCCGCTGGCATCGGCGACGACCAGCCCGAACCGCGTGCCCGCCGGCGCTTGCGCCAGCGTCGCCTCGACCTGGCGTTGCAGGTTCGTTTGCTGCGCCGAAAGCGGCGCGGCCAGCGTCAGCGCGAGAAGGGCGAGCGCGCGCTTCAGAGCAGGGTCGGCGGTTCGGCCGTTTCGGCGTCGCTCGCGACGGGCTTGCGGCGCGGCGCCTTTGCCTTGATCGCGTCAGGTTCGGCGAGCTCGGCACGCGCGGGCGCATGCGGCGACACGGTGACCTCGCCCGAATCGGCATAGCGATAGCCGAGCGAGGCATGGCCCTTCACCGGCCCCGCCACATCGGCGACCAGATAGAGCGGCCGCCGCTTGGACTCGACATAGAGCCGGCCGAGATATTCGCCGATCATCCCCAGCACGAACATCTGCACCGCACCGAGGAACACGACCACCAGCATGGTCGAGGTCCAGCCCTGCACCGCGCTGCCCATCAACCAGCCGATGACGATGTAGAGGAACAGCAGCACCGACAGCCCCGTCAGTGCTAGTCCCGCGTGACTGGCAAAGCGCAGCGGCGCGGTCGAGAAGCCGGTCACCGCGTCGAGCGCGAAGCGGATCATCTTGGCGAGCGGATATTTGGTCTCGCCGGCATGGCGTTCGTGCCGGTCATAGACGAACGGCACCTGGCGGAAGCCGACCCAGGCGACCATGCCGCGGATGAAGCGCGCCTGTTCTGGCAGCGACAGGAACGCGTCGAGCGCGCGCCGCGTCATCAGCCGGAAGTCGCCGGTGTCGAGCGGGATCGGCGTGTCGGTGATACGATCGAGCATGCGGTAGAAGAAGGCGGCGGTGACCTTTTTGAAGAACGTCTCGCCCTCGCGCTTGCGCCGCACCGCATAGACCACATCGGCGCCCTGCTCGCGCAGCGTCGCGCGCATGTCGCTGAGCAGCTCGGGCGGGTCCTGAAGATCGGCGTCGATGATCAGGATTTCCTCGCCCGCGCACAGGTCGAGTCCGGCGGTCAGGGCGAGCTGATGGCCATGGTTGCGCGAGAGGTTGATCGCGACCAGCCGCGGATCGCTGGCCGACAGCCGCTGCATCACGGCCCAGCTGCCGTCGCGCGAGCCGTCATTGACCAGCACGATCTCATAGTCGTCGCCGACCGTGGCGCGCGCGGCGGCGGAAACCCGGCCGTGCAGCATTTCGAGGCAGGCTTCCTCGTTATAGCACGGGATGACGACCGACAGCTTTGGACGTTGCATGGGCCGAATCCTTAGCGTGCCGCCGGGCAAAGGTCATGCGGCTTTTCACACGACGAGCCATGGCTGCAAAATACGCTATTGCAAATCATTCTCAATTCATCGATGAAGGTTTCGACGGTTCCCACGACCCTCCGGCACCCCATGTGCCGACGCCTAAGCCCGCCCCGGTCTCAGCCCCCGGGGCGGGCGATTTTATTGGATCTGTATTTAGCCCCTCCCCTGAAGGGGAGGGGCTTAATGTTCTCAAACGCCAGCCACCTTCCGCGCGTCCTCTTCCACCAGCCGCTCCAAAATCGTCAGCGGCACCGCGCCACGCCGGATCACCTCGTGAAAGCGCTTGAGGTCGAACCTGGTCCCGGCAATCGCTTGCGCCTTTTTCCGCGCGCGCACCCAGCTGGTATGCCCGATCTTGTAGCTGCACGCCTGCCCCGGCTGGGTGCAATAGCGCTCGACCTCGCGCTGCGAGCGCGGGCGGGCGAAGCCGACCGTCTCGACCATGTAATCGGTCGCCTGTTCGCGGCTCCAGCGCTTGGCGTGAATGCCGGTGTCGATCACCAGCCGCGCCGCGCGGAACAGGAAGGACTGGAGGTAGCCCGCGCGTTCGAGATCGCTGGCATAGGCCCCCAGTTCGTCGGCGACCTGCTCGGCATAGAGCGCCCAGCCTTCGCTATACGCGCCGAAGAAGCTGAACTTGCGGATCATCGGGCCTTCCGCCGCCTGCGCCGCGCTGATCTGAAGGTGATGGCCGGGCAGCCCCTCATGATAGGTCAACGAGGGCAGGGTGTATTTCGGCCAGTCGCCGACGCTCTTGAGGTTGATCCAGTAGATCGCCGGGCGCGAGCCATCGAGCGCGGCGCGGTGATAATAGCCGTTCGACGCGCCGTCCTGAATCTCGACCGGCACGGCGCGGATTTCGAGCGGCGCCTTGGTCGGATCGGTGAACATGCGCGGCAGCAGCGCCGCCACCTTGGCATTGTCGGCGTTGAGCGACTTGATCAGCTCGGTCCGCCCCGCGGCGGTGTCGGGCCAGAGCTGGTCGGGCCGCTGGTTGAGCGCGGTCAGCCGCGCGCCGACCGACCCTTGCGTCAGCCCCTGCGCCTTGAGGATGGTATCGAGCTGCGCGCTGATCGCGGCGACTTCCTCTAGTCCGATCTTGTGCACTTCATCCGGCGTGAAGTTGGTGGTGGTCGCCTGCGCCAGCGCGGCGGCGTAGATCGCATCGCCCTGCGGCACGTCCCACACGCCCGCGGTCTTGCGCGCGTTTGCCCGCTGCGCCTTGATCAGTGCGATCTGCCGGTCGAGCGCAGGGTAGAGCGACGTCTCGATGATCTTCGCCGCGCGCGAGCCCCAGTCGCCGGCGATGCCCTTGGCCGCGGTGCGCTGTGCCAGCGACTTGGCCATGCTGTTGTCGATTGCCGCGGGTGCACGGAGCTTGGCCATTTGCTCGAGTGTCAGGTCGAGCGAGAAGCCGGGCGCGAGCACGCCGCGCTTGCCGAGCTCGGCCTGTTCGCGCGTGTTGTGGTCGAGCGCCTGTCCGACCTGAGCCAGCCGCGACAACAGCGCCTCGGTATCGTCCCTGGTCGCGATCGTGTGCGTCGTGTTGAGGAAATCGGGCATCGCGAAATAGACGCCGCCCTGCTGGAAGATCGCGAACGGCCGCATCACCGAATCGAGCTTGAACCGGTCGCGCGGCAACAATTGCGCCTTGGTCGAATAGATCACGACCTCGCGGTCGAGCTTCGAGCCTTCGGACAGCGTCGCCGGATCGACCGCTTCGATCCGCGCCAACCCCGCCTTGGTCTCGGCATGCGCCGCGGCTTCGGCGGCGGGCGACCGGTCGTCGAGCTTGCCCTTGGCCGCCGCGTTCGCTCCCTTGTCGAAGCCGATTTGCGTGGCGCTCTCGGGCGAGCGTGCGATCGCTTTCATCAGCACGTCGTTGAAGATCGCGTTGAGCCCGGCATCGCCCGGCCCGGCGGCGGGCTTGGCCTGAAGCGCGAGGGCAGGCGTGCCCGCCAGCGCGGCAGTCGCGGCGCCCGAGGCGAGAAAAATGCGGCGGTCCATGCAGCGTCCTTTCAAGGTGTGCTGTCAGACTAGCGCACCCGCCGCGTCGCGCAAGAAAGTTTCAGATGATATCGAGCGTCAAACCCGCTCGGCCGAACTCACCGCGTCCGCTGCGCGCAAAGCCGCCACCAGCTTCATCAGATGCGCCGCGTCGCGCACTTCGAGGTCGATCATGTTGGTGTGGAAGGTCGTGTCGCGCGTGTCGAAGCGGATGTTGAGAATGTTCGCCTTGTGCTGGCCGAGCAGAGTCGCGACCGCGCCCAGCGCGCCGGGCTCGTTCTTCACCGTCACCGCGATCCGCGCCGTGCCGCCCTCGGCCTTGTCGCCCCAGCCGATGTCGAGCCAGTCGTCGTCCTCGACCGCATCGAGCTTAGGGCAGCTGATCTGGTGCACCTCAATCGGGGCGTCGGGGTGGCGCACGCCGACGATGCGGTCGCCCGGGATCGGGTGGCAGCACGGCGAGAGCGTGAAGGTCACCCCCGGCGTCAGCCCCTTGATCGAGATCGGCTCGCGCGGCCCGGTCAGCTCGACCGCATCGTCCCCCGTGGTCGATCCCGGCATCAGGGCTTCCATGACCTGCGCGTCGGTCAGCTTCTGCCGCGCGATCGCTTCGAGCAGCGCCTCGGCATCGTCGAGCTTGAGGCGCTTGAGCGCCGCGCCCTGCGCTTCCTTGCCGATCTCGACGGGCAAGCGGCGGACGATATCGTCATAGAGCTTGCGGCCGAGCGCCAGCGTCTCGTCGCGTTCCTTGTGGCGAAGATGGCGTCGGATCGCGGCGCGCGCCTTTCCCGTGATCGCGAAATTGAGCCAATTGTCCTGCGGATGCTGCGCCTTCGACCGCAGGATGGTCACCTGATCGCCCTGCGCGATCTCGGTGCGCAGCGGCACCACGCGCCCGTTGATCTTCGCGCCCACCGCCTGATCGCCGAGATTGGAGTGCACCGCATAGGCGAAGTCGATCGGCGTCGCGCCCTTGGGCAGCTGGATCAGCTCGCCCTTGGGGGAAAAGGCGAAGATCCGATCCTGATACATCGCCATGCGGGTGTGTTCGAGCAGCTCCTCGGCGGTGTCCGCGGTTTCGAGGATCTCGACCAGATCCTGAATCCAGCGCACCTGCGTGTCGGGGCGCACCACATCCTGCTTGTACGCCCAGTGCGCGGCGAGCCCGAACTCGGCTTGCGCGTGCATCGCCTGGGTGCGGATCTGGATCTCGACGCGCGTGTCGCCGGCATGGATGATGCTGGTGTGCAGCGAGCGATAGCCGTTGCGCTTGGGGGTCGAGATGTAATCCTTGAACCGCCCCGGCACCATCGGCCAGCGGCGGTGGACCACGCCCAGCGCGCGATAGCATTCCTCCTCGGTGCCGACGATCACGCGGAACGCCATGATGTCCGACAGCTGCTCGAAGCTGACATGCCGCTCCGACATCTTCTTCCAGATCGAATAAGGGTGCTTCTCGCGCCCCGAGACATCCGCCTCGATCCCGCCGCGCGACAGCAGCAGCTTCAGCCCCGATCCGATCTTGGCGATGCGGTCCTCGCCCTCGACCTTGAGCTGGTCGAGCCGCTTGGTGATCGACTCATACGCCTCGGGTTCGAGCTGCTGGAAGGCGAGCGTCTGCATCTCCTTCATGAACTCGTACATGCCGATCCGCTCGGCGAGCGGGGCATAGATGTCCATCGTCTCGCGCGCGATCCGCCGCCGTTTGTCGGGCTTGGGGATGTGATGCAGCGTGCGCATGTTGTGCAGCCGGTCGGCGAGCTTGACCAGCAGCACGCGGATGTCGTCCGACATCGCCAGCAGGAACTTGCGCAGATTCTCCGCTGCGCGTTCGCTCTCGGTCTGCGCCTCGATCTTGGAGAGCTTGGTCACCCCGTCGACCAGCCGCGCCACGCTCGGCCCGAACTTGGCGAGGATCTCCTCGGGCGTCGCCACCGTGTCCTCGATCGTGTCGTGCAGGATCGCGGTGGCGATCGTCTCGTCGTCGAGATGCAGGTCGGTCAGGATGCCCGCCACCTCGATCGGATGGCTGAAATAGGGGTCGCCGCTGGCTCGCTTCTGGCTGCCATGCGCGTGCATCGAAAAGACATAGGCGCGATTGAGCAGCGCCTCATCGGCGTCGGGATCGTAGCTCAGGACCCGATCGACAAGCTCATATTGACGCAGCACCGGTCCAAGATGGTGCCGGACCCTGCTGCTTTGCAATAAGTTTCACGTCAAAACGGGCACCGATGGCGCCGATGCCCGCTTCACTGTGGCGTCAGGGTAACTTACCTGGCGCGCGCGTTGCACGCTTCGAGCGTCGCCGCGTCGAACGCGGCGCCGCCGACGCTGAACGCCGACAGCGTGCCGATGCGATCGACGGCGCGCTCGCACATCACCTTGTCCTGGCTCGGCGACCGGGGCGCGACGCACACGCCGTCCTTGCACTTCCAGATGGTATTCTGCGTCACGAAGCTGGCTTTTTTGGGCGCTTCGAGCGCGGTCGCTGCATAATAGCCGCTGGACTGGGCGACGGCGGCAGCAGGGGCGAGGGCCACCAGCGACATCGCGGCGGCGGCGAGCGGAGCAAAGCGGATCATCACGAATCTCCCTGGGGACTGCGCAACATTAGGTTGCGAATCGCTACTTATCTCGCTAGCGTTTCAGTTGCAAGTGAAAACCTTTGCTGCGCTGCAAGGCATGAGGCAACCCCATGACTGCTGCGTTGCGACAGGTTTAAGCTGTTTGTCCGCCACGAAATTTAGGATAGGTTCGACGGTCATGGGTCACAACGGACTGCGCGAGCCGCTTCGCCAGCTGGCGAACAATTGCAGCCTCCCCGCCGCACTCGAAGCGATGGGCGAGCGGTGGTCCTTTCTCATCCTGCGCGGATCGTTCAACGGCCTCTATCATTTCGAGGAGTTCCAGTCGGAACTCGGCATCGCGCGCAACATCCTCGCCAACCGCCTCGCGCGGCTGGTCGATCACGGCATCCTCGCGCGCCAGACCTGCGACGACGATCGCCGCAAGGTCGAATACCGCCTCACCGAAAAGGGCTTCGCGCTGCTTCCGACGATGGTGGCATTGCGGCAATGGGGCGAGCGCTGGGAGACTGGCATGCCGGCGACGCCGGTGCTGGTGGATGCCCGCGACCACCGCCGCATCGCGCCAGTCCAGGTGATGAGCCATGACGGTCGCCCGCTGACCAAGCACGACCTGCTCTGGTCGCTGCCCGAGGACGTAGCGGGCGAGACACCGGCGCAAGCCGCGGAGTAATTACACCGCCGCCAGCTCGCTGCGGTTCCGCCCGAGCGCCTTGGCGCGGTACAGCGCCGCGTCGGACTGGCGGAACACCGCCTCGGGCGCCATGCCGGGGCACAGTGCGGCAAGGCCGATGCTAACCGTGATCCGGAAACTGCCCTGCGGCGTGACGATCTCGGTGTCCTCCAGCGTCTGCCGCACGCGTTCGCACGCCGCCAGCGCGGCGTCGGCGGTCAGCCCGGGGAACAGCACCGCGAATTCCTCGCCGCCGAGCCGCCCGATCGCGTCCTCCTGACGCAGCTTGCCGCGCATCACATCGGCGAAGGTCAGCAGCGCGGCGTCGCCCGCGGCATGGCCGAAGCGGTCATTGACCTGCTTGAAATGGTCGAGATCGAGCAGCGCCAGCACACCGGTGACGGACTCCTCGCGCGCGACTTCGGCCAGCCGCTTCTGGAAGGCGCGGCGGTTGAGCACGCCGGTCATCGAATCGGTGGTCGCCTGCCGTTCCAAATCCGCCTCGCGCGCCTTGCGATGGCTGAGGTCGCGCACGATCGTCACGACCGTGGTGACCTCGCCCTGCGCGTCGGTCACCGCGCGCGCGGTCGATTCGAACCAGCGCGGCACGCCCGCGGCGGTGACTGCGCGGAATTCGATGCGGTGCACACGGTCGGGCTCGCCCAGCGTGTGCGCGTGGGCGGCGCGCATGCGCTCGCGGTCGGGTTCGCTGATGAACGCAAAGCTGCTCTGCCCGATCATCTTGGCGGGATCGTAGCCGCCGATCTCGCGAACCGCGGGCGAGGCGAACAGCACGTCACCGCGCCGGTCGAGCACCATCACCGCGTCCGAGGCGTGCTCGGCGATCAGGCGATAGCGCGCCTCGCTCTCCGCGACGGCGGCGGCGAGCCGGTTCTTCTCCGCGATCATCGTGGCGAACGGCATCGCGGTGAGGAACAGCACGGCGAGATAGAATTGGAAGAATTGCAGGTGGAACGCCTCGCCGTCGGCGATCAGCTGGATCGGTCCGTGCCCTGACACGGTGAAGACCGCGCCGATCATCGCGACCGCGAACACGCCAAGCGCGGCGCCGGCGAGGCGGAAGATCATCGTGGCGATGACCAGCGGCAGCAGCGGCAGGAACAGCAGCGGCAGCCCGTCCTGCGCAAAGCACAGCCCGGTGATGCCGAGCAGCAGCGCCGCGACCCACAGCACGCGCAGCGGCTGATGCGGCCGCGCGAAGCGCTCGCGATACGCCGCGCCGCCGATCGCCAGCAGCGCGACCGGCGTACCGATCAGCGTGCCGAGGCCATGCCCGACCAGCCAGTTCGATCCGCTGACCAGCGGCGAGGTGCCCTGGAACGCCCATAGCGCCACGCCCGGCAAGAGGCCGGTGACGAGCGGCGCGGCGATGCCAGCGGCGGCGATGAAGATGGCGAGCGAGCGCAGATCGTCGAACGGCCGCTCCGCCCCGCCGAAACGCCGCAGCAGCAGATAGGCGAGCAGCGCTTCGCCGATATTGGCGAACGCGAACAGCGGCGAGAGCGCGCTGTACGGCGAAACGCTGACCGTCGCGGCGATCGACGCGGCGAAACAGGCGATCACGTGCCAGGGTCGCTCGACCGGCGGCCGAGTCAGCAGCGCGGCGAGCAGCGGCGCGTTGGCGATCCACAGCAATGCGACGTTGTGGCTCAGCCGCGTAAAGGCGATCGCCGCCGCGGCGAACAGGAAATAGGCGATCGCCACACCCAGGACGAGCCCCAGGCCATTTCGATTCAGCGCGGCGGCGTGCATGGAGCATCCCTAACCCGCCAAGGTTAAGGCGCGGTTTCCATTAACTTATGTTCCGGCCGGTCAGGCCGACTTGGCGCCCGTGTTGACGCCCATCGACTGGAGGTAGCGCTTCACGTTGCGCGCTGCCTGGCGCAGCCTTTGCTCGTTCTCGACCATCGCGATCCGCACATAGCCTTCGCCATTTTCGCCATAGCCCACGCCCGGGGCGACCGCGACCTTGGCGTGGCTCAGCAGCTGCTTGGAGAATTCGAGGCTGCCGAGATGCGCCAGCGCCGGCGGCAGCGGCGCCCAGGCGAACATCGAGGCGGGCGGGGCGGGGATGTCCCAGCCCGCGCGGCCGAAGCTCTCGACCAGCACGTCGCGGCGTTTGTGATAGAGCTGGCGGTTCTTCTCGACGATGTCCTGCGGGCCATTGAGTGCGGCGCAGGCTGCGGCCTGCACCGGGGTGAACGCGCCATAGTCGAGATACGACTTCACCCGCGTCATCGCCGCGATCAGCGTCTTGTTGCCGACCGCGAAGCCGATCCGCCAGCCCGCCATCGAATAGGTCTTGGAAAGCGAGGTGAACTCGATCGCGATGTCCTTGGCGCCCTTGACCTGCAGGATCGACACGGTCGGCTTGCCGTCGAAATAGAGCTCGGAATAAGCGAGGTCGGAGATGATCCAGACCTTGTTCTCCTTAGCCCACGCCACCAGCCGCTCGTAAAAGTCGATGCCGACCGTCTCCGCCGTCGGGTTGGACGGATAGTTGACCACCAGCACGCTCGGCCGCGGCACGGTGAACGCCATCGCGCGCTCGAGGCTCTCGAAATAATGGTCGTCGGGCGTGGTCGGCACCGCGCGGATCGTCGCGCCGGCAAGGATGAAGCCGAACGTGTGGATCGGGTAGCTCGGGTTGGGCGCGAGCACGACGTCGCCCGGCGCGGTGATCGCGGTGGCGAGGCTGGCGAGCCCCTCCTTCGACCCCATCGTCACCACGACCTCGGTCTCGGGATCGACATCGACCCCGAAGCGGCGGCCATAATAATTGGCCTGCGCGCGGCGCAGCCCGGGAATGCCCTTGGACTGCGAATAGCCGTGCGCCGAGGGTTTCTGCGCCACTTCGCACAGTTTCTCGATGACGTGCGGCGGCGGCGGCAGGTCGGGATTGCCCATGCCGAGATCGATGATGTCCTCGCCGCCTGCACGTGCCGCTGCCCGCATCGCATTGACTTCGGCGATGACATAGGGCGGCAGGCGCTTCATGCGGTAGAATTCCTCGGACATCGTTTTTCTCGAAAGAGCTCCTCTAGTGGTCGCGCGGGATGCGCGGCGCCGTTATACAGGGGCGTGGCGGGCATGCCAGAGGGAGAGCCGAACGTGGCGGAAAAGAAAAAGACGGCGGCCCCCAAAGCAGCGGCGGGTGGCACGAAACCGCGTAAACCCGCGACGAAACCCCGCGCAGCGGAGCCATCGGCGCATGCCGAAACGGGAACTTCGCAAGCCGAAGCAGGGACTGCGCGCGCTGAAACCGCGACCGCGCAAGCCGCACCCGACGCACCGCCCTCGCTCGGCGAACTCCAGCACTGGACCTGGGTGCTCGGCCGCGCGCAGCAGATGCTGATGGAGCAAGGCTTCGATCTGCTCGCGATGGTTCCGCCCGCGCCGGCGGTCCCGGCGCTGGCGCCGGCGACATTCGATCCCGCCGCGGCGATGCGCGTCGGCACCGATTTCTGGGCCGACACGATGAAGCTGTGGCAGCGCTTCCTCGACCCCGCTCAGGCCGAGCCGTTCGAGGAAACCCCCGAACAGGCGCGCGACAAGCGCTTCAAGGCGCCGCAATGGCGCGAGCAGCCGGTGTTCGACTTCATCCGCCAGAGCTATCTCACGCTCGCCAACCATTTGCTCAAGGGCGTCGATGCGGTCGAGGGACTCGAGCCCAAGCAGGCGGCGCAGCTGCGCTTCGCGACGCAGGGCTTCATCGATGCGATGAGTCCGTCCAACTTCCCCGCGACCAATCCGCTCGTCCTCGAACGCACGATCGAGACCAAGGGCGAGAATCTGCTCAAGGGCCTGCAGCACATGCTCAAGGATCTGGGCAAGGGGCAGATGACGCAGACGCGCGAGGGCGTGTTCGAGGTCGGCACCAACATCGCCACCACCCCCGGCAAGGTGGTCAAGCGCACGCCCTTATATGAGCTGATCCAGTATTCGCCGACCACCGATACGGTATTTGCAACCCCGCTGATCATCTTCCCGCCCTGGATCAACCGCTTTTACATCCTCGACCTTTCCCCCGAGAAGAGCTTCATCCGCTGGGCGGTCGAGCAGGGCCACACCGTGTTCGTCGTCTCGTGGAAGTCCGCCGACGCGACCATGGCCGACGTGGTGTGGGACGATTATGTCGAGCGCGGCCAGATCGACGCGATCGACAGCGTGCGCGACCTGCTCGGCGTCGAGAGCGTCCACACCATCGGCTATTGCGTCGCCGGCACCACGCTCGCCGCCACGCTCGCCGTGCTCGCCGCGCGCGGGCAGGCGGACAAGGTCGCCAGCGCCACCTTCTTCACCGCGCAGGTCGACTTCTCCGAAGCCGGCGACCTCAACGTCTTCGTCGATGACGAGCAGCTCGCGCTGATCCAGTCGCTCACCACCGACGGCTATCTCGATGGCCGCTACATGGCGGCGACCTTCAACCTGCTGCGCGGCCGCGACCTCATCTGGAATTACGTGACGAGCAATTACCTGCTCGGCGAAGACTATATGCCGTTCGATCTGCTGCACTGGAATTCGGACGT
The DNA here is from genome assembly GCF_024211275.1 of Sphingomonas tagetis. Classification (GTDB taxonomy): domain Bacteria; phylum Pseudomonadota; class Alphaproteobacteria; order Sphingomonadales; family Sphingomonadaceae; genus Sphingomonas; species Sphingomonas tagetis. The sequence continues at coordinate 50,313 of NZ_JAMLDX010000003.1, forward strand.
CACCAACCTCCCGGCCAAGTGGCATGCGAGCTATCTGTCGGACCTCTATCGCGACAACCGGCTGGTCGATCCCGGCGCGCTGGAAATCGGCGGCACTCCGGTCGATCTCTCGAAGGTCGCGACCCCAGCCTATATCCAGGCCGGCCGCGAGGATCACATCGCCCCGCCGAAAAGCGTGTGGAAGATCACCGAGCACTTCGCCGGCCCGCTGCGCTTCGTGCTGGCCGGCTCGGGCCATATCGCCGGCGTCGTCAATCCGCCGTCATCGGGCAAATATCAGTATTGGACCAACGAATCGCCCGCCGCCTCGCTTGACGATTTTGTTGCAGCTGCGGTGGAGACCAAGGGCAGCTGGTGGCCTGACTGGCAGGCCTGGATCGAAGCGCGTGACGGCGGCCGTGTGAAGGCTGCCGACGCACGGATTCCCAAGGATGATCAAGACCTTGGCGATGCCCCCGGGCGCTACGTCCGCACGCGCTGATGACGGTTTTGTTGCACTGCACAAAAAAGACTTGAAACGGCCGGTCCGGCCGCGTATATGCTGCATCGCAACAATATCCGTTAGGACGAAGCGATGGCCAGCAAGACTCCCGGACGCGGTGTGAAGAAGCCGGCGGGTAAGGTTGCGGCACCCAAGCCCAAGGTGGCGGTGCCGTTTGCCGAGAAGAAGCCCGAACCCGTTGCCGCGCCGGTGGTGCCGCCGGTGGTCGAGGCCGTGACCGAAGCACCGGTGGTCGAAACCGCGCCTTTGGTCGAAGCGGTCGTCGAGGCGGCGCCCGTTATCGAAACGGTGGCCGAAGCCGCGGCGGAAACCGTCGCGGAAGTGGCCGAGGAAGCAGTTCAAACCGCCGATGTAGTGGCGGACAGCGTAGCCGAGACGGTCGAGCAGGTCGCTCCCCCCGTCACCGAGATCATCGAACAGACCGCCCCGCAGGCGGCGGAACCCGTAACGCAAGGAAAAGACATCATGGAAACCACGATCGAAAAGACCCAGGCCCTGTTCGCCGAGTTCAACGAAAAGGCGAAGGCGCAGGCCGAGAAGAGCACCAAGCTCGTCGCCGAGGCGACCGAGTTCGCCAAGGGCAATGTCGAGGCGCTGGTCGAGAGCGGTAAGATCGCGGCCAAGGGCTTCGAGACGCTGGGCCAGGACGCTGCCGATTATGGCCGCAAGTCGTTCGAGAGCGCGACCGCCGCGCTGAAGAGCCTGTCGGCGGTCAAGTCGCCGGCCGACTTCTTCAAGCTGCAGAGCGACTATGTCCGCTCGTCGTTCGACTCGGCCGTCGCCGAGACCTCGAAGAACACCGAAGCCTTCCTCAAGCTCGCCGGCGACGCCGCGCAGCCGATCTCGAGCCGCTTTGCGGTCGCGGTCGAGAAGGTGAAGACCGCGGCCTGATTTCAGGCCCGGTTATCCGGAACAGGGAGGGGCGGTTGCCATGCGGCAGCCGCCCCTTTTTGTTACCCGCCGTCAGCGAACGACCTCGCCGTCTTCCTTTGTGAAGCGTTCGGGCTGTCGTTCCAGCAGCTCGAGCACGCGCTCGGACGGACGGCACAACGCCGCGCCGACCGGCGTGACCACGATCGGGCGGTTCACCAGGATCGGATGCGCCACCATCGCATCGAGGATCGCGGCGTGCGACACGCCCTCATCGAGCAGCCCCAGTTCGCTGGCCGGCGTGCCTTTCTCGCGCAGCAGGTCGCGCGGCGTCACGTTCATCGCTGCGAACAGCGCCTGAAGTTGCGGCCGCGTCCAGCCCGCCGCGCGATAATCGATCACCTCGGGCCGATAACCCGCCGCCTCGATCATCGCGAGCGCGTTGCGCGACGTGCCGCATTCGGAGTTGTGATAGAGGGTGATTAGAAAATCGCGGGTCATCGCGCCGCCTCCGCCTTGAACAGCCAGGAAAAGAAGCCGACCGCCGCGATTGCGCCAGCCAGTTGCGCGGCGACGAACAGCGGCACCGATACCAGGGCGATGCCGGCGAAACTGTCGGTCAGGCTGCGCGCCAGCGTCACCGCCGGGTTGGCGAACGAGGTCGACGCGGTGAACCAATAGGCGGCAGTGATATAGAGTCCGACCGCGACCGGCGTGAAGCCGGGCAGCGACCGCCCGGTGCCGAGGATCGTCGCGATCAGCCCGAAGGTGGCGACGAATTCCGAAAAACCCTGCGCCGGGCCGCCGCGCAGCGTATCCGACAGTTGCAGCACCGGCTCGCCGAACATCGCATGCGCGATCCACACGCCCGCCACCGCGCCGGCCAACTGCGCGGCGATGTACGCTATCGCACCCGCTAGCGGCAGTTCGCGGCGGATCGCCGCCATCATCGTCACCGCCGGGTTGAAATGCGCGCCCGATACCGGGCCGAAGATGTGGATCAGTACGACCAGCCCGGCGCCGGTCGCGATGCTGTTGGCGAGCAGCGCGATGGCGACATTCCCTCCGGCCAGCCGTTCGCCCATGATGCCTGAACCGACCACGACCGCGAGCAGCAGCGCGGTGCCCACAGTTTCGGCGGCAAAGCGGCGCGCCTGGGTCATGCCGGCTCGCCACAGTCTTGCGCCGCAGCCACGAACGGCGCGCAGATCTCGGGCCGCCCGCCGCAACAGTCGGCGGCGAGAAACCCCATCAGCTTGCGCATCCCGTCGAAATCGGCGGCATAGATGATCGACCGGCCGGCGCGGCGCGCCTGGATCAGCCGCGCGCGGTGCAGCAGCGCGAGGTGAGTCGACAGCGTGCTGGCCGGCACGCCGGTCTCGCGGGCGATCGCACCCGCCGCCATCCCGTCCGGCCCGGCGCGGACCAGCAGCCGGAACACCGCCAGCCGGTGGCCATGGGCCAGCGCCGACAACGCCTCGACGGCTTCGGGCAGCAACATCGGTCCAACTCCATCGCGTAATGCTATATTTCGATTATCCTCGAATTATCGAATCGGCAAGCGGTTGCTCGAATCTGCGCCATTGACCGCGAAATTCACGGTTACCGCCCTTGCCCTCGACTCCCCCCTGCCATATTTTTGGCTTCCTCATGACCGCGCCGCTTCACAACATCACCATGTCCGACGATCGCGACGACGACACCGGCACCACCACCGGCGTCGCCACGCGCACGCGCGCCAAGACCAAGAAGCCGACGCCGTACCGCGTGCTGATGCTCAACGACGATTACACGCCGATGGAATTCGTCGTGCTCGTTCTCCAGCGTTTCTTCCGCATGGACATGGAGGAGGCGACGCGGGTGATGCTCCACGTCCATCAGCGCGGCGTCGGGGTGTGCGGCGTGTTCAGCTATGAAGTCGCCGAGACCAAGGTCGCGCAAGTGATCGACTTCGCACGCGAGAATCAGCACCCGCTGCAATGCACGCTGGAAAAGGCGTGACGCACCGCGCTCAGGTGCGCACCATCGCCTAAATTCATTCCTCCCCGTCCGAGGGAGGAACGAATGCTACCGGCAGATGCGCGCCGCGGCCCTCCCCGATCGCACTGCCCTCGCGCTCACCCTTCCGCCGTCCGCTCCTCGATCTGCGTGCGCCGGTGGCAGCGATGGCAAAAGGCATAGTCGAAAAGCTCCGACAGCCGCCAGCTCTGCGACGCGACATCCCAGGCCGACCACGCCTCGCGTGTGATGCCCGGCGATGCGCAGCTCGCGCAGACGAAGATGACCTGCCCCTGTTCCCCCATGCGCGCTGCATAGCGCGGTTCGTCACCGTTTCGGGTAAAAACACATCCGAAACGGAGTAATTCCACCGGGGTTAATTCCGGCGCGAAGCTGCGCCTTCCGCTCCGCGCATTTTGGCGGCAATTACATCCGAATTGGATTTAATTGCCGCTCGCTCCATAATGGCGGCAAGCCCCCCCGATCTCGCCCCGTCCCTCGGGGATCGGGCGGCGAAGGCCCGCTACCGTTCGCGGCGATGAAGGCATGACGATGAACCATCCGATCGACCTGCGGCCCGTTCGTGCGCGGCGTTCACGCCGGTTCGGCCGTCACGACCTGGCGGCGCTGGCGGTCGGGCTCGTCGCCGGAGCGGCCGGCGGCCTCGCCTGGACGCTGGCGCCGCAGCCGCCGGCGCCACCCGCCGTCGCGCGGCTGGCCGCGGTCCCGGCGGTCTCCACTGTGGCTGCCGGACCTGCCCCGCGAGTCCGCGCCAGCTTCGGCTTTTGCCATGTCGGGGGCGGCGCCAATTGCGTCGTCGATGGCGACACCTTCTGGATGAGCGGCGAGAAAATCCGCATCGCCGATATCGACACGCCCGAGACGCATCCCGCGCGCTGCCCGCGCGAGGCCGAACTCGGCGCCGCAGCGACCCGGCGGTTGCATGCGTTGCTCAACGGCGGCGCGGTCACGCTCGAATCGGCGGGCCGCGATGCCGACCGCTATGGCCGCAAGCTGCGCCTCGTTGCGGTCGATGGCCGCGGCGTCGGCGGCACGCTGATCGCCGAGGGACTCGCCCGGCCCTATGAAGGCGGACGCCGGGCGGGATGGTGTGAACTGTGATCTGCAAGGGAAAAGAGCGGGAGCAGCGGCCGCGAAAAGCTGTCCGCGCGGCGCTGCTCCCGCCCCCCGGGCCACATGGACCCGGATAGGTTGAGCAAGGGTTACGACGGCTCGGCGTCCTCGATGATCACCCGGCCACGCAGCTTCGCCGGAAGGACGATGCCCTTCTCGGCCATTTCCTTGCGGAAGTCCTTTTCGGCATCGGCCAGCTCGGCCTCATATTCGGCATAGGCGTCGACTCGGTCGGCTTCGTCCTTGGCGTCGGCCAGATCCTTGCGCAGCTCGCGCTTGGCCTCGCTGACATCGGTCTTGTAGTCGAGCCAGTGCGAGTTGCTGTCGTCGAACACCGGATCGCCGCGGTCGCGGGCGAGCGCCGGAGTGGCGAGCACGGCGAAAGCGGCCCCGAGCGCCAGGGTCTTTGCGGCTAGAATCGTCTTCATGGTTTTTCTCCTCATTGCCATGAACCTGGCGGCTCAAACGGACGGGACGCTGAGGCGGTTGCCGCGTCGCCGGGGCCGATTCGCGCGTCCGCCTGCGATGGCGCGCGGCGAAGCGTGGCGGCGACCGGGCAAAGCGAACGCTCGCGATCGGGGCAGCGGCGCCGCGTCCAAACCGGCCTTCAGATTTCTGTGGATGAATCCGGGGATAGAAATTTTTGCAGTTCCGCGTTCGTTCTCTTGCCTTCTGAAAAGGCGAGGAAGGTCCGCGCGTCGCGGCCTTGTCCGGCTGACTGACGTGCCATGAGCCGAGTCAAATCAGCGACGAACCGAGTCTTCAAACTTTCATTTACTGTCTTGCGCCGTCGTCCGTTCTGACACAATCTCTAGTGGTCACACAGGGGGACAAACCCAAGCACTGGTGGAATGCCAGCCGCGATCCCATATCGCGGCGTGAGCCCGCTGCTGCCTGGAGGGGGTGAATGGACATCTTTTGTTCTCACGCCAGCATGCGTGCGGTGCTATGATCGCGCTGCGCCCCCGAGTCGTGATCAGGACGTGCCCGGGATCGGGCAGAGGGGGCGACGATGGACTTCAGAGAACAGCAGGAACCAAGCGTGAGTGAAACCGAAACTGCCGTGATCGCCGAAACCACGCCCGCGCCGGAGCCGGCGGCGGCGAAGAAGAAGGTGAAGCTCGACACCAAGACGGTCGCGCCGCGCATCTTCCCGGTCGAGGTCGATCATTCGCGCGACGCGCTGCTCACCGAATTCGGCAAGGATACGCTCAAGGACCGCTATCTGCTGCCGGGCGAGACCTTCCAGGATCTGTTCGTCCGCGTCGCCTCGGCCTATGCCGACGATGCCGCGCACGCCCAGCGCATCTACGACTATATCTCGCGGCTGTGGTTCATGCCGGCGACGCCCGTGCTCTCGAACGGCGGCACCGGCCGGGGTCTGCCGATCTCGTGCTTCCTCAACTCGGTGCCCGACAGCTTGAACGGCATCGTCGACACCTGGAACGAGAATGTCTGGCTCGCCTCGCGCGGCGGCGGCATCGGCACCTATTGGGGCAATGTCCGCGGCATCGGCGAGCCGGTCGGCCTCAACGGCAAGACCTCGGGTATCATCCCGTTCGTGCGCGTCATGGATTCGCTCACGCTCGCCATCTCGCAGGGCTCGCTGCGCCGCGGCTCGGCCGCCTGCTATCTCGACATCTCGCATCCGGAGATCGAGGAGTTCCTCGAAATCCGCAAGCCCTCGGGCGACTTCAACCGCAAGGCGCTGAACCTCCACCACGGCGTGCTGATTCCCGACGCCTTCATGGAGGCGGTGCGCAACGGCGAGGAATGGACGCTGCGCAGCCCCAAGGACCAGTCGGAGCGCGGCAAGGTCAATGCCCGCGCGCTGTTCCAGAAGCTGGTCGAGACCCGCCTTGCGACCGGCGAGCCGTACATCGTGTTCGCCGATCACGTGAACAACAACATGCCCAAGCATCACCGCGATCTGGGCCTCAAGGTCTCGACCTCGAACCTGTGCAGCGAGATCACGCTGCCCACGGGCAAGGACCATCTCGGCAACGAGCGCACCGCGGTCTGCTGCCTCTCCTCGCTCAACCTCGAAACCTGGGACGAGTGGAAGGGCGAGAAGGGCTTTATCGAGGACGTCATGCGCTTCCTCGACAACGTCCTTCAGGACTATATCGATCGCGCCGAGCCGGGCATGGAGAAGGCCGCCTATTCCGCCGCGCGCGAGCGCAGCGTCGGCCTCGGCGTCATGGGCTTCCACTCCTTCCTGCAGGCGCGCGGGCTGCCGTTCGAAGGCGCGATGGCCAAGACGCACAATCTGCGCATCTTCAAGCACATCAAGGCGCAGGTCGACGAAGCCTCGATGCAGCTCGCGATCGAGCGCGGGCCGTGCCCCGACGCCGCCGACATGGGGGTGATGGAGCGCTTCAGCTGCAAGATGGCGATCGCGCCGACCGCGTCGATCAGCATCATCTGCGGCGGCACCTCGGCGTGCATCGAGCCGATCCCGGCCAACATCTACACGCACAAGACGCTCTCGGGCAGCTTCTCGGTCAAGAACCCGTATCTCGAGAAGATCTTCATCGAGAAGTCGAAGAACGCCGACACGGTGTGGAACTCGATCCTCGAGCGCGGCGGCAGCGTCCAGCATCTCGACTTCCTCTCGGCCGAGGAAAAGGACTGCTACAAGACCAGCTTCGAGATCGACCAGCGCTGGCTGCTCGAGCTTGCCGGCGACCGCGCGCCCTATATCGACCAGGCACAGTCGCTGAACCTGTTCATCCCGGCCGATGTCGAGAAGTGGGACCTGCTGATGCTCCACTTCCGCGCGTGGGAACTCGGCATCAAGTCGCTCTATTATCTCCGCTCCAAGTCGGTGCAGCGCGCCGGCTTTGCGGGCGGCGTGGAAGCCGACAACACGATCGACGCGCCGCAGTTCAACCTCGGTGAGAGCACCGATTATGACGAATGCCTCGCCTGCCAGTGAGGTGATGCCTTCTCCCGGGCGGGAGCGGGCCGAAGGAGACCGTCGCATGACCTATCTCAGGCTCCTCCCGCTCGGCGCGTTCGTCGCGCTCGCCGCCTGTGCGCAGCAGGTGTCGACCGCGGTCGCCCCGACCGCGCCGGGCTTCCTCTATGGCCTGTGGCACGGCTTCATCTTCCCGGTCGCCTGGGTGTTCTCGATCTTCATGCCTGATGTCGCGGTCTATGCCGTGCCCAACAATGGCGGCTGGTATGATTTCGGCTTCTTCCTCGGCATCGTCGTGTTCGGCGGCGGTGCCTGGCGCGGCAAGAAGGTCGTGGTGCGCGAGAAAGTGGTGAAGGTCCGCGAATGACGAGAGCGCTCGCCATCCAGGCCACAATCGGCGTCGCCAGCGGCATCGCCGGCGCCACCCTGCTGCGCCGCCGCCCGGCGCGGCCCGAAACCGCTTACCCGTTGCGCATCGCCGGCATGATGCTGGTCGCGCTCGGCCTGTTCCTCACCGGCTTCGCGCTGGTGTTCACCGTTTCCAACTGATCTACGCCCAAGGACGACACCCATGCCACTTCTCGAAGCCCGCAAGACCTACAAGCCCTTCGAATATCCCTGGGCCTATGAGTTCTGGAAGCGCCAGCAGCAGGTCCACTGGCTGCCCGAAGAGGTGCCGCTGGGCGAGGATTGCCGCGACTGGGCGCAGAAGCTCACCGATCACGAGCGCAACCTGCTCACGCAGATCTTCCGCTTCTTCACCCAGGCCGATGTGGAAGTGCAGGATTGCTACCACGAAAAATATGGCCGCGTGTTCAAGCCGACCGAGATCAAGATGATGCTCGCCGCCTTCTCCAACATGGAGACGGTGCACATCGCCGCCTACAGCCACCTGCTCGACACGATCGGCATGCCCGAGAGCGAGTACGGCATGTTCCTCGAATATAGCGAGATGAAGGACAAGCACGACTATCTTCAGAAGTTCACCGTCGACACCGACGAGGATATCGCGCGCACGCTCGCCATGTTCGGCGGCTTTACCGAGGGGCTTCAGCTCTTCGCCAGCTTCGCGATGCTGATGAACTTCCCGCGCTTCAACAAGATGAAGGGCATGGGCCAGATCGTCAGCTGGTCGGTCCGCGATGAATCGCTCCACTGCGAGGGCATCACCCGCCTGTTCCACGCCTTCGTCAAGGAGCGCGACTGCCTGACCAAGGCGGTCAAGGACGACATCATGGACGTCTGCCAGACCACGGTCCGGCTCGAGGACGCGTTCATCGACCTCGCCTTCGAACAAGGCCCGGTCCCCGGCATGACGCCCAAGGAGATCAAGAAGTATATCCGTTTCATCGCCGACTGGCGTTTGAACCAGCTTGGTTTGAAGCCGATCTACATGATCGACGAACACCCGCTCCCCTGGCTAACCCCGCTGCTCAACGGTGTCGAGCACGCCAACTTCTTCGAAACCCGCGCGACGGAGTATTCGAAGGGCGCGACCAAGGGCAACTGGAACGAGGTGTGGGATTCGTTCGACAAGCGGCAGAAGGCGAAGGCCGGGCCGGCGGCGAATGAGGATGCGGCCGAGGGCGGACTGTTCGATGGGACGGTGGCGGCGGAATGAACGGCGCAACAGCGATAGCTACTATCGTTGCCACGTTAGTTGGTCCGATTGTCGCTGTCGCTATAACCCTTTGGTATCAATCCCGGGATCAATCCTATCAGCGCCGATTGTCGGTTTTTCGATCGTTGATGCAGTGGCGCGCTAACTGGTTGAATCCAGAATGGGTCGGTGCCCTCAATATGATACCGGTAGAGTTTTCGGGACGCCCGGAGATACTGTCGGCTCTGACTATGTTGTTGGACAAGCTCGGCGACAGGGGATTCGCAGAAGGTGGTGACCAGCTTACAGCTGCCTACGCTCGCGCCGAAACAGCCTTCATAGAATTGGTGCAAAAGTTAGCGCGTGACTTAAAGATTGACCTCAACGGATTTGATCCTCGCGGTCGTGTGTATGCCCCAACAGGCTGGGCGAATGAACAAGCAGCTATTCAATCACTTCGAGCAGAAACCAGTGCAATTTTTCGTGGCGAGCGGTCGCTGAAAATTGAGGTGACAAAGGGGCGCCTTTGATTGCGTAGGTAGTGAAGTATCGTCACCCCGGCCTTGTGCCGGGGTCCACGGCGCTGCGCGTCACCACCGCCAGCGGCTCCAGCCCCAACCCAACCGCAAGGTCGTTCCACATCGGGTTCTCGCGCTCGATCAGGTTGCGCTTCCATTCCCGGCGATAGCGTTTCAGCTGCTTCTCGCGCGCAATCGCGGACTCCATCGTCCCGCCGGCCTCGTAATAGACCAGACGGTGAATGCCCCACTTCTTGGTGTGGCCGTCGAACGCGCCTTCGCGATGCTGGATGATGCGGCCGATCAGGTTCGACGTCACGCCGACATAGATCGCGCCGTTGTAGCGGTTGGCAAGGATGTAGACGCAGGGTGTCCGCTCGATCATCGGCGACGGAAAATGCCGCCCGGTGGACCCCGGCACAAGGCCGGGGTGACGGGATTGGGGCCGAAGTGGTTGCGTTAAATCGATAGGGCATGATGCGTGGCCCGGTGGATCCCGGCACGAGGGCCGGGATGACGATGGGGAGTGGGGTGAGCGCGGCCCTTCCTCCTTCGTCACCCCGGCCTTGTGCCGGCGTCCACCCTTGCAACAGGCAATGCCGCCTGCGGCTCCGGCCCCACACCTACAAACCCATTTTCCTACACGAACCATTTAGGTTAAATACGCTGGCTCCATTCCGCAAGGAGCCACGCCATGAAACACGCCCAACCCACCACCGACCCGCTCGCCACCTACACCCCAGCCACCCTCCGCGCCCGCCACGACGGCTGGACCGCCGAGCGCCAGCGCACCTTCCTCTCGGCCCTCGCCGAAACCGGCTGCATCTCCGAAGCCGCACACGCCGCGCAGATCGCCCCGCGTTCGGCCTATCGTCTGCGCAACCACCCGCAGGGCCGCGCCTTTGCGACGGCGTGGGACAAGGCGCTCCAGCTCGCCGCCGCGCGGCTGATGACCACCGCTTACGAGCGCGCGATCAAGGGCAGCGTGCGCGAGATGTGGAAGGATGGCGAGCTGGTTGGCGAAATCCGCCAGCCCTCCGACAAATTGCTGATCTACCTGCTCGGCCGCATCGCCGCGGTCGATATGAACGGGGCGGGCGACCGCTGGAGCGGCATCATGCGCTGGAGCGCCTCGGCCAGCGCCGCGCTCGACGCCAGCCTCGCCGCGCTCAGCGACAGCGAGGTGCCGATCGACCGGCTCAGCCCGTACACCTATGACGCGATCCCACTCGGTCAGGGGCGCGAAACCCTCGCCGCGCCCTTCCTCGCCACCGCGAGCGACGACCGCCCCCGTGACTCGCGATAGAGGTCGGGACCTTTGTGACTTTTCAGCTCGATTTGCCGGTTCGGCGCAGCCGAACCGGGGCGGCTCCAGCCCGCTCCCCCACCCGGCCACCCATAGGCTACTGGCGTGGCGGCCGCGCAGGCGAGCGCGCTGGAGCCGCACGCCCAGCTCACTCCCGCCGCAGCCACCCCATGCGTCGCGCCTTTTCGTCCAGCTCCAGCAGCTCCTCGCGCACATGCACCGCGCGCATCGACAGGCGAATCTCGAACATGAACGCGATCAGTCCCGCGGTGAGCAACAGCATCGAGACGATGAACGCGCCCGCAACCCAGCCGCCAATGTCGAGATGGACCAGCTCGGCGACGAACATCAGCGCCACCACCAGACAGATCGCCACCGCGCTGCTCACGCACAGCGCGATCGAGGTGTTGATCACCGACAGCCGCCGGTCGATCAGCCGCAGCTCCCACACATGCCGGTCATGTTCCTTGCCGGTCGAGAGCGGGTGCAATTTCTCGATCTGCCGCGCGCGATCGACCACCCGCGCCATCCGCCCGACCAGCACGTTGAGGATGCCGGCGAGGCCCGCGAGCAGGAACACCGGCGCGATCGAAACCTGGATCGTCGCCGCGACGGTCTGGAGCATGGGTGCCATGACCCAAGCTTATGCCAGCGATGGCCACGCCGCCAAGGCCGATTGTTGCGGTCCCGTCCACAGCCACCGCTTGGTAACGGTTCGGCGATAAGGGGGTGGTATGACGAAGCCGATGCCGCTCGCCGAATTCACCCGGCTCCCGCCGTTGCTCGCCGCCAATCTCGGCGATGGCCTTGCGAGCGCGCTCGACACCGTCGCCGGCAACGCCGCGCCGACGCACCGTTTCCTGCGCTATGGCTGGTTCGCCGCCGCGCTCGCGGCCTATGGCGGCCCCTCCTCCCCCAATAAGGCGCGCACGCTCACCGTGCTGCGGGAGGGCGCACCGGTGCTGGCCTTGCCCTTCATCCCGACCGGCCCGGCCGCGCTGCGCCTCGCCGCCGTGCCCGGCTGCTACTGGCCATTCCGCAGCTTCCCGGCCGCGCAGGACGCCGGCACCGAAGCGTTCGAGGTCGCGCTCGACCGGCTCGGCAAGGAAATCAACGCGCTCCGCCTCGGCCCGGTCTATGACAACGACCCCGCGCTCGCCGGACTTCGCGCCGCCGCCGCGTCGCGCGGCTGGATCGCGCTCGATCGGTTCGTGGCGGAGAGCTTCCTGCTCGACATGGCGGCGCTGCGCAACGAAGGCACCTGGCCGCGCAACTCGACGCTGCGCAAGAACCGCTTCCACGAAAAGCATCTCGGGGAACATGGCGCGCTCGACTGGTCGTTCGTATCGGGCGAGGGCTGGAGCGAACAGGCCTTCGACGATCTCGCCGCGGTCGAACAAAAAAGCTGGATCGCCGACCGCACCGACGGCAGCGACGCCAAGTTCACGCGCGAGGGCCACGGCCGCTTCTGGCGCGCCGCCGCGGCGGACCCGGTGGTGGCGCGGATGATGTGGGCCGCAGTGCTGCGCATCGACGGCGAGCCCACCGCTTTCTCGTTCGACATGAATGCGGGCGCGCTCAAATACGCCATCGCCAACAGCTATGACCCGCGTGTCGGGAAGCACTCGCCGGGGAAATTACTCTATTACCGCAACCTCGTGCGCGCGCTCGACGACGGCATGACGACGGTCGACTGGGGCGCGGGCGACAGCGGTTACAAGCGCGTGATCGGCGCGGCGGCGGGTCCGGCGATCCGCGACTGGCTGTTCGTCCGCCCCGGCCTGACCGGCATCGCGGCGCGGCTCGCCCGCCCGCTTTGGCGGCGAAGCGGCAACCGTTCGAGCCAGTCCGTGGCCGGCGATCTTGCGATGGTGGACGGCGACCGATAGCGTTCGAAAAGGGTCGGGGGGCCGGCCTGTTTTGAAACATGGCTGCGTGGCGAGGGGCCGGGGGGTTCCGAAACATGCCGCCGGGGCTGGAGCTCCCGGGTTTGAACAAGGCGATTTGGGCGGCGGTGCTCGCGCTGATTGGCGTGGCGCTGGCCGGGGTTGGGGCTGAAGCCGAGGAGCGCCGTCCGGTGGTGGCGGTGATCGATTCGGGCGTCGCGCGCACCGCCGAACTGGGCGCGCGCGTCATCGCCGAATATGACATGGCCGCGAGTCCCGCGCGTCCCGCCTTTCAGCCCAGGCACGACCACGGCACGATGGTCGCGACGATCCTCGCCCGTGCCGCGACCGCGCCGGTCGACATCGTCTCGCTGCGCATCGACGATCCCGCCGGCTGCCCGGCCGGCGCGCAGCCGCCCTGCGCCCGCAGCGTCCGCACCGTCGCCGCCGCGATCCGGCAGGCGACCCGGCTCAAGGTCGATGCGATCAACCTCTCGCTCGCCATGGCCGACCACCCGGCGATCACCGACGCGGTGCGCGACGCCGCGAAGCATGGCATCACCGTGGTGATGGCCGCGGGCAATGACGGCGCCGACCACCCGAATAATCTGCGGCTGGCCAAAGCGGCGTTCCCCAAGGGCGTGCTGGTCGGCGCGGTCGATGCTGCGGGCAGCGTGTGGACTGGCACCAACCGCCCCGAAGCCACTGGAACTTCTGGCTATAATTACAGCTGGCAGCTCGGCGTCGCGGTGCCGACGGCGCTGGCGGACGGGCAGGAAGTCGCCGCCACCGGCACCTCCTTCGCCGCGCCGATCGAAACCGCCCGGCGGCTTTCTCTGCGCTGAGGGAACGGTCACGCGCTTTCCTCGTTTGGCTTGCGGGGGGAGCGGTGCCGCCTCCCCCTTGTCGGTCCGCTCCCCTAGGTCTCAGCAGGAGGAGTTCCCCCATGAAAAAGTCTCTCACAGCCGTGCTGCTTGCCGGCTCGCTCTCGCTCGGTGCGTGCGCGACCACCGGTGACAGCGATCTCGCCGCAGTCGGATCGGGCGCCGCAGTCGGTGCCGTCGGCGGCGCCGTGGTCGGCGGAATCGTCGCCGGTGCGCCGATCGAAGGCGCGCTCATCGGCGCAGCGATCGGCGGTATCGCCGGCGCGATCTGGGCCGATCAGGACGGCGACGGCCGCGCCGACGGCTATTACCGCGACGGCCGCTACTATGCCGGCCCGCCCGCCGGCTACGTCGCCGGCGCCCGCCGCTGCCCCAGCGTCGGCGGTTCGGCGCTGAAGGGTGCCGGGATCGGTGCCGCAGCCGGAGTCGGTGTCGGCGCGCTGACCGATGTCGGCATCCTCGAAGGCGCGATTGCCGGCGCGGTGGTCGGCGGCATTGCCGGCGCGATCTGGGCCGACAGCAACAATGACGGCTGCGTCGACGGCTACAGCCGTGACGGCCGCTATTATCAGGGCGTACCGTCCGGCTATCAGGCCGGGTCGCGCGCCGCCGAACGCGGCTGAGCTTTGACGCCCGGCGCGGTTCGCTGCGCCGGGCGTTCGCTTACCGCATGCCGACCTGCCGCGCGCCGTCGCGGCCATAGACATCGGCGCGCATTGCTACCGTCTTGCCGGTCGGGAAGGCGGTGAAATAAGTAATGTAGATTGGCACCGGATCGGCCAGCTCGACCCGCTGTTCCGGCTTGGCCGACGCCGCCTTCAACGGCTTGCCGAACAGCCACCGTCCCAGCCGCGGCGCGTCCTCCAGCCGGATGCAGCCCGCGCTGAAATAGCGCCCGGCATTGCTGAACAGCCCCTTTTCCGGCGTGTCGTGCAGGTAGATGTCGTTGCCATTGGGGAACATGAACTTCATCCGCCCCATGCCATTGCTCAAGCCCGGCCGCTGCCGCACCCGGACGACGCGTGCGCCGCTGGCAACCGCCCGCCAGTCGACCAGGGCCGCATCGGTCGGCGCAGCATCGGGCGACCAGTCGGACAGCACGTCGTAACCGCCTGCCTTCAGGAACACCGGTCCCTTCTCCACGACCTCGGGCGCCAGCCGGCTGCGGGTCAGGTCGGTCGGCACGTTCCAATAGGGGTTGAGTGTCGCATAGCGGATCACGCTGGTCATCATCGGCGTCGGCGTGGCGGGACGCCCGGCAATCACCTTCATGCTGTCGACCACCTTGCCGCCAGCGAACATGTAAAGCCGTCCGCCGGCGGTATCGACCACGACATGACGTCCGTTCCCGGGCAAGCCGCGCGCGCGGTCGAGGTTGAGCCGGAGCAGCCGGGCCTGTTCGGATCCCGCCGGTGCGTCGATCAGGGCGCGACGCAACCCGGCATAGAAGGGATGCATCCAGCCATTGCCATCGACGAACGCAGCGAGCGAGGGCGCCGCGGCCATCTGCTGCAGGATGTCGCGTGCGCTCGGAGGCTCGGGCCGGAAGTCCGGGTCGGTCGCTGCCATCGGCGAGCGCACGCGGCCGTGCAGGTCGCGGACATATTCGACGTAGCTGCGCGAGATCAGCGCCTCGGCCTTCGCGGCATCCTCGGCGTCGCCCTCGCGCGCATCCTCGATCGCATCGCGCAGGCGGCGCGGACGGTAATCGCCGGAATCGAGGCCGTCGAGTTCGGCCTGCTCGAAGATCTCGATCAGCCGCTCCGCCGCGGCAAGGCTGGCGCCGCTGGCGAGCCATACCGGGCGGAAGCCACGCGCGGCGTAGAAGGCGCGCAGCTCGCGGTCCATGCTGGTGTCGGCAATTGCGGCGGCGAGTTCCGGATCGGCGGCCTGCGCCTGTACCTGAACCGGCGCGAGCATCAGCAGCGCCGCGGGCGCCGCTGCCCATAAATTCCATCCCAGTCGCCGACGCGCCATCTCATTCCTTCCACGATCCATCGCTGAAGGAACACGTCACAAGCCTTGTGGTTCAATGCCGCGCGTCAGGTCGCGAACAACTGCCCCATATCGGCAAATGCCTTGAACTCGAGCGCGTTGCCCGCCGGGTCGAGGAAGAACATCGTCGATTGCTCGCCGGGCTCGCCGGGAAAGCGCGTGTACGGCTCGATCACGAACGTGACGCCATGATCCTTGAGCCGCTTGGCAAGCGCGTGCCACTGGCCGGGCTTCAGCACCACACCGAAGTGGGGCACCGGCACCGAATGCCCGTCGACCGGATTGTGACCCGCCGTATCGCGCCTGCCGTCCACGCGATGCGCCACGATCTGGTGGCCATACAGATCGAAGTCGATCCAGTCGGCATCGCTGCGCCCTTCGGGACAGCCGAGTACCGTCCCGTAAAAATGCCGAGCGGCGTCGAGATCGTGGACCGGAAAGGCGATGTGGAACGGGGTGAGTTCGGTCATGGCGCGGTCGTCCTCGCGGGCAAGGCGATCGTCCGCGCGACGCCATCACGCCGCGGATCGGCGCCGCCGTCGAACTTGCCGTCGCGGATGAACACGCCATGCAGCCCCGAATCTTCGCCCGATCCGGCACGCACGGTCACGCCACGCTCGGCCATTCCGGCGAGCAGCGACGGCGCGAACTTGTCCGCCTCGCCGTTGAAGCTCGATCCGCGCGCGATGAGGTTGGGCAGCGCGATGGCGTCGGCGACGGGCATGTTCCAGTCGATGATCCCGATCAGCGCCTTCGACACATAGCCCAGGATCGCGTTGCCGCCGGGCGAGCCGATCGCCCCGGCAAGACTGCGGTCGCGGCGCAGGATCACGGTCGGCACCATCGACGAGCGCGGGCGCTTGCCGGGCGCGATCGCATTCGGCCCCGACGGCACGAACGAGAAATCGGTCATCTGGTTGTTGAGGAAGAAGCCGTCGACCATCCGCCCGGTGCCGAAATAGCTTTCGACCGTGGTGGTCATCGACACCGCATTGCCGTCGCCGTCGATCACGATGAAGTGCGAGGTGCCGGCGGCCTCGGCGGTGGCGTCGATCCGCGCAGTGACCGTGCCCGGCGGGGTGCCGGCGGCGGGGGCGGGGCCTGCGCGGTCGGCGATCAGCGCGGCGCGGCCCGCGACATAGGCCGGGTCGATCAGGCCCTTGACCGGCACGCCCGGCACGTCGCCGACATAGGCGTCGCGGTCGGCGAACATCAGCCGGCTGGCCTCGGCATATTTGACCCAGGCGACGGGATCGGCCGGGCCGCGCGCGGCGATGTCGGTGCGCTCGATCATCGCCATCAGCTGAAGCAGTGCGACGCCCGATGAGGGCGGCGGCGGCGCGCACAGGATATACACGCGATAGCCGTTGCAAACCGCCTCGCGCACCACCGGTTGATAGCCGGCGATGTCCGCCTCGGTCATCGTGCTCGCGAGGTCACCTTCGTGGACGCGCGCGACGATGCGGCGTGCGGTCTCGCCTTGGTACATCGCGTCCGGGCCTTGGCTCGCGAGGCGGCGCAGGAACGCCGCATAGGCCGGGTTGCGCAGCGTTTCGCCCGCCTGGATCTTGCCGCCGCGCTCGTTGCGGAAATAGGCGACCGCATCGGGCGCATTGGGCTGCGGCCCGTTCGAATTGACGAACCGTCCGAGCCGCGCGGTGACGGTGAAGCCCTGCTCGGCGGTACGGATGCTCTCGCCGAACAGATCTCGCCAGGCGAGCTTGCCATGCCTCGCCTGAGCAAGCGCCAGCATCCGCACGACGCCGGGCACCCCGGTCGCGCGGCCCGACAGCACCGCGACCGGGAAGGGGAGCGGCTTGCCGGCGGCATCGAGGAACATGCCAGGCGTCGCGCCAGCCGGCGCGGTCTCGCGGCCGTCATAGACCGTCACTCCCCGGGACTTCGCGTCATAGCGCACCATGAACGCGCCGCCGCCGAGACCCGAACTCTGCGGCTCGACCAAGCTCAGCATCGCTTGGATCGCCACCGCGGCATCAACCGCCGAGCCCCCGCGGCGCAGCACCTCGAGTCCGGCCTCTGCCGCGAGCGGGTGCGCGGCGGCGACGAAGGTCTGCCGCTCGGGTGCGGCGGTGGCGGGCGCGGTAACCGGCGCAGGTGCGGCGGTTTGAGGTGCGGTGCGGGGTGCGCAACCGGCGAGCGCGGCGAATGCCGCAACGGCGAGGCAGAGGGTACGCGGGAACATGCCGACCCCTTACACGTCGTTCGCCGAATTGTAGACGCCCACGTCCATCTCCTTCTCCCAGCGAGCAACCGCGGTGGCGATGGCGAGGTCGGCGGTGACGTTGGGCACGGTGCGGGTCATGTCGAGGATTCGGTCGAACGGCAGGATGAAGCCGACGATGATCGCGGTCTGCTCGGGCGTGATCCCGATCGCATGCAGCACAGCGGCGAGCACGAACAGCGATCCCGAGGGCACCGGCGCCACGCCCATCGCGACGATCGTGGTGGTCGCGGCGATGATGAGATAATCGGCCCAGCTCAGATCCACGCCGAACGCCTGCGCCGAGAACAGCGTCAGCATCGCGACATACATCGCTGCGCCGTCCATGCCGATCGTCGCGCCCAGCGGCAGCACGGTCGACGCGACCGGCTTGGACACGCCAAGGTTGCGCTCGGCCACCCGGATCGCGACCGGCAGCGTGGCCGAACTCGACGAGGTCGAGAAGCCGACCATGATCGCATCGGCAATGCCGCGGAAGAAGGGCAAGGGCGGCAGCCAGGCGAGCAGCCGCACCACGATCAGCCCATGGATCACCAGCGTGATGACCGCCGATCCGATGACCACGCAGATCGCCAGCTTGAGCACCGCGAGGAAGCTCGACGGGCCACTGGTGCCCATCACCACCGCGACCAATGCGAACACGCCGAACGGCGCGGTCTCCATCACGAAGCCGACGATCTTGAGCATCACTTCCGAGCCGCCGGCGAGCAGCTGGCGCACCGGCTCGGCACCCTTGCCCGCAGCGATCACGCCGGCGCCGACCAGCACCGCGAAGAAGATCACTGCCAGCGTCTTGCCCTCGGCCATCGCCGCGATCGGATTGTCAGGAATGATCTCGATGAACATGCGCGCGGTGTCGGGCGGCGTGCCCATTGCCTTGGGCACGGCATCGGCAAAGGTCGCGCCGATCCCCGGCCCGATCAGCGTCGCGACGGCGAGACCGACGCCGACCGCGAGCGCGGTGGTGAACACGTACATCGCCAGTGTCTTGACGCCGATGCTGCCGAGCCGCTTGGGATCGGCGAGCGCGGCGACGCCCGAGGCGATGGTGAGGAAGACCAGCGGCACCACCAGCATCCGGATCAGCCGCACGAACAGCTCGCCGATCCACGCGATCGAAGTCGCGCCCTCACCCCAGGCGAGTCCCGCGACAGCGCCCAGCACCAGTGCCACCAGGATGCGCTTCCACAGCGCGATGCCGAACCACCCGCGCACCGTCCGGCGCAGCGGACCGGGGCGGTCGGGCGTCTCCACGGGATCGGGCGCAATCGTCTCGGTCATCGCGGACAGCTCCATTGCGGTTGGCGCGGCTTGGCCAGCGGGCGGCCGGCGAACACACCGGTCAGCCCGCCCTTGTCCACCGCCATGCGGCCGTTGACCAGCACATAACGCACGCCGGACGAGGGCCGATCCGGCGTGTCATAGGTGGCGCGCTCGCCATAGGCGGCGGCGTCGAAGACCGCGATGTCGGCGAACTTGCCCGGCGCCAGCACGCCGCGGTCGGGCAGGCCGAGGATGCGTGCGGTTTGCGACGCGGCGCGCTCGACGAACTGCGCAGGCGTCATTACTTGCTTTTCGCGCACGAACAGCCGCCAGCGCCGCGCGAAGCTGCCCATGCGGCGCGGATGCCCTGCGGTGGCGTCGGACGAGGCGACCACCCAGGGCTGGCGCGCGAACGCCTCGATATCCGGTGCGATCATGTTGAAGCTCGCGATCATCGCCGCCGGCTCGGCGATCAGCAGCCGGATCGCGGCATCGAGCGGCGCAATAGACCATCCGCGCGCGATGGCGTCGAGCCGCTTGCCCTTGTGGGCGCCGCTGACCAGCAGGATCGCGTTGGCGCCGCCCCGGATGCGCAGCTGCTCGGTCATCTCGGCGCGCAGCCCGGCGTCGGCGCGATCGAGCCGGGCGACCATCGCCGCACTGCCGCCGTCCTGCGTGCGGTGCGGCACCAGCGCCGCAGCGAGCGTCGTGCTCGATGCTTCCCACGGATATTGATCGGCGGTGATCGCGACCCCGCTCGCCTGCGCCTGCCTGATCCGTGCGATCACCTTGGGCGCCATGCCCTGCGCGTCGACGCCCAATGCCTTGATGTGCGCGATGTGCAGCGGCAGCGTGCCCTGTCGTGCGATCCCGATCGCCTCGTCGATCGCCGCCATCAGCCCGATCGAGGTGCTGCCCTCGTCGCGCAGATGCGTCTCGTACATCCCGCCATAGCGCCCGGCGACCTTGGCCAGGGCGCTCACCTCGGCGGTCTTCGCGAAGCTCTGCGGCGCGTAATAAAGGCCCGCGGACAGGCCGAGCGCGCCACCGCACATCGCCCTGGCGACGAGCTGGCCCATCCGCGCCTGCTCGTCCGCTGTGGGCACGCGGTCGCGGTTGCCGACCACCGCCAGCCGCACTTCGCCGAAGCCGACGAAGCTCGCCACGTTCACCCCGGGCGGCTGTGCGGCGAGGCGGGCGAACAGGGCCCCGCTATCGACATCGCCGCCGCCGTCATTGCCGATCGCGATGCTGGTCACGCCCTGCAGCAGATGGTTGGCAAGCGTCCTCCGCGCCGGATCGGCGGCGCGTGCGTCGGGGCCGCTGTGTGTGTGCGGATCGATGAAGCCGGGCGTGACGGTCAGGCCCGCCGCGTCGATCGTGCGGCGCGCGGTGGCGCCGGCCGGGCGCTTGCCGACAAAGACGATGCGGTCGCCGCGGATGCCGATGTCCGCGACGCGCGGTGCTCCGCCCTGGCCATCGATCACACGCCCGTTCGCGATCAACAGATCGAGCGGGGGTTCGCGCTGCGTCGGCGCTGCAGCCGTGAACAGCGCGAGGGCCGCGGCGATGGCTGAAGCGGCAAAATGCATCAATGCTTCTCCTCGATCAGACGCGCGACGCGCGCCGCCGAGCCCGCCGCATAGGTCCAGCCGAGCCCGCCATGCCCGGTATTGGCGATCACCCCTGGCGCGATCGGGCGCGTGACCGGCAGCGAATCCGGCGTCGTCGGGCGCAGGCCGGTCCAGCTCGACTCGATCTGATCATAGTGCGCCGCGTCCGGCAGCGCCTCACGCGCGCTCGCGATCAGCGTCGCGAGTCGCGCCGGGTCGACATCCCGGCTGCGGTTGCCGAGCTCGGCCAGCCCCGCAATGCGCATGCGCTCGCCGAGCCGGCAGAACACCACGCGGTTGGCGACATCGGTGATGCTGACGCCGGGCGCGGACGGGCCGGGCCGGGCGGTAATCGAATAGCCTTTCACCGGCTGGATCGGCAGCCGCACGCCGAACGCGCGCGCCAGCTTGGGCGAGTCCACGCCGGCGCACAGGATGATGCGGTCCGCACGCCACACCCGGCCGTCGCGGGCGATGGCACGCGGACTGCCCCCTGCCTCGATCCGCACGATCTCGACCCCACAGACGACCTGCTGACCCTGCCCGGCCAGCACGTCGCGCACTGCCATGCAGAAGAGATGCGGGTCGCCCGTCTCCTCTTCGGGCGTATGCAGCGCGCCGGCGATCCGGCCGCGCACCGCATCAAGCATCGGCTCGACCGCGACCGCCTCACCGGCGCTCAGCACGTGCTGAACGATCGGCGCGGCTTGCGCCTTGAGCGCGGCGAGTATTCGCGCCGCGGCGAAGCTCGCCTCGGTGCGGTAGAGATGGAGCTTGCCAGGCATCGCATGGCCGAAGCGCAGGCCGTGCCGGGCGATCAGCGCGTACAACGCCTCGCGCGATTCAAAGGCTAGCGTCAGCCCGGCCAGCGTGTTGCGCGTGAAGCCATCCGCATTGGCGTTGCGCAGAAAGGCGAGCCCCCATCGCACGAAGTCGGGGTCGAAATGCGGCGTGAGCCGGAAGGCCGGATCGAGCGCGAGCAACAGGCGCGGCAGCTGGCGGCGCACCGCCGGACTCGCCAGCGCGTCGGTATAAGCGTAACTCAGCTGCGCGCCGTTGGCGAAGGAGGTGCCGCGGCCGGGCTCCGGCGCCGAATCCAGCACGGTCACCCGATGCCCGCGGTCGACGAGCGTCAGTGCGGTGGCCATGCCGACCACGCCCGCGCCGATCACGATGATGTCGCGCCCGCTCATTTCCGGCCCCGCTGCACGCGATAGTCCGAGGGCACAATGCCCGCGCGGTTCATCTTGTCGTACAGCGTCTTGCGCGGCACGCGGAGCAATTCCATCGCGCGGGCAACGCTGCCATTCGCCTGGGTCAGCGCCTCGCGCACCAGCATTTCCTCATAGGCGCGGATGCGTTCGGCAAGTCCGAGTTCGGGTGCCTCCCATGCGCCGGTGCCTGCGATGTCGAGCACCGCGCTGAACGCGAAGTTGCGCAATTCGCGCACGTTGCCCGGCCAGTCATGCTCGATCAGGCGGCGGCGCACGGCGTCGGTGATGCGGAACTCGGCCTGCCCGGTCTGCGCCGCCGCCTCGCGCACAAAGGCCGCGAAGAGCGGGGCGATATCCTCGCGCCGCTCGCGCAGCGGCGGCAGCGACAGGCGGACGACGTTAAGGCGGAAATAAAGGTCGCGGCGGAACTGGCCCTGCTCGATCAGCGCTTCGAGGCCCGGCTTGGCCGATGCAATGACCCGCAGGTCGAGCGGGACCGGGCGCTGCCCGCCGATGGGGAGGACTTCTCTTTCCTCCAGGACTCGCAAGAAACGCGATTGGACGCTTAGCGGCATCGAGTCGACATCGTCGAGGAACAAGGTGCCGCGGTTCGACTGTTCGATGCGACCGGTGCGGGCGAAACGTCCATTGGGAACCGCGTCGGCGGCGTGGCCGAACAATTCGACTTCGGCATAGGCCTCGGGCAGCGCGGCGCAGTTGACGGCGACGAAGGCGCGCGCGCTGCGCGGCGAACCGCGGTGGAGCATTGCCGCGACTAGCTCCTTGCCGGTGCCCGTCTCGCCCTCGATCAGCACGTCGATCTCGGCGCGCGCGACCTGCGCGATCGTCTCGCGCAGGCGGACCATTGCGGGGCTGTCGCCGATCAGCGGGCTCTCGGACCGAGCTTCGATGCGCAGGCGGCGGTTGTCGAGGACGAGCGCGCGAGCGTTCAGCGCTTTGCCGGCCGACGCGGCGAGATGACCCGCGGCGAAGGGCTTGGCAAGGAAGTCGAACGCGCCGTCCTGCAACGCCTGCACCGCCATCGGCACGTCGCCATGGCCGGTGATGAGGATGACCGGGATTTCGGGGTCGATCGCGCGGATGCGGGCGAAGAATTGCAGCCCGTCCATCCCCGGCATGCGGATGTCGGTGACGACCGCGCCGGCGAAGCCGGGCGTGATCGCGCTCAGCGCCGCCTGTGCGCCGGCAAAGGGCCGCACCGCGAGCCCGGCCAGTTCGAGCGTCTGGACATTGGCCTCGCGCAGCGAGTCGTCATCGTCGACGAACAGGATCTCAGCCATTGGCAGCGTCCCTGAGCGCGATGCGGAACGCCGCGCCGCCGAGCGGGGAGGGGATCAGGCTCAGCTCGCCGCCGAAGTCGCGCGCGATGTTGCGTGCGATGGCGAGGCCGAGACCGAGGCCCTCCTCGCGCCCGGTGACGAACGGCATGAATAGCTGGTCGGCCAGCGCGGCATCGACGCCGGGGCCATTGTCGGCGACATCGATGACAATGCAGTCCTGCTCGCGTGCCGCGGCAATGCGGATCGTCGCGGCGTCGCGCCCGCCCAGCGCATCGAGCGCGTTCTGGACGAGGTTGATGAGGATCTGTTCGAGCCGCACGCGGTCGGCGGTGACCTGCAACCCGGTTTCGCCGCGACGCTCCAGCGTCACGCCCAGCGCGCGGACCCGGTCGCCGATCAGCAGCAAGGTGGAGTCGATCACGCCATCGACCGATACCGCGCCGATCTCCGGCGTGCGGCGGCGCGCGAAATCGCGCAGCTCGGACGTGATCGTGCCGATGCGTTGCGTCAGCTCGACGATCCGCCCGAGATTGCCCTCCGCCTTCGCGCCGTCGCCGCGCATCAGGAACGCCTGCGCATTTTCGGCGAAGCTGCGGATCGCCGCGACCGGCTGGTTGATCTCGTGCGCCACGCCGGCGGTGATCTGGCCGAGCGAGCCGAGCCGTGCGGCCTGAGCGAGCTCCTCGCGCGCTTCGCGGTAACGGCGGTCGGCGCGCGCGCGTTCTGCGCTCTCGGCGAGCAGCTGGGCATTGCTCTCGCGCAGTTCGGCAGTGCGCTCGGCGACCTGGCCTTCGAGTGCGCGCTGCGCGGCGACCTGAAGCATGTGCCGCTCGCGGGCGCGCCACATCAGTAGTAGCACGCCCGCGATCAGGACGAGCGCGGCGAGCGTGACCAGCCGGGCATTGGCGTTGGCGCTGTTCACCGCGGGCGCGAGTGGCGCGATGGCGAGCAGCCGCGCGCCGTCCAGCGGGAGCGCCACGCTGGCCAGCCGCCCGCCGCGCGACGCGCCCGGCCAGGCAGCGGCGTTGCCGTCGAGCGTCAGCGGCAAGGGTGTGAGCGGCAGCGCGCCATATTGCCGTGTCGCGCGGATCGCCTCGCGCGCCTGCGGTCCCAGCGCGCCGAGCGTGCGGAACCGCCAGTCGGGACGGCTGGTGATGATGACCACGCCATGCGCGTCGGTGACGAGCGTCGTGCCCTGCTGCCGCGCCCAGGCGCGTTGCAGCGGCTCGAATTCGATCTTGACCACGATCACGCCGAGCGGCCGTGCCGCCGGGCCGATCCGCCGCGCGAGATAGAGTCCGGGCCGCCCGCTGACCGTGCCGAGCGCGAACAACTCCGCGCCGCCATCGCGCAACGCGTTGCGGAAATAGGGGCGGAAGCCGTAATTCTGGCCGACGAAGCTGGTCGTCAGCCGATAATTGCTCGCCGCCACGGTCCGCCCGTCCGGGGCGATGACATAGATGACGGCGGCATCGGTGCGCCTGGCCAGCAACTCCAGCCGGGCATTGACGCGCTCGACCGCCGCGTCGCCCGGCGTTTCGAGAATGGTGCGGACTTCGGGATATTCGGCCAGCACCAGCGGGAGCAGCCGGAACTTCTGCAATTCGCTCGACAGCAATCCGGCATTGTCGCGCGCAAGCTGCGCGGCGACGGCGTCGGTCGCCACCACCGCTTGCGCGCCGGCCCAGCGAAACGCGCCGAACGCGATGGCCGCGAGCAATGACAGGCTGGCGACAGCAAGGATGATTATACGCAGAGCTGGGCGAGTCGGTGCGCTGAGCATTCGTGTGGAATATCACACATTCTGCCGATTTGCTGTGTGGTTTTTCGCTCATGATCGCGGCTTGAGAAGCGCCGAGCGATGATCATTATCATCTTATATCAATAGCTTGATCGTCATTCCGACGCCAATTGGATTTCACGCCGGGGTCCGGCGATATTCCCTCCGCCGCCGCACGCGGCCAAGAGTAGCGCTGGTCAACAGCGTGAAGAGGGGATCCGAATGGCTGTCGCGTTGAACTATGCTGCCGAACCGGAGCCGCGCCGCACGGCGTGGTACGGGCAGCTCTATGTCCAGGTGCTGATCGCGATCGCGCTGGGCGTCACCATCGGCTATTTCTGGCCGGGCACCGGCGAGGCGTTGAAGCCGCTCGGCGACGCCTTCATCAAACTGGTCAAGATGATCATCGCGCCGGTGATCTTCCTCACCCTCGTCACCGGCATCGCCGGGATGAGCGAGCTGCGCTCGGTCGGCCGCGTCGCGGGCAAGGCCTTCGCCTATTTCCTGTTCTTCTCGACCCTCGCGCTGATCGTCGGGCTCATCGTCGCCAATGTGATTCAGCCGGGCGCTGGGATGAATATCGATCCCGCCAGTCTCGATACCGGCGCGGTCGAAACCTATGTCGCCAAGGCGCATGACAGCGGCATCGTCGAATTCCTCATGGCGATCATCCCGACCACGCTGGTTTCGGCGCTGGCCGGGGACGCACTGCTGCCGGTGCTGCTGGTCGCGATCCTGTTCGGCATCGCGCTGTCGATGGTCGGCGAGCCGGCCGCGCCGGTGCGCGACATGCTCGAGCGCGTCGGCCTGGTCGTGTTCAAGTTGGTCGGCATCCTGATGCGCGCGGCCCCGGTTGGCGCGTTCGGCGCGATGGCCTTCACCATCGGCAAATATGGCATCGACTCGCTCGCCAATCTCGCCGGCCTCGTCGCGACCTTCTATCTGACCTCGCTGATCTTCGTGCTGCTGGTGCTCGGCACCATGGCAAGGCTCACCGGCTTCTCGATTCTCAAGCTCATCCGCTACCTCAAGGCCGAGCTGCTGCTGGTGCTCGGCACCTCGTCGTCGGAAAGCGCGCTGCCCAGCCTGATGGAAAAGATGGAGCGCGCCGGCTGCCAGAAGTCGGTGGTCGGGCTGGTGGTGCCGACCGGCTATTCGTTCAACCTAGACGGCACCAACATCTACATGACGCTGGCGGCCTTGTTCATCGCGCAGGCGTGCAATGTCGACCTGTCGCTCGGCGACCAGATCGCGTTGCTGGCGATCGCGATGATCTCGTCCAAGGGCGCGGCGGGCGTGACCGGGGCGGGCTTCATCACGCTCGCCGCGACGCTCTCGATCGTGCCGTCAGTGCCGGTCGCGGGCATGGCGCTGATCCTCGGCATCGACCGCTTCATGAGCGAGTGCCGCAGCCTCACCAACTTCATCGGCAACGCCGTCGCGACGGTCGTCGTCGCGCGCTGGGACAATGCGCTCGACCGCGATGCGCTGAACCGCGCGCTCAACGGCGAGCCACCCGCAGGGCCGGCGCGGCCGGCCGAGGAAACCGATCCGGACTGACACGGACCCAAGACAGAGGACCGGGCGCAATGATCCGGCCTCTCAACCCAACAGGGGAGAAAATGAAATGACCGACACCCGCAAGCGCCAGCTGCTCCGTACCGGCACCGCGTTGTTCGCGCTGGCGATGGCGAGCCCCGCCTTCGCGCAGGATGGCGGCATGCCGCAGGGCGAGGACGGCGCCGCGCCCGCCGAGGAGATCGTCGTGGTCGGCAGCCAGATCAAGGGCACCGACATCACCGCGCTCCCCGTATCGGTGGTCGACCGCAACCAGATCGACGCCACCGGCGCACTGTCGGGCGACGATCTGATTCGCTCGATCCCGCAGGCGGGCGACGTCACCTTCAACGAAGCCAACAACCCGCAGACCAGCAATGCGGCGCGCGGCGACGTCAATTCGATCAACCTGCGCAACCTCGGCGTCGGCAATACGCTGACGCTGCTCAACGGCCGTCGGCTGGTCAATCACCCGACCAGCCAGGCAGGCGACGGCAATGTGCCGGTGCTGGGATACAATTCCAACGCGCTGCCGGTCGCGGGACTCGAGCGGCTCGAGATCCTGCGCGACGGCGCGTCGGCGATCTATGGCTCGGACGCGGTCGCCGGCGTGGTCAACACGGTGACGCGCGCCGACTATGACGGCGCCGAGTTGAACCTGCGCTATGGCTATGCCGAGGGGACCAGCCGCAAGGAGTTCGAGGGCACGGCGCTGGTCGGCAAGACGTTCAATGAGGGCCGCGGCAATTTCTCGCTGTTCGCCAACTATGTCCGCCGCACCGCGCAATATGCCGAGGATCAGCCGTACACGGCGACCGACAATCTGCTGTCGCTGTTCGCGGGCGATGCCGCCTTCGCCAGCAGCTTGGTCCCCGACGGCCGCGCGACGCAGAGCCCCTGGGCCAACCTCGCTGTTGTGAACGGCCCCGGCACGATCCGCCGCAACCCCGGCAATGTCGCGCTGACCACCGCGGCCGGCGCGTTCCACACCCAGTCCAGCGCCAACCCCGGCTGCGCGTTCACCGTCAACACCAATGTCTGCTACGGCACCGGCACGCGCGCGACTGCGACGACGCTGCGCAACGAGCGGTTCGACACCAAGCCGGGCACGACCGTCACGCCCTCGTTCAACCGCTATAATTTCATGTTCACCGGCAAATATGAGGTCAGCGATTCGGTCGAGCTGTACACGGAGCTCGGCTATTATCTCGCCGAGACGCGCCGGATTCAGCCGCCGACGATCAACCTCAACGCGATCGTGATCCCGGCGAGCAATTACTGGAACCCGTTCGGGCCGGTGACCTTCGCCAACGGCCAGGCCAACCCCAACCGCATCGCGGGGCTGACCAACGTGCCAGCCGCCGGGCTGCCGGTGCGACTGACGACCTACCGCTTCGTCGATGCCGGCAACCAGATCGTCAATGTCGAGAACTGGCAGTCGCGCTTCCTGTTCGGTGCGCGCGGCGAGTTTGGCGGTTTCGATTACGACACGGCGGTGTTGTATTCGGAGGCGCAGGCGCGCGACAGCTCGAACGCGATCGACATGACGCTGCTTCAGCGCAACCTCGCGCTCTCGACGCCGGACGCCTACAACCCGTTCAGCGGCGGCTGTTCGGCAACGCCGTCGCTCGGCGACTGTTCGCCGGCGAGCCAGGCGACGATCGACTCGTTCCAGGTCAATCTGGTGCGCAAGTCGAAGACCTCGCTGCTGCTCGGCGATTTCAAGCTCTCCAACAACCGGCTGTTCGAGCTGCCCGGCGGCAATCTCGGTATCGCCTTCGGGGTCGAGGCTCGGCGCGAGACTCAGGAGGATATCCGCGATCCGCGCCTCAACGGCACGATCACCTTCACCGACAGCGTCACCGGCGAGACCAATTTGTCGAACATCGCCGCGGTCAGCCCGACGCCGTCGGTGCGTGGCAGCCGCACGGTGCTGTCGGCGTTCGCCGAGCTCGCGGTACCGGTGATCTCGCCGGAGATGGATATTCCGCTGATCCACCGGCTCGACCTGCAGCTGGCCGGGCGGTTCGAGGAATATTCGGACTTCGGATCGGTGGCCAAGCCCAAGATCGCGGGCGCTTGGGATATCGTCGATGGCGTTCGGGTGCGCGGGTCGTGGAGCCAGGGCTTCCGCGCGCCGAACCTCGAACAGACCAAGACGGTGGCCTATTCGCGACTCAATTCGAACACCGACTATTATCGCTGCGAGGCGGACCTGAGAGCCGGGCGGATCGCGACCTATGGCGGCTGCCAGCGCGGGATCAGCTATGCCATCTTCATCAGCGGCAATCCGGACCTCAAGCCCGAGGAAAGCACCAACTGGACGGTGGGCACGGTGATCGAGCCCAAGTTCATCCCGGCCGAATATGGCAAGCTCACGCTGACCGCGGACTTCTGGTCGATCCAGCAGACCGGGATCGTCGGCCAGTTCGGCGCGCAGAACGCGCTGGTGCTCGACTATCTGCTGCGGCTGAGCGGGTCGAGCAACCCGAATGTGGTGCGCGCCGCGCCGACCGTGGACGACACGCCGGTGTTCGCCGGGACTGGCCTTGCGCCAGCGGGTGCGGTGACGCGGATCAACGACCAGTTCGTCAATTTGCTGCCGCAGACGGTGCAGGGCATCGACCTGGCGCTGATCTACAATGTCCGCACCGATATCGGCCGGTTCGAGTTCGCGCTCAACGGCGCGCGGCTGACCAAATTCTCGCGCGAGACGCCGCCGGCGGTGCAGGCGCTGTTCGACGCGCGTGCGGCCGGGCGGATCAACGCCGCGACGCCGCTGACCGACGCGAGCGACCTGATCGAGGACCGCGGCAAGCCCAAATGGCGCGTCACCGGTTCGCTCACCTGGAGCCACAAGGGCTTCCAGATCGGCGCGTTCGGCAATTATGTCGGCAAGGTTGAGGACACGTCCTTCCTCGATACCAACGGTAACCCGTACATCGTCGAGGGCCGCGCCTTCTTCAACCTCTACGGCCAGTATCGCGTGCGTAGCGGGCCGCTCGAGGATACGCGCTTCCGCATCGGCGCGCGCAACATCTTCGACACGCAACCGGGCATCGGTGCCGAGGGTTATCTGGGCTCGCTCTATGTGCCCTATGGCCGCTACCTCTATTTTTCGATCGGGAAGAAGTTCTGACGATGATGCGCTGGCTCGCCGTCCTGTTGCTGTTCCTCACCGCCGCGGTTCCGGCCGCGGCGCAGGGCGAGGTGATCAAGCTGTGGTCCGGCAAGATGCCGGGCGGCGGGGCGGTGACCGGGCCGGAAAAGGTCGGCAGCGAGGGCGCGGCGACCGGGGCGGTTTACAACGTGACGACCCCGCGCATGGTGGTCGTGCGGCCGAAAAACCCAAACGGCGCGGCGGTGCTGGTGATCGGTGGCGGTGGTTATTTCCGCATCCAGATCGGCAGCGCGGCGATGCCGGTCGCGCAGTGGCTGGCGGAGCAGGGCATCACCGCCTTCGTGCTCTATTACCGCCTGCCCGGTGACGGCTGGAATGCCGATGCGCCGTTCCAGGACGGGCAGCGCGCGATGCGGCTGCTGCGCGGCAACTGGAAGACGCTGGGGATCGATCCGAACAAGATCGGCGCGATCGGCTTTTCGGCGGGCGGGCATCTCGCCGGCACGCTGGCGACGCGCGGCGCGCATGATTTCTATGCCAAGGCCGATGCGGTCGACCGGCTGAGCGCGGTGCCGGACTTTGCCGGATTGATCTATCCGGTCGTGTCGATGCGCGCGCCGATCGACACGACGCGCACCTTTCGCGAGCTGAGCAAGCTGCCCAATTTCCGCGACGCCTATTCGCTCGAAAGCCATGTCACCACCGCGACGCCGCCGATCTTCCTCGCGCACGCCTCGGACGATCCGATCGCCGCACCCGAGCACAGCGTGCGTCTCCACGCCGCGATGCTCGCCGCCAAGCGCCCGGTCGAGCTGCACGTCTTCGAAAAGGGCGGCCACAGCTTCGGCCTCGGCAGGCGCGGCAGCCAGGTCGCGGCGTGGCCGCGGCTGTTCCTCACCTGGGCGCGTCATCATGACTGGGTGCCGGCACCGAAGAAGGATTGACCCCGGCGCGACTAGCCAGCGCTGTTTTACGCCGCTAGCACGGCTGAATGGGGAAGGGTGCCACCATCACCGACGTCGCCGACGCGGCGGGCGTTTCGATCCGCACCGTGTCGCGCGTGCTCAACCGTTCGACCAAGGTCAATGCCGAGACGCGCGAGCGGATCGAGGCCACGATTGCACGGCTCGGCTTCTCGCCCAGCGCGCGCGCGCGCGGCCTCGCCACCGGGCGGTCCTATCTGATCGGCATCATCCACAACGACCGCAACGCGCTCGTCCTCGACACCATCCAGCGCGGCGTCGTCGCCGAGGCGACCGCGCGCGGTTATGAGCTGGTCGTCCACCCGACGCCGACCGGCGATGACGGCTCGGTCGCCGATGTGCTCGATTTCGTCGGCCGCTCGCGCGTCGATGGCGTGGTGGTGATGCCGCCGGTGTCGGGCGTCGCGGGCATCGGCGACGCGCTGGCGGCGGCGGGCGTGCCGGCGGTGGCGCTGTCGGCCGCGCCGATCGGCGGCTTTGCGGCCTTGCTGGTCTCCAACGAGCGCGAGGCTGCGGCGGAGGTGGCGCGGCACTTCATCGGCCATGGCCACAGCCGCATCGCGATCATCAACGGCCCGCGTGGCGTGTTCTCCGCCTCGGAGCGGCGTGCAGGGTTCATCGCTGCGCTCAAGGCGGCGAAACTGTCGCTCGCGGGCGAGGCCGAGGGGGATTACGACTTCGAATCCGGCTATGCCGCGGCCGAGAAACTGCTTGCGCTCGATCCGCGCCCGACCGCGATCTTCGCCGCGAACGACATCATGGCGGCTGCCGTCGTCAAGGCGGCGGCGGCGCGCGCAATCGCAGTGCCGGGGCAGTTGTCTGTGGTCGGCTTCGATGGCTCGATGCTCGCACGGATGCTGACGCCGTCGCTGACCAGCGTGCACCGCCCGCTCGGCGACATGGCCGAGCTCGCGACGCGGCGGCTGATCGACATCGTCGAAAGCGAGCCCAACACCGTCGAGCTGGTGGCCGAACTGCGGTTGATCGAGGGTGGATCGAGTGGACCGGCGCCGGCTTAGGCCGGCTGGAGTTCGTACCCCGCCGGATCGGCCAGCGCGTCGTGCGCCCGCGCCACCGCACCGGTGAACCGTTCATCCTCGCTCAGCTCGCCGAATATCTCGCGCATGCTCAGGACCGCGCACCAGGCGCCGCCGGCCGCCAGCAGCCGCCCGGCGAGCGGATCGGTGATCGGGCTTCCACTCGCCGCCGCGCGCTCGATGAAGCGCAGCCACGCCGCGACCGGCACCGCCAGCCGGTCGAGCGGCCGCCCCGCCGCCAGCGCGTCGCGCGTGGTGTCGAGGATGCGATAGGGCAGCTTCTGCGAGCCATCCCAGGCGATCTGCGCCAATTTGTGTTCAATCGCCGGGTTGGCGAAGCGCGCGAGGATGTCGCCGACATAGCCGCCGAGGTCGAACCCGGCGGGCGCGGCGACCGATGGCGCGATATCCTCGCGCATCAGCCGCTCGACGAACCCGGCAAGGCGCGAGTCGGCCATCGCCTGCGCGACGCTGGCATGGCCAAGCCCCAGCCCGACATAGGCGAGCGTCGAGTGCGGCCCGTTGAGCAGCCGCAGCTTCGCCGCCTCGAACCCGTGCACATCGCGCGTGAAGGTGACGCCGGCGCGTTCCAGCTCGGGCCGTTCGCCCGCGAAATCATCCTCGATCACCCATTGCGTGAAGCGCTCGCGCTGGATCGGCCAGGCGT
Organism: Sphingomonas tagetis; assembly: GCF_024211275.1. GTDB lineage: Bacteria > Pseudomonadota > Alphaproteobacteria > Sphingomonadales > Sphingomonadaceae > Sphingomonas > Sphingomonas tagetis. The sequence goes on from NZ_JAMLDX010000003.1 coordinate 82,704, forward strand.
CTTCAAGCCCGGTCGCCGCCGCGACGCGCGCGCGCAAAGCGTCGTCGGTCGCGGGTGTGATCGAATCGACCATCGCGTTGGGGAAGCGGACTTCCTGTTCGATCCACTTCGCGGTGTCGGGATCGGTCGCCTGCGCGAACGCACGCACCGCCGCACCGAGCTTGCGGCCATTATCGGTCAGGTTGTCGCACGAGAGGATGGTCACACCGGGCAAGCCCTGCCGCCGCCGTTCGGCGAGACCGAGCGCGAGCCAGCCGATCACCGACTTGGGCGTCTGCGGCATATCGAGGTCCGCGACGATCGCTGGATGCGCGAGATCGAGTGCGCCGTCCGCGCCGAGGCAATAGCCCTTTTCGGTGACGGTCGTGCTGACGATCCGCGTCGCCGGCGCAGCCAGCGCGGCGAGGATCGCCTCGCGCTCGCCGCCGGTCAGCACGCGCTGGATCGATCCGATCACACGAAACTCGGTCTCCGCTTCGAGCAGCGCGAGCGTGTAGAGCCCGTCCTGCGGATTGAGCGCTTCGGCAACCGAGGTCGAATTGAGGCTGACCCCGGTGATTCCCCAGCGCGGGTCGCTTGCCAGCAGCGTGTCGAACGCCGCCGCCTGATGCGCGCGGTGGAAGGCACCTGGGCCGAAATGGACGACGCCGGCTTTGACCGAGGCGCGGTCATAGCCGGGCCGCGTGACCGATGCCGGCAGCTGGTCCAGCGTCGCGTTGGAGAGGCGGGTCATGCCGCCTCCGCCACCGGTAGCGCCGCGTCGAGCTTGTACGCCTTGCGCACCAGCCCATTGGTCAGCTCGTAAGCCAGTTCGGCGGCTTCCCAATCCTGCATCCGCCCTTCGGCGACGAGCCGCGCAAGGAATCCGCAATCGACTCGCCGCGCGACATCGTGCCGCGCCGGAATCGAGAAGAAGGCGCGCGTGTCGTCGTTGAAGCCGACCGTGTTGTAGAAGCCCGCCGTCTCGGTGGTCATCTCGCGGAAACGGCGCATGCCCTCCGGCGAATCGTGGAACCACCAGCTCGGCCCGAGCCGCAGGCAGGGATAATGACCGGCGAGCGGGGCGAGCTCGCGCGCATAGGTCGATTCATCGAGCGTGAAGAGAATGACGGTGAGGTCCGGCTCGTTGCCGACCAGGTCGAGCATCGGGCGCAGCGCCTCGACATATTCGGTGCGCGAGGGCACGTCGGCGCCCTTGTCGCGGCCATGGCTCGCGAACAGCTTCGCATTATGGTTGCGGCATGCGCCCGGATGGATCTGCATCGTCATGCCGTCCTCGACGCTCATCTTCGCCATTTCGGTGAGCATCTGCGCGCGGAACAGCTCGGCGTCCGCAGCGTCCCACTTGCCGGTCATGACGCGCCCGAACAGTGCCTCGGCGTCGGCGGTCGAAAGATTGGCGGTGCGCGCGGTTGCGAAGCCATGGTCGGTCGCGGTCGCCCCGGCGGTGCGGAAATCGGCGCGGCGCTTGCGGTGCGCGCGCAGATAGCCTTGCCAGTTCTGCACATCCTCGCCGGTCAGGTCGGCGAATTTGGTGAGCGCGGCGGCAAATTCCTCATGCTCGGGATCGATCACCGAATCCGGGCGATAGGTCGTCACGACCCTGCCAACCCAGCCCGATTTGCGAATCGCTGCGTGGTGCGTCAGCGGATCGTCGGCGCCCTCGGTGGTGGCGAGGAAGTCGATCCTGAACCGCTCGAACAGCGCGCGCGGGCGGTAACCCGGCGTCGCCAGCGCATCGGTGATAGTGTCGTAATAATGATCGGCGGTCGAAGCATCGAGCAGCCGGTCGATCCCGAACACATCGGCGAAGACATGGTCGAGCCACATGCGCGACGGCGTGCCGCGGAACAGGTGATAGTTGCTCGCGAACAGCCGCCACGCCGCGCGCGGATCGGTGTCCGGCACCACGCCATTGCGGCGCGGCACGCGCAGCGCGTCGAGGTCGATGCCCTGGCTGTAGAGCATGCGGAAGACATAGTGATCGGGCGCGAGGAACAGCTCGGTCGCGTTGGCCCATGGCGAATCGGTCGCGAACCATTCGGGGTCGGTATGGCCGTGCGGGCTGACGATCGGCAGCTGCGCGATTGTGTCGTAGAGTTCGCGCGCGATGCCGCGAGTCGTCGGATCGGCAGGAAACAGGCGGTTGGGGTCGAGGGTCAGGGGGTGCATCACGCTCTCCTTTTGCCGACCGGTTAGCGTCTTGTGCCAGCGCTGGCAACAGCGTATTGGAGCGCCATGTCGATGATCACCGAAGACCTGCCGCTGGCGATGCGCATCGCCGATGAAGACGATGTCGCCGTCGCGCTTGCGCCGCTGGAAGCGGGCGATGAGGTGCACGTCGGGGGCGTGAGCGTGCGGCTGGCGGATGCGATTCCGCGTGGCCACAAATTCGCGCTGCGTGACGTGGCAGCCGGGGCGAAGGTGCATCGCTATCGCGCGCCGTTCGGCATCGCCACGCGCGACATTGCGGCGGGCGAGCATGTCCATGTCCACAATGTGAAGACCGCGCTGTCGGGCGAGCTGGCGTACCGGTTCGAGGGCGCACAGGTGGGGCATGACGTCGAGTCGCGCCACAGCTTCCTCGGCTATCAGCGTGCCGACGGCAGCGTCGGCACGCGCAATGAATTGTGGATTCTCCCGACGGTCGGCTGTGTCGGCCGCCTGGGCGAACGGCTGGCGATGAAGGCCGAGGCGATCGCGCAAGGCCGCATCGACGGCGTCCATGCCTTCAACCACCCGTTCGGCTGCTCGCAGCTCGGCGCCGATCTCGACGGCACTGCCGCGATTCTCGCCGCGCTCGCGCAGAACCCCAATGCCGGGGGCGTGCTGGTGCTGGGCCTCGGCTGCGAATCGAACCAGCTCGACGCGTTGATGGCGCGCATCCCGGAGGCACGCCGCGACCGCATCCGCACCGTCCGCGCGCAGAGCGAAGGCGACGAGTTCGAGGCGGGCATCGCCGCGATCGAGGATTTGGTCGCGATCATGGCCACCGACCAGCGCAGCGAAGTGCCGCTCTCGGCACTGCGGCTCGGCGTCAAATGCGGCGGGTCGGATGCGATGAGCGGACTCACCGCCAATCCCCTGATCGGGCGCATGGCCGATGCCGTGACTGGCGAGGGCGGCAGCGCGATCCTCACCGAAATCCCCGAGATGTTCGGCGCCGAGGGGCTGTTGCTGGCGCGCGCCGAGAGCGAGGCTGTGTTCGACCGGCTGACTGAGGTGGTCAACCGCTTCAAGCGCTACTTCCTCGACCATGGCGAGCCGGTGTCGGAGAACCCCTCGCCCGGCAACATCGCCGGCGGCATCACCACGCTGGAGGAAAAGTCGCTCGGCGCGGTGCAGAAGGGCGGCGTCGCCACGGTTAGCGACGTGATCGACTATGGCGCGCGCATCACGAAGGCAGGGCTGACGGTGCTCGAGGCGCCGGGCAACGACGCGGTCTCGACCACCGCGCTCGCCGCCGCGGGGGCGACGCTGACCTTGTTCTCGACCGGGCGCGGCACGCCGCTCGGCAGCCCGGTGCCGACGATGAAGATCGCGTCGAACAGCGATCTGGCCAGCCGTAAGCCGGGCTGGATCGACTTCGACGCCGGGGCCGTGCTGCGCGACGGGATGGATGCCGCCGCCGACGCGCTGCTCGACCGGATCATCGCGGTTGCGAGCGGCGAGCCCGCGCGCAACGAGGTCAATGACGAGCGCGCCATCGGTATCTGGAAACGCGGCGTGACGCTGTAAGGCGGAACCTTGGCGTTGCCGCGCGTTTGGAGCGGTAACGCGAGGGAGACCGCCGCATGCCCGATTACGCCGTCGACCGTCTGGTGCTGGTGCCCGACGATGTCGACCTGTCGCGCTCACCGCTCGCCGGGCAGCTCGATGCCGAGACCTATGTGCTCGGCGCGTTCAACCCGGCGCTGACGCGGCTGCCGGGCGGCAACCTCGTGATGTTCGTGCGCGTCGCCGAGGCGCTGCGCCAGCCGGTTCGCGATCGCCATGTCCATGCGATCCGCTGGCACGACGGCGGCTATGTCCTCGACGCCTGGCCGCTCGATCGGGTCGATACCGTCGATCCGCGCCAGTTCGTCGTCCACGGCCAGGGGTGGAAGGTGCTGGGGCTGACCTCGCTGTCATGGATCCTGCCGGTCGAGCTGACCGCGGACGGGCTGGAGGTCGTCGCCTTCCACTATGACAAGGCGATCGCGCCGCAGGGCAGCTGGCAATGCTACGGCATCGAGGATCCACGCGTGTCCAGGGTCGGCGAGCGCTGGCTGATGACCACCTGCTCGGTCAGCCCCGAGCGGCATTCGACCACGCTCTACAGCTCGGACAACGGCCTCGACTTCACCTTCGAGGGCATCGTGCTCGATCACCAGAACAAGGACATGCTGATCTTCGAAGGGCTGATCGATGGACAATATTGGGCGCAGACGCGGCCGCTCGGCGATCTCTATTTCGCCTACCCGCCGGGCAGCGAATGGCGCGCCGGGCCGTCGATCAACCTCGCCACCTCGCCCGATTCGCTGCACTGGAAGCCGCATCTTCAGCCCGGCCTCCGCCCGCACGCCGCGACGATCGCCACCGCGCGGATGGGTGGCGGCGCCCCGCCGGTGCTGACGCCGGACGGCTGGCTGACTTTGTGGCACGGGGTCGAGCCGGGCGGCGACGTCGGCATCTATCGTACTTATTGGTCGCTGCTCGACCGCGACGATCCGGCGCGCGTCATCCGCAGCGAGCATGCGCCGCTGCTCGAAGCCAACCCCGCGCTGACCGTGCCGATCGACCATCAAATATATCTGCGCGACGTCGTGTTCACGACCGGAATCGCCGATGGCGGAGACCATTATGTCGTCGCGTCGGGCGAGGCCGATCTGGCCTGCCGCATCACGCACATTCCCAAATCGACGTTTGCGATGGGCTGAGTCGTGCTTTGCCGCAGCGCAAAAGCACCGCGGGTGGCGGATTGTTCAGTCAATTTGAAAACAAGCTTCGTGCGCTCAAGAACAAATTGAATAACAAAGATTTATTTCTCGAAACCGCGGCGCTCAGCCGGGCACTTCCCGATCATCGCCCGTAACATTTTTTGCTGCGTCGCAAAAAACCTCTTGTGCGAATCGCGTTTTGTGCAATCAATGGGCGTGACGCAGCCGGTTCCGCCCAGCGTGGGGTGAACGAGAAAGAGCTCGTCGATCAGCAACAGCGCGTGGCAACGAAGCCGCCCGATTATGACCCGCTCAGGGTCAGGTCGAGGTGGCTTTTTTGCGTCTGCGCCGCACAGGGGGTCAAGACGCGATGGACGCAATTTCGGGATTTCGAATCAACCGGCGGGCAGTCACCGCCGTCGTCATCGCCAGCGTGGCGCTGGCCGGGTGCGGCAAGGGCGAGGCGCCTGCCGGGGGCGGCGATCTCGCCAAACTCGCGGCGGAGAAGGGGATCGAAAAGTCCAATCTCAAGCTCGGCTTCATCAAGCTGACCGACATGGCGCCGCTCGCCATCGCGAAGGAGAAGGGCTTCTTCGCGGAAGAGGGCCTCAACGTCACGCTGGAGCCGCAGGCGAACTGGAAGGTGCTGCTCGACGGCGTCTCGGGCGGCCAGCTCGACGGCGCGCACATGCTCGCCGGGCATCCGCTCGCCTCCGCTGCCGGGATCGGCTCCAAGGTCAAGATCGTCACGCCGATGTCGCTCGACATCAACGGCAAGGCGGTGACCGTGTCCAACCGCGTCTATGACATGATCGCGCCGAGCCTGCCCAAGGGCGCCGACGGCAAATTCGCGCAGCCGGTCTCGGCGGCAGCGCTCAAGCCGGTGGTCGCCAAGTTCAAGGCCGAGGGCAAGCCGTTCAAGATGGGCATGGTGTTCCCCGTCTCGACGCACAATTACATCCTGCGTTACTGGCTCGCCGCGGGCGGGCTCAACCCCGGCTTCTATCTGCCCGGCGACACGGCAGGCGTCACCAGCGCCGAGGTCCAGCTGTCGGTCACGCCGCCGCCGCAGATGCCGGCGACGCTCGAGGCCGGGACGATCGAGGGCTATTCGGTCGGCGAGCCGTGGAACCAGGCGTCGGTCGCCAAGAAGATCGGCCATCCGATCATCGTCGATCCGGACATCGCCGGCCTGACCGGCGACAAGGTGTTCGGCCTGACCGAGGAGTTCACGAAGAAGAACCCCAAGACTACCCAGGCGATCCTGCGCGCGCTGATCCGCGCCGCGATGTGGCTCGATGCCGAGAACGGCAAGAACCGCGCCGAGGCGGTCAAGATCCTGGCATCGCCCAAATATGTCGGCGCCGACGAAAAGGTGCTGATGGCGTCGATGACGGGCAAGTTCACCTTCGCCGAAGGCGACACGCGCGATACGCCCGAGTTCAACCTCTTCTTCAGCCAGGAGGCCAGCTATCCCTTCTATTCGGACGGAATCTGGTTCCTGACGCAGATGCGCCGCTGGGGTCAGATCGCCGAGAGCAAGGCCGACGCCTGGTATCTCGACACGGTCAAGGCGGCGTACCGCCCCGACCTGTACATGGCGGCCGCCAAGTCGCTGGTCGCGGACGGCAAGGCTGACGCCTCGGCCTTCCCGGAGAGCGACGGCTTCCGCACCTACACCAAGCCGGCGATCGACCGCATGGCGTTCGATCCGCGCAAGCCCGCCGCTTATGCCGCCAGCTTCGCGATCGGCCTGAAGGACGGCCAGACCGTGACGCCGGCCGGCGTCAAATAAGGACTGCATCATGACCGTAGTACCGCTCAGAAAGGATGATCAGGCGATGGAGGTGCTTCCGCCCGCCGTCGAGCCGGACGCCAGCCCACAGCGGAGCCCGGCTGCCGATCCCAAGCCGGTCGCCAGGCTCAAGCTGCCCGCCGTGCGCGACGTGTTCGACGCAGCGTGGCCGCCGGTGGTCGGCATCCTTGCCTTCATCACGCTCTGGGCGGTACTCGCCCCACGCGTCGAAACCTCGCTCGGCGCATTGCCCGGGCCGGGCGACGTGTGGGATGCCTTCAAGGGGCTGATGGTCGAATTCGCCGCGGCGCGTGAGGAAGCGGCCATCGCCGAGGCGGCCGGGTCGAGCTATTCGGGGCCGCCGACCTTCGTCGACCAGATCCTGACCTCGCTCAAGACCGTCGGCATGGGCTTCGTCCTCGCCTCGATCGTGGCGGTGCCGCTCGGCCTCGTCGCGGGCATGTCGAAGAAGTTCAATGCGGCGATCAACCCGCTGGTGCAGGTGATGCGCCCGATCAGCCCGCTCGCCTGGCTGCCGATCGTGACGATGGTGGTGTCGGCTTCGATCACCAGCGACGACCCCACCTTGCCCAAGAGCTTCGTCATCTCGGCGATCGTGGTGATGATGTGCTCGATGTGGCCGACGCTGATCAACACCGCGGTCGGCACCGCCTCGATCGACAAGGATCTGCTCAATGTCGGCCGCGTGCTGCGGCTCGGCTGGTTCGCCAAGCTCACCCGGCTCGTGCTGCCCTCGTCGCTGCCCTACATCTTCACCGGCATGCGGCTGTCGCTGGGCGTGGGCTGGATGGTGCTGATCGCGGCCGAGATGCTCGCGCAGAATCCCGGCCTCGGCAAGTTCGTGTGGGACGAGTTCCAGAACGGCAGCGAGAAGTCGCTGGCGCGGATCATGGTCGCCGTCGTGGTGATCGGCCTGATCGGCGTGATGCTCGACCGCGTGATGATGGCGCTGCAGGCCGTCGCCAGCCGCAACCGGACGGTGTGATCATGAGCCAGTCGATCCTTTCACTGAAGGGCGTGACCAAGGCCTATACCGGCAAGGGCGGTGGCGTAAGCGAAGTGCTCGGCGGCATCGATCTCGAGGTGGAGGAAGGCGAGTTCATCGCCATCCTCGGCTTCTCCGGCGCCGGCAAGACCACGTTGATCTCGGCGGTTGCCGGGCTGGTCGATCCCGATGGCGGCGAGATCCTGCTGCGCGGCGCGCCGGTCTCCGGACCGGGGCGCGACCGCGGGCTCGTCTTCCAGTCCTATTCGCTGTTTCCCTGGCTCACGGTCGAGAGCAACGTCGCGCTCGCAGTCGATGCCGTGCACAAGGACCGCAGCGCCGAGGCGCGCAAGGCGCTCGTCAAACAGAAGGTCGAGCTGGTCGGCCTCGGCCATGCGATGGACCGCAAGCCCGCCCAGCTTTCGGGCGGGATGCGCCAGCGCGTGGCGGTCGCCCGGGCGCTCGCGATGGAGCCGGAAATCCTGCTGCTCGACGAGCCGCTCTCGGCGCTCGACGCGCTGACCCGCGCAAAATTGCAGGACGAGATCGAGCGCATCCGCAAGGAGGAGCGGCGCACGATCATCCTCGTCACCAACGACGTCGACGAGGCGCTGCTGCTCGCCGATCGTATCGCGGTGCTGACGCCTGCGCCGGCGGCGCGGATCGGCCGCATCTTCCCGATCGACATCGCCCGCCCGCGCGACCGCGAGGCGGTCAATGACGATGCCGAGTTCCAGGCGTTGCGCCGCGAGATCGTCACCTATCTGGGTTCGCTGGTGGCGGGGCAGGCGCGCCGCGGCGGCGATGCCGGCAATCTGCCCAATGTCGCGCCGCTCGATCTCGCGCCACCGCCCAAGGCGTATCGCGACGCGGCGGGGCGCGGGGTCGCCAACCGCTATCTCGAATTCTTCAACCTGAAGAAGGTCTATCCGACGCCCGCCGGGCCGCTCACCGTGGTCCAGAACTTCAACCTGCTGATGGACAAGGGCGAGTTCATCTCGCTGATCGGCCATTCGGGTTGCGGCAAGTCGACCGTGCTGACCATGGCCGCCGGGCTCAATTCGATCAGTGGCGGGTCGATCGTGCTCGACAATCGCGAGATCGACATTGCCGGGCCGGACAAGGCGGTGGTGTTCCAGGCGCCCAGCCTGATGCCCTGGCTGACCGCGCGGCAGAATGTCGCGCTCGGCGTCGAGCGCGTCTATCCGCACGCCAGCCGGGCCGAGCGGCGCGAGATCGTCGATTACTATCTCGACCGTGTCGGCCTGTCCGATGCGCGCGACAAGCTCGCGGCGGAAATGTCGAACGGCATGCGCCAGCGCGTCGGCATCGCCCGCGCCTTCGCGCTCTCGCCGCGGCTGCTGCTGCTCGACGAGCCGTTCGGGATGCTCGACAGCCTCACGCGCTGGGACCTGCAGGACGTGCTGGTCGAAGTGTGGAACCGCACCAAGGTCACCGCGGTGATGGTCACGCACGATGTCGACGAGGCGATCCTGCTGGCCGACCGCGTGGTGATGATGACCAATGGTCCCAACGCCACGATCGGCAAGGTTCTCAAGGTCGATCTGCCGCGCCCGCGCGACCGCAAGGCGCTGCTCCAGCATCCGCAATTCTACGCCTACCGCCAGGAAGTGCTGCACTTCCTCGCCGAATATGATCACGGACCGCAGGCCGACGCAGCCTGAGGCCGAATGAGACACGGAGAGGGTGCCTGACTGGCAAAGGGGTTCAAGCCAGGGAGGAACCATATGAAGAAACTGTTCGCGGCGGCCGCACTCGCGGCGCCGATCGCTTTCGCACATCCTGCGCAGGCCGCGCCTGCAGCGCCGAAGTTCGGCGATCCGGTGAAGGTGGGCGACGGGCTGACGCTCGATCCGATCATCGACGCGCGGCTGCGTTATGAGCATGTCGACCAGCCGGCGACCGATGCCGATGCGGTGACGCTGCGCCTGCGCGCCGGCGCCGAGCTGAAGTCCTCGTCGGGCTTTTCGTTGCTGGCCGAGGCCGAGGGCACCGCGGCGCTGACCGACGATTACAACGCCTTTCCGTTCGCGGTCGCGAGCGGCCAGCGCCGCACGGCATTCTCGGTCGTTCCGGACCCCGAGAATATCGAGCTCAACCGGCTCCAGCTGCAATATAAGGGCAAGGCGGTGACGGTGACGGTCGGCCGCCAGCGCATCAACCTCGACGACCAGCGCTGGGTCGGTGCGGCGGCGTGGCGGCAGAACGAGCAGACCTATGACGCGGTCCGCGCCGAAGCGAAGGTCGGCCCGGTCAGTCTCGACGCGACCTATTCGATCAGCCAGCGCACGATCTTCGGCATCGACGCCGGCAATGTCCGCGACTTTGCCGTGAATGCGGGTCCGCGGCAGGACTATGACGGCGACTTCGTGTTCCTCGGCGCGGGCGGCAAGCTCGGGCCGGTGCAGCTCAAGGCGTTCGCCTATCTGCTCGATTACGACCCGGTCTTCTTCTTCGCCAACAGCTCGCAAAGCTATGGTCTTCGTGCGACGACGACGCTGCCCTTGTCCAAGACGGTCAAGCTCAACCTCGCCGCCAGCTATGCCGCGCAGAGCGACTACGGTAGCAACCCGGTGGACTATTCGGCCGACTATATCGCCGCCGAAGCGGGCCTTGCGTTCAAGGCGCTGACCGTGATGGCGGGCTACGAGCAGCTTGGCAGCGATCAGCCGGCCGCGGCGGGCGCCAGCCGCGCGGTGCAGACCCCGATGGCGACGCTGCACAAGTTCAACGGCTGGGCCGATGTGTTCCTGACCACGCCGAACAAGGGCTTGCAGGACGTCTATGTCGGCGCGGCGTACAAGTTCGACGGGATCAAGGCGCTGCCCGGGCTCAACGCGGCGGTGACCTGGCACAGCTATGACAGCGACGTCGCCAGCCTCGATTATGGCGACGAGTGGAATGCGTCGGTCGGTTTCAAGATCGGCAAGGTCGCGCTGCTGGCGAAATACGCCAGCTACAAGCGCCACGGCACGCAGGACTTCGCCACCGACGTCGATACCGAGAAGTTCTGGCTGCAGGCGGAACTGGCCTTCTAGCCTGACCCCGCACCCGCCGGCTGGCTCGATCCCGCCAGCCGGTGGAAAGAGGATTCGCTGACCAAGGCAGGGTGGCTGGCGACTTCCGGCTCGGCGATGATCGAGCGTGGAAGCCGCGAAGCACCCTGCCGCCTCACGCTTCCGGAGACATCCGGAACTTCGCGACGACATTTCACCTGGTGGAAGCGGTAAGGTCGATATGGGATTGGCTCGGGATCAGGCTCGGCCTAACGTCGTCCTTCAATCGTGCCGGTGTCCTTAGCGACTTAATATGGGAACGCGGTAGGAGCCGATCCGCTCCGATCCGAGGCTGTCCCTGCAACTGTGAGCGGCCAGCATGATGCATCGCTTCAGCCACCGGCTGAGGCAGCCACTGGGCAAGGGCCTGGGAAGGTATGCATCGTGCGATGACCCGCGAGCCAGGAGACCTGCCGGCGCGGGTCGCTCATGCTTCGGTCCAGGTGAGGCCGCGGCACGGTTCTTCCGTAGGCGGCAGACACGTCAACAACGGGCCGTTCTCGCGGTCCGCGAAGAACAGGATCGCGACACGATGAAGCTACGCACCGACGCCGAGCACAATGCCCGGATGAAGAAGGTCCAGGCGGCTCAGGCGAAGAAGGTCGCCAGCAAGACGATCGAAAAGGGCCTGGTGATCGTCCATACCGGGCCGGGCAAGGGCAAGACCAGCGCCGCGCTCGGCATGGTCGTCCGCGCGATCGGTCACGGCATGAAGGTCGGCGTGGTGCAATTCATCAAGGGTGCGATGACTACCGGCGAGAAGGCGGTATTGGACGCCTTTCCCGACATGGTCGAATTCAAGCCGATGGGCGAAGGCTTCACCTGGGACACCCAGGACCGCGCGCGCGACATCGCGGTAACGCGCGAGGCGTGGAGCGAAGTGAAGCGGATGATTGCCGATCCCAGCTACAAGATGGTGGTTGCCGACGAGCTCAACATCGTACTGCGCTACGACTATCTGCCGCTCGGCGAAGTGCTGGAGGTGCTGTCGAGCAAGCCCGGGATGACCCATGTCATCATCACCGGCCGAAACGCGCCGGAGGGACTGATCGAGGCCGCCGACCTCGTCACCGAGATGATGCAGGTCAAGCATCCGTTCCGCGACCAGGGCGTCAAGGCCCAGGCGGGGATCGAGTTCTGATGGCAGGAGTCGTCAAGCTCGGGCTGCTCGCGTTGGCCCTCGTCTTCGCGTCCAGCGCTACGCACGCTCCGCCCGTGCCCGTGAGCAAGGCCCAGCTAGCGCCGAACCGCATCGTGTCGGTGAACCTGTGTGCGGACGAAATGGTTCTGCACCTTGCGGATCGCGGCCAGATTGCCGGGCTGAGCCGCAATGCGGCCGATCCTTCGCTTTCGGCGGCGGCGGCCAAGGCGCGCGGTCTCAACATCATGCGCGATTCGGCGGAAGCGCTGCTCGTCACCGATCCCGACATCATCGTCGCCATACCCAAGGGACGCAGCGATGCGCTCGCGATGCTCGGCGTCCGGAATTACCGCCTGGTGACGGCGCCCAGCGCGGAGACCTATCCCGAGATCGTCGAGCAACTGCGTCAGGTGGGCACGGCTGTTGGTCATCCGGCGCGCGCCGACGCCCTGATCGCCGACATGGACGCCCGGCTGGCCGCGCTGCCGCGCAATCCCGGCCGCGGCAAGGTCGCCGCTTATTATCAGCGCCGCGGTTTCATGACCGGCACCGGCACGCTGATCGACGAGTTGATGGAGCGGCTGGGCCTCGTCAACCTCGCCGGAAAGCTCGGCAAGCCCGCGCTTTCGCAGCTCACGCTCGAAGAAATGGTCGCCGCTCGGCCCGACTATCTCATCATGGAAAGCGCCACCGCTCAGGTGACCGACCAGGGGACGGAAATGCTGCACCATCCGGCGCTACGCGACATACCCAAACTGTGGATACCGCAATCATGGACAGTGTGCGGCAGCCCCGAATATGTTTTCGCCGCGGAAAGCCTCGCGGAGCAGATCGAAACGATCGAGCGGGCCAAGGGAGCGCAGTTGTGAGCCGCGCGACGCTTCTCACCATCCTGCTGTTGCTGGTGATTGCAGCCGGCATCAGCTCGCTGCTGCTGGGTACGGTGCCGGTGAGCCTGTCGCGCCTGTTCGCGGTGGTCACCGGGCATGGCGACCCGATCGCGAGCAAGATCCTTCTCGACCTGCGGCTGCCGCGGACCCTGATCGGTCTGGCGGTCGGCGCGATGCTCGGCGTGGCGGGGGCGGTGCTGCAAGGCTATCTGCGCAATCCGCTCGCCGATCCGTCGGTCTTGGGGGCGTCGAGCAGCGCTGCGTTGGGCGCCGTGCTGGCGATTTACTACGGCCTGTCCGAACTGCATGTGCTGATGTTGCCCGCGCTTGCCGTTTTGGGCGCGGTCGGTTCGCTGGCGCTGCTGTTCTTGCTCGCCGGACGATCGGAAAGCCCGTTGACCCTGATCCTCGCCGGCATCGCCGTTTCCACGCTGGCGATCGCCGGAATCAATCTCGCGCTGAACCTCTCGTCCAATCCTTTCGCGGCGATGGAGATCATGACCTGGCTGATGGGGTCGATCGAGAATCGCTCGGCCGCCCATGTCTGGGTTGCACTGCCCTGCATCGCCATCGGCGCGGCGCTGCTGCTGGTCGATGGCCGCGCGCTCGACGCGCTGACGCTGGGCGAGGACGGCGCGCGCACTTTGGGCATCAATCTCAAGCTGCTGCGCGTTCGGCTGCTGCTCGGCATCGCCATCGGCGTCGGCGGTGCAGTGGCGGTCTCGGGATCGATCGGGTTCGTCGGGCTGATCGTGCCGCATCTGATCCGTCCGCTGACCGACCGCTCACCCTCTGCGGTGATGCTGCCGTCCATGTTGGGCGGCGCGGCATTGCTGACCGTCGCGGACATCGCCGTGCGGCTGATCGCGACGAGCAGCGAGCTGAAATTGGGCGTGGTGACCGCCTTTCTGGGTGTTCCCGTCTTCCTTGCCTATCTGCTGCGGGAGCGCCGGCTATGGTGACGATCGCGTGCGACGCGCTGTCGGTCAGTCTGGGCCAGCGCCGCGTTCTCGACGGGCTGTCCCTGACCTTCGAGCCCGGCAGGCTGGTCGGGATCATCGGCCCCAACGGCGCGGGCAAATCGACGCTGTTGCGCGCGATGGTCGGCCTGCTGCCGCCCGATGCAGGTGGTGTGACCATCGACGGCGAACCCATCGCACAGGTGCCCCGCCGCGATCTCGCCCGTCGCATCGCTTACCTTCCGCAGGGCCAGACGGTGCATTGGCCGATCTCGGTCGAGCGGCTGGTGTCGCTTGGCCGGCTGCCGCACCTTGCGCCGATGTCGCGCATCGCCAAGGCGGATTCCGACGCGATCGAGCGGGCGATGGCGCGCGCCGATGTCAGCCAGTTCCGCGACCGCATCGCCACCGAGCTGTCCGGGGGCGAGCGCGCCCGTGTGATGCTCGCGCGTGCGCTGGCGGTAGAAGCCGCCGGCCTGATCGTCGACGAGCCGCTGGCCGCGCTCGATCCCGGTCACCAGATCGACGTCATGGAGCTGCTGAGGCGCGAGACCGAAGCGGGCCTGCTGGTCATCGTCGTGCTGCACGATCTGACCACCGCCGCGCGCTATTGCGACCGGCTCGTGCTGCTGAACCATGGCAAGGCGGTCGATGATGGCGCGCCGATGGCGGTGCTGACGCCCGATCGCCTGCGCGAAGTCTATGGCATCACTGCGCGGATCGAGCAGAATGAGGATGGCGGGTTCGTGGTGCCGCGCGGGCGGGTGGCGTGAGCGGCTTGGTCCGAGGTGGTGCGGGACATCGGCGAGCACCTCGATCGTGTCACCATAGCCCTCCCTATTCCCGCCCGGAATTGCGCGCTGCACCACGGCGTTGACGACGGCAATTGCCCGGCGTAACAGCGCCCCCGCTAGAGGTTCCCCGGAGACGGGGATGAAAATGGGAACGGGGTTCGAGACCCCGGCTGCCCCTGCAACTGTGAGCGGCGAGCTGCCACGTCAAATGCCATTGGGCGCGATCCCGAGAAGGCGACGAGGACCAGCACTGACCCGCAAGCCAGGAGACCTGCCCCTAGCGGTCGTCCTTCGTCCGGCCAGGGTGCGCCGAGCGGACGGGTAGAAACCCGAGCGACGACATCGCCAACTCGCGTTCGCGCGGGCGTGGAGGCTTGCCTCTGCCCCCAAGCGGCACGGGTCCGAATGTCTGTTGGGGGTTCTACAATGCTGAAGACGTCTCTGTTCCTCGTCGGCCTGCTCGCGTCGACTTCCGCTTATGCGCAAGACGCGGCCGAGCGCGATCATGCCTCCGCGCCCGATGTCGCCGCATCCGTCGCCAAAACCGATGACAGCGCGATCGTCGTATCGGCAACGCGCACGCCGATCGAGATCGACCGCGTCGCCGCTTCGGTCACCGTGCTCGACAAGGACTCGATCGACCGCAGCCAGGATATCGGCGTCACCGAGCTGCTGCTGCGCACGCCGGGCGTGAGCATCGCGCGCAATGGCGGCTATGGCACGTCGACCTCGCTGCGCATCCGCGGCGCGGAAAGCGAGCAGACCGTGGTCGTGATCGATGGGATCAAACTCAATGATCCCTCGTCCACGGGCGGCGGCTACAATTTCGCCAACCTGCTGACCGGGGATGCCGCCCGCATCGAGGTGCTGCGCGGCCCGCAATCGATCCTGTGGGGCAGCCAGGCGATCGGCGGCGTCGTCAACATCGTCACGCCGTTGCCTGACGGGCCGCTCGAAGGCAGTTTCGACATCGAGGCCGGATCGCGCGAGACGGTGAGCGCGCGCGTCGCGATCGGCGGCAAGACCGGCCCGCTGAGCTTCCGCCTCGGCGGTCAGGCTTTCACCACCGACGGCATTTCGGCGATCGCACCCGCGTTCGGCGGCGTCGAACCTGATGGCTATACCAACCGCAGCGTCAGCGGGCGGGCGGTGCTGGAGATCGCGCCGGGCGTCAGCGCCGACCTGCGCGGCTATTTCGCCGATGGCCGGGTCGATATCGACGCGTTCAACGCCGACAGCCCGGAATATTCGCTGAACCGCGAGTTCGTCGGCTATGCCGGTATCAACTTCGACCTGCTCGGCGGCCGCTTCCGCAACCGCGCCGGCTATGGCTACACCAACACCGATCGCGAGAACTACAATCCGGCCCGCGCCCGCGCGATCACCTTCGATGCCGCCGGCCGCAACCGCCGGTTCGAATATCAGGGCAGCTTCGCGGTCGCGAGGGGCTGGGATCTGATGATCGGCGCGGAGAACGAGAAATCGCGCTTCCGCAGCGTATCGCCCGCCGCTTCGCTGGCGATGCCAATCCCCGCGCCGGCCCAGGGCCGTGCCGAGATCACCAGCTTCTACGGTCAGCTGAGCGGCGACCTGATCGAAGGCCTGACCCTGACCGGCGGTGTCCGCAACGACGATCACAGCCGCTACGGCTCGAAGACGCTGTTTGCCGCTGGCGGCGTCTATCGCGCGCCTTGGGGCACGATCCTCCGGGCCAATTACGGCGAGGGATTCAAGGCGCCGTCGCTGTTCCAGCTGTTCTCCGAATACGGCAACATAGCGCTGGCCCCCGAGCAGGCGCGTGGGTGGGAAGCCGGCGCCGAGCAGCAGCTGATGGACGGCGCGGTGAGCGTCGGCGCGACCTATTTCGAGCGCGACACCACCAACCAGATCGCGTTCAACAGCTGCACCACGACGTCGGCCGACCCGCGCTGCTTCGTGCCGGGCAGCACGACCACGCGTCGTTCGGGCTTTTATTACAATGTGTCGAAGGCCTATGCGCAGGGCATCGAAGCCAGGGCGAGCCTGCGCCCGGTCAAGAACCTGCTGATCGATGGCAACTTCACCTGGGCCGAAGCGATCGACCGCACGCCCGGCGCCGCGACCTTCAACCGGTTCCTTGCCCGCCGTCCGCGCCACACCGCGAACGGTTCGATCAACTATACGTTCGATCAGGGCGGCTCGATCGGCGCGGCGGTGCGCTGGTCGGGTGAGGCGTTCGACAACGCCGCGAACACCACCCGCTTCGCACCTTACACGCTGGTCGATCTGCGCGGCGATGTGCCGATCACCAGCCAACTGCGCATCTTCGCCCGGGTCGAGAATGTCTTCGACGAGCAATACTCGACCGCCTTCCGTTACAACTCGCTCGGGCGAAGCTTCTATGCCGGTTTCAGGGGGAGGTTCTGATGGGATCGCGAGGGATGACCCGGCAGCGCGCTTCGGTGCTGTGGATCATGCTGCTGACGCTGGCGAGCATGGCGACAAGCTTGGCGCTTGCGTGCACCGCGCCCGTGTCGGCGCTGGCCGCGCTGGCCGCGGTGCATATGCGCCGGCGCGACGGCATCGCGCTGGCCGTGGCGGCATGGGCGGCGAACCAGGCCGGGGGCTTTGTGGTGCTTGGTTATTCGCATGACCCCAAGACGCTGGCTTGGGCGTTCGGACTGGGCACGGCGGCGGCGGGATCGGCGATCGGCGCCTGTGCCGCGCTCTCGCAGCTGAAGCTCCAATCGGTCGCGGCGCGGCTGGCGATCGCCTATGTCGCGGCATTCGTGGCGGGGAAGCTGGTCACGCTCTGCTGGGCGATGATGCTGGGCGGCGTCGCGATCACGCTGCATCCGGGCTATTCGCTCGACCAGTTCCTGCGCAACGGGGCGATCCTGATCGGGTTGTACGCGCTGTACCGGCTGCTGGTGGCGATCGGCGTGCCGGCCCCGCTGCGGCAACATCCTGCCGCCGCCTGATGCTGACGCGCGTCGATGACGGACCGGCGATCGTCGCGTGCAACACCTGCCGTCATTCCTCCGATGCGCGGGATGACGGCGACGGGGTACGCGGCGGGACACGCCTCGTTGCCGCCTTGCATGCGGTCAAGGCCGGGCACGCCAGTTACGACGGCGTGGCGGTGCAGGAGATGCCGTGCCTGTTCGCGTGCCAGGACTTTTGCACCGTGCATCTGCGCGCGCCCGGCAAGGTCGGCTATGTTCTCGGGCGGTTCGCGCCGACGCAGGACGCGGCGCAGGCGATATTGGATTATGCCGTGCGCTATGCCGCGAGCGAGATGGGTCAAGTGCCATATCGTGACTGGCCGGACGGCGTGAAGGGCCATTTCATCACGCGCACGCCGCCTGCCGGGTTCGTCGTCGAATGAGCGTTTTCGGCACTCCCGAGGACTTCGCGCGAGCGCTGGAGAATTTGCGGGCGCCGGATGCGGCTGTCCGCGCAAAGGCGGCAGAGCGGCAGGCACAGCTGACCAAACCGCCCGGCTCGCTTGGCCGGCTTGAGGATATCGCGATCTTCATGGCCGGGTGGCAGGGCCGCGAGCGGCCGAGAGTCGAACGCGCGCGTACTGCAATATTCGCGGGCAATCACGGCGTCACGGCGCACGGCGTCAGCACCTTTCCGGCGAGCGTGACCGTGCAGATGGTCGCCAACTTCCACGCCGGCGGCGCGGCGATCAATGCGCTCTCCGAGGCTGCGGGACTCGAACTCCGGGTGATCGCACTGGAGCTCGACACGCCGACCGCCGATTTCACCGTCGCGCCGGCGATGAGCGAAGCCGAATGCCCGGCCGCGCTCAACGCTGGCGCGGATGTGGTGACCGGCGACCTGGACCTGCTCGTCGTCGGCGAGATGGGGATCGGCAACTCCACCGCTGCCGCTGCGCTCTGCGCGCGGAGCTTTGGCGGCGCTGCGGCCGATTGGGTCGGCCCCGGGACCGGGGTCGATGCGAGTGGTGTCGCCCGCAAGGCGGATGTGGTGGCGCGCGCGCTTGCCTTCCACGCAGATGCGCCGGCCACGGCGTTCGAAACGCTTCGCCGTGTCGGCGGACGTGAGATCGCCGCGATCAGCGGTGCGGTCGTTCGTGCTCGCCAGCTCGGTGTGCCGGTGGTGTTGGACGGCTTCATCAGCGGATCGGCGGTCGCGCCGCTCGCCGCGGTCAATCCCGCGATCGCTGAACACTGCATCGCGGGGCATTGCTCGGCCGAGCCGGGGCATGCGGCGTTGCTGGCACGGTTGGGCCTGGAACCCCTGCTCTCGCTCGGCATGCGGCTGGGCGAAGGCAGCGGCGCGGCGGTCGCGGTCGGCATCATCCGTGCCGCGCTCGCCGCGCATGACGGCATGGCGACCTTTGCCGAGGCGCAGGTGTCCGGATCGTTGTGACCAGCTTCGCGCTCCACTTGCTGCGCCACGGCGCGCCGACCGAGCCCGGCAGGATGATGGGGCATACCGATTGCGAACCCACCAGCGAAGGCATCGCCGCCTGCGTCGATCAGGTACTGGATCTCGGCATCGAGCACCTGATCGCCTCCGACCTGCGGCGAGCATCGCGCGCGGCGGACGCCATCTCCGACAAGCTTTCGCTGAAGGCGACGATCGATCCGCGCTGGCGCGAGCTGGATTTCGGCGAATGGGACGGATTGCCCGCGGCCGGGATCGAAGAGGTGGCGCTCGGACGCTTCTGGAGCGACCCCGACGCCAATCCGCCGCCGGGCGGCGAGCGCTGGTCGGCGCTGGTCAGGCGCACGGGCGCGGCGATCGGCGAACTGGCGCCGGTGCCGACGCTCGTCGTTACCCATGGCGGGGCGCTGCGCGCGGCGCTGCACCTGCTTTGCGGCTTCGACCAGCGCCAGCTCTGGGCATTCGACCTCCCTTATGCCGCGCTGCTGTCGCTGCGCGTCTGGCCCGGCGCGCAACCCAGTGCGCAAGTCGCCGGACTTTATCCATGAAGGGGCTGATCATCGCGATCCAGTTCCTCACCCGGCTGCCGGCACCGCGGATCGCCGTGTCCGACGCCGAGTTCGCTGCGTCGATGCACTGGTTTCCCGCCGTCGGCCTCATCATCGGCGGCCTGGTCGCCGGCGGCGGATGGGCGGGCACGCAGCTCGATCTCTGGATCGGCGCGCTGGCGGCGTTGTTGCTGTGGGTCGGCGTCACCGGCGCGCTGCATCTCGACGGACTGGGTGACGTCGCCGACGCTGCCGGCGCTGCGCACAAGGATCGCGAGCGGTTGCTGGCCGTCCTCGCCGATCCGCATATCGGCAGCTTCGGCACGGTGGCGATCGGTCTGCAGCTTGTCGCCAAGCTCGTGCTGCTTCACGCCGCGATCGAAGCCAACATTCTTGCAGCCATCGCTCTGACGCCGTTCGCGGCGCGCATCGGCCCGCTGCTCTGGACGCGCTGGCTGCCCAGCCTCCACCAAGGCCTGGCATCGAGATTTCGTGACGCGGTGCATCCGCTCGCTGTGGCGCTATGGCTGGCCGCGTGGCTCGCCGCCTGCTGGTTCGTGCCGGGCCTGCTCGCGGCACCCGTCGCGATGTTTCTCTTCGGCTGGTGGCTGCGCGGCAAGCTCGGTGGAATCTCGGGCGACGGGCATGGCGCCGGCATCGAAATTACGGAAAGCCTGCTGCTGCTCGCCGCGCTAATCGCCGCGCGGCTCGCATGACGCAACCCTGGACCTGGCACGGCGGCGGCATGGAATCGGCAAAGCGCCGGTTCGGCGACAGCGGCCGGCCCTGGCTCGATCTCTCGACCGGTATCAACCCGCATCCCTGGCCGGGCGTGCACGCGCTGGCGATCGACTGGCATCGCCTGCCCGAACCGGAGGTGCTTGCCGGGCTCGAAGCCGCCGCGGCGAGCACCTTCGGCCTTCATGCGCGTCACGTCTGCGCGGTTCCCGGCACTGAGATCGGCCTTCGTCTCGTCGGCCGGCTCCTTGGCGGTCCCGCGCGCTATCTCGCGCCTGGCTATCGTACCCATGGCGAGATGATCGAGGGCACAGAACCGCTCGGCTTCGCGGCGCTGGCGCAGTCGGACGGTACGCTGATCCTCGCCAATCCCACCAATCCCGATGGCCGCGCGATTGATCCCGCGCTGCTGCTGACCCTTCTCGAAACAAGAGCCGATGGCGCGTGGCTAGTTGTCGACGAAGCCTTTGCCGATGCCCGGGCCGAGCAAAGTCTGGCCAGTCATATCGACGACGACCGGCGGCTGGTGATCTTCCGCTCGTTCGGCAAATTCTTCGGCTTGGCCGGAGTGCGCCTTGGCTTCGTACTGGGGCCGGCAGGCATGATTGCAGCCTTGCGCGCGCTGCTCGGCGCGTGGCCGCTATCGTCCGCCGCGATCGCCATCGGCACTGCGGCCTATCGCGACCATGACTGGATCAGCACCGCGCAGGCCCGATTGCTTGACGACGCCGAGGCGCTCGACGCGATGCTCGCGAGCCTCGGCCATCGCGCGGTCGGCAGTTGTCCGTTGTTCCGCTTGATCGAGGTCGAGCGCGCCATGTCGCTGTTCGAGCAGCTCGCGCGTCATTCGATCCTCACCCGGCCGTTCACCGATCAGCCGCATTGGCTGCGCATCGGTCTCCCGCCCGACGCGCCGTCGCTGGCGCGGCTCAGACTGGCGCTGGCCGATGGCTGAGCCCGTCACGCTCGTCGCGCTCGTCGCGCTTGCGCTCGATGCGGCGTTCGGATGGCCGCAATCATTATATCGCTGGATCGGTCACCCGGTCGGCCTTTTCGCTCGCTTTCTGAACGCGGCCGAACTGCGCTGGAACCGGCCGAACGCGAGCTTCGCGAAACGCCGCATCAGCGGCATTACGGCAATGTCGGTTCTGATGCTGGCCGTGGGCAGTATTGCCTGGATCGTCCAGCATGAGCTGTTGGTCCGGCTGGCACCGCACGGCTGGATTGCAGTCGCCATCCTCGCCTGGCCGGCGCTCGCGCAACGCAGCTTGTTCGACCATGTCCGGCCGATCGCACGCGCGTTGGAGGCGGGCGATCTCCCGGCAGCGCGCCGGGCGACAGGCTGTATCGTCGGCCGCGACACCGATGCGCTCGACGAGGCCGGCGTCGCCCGCGCCGCGATCGAGAGCCTGGCGGAGAGCTTTTGCGACGGGATCGTTGCGCCGCTTTTCTGGCTTCTGCTGTTCGGCCTGCCCGGCATCTGGGTCTACAAGGCGGTCAATACCGCCGACAGCCTGATCGGGCATCGCGAGGAACGCTGGCGTGCCTTCGGCTGGGCCGCGGCCCGCACCGACGATCTGTTCAACCTGGTGCCAGCGCGGCTCTCCGCCCTTCTGCTCTGCCTTGCAGGAAATGGCGGATGGCGCACGCTGTGGCGCGACGCGGGCAAGCATGCATCGCCCAATGCCGGCTGGCCCGAAGCGGCGATGGCCGGCGCACTGGGACTCAAGCTTGCAGGTCCGATCGGCTATGACGGCGTGATGCACGACAAGCTTTGGATCGGCAACGGCCGGGAGAATGCGGGCGCAAGCGATATCCGCCGCGCGCTGGCGATTTACGTCGGCGCCTGCCTGCTGCCCTGGGCGCTGGCGGGAGGTAGTGCATGGGTGTTCTGATGCTCCAGGGCACCGGCTCGGACGTCGGCAAGTCGGTGCTGGTCGCGGGACTGTGCCGCGCCTTCGTGAACCGGGGTCTGCGCGTCCGCCCCTTCAAGCCACAGAATATGTCGAACAACGCCGCGGTCACGGTTGACGGGGGCGAGATCGGTCGCGCGCAGGCGCTCCAGGCGATGGCTTGCCGAGTCGAGCCGCACACCGACATGAATCCCGTGCTGCTCAAGCCCCAGGCCGACCGCACGTCGCAACTGATCGTTCATGGCAAGGTCCGCGGTACGCTCGGCTCGGGCAATTTCCGCGAGGCGCGGGGCAGCCTGCTCGGCGAAGTGCTGGCGAGCTATGACCGGCTTCGCGGGCAATGCGATCTGGTGGTGGTGGAAGGCGCGGGGTCTCCTGCCGAGATCAACCTGCGCGCAGGCGATATCGCGAACATGGGCTTTGCCCGAGCGGCCGGCGTGCCGGTGGTGCTCGTCGGCGATATCGACCGCGGCGGCGTGATCGCCGCGATCGTCGGCACTCGCGCGGTGATCGAACCCGAGGACGCCGCGATGATCCGGGGCTTTCTCATCAACAAGTTCCGCGGCGATCCGGCGCTGTTCGAGGACGGCTATCGCGCGATCGAGGAACGCGCCGGCTGGCGCGGCTTCGGCGTCGTTCCGTGGCTGGCCGCGACAGCGCGGCTGCCCAGCGAGGACGCAGTGGTGCTCGACCGCACAGCGAAGCCCGGCAATGGCAAGCTCAAGGTCGTCTGCCCGATCCTACCGCGAATCTCCAATTTCGATGACCTCGATCCGCTCAAGCTGGAACCGGCGGTCGAGCTCGTGATGGTTCCACCCGGCAGGCCGATTCCCGGAGACGCCGCTCTGATCGTCCTGCCAGGTTCGAAGGCGACGATCGCCGACCTCGCCTTTCTGCGAGCGCAAGGCTGGGACATCGATATCCATGCGCATCACCGCCGCGGCGGCATGATCCTGGGCCTGTGTGGCGGCTACCAGATGCTGGGGCGCAGCGTCGCCGACCCGCTGGGAATCGAAGGACAGCCTTCGCGTGCGGAGGGCCTGGGCCTCCTCGACATCGAGACCACACTCTCTCCGGCCAAGGTGCTGCGGCAGGTCTGCGGCATCGCATTCGACGCGCCGGTCGAAGGCTATGAGATGCATATGGGCGAGACGACCGGCATCGACACCGAACGCCCGCTCGTTTGCCTGAGCGATGGTGGCCGCGACGGCGCCATCAGCGTCGATGGATTGGTGCAGGGTACGTATCTCCATGGCCTGCTCGCTTCCGCGCAAGCACGGCGGATGATGCTCAAGCGCATGGGCGCCACAGGCGGCGGGCGCGACTATGCCGCCGACATCGACGCCGCTCTCGACGAGATTGCGGGCGCGCTGGAACAGCATCTTGACGTCGATGGGCTGCTGCATCTTGCGCAATCGACGGAGCCGTGCACCCGATGACGCCTCATAGCCTGTTCGTTCTTGGCGGCGCGCGCTCGGGCAAGAGCCGTTACGCGCAACAGCGTGCCGAAGCACTTTCCGGCCGCCACGTGTTCATCGCGACCGCCGAGGCCTTTGATGACGAAATGCGCGACCGCATCGCCCGTCACCGCGCCGATCGAGACCTGCGTTGGGAAACCGTCGATGCGCCGCGCGAGCTGGTCGCAGCGATCGACGCACAAAGCGGCCAGGGCGCTGTCGTGCTGGTCGATTGCCTGACGCTCTGGGCATCGAACCTGCTGCTTGCCGAGGCGGATCTCGATCTGGCGGCAATCGAGCTTTGCGCTTCGATCCAACGCTTCGAGGGAGCGCTTGTCCTCGTCTCGAATGAGGTGGGGTTCAGCATCGTCCCGGAGAACCCTCTCGCGCGCAGGTTTCGGGATGTGGCGGGCCGGCTCAACCAGCATGTCGCGAGTTCGGTGGCCGAGGCTCAGATGGTGGTCGCCGGCATCCCGTTGCTGCTCAAGGGCCAATCGGGTGTTCGCCCTTGAAGCGTGGCAGTGAAAGCAATTAAAGCACTGAGAAAAATATTAAATGCTCAGATCCGCAGGTACTGGAAATACCACACTTCATGCCCCATCCGCCGCGCCTTGCGCTCGTAGCGGGTCTCGGGCCAGTCGTCGGGCCGCGTCAGGAAGTCCTTCGCTTCCTGTGCCTGCCATTCGAAATCGCGGCGCTGGTTCATCACCATCATCGACCAGCGGCAATAGGTCGGATCGTCGGTACCGAGGCGAAACTCGCAACCCGGCTTGAGCTTGGCCGCGATCAGGTCGAGCGGGCCGTGATTGACCATCCGCCGCTTGGCGTGGCGCGCCTTGCGCCAGGGATCGGGGTGGAGCAGGTACACGCGGTCGAGGTTGGCGTCGGGCAGCCGCTCGACCACTTCCAGCGCGTCGCCCATATGCAGGCGGACATTGCCGAGTTGCTGGTCACGGATATGCCCGAGTGCGCCGACCACGCCGTTGAGAAACGGCTCGCAGCCGATAAAGCCGTGACCGGGCCGCGCCGCCGCCTGTCCCGCGAGATGCTCGCCCGCGCCGAAGCCGATCTCCAGTTCGAGCGGGCGCGCGTCGCCGAACAGCGCTTCGGATGTGAGCGTGCCGGTCTCCGGCACTGCGACACGCGGCAGCATATCCTCGACCAAAGCGGCCTGCCCGGCGCGCAACTTGTGGCCCTTGGCGCGGCCATAGAGGCGGCGGAATTTCTGGGGTTCGTCCATGCCGCGCGCCCTAGCGCCACGCGGCGCGGTCAGTCCAGCCGCTCGAACGCGATCGAGCGCCGCGCGGGTTCCGCCAGCGCCAGTCTCACGTTGAGCGAATCGCCCGGCGTCAGTCCCGAATCATCGACGCGCGCGGTGACGGGCAGGTCGCGCAGCTGGATCGCCGCGCCCCGCTCGCCGATGTCGGTGACGGCGGCGGCGAACATCTCGCCCTCGCGCCCCGTCAGCATCACCGCCTCGGCCATGTCGATCACCGCACGGTCGATTCGTCCCGCCAGTGCGTCGGCGCGCGCCATCACCTTGGGCAGCCGCGCGAACGCCGCCTCGACCGGCTCCGGCACGGCGCGTCCGTTCGCCACCGCCAGCGCCGCTTGTACGACATAGCGGTCGGCCAGCCGCCGCAGCGGCGCGGTGGCATGGGCGTAGGGCGCCGCCACCGCCGCATGCCACGGCGTCTCGCCCGCGCGAAACGGGCGATAGCCGGCGCCATTGCCCGCGCGCCGGATCGCCAGCATCAGCGCCGCATCACGCGGCCGCGCGGCGTCGAGCGTGCGCTCGAACTGCGTCAGCGTCGCCTGTTGCGGCCAGTCGATGCCGAGCGCCCGCGCGGTCAGCCGCAGCCGCCGCACCGCGCCATCGTTGGGCTCCTCCATCACGCGGAACAGCCCGGTGCCATGCGCCTGCAACGCGTCCGCCACCGCCATGTTGCACGCGAGCGAGAGCGCGGCATTCTGTCCCTCCGAGGCATGCCGCGCGCGAAACGCCAGCGTCAGCGACCCGTTCGCCGCGCGCGCCAGCTCCTGCTCGGGCGGATCGACTCGCGCCGCGCCGCGCTCGGCCTCGGCGCGCTGGATGCGCGCGGACAGTTCGGCAAAGCCCTCGGGCAGGTCCGTGTCACGCACGCTCGCATAAGCGAGCTTCGCGCGGCTGCGGACCACCGCGCGCGTCGCCGCGTCGAGCTTGACCCCGCCGTCCGGCCGCACCCGCACGCTGAACACCACCGCCGGGCGCGGCCCGTCGGGCAACAGGCTCGCCGCGCCCTCGGCCAGCACCGGCGGGTAGAGCCCGGCCTTGCCATCGGGCAGATAGAGCGTCTCGCCACGCGACCAGCCTTCGGCATCGATCGCCCCGCCATCCTCGACGAACCACGCCACATCGGCGATGGCATAGTGCAGGATCAGGTCGGTCCCGGCCGCCTCGATGCTGAACGCCTGGTCGAGATCGGTCGCGCTGGCGGGGTCGAGCGTGACGAAGCGCCGGGCGGTCCAGTCATCATGCTCGCCCGGCACCCGCCGCGCCGCCGTCTCCGCCGCCGCCAGCACCTCGGCCGGGAAGCCGGCGGGAACCTGAAACTCGGTGCGGATCGCGGCGAGGCCATCGGCGAGCGCGTGGGCGGGGTCGCGGAGCGTCTTCATGGCACGACGCTAGACTCGCGCAGCGTCGTTGCACAGGCCCGGCGCTCGGCTATCGTCGGCAACTTGTTGCGGTGGGAGTATGCGATGCGGATCGGCTTGGCGGTGATGCTGCTGGCGCTTGTAAGTCCCGCAATGGCGCAGGATGGCGTGACGCTGCCACCCGCGGCGCGGGATGTCGCCGAAAAGTCGATCGACGAACTCCAGCTGATGCTCGCACGCGGCGAGCTGACCAGCGTCCAGCTCACCCAGGCCTATCTCGACCGCGTCCGCCTGCTCGACCGCGCCGGGCCGAAGCTGCGCAGCGTCATCGCGCTCAACCCGCAGGCGCTGGAGCAAGCGCGCAAGGCCGACCGCGACCGCCGCCTGCGCATCGCGCGCGGGCCGCTGTTCGGCATCCCGGTGCTGATCAAGGACAATATCGACACCGCCGAAAACGCCACCACCGCCGGCAGCCTCGCGCTGAAGGCCAATTTCACCCGCCGCGACGCGCCGCTGGTGGCAAGCCTGCGTGCGGCCGGGGCGATCATCCTCGGCAAGACCAACCTCAGCGAATGGGCCAACATCCGCGACAATGACTCGATGAGCGGGTGGAGCGCCGTGGGCGGTCTCGTCCGCAACCCCTATGCGCTCGACCGCACCGCCTGCGGCTCGTCGAGCGGCAGTGGCGCGGCGGTGGCGGCGAGCCTTGCCGCGGCGGCGGTCGGCACAGAGACCGACGGCTCGGTGATCTGCCCCAGTGCGATGAACGGGCTGGTCGGGCTGAAGCCAACGGTCGGCGCGGTCAGCCGTACCCATGTCGTGCCGATCAGCCACAGCCAGGACACGCCCGGCCCGATGGCGCGAACCGTCAAGGATGCGGCGGCGCTGTTCGCCGGGATGATCGGCAGCGATCCCGCCGACGCGGCGACGATGGCGGCAGATGGCAGGCGCGAAGCACTGACGCCGGACTGGTCACGCGCGTCGCTCAAGGGCGTCCGCCTCGCGGTGATGCGCCCGAACATGAACGCCGCGCTCGCTGCGCGGTTCGACGCGCAGCTTGCGCTGCTCAAGGCGCAGGGCGCGGTGCTGGTCGAGGTCGAGCGGCCCAGAACCGAGGGCCTTGGCGACGCCGAATTCCAGGTGCTGCTGATGGAGCTCAAGACCGATCTCGCGGCCTATCTCGCGACCACCCCGCCAGCGGTGAAGATCCGCACGCTGGCCGACGCCATCGCGTTCAACAAGGCCAGTGCTGCGTCCGAAATGGGCTATTTCGGCCAAGGTATCTTCGAGCTGGCGGAGAAGACCGGCGGCACCGCCGACCCCAAATATGCCGAGGCCCGCGCCAGGTCCGTCAAGCTCGCCAGCGAAGCGATCGACACGATGCTGGCGAAAGCGAATGCCGAGGCGATCGTCACCCCGAGCTATGGCCTGCCCTGGCTGTCCGACCCGGTGCATGGCGATCAGTCCAGCGGCCCCAGCGCGAGCCAGCTTCCTGCCGTTGCCGGCTATCCGCACCTCACCGTGCCGATGGGGCTGGTGAAGGGATTGCCGGCCGGGCTTTCATGGATCGGCGGCAAATGGCGCGACGGACGGCTGCTGGAACTGGGCCTGGCCTATGAGCAGGCGTCCAAGGCGCGCGTCGCGCCGGGCTATCGCGCGAGCGTGGATGCCGGGGCGGGACTGGAACCGGCGCGCTGATCGACGCCGCTACTCCGCCGTCGTCGGATCGATCACCGTGCGAACCTGCGCGACGCTGTTCGCGGGAAAGCCCGCCTGCTCGGCATGCTGCCGGATCAGCGCCGCATCGGGCGCGCGGTAGATACAGTAGATCTTGTCGTCGGTGACGTAGCTGTGCACCCACTGAATGTCGGGTCCGAGGTCGCGAAGCACCGAGCAGGATGTCTGGGAAGCGCCTTTCAGATCGTCCGTACCGAGCGAACCGGCGCCGGGCATTTCGCGCTCGATCACAAACTGAGGCATGAATCCTCTCCTTGCGTCATGAAAGATCGAGAATGCGCCTCCGCCGGCGCTGAGTCCAGTAAGGTCGCTAGATCGCCGTCCAGTCGATTGGCTGATGCCGGTCCAGCGTCTTCGACCTGTCCGGCAGCGGGTATTTCAGCCCCGTCGCGCAGTTGAACAGCAGCGATGTCTCCCCGTCCTTCACCCAGCCCTCCGCGCGCGCCTGCCGCCACGCCGCCAGCGTCGCGCCGCCCTCGGGGCACAGCAGCAGGCCGTCGCTGGTCGCTGCATCGTCCACCGCCAGCGCCAGCGCCGCGTCGCTCACCGCCATTGCGCGGCCATTGCTCTCGCGCACCGCGTCGAGGATCAGGAAGTCGCCCACCGCCTGCGGCACGCGAATGCCGGCCGCGATGGTGTGCGCGTCTTCCCAGCGCGCCGCGTGGCGCTCGCCATTTTCCCATGCGCGCACCATCGGCGCGCAGCCCTCGGCTTGCACCGCCACCATCCGCGGCAGCTTCGCGCCGATCCAGCCGAGCGCCTGCAATTCGGCGAATGCCTTCCACATGCCGATGAGGCCGGTGCCGCCGCCGGTCGGATAGAAGATCACGTCGGGCAGCGCCCAGCCGAACTGCTCGGCCAGCTCCAGTCCCATCGTCTTCTTGCCCTCGATCCGATAGGGTTCCTTGAGCGTCGAGAGGTCGAACCAGCCGCGCGCCGCGCACCCCTCGCGCACCAGTTTCCCGCAATCATCGATCAGGCCGTTGACGCGATAGACGCGCGCGCCCTGCGCCGCGATCTCGCGGACGTTGATCTCCGGCGTGTCGTCGGGGCAGAAGATGATCGCCTCCATCCCTGCCTGCGCCGCATATGCGGCGGCCGCCGCGCCGGCATTGCCGTTGGTCGGCATGGCGATGGCGGTGACGCCCAGTTCCTTCGCCATGCTGATCGCCATGACGAGCCCGCGCGCCTTGAACGACCCGGTTGGCAGCCGGCCTTCGTCCTTGACCAGCAGCTCGCCGGGGCCTGCGCCCGCCGTGCGCCCGATCTGGTCGAGCGTCACCACCGGCGTGTCGATCTCGCCGAGGCTGATGATGTTGGCGGTGTCGCGCACCGGCAGCAGCTCGCGCCAGCGCCACAGGTCGCGCGGGCGGGCGGCGATTTCCGCCTTGCTCAGCGCCGCGCCGACACCCGGAAGATCATAACGCACCAGCAGCGGCCGCCCGGCAGCGGACAGGCCATGCAGCCGGTCGGCTTCATGGCGCTCACCGGTCAGCCCGCATTCGAGATGCGTGACGAAGGTCGGGCGGTCGGTGACGAGGTTGGCGTTGGATGGCAGGGTCATGCACCCCTCTTACCGCTACCGCCAAGCGCTTGAAATGTAGGATTTCGCCTGCTTGGATCGGCAGGCTCTTTGACTGGTGAATCTGCGCCCGCACGTCAGCCGCTCTCGCGATGGATGTCGGGACGTTTGTGACTTTCCAGTCAGCCGCGCACGAAGAAGGGGCCGGAACGTGCGCTCCAGCCCCTCATCGGTTCGGTGCCCGAAGCCTCAGGCGGCGGCGATGGCGGCCTTGAGGTCGTCGACGAGGTCGGTGCGCTCCCATGGGAAGAAGTCGCCCTCGGCCTTGCGCCCGAAATGGCCATAGGCGGCGGTGCGCGCATAGATCGGCTTGTTGAGCCCGAGATGCGTGCGGATGCCGCGCGGGGTCAGCCCGCCGAGCTTCTCGATCTTGCCGATCGCTTCCTCGATCTTGTCGTCGCCGACCGTGCCGGTGCCGTGCGTGTCGACGTACAGCGACAGCGGCTTGGAAACGCCGATCGCATAAGCGAGCTGGATCGTGCAGCGCTGCGCAAGGCCCGCCGCGACGATGTTCTTGGCGAGGTAGCGCGTGATGTACGCCGCCGAGCGGTCGACCTT
This sequence comes from Sphingomonas tagetis, assembly GCF_024211275.1. GTDB lineage: Bacteria > Pseudomonadota > Alphaproteobacteria > Sphingomonadales > Sphingomonadaceae > Sphingomonas > Sphingomonas tagetis. Next base: position 112,850 of record NZ_JAMLDX010000003.1, read on the forward strand.
GGTCGGGTCCTTGCCGCTGAACGCGCCGCCGCCATGCGGGGCAGCCCCGCCATAGGTGTCGACGATGATCTTGCGCCCGGTCAGGCCCGCATCGCCATCGGGGCCGCCGATCTCGAAGCTGCCGGTCGGGTTGATGTGATAGACGGTCTGGTCGCTCAGCAGATGCGCCGGGATGACATCGGCGATCACGCCCTTCACATAGGCGTGCAGCTCGGCTTCCTTGTCGCCCGCGTCATAGCCCTTGCCATGCTGGGTCGAGACGACGACCGCGGTGCACGCCACCGGCACGCTGCCCTCGTAGCGCAACGTCACCTGGCTCTTGGTGTCGGGTTCGAGGAACGGCGCCTTCTTCGAATGACGGTCGGCCGCCATCTGCTCGAGGATCTTGTGGCTGTAGTACAAGGTCGCCGGCATCAGGTCGGGCGTATCGTTGGCGGCATAGCCGAACATGATGCCCTGGTCGCCCGCGCCCTCGTCCTTGTTGCCGCTCGCGTCCACGCCCTGCGCGATATGCGCCGACTGCGGATGCAGATTGTTCTCGAAGCGCAGCGTCTCCCAGTGGAAGCCGTCCTGCTCGTAACCGATCGCCTTGACCGTATCGCGGACGGCCTGCTCGACCTCGTCGCGCACGCCCGGCGCCCAGTTGCCGGCCTCGTCCATGATGCCCTTGCCGCGGATCTCACCGGCCAGCACCACCAGCTGCGTGGTGGTCAGCGTCTCGCACGCGATACGCGCCTCGGGATCCTTGGCGAGAAACAGGTCGACGATCGCATCCGAGATCTGGTCCGACACCTTGTCGGGATGACCCTCGGACACCGACTCCGACGTGAAGAGATAGCTGGAACGCATGTCAGTCCTCATATTGGCCAGGCCGTTGCCATGCCCGGCATCAAGTTAACGATATAAAGAAGTCGTTATATGATGTCCCTAGCGAGTGACGCGCCGAATGGCAATCGCTGCGATCAGCAGCCCGCCCGCGATGAGGAAGGCCAGCAGATTGCCAAACCGCGCGAACAGCGTCGGCGGCAGCGCAGCGGGCATCGGCGCCTCGATCGCTTTGGCCTCACCCATGCCGGCGGCGGCGGCGATGCGGCCATGCGCATCGATGATCGCCGAGATGCCGGTGGGGGTCGAGCGCAGGATCGGCAGCCCCTCCTCGATCGCCCGCATCCGCGCCTGCGCCAGATGCTGCGGCGGCCCCCACGCCCCGAACCAGGCGTCGTTGGACGGGTTGAACAGGATTGCGGGGCGGTTGCCGGGATCGACCGTTTGTCCTGAGAAGATGATCTCGTAGCAGATCTGCATCCCCACCTTGCCGAAGCCCGGCACGTCGAGCGTGCGCGGTCCCGGCCCCGGCGCAAAGTCGATCTCGCCTGCCACCAGCCGCGACAGGCCGAGCGGCTGGAGCAGCGTGCGCATCGGCAGATATTCGCCATAGGGCACCAGATGCGCCTTGTCGTAGCGCCCGCGGATGCCGCCCATGGGATCGATCGCGAACACCGAATTGGTCGCAGCGTCGAGCGTCTTGTCCCCGCCGAACAGCAGCGCGTTGCCGCCGATCAGCGCCATGTCCTTTGGCCCGAGCGTCAGCGCGATCATCTGGCGCACGGTGCGCGGATCGGCCTTGCCGTACCATTCCGCCGGATAGCCCTGCTCGATCCAGTAATCGACCGAGCCTTCGGGCCAGACGATCAGGCGGGGGACCGGGCCGCCGGGCAGGATCGTCTGCTTGTCGTTGGACAGCCGCACCAGCGCGTCCATCGCCTTCTTGGCATAGCTGCCGTCGAGCGTCGCTTCCTGCCCGATATTGGGTTGCAGCACGCGCACCAGCGGCGCGCCGGCCCGCGGTGCCGGCGCCTCCGGATGCAACATCAGCGCGGCTGCAAGGGCCGCAACGGCGTAACCGGCGAGCGGGCGCCAGTTGCGCATGCTGGCCAGATACAGCGTGCCTCCGCCGAGCATCGCGAGCCCCGACATGGCATAGGTGCCAATCCACGCCGCGACCTGCGCGATCCCCGGCAGCGGCAGCCACATCATGCCGAGCGGGTTCCACGGATAGCCGGTGAAGATCACCCCGCGCAGATATTCGGTGACGATCCACGCCGCCGCGGCGATCAGGACGAAGGGCAGGTCGGGCTTGCGCGCCTGCCGGAACCGCCACGCCAGCCCCATCGCCAGCGCCGGATAGATCGCAAGGTAGAGCGAGAGCAGGACGACGGCGAGATAGCCCAGTGCCGGGGGCATCTTGTCCTGATAGTCGAAGGCGTGCTGGATCCAGTTGTTGCCGACCGTGAAATGGCTGAGCCCGAACAGCCAGCCGCGCAGCAGCGCCTGCCTGAGGCTCGGCGCCTCGTGCGTCAGCCGCAACAGGATGGCGACGCAGATGAGCCCCGCGAGCCACCAGTCGAGCGGGGCGAATGCGGTCGCTGAGACAGCGCCGGCGACGAGGGCGATCAGGCGGGGGCGGGGCAGCATCGCGCACCGTATCGCCTCGCAACGTGACAGACACAAGCGCCGGGCGTATCAGACGGACAACACACTTGAGGAAAACCCATGCCTGACCCCGTCATCGTCGATATCCCGCACAAGCTCGGCAAGGAGGGCGCGCGGGCGCGGCTCGCCAAGGGCGTCGGCAAGATCGGCAGCATGATTCCCGGCGGCGGCGCGGTGCAGGAAAGGTGGGAGGGCGATACGCTGCATTTCACCGTCACCGCGATGGGGCAGAGCGTGGCGAGCCGGCTCGACCTGCACGAGACCCGTGTCCATGCCGAAGTCGATTTGCCGCCGATGCTCGCGCTGTTCGCGAACAAGATTCGCGAGAAGCTGCAGAAGGAAGCGCCCAAGCTGCTCGAGTGAGCGGAACCGACGGGCCGCCATGACGGTTTGCGCATTGAGGAGGTCCCGATGCGTAACCTGCCGCCCACTCCGCCGCTCGTGCTGGCCCACCGCCAGGTGGAGCGCTGAGATGCGCGCGATCCGCTGGCCGCTGGTGGGGATGATCGTTGCGGGATCACTGGCTTTTGGCAGTTGCGCCGGTGCGCTCGCCGGGCATTTCACGGTGACCGGCGGTCTCTATCCCGATGGCGGATGGCAGATGCCGAGCTATGGCGTCGAGCAGGAGATCGCCGCGCTGCCGCCCGCCGCCGCAACGGTGCGGGCGCCCAATACGCCGCAATTTGTCGGCTATTATCCTGCCCAGGCTTCCGACGTGCCGCAGCCGATCGCCGCCGAGGCGGCGGCGCGCGATTACGACGCGCTCTATGATCAGCCTGCTTATGCCGATGCGAGCTATGCGAAGATGGACCATGAGGCGGCCATCGCGGCGACCGATGCCGCCGCCGCTGCGCCGACGCGCAGCGAGCCTGAAACCGCCGACATCGCGGTTTACCGGGGCGCGGAAGCGGCGGCGGAAGCGGTGCCCGCGGACTGAGGCGAACTTACCCGCCAGATCACATTGCCGACATCGTCCGCGACCAGCAGCGCGCCGCTGGCGTCCGCCGTCACGCCGACCGGGCGGCCCCGCGCATTGCCTTCGCCGTCGAGGAAGCCGGTCAGCACATCGACCGGCTTGGCGCCCTTGACCGGCAGCCCCTTGCCGTCGAACGGCACATAGACGACCTTGTAACCGGTCGCCGGCACACGATTCCACGAGCCGTGCAAGCCGATGAACGCGCCGCTGGCATAGCTGCCGCCGAGTTGCACATCCTGCGCGAAGGTCAGGCCGAGCGGGGCGACATGCGCGCCCAGCGCGAAATCGGGCCGTGCGGTATATTCGAGCAAATCGGGCCGTTCGGGCCGCACGCGCTTGTCGACATAGCCACCCCAATAGCTCCACGGCCAGCCATAGAAGGCGCCGATATCGACTTGCGTGAGATAATCGGGCGGCATGTCCGATCCGAGCATGTCGCGTTCGTTGACCACCGCCCATAGCCGCTTGCTCGCAGGGTTCAGCGCGAGGCCGACGGGATTGCGGATGCCAGTGGCGAAGATGCGGACCTGTTTGCTATTCGGGTCGACTTCGAGGATCGCGGCGCGGCGTTTCTCCAGGTCGAGGCCATTTTCGGCGATGTTAGAGGCGGAGCCGACGCTGACATAGAAGGTCTGACCGCTGGGGCTGAGGATCAGGTCGCGCGTCCAGTGATTGCCGCCGCCGGGCAGGTCGGCGATCTTGCGCGCCTTGGCCGCGATCTTCGTGTCGCCGACCTTGAACGGGAAAGCGATCACCGCATTGTGATTGGCGACGTAGAGCGTCTCGCCGAGCAGCACCATGCCGAACGGCGAATCGAGCCCGTTGGCGGCGGTGAGCAGTGCCGAGCGGCTTTCCGCCACGCCATCGCCATCGGCGTCGCGCAGCAAGGTGATGCGGTTGGCCGAGGGCACGCCGGCGCCGGCGCGGCCCATCAGCGTCTTCATCACCCAGCCGGTGAACCCGCCGCCCTCGCGTGGCGGCGAGTTGCTCTCGGCCACCAGCACGTCGCCATTCGGAAGGCGATAGAGCCAGCGTGGATGATCGAGCCCCTTGGCGAAGGCGTTGACCGTCAAACCCGCCGCGGCCGTGGGCTTGGCCTCGCCCGGCCAGCCGACGGCCTTGGCGACGTTCACCGTGGGGAAGGTTTCCTGCCGCGGCGAGGAGAGCTTGGGGAAGCGGCCCGCCACGTCGTTCGCGGCCAGCTTCGCCACATCGGGACGGCTCAGCCACCAGACGGTGCCGAGCGCGACGAGCGCGAGCACGAGCAGCACGATCAGAAATTTGCGCAAACGAGTCATGCCTCGGTCTCCACCAGTTCCTTGGGCGGGTGAAGCCGCAGCTTGCGGACGCGGGTCGCGTCGGCCTCGAGCACCTCGAGCGTCCAGCCGCTCGGATGGGCCAGGCATTCGCCTGCCTGCGGCACATGCCCGGCGAGGATGAAGGCGAGGCCGCCGAGCGTCTCGATATCCTCCTCGACCTCGCCCAGCCGCGGATCGATCGCCGCGGCGACGTCCTCCAGCTCGGCGCGCGCATCGGCGTCCCAGCCGCCATCGTCGAGCGGCACGAACAGCGCGGCGGGGGCATCGTCATGCTCGTCGTCGATCTCGCCGACGATCTCCTCGACCAGATCCTCGATCGTGATCAGTCCTTCGGTGCCCGAATATTCGTCGAGCACGATGGCGAGGTGGGTGCGGCTCGCCTGCATCTGCGCGAGCAGGTCGAGCGTGCCCATCGATTGCGGGACGTAGAGCGGCGTGCGCATGAGGTCGGTGATCTTGGACGGCGGGCCGGCGCCGGCGGCGACGACGCCGAACACGTCCTTGATGTGAATCATCCCGACCACGCGGTCGAGCTTCTCGCGATAGACCGGCAAGCGGCTGTGCCCGGCCTCGGCGAACAGCTGGACCAGCTCGGCGAAGCTCGTCTTTTCCTCGACCGCGACGATATCGGCGCGCGGTACGCCGACATCGCCCGCGTCGCGCTCGCCGAAATGAAGCAGGTTGCGCATCATCTTGCGCTCGAGCGGCGAGAGGTCGCCATTGGCGTTGAGGCCGCTCGTCGCGCCCGCTTCGCCCTCGGCCTCGTCGATCGCGTCCTCAATCCGCTCCCTCAGCGTCTCGTTATGCTCGTCGCCGAACAGCAGGGTGCGCAGGCCGCGCCATATTCCCCCGTCGCCGCTACTGTCGCCGTTCCCGCTACTGGAACCGTCTGCCATTGGAGTGTTCAGTCCTCGCGCACCAGATAGGGGTCGGGGATGCCCAATGTCTCGAGCGCGGCGCGCTCCATCGATTCCATCGCCTCGGCTTCGGAATCCCCCTGATGGTCATAGCCTAGCAAATGCAGCACCCCATGGACAATGAGGTGCGTGGCATGATGCTCGACGCTGATGCCCTTCTCCGCCGCTTCGGTGACGCAGACGCCATGCGCGAGCACGATATCGCCGAGGATCACCTCGCCATCGTCGCTGTTCTGGGTCAGCACCTCGATCAGATCGGGCTCGATCATCGGGAAGGAGAGAACGTTGGTCGGCTTGTCCTTTTGCCGGTACTGCGCGTTGAGCTGGCGCACCTCCGCGTCCGAGGTCAGCCGCACCGCGATCTCGATCGTCGCCTCGGCGGCTGCGAGCTCGCCATAGGGCGTCTGCTCGATCGCGGCCGCGGCGGCGCGGGCACTGATCGCGTCCCAGTCGAGCTGCGGCCAGTCGCCTTCGCGCTGGACGGCGACGTCAAGCATCGCCGCCCTCATAGGCATTGACGATTCGGCCGACGATCGGGTGGCGCACGACGTCGCCGATGCCGAAGCGGACCATTGCCATGCCCTCGATCCCTTCAAGCTTGTTCACCGCATCGTTGAGGCCCGACGCCCCCGGCCCGCCGGGCAGGTCCGTCTGCTTGGGATCGCCGCACACCACCATGCGGCTGTTCTGGCCGAAGCGGGTGAGGAACATCTTCATCTGCATTGGCGTCGTGTTCTGCGCCTCGTCGAGGATCACGAAGGCGTCGGCGAGCGTGCGGCCGCGCATGAAGGCGATCGGCGCGATCTCGATCTCGCCCGAGGAAATGCGGCGCTCGACCTGCTCGGCAGGCAGGCAGTCGTAGAGCGCGTCGTAGAGCGGGCGCAGATAGGGGTCGACCTTGTCCTTCATGTCACCCGGCAGGAAGCCCAGCCGCTCGCCCGCCTCGACCGCGGGGCGCGAGAGGATCAGGCGCTTGACCGAACCGGTGATCAGCTGCGCGACGGCCTGCGCCACCGCGAGATAGGTCTTGCCGGTGCCCGCCGGCCCGAGCGCGAAGATGATGTCGTTGGAGACGAGCGCGCGCATATACGCGGTCTGCGTCACCGAGCGCGGCACGATCGTCTTGTTGCGCGTGCGGATCATGATCGGCGGCGCGGCGCCGGAATCATTCTCGGCGCGGATGATCCCGCTGAAGGTCGGCTCGCTTGACATCGCGATCACGGCGTCGATCAGGCCGGTATCGATCGCTTCGCCGCGGATCACGCGGCTGTGAAGCTCTTGCAGCACTTCGCGGGCGTGCGCGACGGCTTCGGCGCTGCCCTCGATCACCACGCGCTGGCCGCGGGCATGGATATAGACGCCGAGCCGCTCCTCGAGCGCGAGGATGTTGCTGTCATACTCCCCGAACAGCTGCGGCAGCAGTTGCGGCCGGTCGAAGGTGACCTCGACTCGCGAGCGTTCACCATGCTGGGCGGGGACTGGCTTACGGCTCATGCGGTCCTTTCGAAGCGCGAAAAGTCACAAAGGTCCCGACATCTATCGCGCGAGAATGACGGCGGGGCGACAGGGCGGAAGCGCGGGCGAAAGGCGGCCATCAGGGGCAAACCGGGATGCAGCGCGGAGGTTCCGTTTCGCATGTCGTGCGGCGAGGATGGCAGAGCGCGGACGTGTAGGACAGGGGGCATGTCGGCACGCGATGCTTTTCCTGTGGGTGACGCCATTCGGCCACAGTCGCGGCCCTCTCCCCCCGGCGAACATCATGCGCTATAGGCCCGCGCGATGAACGCCCCCAACCCACCCAAGACCTTCCACGTCAAGTCGTTCGGCTGCCAGATGAACGTCTATGACGGCGAGCGCATGGCCGAGCTGATGGCGGCGCAGGGCATGACCGCTGCGGCCGATTCTGCAAGCGCCGATCTGGTCGTGCTCAACACCTGCCACATCCGCGAAAAGGCGACCGAAAAGGTGTTTTCGGACATTGGCCGGCTGCGCAAGGACGCCCGGATCGCGGACCGCGCGGCGCCGATGATCGCGGTGGCGGGGTGCGTCGCGCAGGCCGAGGGCGAGGAGATCGTGCGGCGCGCCAAGGTCGATGTCGTGGTCGGCCCGCAGGCCTATCACAATCTGCCCGAACTGGTCGCGCAGGCCGCGGCGGGGGGCAGCGCGCTCGATACCGGCATGCCGGCGATCGCCAAGTTCGGTGCGCTGCCGGCGCGGCGCAAGACCGGGCCATCGGCATTCCTGACGGTGCAGGAGGGATGCGACAAATTCTGCACCTATTGCGTGGTGCCCTATACGCGCGGCGCCGAGGTCAGCCGGCCGTTCGACGCGATCGTCGACGAAGCCAGGTCGCTGGTCGATGTCGGTGCGCGCGAGATCACGTTGCTGGGGCAGAACGTCAATGCGTGGGACGATGCGGCCGGAACCGGGCTGCACGGGCTGATAGCCGCGCTCGACAAGATCGAGGGGTTGGCGCGGATCCGCTATACCACCAGCCATCCCAACGACATGCGCGAAGGGTTGATCCGCGCGCATGCCGAGGTCGAGAAGCTGATGCCGTTCCTGCATCTGCCGGTGCAGGCGGGCAACGACCGCGTGCTCAAGGCAATGAACCGCAGCCATACGCGCGATTCCTATCTGCGGGTTCTCGACCGCGTGCGTGCGGCGCGGCCCGATATCGCACTGTCGGGTGACTTCATCGTCGGGTTTCCCGGCGAGACCGACGCCGAGTTCGCCGATACGCTGAGTCTGGTCGATGCGGTCGGTTATGCGCAGTGCTTCAGCTTCAAATATTCGCCGCGGCCCGGCACGCCGGCGGCCGAGATGGACGGGCAGGTCGCGCCTGCGGTGATGGACGAAAGGTTGCAGCGGCTGCAGGCGGCGCTCAACCGCGATCAGGCGGCGTTCAACGCTGCGACGCTGGGCCGGACCTGCAGCGTGCTGATCGAACGGCAGGGCAAGCTGCCCGGGCAGATGCTGGGCAAATCGCCCTGGCTGCAGTCGGTGCATCTGATGACCGATGCCAAGATCGGCGAACTGGTCGAGGTCGAGATCGTGCGCGCCGACCCCAATTCGCTGGCGGGCGTCGAACGGGTGAAGGCGGCGGCGTAAAGCCACCGCCTGCCCGTCGCCTAGAACCAGACGCGTACCCCGCCGACAAAGGCCCAGCCGCCAGTGCCTTCGCCCGCTGCCCGAGCGAAGTTCGCGGAGCGGCCGACCGAGCGTTCCCATTCGACGCCGATATAGGGCGCGAATTCGGGCACGATCTCGTAGCGCAGGCGCAGCCCGGCCTCGACCGACGAAAGCCCTGCGCCGATGCCGAACTCACGCACGTCCTGCGCGGCGAGATCGAGTTCGAGGCGCGGTTGCAGGATCAGCCGGTTGGTGAGGCGCTGGTCATATTCCGCCTCGATGCGGGCAGTCAGCTCACCCTTGGTCGAGAGAAAGGCGGCGGCGTCGATCTCGAACCAATAGGGCGCGAGGCCCTGAATGCCGACCACCAGATGCGTGCGGTCGGGACCGCGGCCCAAATCCTGCCGGATGCCCGCCTGCAGATTGAACCACGGATCGAGCGCGCGGCTGTAGAGCGCCTGCAATTCGACGGATTCGATCGGCTTGCCGAAATCGCCTTTGCCGCTGCCCTTGAGCCACAGCCGGTCATAGTCGCCGCCGAACCACGCCTCACCTTCGAAGGCATAGCCGTCGCGCCCGTCGCGCGCGCGATATTCGAGCCGGTCGAGCAGTACCTTGCTGCCCTTGAACGCGCCATGCTCGGCATAGACCGCGCGGCGCACGCGGGCCATTTCGGCAGGGTTCCAGATGGCGTCGGCGGCGTGTTCGAGGCCATTGAAGGCGGTGGCTGGCGGTGCGGCCTTGGGCGGTTCTACTGTCGGGGTAGGCGTAGCGGGTTTGCAATGGCCCATCGCTTCATGCTCGGGCGGGCATTTCGGATCGACGGCAGCCGGTGCGGGTGCGGGTGGCGCGACGGGCGGCGGGGGTGGTGATGCGGGCACCAGGGCCGATGACGCGGGGCGCGGTGCCGGTCTCGGCTTAGCCTTGGCTGTGGGTTTTGGCTGGGGCTTTGCGACCGGTCTGGCCTTTGCCGCAGCCTTGGGCTTCGCAGCCGGCGCCATCTTGCAGTGGCCCATTGCGGCATGTTCCGGCGTGCATTGGTTCGCGGCCGCGATCAGGAGCGCGGTGAGGAGGAGGCTCATTTCGCGTCTCCCTCCTTCATTGGCCGCACCTTGACGACGTTCATCATCCCGGCATGCATGTGGTAGAGCAGATGGCAGTGGAACGCCCAGTCGCCGGGCGCGTCGGCGGTGAGGTCGAAGCTCGCCTTGCCGCCGGGCATCACGTTGACCGTGTGCTTGACCGGGTGGCCGTGATCCTTGCCGGTCACCAGCTCGAAGAAATGCCCGTGGATGTGGATCGGGTGATTCATCATCGAATTGTTGATGAGGTTCACGCGCACGCGCTCGTTCAGTTCGAACCGGATCGGCTTGGCGCCCTCGTTCATCTTCCGGCCGTCGAACGACCACATGAAGCGTTCCATGTTGCCGGTGAGGTGGATGTCGATGCTGCGCGCCGGGGGACGCTCGTCTGGGAAGGGCACGAGCGGCGCGAGATCGTGATAGGTGAGCACGCGGTGCGGTTCGTTCTCCAGGCCCAGCGGGCGGTCGCCAGTGCGGTCGGCGGGCATCGGCGCGATCATGTCGACGCCAACGCCGACCTTGACCGCGGGCGGCACGAGCGACCTGTCGCGCATGCTGTGGTCCATTGCCGCAGCGGGCGCGCCCGGCGTGCAGTGGCCCATCTTGGCATGTTCGGGCGTGCAGCTGTCGTCCGACCCCATGTCCATGCCCATATCGCGCATTGACAGCGTCGGGCGCTTGCGAAGGACCGGGACCGGCGCGGTCATGCCGAGCCGCGGCGTGAGCGTGGCGCGGGCCATGCCGGAGCGGTCGATCGACTCCGCCACCAGCGTGTACGCGCGATCGGCGGTGGGCGTGACGATGACGTCATAGGTCTCGGCGACCGAGATCTGGAATTCGTCGGTCTCGACGGGGCGAACGGGCTGGCCGTCGGCCATCACCACGGTCATCGGCAGCCCGGGGATACGCAGGTTGAAGATCGTCATCGCCGAGGCATTGATGATGCGCAGCCGCACGCGCTCGCCGGGTTTGAACAACCCGGTCCAGTTCTCGGCAGGGCCATGGCCGTTGACGAGATAAACGTAGGTCGATCCGGTGACGTCGGCGATGTCGGATGGGTCCATCCGCATCTTGCCCCACATCGCGCGCTCGGCGGCGGACATGCCGCCGTCGCTCGCGGTCTGCTTCTGGCGGTTGAAATAGCCACCCTTCGATTTGAGCCTGGCGATCAGCTGATGCGGGTGGCGGAAGGTCCAGTCGGACAGGACGATCACATGCTCGCGGTCATAGGGCGCAGGCTCCGCGCCCTCGGGGTCGATCACCAGCGGGCCGTAATGACCCATCTGCTCCTGCAATCCCGAATGCGAATGGTACCAATAGGTGCCCGCCTGCTCGACCGGGAATTCGTAAGTGAAGGTCGTCCCGGGCTTGATGCCGGGAAAGCTGATCCCCGGCACGCCGTCCATGTGGAACGGCAGGATCAGCCCGTGCCAGTGGATCGATGTGTCCTCGTCCAGCGCGTTCTCGACATGCAGCCGGGCATTCTGCCCCTCGCGCAGGCGGATCAGCGGGGCGGGAAGCACGCCGTTGATCGTGATCGCGTGGCCGCTGCGGCCGCCGACCTTGAACAGGTCGTGCGCGATGCGCAGGCGGATGTCCTCGCCAGCCAGTATGGGGCTGTCGGGGCGCAGGCCGGGCGAGCCGCTCTGCGCCCATGCGGGAAACTCAGGGAGCCCGAGGCCGGCAAGGCCGAAGGCGCCGGCGCGCAGCAAGCTGCGCCGCCTGGTCATCAATGTCATTACATATTCCTGTCTGATCGAAAGGTGCGGCGGCCGGGATGGCCGCAGCTCGGGTTCGATCAGGTCCGGCGCGGCGGCGGGGGGTCGTGCTCGATCACGACGTCGTCAAGCGACGCGATGACCGGGATCGGCGCGGCGAGCGGCGACGACATGACGCGCAGCGGCAGCCGGGCCACCCCCGCCTCGACCCCGAAACAGGCGCCCATGCAGCGGAATTGCTTGGCCGGGGCGGGCTTGTCGCGGTCCTCGCCGGTATCGGCGCAATGGCTGGTGATTTCGCTCGCGCCGGGCGGCTGTGCGCGTTCGCTCGCCATCGCTAGCGGCGCGAAGAGCATCCCGCACAGGATCGCAAGGGTCAGGAGCCAGTGGCGCATGCGCCGAAACTAGGCGCCGGGGTCAGCGCCGGCAATAGGCGCTTGGCGTCGCGCCAAAGGTGCGGTGGAACATCGCGGTGAACGCGCTCGGGCTGTCATAGCCGACATCATAGGCGACCGAGGTGATCGCTTCGCCGGCGGAGATGCGCGAGGCGGCCTCCATCACCCGCACCTGCCGCCGCCAGGTGGCGAGGCCCATGCCGGTCTCATCGCGGAACGAGCGGGTGAAGGTGCGGCGCGACATGCCGGCCTGCCGCGCCCAGTAATCGATGTCGCGTGAGTCGCCCGGATCGGCGAGGATCGCCTCGCACACGCGGCGCAGGCGGCGGTCGACGGGCAGCTCGGCCTGCACGGGCACGTCGGGCATGCGGTCGATCTCGCCCAGCAGCAGCTCGACGATCGTGGTGCTGCGCGCATCGCTGTCATAGCGGCCCGCGAGCGCCACCACCTCGCCGATCAGTGCGCGCAGCAGCGCGGACGCCTCGAACACATGGCAGCGGTCATTGTGCGGCCGGAAGGCGCGATCGACATAGACGACCTGGAAGACGACGTCGCTGCGGCAGATCGTCTGGTGGTTGGTGCCCGGCGGTATCCAGATCGCCCGGTTGGGCGGCAGGATGAAGCTCGCGCCGTCGGTGTTGATCACCTGCACGCCCGAGCTGGCGAAGGCGAGCTGGGCATGCTCGTGCGCATGCCAGGGATCGACATAGCCGGCGCGGTAATGGTCCTCGAATGCCGCCAGCACGGGCAGGTCGGTAGGAAGGTCGGCGCTGCATATCATGACGAGGCTCCAACGCGATTGGCTCGATCAAACTATCCGGCGCCGGTTTATCTGCAACGGGCCTACCCCGAATTTACCCGTCGCGGGACGCCCTCACTCTTCTCCGCAGGAGGGGAAGGCGCCAGCCGGCGGCTTTGGCCCCGTGAAGGGGAATAAACTGGATGTGTTGTGGCCCAAACGATAGAGTCAGGGTGGATCATCGGCAGGATGGGCCGCGACAGAGCCCGCCGCCGAGACAAGCTGCGCCTGGGGAGGGCTATATGCTGGCTGAGACGTCGAATGTGGCGACCGCCGCCGATCGTGCGGCTCGTGCAAAGGACGACGCGGCGCTTGCCGCGATCCTGGAGAATGCCGGTGGCTGGCGGCTGATCCCGCAGGGCCAGCAGGCGGTCGTGCAGCGCGCGCTGGAAAAGCTGCCCGACGCGTGCATCCTCGCGCATCCGCGGCTGGCGCTGGCGCGGGTCTATCTCGGCATCAAGTCGGACGACACCTGCGCGGCGCGCGCCGACTATGACCGGCTGGTCGCGGCGGCGAGCCAGACCGACCTGCCGGGCGATCTGTGGACCGAAATTCGCGTCGTGGGCGACATCCTGGCCGATTACGAGAATGCGCCGGTGACGCTGGACGGGCTGCTGCAGCGCGAGGCGTTGTTGCGCACGCTGCCGGCCAACGATCATCTGATCCTCGCCAATGCCAGCGAGACGCTGAGCGCGCGCTATTTCGAGAGCGGCTGGCTCGACCATGCGCTCGAGCCGATGCTGGCGGCGCGCGAGCATTACCGCACGCTTGGGCTGCTCGACAGCGATCTGTTCACGCGGCTGTTCGAGGCGCGGGTGCGCTGGGCGCAGGGCGTGCACAAGGATGCCGCCGCGATCCTTGCCAGCGCGCATGCCGAGATCGCCGATATCGTCGGCGACCGGGTCGACCTTGCCGCCAATTGCGCGGCGTTCGACGCGGTGCTGCTGTACGAACAGGACCGTCCCGCCGACGCGCTGGCGCAGCTTGACTGGGCGCTGCCCTATATGGAGCAGTCGGACGGGTGGGTGGACGTCTTCGCCGCGGCCTATTTCACCGCGGCGCGCGCGCTGGTCGCACAGGGCGCGATCGAGGATGCGCAGGCGATGATCGCGCGGGCGCGCAGCCGTGCGGAACGCCGGCTGCTGCCCGAGCTCGAACAGCTTGCCAGCCTGTGCGAACTCGAACTGTATCTTCACCACGATCAGGACGCGGCGCGTGCGCGCGATTATGCCGACGAGATCGGGCTGGACGCACTGGCCGATGCGGTGGGCGAGGGGGCGTCGGTCTGGCGCACGGTGGTCACCGCGGCGCAGCTGTGCCGCGCGAAGCTGGCACTGCTCGAAGGGCGGCACGAGGCGGCGATCGCGGGGCTGCGCAATCTCAAGCACTGGGCCGGGCAGCATGGCGCGGGCCGGCTGCTGATCGACGTCAATCTGCTGCTTGCCTGCGGGCTGCGCGAAGCCGGCGCGGCGGACGAGGCCGAGACGTGCTTCGACGAGGCGGTCGGCCGGGCGATGTTCCAGGGGATCGTGCGGCCGTTCATCGATGCGTGGCGGTTCGTCGAACCCTCGCTCAAGGAACGGCTCAAGGCGGCGGCGCAGATGGACCGGTTCCGCGCGCAGTTCCTGACCACGCTCGCCCGCTCGCTGAGCACGCGGCCGCCGGGCACGCCGGTGCAGAGCCTGTTGAGCGATGCCGAGGCGACGATCCTCGAGCATCTCTCGCTCGGCTATTCGAACAAGGAAATCGCGCGGCTGATCGGCAAGTCGCCCGATACGGTGAAGTACCGGCTCAAATCGGTGTTCCGCAAGATCGGCGTGCACAAGCGCCGCGACGCGGTGCGCGTGCTGCGCGAACGCGGGCTGATCGCCGAACGCGACCGGGCGGCGGCGCGCGGCTAGCTTGCCTGCCTGCAACTGAAGTTGCGCGGATCGTTGACGTCGCCACTGCCCTTGTAGCGCGCGATCTTCGGGAAGGGACACCAGGGCCGTCGGCGCGTGCCGCCGTCGATCTTGCCCGATCCGATCAGCGTGTTGGCGGCATTGGTGGCGTCGGGGGCGACGCCGCGCTCGACCCAGTTCTGGATCGCGGTCAGCCACAATTCCTCATGCGCCTTGCGCGTCGCGCCGACCGGGCCGCCCTCGCAATGGCCCATGCCCGGGATCATGAACAGGCGGGCGAAGTTGCCCGTGGCGCGTGCGCCCATCTGGCGCTGGATGCGCTGATAGGCGTCGATCGAGAGATAGGGCGTGATCAGTCCGTCGGACCAGCCGTGATGGAGGATCAGCTTGCCGCCGCGCCGGTCGAACGCGCGCAGGTCGGGGTTGATCGCGTCGTACACGGCGCTCCACTGGCGGCGGCCGGAATCGATGTCGCGGTCCCAGTCCATCGACAGCAGGTTCCAGTCGGGATTGCGCTGCATAACCAGCCGGTAGAAATCATAATAGCTGCCGGTCAGCGGCTGCGTCTGGTCGTGCCATTCCCAGTAAGTCTCGCTGCCGGGGGCAAAGCCCGGCGCCAGCCGGCGGCCGGCGGAGGTGTGCGGGCCGCGATAGATCTCGCGTGTCGCGGCGACCTGTGCGGGGTTGAGGCACAGCGCCGTGTCAGTGCCTTTCGCGCCGCAGGCGAGTTCAGCCGGATCGAAGCGGCACAGGCGCGGGTCTTCGATCTGCCCATCGGCGAGGCCGTCGGCGCGGTCGCATCTGGCGAGCACATGGCGGCTGACCGCGGCCAGTTGCGGCTTGGATAGCCCGCCGGCGCGGTTGTCGCGCACCACGCGCGTCACCGCCCAGGCCTGCGCCGCCATCATCCGGCTCCAGTCGCCGCCATGCGCGCCGGCGACGATGCCGTCATAGTCGCCGGGATAGCGCTGCGCCTCCATCATGCCGTGATGCCCCCCCTGCGAACAGCCGAGATAATAAGCGCGTTGCACCGGCCGGCCGTAATAGGTGGCGGCGACCTGCTTCGCGATCACTGTCGCGAGATGCTGCGCGCGGCTGGCGAAATCGACGACTTGGGTGCGGCGAACGGTGCGGGTCGCGGCGTCGAACGCCCAGCTCTGTTCGTAGAAATTGGCGCTCTTGTGCCCGTTATCGTGGGTCATGGCGGCGAACCCGCGCGACAGCGGCATGGGCAGCGAGGCATATTGGAACGCGCCCATCGAGGCGCCGACGGCGGTGCCGTAGAAGCGGCCGTTCCACACCGGGGCGAGCGGCAGCCACACCTCGAAGCCGATCCGCGAATCCGGCACGGGCGAGATCGTGCCCCCGACCCGGCAGAAGGGCTGCTCGACTTTTGCGCGGCCGTAAAAGCCCTCAGGGCTGGTCCACGGCTTGTCCGCGCTCGCTGCGATCGGCTCGGCGAGCGTGATGCGCGTGCCGTGCGGCAGGGTAAGGCGGGCGAGCCGCTGGCAGCCGTCCGCGCCGGCCTGTGGCGCGCCGCGGGCGAGGGCGACGGGGGATGAGAAGGCGACGCACAACGCGATTCCGGCGAGTGCTTGCCGCCATCCGTGCCGATGTCCCATCGCTGATCCCCTCACGCTGCGCCGCACGGCGATCCTAGCGAAGTGCGCGTTCGCCCGTATCGCGGCAATCGGGGTAAACCGGCCACGCCCCAAGGGTAAGGCGTGGCCGAGATGACGGTCGTCACCTTCACCTGAACTTCTTGGCCACCGAGAAGGTGATCACCCGCGCCGCGCCATAGGAGCAGCCGATGAACGAGGTGCAGATCGCGATATAGTTCTTGTCGAACACGTTGTTCGCGTTGAGGTAGAAGCTCCAGTCGTCGACGCGGTAATGCGCCACCGCGTCGAAGATCGTCACCGCCGGCACCATGAAGTAGTTTGCGGCGTCGCCATATTTGTTGCTGGTGTAGCGCGCGCCGGCGCCGATGCCGAAGCCTTCGAACGGCCCGTCGGGGAAGGTATAGTCGATGAACGCCGAGGCCTGGGTCTCCGGGATGGCAGGCAGGCGCTTGCCGAGGATCGGAATTCCGGGGAGCGCGGGCTGGCCGGGCGGGGTGAGCACCGTGTTCGGCGCGTTGGTCGCGGTCACGATCGGATCCGCCCAGGTAAAGGCGAGGTTGAAGGTGAGGCCGTTAGCGAGCCTGCCGCTGCCCTCCAGCTCGATGCCGCGCATCCGCGACTTGCCCGACTGGACCTGGAAGCCGGTATGGGTCGGGTCGGGATCGTTGGTCAGCACATTGTCGATATTATATTCGAACGCCGCCGCGCTCAGGAAGATGCGGCTGTCCCCGCCCATGCCCTTGACGTCATATTTGAGGCCGGCCTCGATCTGCGTGCTGGTCTGCGGCTGGAATGGAGTGCCGAAGAAATCGGTGCCGAAGATCGGCGAGAAGGAGCGCGAATAGCCGACATAGGGCGCGAGGCCGATCGAGGTGACGTAGTTCGCGCCGACGCGGTACGACCAGGCTTCGTTGTGCTGCCGGGTCCGGACGTTGTTGATCAGATTACGGGTGAAGCCGTCGACCGTGTCATGGCGCGCGCCGGCGGTGAGGACGAAATCGCCGACCTTGATGCGATCCTGCCCGTACCAGCCGAACTGCGTCTGCTTCTGCAGCGTCCGCGAAGTGAGCGTCGGAATGACGATCGACGAATTCGCCGGATAGACCGGGGCGAAGATATCGATCGCCGCCGCGGTGTTCGTGCCCGAGACGCTCGGGATATAGGCGCTGTAGAAATCGAAGCCGAGGGTCAGTTCGTGGCTGAGCGGCCCTGTGCCGAACGTCCAGTTGGTGCGGGTATCCACCGTCCAGCGCGCGGTGGTGGACTTGGAGGCCGATCCGGTGCGGTTCACCGTGCGCAGGTTCGCCGCCATGCTGCTCGCGAAGACCGACACGGCGTCGAAGACATATTCGCCATATTTGACCGTCTGGGAAACCGACAGCAGGTTGCTGAACTTGTGATCGAACAGATAGCCGACGTCGAACTGGCGCAGGAAGTTGCCGGCGAAATCGGGCTGGCCCGACGCGCGTTCGCGCGGGATCACGCCATTGGGATTGGGCGCCTGCGTGCCGAAATAGGGCAGGAACTGCAGCGTGCAGCACGAGCCATCGCGCTGATAAAGCCCGGTCAGCAGGATCGAGGTGTCCGCGTCGGGCTCGAACGCCAGCGAAGCGAGGCCGGCCCAGCGATAGGCGAAGGCGCCATCGACCTGATGCTGCTTGTCATAGGCGGTGCCGGTCATGCGGAACATCAGCGTCTTGCTCGCATTGAGCGGCCCGGTGATGTCGGCCGAGCCTTGTTTGAGCTCATAGGAGCCAACCGTGCCGCGCAGCTCGGCGCTGAACTCCGACTGCGGGCGGCGCGTCGTGAGGTTGTAGATGCCGCCGGGCGGCACCTGACCGTAAAAGGCCGAGTTCGGCCCTTTCAGAATCTCGACGCGCTCCATCAGATAGAGGTCGATATTGGTGTTGCGCAGCGCGCCGACCGGCGAGAGCACGCCGTCGACGAACTGGTCGGGCGTGAAGGCGCGGATGCGCAGCGAGCTGCCGCGTTCGTCGGGGCCAAAGCCTTCGCCGACCACGCCGGAGATGTAGCGGACGGTCTGCTCGGTCTTGGTCCAGCCCAGCAGGTCGATGCGGTCGCGGCTGATGACCGAGATTGACTGCGGGACCTCGATCAGCGGCGCCTTGTCCTTGGAGACCGGGTTGGTGTCGACATAGTTCTTGCCGATAACGAGGATTTCGTCATCGCGGGTTGGTTCGCTGTCCTGCGCCAGCGCCGGTCCCGCGAGCGATGCCGCGGCGAATGCGGCGCCCGCGATGACGGCGCGCGAGCAGCTCTGCAAGAGCCGGGATTGCGGCTGAATGCGAAGTTCCATGATGGCCCCCCTTTTAATATGATCCCGAAGACCCCGCTCCGGACCGCATGCTTCGATGCGTAGCTGCATATTACGGGTAAGGTGTCCCCGCGTCGCACCTCAATCAGGGTAAAGAAGGGTAATGTCGGCCGAAAGGCGAAGCAGACAAGATCATAGTCGAGCCGAGACTATGAGCCTCGCCGTCAAGTAAAGTCGAAACCGCGGCCGGTCATGCGGCGTGACAGCGGGCGATTTCGACGGGCGTGCCACGAGGTTCGATCAATGGCATGATGGCGGATGGTTTCTTCAGCAACCACTGCGTTAGGGTTTCCGATGCCCGTCGAACACCGAACCGAGCCCGCATCCTTCACCGTGCCGCCACGGATCGCATTGCTGTCGATCGTGGGGTTCTGGGTCTTCTACTTCGTCAGCGTGACGGCGCGTGCCGCGATCCTTGCCCGCCCAGGCTATAACTGGATGACGGTAGACAACCGCGCTTGGGTGGCCCTTTGCGGTATCGGCTTCACCTGGCTGCTTTATCTGGCGTTACAACGCTTTTCGCGCCGGACGCTGCGCGCGCGCGTGGCGGCGGCTTTTCTGCTGTCCGCCGCTTGTGCGACCGCCTATTCCACGGTCAACTACCTCTCCTTCTACGTCTACGACCCCCTTCCGCCCGAACTGGAACACGGCAAGCAGGAAAGCGAGCGCGAGCCGAAGGATCCGGCGAAAGTCATCGCCGAAAATGCGCTTCACTGGTATTTCTTCATCCTCGCCTGGGCGGTGTTCTACCTCGCTTTGTCCTATGCCGGCGCAGTGCGGGCGTCGGAGCGTGAGGCGGCGCGGCTGCGCGCGGCGGCGCAGACCGCAGAGCTGCGCGCGCTGCGCTATCAGGTCAATCCGCACTTCCTGTTCAACACGCTCAACTCGATTTCGGCGCTGGTCATGGCGGGCAAGCGCGCCGAGGCGGAGGCGATGATTCTCAACCTCTCGACCTTCTTCCGCACCAGCCTCGCCAGCGAGCCGACCGAGGACGTGCCGCTGGCCGAGGAGATTGCGGTGCAGAAACTCTATCTCGAGATCGAGGCGGTGCGCTTTCCCGAGCGGCTGCGCGCCACGTTCGATATCGATCCCGCGGCGGCGGCGGCGTGCGTGCCTGGCCTGATCCTCCAGCCGCTGATCGAGAATGCCGTGAAATATGGCGTCGCGCCGGCGCGGCGTCCGGTCGATATCCGCGTGATCGCGCGAGTGGCGAGCGATATGCTCGAAGTGAGCGTGCAGGACGATGGCAACGGCGCCAAGGCACTGAACGGGACCGGGGTCGGGCTGCGCAACGTGCGCGACCGGCTGGCGGCGCGCTTCGGCGGCGTGGCCTCGCTCACCGCCGGCAAGCGGCCCGAGGGCGGGTTCGAGGCGAAGCTGGTGCTGCCGCTGGTGACTCATGGCTGCTGAACGGCTGCGCACGCTGATCGTCGATGACGAGCCGCTCGCGGTCGAGCGGATGCAGATCCTGTGCGCCGGCATCCCGCAGATCGATTTGATCGGCACCGCGAGCGATGGCGAGGCGGCGCTGCGGCTGATCGATGCGCTCAGCCCCGATCTGGTGCTGCTGGACGTCGCCATGCCGCAGCGCGACGGACTTGCGGTGGCGACTGCGCTGGCCGATGCGGCGCATCGCCCGGCGGTCATCTTCTGCACCGCGTTCGAGCAGCATGCGGTCGCGGCGTTCGACGTCGCGGCGGTGGATTATGTGCTCAAGCCGGTCAGCGCCGAACGGCTGGCGCGCGCGGTCGCCCGCGCGGCCGACGCGGCGGGGCGCGCGCAACCCGGGCCGCAACCGGCCAGCTCGCGCTGGATCGAGGAATTCTGGGTGCCGCACCGGTCGGAGATGATCCGGCTGAGCGCCGCCGATATCGACCGGATCGATGCCGAGCGCGACTATATGCGGCTGAGCGTGGGCGGCCGCGGTTATCTGATTCACCAGACGATCAGCGAGCTCGAACGGCGGCTCGACCCGGCGCAGTTCGTGCGGCTCCACCGCTCGACGATCGTGCGCAAGGACCGCATCGCCAAGCTGCGTCACGATGGGCTGGGGGTGTGGCATGCCGAACTGCGCGACGGCGAACTGGTGCGGATCGGCCGCACCTATCAGGCCGCGGCAAAAGCGATCATGGCGAAATAGCCCCGCCCGCAGATGGGCTCGCGGGCGGGGCAGGACGATGAGCGTCAGGGTGCTACAGTGACACTCATGTCGCGTGCGGCAAGCTGCCCGTTGGCGGCATTGCGATAGGCGAGTTCGATCGCCGGGCGAGCGCTTTCGCGCGCAGTGGCGGCACAGCGCCGGGCAGCGGCGATCAGCCGCGGCATCTGCTCGTTGGCGACGCCGCAGACGCGGTCGGCCGCGCTGGCGACGCGGCGCTCGAGCATCGCCTTGCCCGTCGCGCTGGCGAGGTTGAGATCGGAATAGCGGACGTTGGCCGAGCGCTCGCCACCGGCCTGGGCGGGGACCGGGGCGAGCAGCGTGCCAGCGACGAAAGCGGCGATCGCGGCCGCGCGCGCGAGATTGTGCAACATGGGGTGACTCCGGACGTGGCGCGCCATTGCCGGCGCTGATCCCGGCTACGCCTCGCCCGTGGCGCTCGCCAGCGCCGCTCGACCAGCGCGACAACCGCATCCACCGCCGCCATTCGATCCGACGAACGACCGATCGTCGGCGACGAACGTCGGGCCGTTTTTCACGCCCCCGAGATTCGACGCATGTGGTGGCTCATTGGCTTGTATGGTCCAGCTCGCGGGCGAGCGTGTCGCAGCGCCGGATTTGCACTCTCGTCAGTCGCCGAACACGACCGTCTTGGCGCCATTGGCGAGGATGCGGTGCTGGACATGCCAGGTCACCGCCCGCCCGAGCACGCGGCTCTCGATCTCGCGGCCCTTGCGTACCAGATCCTCGGCCGAATCCGCATGCGTCACTGGCTCGGTCTCCTGATGGATGATCGGACCCTCATCGAGCTCGGCGGTGACGTAATGCGCGGTCGCGCCGATCATCTTTACCCCGCGGGCATGCGCCTGATGATAGGGCTTGGCGCCCTTGAAGCTCGGCAGGAAGCTGTGGTGGATGTTGATGCAGCGGCCCGACAGATACGCCGCGAGATCGTCCGACAATATCTGCATGTAGCGTGCGAGCACGACCAGCTCGGCGCCGGTCTCGTCGACCAGCGCCTTGATTCGCGCTTCCTGCTGCGGCTTGGTGTCCCGCGTGATCGGCAAATGGTGGAACGGGATATCGCCGATCGCGGTGACCTGTAGCGCGTCGGCGGGATGGTTGCTGGCGATGCCGACCACCTCCATCGGCAGCTCGCCGATCCGCTCCTTGTAGAGCAGATAGCTGAGGCAGTGATCGAATTTCGAGACGAGGATCAGCACCTTGGTCCGGCGGTCGGCGGGGACCAACTGCCAGGTCATGCCGAACGTCTCGGCGACGCTGCGCATCTCCGCCGCGATCGCGCGGTCGTCGCCCGCGGTGGCGAAGGCGATGCGAAGGAAGAACAGGCCAGTCTCCGAATCCTCGAACTGGCGCGAGCTCTGGATGTTGCCGCCGTTGCGGAACAGCACGCCGGTGACCTGATGGACGATGCCGGGCCGGTCGGGGCAGCTCAGCGTGAGGATGTACGAACGGGACATGCGATGATCCTGATCTGTCGGGATGAAAACTAGGTTAGGCAGGAACGCGGCACGAGCGATCGTTAGCGCCGCGAAACAAGCTGAGCCAGTCCGCCGCATCGGCGAGCCCGCGACGAGAGGGCCTTTTCTATCGCTCGCCATGCAAATCAGTGTGTGCGGAACCGCAATCACAAGCGCATTGGCGGATATCGATTTGGGTTTGCGGCCATGTTTTTTCGGCATCGCCGCGCGGTTGCGGTCGCATCCGTGCCAGCGCTGGCCTATAGCCCGCGCAAAGTCGGGATGAAGGAGATTTTCGAAGATGGACGGACGGTTTCTGATCGCGGGCGAGCGGATCGCGACGGGCGAGACCTTTGAAGCCTATGATCCGGCGGCTGGCGCGAGCGCAGGCCCTGCGTTCGAGGTCAGCGGCGCGGCGCATGTCGATCAGGCTTGCACCGCCGCCGCCGCCGCGTTCGACGTGTTCCGCGAGACCTCGCCCGAGGCGCGCGCCGCGTTTCTGGAAGCGATCGCGGCGGAGATCGAGACGCTGGGCGATGCGCTGGTCGAGCGCGCGATGCTCGAAAGCGGGCTGCCGCAGGCGCGGCTGACGGGCGAGCGCGGGCGCACGACCGGCCAGTTGCGGCTGTTCGCGTCGGTGCTGCGTGCGGGCCGCTGGGCGGGCGTGGTGATCGACAGCGCGCTGCCCGAGCGCCAGCCGCTGCCGCGCAGCGACCTGCGTCAGCGCAAGATCGCGGTCGGGCCAGTCGCGGTGTTCGGCGCGTCCAACTTCCCGCTCGCCTTCTCGGTGGCGGGCGGCGACACCGCCTCGGCGCTGGCGGCGGGCTGTCCGGTCGTGGTCAAGGCGCATCCGGCGCATCCGGGCACGTCGCTGCTCGTCGCGCAGGCGATCGATGCTGCGGTGGCCAAGTGCGGCTTGCCACGTGGCGTCTTCTCGCTGGTGCAGGGGCCGGCGAACGACCTCGGCGCGGCGCTGGTCCAGCATCCCGCGATCAAGGCGGTCGGCTTTACCGGTTCGCGCGCCGGCGGGCTGGCTTTGGTCAGGCTGGCACAGGCGCGGCCGGAACCGATCCCGGTCTATGCCGAAATGTCGAGCGTCAATCCGGTGCTGCTGTTCCCCGCCGCACTCGCCGCGCGCGCCGAGGCGTTGGGCGCGGCGTTCGTCGGTTCGCTGACGATGGGTTCGGGGCAGTTCTGCACCAATCCGGGCCTCGTGATCGGAATCGACGGCCCCGACCTCGACCGGTTCGTCGCTGCCGCGGCGGAAGCCATGGGCGGCGCGCAGCCGCAGGTGATGCTCACCGCCGGTATTCATTCGGCCTATGCGAACGGGGTCGAGACGCTGGCAGGGCATGACGAGGTGACGCTGGCCGCACGCGGCGCCGAACCCGCCGGCTGCAACCGCGGTCAGGCGGCGTTGTTCACCGCCACCGCACAGGCGCTGATCGCCAACCCGGCGCTGGCGCATGAGGTGTTCGGCGCGTCCTCGGTGGTGATCCGCGCGCGCGACTGGGACGAGGTGTCGCAACTGCTCGAAGGGCTCGAAGGCCAGCTCACCGCGACGCTGCACCTCGATGACGGCGACGCCGCGCTGGCGCGTCCGCTGCTGCCGATCCTCGAGCGCAAGGCGGGGCGCATCCTCGCCAATGGCTGGCCGACCGGGGTCGAGGTCAGCCACGCGATGGTGCATGGCGGACCCTATCCGGCGACTTCCGACCCGCGCAGCACGTCGGTCGGCAGCGCCGCGATCGAGCGCTACCTCCGCCCGGTCTGTTATCAGGACCTGCCGCAAGAATTGCTGCCCGATGCGATCCGCGACGGCAATCCGCAGGGCTTGCCGCGGCTGGTGGACGGCGTCGCTGAATGAGTGACAGGCGGGAGACGGGGCGCGGTTCGCCGCTGGCGATCCCCGTCTTCCGCAATCTCTGGGCAAGCAACCTGCTCTCCAATTTCGGCGGGCAGGTGCAGACCGTCGCGGCCGGCTGGCTGATGGCGTCGCTGACCGGATCGCCGCAGATGGTGGCGCTGGTGCAGGCGGCGGTGTCGCTGCCGATCATGCTGCTGATCCTGCTCGGCGGCGCGCTGGCGGACAGTTTCGACAAGCGCCGCATCCTGCTGTCGGCGCAGGTCTTCATGCTTGCGGTGTCGGGTGTGCTGGCCGGACTGGCCTATGCCGGGTGGGTGACGCCGTGGCTGCTGCTGGCCTTCACCTTCCTCATCTCGGGCGGGAGCGCGCTCAACAATCCGGCGTGGCAGGCGTCGATGCGCGACATCGTGCCGCGCGAACTGATCAGCCGCGCGATCGGGCTCAACAGCACCAGCATCAATCTCGCGCGCACGCTTGGCCCAGCGATCGGCGGCGGGATCGTCGCGGCATTCGGCGTGGCGGCCGCCTTTCTCGCCAATGCGCTGAGCTACCTCGCGCTGATCGTCGCGTTGCTGAACTGGCGTCCGGCCAAGTCGCCTGCTCAGCTTGGCGGGCGCGAGCCGATCGGCGCGGCGATCGTGACGGGCGTGCGCTATGCCGCGATGTCGCCGCATCTGCGCCCGGTCGTGATGCGCGGCGCGATCTCGGGCTTCTCCGCCAGCGCGGCCTTCGCGCTCATGCCGGTGGTGGCGAGCCAACAGCTCGGCGGCGGGCCATTGCTGCTCGGCGGGCTGCTCGGCGGGTTTGGCGGCGGTGCGGTGATCGGCGCGCTGGCGAGCGGGCGGATGCGCGAGCGGATCGCGGCGGAATATCTGGTGCGCGCCGCGATGGCGCTACTGGCTTCGGGGTTGTTGGTGCTGGGCCTGTCTGCGCATGTCGTTCCTGCCGCATTCGGCGCGGCGCTGGCCGGGGCGGGCTGGGTGCTCGCGCATTCGAGCTTCAACGCAACCGTCCAGCTCGCCGCGCCGCGCTGGGTGTCGGCGCGTTCGCTCGCGCTCTACCAGACCGCGACGTTCGGCGCGATTGTCGCGGGCAGCGCCTTTTTCGGCATGATTGCCGAGCGCTCGGGCGTGTCGCTGGCGCTGATCGCGGCGGGCGCGTTCCAGCTGATCGGCGGGCTGCTCGGGCTGCGCATGCGGCTGCCCGCGGCGGAAACGCTCAACCTCGATCCGCTCGACCGTTGGACGCCGCCCAAGCTCGACATTGAGGTCGACCCGGCGAGTGGCCCGGTGTTCGTCGAACTCGAATATCGCATCGCACTGGCGGATGCCGGCGCATTCCAGGCGGCGATGGCCGAGCGCGAGCGGATCCGCCGCCGCGACAGTGCGCGCGATTGGGCGCTGTGGCGCGACGTCACCGACTCGATGCGCTGGGTCGAAAGCTATCGCGTGCCGAGCTGGGCCGACTATCTGCGCCATAATCAGCGGCGTACGCAGGAGGATGTCGACAATGTCGATACACTGCTGCGGCTGCACATCGGGACGGACGGGCCGCTGATCCGCCGCCACATCCGCGCCGGGAGCGAGGTCCGCGCGCCGGAACCTGAATTTCCGCCCGCGACGCCCTAGCGGCTACCAGGCATCCTGCGTCGCGAAATAGCGCTGCCAGAAATCGAACCGCTCCGCCGACGAGGCGATCGCGA
This sequence comes from Sphingomonas tagetis, assembly GCF_024211275.1. Classification (GTDB taxonomy): domain Bacteria; phylum Pseudomonadota; class Alphaproteobacteria; order Sphingomonadales; family Sphingomonadaceae; genus Sphingomonas; species Sphingomonas tagetis. Next base: position 138,747 of record NZ_JAMLDX010000003.1, read on the forward strand.
TCGGGCCGAAGCCGTCGCCCACCTCCATCACTTGCGGCCTGGCCGGATCGAAGGTGGGCCAGACCGGCAGGCCTGCGCCGTTGGGATCGCCGGTCTTGATGTAGTTCGCCCAATAGGACGACATCATGTCGGCGACCTTCCGGTCCTCGTCGGTCCAGGGCAGGTCGTTCGCATGCAGGCTGTCGAACATGTACATGAGTTCAGAGCCGTGGAACGCGCCGCGCGTCTTCACCGACGGACCCGCCAGCGCATGCGTCCAGAAATAGGTATAGACCGGCTGCTTGACCGTCCGCGTCCATTCCTTCGCCCACAACCAGGTCGAGATGCGCGAATTGTCGCGGACCGCAATGTTGCTCGCGCGCGATGCGCCCATGTCGGTCGCGGCGGGGTAGAGACGGAGAAACTCGCCGGCGAGCGCACCGAACTTGCCGCGCGCCCAGCTCTCGTAACCGGCAAGCGTGACGTTGGTGTTGGGCATCCCCGCACGGCGCGTGCCGGGATTGGCGCGCAGCCCGTCAAACGCGGTTTCGGGCACCGCGCCACTCTCGTCGAGATTGTTGCCGGCGAGGTAGAAGACCGCGTTCTGCGATCCCGCCGCGAGCGTCTCGCTATAGGTCCTGGGCACCACCCAGCCGTCGATCGCCGGGCGGAACAGCGGCGGCTTGGCCGGGGTGCCGGTATCGACGCTCTCGTCTGCGACGCCGCTGCCTTCGAGCAGCTTCTGCCATGGCACTTGCCGCAGCGCCGCGAGCGAACGCCCGCCGCGCGTCTCGACATAGTGCACACCTGCTTCCTCGGCCTGTTTGAGCGACCGCCATGAAGTGTTGAGGTAGCGCAGTTCCGGGTCGCGCGGATGCCGCACCTGGCTCTCGGCGATGCTGCGGTGGAACAGCCCCTTGGCAAGCGGCGACATCGACAGGAAGCCGACCGATCCTGCGCCCGCCGACTGGCCGCCGATCGTCACGCGCGCGGGATCGCCGCCGAACGCGGCGATGTTGCGCTGGACCCATTTGAGCAGCGCGACATCGTCGAGCAGCCCGTAATTGCCCGAGGCGCCATGGCCCGACTCCTTGCTCAGCTCCGGCGTCGCGAGGAAGCCGAGCGGGCCGAGGCGATAGTTGAAGGTGACGACGACCACGCCCTTCTTCGCCAGCCCCTCGCCGTTGAACTGCGCGTCCGACCCGGTGCCTTCGTTGAACCCGCCGCCATAGATCCAGACATAGACGGGGCGGCGCTCCTTGTCCGACTCGGCGGCGGTCCAGACATTGGCGGTCAGGCAATCCTCGCTCATCTCGAGCTGCTGGCCGGGGCGAGGATGCTGCGGACAGGTGAGGCCGTACTGGTCGGCGGCGCGCACGCCCTTCCACGGTTTGACCGGGGCCGGCGGTCGCCAGCGCAGCGCGCCGACCGGCGGCGCGGCATAGGGAATGCCCTTGAACACGCGGACCGACGCGTCGGTACCACGCGTGCCGCTCAACTGGCCGGAGTAGATGCGGACGATGTCGGTCCGGGCGCCGCTTTGCGCGAGCAGCGGCGCGGCGAGCGTGGTGGCAGCCAACCCGAAAGCCATCATTCGCCTCGATCGCGTCATCGTCATCCTCTCAGCTTCAACGTTGTCATCCGGCGACGGCAGCCTGGGCGCCGTGCGCGGTATCGCTTTAACCGATCGGGGGCGGACGCGACGATAGGATTGGTGCGGCGTTCGATCGGTTTGCGTGTCGGCAGCGCGACAAAATCAATCCGTGGCAACCGGAATTGAATGCCGTCTTTGCCGCACGCCCGATGCATTGAGAGGCCGAACAGACCTGCCGTGCGACTCGCATTTGATCAGGGCGGTTTGTCAACGTTGTCTGATTGCATGAGCCAGCCGGCAGTTCGAACCGGGCGGCGCACAGGGTAGGAGGGGATTATGAAGCGTCTTCGTCTCAACACGATCTTGCTGGCGGGCGTCAGCGTTGTCGCCTTTTCGGGCAGCGCGCTCGCGCAGGATGCCGATACGGCCCCGGAGGCCCAGGAGACCGCCGAGCAGGCGATCGTCGTCACCGGTTCGCGCACGATCAGCAACGGCAACAACAGCCCGACGCCGGTCACGGTGATCGCGACCGACACGCTCAAGGACCTGCGCCCGACGAGCCTGACCGAATCGGTGCAGGTGCTCCCGGTCTTTTCCGGCTCGCGCAGCCAGACCAGCAACCCGTCCGCGACCGGCGGCGTCGGCGGCGGCAATGGCGTCGCGGCGCAGCTCAACCTGCGCAACATCGGCGCCAACCGTAACCTCGTGCTGATGGACGGCCGCCGCGTGCCGCCGACGTCGATCAGCAACATCGTCGATGCCGACGTTATCCCGCAGCTGCTGATCGAGCGTGTCGATACCGTCACCGGCGGCGTGTCGGCGGTCTATGGCTCGGACGCGGTTACCGGCGTCGTGAACTTCATCACCAACAAGAACTTCACCGGCGTGAAGGCCTATATCCAGGGCGGCATGTCCGAATATGGCGATGCCGGGCAGATGTCGGCGGGCGTTGCCGCGGGCAGCGACCTGTTCGGCGGGCGCGGGCATCTGACGCTGAGCTACGAATATCGCGACGACGAGGGCGTCGATCGCCGTTCGGCGCGGCCGTGGTTCAACCGGCCCGTGGTGGTCGGTAGCGGCACCGTGGCCGCGCCGTACCGGCTAATCACCAACGCGACGCTCGCCAATCTGCCGTTCGGCGGGCGCATCACCTGCACCGGGGTCTGCCCGGTCAACGGCCAGTATTTCGCGAGCGACGGCGTGCTCAGCGCGTTCGTGCCGGGTACTACCTATGCCGGCACGCCCAACACGCAGGTCGGCGGCGCGGGCGGCTATGTCGATCTGACGCTCAAGGCCGAGCAGCGCATGCACCAGATGTATGGCCGGTTCGACTTCGAACTCGGCGAGAACATCAACTTCTTCCTCGTCGGCAGCGCCAACTACAAGCGCAACTCCTTCTACACCGACGAAGTTCAGCTTCAGAACATCACGATGAGCCGCACCAACGCGTTCCTCGCGCCCAGCTATCAGGCGCAGATCCCGACCGCGACCTTCACCTTCAACCGCATGTTTGCCCAGCCCGAGCGCGCCAACGCCGTGCCGGAATCGCGCCAGCTGATGGCGACGCTGGGGTTGAACGGCAAGGTCGGCAGCTTCGACTGGAACTTCGCCTATACGCGCGGGTCGTCGCGGCTCGAGACGCTGCTGCGCAACAACGTCAACAACCAGAAGCTGTCGGCCGCGCTCGACGTGGTGACCAACGCCGGAGGCCAGCCGGTCTGTTATGCCGCGACGCAGGCGGCGACCGCGGCGGCCTATGCCAGTTGCGTGCCGCTCAACCTGTTCGGCCCGACCTCGGCCAGTGCGGCGGCGATCGACTATATCCTCGATGACACGCCCTATGTCGCGCAGACCAATCAGGACGATGTGATCGCCGACATTTCGGGTTCGCCGTTCGACAATTGGGCGGGGCCGGTGACGGTCGCGCTGTCGGGCGAGTGGCGCAAGCAGACCTTCGAGTCGAGCAGCGCGGCGTCGCCGGTGATGTACGCCGACTGCACCAATCTGCGCTTCAACTGCACCGCGCGCAACGTGACGACGGGCGCCGGGACCTTCCTCTATCGGCAGACCTTCCCGGCCAGCCCGCAGATCAAGCAGTCGGTGTGGGAAGTCGCGGCGGAGGCCAATGTGCCGCTGCTGCGCGACACCGCCTTCTTCAAGTCGCTCGATCTCAACGGCGCTGTGCGCTACACCAGCTATGACACGGTCGGCGATTACTGGACGTGGAAGATCGGCGCCGACTGGCATCTCAACGACGACCTGCGCTTCCGCGGCACGATCTCGCGCGACATCCGCGCGCCGACGCTCAACGATCTTTACGCGCCGACTTCGGTCGTCATCGTCAACAATCAGGATCTGCTGACCGGTGCGACCAACCAGGTGCCTTCGGTCAACGTGCCCAACCCGAATTTGACGGCGGAGATCGGCAAGACCTGGACCGTGGGCGGTGTGTACAAGCCGAGCTTCATTCCCGGCCTCAGCCTCGCGGTCGATTATTATTCGATCAAGATCGACGGCGCGATCACGACGGTTCAGGGCTTCCAGGCCAATATCCAGAACGGCTGCAACCTCAACGGCGTGTCGCTCTATTGCGACCTGATCGTGCGCAATGCGGCGGGGACGGTGACGTCGTGGCTGGTGCGCCCGGTCAACCTCGCGCAGATCGAGACTTACGGCGTCGATTTCGAACTGAACTATAATGGCCGGCTGTTCGGGCAGGCGTTCAACCTTCGCGGTCTCGCCGCGTGGCAGCCGCATATCCGTTACATCCAGCCCTCGGTGCCGACGATCGACCAGGGCGGCGTGGCGTTCGGCTCGACCGGCCTGACGTCCAGCCCGTCGGTGCGGCTGACCGGTATCGCCAGCTATGCAGTGACCGACGCGTTCAAGGTCAGCGCGATGTACCGCTGGCGCAACCGCATGAAGCTGTGGGGCGATCCGACGGTGGTGTGGGCGGCGGGCGAGGGTACGGTCGCGCCCTATGGCCAGATGTCGCTCAACCTGTCCTATGAGTTCAAGCCGTCGACCATCGGGAGCGCCGAGGTCTTCCTCAACATCCAGAACCTGTTCAACGCGATCCCGCCCGCGGCGAACGCGCCGGGCACTTCGACCTCGCCGGGCGGGTTCGGCGGCTTTGCGATCACCGACGATCCCATCGGCCGCTTCTGGACCGCGGGCGTGCGCTTCCGCTTCTGATCGCTTCCTCCCGAAGCACCCAACTGCGCCCTTCGGCCTTGGCCGGGGGGCGTTTTTCTTTCAGGCGCTGTCGCGGCTCAATCCTTCGGTACGGTAGAAGCGCTCGATCGCTTGCGGCGAGGACAGGCGGATGCCGGGCAGGCCGAGCCGGGTGAAGGTCGCCGCGTTGCGCTTGCGGCTGCGCGGCGTGGCGATCACGATGTGATGGAGCATGTCCCATTTCAGCGTCTCGCGCGCGCCGGCGAGGCCACCGATGCGCGAGCCGCGCTCGAACAGCGTGCGGCGGAGATAGCGCCACAGGCTGGTGGCTGCGGACACGTCGAGCAGGATGACGCCGGTCGCGCGCGACAGCCGTTGCGGCAGGCAGCGCGAGTAATTGCCGTCGATCACCCAGCGTTTGCCCGCAATCGCCGCATCGTGCAACGCGATGAACTCGGCATCGGGGCGCGGTTGCCAGTCGGTGTCCGGCAAATGATGGAGCTGGTCGAGATGCACCGCCGGCAGATCGCGGGCGCGGGCAATGGCATCGGCCAGCGTCGACTTGCCGCTGCTCGACGGCCCGAGGATACAGATGCGGGGGCCGAGATCGTCGAGCGTCATGTCGGCTGCTCTACGGCAGCGGTGCGCCCAGCGCGATCCAGATCGTGACGATGGCGCTGAGCACGATGCCGATCAGCGCACGCGTAGCCGGGGCGGTTGCCGGTTGCTCGGTCGCCGCCGCGACCCGCTTGCGGCCCGTCACCATCGGGCGGACGAGGTTATCGCGCCGGACGAAGACGTAGAACAGGATCGCCGCGAGGTGCAGCCCGATCAGCGCCAGCAGCACGTTGAACATCGTCTCATGCCATTCGGTCGCGGCGTCGGACGTCTCGAAGCTGACGAGATCGGCGAGTGGCCCGGCGAACTGGCCGTCGGTATCCTGTGCGAACAGGCCGAGGCCGATCTGCAGTCCCAGCAGTCCGAGCAGCGCGATCACGCTCACCGCGCCGAGCGGATTGTGGCCAATCGATGCAGCGCCCGAGCGCAGATAGCCTGCAATCGCCGCCGGACCGCGCACGAACGAGGTGAAGCGCGCGGTCGCGCTGCCGGCGACGCCCCAATAGAGGCGGAAGATCAGCAGTCCGAGGAGGACATAGCCCAAGATGCGGTGGACGCCGAGCTGGCCGAACTCGGCGCTCGCCCACATCGCCGGGATCAGCAGCACAAAGGCCCAATGGACCAGCCGGACCGGCCAGTCCCACAATCGAATCTCGATCTCCGGCGGCGGCGCTTCGGCCGCGACCGGCTCACTCATTCCTTCGCCCGGAAGCTGTCGTGGCAGCCCTTGCAGGTCGGACCGAGCGCCGCGGCGGCAGTCTTGACCGCGGCGATGTCGCCTGCGTCCGCAGCCGATTTCAGCGCGGCGGCGGCGGCGGCGAACTTGCCCGCTGCCGCCTTGAACTCGGCGGGCTTCTGCCAGATCTCGGCCTTCGCCTCCGTCTTGACATCTGGCTCTGGTCCGGTGGTGCCGGGGAACCAGCTCGGTAGCGCCTTGGCCGAACTGTCGATCGACTCGGCGTTGGTCTTGATGACAGCCAGGTCGGGCGCGTCCTTCTTCAGCTCGGCGCCGATCGCCTTGTTGGCCTTGCCGATCGCTTCGAACTTGTCGTGGCGCGGGCTTTGCGGCTTGCCCGAGCAGGCGGTCACCGCCGCCAGCACTGCCATCATTGCCACCGAAGTCATGGCACGCGTCATACCGATTCCCCTTGCTTGAACGACGAGAGTTTAGCCGCAACGCACGGCCGCGCGATCAACAACCGTGGCCCAGCCTATAAGTTTCGTTGCATCACGCCAACGGTTGCCGTCAGCCGACCTCGCGCAGCAGCGGACGCACCGCATTGCCCGCGACATGGCGGCGCAGCAGCTCGATGAAGTCGCGGTGAAGCTGGGTCGGCAGCCAGTCGGCGCGCATCGTGATGCCGATCGACGGCGGACGGTCGATCGGACCGAACGACAAGGGCGCCAGCGTCCCGTCCTCGTGCAGCAGCTCGTAGGAGGTCATCAGCGTCAGCCGGTCGCTGCGCGCGAGCAGGTGGCGGATCACCGGCAGCGAGCAGGTCGCGATCGAGGCCTTGGGCGCCTGCCCCGTGAACAGCCGCTCGAAGCACGCGCGGCGGCTCGACCCTTCGGTCGCCACCACCCATTCGTGATCGAGCAAATCGGCCACCGTTACCTTGCCCTGGCGCAGCAATTTGTGCCCGCGCCGCGCGACGATGTTGTACGGCGTTTCGCCCAGCGCCTCGTTGGAAAGATCGTCGCCGAGCGTCTCCTGCACGATGCCGATCACGAAATCGACGTCACCGGCACGCAGCCGGTTGAGCATCTCCGACGCGCCTTCGTTGATGATCTTGACGTCGGCGTTGCGGTGCGTGGTGACGAATTCGTCGAGTACCGAGGCGAGCAGCACCGAGCCGCCAAAGGGCAGCGCGCCGATCGTGATCTGACTCGCGAAATTGCCGCGCGCGGTCTCGATCTCCTTGATGCCCCACTCGATCTCCTGCGCGGCGAGCTTGATCTTGCGGCCGAACTCGATCCCCTGCGGCGTCACCATCACGCCGGCGGCGGTGCGGTAGTAGAGCGACTTCTTGACGTTGCTCTCGAGATCGCGCGCCGCGCGCTGGAGCGAGGCTTGCGACAGGCCGAGCGTCGTGGCGGCCTGCGCGAACGAGCCGCCATCGACGATCGCGATCAGGCTGCGTGCCTGCGAGCGCGAGATGCGGCGCGCGATCACCGGCGCGGCACTTTCGCCGCCGGGCACGCCAAGGTCGATCAGCGCGCGCTCGATCAGCGCGAACAGCCGCGTGGTGCGGCGGTGAAAAATCTCGCCCAGCTCGTTGAGATAGCTCCCGCTCGCGCGGCGTTCGAGCAACGCAACGCCGATCTGCTGTTCGAGCTTGGCGAGCGACTGAGTCACTGCCGGCTGCGACAGGTTGCACTCTTCCGATGCCTTGCGGACGCTGTTCAGCCGGCCGACGCTCTCGAACAGTTTGAGCTGGCGGAAACTCAGCGACGCGGCGATGCCGGCTGCATTGGTGTCCATTGATTTTGCTCCTCTCCTGACAAGAGGCGTAGCAGAAATTGATATGGGTTCAAACACCAGTTTTATCGCCCCGATCGGGCAACGAATCACGCTATATCACTCTGAAAACAATAGATTTCATATAAATTTCTTGCTCTTCCAATTGGCCCTTGAACAGATTGAACGTAAATCATCTATCGATCGTGTTTACACGAAACTTATAACGCAGTGCAGCGTGCCTATCACCCTGATTCTTCGCGCGCATCTCCAACCGGCGATAGGAAATGCGTGGCGCTAGCCAAGATTTGATCCGGGCTTGTTGACCCCGCGCCGCTTCCGGCGCTCTTCACGAGGGGGCAAGCGTGGCCGTGAGACACCGGGGGTCGGACGCCGCCGCGCGAAAGGTTCAGGAGACACATCTGTGGCGGGTAAGGTTCATCTCAAGATCGCGGTTGCCGAGCATCCGCACACCTCGGCGATCCGCAGCGGCGAGATCGAGATCGAAGGCGTCGATGCCGAGTTCGTGACGGTCAAGCCGCAGATCGGTGCGTTCCGCCGCATGGTCCGCGATGTCGAGTTCGACGTGTGCGAGCTGGCGCCGACCACCTATATCATCGCGCGTGCCTATGGCGCGCCATTCGTCGCACTGCCGATCTTCGTGGTGCGCCGCTTTCACCACGCCGGTATGCTCGTCCGTCCGGATGCCGGCATCAAGGTGCCCAAGGATCTGGAGGGCAAGCGCGTCGGCGTCCGCGCCTATTCGGTCACCACTGGCGTATGGATTCGTCAGGTGTTCATCGACGAATATGGACTCGACAATTCGAAGGTCACCTGGGTGGTCGATGACGAGGAGCATGTGACTCAGCTCGAACTGCCGTCCAACGTCATCCATGCGCCGGAAGGGCGCAGCCTCGCCGACATGATCGCCGCGGGCGAGTTGCAGGCCGGCGTCGAGGCCGCGGCGGGCATCGGCCGGACCGGCGCGCCGACCGGCGGCTGGCAGGAAGTCGAGGCCGACTATCCCGACCTGATCCCCAATGCCGCCGAAGCAGAAGCCGAATATTATGCGCGCACCGGGGTCTATCCGATGCATGGCACCATCGTGGTCAAGGATTCGGTGCTTGCCGAGCATCCCTGGATCGCGCGGTCGCTCAACGACGCGTTCACGCGTGCGAAGGACGAATGGGTCGCCAAGCTCAATTCGGGCGAGGCGACCGGGGCGGGCGCCGACAAATATCGCAAGCTCCAGAAGATCGTCGGCAGCGATCCCTTGCCCTATGGCATCGAGGCGAACCGCGCGACGATCGAGGCGCTCGAAAAGACCGCATTCGAGCAGGGGCTGACGCCGCGCCGCATGTCGATGGACGAGCTGTTCGTCGATCCGCAAACCGTTGCCGCGCGCCAGGACGCCTGAACCATGATCATCGATTGCCACGGCCATTTCACCACGGTTCCCAAATCCTTCCGCGATTGGCGCGCACGCCAGGTCGAGTTCGCCGACGATCCGGTCAACGCGCCCAGGGTGAGCGAAGGTGCGATCCTGACCGACGACCAGATTCGCGAAGGGATCGAGGGCGGCCAGCTCAAGCTCCAGCAGGAGCGCGGCAGCGACGTGACCCTGTTCTCGCCGATCGCCGGACTGATGAGCCATCACCTCGGCAACGAGCGCACCAGCCTCGAATGGGCGCGCGTGTCGAACGATAACGTCAAGCGCGTGACCGAGCTCTATCCGGACAATTTCGTGCCGGTCTGCCAGCTGCCGCAATCGCCCGGCGCGCCGCCCGCCAACAGCGTGCCCGAGCTGCGCCGCTGCGTCGAGGAACTTGGCTTTGTCGGCTGCAACGTGAACCCCGACCCGACCGGCGGCTACTGGACCGGTAAGCCGTTCACCGACCGCGAATGGTACCCGCTGTTCGAGGCGATGTGCGACCTCGACGTGCCCGGCATGGTCCACGTCGCCGCGTCGTGCAATCCGAACTTCCACGGCACCGGCGCGCATTATCTGAATGCCGATACCAGCGTGTTCATGCAGATTCTCCAGTCGGACCTGTTCAAGGACTTCCCGACGCTACGGCTGGTGATCCCGCATGGCGGCGGCGCGGTGCCTTATCATTGGGGGCGCTATCGCGGCATGAGCCTCGAGATGATGGACCGGCCGCTCGAAGGGCTGCTCGACAACATCTTCTTCGACACCTGCGTCTATCATCATCCCGGCGTCGAGCTGCTCACCAAAGTGGTGCCGGTCGATAACGTGCTGTTCGGATCGGAAATGATCGGCGCGGTGCGCGGGCGCGATCCCGACTCCGGCGAATATTTCGACGACACCAAGCGCTATGTCGATGCGTGCGATGCGCTGTCGGATGACGACCGCTTCAAAATTTATGAGGGCAATGCGCGGCGGGTCTATCCGCGGCTGGACGCCAGCCTCAAGGCGCGCGGGCTGTAGGAAAGCCGCTTTTCAATCGTTCCTCCCTCCACGGCCCCGTTCCCTCGCGGAGCGGGGCCGTCTTGTTTGAGCGCATCCCGACCGGCTCAAAACTTATGACCCCGCGCGCAGCTTCGACTGTTCGCCTTGCCCGGTTTGACGGAAGCAGGATCGGCAAAGGGCCGGTCGAACCGGCGGGGGAATTAGGAGCAGGGCGTGCCGTCTTCGATCGTCGATATCCATCCACACGTCATTTCGGACGACGAGAGCGCCTATCCGCCCGCGCCGCTGTTCGGCAAGCGATCGGACTGGTCGCAGGAGCGGCCGAGCACGGTCGAGACGCTGATCGCGCAAATGGATGCGGCCGGTGTTGACAAGGCGGCGGTGGTGCACAGCTCGACCACCTATGGTTTCGACAACAGCTATGTCGTCGATGCCTGCAACCTTTATCCCGGCCGCCTGCTCGCGGTCGGTTCGGTCGATGTGCTCGCGCCCGATGCGGTCGCGACGATCCGCGACTGGGTCGGCAAGGGGCTGGGCGGGCTGCGCGTGTTCACCGGGGGCAGCACCAAGGACTTCGATCCGAGCGAGTTGGACGACCCGCGCGCCTATCCCGCCTGGGAGGCGCTGGGCGAGCTTGGCCTCACCATGTCGATCCAGACCGGCCCGGTCGGTCTGCCTGCGGTGACGGCGCTGGCGAAGCGCTTTCCCAATGTACCGATCATCCTCGATCATCTCGGGCGCCCCGACGTGACTGACGGCCCGCCCTATGCGGCGGCGCGGAGCCTGTTCGAGCTGGCGGCGGTCCCGACGATCTACCTCAAGCTCACGCCGCGCATCATGGGCGACAGCAAGAAGGGCGCCGCGACGCCCGAGACTTTGTTCCCTCGGCTGGTCGAGGCATTCGGCGCGCAGCGCATGGCGTGGGGCTCGAACTATCCGACGTCGGAAGGCACGCTGGCCGAGATCAAGGCGACCGCGGAGGATCGCTTCGCGACGCTGTCGGCCGGCGATCGAGAGTGGATTTTCGGCAAGACCGCGCTCACCCTATACCCGCAATTGACCGCGGATATGGGTATAGCCCGCGCCGTTTGAGGAGAGACAAGACCATGGGCACCATCGCGGAAGAAGCGCCTGCCGCGCCGGCGGAATCCAGATCCGCGGTGGCTAGCGCGGCGCCGTGGGGTATCCTCGCGCTGCTCACGGTCGGCGTGCTCATCGCATATTTCGATCGCACCAGCATCTCCTCGGCGCTGGCCGACAAGAGCTTCATCGCGCATTTCGATATGTCCGACGCCGACCGCGGCTTTGTCGGCGCGGCGTTCTTCTGGTCCTATGCGCTGATGCAGATCCCGATGGGCTGGATCGTCGACCGCTTCGGCGTCAAATATCCCTACGCGATCTGCTTTGCCTTGTGGTGCGTCGCGACCGCCGCGACCGGGCTGATGCACGTCGTCGCGGGCCTGTTCGTCATGCGGCTGATCGTCGGACTGACCGAAGCGATCGTGACGCCTGCCAGCTACCGCTGGATCCGGCTCAACATGCCCGAGACGCATGCCGGCACCGCCGTCGGCATCTTCGCGATGGGTAACAAGATCGGCGTCGCGATCGGCGCGCCGATCGCCGCCTGGCTGATCGTGACGTTCGACTGGCGGCTGATGTTCGTGATTTCGGGGCTTGCCGGGCTGGTCTGGCTGATCCCGTGGATGCTGCTCGTCAAGCGTGACTATCTCGCCAAGACCGAGATCGCCGCGGCGCGGCGCAAGACCGGCCAGGTCACCTTCCGCAGCATCATCAAGGCGCCGGTGATCTGGGGCGCGATGATCGTCAATTTCTGCTACGGCTATTTCAGCTTCTACTGCATGACCTGGATGCCGGCCTATCTGGTCGAGGAACAGGGACTCTCGCTGCAGGAATCGGGACTCTACACCTTTTTCAGTTTCGCCGGGATCGCGCTCGTCGCGGTGGTGGCGGGCTGGGCGGCGGATCGCATCATCGCACGTGGATACGACGCGATCATCACGCGCAAGGTGTTCATCGTCGCGGGCTTCGCGGGGGCGAGCACGGTCCTGCTCGGCGCCTACGCCCATAGCCTGGAATGGGCGCTGTTCTGGAACGTCTTCTCGCTCTCCGCGCTCGGCCTCACCACCGCCAACAATCTGGCGTTGTGCAAGATCACGCTGATCCCGCCGCCCGCGGTCGGGCTGTCGGTCGGCGTGCAGCAGGTCGCGGGCACGCTGTCGGGCGGCGTCGCGGCGGGGCTGTCGGGCTGGCTGCTCCACACCACCGGCAGCTATGACGTGCCGATGATGGTGATCGTCGCCTTTCTCGCGATCGGCGCGGCGGCGTGCATCATCCTGCTGCGGCCGAAATGGTCGCCCAAGATCACCCAAGTCGAGGACTGAATCGTGGCACAAATCATATTCGGCATGGCCGTGCCGCACAGCGGCATGCTCGGCCAGGCGCCGGAGGACTGGCTCACCAACGGCGCGCGCGACCGCAACAATCCCGAGCTGTGGTACCGCAACCGCACCTGGACCTATGACGAGCTTGAGGCCGAGCGCGGCGCCGCGTTCGAGCCGTTCCTGACGATCGAGGAGCGCACGACGCGCGCCGCGCGCTGCCGCGCCGCGCTCGACGAGATGGCGGCGGCGTACCAGCGCGCCAATGTCGATGTCGCGATCATCCTGGGCAAGGACCAGAAGGAAATCTGGCCCGACCAATCGCCCTCGATCACCATCTATACCGGCGAGGACGTGCATAATGGTCCGCCGCAGCGCCCGGTCTATGCACCCGATCACCATGTCGTGCACAAGGCTTATCCCGAGCTCGCGACCTATCTGATCGACAAGTTTCAGGACGCCGGCTTCGACCTCAACGATCTCCAGGCCTGGCCGGAGAATGTGTGGATGGCGCAACGGCAGGGCATGAGGCCCGACTATCCGGTCGTCCCGCACGCCTACAGCTTCGTCTATCACCAGATCATGGGCGACAATCCGCCGCCGCATGTGCCGGTGCTGTTCAACCTGTTTTATCCGCCGACCCAGCCGTCGATGAAGCGCTGCATCGAGTTCGGCCGCGTGCTGCGCGAGGCGATCGAGGCATGGCCGCAGGATGTACGCGTCGCGGTGATCGCGTCGGGCGGGCTGTCGCATTTCGTCAACGACGAGGAATTCGACCGCGACGTGATGGGGAAGCTGGCGAGCTACGACTATGAGGGCCTCGCCGCGATCCCCAACGGCTATTACCAGTCGGGCACGTCGGAGGTGAAGATCTACAGCATCGTGATGATGGCGCTGCAGCAGACCGGCGCGCAGATGAATCTGGTCGACTACATCCCCTGCTGGCGCACCCCCGCGGGCACCGGCGAAGGCATGGGCTTCATGTACTGGAGCCCCGAGGAAACCGCACAAAAGGAAGCAGCTGAATGACCGGCCCCCGTCTCAACGGCATCATCCGCGCGTGGGAAGCGGGCAAGCCGGCCTTCACCTGCTTTGCCAAGCTCGACAAGACGCTGGCGCAGGAACTGAGCGACGCGCCCTATGACGGCGTGGTCTTCGAGATGGAGCATAATCCCTACGACGTCGCGGCGCTGGGCGACTCGCTCCAGTACATGCTCAGCCGCAAGAAGATCGCCGAGAGCGGCTCGGTCGCGCCGGGCGTCACCCCGCTGGCGCGCATCCCCGCCAATGGCGTCGAGATGAACCAGTTCCAGGCCAAGCAGGTGCTCGACCGCGGCGTCTATGGCGTGATCACGCCGCACGTCTCGAGCGTCGAGCAGGCCTACAACGCCGTCGCCTCGTGCCGCTATGCCAAGCCCACGGGCGCCGCGCTGTACGAACCCAAGGGGGTGCGCGGTGACGGTCCGGCGGCCGCCGCGCGTTACTGGGGCGTCAGCCAGGCTGAATATTACGCCAAGGCCGATGTGTGGCCGCTCGCGCCGCATGGCGAGCTGCTGGTCGGGCTGATGATCGAGAGTCCCGAGGCGATCGAGAATCTCGACGACATTCTGACGAACGTGCCGGGGATCGGCTTCTGCCTGATCGGCGAGGGGGATCTGTCGCAGGCGCTCGGCTATCCGCGCCAGTATGAGCATCCCGAGGTGATCGACGCGATGCGGCAGATCGCCGAGACTTGCCACAAGCACAAGGTGGTGGTCGGCAACCCGCATGTCGGCGCCAAGAATGTCGAGCGGCTGCTCAGCGAAGGCTACAAGTTCCTGATGAGCGCGCCGGTGCGCAGCTATGGCGTGGTCGGCCAGGGACGCGAGCTGGCGGGGTATTGAACTGACAAGCCCCTCCCCTTCAGAGGAGGGGCCAGGACCCGAACTTATCGCCCACCCGGCCAATCCGATTAGTCCTCGCCGCCACGTCATGGTCTGACACCCGTATAACCGGGGAGAGACAAGTGAACGGCGCCCAAGCCCTTGTGAACACGCTGGCCGATCAGGGCGTCGAGATTTGCTTCGCCAATCCCGGCACGTCGGAAATGCATTTCCTCGCCGCGCTCGACAATCCGCGGATGAAGAGCGTGCTGTGCCTGTTCGAGGGCGTGTGCACCGGCGCCGCCGACGGCTGGTACCGGATGAAGGACAAGCCGGCGTCGACCCTGCTCCACCTCGGTCCGGGGCTGGCGAACGGTCTTGCCAACATCCACAACGCCAAGCGCGCCAGCGTCGGCATGGTCAATATCGTCGGCGAGCATTCGGCGTCGCACCTCAAATATGATCCGCCGCTGAGCAGCGATATCGAGGGTCTGGCGCGGCCGCTCAGCCATTGGGTGCGGCGCGCGGAATCCGCGACGAGCATCGCCTGGGACACTGCCACCGCCGTCGGCAAGGCGAGCGAGCATCCCGGCCAGATCGCGACGCTGATCCTGCCCGGCGACACGGCGTGGAAGGATGCCGGCGACCGCGTCGTTCCTGCCGCTGCCGCGCCGTCGCGCAAGGTGCCCGATGTCGCGCGCATCGACCAGATCGCGCAAGTGCTCAGGTCGGGCGAACCCGCGCTGATTATCCTCGCCAACAAGGCGACGCGCGGCCGCGCGCTCGAGCTGGCGGGCAAGATCGCGGCGGGCACGGGCTGCCGCCTCGGCTCACAGTTCTTCACCGCGCGCATCGAGCGTGGCGCGGGACGCGTGCCGGTCGAGCGCATCCCCTATGCCGTGGCTCAGGGCAGCGCCTTCCTCGCCAGCTTCAAACATTTGATCACGGTCGAGACCAAGGAGCCGGTCGCCTTCTTCAGCTACCCGGACAAGCCGAGCCTGTTGAAGGCGCCCGGCACGGTGGTGCACCCACTGGCCGAGGCGGACGAGGACAGCGAGGTCGCGCTCGAAATGCTGCTCGACGCGCTGGGCGCTTCCGGCATCGCGCCGCGCATTCAGGAGCGTATCGAGACCCCCGTGCCAAGCGGCGCGCTCAATCCGGTCAGCATCGCGCATGCGCTCGCCGCGGCGCTGCCCGAGCATGCCATTCTGGTCGATGAATCGCTGACTACCGGACGCGAGAGCATGGGGCTGACGATGGGTGCTCGCCCCCACGACCTGATCAACAATATGGGCGGGTCGATCGGCTATGGCACGCCGGTCGCGACCGGAACCGCGCTCGCCTGCCCGGACCGGCGGACCTTCTGCATGGTCGGCGACGGCAGCGCGATGTACACGATCCAGTCGCTGTGGACTCAGGCGCGCGAGCAGCTGCCGGTCACCACGATCATCTTCGCCAACAACAGCTATGCCATCCTCAAGGCCGAATACGCCAATATGGGCGCAGGCACGCCGGGGCCGCAGGCGCTGGCGATGATCGATATCGACCGCCCGACGATCGACTGGGTCGCAATGGCCAAGTCGATGGGCGTGCCGGGGGTGCAGGTCACCACCGCCGAGGATTTCCACGCTCAGATGGTCCGCTCGGCCGACGCCGAGGGGCCGGTGCTGATCGAAGTGAAGCTCTACTGACAATTGGGGAGGGGCCGATGGCCACCACAGCCGTGACGACGCTCAAGACCAATCTCGCCGATTATCCCGTGACCGCGGCGATGAAGGACGGTCGCGTCCTGTCCGATATCGTCACGCTCGACTTTTGCGGCCCGCCACAAGCGCATAACGGCTTCAAGGCGATGCTGCGCGAGAACGCCTATGATTGCGGCGAGCTGGCGATCGTCACGCTGCTTCAGGCCAAGATCTACGGCAAGCCCTGGGTCGCGCTGCCGATCCCGGTCAATGGCCGTTTCCAGCATCATTGCGCCGGCTTCAACCGCGAGTTCGGGCATCTGGACCCCAGGGACATCGAGGGCAAGCGCGTCGGTGTGCGCACCTATACCCAGACGACGGGCCTCTGGATTCGCGGCATCCTCAAGCACGAATATGGCGTCGATCTCGACAAGGTGACGTGGTGCACCGTCAATGACGGCCATCTGCTCGAATATAGCGATCCGCCCAATTGCGAGCGGCTGCCCAAGGGGTCGGACATCGGCCAGATGATGCTCGACGGCGAGCTCGCCGCCACGCTGCAGGGCGTTGATCTGCCCAAGGACCCGCGCGTCGAATATCTCGTGCCCGATCCGTTCGAGGCGGCGAAGGACTGGTTCGCTCGCACCGGCGCGGTGTGCATCAACCACATGTTCGTGGTGCACGAAGAGCTTTCGCGGACCCGCCCGGACGTGGTGAAGGAACTGTACCGCATGCTGGTCGAAAGCCGCAGCGCTGTGGAGAGCGAGCTTCCCGCGAGCTATCCGCCGGTCGGCCTCGAGGCGAACCGCAAGAACATCCAGCTCGCCATCGACTGGGCGTTGGAGCAGAAGTTCATTCCGCGCCGGATGGCGGTCGACGAGCTGTTCGACGAGACCACCGCGAGCCTCGGCGCATGAAAATGCTGCGCAGCATTTTGGGATTCGCTGCACTCGCGACCGGACTTGGTGCGGCGGCAGCGCAGGTCCAACGGGTGCCGGCGGAATTGCGCACCAGCTATCTCGCTTTCGGGGCGCGTGACGGCGAGGGGATGCTTTATGAATCTGCCATGGGGGCATCGAAGCCGCGTGTCGCGCTGGTGTTCGCGCATCCGACCAACAACAATTTCAACGACCCGGTCGCGCGCGAGCTGGCGAAGCGCGGCTATCGCGTTCTGACGCTCAACCGGCCCGGCGGCGACGAGCGGCTCGACGCCATCGCGCCGCTGGTCGGCCGCGGTGTCGCCTGGCTGCGCACCTTGCCGGGTGTCGAAAAGGTTGTGCTGGTCGGGCATAGCGGCGGCGGGCCGCTAATGGCTTTTTACCAGAATGTCGCCGAGAATGGTCCCGCGGCGTGCAGCGGGCCGGAAAAGATCATCACCTGCCGCGTCGAGGGGCTGAAGGCGCTGCCCAAGGCCGACGGCATCGCGCTGCTTGATCCAACGCTCGGCGCCTATCACCAGATGACGTCGATCGACCCCGCTGCGGGCGAGACGAGGCGCGACACGACGGTCGATATGTTCGACGCGGCCAATGGCTATGACGCCGCGACCGGCAAGGCGGCCTATTCGCCTGACTTCCGCAAACGCTATCTCGCCGCCCAAGCCACGCGGGGCGTTTCGCTGACGCAGGCAGCGCTGGCGCGGCTAAAGGCGATCGAGGCGGGGCAGGGGCGGTTCAGCGACGACGAGCCGTTCGCGGTGCGCGGGATCGGCGTGCATGCGTTCGGCGCGCGGCTGTATCAGCCCGACACCGCCCTGCTCGCCCGCACGGCGCGCCCGCATCTGCTGCTGCGCGCCGACGGCACGCAAGGCGAGGGCATCGTCCCATCGGTACGCGCACCGATGGGGCAGGATGTCCGTCGTGCGCTGACAACGCTGGCGCAGATGGGAGCCAACAGCACGGTTCGCACCTTCCTTGCGCAGGCTGCGATCCGCACCGGGCCTGATTATGCGATCACGGCGGACTCGATTACCGGCGTCGACTGGGCGTCGGCATTCACCTCAGCGCCTGCCAATGCGCGCGGGATCACCGTCCCGGCGCTCGTTCTGACGATGAGCTGCCACTATCTGCTCGTCTCGGGCGAACTGACCTTCGACGCGCTCGCCTCGCGCGACAAAAGCTATGCTGCGGTCGAGGGCGCGACGCATCTCTTCACCCCATGCCGCCCGCAATATGGCGACACGGTCAAGCGCAGCTTCGATTTCGTCGATAGCTGGCTGAGCAAGCCGGGCCGCTTCTGATGCGCATGACAGCGCTCATCCTCGCCGTGGCGCTGGCCGGTTGCGCGGGGCGCGAGCCACTCGCACCGATGCGCTATATCGACGCGCATTCGCACATCCTGCCCGACATGCCGGCCGCGGCGGAAGTCGCGATGCTGCGCGAGGCCGGGCTGGCGCAGGTCGTGATCATGTCGCCCGACCCGGCTGGCCTTCGCGAGATCACCGCAGCGGGGCGCGGCTTCGTGGTGCCGTTCATCAGCATTGCGCGGTTGCCCGACATGGCAGGCTACCGGCTCGGCGCGGACAGCGCGGCGCGCTTTGCCGAGCTGCATGCGGCGGGGGCGGTGTGCGGCTTCGGCGAGCTGCCGACCCGGATCGAGCCGGCGACCGATCCTAGCGACGCCGCCGCGCTGCTCCATCCGCACCGGATGGCGATCTATCGCGAGGCTGACCGGCTCGGCCTGCCGGTCAACATGCATATCGGCCTCGACGCGCCCGAGACGATCGCCGCAGTCGAACGCATCGCGTCCGGGCATCCGCGCATGACGCTGGTGCTGGCCCATACGGGCTGGAGCGCGGGCGCCGCAACAATCGGGCGGCTCATGGACGCCCACGCCAATATCCATGCCGATCTTTCGGTGCGGCTCGATCCGGCGGCGGGCTGGCCGTCCCCGGGCGGTGGCGCCGCGGTGCCGGCCAAGATCACCATCCTCGATGCCGACGGCGTGGTCCGCCCGGACTGGCGCGCGCTGATCCTGCGCCATCCGAACCGTTTCATGTTCGGCATGGACATCACGTCGGCCGGCGGCGGGCGGGCGGGGCAGGCGAAGCTGCTGCTCGCCACCGCGCGCAACGCGCTGGGGCAATTGCCGCGCAAGGTCGAAGCCGCCGTGGCGCACGGCAATGCCGAGCGGATGATAGCCGGATGCGCGGCGAAGGGTGTTTTCGGAAATCCGTAAACCCTGACGCCAAAGCTTATCGCATGGCGCGTCAATCCAATGCGGCCAATAAGCGCGATATCCGCAATATACAATCGACGCCACCGGCGACAATGCCGGCGGCAACTGCACGAAAATGCCAAGAACAAAATCAGCGCGTGCAGATTGTCACAAGCAATGACGATGAATTCAGCGGAGGGGAAATGACTATTTCACGCCATAACTTGGTTCTGCTTGCGGGCGTTTCGCTGCTGTCGCTCGGCAACGTCGCGCACGCGCAGGAAACCGCCGCGGCTGCGCAGCCCGAGGCGCAAGCCGATACCGGCGACGCCCCGGTCGAGGGTGACCGCGACATCGTCGTCACCGGCTCGCGCGTGATCAGCAACGGTAACAGCAGCCCGTCGCCGGTGACGGTCATCCAGACCGAGAATCTGCTTGCGTCACAGCCCGGCGCGAACCTCGCCGACGCGCTCAATGCGTTGCCGGTCTTTTCCGGCTCGCGCGGCGCCGGCAGCAACCCCTCGACCGGCGGCAGCGCCTCGGGCGGCAACGGCTCGGCCAACCAGCTCAACCTGCGCAACCTGGGCATCACGCGCACGCTGGTGCTGATGGACGGGCTGCGCATCCCGCCGACGCTGTTCAATGGCGCGGTCGATGTCGACCTGATCCCGCAGATGCTGGTGCAGCGGGTCGATCTCGTCACCGGCGGCGTCTCGGCGGTCTATGGCTCCGATGCGGTGTCCGGCGTGGTCAACTACGTGCTCGACCGCAATTTCAACGGCCTCAAGCTCGAAGCGAGCATGGGCATCTCCGAATATGGCGATGCGCGTCAGTTCGATGCCGGCGTCGCCTGGGGCACGAATCTCGGCGAGAACGGGCATTTCGAGGCGAGCTATCAATATCATGACGGCACCGGCATCACGCGCCGTTCGAACCGTCCGTGGATGGATCTGGTCGGTGTTGCGGGTGCCGGCACGACGGCGCTTCCCTTCACGCTCTACACCAATCTGCGCCAGCGCGATTATCCGGCGGGCGGCGTCATCACCACCGGGCCGCTGACCAATCAGGTGTTCCGCACCCCCACCACGACGAGCGCCTTCGTCAACGGCACGGCGACCGGCACTGCGGCGCTGCAGGTCGGCGGCGACGGCGGCGATTGGGACAGCTCGCTCCTCCAGCCGCTCGAATCGCATCAGGCGTTCGCGCGCTTCGACTATGATTTCTCCGATGCAGTGCGCGCCTATGTTCAGTTCTCGGGCACGTTCAAGCGTAACGAGAACTGGGCCGAATATTTCCGCCTGAACAACGTCCAGTTGACCAGCAACAATCCGTTCCTGCCGGCTGCGTTACAGACTCAGCTGGCGGCGGGCGGTACGACCTTCCGCTTCCGCAAGACGATGAGCGACACGATCGACGATCGACGCCAGCATTCGGTGTCGGATTCGGATCAGTGGATGATCAACACCGGCCTCGCCGGCGATCTCGGGCCGCTCAAGTGGCAGTTCGACTATATTCACGGCCGGGCCGAGCTGAAGACGCGGGTCGAGAACAACCTCAATCAGCAACGGCTGGCGGCGGCGCTCGACGCGGTCGTCAATCCGGCCAATCCAGCACAGATCATCTGCCAGGCGGCGATCGCCAACCCGGCGACTTACGGCAGCTGCGTGCCGCTCAACCCGTTCGGGCCGCAGTCGGAGAGCAAGGCCGCGCTCGACTATGTGTTCGGCACGACCAATTATCGCGCCGTCACGCTGATGGACGATATTTCAGGCAGCGTCGCGGTGTCGCCGTTCGACACCTGGGCCGGGCCGATCAACGTCGCGGTTTCGGGTGAGTGGCGCCGCGTGTCGTTCAGCGCGACCTCCGACGCAACGTCCGACATGTTCGTCAACTGCGCCGGCATCCGCTTCAACTGCGCTGCGACGCAGACCAACTATTTCCTGACGCTGCCGGCCAATCCCAATGTCAGCCAGACGGTGTGGGAAGTCGCGGGCGAAGCCGATGTGCCGCTGCTCAAGGACAGCTTCATCGGCTCGCTCAACGTCAACGGTGCGGTGCGCTTCACGCGTTACAACACCAGCGGCGATTACGTGACCTGGAAGGCCGGCGCCGACTGGAAGCTGACCGACACGCTGCGCTTCCGCGGCACCTGGTCGCGCGACATCCGCGCGCCAACGCTCTACGAGTTGTTCGCCGAGCGCTTCGTCGTCAACGTCGTCGGCACCGATTTGCTGACCGGCCAGAGCCCGACCATCCCGTCGATCAACGGCGGCAATCCGAACCTCACGGCCGAGATCGGCAAGACGATCACCGGCGGCGTGGTGTGGCGGGCGACGCCGCAGCTCAGCATCGCGCTCGACGGCTATCAGATCGTGGTCAGCGACGCGATCCTCGCCGTCAACGGCGGCGAGCCGTCGTTCCAGCAGGCGTGCTACAGCAGCGGCGGCACCTCGCCCTATTGCGACCTGCAGCGGCGCCCGGGCAGCTTCAGCGACACCTCGGCGGCGAATGCTTGGACCGCGGTCTATAACGGGCTGTTCAACATTTCGGAGATCAAGACCTGGGGCGCCGATCTCGAGATCAACTATAATGGCCGTGTCGGCGGCATGCCGCTCAACGTCCGTCTGCTCGGCGCGTATCAGCCGCATCTGTGGTTCCGTCAGCCCAATGTCGCGAGCCGCGATCAGGCGGGCGCGGCGTTCGGCCCGGTCGGCTTTGCCGCGACGCCGACAGTGCGGCTGACGGGCTTCGTCCGGCTCAAGCCCGACGACAATGTCACGATCGACCTGATGCAGCGCTGGCGTAACGCGTTGAAGCTGCAGAACGAAGGCATCTTCGCGGCTGGCAGCAACCACATGGCGGCGTTCGGCACGACCAGCATCAACATCGCCTATGAGATTCCGTCGAAGTTCGGCGAGATGCAATTCTATGTGAACGTTCAGAACATCTTCGACGCCGATCCGCCGATCGGTGCGTTCACCGGCAACGGCACGCGTGCAGGCTTGCGCGACGGCTATGCGGTCGGCGACGATGTGCGTGGGCGCTACTGGACCGCGGGCGTGAAGCTGAAGATGTAACCGCCGTTCGCCCGCCCCGGTTCGCGCCGGGGCGGGCGACAGGCCAGTCGAGTGAACCGTGAATGAGCAAGGTCGAGGCAGGGAAGTTCAATCTGGGCGCGGCGCTCAAGGGCTATGAGCTCAACAAGATGTGCCACACGCTCAACCGGGCCGAGAACCGCGCGGCGTTCGCCGCCGACGAAGCGGGCTATTGCGCGCGCTTCGGGTTGAACGCCGAGGAGACCGAGGCCGTCGTCTCGCGCAACAAGCCCATGCTGTTCGAGCTCGGCGGCAACATGTATTTCCTGGCCAAGCTCGACCGGGTGAAGAAGGCGGGGGCGGTCTGATGGCGCGGATCGCAGGCGGCCTCGGCACCTCGCATGTGCCGATGATCGGCCGCACCCTTGCGGCGGGCAAGCAGGCCGAGGTGCCGTTCGCGCCGTTTTTCGAGGCCTATGCTCCGGTCCATGACTGGCTGGGCGAGCGCAAGCCCGATGTCGCCATCGTTTTCTACAACGATCATGGGCTGAGCTTCGCGCTCGACAACATGCCGACTTTCGCGGTCGGCGCCGCGACCGAATACCGCAATGCCGACGAGGGCTGGGGGCCGCCCGAGCCGCGCAGCTTCCGCGGCGCCACCGAATTGTCGTGGCACCTGATTCAGTCGCTGGTCGCCGACGAGTTCGATGTCAGCGTGTGCCGCGAGATGTTGTTCGATCATGCCGGCATCACCGCGCTCGACCTGCTCTATCCCGGGCATGACGTCCCGGTCGCGGTGATCCCGATCGTAATCAACGGCGTCCAGCCGCCGCTTCCGACGCCGCTGCGCTGCTACAAGTTCGGCCAGGCGATCGGGCGGGCGATCAAGTCGTTCGCACAGGACGCCAATGTGCTGGTGATTGGTAGTGGCGGGCTCAGCCATGAACTGGGCGAGTTCGGCAAGATCAACGAGCCGTTCGATCGGATGACGATGGAGCGGATCGTCTCCGACCCGGAGGCGCTGACCCGCTACACCAATGACGAGATCGTCGATCTGGCGGGTGCGCAGGGGCTGGAGCTGATGACGTGGATCGCGATGCGCGGCGCGGTGGCGGGCCAGGTGGATGTGATCTCGAGCGTCTATCAGAACCCGATCTCGCACACCGGCGGCGCCATGATGCTGATCGAACCGCGATAGATGACGGCGGCGGTTGGCCGCGTTAGCGCGCAGGAATGAGCGAGCAGCCCGACAAGATCATCAGCGGGGATCTCGCCGACGACGAGGCGGCGCAGGCCGCGGCGGCGCTCGACGACCGGCGCGCGCGGCTGGTTCGCGGCTGGATCGTGCCGTCGATCGTCGGGACAGCCTTGCTGATGACGACGCTCAACGCGAGCTCGGTCGTCACCGCGCTGCCCGCGATGGCGAGCGATCTGGCGGCCGAACCGCTGCGGCTCAACATCGTCATCACCGCCTATTTGCTGGCGCTTGTGGTGTTCCTGCCGGTGTCGGGCTGGCTCGCCGACCGGTTCGGCGCGAAGCGGTTGCTGATGGTGGCGATCCTGCTGTTCGCGGCGGCGTCGGCGGCATGCGGGCTGGCGCAGACGCTGCCGCAGCTGATCGCCGCGCGGCTGGTGCAGGGGTGCGCGGGGGCGATGGTCGCGCCGGTCGGTCGCCTGATCCTGCTGCGCAGCACGCCGCGGCACGAGCTGGTCGGTGCGCTCTCGACGCTGACCATGCCCTCGCAATTCGGCCCGCTCGCCGGGCCATTGCTCGGCGGCGCGGTGGTGACGTTCCTGAGTTGGCACTGGATCTTCTACCTCAACCTGCCGGTAGCGGTGGCGGCGCTGTGGCTGGTGCGCGCTTATGTACCGGACGTGCCCGCGCAGCCGGTGACGCGGATCGATTGGAAAGGGATCGCGCTGATGGGCGTCGGGATGGGCGCGCTGATCTATGCGCTCGACAATGTCATGCGCGACGACGTGCCGGCGGTGCTGCTTACGGGTTGCGCGGTCGCGGCGGTCGTCAGCATGGTGTTCTACTGGCTGCATGCGCGGGGCCGCGCCGATGCGGTGGTCGATCTCTCTCTGTTCGGTGTCCGCACCTTCAACGCGGCGGTGATCGGCGGCGCGTTCTTCCGGCTGATTCCCGGCGCGACGCCGTTCCTGCTGGCGATGCTGATCCAGGTCGCGTTCGGCATGTCGGCGTTCGAGGCCGGGCTGATGACCTTCATGACCGCGGTCGGGTCGCTGGTGATGAAGGCGACCGCGCCGCCGATCCTGCGCCGCTTCGGCTTTCGTCGGGTCGTCGTGGTCAACGGGCTGATCACGGCGGCGATCTTCGCGAGCTATGGGCTGTTTTCGCCCGCGACACCGCATTGGCTGGTGATGGTGGCGCTCGCGGCGGGCGGTTTCTTCCGCGCGCTGCAGTTCACCAGCACCTCGGGACTGGCGTTCGCCGATATGAGCGACGCGCAGATGGGCCGCGCAACCACCGCCTCGGCGATCGTGCAGCATCTGATGCAGTCGGTCAGCACCGCGCTCGCCGCGATCCTGCTGTACGCGCTGATGACGGCGAGCGACGCTGCCTCGCTCACGACCGCGACGGTCACGCCATCCTTCCCGATCATCGCGCTGGTCTCGCTGATCTCGCTGGCGTGGTTCGTGCGGCTGCCGGGCGATGCCGGGGCGGCGATGACGACCCGGGCGCGCTGAGCCGAAGTTATCGGGTGAACCCGGCTTTCAATTCCGGTGAGGGAGCCTCGCCGCTTATCGTCCTGTCAACGATGTCAGGGAGAGCGAAGCGATGAAGCGTATCTTGAGCCGGATCGCGGCTGCGCTGGGTGCATTGGCGCTGACCGTCTCCGCCGCACCGCCGCCGCAACCGGCAACCGGCCTCAAAGCCGGCGCCGCGCGGATCGACATCACCCCGGCCATCGCGGACCTGCCCGCGCCGTACAAGTCGGTCGCCGACCGCATCTATCTGCGCGCGGTCGCGGTCGAGAGCGACGGCAAGCGCGCGGTCATCGTTATTGCCGACGTCCCCACGATCGTCGCGCCGGTCGCCGCCGACATCATCGCCCGGATCGCGCGCGAGGCGAAGGTGCCGCGCGAGCAGATCGTGCTCGGCACCACCCACACCCACAATGCCGTGCGCGTCGCGGCGGAAGGGATCGGCATCATCCTGCCCGGCTCGCCCAAATTCGTCGAGCAGGTGACCGTCGCGGCGGTGCAGGCGGTGCGGCAGGCGGTCGCCAATCTTCAGCCCGCACGCGCCGGGACCGGCAGCGGCAAGGCGCATCTGGTCGGCAACCGCAACGTCTGGTCGCCCGCGCATGGGCGCTACATCGCCGATGTCGACCGCACCGGTACCGAGCCGATCGACCACCGCCTGGGCGTGGTCAAGTTCGAGACGCTCGACGGCAAGCCGATCGCGTTCCTGCTGAACTATGCGTTTGAGCCGGTCGTCGCGATGGCGATCAAGGGCGAGATCAGCGGCGACGTGCCAGGCGTGGCGGCGCGGATCATCGAGGCGCGTAGCGGCGGCGCGCCCGTGCTGTTCACGATCGGCGCGGCGGGCGTACCCTTCTACCGCGCCGACGACACACCCGAACCCCAGCGCCGCGGGCACGCACTCGAACTGCTCCAGACCTATGGCAGCGTGCTGGCCGAGGAAGCGCTGGCGGTGGCCGGCGCCATGACCACCAGCGCCGAAGCGGTGTCGGTCGGCGGCGCATCGAAGCCGCTGATCTGCCCTGGTAAGGCGACGCAACCGTTCAACCTGCCCGACCGCTGCGCCTATTCGCCGGACTCGAAGCTGCCCGCCTGTGACTTCCGCACGCGCGATGCCGATCCGGTGAAGCTCGAGCTCGGCGTGTTGCGCATCGGCGATCTCGCCATCGTGCAGACCGACGCCAATGTCGCGCCCGCGCTCGGCGCGAAGCTGCACCGCGCGACCCCGGTCGCCAACACCTGGATCGTCGCGCTGACCTTCGGTCCGATGCGCTTCGTGGTCGATGACGCGGCCTATCCGCACAACACCTATGAAGCGACCGCCACAACTGCGAAAGCCGGCTGTGCCGAGCAGGGCTATCTCAGCGGCAGCCTCGATTTGATCAAGGCTGCGCGGCGCTAGGCGCTGGCTCCGGCTGGCGGAACCGGTCGCGCAGCTTGAGCAAGCCGACATAGCCGATCGCCGCGACGATGGTGGCGTCGAGCGCCGGGACGGTGGTCAGCGTGACGCTTTCGCGCAGCGCCAGCACGATGGCGAGCGAACCCAGCCACGCCGCGATCGCCTCCCAGCGCACCGCGGGCAGGTTGCGGATCGATTGCGCCGGATCGGTGCTGCGGAACAGCGTGAAGCTGTCGATCACATAGATTGCGGCGATCGGCGGGATGATCAGGCTCAGAAACACCAGGAACGGGATGAAATAGTTGATGATCCCGGCCAGCGCGATGCCGGTGCCGATCGTGGCCCCGGCCACGGTGAACATCCATGGCCGCCCACGCGGCAGCGTGGTGCCGAGCGCCAGCGTCGAGGAATAAAGGTTGAGCGCGTTGACGATGATCATCGGCAGCGCGACGACGAACAGCAAGGGCGTGCCGAGACCGAGCGAGACGATCAGCTTGTTGACGCTCGGCTCGCCGGTGGCGAGTGCGGGCAATGCCGCGGCGGTCATCATCAGCGGGGTCGCGATTGGGAAGGACAGCGCCATGCTGACGATCGCGCCGCGCGGCGTGCGCACGAAGCGCGACAGATCGGGCATGGTCGCCACCGCGAGCATATAGGCGCCGACCACTGCCGATGTCGCGACGCCGAAGGTCATCGGAGTCGGCGGGTTGGGCGAGGGCGCGATGACCAGCCCGTGACTCTGGATCGCCACCACCGCGATGGCGACGAAGATCAGCCCGAGCACCGGCACGATCAGCAGCGCCAGCCATTCGAGCGCGCGGATGCCGACCAGCGTCGCGCTCGCCGCCAGCACGGCGCCGAGGATCACGAACGCGGCCCAGTTGGCGGGCACGCCGTTGATCTGCGCTGCCGAGACGAGCGCTTCGCCGAAGAAGGAGGCATTCATACCGAACGCGGCGAAGTGGATCAGTGCGATCACGGTGTTGATCAACGCCGCGCCGTGACGGCCGAACGAGCGCTGCACCAACGGATAGGTCGACAGCCGCGTGCGCACGCTGACCACTGCGGTGAAGCAGCAGCCGAGGAACAGGATCAGGCTGGCGAGCAGCGCCGCCGCCACCGCCGCGGGCAGGCCCAGCGCGAGCGCGTTCTGCGCGCCATTAAAGAAATCGGGAATGCCGATCGAGAAGCTGGCGACGATCAGTGCGACGCGCCAGCCCGCCATCTGGCCGATGACGGGGCTGTGCGCATATTCGTCGCTGGATGCGGCTGTGGTCATAGGTCCTCCCACCCGTTCAGTTTCTCGATCGGCACGAACGCTTCGGCAAGCCCGAATGCGGACGGTCCGACCATCCACAATGCCTTCGCATCGCGCAGCATCGGCGGCGCGGCGGCGCCGGCGACCTTCACGCGCTGACCGTATTTCAGCCGGTCGGTGGTGATGGTTTCGGCGGTCTCGCGGTCCATGATCGTGATCAGGTCTGGCACCATCGCGCAGATCTTGCCGTCTCGCCGAGCCACCAGATTCTCGTTCTGGAATTCGATGTCGAGCCGGCCTGCGCCCATGAAGCCTTCGATCGTCACGCGGCCGATCGCGAAACCGCGCGTGGTCTCGCGCTCGAGATCGGTGATCTTGCCGTCGAACAGCGCGCCGGCGAAGCGATAGAGCGGCGACGCGCGCAACGCTGCGAACAGCGCTTCGAACGGGTCTTCGCCCGCCGCGCGAGCCTGGCGGATCGCCGCGCCGGCAGCGATCGCGGTCGAGATCGAGCCGGGGATCGCGTGAGCCTTCGCCAGCCGCCCGGTCAGCGGATATTCGGTCATGTGCGCGTCGCCGCCCATCGCGATCGACAGCTGCCGCGCCAGCCGCTCGTGCGTGTGATTGTCGGCCGCCTCGATGATCACCAGCGCGCCCGACGCGTCGGTCATCACCGACGGGCAGGCCGACAGTCCGGCGATGCTGAAGATCGACATTTGCGATTCGGGAAAAGCGCGGCCCATGCCGTCGGCGT
This sequence comes from Sphingomonas tagetis, assembly GCF_024211275.1. Classification (GTDB taxonomy): domain Bacteria; phylum Pseudomonadota; class Alphaproteobacteria; order Sphingomonadales; family Sphingomonadaceae; genus Sphingomonas; species Sphingomonas tagetis. The sequence continues at coordinate 167,279 of NZ_JAMLDX010000003.1, forward strand.
CGACCACCGGAATGCCGAGCTGCGCCGCGGCGATCAGCGGCGCGAGGCCATTGCCGCCGCCGATCTCGATCGGCAGCACCGCGTCGATCCGGCGGCCGAGCAGCTCTTCGAGTCGACGCAGCCCGCGCAGCGCCTCATTGCCGTTGGGCAGCTTCTCGACCGACACGGTCGGCGCGCCGATCCAGCCGCACGGCACGACCAGCGCGTCGTCGGCGAGCGCGTCGAGCGCGATCAGCTCGAACGGACCGCGGCGGGCGATCATCGCTTCGCCGAGCAGCCGGTTGTGATAGGGGTCGCCACCGCCGCCCGAGCCGAGGAACGCCGCACCGCGCGCAAGATCGCCGAGTGCGGTGGCGCCGATGCGCGCGCGTTCGTCCAGTCTTGCCGGGGCCAGCCCTGCCATGCCGCATTCGTCCTCGAAACGAGCAATCCAGACGACGAGTGTGCGGGTGCCGCCGCAGAGCGGCAATGCGGCATTGGTTATCAGTCGATACCGGGCGGCGGCGCGGTCAGGCGTTGTGGACGAGGCCCAGTGCCGGGGCGGCGGGCGTTTCGCCCGTGCGGATGATGCGCGCCTGGCGTTCGAGTTCGCGCACGAATGCTTGCGCGGCGGGCGAGAGCGAGCGCGCCTTGTGCCGGACGATGCCGATCGAGCGCGCCACGACCGGATCGACAAGCGGCCGCCACACCAGTGCCGGCGAGCCGATCTCGGCCATGGTCAGCCGGGTCAGCGCGCAAATCCCCTGGCCGGACTTGATCAACGCCGCCGCGGTGGTCGCCGCCGAGCAGTTGAACAGCCGCTCGACCACCACCCCGGCTTCGGCGAGACCATTCTCGACCATCGCCGACATGCCGGTCTCCTCCGACATGGCGATGAAACGGTGGTCGCCGAACACCGACCATTGATGCTCGGCCACCGCCGCCAGCGGATCGTCCTCGCGGCACACCAGCCCGATAGTGTCCTTGAGCAGCTCCTGATAGCGCAGGTCGCTCGACAGATCGGGCGGCGGCGCGATGCCGAAATCGGCGGCGCGGTCGCGCACGACATTGTGGACCAGCTCGCCGACATCCTCCCAGATCTCGACCCGCACGCCGGGAAAACGAGTCTGGAAGCTCTGGATCGCGGACGGCAGCAGCGCCGAGGCGACCGAGGGCAAAGCGGCGATGCGGATCAGGCCCTGCCGCCCCTCGACGAACTCCTGCAGCTCGCGGAACACGGTCTCGTAATCACCCAGCAGCCGCGCGGCGAGCGGGCGCAATTTCTCCCCCGCCGGCGTCAGCGTCACGGTGCGGGTGTCGCGGTCGAACAGGCGCACGCCGACGCGGGTCTCGATATGCTGGATCGTCCGGCTGAGCGCGGGCTGCGACACGCCGAGTTCGTTCGCGGCGTCGCGAAAGCTCGACGTTTCCGCGAGTTTCATGAACGCGGACAGCTGCGACAATGTCAGGCGCGACATGCGACCTCCCTCAGCCCGGCGCTTGTCCGACAAGATACAGTTTTGTGACGGGGTAACAAGGTTGGACCCCGTTTCCCGACATGGTCTGGCCCCCGCGAGCGAGACCGGATCGTGGCATGAGGCCATATCCAATTTGTCATTGAACGCGGCGGGTCCGGCTCGCAGCTTTCAAGGGCGAAAAGCGGAGACGAACGGGGTGGGGTGCGTACAGGCCGAACAGGAGCGTAACGGCACGCGGTTCGATCCTGCGGTGATGCTGGAAACGCGCGAGCGGACCCGCGCTGCGATGGATGCCGTCGCTGCTGCGATCCGCCCCGGCATGACCGAGGAGGAAGCGGTCGCGCTGATGCGGCGCACGCTCAAGGACGCCGACATGCTGCGCGGCTGGCACGGCATCCATGTCCGGTTCGGGCGCAACACGCTGCTCAACTTCGGTGAACGCTCCGAACCCGGCATGGTGCTGGGCGAGAACGACATCTTCTTCATCGATATCGGCCCGGTGTGGCGCGGGCATGAGGGCGATGCCGGCGCGACCTTCGTGGTCGGCAACGACGCGGCGATGCACCAGGCGGCGCGCGACGTGAAGGCGGTATTCGAGGCGACGCGCGCGCGCTGGCGCGACGAGGGGCTGAGCGGGGCGTCGCTTTATCGTTTTGCGCAGGCCGAGGCGGCGCGGCTGGGCTGGGTGCTCAACCTCGACATGCCGGGCCACCGCCTCTCCGACTTTCCGCACGCCGTGAAGCATGACGGCGCGCTGATCGATACCGATTACGCGCCGGGCGACGGGCTGTGGGTGCTGGAAATCCAGATCCGCCACCCCGACCGCCCGTTCAGCGCATTCTATGAGGATTTGCTGTTAAAATGACCTTCGTCGACTGGCCCGAGGCATGAGCGAGCGTGACACTGGCGTCGAGGCCGCGATGGTTGCCGGCGGGCTGCTGGAGATCGTCGGCGAGCCCTTCAACCTGCCGGCGGCCGACCGGTTCGTCGCGCGCGACAAGTTCGTCGCGGACCGCGCGGGCGAGCTGCCGATCCGCTATCTCGGCGACGATTTCACGGCGCATTTCCTCGACGTGATCGAGCGGCAGGTGCCAGCCGAGACGCTCTACCAGTACCGGCTGGTGCGCAGCTCGGTCGACGGGCCGATCTTCGCGGCGCTCGGCGGCGAGCATGGCGCGCGCATCGCGCTGGCGCAGATCTATGAGTTCCTCAAGACCGCCGACCGCGGGCAATGGTTCTTCTTCTACGTCGCCGATGCCGCAGGCGAGCTGTGGGCGGTGGATACTTATTGGCGCGAGCAGGGCTGGGACCTCGAGGCCTATTCGGTGACCTACCCGCGCGGCTGGCGCGGCGGGGGGCGCGTGGTGTCGCGTGATCACAGGAGGACCGCATGACGCACAATGGCTGCAAGCACACCATCCATGCGGCGAACGAGCATCTCAAATGGTCGAACGCGCATCCGCCGGTGACGACCGTCGCCCCGGGGGATGTGCTCGAATTCACCGAGATGGATGCGGTGTGCGGCCAGCTTTCGGCGAGTTCGACGGCCGCCGATATCGCGACGCTCGATTTCGAGCGGGTCAATCCGATCGTCGGGCCGATCTATGTCGACGGCGCCGAGCCGGGCGATGCGCTCAAGGTGACGCTGCTCGAATTCGCGCCGAGCGGCTGGGGGTGGACGGGGATCATTCCCGGTTTCGGCCTGCTCGCCGACGAGTTTCCCGATCCGGCGCTGAACATCTGGCACTATGACCGAGGGTTCGGCAGCCCGACCCTGTTTTCCTCGGTGGCGAAGATCCCGCTGCGGCCGTTCTGCGGCATCGTCGGCGTCGCGCAGGCCGCGCCGGGCGAGTTCAGCACCGTGCCGCCCTATCATACCGGCGGCAACATGGACACGCGCGACCTGGCGCGCGGGGTCGAGCTGTACCTTCCGGTCGAGGTGCCCGGCGCGCTGTTCTGCCTCGGCGATCCGCACGCCGCGCAGGGCGATGGCGAGGTGTGCGGGACCGCGATCGAATCGCCGATGGGCGCGACGGTGAAGCTCGAACTGGTCAAGGGCGAGAATCTGCGCTTCCCGCGCTTCGTGACGCACGAGCCGGTGACGCGGCATATCGACAGCCGCGGCTATGAAGCGACGATGGGCATCGGCCCCGACCTGCTGACCGCCAGCCGCGACGCGGTGCGCGGGATGATCGACCGCCTGTCGAAGCTGCACGGGCTCAGCGCGCCCGACGCCTACATGCTGTGCAGCGTCGCGGGCGACCTGCGCATCAACGAGATCGTCGACGTGCCCAACTTCGTCGTCTCTTTCTACATGCCACGCCAGATCTTCGACTGATGCCGGGAGCATTGCTGCTCAACGAGGCCGATGTCACCGGGCTGCTCGATATCGACGAGCTGCTGGAGGCGCTGGCGGCGGGGTTCAGGGCAATCAGCGCGGACGAGGTAGCCGCGCCGCCGCGTGGACAATTGCACGTCGAGGGCGCGGGACAGCTGCTGCTGATGCCGGCCCATGCGCCGGGCCTGCCGATCGGTACCAAGCTGGTGACCGTCTTTCCGGGCAATCATCATGCCGGAATCCCCTCGCATTTCGGGTTGATCGTCCTGATGGATGCAGCGACGGGCACGCCGCTCGCGCTGGTCGATGGCAACCACATTACCGCGATGCGGACCGCGGGGGCTTCGCTGCTCGCTGCAAAGCTGCTCGCGCGGCCGGATTCGCGCGTGCTGACGATCCTTGGTTCCGGGGTGCAGGCGCAGGCGCATCTGGAGCTGATGACACGCCATTTCGACCTTGAGACGATCTTCATCGGATCGGACGATCATATCGGCGCCGCTCGGCTGGCAGGCCGGGATTTCCGGGCGCGCGTTGTCGACGATTATGAAGCCGCGGTGCGCCAGTCGGACATGATCTGCCTGTGTTCGAGCGCTTCGCAGCCGCTGATCCGCAACGGCTGGCTGCGGCCGGGACAGCATGTCAGCTCGGTCGGCTTCGCGCCGCCGGGCGGCGAGCTCGATCCGGCGATCGCGGCGAACCACAAGCTTTATGTCGAAGCGAAGATCGCGTTCGCGCCGGCGCCGGCGGGTTGCGCCGAGCTGACGGGGATCGACCCGGCCGATGGCGCCGAGCTGGGCGAGGTGCTGCTCGGGCGCAAGCCCGGCCGCGAGTCCCCCGACGAGATCACCGTCTACAAGGCGATGGGCCATGCGATCGAGGATCTGGTGACCGCCGACCTCGTCTATCGCCGCGCGGTCGAACGCTCGATCGGACAGACGATCCAACTCTGAAAAAGGAATGCAGATGACCGACCAACTGACTGCCGCCGAATTGGGCGCGCGGGTCGAACAGACGAGCGTGACGGTCCCCGCCGATCTGACCTTCGAGCAACGCGTTACGCTCGGCAATTATGGCTGGCGGCATGAGGAACTGACCGAAGCGGCGTTTCCGGTCACCGCGGACCAGCATGGCGCGCAGGCGCAGAAGCTGTTCCACTTCAATTGCAGCCTCTCGTCCGACGACGCCGCGCTGCGCATCCGCGAGGCCGGCTGGGAACCCGCCGCGATCGGCGACATCCTGGCGTTCGGCGAAGCCTTCCCGCAAGTACAGGTCCGGCACCCGGTGGTCGGGCTTGGCTCGGTCGCGGACATCGACGGCAAGGCCAGCGCGCCGACTTTGTGGTATGACGGCGATCGCCGCACGCTGGACCTGCTCTGGCTCGACGGCGACTGGCACCGCAACTACCGCTTCCTCGGCGTGCGCCGCGCATAAACGCCAACACGTCCGCGCAAACGAAAAGGGGCGGGAGCGACATGCCCCCGCCCTTTCCTTGCCCCGCGCTGCGGATCAGAAGCGGTACGACACCGACGCCTGGAAGCTGCGCGGCGCAGCGTACTGGCCGATGCCGTAATCGCCATAGACGAGGCTGGTGAAATACAGCTTGTCGGTCAGGTTGCGGACCACGACCGTCGCCCGGACATTCTCGACGATATCGATCCCGGCCTGCAGATCGACGATCGCATAGGCGGGCTGATCGGTCAGCGAGGTGTCGATATCGCTCTGCCAGCGCACCTGCGCGCCGAACGACAGCTTGTTCAGCTCCGGCACGTTGTAGGTGGTGGCGAATTTGAACGTCTGACGCGGGATGAACTTGCGCGCATCGACATCGTCCTGGTCGCGCAGCCGCATCGTTGTGAAGCCGCCGCTGACCTCCCAGTTCGGCGTCACGCGCCCGGCCACCTCGAACTCGAAGCCTTCGGCCTTCGTCTTGTTGACCGCTTCATAATAGAAGAAGTTGCCGAACACCGGATCGAACACCTGGCCGACGAACCGCGCCAGGCCCTTCTGCTCGGTGCGGAACACCGTCGCCGTCGCATAGAAACGCTTGTTGAACAGGTTGGCCTTGAGGCCCGCCTCCATGTTGGTGCCCTTGATCGGCTTCAGCGGCTGACGATTCACGTCGTTCTCGGTCTGGGGCATGAAGATCGTCGTGTAGCTGGCATAGGCCGTCAGATTGTCGGTGATGTCGAACAACAGGCCGCCATAGGGGTTGAACTGGCTTTCGTCGGTCGCGATCACCTGGCCATAGCTCGTGCCCATGCTCTTGACCTTGGCCCAGCTGGCACCGGCGACGAGGTGAAGATCGTCGGTGAAGTTGATCTGCGAGGCGACATAGCCGCGGATCAACTCGTCGATCTGGTCCTGCGCCAGCATCTTGGGATTATAGGTCGGCAGCGCCGGATTGAACCGGTTGGGGCCGTTGAAGTTCGGCAACAGCACCGCGCCCAGGCCATAGCCGGTGTCCACCGCGCGGCCCTGATATTGTTTCTGGTCGCTATGGGCGTAGCTCACGCCCGCCGTCAGCTTGTGCTCCTGACCGAAGGCGTCGAACGTGCCGCTGGCATAGAGATCGGCCATGATGCGGTTGTTGTTGGTCTCGAACTCCGAGGTGTCGCCCAGATAGAAGCCGGTGGCCCGGACCGGATAGCCCGACGGATTGAGGATGCGCGGCGCGTCCTGGTAGTTGCGGTAGGTCAGGATGCCCTTGATCGTCCAGTCGCCGACCGCATAGGCCAGCTCGCCATAGACCTGGTCCTCGCTCGTCGGCCACTTCGCCCAGGCCGGCGACGAGTTTTCGGAGCGGCGGAAATTGATCGGCGTACCGTCGGTATAATAGAGCCACAGGCCGATCCACGAGGCCGCGCGCGGATCGTGATGCTGGCGGTTATAGCCGGCGGTGAAGGTCAGCTCGGGCGTGACCTTGCCCGACACCACCAGCCCGATGACGTCGCGGTTGTAGCTGTATTTCTCGAGATAGCTGTTGCTCTGATCGTGCGCCATATAGGCGCGCACGCCCCAATTGTCGCCGATCGGGGTCGAGACATCGGCCTCGATGCGCTTGCGGTTCCATGAGCCGAGATAGCCGGCGATGTTGACATGGACATCGGCGAGCGGGCGCTTGCGGATCTGGTTGACCGTCGCCGACGGGTTGCCGATGCCGGTGGTCAGGCCGTTGGCTCCGCGCACGATGTCGATGCGGTCGAACACGAAGCTGTCGGTCTCGCCATAGGTGAGGTTGCCGATCAGCGGCAGGCCGATCCCGTCGATCTGGAAATTGGTGACGTCGAAGCCGCGCGCATTGTAGCTGGTGCGGTCGGTCTCGAGATCCTCGACGTTGATGCCGACGACCTGGTCGAGCAGGTCCTTCATGCCGGTGAGCGCATAGTCCTGGATGCGCTTCTGATCGATGACGGTCACCGACTGCGGCGTTTCCATGAAGGTCAGCGCAAGGCCGGTCGAGGTCGTGGTCGGCGCGGTCACGCCGGTGACGACGATCGTCTCTTCGTCGGTTTCCGGTTCCTCGCTCTGCGCCTGCGCCACCCCGGGCATGGCGATCAGTGCGGCCCCCGCCGCGCCGGTGAGCAGGCGGCGCAGCGCGCGGCCCTCAAATGCTGAAGCTCCGATTTTCATTTCCCAACCCCTTGATTGCGCACGACGGCGATCGATGAAGCCGATCTCCCGCCGCATCGTTCCAGTTTCGGGGCGCTCGCCCCTTGTCGATTTCTGGTCTTGCAAAGCTGCGATCATGACCGCCGCGCGGCAATGACAAACAGGCTATCTTCTCATACCAAGCGGCGCGAAAATGGCCCGTCAGCGCGTGCTGGAGGCCCTGCCGAACGATCCGACGTGTCCGAACACTGGCTTGCCCGCGAACAGGGTCAGCAGCACCTTGGCCTTGGAGATTTCGGCGGGAAGCAGTTCGAAGAGGTTGCGGTCGAGCACAACCAGGTCGGCATCCTTGCCGACCGCGATCGATCCGGTGCGCTGGTCGATATGGTTCACCTGCGCGACGTGCAGCGTGTAGGACGCGATCGCCTCGGCCAGCGTGACCGCCTGATCGGGGCCGAGCGCGCCGCTGCCGGGCTTTTGCGGATTGGTGCGGGTCAGCGCGACCTGGATGCCGTCGAGCGGATTGGCCGAATCGACCGGCCAGTCGGCGCCATAAGCGAGCTTGCCGCCCGCCTTGACGATGTTGGCGGCGGGATAGATCGACGCGGTGCGCTTCGGTCCGATCGCCTTCTTCTGCAAGTCCATGTCGTCGTAATTGCTCGCCCAATAGGGCTGGAGCCCGGCATAGACGCCGAGCTGGCCGAAGCGCGGCTGGTCCGCCGGATCGATCATGTTCATGTGCGAGATGAAGTGGCGGTTGTCCTTCGCGCCGTTGCGCGTGCGCGCGGCGGCGAAGGCGTCAAGCCCCTCGCGCACCGCGCGGTCGCCGATTGCATGGATGTGCGCCTGAAAGCCCCTGGCGTCGAGATCGGTGATCGCGGCGCGCAGCGTGCCGGTCGGGATCGACGTCTTGCCGCGCTCGGCGGTGCCCTCATAGGGCTCGATCATCGCCGCGGTGTGCTGTGGTATCACGCCGTCGAGATAATATTTGACGCTGCGCGCGTTGAGGCCATAGCCGCTCGCCCGCGCCGCAGTTTTCAATATGCCCGGAATCTGGTCGAGCCCACGCTCGTTCTTCCATTTGAGGCCGATCACGACATGTGTGGAAAGATCGCCCGCGTCGCGCACCGCGCGATACGCCTCGACCATGTCGCTGCTGCCGTCATCGGCAAACTCGACTCCGGCATCATGCCAGTTGGTGATGCCGAGGCTGTTGAAATGCCTGACGACATAGCGGATCGACGCTTGCAGTTCGGCGGGACCGGGCGGCGGGATCAATCGGTCGAGTAGCGCCATCGCGCTGAATTCCCAAAGCGCGCCGCTCGGTTCGCCGGTCTTCGGATCGCGATCGATCTTGCCGTTGGGCGGATCGCGCGTGTCCCGGGTGATACCGGCCAGCTCAAGCGCCTTGGAGTTCGCCCACATGCCATGCCCGTCGAACGAGCCGAAGATGATCGGCCGGTCGCGGCTGATCGCGTCGAGCGTCTCCTTGCGCGGCGAGATGCCGGGGAAGTTAGTCTGCGCCCAGCCGACGCCATAGACCACCCCGGTTCCTGGCGTCTTCGCCACGCAAGCGGCGATCAGCCTCTTATACTGCTCGACGGTCTTGCCATCGACGATCGGGCAGCGCGCATAGGTGAGTCCGCCGAACAGCGGATGCGCGTGTGAATCCCCGAACGCCGGCAGCAGCATCCGCCCGCCGAGATCGACGACGCGGGTGCGCTTGCCGCGGGTTCGCGCGACCGTCTTGGCCGGGCCAACCGCGAGGATCTTGCCGCCCCTGATCGCCACCGCCTGCGCCCAAGGCTGGCTCTTCTCGACCGTATAGACCCGCGCGTTGGTCAGGATGACGTCCGCCGTCCGCGCTTGCGCCAGCGCAGCCGCTGGCGCGCAGGCCAGCGCGATCGCCAAAATCGAAGTTCGCCCAACCCCCGCCATCGCTTGCCTTCCTGTCCGCCGATGAGCCTTGCGTGGGGTTGCTGCGCGCGGCTCGCAATGACAAACAGGCTATCGTCTCATACCGGCCCGGGCGCGATAGCGGTTGCCGCAACCGGCCAAAACACCCAACATCCCGCCATGCATCAGCGGCTCACTCTGCCCCAGCTCGAGGCGTTCCTGACGCTGGAGGCAACCGCCAATTTCAGCGCGGCGGCGGCAGCGCTGGGCGTGTCGCAACCGGCCTTCAGCCGCACCATCCACCAGATCGAGGTACGGCTGGGCGTGCGGCTGTTCGACCGCGATTCGCGCCATGTCCGGCTGACCCCGGCGGGCCAGCAGCTCCGCCCGATCGCCGAGCGGCTGCTCAAGGATTACGACCGGCTGTTCCGCGAGTTCGAATCGCATGTCGAGGGCCGCGAAGGGCGCGTGCGCGTCGCGACGCTGCCGTCGATCGCCGCGACGCTGCTGCCCGGCGCGATCCGGCGGTTCTGCGAAACGCATCCCGGCGTCAAGGTCGATATCTGGGAGGATGTCGGGCCGCCCGTGCATCGGATGGTGGCGGAGGGCGAAGCCGATATCGGGATCGCGCCGCGGCCCGCGGCGTCGATGGCGCTCGATTTCAAGCCGATCTATCAGGACCGGCTCGTGCTGGTTTGCCGCGCCGATGACGAGCTGGCGCGCGCGGCGCATGGCTGGTCGGTGTTCGGCGAGCGTCCGTTCATCGCGATGTCGACCGACACTGACCTGCGCGGCATGATCGACCGGGCGCTGGCCGCGGCCAATGTCGTGGTCGAACCGCTGTTCAACTGCAAATATCCGACGACCGCGGGCGCTTTGGTCATCGAATCGCAGGGGATCAGCATCCTCACCCGGCTGGGCGTCGAGCAGATCCGCAGCCCCGATCTCGCTTGGCGAGAGCTCGACGGACCCGACGCGTTCCGGCTGATCGGCCTGGTCACCTCGCCCGGCCGGTCGCTGATGAGTCCGGCGCATGATTTCATGCGCGAGGTCGAGAAGGAAGCCCGCGCGCTCGGGCGCGCGGCATAATCGTCATATGACTCAAGGTATTGAGCTATGACTCAAATGTCATGGCGCGGGTAGCGCGCTAAGGCCACTCTCTTGCTGTCCGGTGCGCCGCCGCGCTGGGACAGGGTGAGCCGCACGGACATGATCCGGCGGCCGAACGGGGAGAGATGTCGATGGTTCACGGGTCAATCGCGCGCCGTTTTTCGAAATTCCAGGCTCTCACAGGCGTCGCCGCCGTCGCGCTCGCCGCCACGCCGGCGCTGGCGCAGACCGCGCCGCCGCAAGCCGCCGAACCGCAGGAGGAGCAGGCCGAGAGCGGTTCGAACCGCGAGATCGTGGTCACCGCCACCCGCGTCGTCCGCGACGGCTATGCCGCGCCGACGCCGGTAACGGTGTTCGGCGAGGAGGACCTCGCCCGCGCCGGTCAGAGCAACGTCTTTCAGGCGGTCAACCAGCTCCCCTCGCTCGCGGGCAGCAACTCGACCCAGACCTTCGGCACCACGCAGAGCACCGGCACTGGCGGCCTCAGCACGCTCAACCTGCGCGGCCTCGGCACCAACCGCACGCTGACCCTGCTCAACGGCCAGCGCGTGGTCGGCGCGCTCAACATCGGCGTGACCGATGCCGGCTCGTTTCCGCAGGGGCTGGTCAAGCGAGTCGATATCGTGACCGGCGGCGCCTCGGCAAGCTGGGGCTCGGACGCGGTCGCGGGCGTGGTCAACTACATCCTCGACGACCAGTTTGTCGGCCTCAAGGGCAACATCAATGGCGGCGTCACCACCTATGGCGACAACAAGCAATATTCGGTCTCGCTGACCGGCGGCTTCCGCTTCGCCAACGACCGCGCGCATTTCGTGATCAGCGGCGAATATCAGGACAATGACGGCGTCCCGCGAGGCAGCGGCAAGCGCGACTGGTATGACGGCACCAAGGTGCTGATGCGCACCATCGCCACCACCCCGGCGGGCGAGCCGCAATATATCGTCGCGCCGCGCGTGGTCGATACGCGGCTGGCGCCGGGCGGCGTCATCACCGCCGGCCCGCTGCGCGGCACTGCCTTCGGTCCCGGCGGGGCACCGTTCGCCTTCCAATATGGCACGATTGTCGGTGTCGACATGAGCGGCGGCACGCAGATCGGCGACATCGCCGACAACTCCAACCTCGAAGCGGCGATGCGGCGCGAGACGATCTATGCACGGCTTGGTTTCGATATCACCGACGATGTCACGCTGTGGGGCAGCTTCAACTATGGCGGCGTGCTGACCACCGCGCACTCTTTCCCCGGCCAGTATCGCACCGGTACGCTCACCATCCAGTGCGGCAACGCGCTCAACGGTGCCGGCTCGCTACCGGGGTCGGGCGCCAACCCGTTCGTCCCCGCGTCGATCCAGCAGGCGTGCATCAACAACAACATCACCAGCTTCGCCATGGGCAGCTATATCGCCGACCTGCCTGACACGATCGCGGTCAACGAGCGCAACATGCATCGCTTCGCCGTCGGCCTCGACGGCAGCTTCGAGGCACTGGGCAGCGACTGGAAGTTCAACGCCTATGGCGCGATCGGCAAGACCTATACGAAGTCGCTGATTCAGAACAACACGCTGACCAACCTGGTGTTCGCGGCGATCGACGCGATCCCCGGACCCAATGGCACGGTAATCTGCCGCTCCGCCGCCGCGCGTGCCGCGGGCTGCGTGCCGCTCAACGTGATCGGCACCGGCGTTGCTTCGCAGGCGGCGCTCAACTGGATCAAGGGCGAGCCGTGGATCAAGACCTGGCTGCAACAGGACGTCGCCGCGCTCAACCTCTCGGGCGAGCCGTTCAGCAATTGGGCCGGCCCGGTCTCGATCGCGTTCGGTGTCGAATATCGCCGTGAATCCTTCCGTCAGGAATCCGATCCCTTTTCGGTCGGCAATGGCGGCAACACGCTGCTCAATGCCGGCGGCAACAACTATTTCACCGGCAATTTCCGCTCGTCGCAGGGTGCGTTCCATGTGTGGGAAGGCTATCTCGAAACGGTGCTGCCGCTGTTCGATGGCGATGGCATGGGCAAGGCGGAGCTGAGCGGCGCGGTGCGTGCGACGCAATACAGCCAGTCGGGTTACGTCACGACGTGGAAGGCGGGCGGCACGTGGGACACGCCGCTGACCGGATTGCGCCTGCGCGGCGTCGTTTCGCGCGACATTCGCGCCCCCAACCTCGCCGAGCTGTTCCGCGCGCCGGCCAATCTGTTTGCCAGCTTCACCGATTTCGTCCCGCAGGCGCCCGGCCAGCCGCAGACCTATGACGTCAATCAGGCGACCGTCTCCAACCTCGACCTGCGGCCGGAAAAGTCGAACACGTTCGAGATCGGCGCGATCTATCGGCCGGAATGGCTACCGGGCTTCAGCGCGTCGGTCGACTTCTACCGCATCAAGGTGACGGATGCGATCAGCACGCTGAGCGGTATCCAGCAGGTCGCGACGCTGTGTCAGGGCGGCAATGCCGATGCCTGCGCGGCGATCACACGCAACCCCGCGGGCAAGGCGACCGAGATCCGCCTGGTGCCGATCAACATCTCCTCCCTCGTCACCAAGGGCCTCGATATCGAGGCATCATACCGTACCGAGGTACCGGCGTTGATCGGATCGAACGGCAGCCTCACGATCCGCGCACTGGCCACGCATGTGTTCAACTATACCAACACCCCGGGCCTGCCCGGCACGGTGCCGCAGGAACAGGCTGGGGTGAATTCGAACGCGGTCAACGTCTCGATCCCCAACTGGCGGCTCTATGCCACGCAGTCGTACAGCACCGACCGGTTCAGCTTCACGGTGATCGAGCGCTATGTCAGCCCCGGCGTGATCGCCAACAACTTCATCGAATGCGCCAGCGCGTGCCCGTTGCCGACCGCGACCAATCCGACGATCAACAACAACCAGATCGCCGGCGCGACCTATGTCGATATCGGCGCGACCTTCAAGATCACGCCGAAGATCGAGATCTATGGCAAGGTCGACAACCTCTTCAACATCGATCCGCCGCTCGTGCCCTATTACGGCATCAACCCCTATCTGGTGCGCTCGGTGAACAACAGCATGTACGACCTGCTGGGTCGTTTCTACCGCGTCGGCGTGCGGTTCAGCCTGTGATATGAGCGGAGGCGCTCGCGGCGCGGGCGCCTCCTGCGACGAAGAAAACCGGAGAGGCGGGGTGAGCGTAATGCGTACCGGGATGATGTTGTGCGTGGTGTCGGCAATCGGGCTGTTGAGCGCTCCGGCGGTTGCCCAGTCGGCCAGATCCGAGAGCAAAAAGGTCGAACCGCGCAAGGGCAGCGCGGTGATCAAGCGCGACAAATATGGCGTGCCCAGCATCTATGCCGACGACACGTACAGCCTGTTCTACGGCTATGGTTACGCTTTGGCCGAGGACCGGCTGTTCCAGATGGAATCGACCAAGCGCTCGTCGCAGGGGCGTGCGGCGGCGGTGTTCGGGCCGGACTATCTGGAAAAGGACCGCGACGTCCTCACCAATTACGATCCCGAGCAGTTGCGTCCGCAGCTCGCTGCGCTGAAGGGCGAGCATCGACTTGCGATCGACGGCATGGTCGCCGGGATCAACGCGCGCATCGCCGAGGTGCTGGCCAGCCCGCAGACGCTGATGCCCAAGCAGTTCAACGATTACGGCTTCCGGCCCGAACCGTGGACCGACCTCGACATCGCCATGTCCTGGCTCGGGCAATTGCTGTTCCGCTTCTCCGACTATAGTTCGCAGGTGTCGAACGTGACCCTGCTTTCGGAACTCACCGCGAAGCACGGTGCTACCGAAGCGAAGCGTATCTTCTCGACCTTGCGCTGGCGCGACGATCCCAGCGCGCCGCTGACCGTGCATGTCGAAGACCAGCAGGCGGGCCGCGCCGGGGTGCCGGGCCGCGCCTTCCGCCCGCCCGAGCTGTCGGGGCTCAAGCCGATCTCGCCCGCCGCCGGCGCCGAGGAAGCGCGCCAGTCGGTGTCGCTATGGGGCGGCACCGGGCCGGACAAGACGCCGCATTCGAGCAACAGCTGGCTCGCCAACCGGACCAAGCTGATCGACGCCGATGCCGTGCTGTACAGTGGGCCGCAGGTCGGTGATCAGGTGCCGAGCATGATCTGGGCGGCGTCGCTTCACGGCGCGGGGATCGATGTCACCGGATCGACCTATCCCGGCCTGCCGTACTTTCACTTCGGCACCAACGGCTACATCGCCTGGGGCCGTACCGCGCTGGCGGGCAGTATCCTCGATCTGTTTCAGGAACAGCTCAACCCCGCCAATCCGCGCGAATACCGCTTCAAGGGGCGGTGGGTGCCGATGACGAAGCGCACCGTTCGCATCGACGTGAAGGGCGGCAGGAGCGAGACGATCGATCTGTGGTCGACCGTGCATGGCCCGGTCGTCACCTTCGACGACAAGAACCGCACTGCCTATTCCAAGCGCCGGTCCTGGGCGGGCCGCGAGATGGAGACGATGTTCGCCTATTATGATGAGATGAAGGCGAAGAACTTCACGCAATGGTCGGCGGCCATCGCGCGCAAGTCGAACAATCAGAGCCAATATTATGCCGACCGGGAGGGCAATATCGGCTATATCCAGGCGGGCCGCTATCCGATCCGCGCGCCGGGGCACGAGATCCAGCTGCCGACGCCGGGCACGGGCGAGCGCGAATGGGTGGGCTTCCAGCCCGCCGCCGACAATGCCCGCGTGCTCAACCCCAAGCGCGGCTATATCGCCAATTGGAACAACCGTCCGTCGATCGACGTGCTCAACACCGACACGTTGCTGTGGTCGCGGCTCAACCATGTCGATGCGATCACGCGCCAGTTCGACGCCAGGGACAAGATGACGGTGTCGGAGGTGTGGGACATCAACCGCGATGCCTCGCACGCCAGCAAGCAGCACGCCTATTTCGTGCCGCTGATCGCCGCCGCTGTCGCGAACGAGCCGGCGAACAGCCGCATCCGCAAGGTCGCCGACGCGATCACCGGCTGGGACGGGCAGCAGGAGGACAGCACAAAGTCGGGCCGCTATTCCTCGCCCGGCGTCGCTGCCTATTATCAATGGATGGAGATCGCGCTGACGCGCTTCTTCGAGCGCGACGTGCCCAAACGCTATCTGCAAGGCTGCGAGACCGGCGAATCCGCGCTCAACTGCGAGCGCGGCCAGCCGCTCGGCGCGCAAGTCATGTATTTCGCGCTGGCCAAGGGCCAGCCGGGCAACGTGACGCCGCCGCATGACTTCCTGCGCGGCGGCGATCCCGGTGCGTTCATCCGCAAGACGCTGGCCGAGGCGGACAAGGCGCTGACCGAGACTTATGGCGCCGAGCCGGCCAAGTGGCTGGCGAAGACGCGGGTCAAGGACTGGAGCAATTTGAGCCCGGCGGGCGTGCCGTGGAGCAGCCCGGAGGAGCGGATCGAATATCCGGTCGATCAGCAACGCGGCACGATGAGCGCCTTCTACGTGTTCCGCGACGGCAAGGTCACGATGTGCGACGCGGTGCCCCCGGGCCAGAGCGGCTTCGTCGCGCCCGACGGCAAGCCCAGCCCGTATTACCGCGACCAGCAGGACATCTATACCAGCTTCGGCTGCAAGAACCGGCCGGTGACCAAGGCGGAGATCGACGCGGCGACGGTGAGCGAGAAGAAGCTGAGTTTCTGACGTTTGCATCAGCTGCGCTGATCGCGGTGCCGGCCCGCTCCCCCACCCGGCCACCCATCGGCAGAATATTCTGGAATGGGTGGCCGGGTGGGGGAGCGGGCCGGCACCGCACCCGGTTCAGCTTGCTGAACCGCTCAAATCACGGCCGCTGAAAGCCCTTGCGCACCATCGTACCCCAGCCCTGCTTCTTGCGCGCGAACTGCCACCAGCCGCGCACGCGCCACAGATTGTTGAGCTGGCGATAGCCGAAATTCTCGAACACCGCGGCAGCGGTGAGCAAGGCGAGGTCGTGCGCGTTTTCGAGCCGCCGCAGTTGCACTTCCTCGAGCACCAAGGTCGCCACGCTGATGAACACGCCGAAGGTGAAGATCACCGCGACAAAGGCGAGCAGATGGTCGAGCGAGACCAGCCCCAGCATCCACAACGGCGGCACCAGCGCATAGCCCGCGATCTCGACGATCGGCCCGATCACATCGACGATCCACACCTGGCCGAACCCCAGAAAGCCGATCCGGCCATATCTGGGGTTGAGGAACATGTCGCGATGCTTGCGATAGGTTTCGAGGCTGCCGCGCTGCCACCGCGCGCGCTGGTTGGCGAGGCTGGCGAAGCTCTCCGGCGCCTCGGTCCAGCTCACCGGTTCGGGGATATAGCTGATGCGATAGTCACGCTTGCGGTCGCGCAGGTGGCGGTGGAGCTTGACGACCAGTTCCATGTCCTCACCGACCGTATTCTGGCTGAACCCGCCGACCTCGATCGCGCTGCTGCGCTTGAACAGGCCGAACGCGCCGGAGATGATCATCAGCGCCTGCATCTGGCTGAGGCCGAGCCGCGCCATCAGGAAGGCGCGCAGATATTCGACGACCTGGAACAAGGCGAGCAGGTTGCGCGGCAGCCGCGCTTCGGTCACCCGCCCATTCTCGACGTGGCAGCCATTGGCGATGCGGATCGTCCCGCCGACCGCGACGGTGCGCACCGGGTCCTCAACGAAGGGCCGCACGACACGGATCAACGCGTCGGACTCAAGCAGCGTATCGGCGTCGATCACGCAGACGAGCGGCGTGCGCGCGACGTTGATCCCTGCGTTCATCGCATCGGCCTTGCCGCCATTCTCCTTGTCGATCACCAGCAGCCGCGGATAGGCGGGGTTGGCGTAAAGGCCGCGGACCGGCCGGTTCTCGACCGCGAGCTCGTAATAACGCTGCACCGGTTCCAGCCGGTAATGCGCGATCAGGCGGGCGAGCGTCCCATCCTTCGACCCGTCATTGACGACCAGCACTTCGAACTCGGTATAGTGAAGCGCGAGCAGCGCCTCGACGCTCTCGATGATCGACAGCTCCTCGTTATAGGCGGGCGCGATGACTGCGATCGGCGGGGCGACGTCCGCGTAACGCTCCCACAGCACCGCCGTCGAGGTGGTCGGCGGGCGGCAGTGCAGCGCGTAGCCGGCATAGCTCAACTGCACGAGGTAGAGCAGGATCTGGACGAGTCCGGTGGCGACGACGAACCAGGTGACGAGATGCGCCGCCTGATAGGACCAGTCGGGAAAATCGATCACGGCTGAAGTCCGCGTTCGGCGAGCATCGTGCTCGCAGCCTCGCGCGCCGGGCCATAGCCATGCGCCGCAGCGGCGCGCAGCCGGGCGAGTCCGGCGTCGCCGAGGCCGAGCAGCGCTTCGGCGGCGCGAAAGCGCACCCACCATTCGCGGTCGTTGAGCAGCTGGCCGAGCCGGTCGACGCTGTCGGTCAGCGCGATACGGCCGACCGCGCGCGCCGCCGCCGCACGCGCCGCCATCGATCCGCTCGACAGCCCGGCGAGGATCGCGGTCTTGCCGCTGGGATGGCCGAGCTTGCCGAGCGCGTGGAGATAGCGCGGAAGTTCCTCGCTGCCGTCATCGGCCTCCAGCGCGAGCGCGGCGAGCACCGGGACCAGCGAATAGTCGCCGGTATCGGCCATCGCCTCGATCGCGGCGAGGCGGACGTCGAGATTCTGGTCGGGCTCGAGCACCAGCGCCTTGACCTGGTCGGGCCTTGCCTGCGCGATCGAGCGGAACAGGCGCACCATGGTCCGCGGCGAGTGTTCGGAGCCGAGCCCCAACCGGCGCACCAGATCGCGCGCGTCGAGCGGCTCGCCGCGCTCGGCCAGCGCCTGCGCCGCGGCGAGGCGGATGTCGGCCGCGGGGTCGTCGAGCGCGCGATCGAGCGCGCGGCGGCTCACCGGGTCGTCGAACTCGACCAGCCCGCGCAATGCGACGGTGCGCTTGCGCTGCGAGATCGAGCGCATCTGCCGGGCGAGCCGCCGCGGCACGCCGAGCCGCGCGGCATTGGCGATGAACGCCTGCCGCTCGGCGCCGCGAACGAGCTGAATCAGTTCGAGCGAAAGATCGGCGATGACCGCATCGGAGATGCCGTGCGCCGCCGCCGGCGTGACCTCCCCGCCGCCGAGCAACAGCGGCGCAAGCCGCCGCCGCGCCGCCGCATGGCGCGCGCGTTGCCGGTTGGTCCAGAAGCGCAGCAGGACGAGCAGCAGCATGACCGCGAGGGCCGCAGCGGCGAGTACCAGCGACGCGGTCCAGATGAGCCGCAGCGCGGTCAAAAGCGCAGGCCGAGGCCCAGTCCGAACTGGGTGCGGTCGGCGCCGGTCGCGCGGTCCTCATGCGCGAGCGACAGGCGCAGCGTGGTGCGCGGGCCGATGTCGTAGCTGACCCCGCCGAACATGCTGCGCACCTCGACTACGACGCCTTCATCGGTGTCGGGCGCGTCGCCGTAACCGGCGAACAGCCGCAGCTTGCCGGTGACCTGCGCGTCGCCGCGCAGCGACCAGCCCATGCGGTGCGTGCCGCGCTCGTCGAACAGGTTGATCCAGCGGGCGGTCAGCCACACGCGCTCGCCGAGATATTGCTCGATGCCCGGGGTGACGCTCTGCACGTCGCCGATCGCGAAACGCGCCTGGCGCGCGTCGAGCGTAAGGACGGTGGCATAGCGGCCGCCGTGCAGACGCGCCGACACGCCGGCGCCGATCTGCCATTCCGGCCGGAAGTCGGGCTTGGCTGTCGCGCCGAAGCTTACATAACCCCGCACGCCGGACGCGATCTGGCCGTCGAGCGAAAGCTCACCATAGACATCGTCGAGCCCGAAGCGCCTGGCATATTCGACGCGGCCGCCGACCGCGATCCTTTCATCGGGATGGTAACGCAGCTGCGCCGCCGCCTCCTGCCAGTCGCGCTGCGGACCGGATAGGTGGCTGTAGCTGCCCTCCAGATCGAGCTGCCATTTGGGCTCCTCCGGCGCGTTCAATTGCGCTCGCAGCGCGGCGGCGTCGGTGTTGCCGGGATCGACCGGTTCGAGCGCGCGCAACGCGGCAGTGCGGTCGCCGCGGCGCTGCGCGACCCGGGCGAGGCCGATCCGCGCGTCGGCATAGCCGGGCGCGACCGCCAACGCCGCCTCGAACGCGGCTTGCGCGGGGGCAAGACGATTGAGCGCGAGCTGCGCAAGCCCGAGCTGCACCTGTGCGTCGGCATTGCGCGGATCGGCCGCGACGATCGGCTGGAGCAGCCGCACGGCGCGTGCCGGATCGCCGGCAATGCGCGCCTGTACTGCGGCCTGGTAGGGATCATCCTGACCATGAGCGGGCGCGGCCAGCACGAGCGACAGGGCGACGGCGAACGTCACCCTCATCGCGGCGCCGACAACAAGCGGGTGAGGCGGGTCATCAGCTCCTCCGGCATGAACGGCTTGACCAGATAGTCGCTCGCTCCGAGCGCAAAGGCCCCGACAATGTCCTGCTCCTGCCGCCGCGCGGTGAGCATCACGATCGGGGTTGCCGCGGTCTCCGGCGCGTCGCGCAGCCGACGCAGCACCTGCTGGCCGTCGAGCACCGGCATCATCATGTCGAGGACCACCGCATCGGGCCGGTGCTCGAGCGCCAGCGATACCGCGTCGGCGCCATTGCTCGCGGCGATCACGCCGAACCCCTTGCTTTCGAGCCGGAACGTCAGCAGCTCGACGAGCAATTCGTCGTCATCGCAGACTAGAATCGTTCGTTGTGCCACGCCTTGCCCCGGACAAATGAACAGGTCCGGAAACGTAACTAACGATATATGGCGGGCGATCCACCCGTCCGCCGCATTTTGATGGTTGCTCAGCCGTTAACCACGACGGTGATCAGGTGCAGAGCAGTGCCGGGTTCTCGACGATTTCGCGAAACGCCTGCATGAACTGCGCCGCGACCGCGCCGTCGATGGCGCGGTGGTCGAAGCTGGCGGTGGCGGCCATGACGGTGGCCAGGCCGAGCTGGCCATCGACCTTCCACGGCTGCTCGATCCCGGCGGCGGCGCCCAGGATCAGCGCCTGTGGCGGGTTGATCACCGGGAACATCTCGTCAATGCCGAACATGCCAAGGTTGGAGATCGAGGCGGTGCCGCCTTCATAATCCTCCGGCGTCAGCTTGCCGTCGCGCGCCTTCTGCGCGAGCGCCTTGCTGGCCTGAGCGATGGCGGCGAGCGACAGCGCGCCCGCGTCGCGGATCACCGGCGTCACCAGCCCGCCATCGATCGCGACCGCCATCGAGATGTCGGCACGTGCGAATCGGTGGATCACATCGCCGCCGAACTGGACATTGGCGTCGGGCACTTCGGTCAGCGCAAGCGCGAGCGCCTTGATCAGCAGGTCGTTGACGCTGAGCTTGACCCCGCGCGCATCGAGCGCGGCGTTGAGCTGCGTGCGCAGCGCGAGCAACGGATCGAGGTTGCAGCGCGCGGTGAGGTAGAAATGCGGGACGCTCGTCTTGCTCTCGGTCAGGCGGCGCGCGATCGTCTTGCGCATCGTCGAGAGCTTGACCGTTTCGACCGGCACGCCTGCGGGCGGTGGCGCGATCACGGCGGCGGCGGGTGATGCCGCGGGCGCAGCGGTCGGCGCGAACGCGGCGAGCGGCGTCAGCCCCAGATCGGCGCGCACGATGCGGCCATTGGGACCCGAGCCGGCGATCGCGACAAGATCGATGCCCTTCATGTCGGCGATGCGCTGTGCGAGCGGGCTGACCTTGATGCGGTCGGCCGGCGTGGTCCGGCGCGGCGGGAGCGGGGCTTCCGCCACCGGTGTCGGTGCGGCAGGGGCGGGGACAGGCCGTGGCGCGGCAGGCGCTGGCACTGGCGTGGCTTGGGCGGGCGCCGCAGCCACCGTCTCCAGCACGCGCGCAGGTGCAGCTTCGCCGGGCGCGGCGAGCAGTGCGATCACCGTGCCGACCGCGACCTCGTCAGTCCCTTCGGCGATCAGCAGGCTGGCGACGATGCCCTCGTCGATCGCCTCATATTCCATCGTCGCCTTGTCGGTCTCGATCTCGGCGAGCAGGTCGCCGGGCTTGACCGCATCGCCCTCGGCCACCAGCCATTTCGCCAGCGTGCCCTTCTCCATTGTCGGCGAGAGCGCCGGCATCGTCAGTTCGATTGCCATGTTCGGGGCCTTAATTGTCGAGGAAGAGTTCGGCGGCGGCGTCGGCGATCGCCTCGGCGTCGAGCCGGTAGGTGCGGTAGAGATCGGGCAAATTGCCGGTCTGGCCGAACCGGTCGGTGCCGAGTGGACTGACGCGCATGCCCTTGACCCCGCCGAGCCACGACAGCGCGCCGGGCGAGCCGTCGAGCACGGTCACCAGCCCCGCGCCGGGCGCCAGCGCGGAGAGCAGCGTCTCGGCATGGCAGGGCGCCGCCGCCGCGCCGTTCCAGCGCGCCGCGCGCCGCGCCGACCAGCCGCGATGCAGCAGGTCGGGCGAAGTCACGTTGAGCAGCCCCAGGCCGGGCAGGTCGTCGGCGAGCTGTTCCCACGCCGCCAGCGCCTCGGGTGCGACTGCGCCGCTGAACGCGATCGCGGCGTCGGCACCCGGCGCCGGCTTGCGCAGCCAGTAACCGCCTGCCAGCGCGTCCGCTTCCCACGCATCGTCCTCGCGCGCCGCTTGCGTGATCGAGCGTGTGGTCAGCCGCAGATAGACCGAGCTCCCGTCGTCCGCCTGCATATGATCGAACGCCCAGCGCATCATCAGCGCGACCTCGTCGGCAAAGGCCGGCTCGAAGGTGGTGAGGTTGGGCTGGCCCATGCCGATCAGCGGCGTGTTGATCGACTGGTGCGCGCCGCCCTCCGCCGCCAGCGTCAGCCCCGAAGGCGTGCCGACCAGCAGGAAGCGGCTGTCCTGGTAACAGCCATAGTTGAGCGCATCGAGCCCGCGCGCGATGAACGGATCATAGACCGTGCCCACGGGCAGCAACCGCGTGCCGAAATGCGGCGCTGCGAGTCCGAGCGAGGTCAGCATCAGGAAGAAATTATGCTCGGCGATGCCCAGCTCGATATGCTGCCCTGCCGCGTGCTGCGCCCATTTCTGCGCCGACGGGATCTTGGCCTTGTGGAACACATCGGCAAGCTCCTGCCGCCGGAACAACCCGCGCTGGTTGACGAACGCACCAAGATTGGTGGTCTGGGTGACGTCGGGCGCGGTGGTGACGATCCGGTCGGCGAGCGGCTCGCCCGACTTGGCGAGATCGAGCAGCACACGCCCGAACGCGGCCTGCGTGGACTGCTCTGCCCCCTCGGGCACCGGCAGCCGCGCAGGCACCGGCACCGCGGGCGCGGCAGGCTCGGCCTTGGCGCGCGCGATCGGGCTGTCGGTCACGAATGCCTGAAGCTGCGCGGCGAGATTGTCGCCGAGCCCGCCCCATTTCTCCCATTCCTGCCCCTCAGCGATGCCCAGGCTCGCGCGGAAGCCCGCCATCTGCGCCGGGTTCATCATCCCCGAGTGATTGTCCTTGTGCCCCGCCAGCGGCAGGCCATTGCCCTTCACCGTATAGGCGATGAACAAGGTCGGCTTGTCGTCCTGCGCGCCGTCGAACGCTTCGATCAGGCTCTCGATGCAATGCCCGCCGAGATTGGTCATAAGCCTGGCCAGCGCGTCGTCGTCATAGCTGTCGAGCAGCTTCTGGACGTTCGGCTTGCCGCCGATATCGGCGATGAGCCGCGCGCGCCATGCCGCGCCGCCCTGATAGGTGAGCGCCGCGAACTCGGCATTGGGGCAGCCGTCGATCCACTCTTCGAGCGACTTGCCGCCGGGCTTCTTGAACGCCGCCTGCTGCAGCTTGCCATATTTGAGCGTGACGACGCGCCAGCCGCACGTCTCGAAGATATCGTCGAAGCGGCGGAACATGCGGTCGGCGGTGGTCGCGTCGAGGCTCTGGCGGTTATAGTCGACGATCCACCAGCAGTTGCGCAGGTCGTGCTTGTAGCCCTCGATCAGGCACTCATAGATATTGCCCTCGTCGAGTTCGGCATCGCCCATCAGCGCGATCATCCGCCCCGCATCCTCGGCCTTCACCTGGCCGTGCGCGATCAGATAATCCTGCACGAGGCTGGTGAAGGCGGTGACCGCCACGCCGAGTCCGACCGAGCCGGTCGAGAAGTCGACCGGGATCGTGTCCTTGGTCCGGCTCGGATAGCTCTGCACGCCGCCGAGCCCGCGGAAGCGCTGCATCCGGTCGAGCGACTGGTTATCCAGCAGATAGTGGATCGCGTGCAGCACCGGGCCGGCATGCGGCTTGACCGCGACCTTGTCGTTCGGCCCGAGCGCGTGGAAATACAAAGCCGACATGATCGCGGTCATCGACGCGCAGCTCGCCTGATGCCCGCCGATCTTCATCCCGTCGGTCTTCTCGCGGATGTGGTTGGCGTTGTGGATCATCCACGACGACAGCCACAGCAACCGCGTGTCCAGTTGCTCCAGGGCGCCGATCGTCTCGGCGCGGTCGCGTGCGATAGTGAGTGCCATCATCCCGTCCCGTTATTGACCTCAACTATAGGCAGTTCGGTCCGGCAGGTCCTTGCGATGTGTAGCGAAAAATCATAGCATTTCGGAACTATCTGCTTGCTGATCGGCACAGAAGGCAATTTTATGACCGAAATCCAGCTTTCTGCGACTGATCGTAAAATGCTCGCCGCGCTTCAGGAGAACGGGCGAATCACCAACCAGGACCTGTCCGAGCGGGTGGGGCTTTCGCCCTCGCCGTGCCTGCGGCGGCTGCGCGCACTGGAAGAAAGCGGGGTGATTGCGGGCTATACCGCGCTGCTCGATCCCGCAAAGCTCGGCCTCAGCGTGACGGCATTCGTGCGCGTCCGGCTGGAGCGCCAGGACGACCGGCGGCTGGAGCAGTTCGAGCGTACCGTCGCGTCGTTCCCCGAAGTGATGGACTGCTATCTGATGACCGGCGATTGCGACTATCAGCTTCGCGTGCTGGTGCCGTCGCTCGATGCGTTCGAGGATTTCCTGCGCCAGCGGCTGACCAGGATCGAAGGCATCTCGCAACTTACCACGAGCTTCGGCCTGCGGCCGGTCGTCAACCGCACCGCCGTGCCGATCGACGCCGGCTAGGCGGTGCCCCCCAGCGCGCTGTTCAGGCACGAGCGCAGCTCGACATCGCTGAACGGCTTGGTGAGGACGGGGGTGTCGGCGGACGGCGCGATCGCCGATCCGGGATTGGCGTTGCCGGTGATGATCGCGGCGGGCAGGCCGTGGCGCAGCTTGCGCAGCCGCCGGACGAGTTCGGTCCCAGACAGTTTCGGCATCGCATAGTCGGTCAGCACGAGGTCGAACGCATCCGGCGCCGCCGTGAGCAGCTCGATCGCGCTCTGACCGTCGCTGACATCGACCACGCCATGCCCCAGATCCTGCAGCAGCGCCGCTGTCGTCGCGCGCACCCCGTCATGATCGTCGACCAGCAGGATGCGGAGCTGGCGCTCGCATGGCGCGGGCGCTGCCGCCGCAACCCGCTTGCGCGGCGCGCTCGCACCTTCTGCGGCGGGCAGCCAGATCTCGACCCGGGTTCCGGCGCCGACCTCGCTTTCGATGCGGATCGCGCCGCCCGATTGCTTGGCGAAGCCATAGACCATCGAGAGGCCCAAGCCCGTGCCCTTGCCCACTGCCTTGGTCGTGAAGAAGGGTTCGAGCACCTGATCGAGCAGCGCGGGCTCGATCCCGCAGCCGGTGTCGGTGATCGCGATGACGACATAGCTGCCCGCGCCGAGATCGGGCGAGGCGCTCGCTTCGTCGATCTCGCGATTGGCCGCCTGCACGCTGATCGTCCCGCCCTCGGGCATGGCGTCGCGCGCGTTGATGATCAGGTTCATCAGCGCCAGTTCGAGCTGCGCGGCATCGGCGAAGACGGGATGAAGCGCGTCCTCGAACTGCCATTTCAGCTCGGTGATGCCGCCCAACGTGTGCGTCATCAGCTCGTTGAGATTGCCGGCTAGACTGTTCACGTCGACCGCCGCCGGCTCGAGCTTCTGCCGCCGCGAGAAGGCGAGCAGATGCTTGATCAGCTCGGCGCCCTGCTCGGCGGCGTGGCGCGTCATGCCGACCACCTTCTGCTGCGCCTCGTCGAGCGGCACGCGCCGTTCGATCATGCCGATGCCGCCTAGCACCGCCGCGAGCAGGTTGTTGAAGTCGTGCGCGATGCCGCCGGTGAGCTGACCGATCGCGTCCATCTTGCGCGCCTGGTTGAGCTGGAGCTCGAGCTCATGGCGATCGGTGACGTCGAGCAGGGTCCCGGCGAATTCGAGCGGATCGCCGGCCGGATCGCGCAGCAGCACTGCCTGGTCGAGGAAGTGGCGGTAGCCGCCGTCGCGGCATTGCCAGCGATATTCGATCGACAGCCCGCGGCCGAGCGGGCGTTCGGCGAGCGTCGCCACCACGCGCTCGCGATCGTCGGGATGGAGCCGTTCGACCCAGGTTTCGGGCCGCTTGCGGATCTCGTCGAACTCGAACCCGGTCACCGCCGCGAAATTGCCGCTGACGAATTTGGGCAGGCGCGGCTGTGCGTCGATTTCTTCGAGATAGAGGATGATCGGCAGCGACTGGATGATCGCCGCCTGACGCTGCTCGGCGAGGCGCAGGCGCTTCTCGACTTCGAGCAGTTCGGCGTTTGCGCGCAGATTGGCGTCGAGCAATTGCTGCTCGTGCCGCGCCTTGCGCTCGACCTCCTTGGTCATCTCGAACAGGTCGACGAACACGCTGACCTTGGAGCGCAGCACCGACGGCTCGACCGGCTTGAACACATAGTCCACCGCGCCCATCGCATAGCCGCGCAGCAGATGCTCCATCTCCTTGTTGACCGCGGAGAGGAAGACAATCGGCACACGCTTGGTCTGCTCGCGCGCGCGGATCAGCCCGGCGGTCTCATAGCCGTCGATGCCCGGCATATAAACGTCGAGCAGGATTACCGCGAATTCGTGGCGCAGCAGCTGGCGCAGCGCCGCTTCGCCCGAGTCCGCGACGACCACCTCGGCGATGTCTTCGAGGACATTGGTGATCGCGAGCAAATTGCGCTCGTCATCGTCGACCACCAGCACACGCGGACGTTCGGTGGCTTCGGCGGCGAGTGGCGGCACGGCCGCTTCGGCGGGCTCGGCCAGACGAGATTTTCGCGCCATAAGCGTCAACCGCGCTCCGCCACGACCGGCACGCCGGTGCGCTGGATTTCACGCGACCGCG
Source organism: Sphingomonas tagetis (assembly GCF_024211275.1). Classification (GTDB taxonomy): domain Bacteria; phylum Pseudomonadota; class Alphaproteobacteria; order Sphingomonadales; family Sphingomonadaceae; genus Sphingomonas; species Sphingomonas tagetis. Next base: position 193,838 of record NZ_JAMLDX010000003.1, read on the forward strand.
CGATCCACACGCGCAGCAGCGCCAACAGCAAGTCGATGTCCACGGGTTTCGCGATATAATCGGAGGCGCCCGCATCGAGGCATTTCTGCCGGTCGCCCTTCATCGCCTTGGCGGTCACCGCGATCAGCGGCAGCTCGCTCAGCTCGGTGCGCTGGCGGATCTGCTGCATCGTCTCATAGCCGTCCATCTCGGGCATCATGATGTCGATCAGCGCGATATCGATGCCGGGCGTCTGTTCGAGGATCAGGATGCCGTCCTTGCCGCGCTCGGCATGCATCACCTCGACCCCGTGGCTCTCGAGCACGCTGGTCAGCGAATAGATGTTGCGGATGTCGTCGTCGACGATGAGGATTTTCGTGCCGGCCAGCTCGGGCACCACTGGTCCGATCCGCGGCAAATCCTCGGCGGCGTCAGCTGGCCGCACGCGATCGGTACTGGCCTCGATCCTTGCGGCAAGATCGGCGAACACTCCACGCAGCGCCGCCGCGTCGGCCGGTTTCTCGGTCACCGCCACCGCACCGAGGTCGAGCGCCTGCGCCACGCGGTCGGCGCCCGAGATGACATGGACCGGAATGTGCCGCGTCTGCGGATCGTGCTTGAGCAGATCGAGCAGCACGAAGCCGTCGATGTCGGACAGGCCGAGGTCGAGCGTGATCGCGTGTGGCTGGAGCTTGCGCGCCATCGCCAGCGTGCCCGATCCTGCGACCGACACCACGCCCTTCAACCCCGCCCCGCGCGCGATGTCGAGCAGGATCGAGGCGAAGGTCGGATCGTCCTCGACGATCAGTGCGAACGGATCGCCGTCGAGCGCGTCGCGGTCGTCGCCCAGATCGATCGCGGCCGCCAGCGCGCTCGGCACCACTGCGCCGCTATTGTCGTAGCGCGCAGGCGTGCCTTCGAGCGCGGGCAGCGCGGGGGCGGCGGCCTGGAGCGGGACGAACAGCGTGAAGGTCGAGCCCTCGCCCGGAGTCGAGCGCACTTGCAGTTCGCCGCCGAGCAGCCGCGCGATCTCGCGGCTGATCGACAGACCAAGGCCGGTGCCGCCATACTTGCGGCTGGTGGTGCCGTCGGCCTGCTGGAACGCCTCGAAGATCAGCTTCTGCTTGTCCTGCGGGATGCCGATGCCGGTGTCGGTCACCGCGATCTCGATCGCGGTCTCGGCGCCGCGCAGCACGGGGTGGTTGAGGCTCCAGCCGCCCACCGCCGGCCGCACCGCCAGCGTGACGCTGCCGTGCGAGGTGAATTTGAAGGCGTTGGAGAGCAGGTTGAGCACGACCTGCTGGAGCCTTTTCTCGTCGGTGCGGATCGAGCCCGGCAGCGCGGCATCGAACTCGACCACGAAGTCGAGCCGTTTGTCCGCCGCGAGCTGGCGGAAGGTCCGCTCCATATGCTGCTTGAGGCCCGCCATCGGCATCTCGCCGATCTCGATCGACACCGTGCCGGATTCGATCTTGGACAGATCGAGAATGTCGTTGATCAGGTTGAGCAGGTCCGACCCCGCGCCGTTTATCGTGCGCGCGAATTCCACCTGCTTGTCGTTCAGATTGCCCTGCTGATTGTCCGACAGCAGCTTGGACAGGATCAGCAGCGAATTGAGCGGCGTGCGCAGCTCGTGCGACATGTTGGCGAGAAACTCGGACTTGTATTTGGAGGTGAGCGCAAGCTGCTCGGCCTTCTCCTCGATCGCGCGGCGGGCCATGTCGATCTCGATATTCTTGGCCTCGACCTGCTTCTTCTCGTTCTCGAGCAGCTGCGCCTTTTCCTGCAGCTCCTCGTTGGTGTTGTGCAGTTCTTCCTGCTTGGTCGTCAGCTCGGTCTGGCGCGCCTGAAGCTCCTGAGTCAGCAACTGCGACTGTTCGAGCAGACCCTCGGTGCGCATCGTCGCGGCGATCGTGTTGAGCACGATGCCAACCGATTCCATCAACTGGTCGAGGAAGTTCTGGTGCGTTTCGTTGAACTCGCCGAACGAGGCGAGCTCGATCACCGCCTTGACTTCGTCCTCGAACAAAGCCGGCAGGATCGCCACATTCGCCGGCGCGGACTGGCCGAGGCCCGAACCGATGCGCAGGAAGTCGGCGGGGACATTCTCCAGCACGATCGGGCGCTTGTCCGCTGCGGCCTGGCCGATCAGTCCCTCGCGAAGCGCGAACCGCGCCTTCAGTTCGTCGGGGCTTTCGGCGCCATAGCTTGCCGCCAGTTCGAGCGCGGTGTCGTCGCCGTCGCGCGCGGTGACGTAGAACACGCCATATTGCGCGTTCACCAGCGGCGCGAGTTCGGACATGATCAGGTTCGACACGGTGGTCAGGTCGCGCTCGCCCTGCAGCATGCGGGAAAAGCGCGCGAGGTTGGTCTTGAGCCAGTCCTGCTCCGCATTCTTCAAGGTCTGTTCCTTGAGGTTGCGGATCATCTCGTTGATATTGTCCTTGAGCGCGGCCATCTCGCCCGACGCTTCCACCGCGATCGATCGCGTCAAGTCGCCCTTGGTCACCGCGGTCGCCACCTCGGCGATCGAGCGCACCTGATTGGTGAGGTTCGCCGCCAGCTCGTTGACGTTGTCGGTGAGGTCGCGCCACAGGCCCGCGGCGCCCGGCACACGTGCCTGTCCGCCGAGCTTGCCCTCGATGCCGACCTCGCGCGCCATGTTGGTCACCTGGTCGCCGAATGCCGAGAGCGTATCGATCATGAAGTTGATCGTCTCGGCCAGCGCGGCGATTTCGCCCTTGGCGTCCACGGTCAGCTTGCGCTTGAGGTTGCCCTGCGCCACCGCGGTCACCACGTCGGCGATGCCGCGGACCTGGTTGGTGAGGTTGGTCGCCATCAGGTTGACGTTGTCGGTCAGATCCTTCCACGTCCCGCCGACGCCCGGCACCTGCGCCTGTCCGCCGAGCTTGCCTTCGGTGCCGACCTCGCGCGCCACGCGCGTCACTTCCGATGCGAAGCCGTTGAGCTGATCGACCATCGTGTTGATGGTGTCCTTGAGCTCGAGGATCTCGCCCTTCACGTCGACGGTGATCTTCTTGGACAAGTCGCCGCGTGCCACCGCGGTGGTCACCTCGGCGATGTTGCGCACCTGCCCGGTGAGATTGCCGGCCATGAAGTTCACATTGTCGGTCAAATCGGCCCAGGTGCCTGCGACGCCGCGCACCTGCGCCTGCCCGCCGAGCTTGCCCTCGGTGCCGACCTCGCGCGCCACGCGCGTCACTTCCGACGCGAACGAATTGAGCTGGTCGACCATCGTGTTGATGGTGTTCTTGAGCTCGAGGATTTCGCCCTTCACGTCCACCGTGATCTTCTTGGACAGATCGCCCAGCGCCACCGCGGTGGTCACCTCGGCGATGTTGCGCACCTGACCCGTCAGGTTCGCCGCCATCGCGTTCACATTGTCGGTCAGATCCTTCCACGTGCCGCCGACGCCCGGCACCTGTGCCTGTCCGCCGAGCTTGCCCTCGGTGCCGACCTCACGCGCCACGCGCGTCACCTCGGCCGCGAAGCCATTGAGCTGGTCCACCATCGTGTTGATGGTGTCCTTGAGCTCGAGGATTTCGCCCTTCACATCGACGGTGATCTTTTTCGACAGATCGCCCTTCGCCACCGCCGTCGTCACCTCGGCGATGTTGCGCACCTGACCGGTCAGATTGCCGGCCATGAGGTTGACGTTGTCGGTCAGATCCTTCCACGTGCCGGCGACGCCCTCGACTTGCGCCTGCCCGCCGAGCTTGCCTTCCGAGCCCACTTCGCGCGCCACGCGCGTCACTTCCGACGCGAAGCCGTTGAGCTGATCGACCATGACGTTGATGGTGTTCTTGAGTTCGAGAATCTCGCCGCGCACTTCGACGGTGATCTTCTTCGACAGGTCGCCCTTCGCCACGGCGGTGGTCACATCGGCGATATTGCGCACCTGACCCGTCAGGTTTGCCGCCATCAAATTCACATTGTCGGTGAGATCGGCCCAGGTGCCCGCGACGCCCGGCACCTGCGCCTGTCCGCCGAGCTTGCCCTCGGTGCCGACCTCGCGCGCCACGCGCGTCACTTCCGACGCGAAGCCGTTGAGCTGGTCGACCATCACGTTGATGGTGTTCTTGAGCTCGAGAATCTCGCCCTTCACGTCGACCGTGATCTTCTTGGACAAGTCGCCCGACGCCACCGCCGTCGTCACCTCGGCGATGTTGCGCACCTGACCCGTCAGATTGTCGGCCATCAGGTTGACGTTGTCGGTCAGGTCCTTCCACGTTCCCGCGACACCCGGCACCTGCGCCTGTCCGCCGAGCTTGCCCTCGGTGCCGACCTCGCGCGCCACGCGTGTCACTTCGGAAGCGAAGCCGTTGAGCTGGTCCACCATCACGTTGATGGTGTTCTTGAGCTCGAGGATCTCGCCCTTCACATCGACCGTGATCTTCTTGGAAAGATCGCCCGAGGCCACCGCGGTGGTCACCTCGGCGATGTTGCGTACCTGTCCCGTCAGGTTGGCCGCCATCAAATTCACATTGTCGGTCAAATCGGCCCAGGTGCCGCCGACGCCTTCCACGCGCGCCTGCCCGCCGAGTTTGCCTTCGGTGCCGACCTCGCGCGCCACGCGCGTCACTTCGGATGCGAAGGAATTGAGCTGGTCGACCATCGTGTTGATCGTGTTCTTGAGCTCGAGGATCTCGCCCTTCACCTCGACGGTGATCTTCTTGGACAGATCGCCCGAGGCCACCGCGGTGGTCACCTCGGCGATGTTGCGCACCTGCCCGGTCAGGTTGGTGGCCATCGCGTTGACGTTGTCGGTCAGGTCCTTCCAGGTGCCGGCGACGCCCTTCACCTTGGCCTGGCCGCCTAGCTTGCCCTCGGTGCCGACCTCGCGCGCCACGCGCGTCACTTCCGACGCGAACGAGGCGAGCTGCTCGACCATCGTGTTCACGACCTTGCCGATGCGCAGGAACTCGCCGCGCAGCGGGCGGCCGTCGATCTCGACCGTCATCGATTGCGACAGGTCGCCCTTGGCCACCGCGCCGATCACGCGGCTGACCTCGGCGGTCGGCTGCACCATGTCCTCGATCAGCTCGTTGAGTGAGCGGAGCTTGGTCTCCCAGCCGCCGGTCGCGCCGCGCACCTGGCCGCGCTGGTTGATCTTGCCTTCCTTGCCGACGACACGCGAAAGTCGCTCGAACTCGTCGGTCATCTGCGCTTCGAGCGTGACGACCTCGTTGAACAAGGTTGCGATCTCGCCGTCGATGCCGGGCAGGTCGTCGGGCATGCGGACGGTGAAGTCGCCTCGGCGGAGGCTGCGTAGGGCGGAAACGAGTTGGCGGCGATCAAGCGTATCGGGGGCGGTCTGCGCGTGCACCAATCACTCCTTGCATCTCCCTCCCGCGAGAAAAACGCAATTAGAACAACCCCCCGGCTGTGCGCGGGATGTAGCAGATGTGCTGCGGCTCGCGCGAGAAAAAACAGGGTTACCCAAGCCAGCCTGTCGATAACCGGGTTTTGCCCGGCAGAATCCGGGCGTCGCGGAACGAACGTCACGCTTCGCGGCGGGAGACATTCACGGGTTCGCTAGCGACGCATCGGAGAAATCGACTGGCGGCATACGCCTCGCCGGGGCAGGCCAGTCCCGCCATGCCGCTGGATCGGCTGGACGGGCATGACCCGGAGCAGGCGGGGAGAGGGTGATGCGGATCGCAAGGACGATGGCGGCGGCCGCGGTGCTGGCATTGGGCATGCCGGCCGCCGCGCAGGATGGACCGCCGCCGGTGGTGGCGGCCGAGGCGCCGACCGAGCCCAAGGCGATCCCGCTCTACGGCGATGCGACGCCGGGGAACGCCGCGACCGAGAATTGGGGGCGGATCGGGGGCGCCAGCTATTTCGTCCGCAACGTCACCCGTCCGACGCTGACCCCTGTTCTTCCCGATCCGGCCAAGGCGACGGGGGCTGCCGTGGTGGTGGCGCCGGGCGGCGCGTTCATGGGGCTGGCGATCAGCCATGAAGGGTGGCGCGTCGCGCAGGCGCTCGCCGATCGCGGGATCGCCGCCTTCGTGCTCAAATACCGGCTGCTGCCGACGCCCGGGGACGAGGCGGAGGCCGGCCGGTTCATCGCGCAGCGCCTCGCCGCCGCCGATGGCGGCAATGCCGACGGCCCGCCCCGGATCGGCAATCCGCAGACGACGCAGGACGGCCTCGCGGCGCTGGCCATGGTCCGCGCTCGCGCCGCCGAATGGGGCGTGGATCCAAAGCGGGTCGGCATGATCGGTTTCTCCGCCGGGGCGATGACCGCGCTCAATACGGCGCTCGCTGCCGGCGCCGACGGCAATTCGTCCGAGGGTCCGGCATTTATCGGTTATATCTATGGGCCACAGGACGCGCCGGCGGTGCCGACGGATGCGCCGCCGCTGTTCGACGCGATCGCCTTTGACGATCCCCTGTTCCCGACCAAGGGGTTTCCGGTCGCCGCAGCATGGCGCAAGGCCGGGCGTCCGGTCGAGCTGCACGCCTATCAGCGGGGCAGCCACGGCTTCGGCCTCGGCCTCAGTGGCACGACGACGACCGGCCTGCTCGACCAGTTCACCGCCTGGCTGACCATGCAGGGCTTTTTGACGCCGGCTGGCTCGCGATGACCCGGCCGCGATTGCAGGAGAGAGCATGAACCGGATTTGGTGCGGCACGCTCGGTGTGCTGATGGCGACGTCGATGCTGGGCGGTTGCGCTTCGACGCCGCCGCCCGCGGTTCGGACGAGTGCGGCCGATCCGCTTGCCGCCGGTTTCAGCAGTCCGCCGCGCTCGGCGCGTCCGCGCATCTGGTGGCATTGGCTGAACGGCAACGTCACCAAGGAAGGCATTGCCCGCGATCTCGAATGGATGGAGCGGATCGGGCTGGGCGGCGTGCAGAATTTCGACGCCAGCCTCGGCACCCCGCAGGTCGTCGACAAGCGGCTGGTCTATATGACGCCGGAATGGAAGGATGCGTTTCGGTTCGCGGTGGCCGAGGCGGATCGCCGGAACCTCGAATTCGCCATCGCCGCATCGCCCGGCTGGAGCGAGACGGGTGGCCCATGGGTCAAGCCCGAGGACGGGATGAAGAAGCTGGTATGGTCGGAAACGACCATCCCCGGCGGCACGCGGTATCGCGGCGTGCTGCCCGCGACCCCGGGCGTCACCGGCCCTTATCAGGGCGCTGCGTTTCACGACCCGCTGTCGCTCTCGGGCGAGACCGCCGCTCCACCAAGAGCGCAGGGAAGCATTGCGGTGATCGCGGTGCCGCTTTCCGCGCCACCGCTTCCGGCGCCGCGGCTCGCGACGGCGACGGGCACCGCGCTCTCCGGCACGGCCACGCTCGACGGCGATTTCGGGACGTCAGGCGCGCTGCGGCTGGACGAGCGAATGGAGGGCGACCTGCGGATCAGCTATCCGCGCGAGGTGACTGTTCGTTCGGCGCAATTGTTTATCCCGGGATTGAAGAACCCGTTTCGCGCCGCGCCGCTGATCCCGCTGCTCGAAGCCGAGACGCCGCAAGGCTGGCGGCGGGTCGCGCAGTTCGAGTTGACCGAGGTGCCGAGCAGCGTCGGCTTCGCGCCCGTCAGCGCGCGCAACTTCCGCGTGCGACTGGCCGCGAACACGGACGGCAAGGGACCCAGCATGGAGCGCCCCGCGGAGGGCGCCGAATCGTTCGATATCTTTGCGTTCGGCAAGCTGGAGAAGGTCGATATCGCGGAATTGACGCTGTCTCCCGAACCGCGCCTGGGTCATGCCGAGGAGAAAGCGGGGTTCGCCACCCTGCTCGACTATCACGCCGCCGCATCGGCTGCCGATCTGGCGGGCATCGACCCGGCGCGCGTGATCGATCTTACCGGACGCGTCGGCAGCGACGGCGCGCTCGACTGGACGCCGCCGGCAGGAAGCGGCTGGCGAATCCTGCGCTTCGGCTGGTCGCTGACCGGCAAGACCAACCACCCGGCACCGCCGGAGGCCACCGGATTGGAAGTCGACAAGCTCGATCCCGCGGCGGTGGAACGCTATCTTGAAACCTATCTGGCGATGTACCGCGATGCGCTGGGCGCGGACGCGAAGGCGCTCGATGCGCTGCTGACGGACTCGATCGAAGTCGGCGCGGCGAACTGGACGCCAGCGATGGAGCGCGAATTTCAGGCCCGTCGCGGCTATGCCCTGCGGCCATGGCTTCCCGCACTGGCCGGCGCTGTGATCGGATCGGCCGCACGGACCGAGAAATTCCTGTACGATTACCGTCGAACCCAGGCCGAGATGGTCGCCGAACACCATTACGGCACGGTCGCCAGGGTGGCGCGGCGGTATAGGCTGAAGGTCTATGGTGAGGCGCTGGAGAATGGCCGCCCCTCGCTCGGCGACGATCTCGACATGCGCAGCCATGCCGATGTGCCGATGGCGGCGCTGTGGACTTTCGGACGTGACGAGGGGCCGCGCTGGTCGCTGGTGGGCGACATGAAGGGCGCCGCGTCGGTCGCGCATGTCTATGGCCGCAAGCAGGTCGCGGCGGAATCGATGACCTCGGCCAACGCGCCTTGGGCGTTTGCGCCGCGCGACCTCAAGCGCATCATCGATTTCGAATTCCTGCACGGCATCAACCTGCCGGTCATCCACACCTCGGCGCATGTGCCGGTGGAGGACAAGAAGCCGGGCCTGTCGCTGATGATCTTCGGCCAGCATTTCAACCGCAACGAGACCTGGGCCGAGATGGCCGGGCCGTGGATCAGCTATATCGCGCGCAGTTCCTACCTGCTCCAGCAGGGGCGCGATCATGCCGATGTCGCGGTGTTCCATGGCGAGGAAGCCCCGTTGACCGCGCTGTTCGCCGCGGGCGTGCCGCAGGGGCTGCCGCAGGGCTATGCCTATGACTTCGTCAATGCCGCGATGCTGGCCGACGCGCTGCGCGTGGAAAACGGCATGATCGTCAGCAGCGGCGGGGCGCGCTACCGCGCATTGCAGCTCGCGGGTTCCAGCGAGCGGATGACCTTGGCGACGCTCAAGCGGATCGCCGCGTTTGCCGACGCGGGCGTGATGATCGTCGGCCGCCAGCCCGTCGCCAGTCCGTCGCTGATCGACGATCCCGCCGAGTTCGCCGCGCTCGTCCGGCGCGTGTGGTCGCTGCCCAATGTCGTCGGGCCGGTCGCGATCGAGCGCGCGATGGCGGCGGCGGGCTTGGCGCCGGATTTCGCATTCGGCGGCGCGAATGCCGATGCCGATGTGCGGTTCGTCCATCGTACCCTCGACGATGGCGAGCTGTATTTCGTCAACAACCGCCGCGACCGGGCCGAACGCGGCGAGGCGCGCTTCCGCGTCACGGGCAAGGTGCCCGAATTGTGGGATGCCATTACCGGTGAGGTGCGGCCGCTGCCCTATCGCATCGAAAATGGCGTGACCGTGGTGCCGATCGAGCTCGCGCCGGAGGATGCCAAGTTCGTTGTGTTCCGCACCGCGGCAGTGGCGGACTCAAAGGCCACCGCGACGCTGGAGCTGACTCCGCTCGCCCGCGTCGATGGCGCATGGAGCGTCGCGTTCCAAGCCGGACGCGGCGCGCCCGATGCGATCCGGCTGGATCGCCTGATCTCGCTGTCGCAGCACGATCAGCCCGGCGTGCGCTACTATTCGGGGATCGCGACTTACCGCACGACCTTCACCTTGCCCAAGGCGCAGGGTGCGCGGGGCAAGCTCTGGCTCGATCTCGGCGACGTCGCGGATGTCGCGGAGGTCCGGCTCAACGGCAAGCTCGCCGGGATCACCTGGTTCGCGCCCGATCGGGTCGAGATTTCGGGGCTGGTCGTTGCCGGCGCCAACGAACTCGAGGTGCGCGTGGCGAACAAATGGATCAACCGCCTGATCGGCGACAAGCAGGCGGGGGCGGACAAGGTGGCGTTCGTCGCGGCGCCGACCTATCGCGCCGACGCACCGCTGCGCCCGTCCGGATTGATCGGCCCCGTCCGCATTCTCGCGGCGCGGTGAAGCGAGCTATCGACTGCATCGATATCACTGAATGCAATGAGGCAATTTTACATGCCTCGTCCGAACCGAAATGATCGTCGGGTGAAATCAAGCGAATGCCGGACCTGATCCGGCATCGAAAGCGGGAGGGGAATGATGGCCTATAATATCGGACGCAGCCTGTATGCAGGTGTCGCGCTCGCGGTGCTTGCCGCCACGGCGCCGGCGCAGGCGCAGGACGAAAGCGCTGCCGCGCAGAGCGACGAGGGCGCGATCATCGTCACCGCGCGCAAGCGTGCGGAGAATCTGATCGACGTACCGCTTGCGGTCACCGTCGCCACGCAGGAGCAGCTGGCGCGCGATCAGGTCTATAACGTCAACGACCTGCAACGCGTCGCGCCGGCGCTGGAAATCAGCCAGACCTCCGGCGGCGAGACCAATGGCGGCGGACGCCTTCGCGGCCTTGGCACCGGCGTGTTCAACCCGTCGGTCGCTTCGTCGGTGGCGCTGGTGATCGACCAGGTGCCGGTCGGCAACCTCAACTTCCCGCTGCTTTACGATCTGGCTCAGGTCGAGGTGCTGCGCGGGCCGCAGGGCACGCTGTTCGGGCAGGGTGCGTCGGCCGGTGTGCTCAACATCACCACGCGCAAGCCGTCGTTCGACAAGATCGCGGTGAACGGCAGCGTCGACTTTGCCGACAAGGGCACGGCGGGGTCCGAGGTCGGCGAGCTGGTGCTCAATGCCGGGTTCAACGTGCCGCTCGGACAGAATGTCGCGCTGCGCTTCTCCTCGCAGTACAAGAAGGAAACCGGGCTTCAACGCAGCGCGACGACCGGCAAGGACAACGAGATCACCGATTTCGGCCTGCGCGGCAAGTTGCTGTTCGAACCCTCGGACGCGCTGTCGATCACGCTGACCGGCGAATATGGGAAGGAAAAGACCGACGGTCAGACCTTCTTCGCCATCGCCATCGCGCCCAATTCCACGACACCGTTCGGCGCGCCGGGCGGTACGCTGGGTGGCACGTCGACGGGTGCCTATACCAGCGCCACCGGCTGCAAGATGCCGGTGATCAGCGCGCGCGCGGAATGGTATTGCGAGGCCGCGCCGACGCAGATGGACATCGAGTTCATGACCGCCTCGGCGCTGATCGATCTCGAGCTCAGTGACTCGCTCAGCCTGACGTCGGTCACCGGCTATCGTGATCGCCGCTTCGACCAGTCGAGCCGCGACTTCTCGCGCATTCTGCCGCAGCCCGCCGCGCGCCAGGAGCGGACGCGCGAGGATTCCGATCAGTTCAGCCAGGAACTGCGCCTCAACTATACCGCGAGCGGCTTCGACCTCGTCACCGGCGTTTTCTACAACAAATATACGTTCGACCGGCAACCCATGGGTGCCGCGCCCTACACTTATGGCAGCCGGCTGCCGGGCCAGCGGATCGGCTTTTCGGTCTGCGCCTATGACGGCAGCTTCTGCCCTGTGCCGCCGAGCCTGACCGATGAGAATACCAGCAACCGCGTGCTGGCGGCGTTTGCCGACGCGACGGTCAAGCTGGGCGCTCAGGTCGAGCTGTTCGGCGGCCTGCGGCTCGACGATTACAAGAACACGACGCGGACGCAGACGCTCGGTGCGACGACCGGCGCGGCATCGACTTTCGTGACCACCGACAGCAACGTGTCGGGCCGCATCGGCGTCAGCTTCAAGCCCAATGCCGATACGAACCTGTTCGCTTCCTACTCGCGCGGTTACAAGCCGCCGGCGGTCGGCACCGATCCGTCCGGCGTGCTGTTCGAGCTGAAGCCCGAATCCGCCAACGCCTTCGAACTCGGCGCCAAGTTCGGCGTCGGTCGGCTCCAGCTGTCGGCCAACGCGTTCTATAGCGAGCTGCTCAATTTCCAGAGCCAGACCAGCGTGTTCGTCGGCACCGCGCTGATCTCACGCCCGCTCAACATCCCCAAGATCACCTCCAAGGGGTTCGAACTGAACGCGTTCGGCCAGATCGCGCCGGGCTTCAACATCAACGCCGGCTATCAATATAACGACATCAAGTTCCCGGCCGGCTATCTCGGCGATGACGGCGGTCAACTGGGCGGCACGCAGTTCCTCAATGCGCCGAAGCACAAGTTCACCCTGTCGGGCGACTATGGCTTCGCGCTGAGCGAGGGGCTCGAACTCTTCGTCAACGCCAACATGGTCTACAAGAGCTCGGTGCTGCTCGCGACGCGCGCGGACCCGCGCTATCGCTATCCGGCGCACGAGATCATCAATGGCGGGATCGGCGTTCGCGCGCCCGACGGTGGCTGGACCGCATCGCTGTTCGTGCGCAATCTGACCAAGGAGCGCGAGCCGACCGCCTATCTCGCCAGCACCTTTGCGGGGCAAGCCGATGGCGGCATCCGCGCCTGGCCGGTCGCGGGGCTTACCGCGCGCGTCGTCGGCGTGCGGGTCGGCTTCGACTTCTGAAGCAGGCGGGACCGGGGCAATTCGGGGGGCGGTGGCCGCGGGCGACCGCCCCCTTTTCTTGAGGAGCAGCATGTGAAGCTCGACCGTCGTAATTTCGTTTCGCTCGGCGCCACGCTCGCCACCGCCGCCGTCCTGCCAGCCGGTGCGCAGAGCCGGGGCAAGCTGGCTTTTCCCAAGGGCTTCATCTGGGGTGCGTCGACTGCCGGGCATCAGGTGGAGGGCAACGACACCGCGTCCGACACCTGGTTCATGGAGAATATCGCGCCGACCGTGTTCAAGGAACCGGCCGGCGATGCCGCCAACAGCTTCGAACTATGGGAAACCGATCTCGATCTGTGCAAGGCGATGGGCCTCAACGCCTATCGCTTCAGCGTCGAATGGTCGCGCGTCGAGCCGGAGAAAGGCCGCGTCTCGCAGGCCGCGCTCGATCATTACAAGCGGATCGTCGCGGGCTGCCACAAGCGCGGGCTGCGGCCGATCGTCACCTATAATCATTTCACCTCGCCGCGCTGGTTCGCAGCGGCGGGCGGCTGGCTCAATCCCGACGCAGCGGCCTGGTTCGCCGCCTATTGCGAGCGAGTGACTCGCGCGTTCGGCGATGGCATCGACCATGCCGTCACCTTCAACGAGCCGAACCTGCCCAAGCTGATCGGCAGCCTGAACCTGCCGCCGCAGATCGCCGAGATGGACCGCAAGACGCTCGAGCGGGCGGCTGAGCTGACGCGGAGCGAGCGGTTCGTCCCGACCAACGTCGTGCTGCCGCAAAATCTGCAGCCGATGGAAGCTGCGATGCTCGTCGGCCATGCCCGCGCACGGCAGGCGATCAAGGCGATCCGCGGCAACCTGCCGGTCGGCTTCTCGCTGGCGATTTTCGACGATCAGGCGGCGGGCGGCGGCACCGCGAAACGCGACGCGGTGCGCCGTCACCTCTATGGTGCCTGGCTCGAAGCGGCCAAGGCTGACGACTATATCGGCGTGCAGAATTACGAGCGCGCCATATGGGGTGCGCAGGGCCGCCTGCCCCCGCCGGACGGGGCGCGGCGCGGGCATTTGGGGGCGGAGGTCTATCCCGCCTCACTCGCCGGCGCGGTGCGCTATGCCCATGGCGCAACGGGCAAGCCGGTGCTGGTCACCGAGCATGGCGTCGGCACCGATGACGACGCGACGCGCCAGTGGATGATCCCCGAAGCGCTCGGCCATCTGCACAAGGCGATGGCCGATGGGGTGCCGGTGAAGGGCTATTGCCATTGGTCGCTGATCGACAATTTCGAATGGATCTTCGGCTATGGACCGAAATTCGGGCTGCACAGCCTCGACCGCAAGACATTCGTGCGAACACCCAAGCCGAGCGCCAGGCTCTATGGCGCGATCGCTCGTGCCAACGCGGTCTAGGAGTCGCGCCATGCGGATAATCCTGACCTTCCTGCTTGCCCTCCTCCCGCTTGGACCAGCCTGGGCGCAACCCGCCCTGTCACAGGCCAATCCCGAAACCGTGCCGCCCGTCCGCCAGCCGGAGATCGCACTGTCGGATCGGCCAGTCGGCGCCGAGACCTGGACGCGGGTGTTCGGCCAGACCTGGGTGCGCAATGTCGAACGGCCGACATTATATCCGGTGCGGCCAAAAAACGGGCGCAACACCGGCAAGGCGGTGATCGTCGTCCCCGGCGGCGGCTATCAGTTCGTGTCGATCGGCAGCGAGGGCTTCGACGTCGCCGAACGGATCGCGGCGCAGGGTCACACCGCCTTTGTGCTCAAATACCGCCCCAAGCCGACCCCGCCGGCGCCGGGTGCGTTCATGGCCGAAATGGCGAAGGCGTTCAGCGGGCTGGGCAAGGGCGAATTGCCGGACCATCCGCCAGCGGTGGATGATCTCGCCGCCGCGATCGACCGTGTTCGCGCCGATGCACGCGACTATGGCATCGATCCGCGGGAAATCGGGGTGATCGGTTTTTCCGCCGGGTCGCGCACGGCCATCCGGCTGATCGAGCAGCGCCCGCAGGCGGCGTCGCTCGACCATGTCGCGCTGATCTATCCACCGATGACTCAGACGATCACCGGCGGTCCGCGGCCCGACCTGTTCCTCGCCATCGCTGCCGATGACCCGCTGTTCGTGCAGGGCGGTCTCAAGCTGGCGGACGGATGGCTGAAGCAGAGCCGCGCGGTCGAATTCCATCTCTATTCGGCGGGTAGCCACGGCTTCGGGATGCGGCCGCAGGGGACCACCAGCGACCTCTGGATCGACCAGTATCTGGCGTGGCTGGCCCTGCAATGATGCGCACGGCGCTCGCGGCGGCAAGTGTGCTGGCGCTCGGTGGATGCATGGGGGCGGGTCCGCGAGCGGTCCCGCTCGTCGCGGGGGAGACCCTAGCCAAACACGACTATTCGCTCGCCGACACGCCGAACAAGCGCACCGCGCTCGCCTATCTCTACACGGCGTGGAACGATGGGCGCGTCGCCTATGCCCGCCAGATCTATTGGGTGCCCGGCTCTTTCCCCGAACCGGCCAAGGGCACCGCGCCCGCCGATCTGCCGCGCAATATCGGCACGCCGCATTATACGATGAAACAGGTGGTGGAGGAGCGGGACCGGGTGGTCGTGCTCGCTTTCGTCAAGGGCGTCGGCATCGGCCAGCCGATCACCACCATTTTCGGCACGCCCGGCGGCACCAAGATCGGCGACGCGGTGGTCGAGATCTTCCAGTTCGCCCCTGACGGCCGGATCGCCCGCAAATGGGATTTCATCCAGCCGGTGTCCGAGGAAAGCTACGACTTCCGCTGATCCGCTGCCTGCTGCGCGCTCATGAAGCGCAGCAACGGTCCGCGCGTCGCGATCACCAGCACCAGGTTGAGCGCCAGCGCGCTTGTCGCGACGATCTGCATGGCCAGCCCAAGCCGGCCCTCGCCCACGACATATTCGCTGAGCCAGCCGACCAGCGCCGGCCCGCCCGCAAAGCCGATGATGCTGATCGCGAAGATCATCACTGCGGAGATGCGCGAGCGCAGCGCCGGTGGCGCGACTTGCTGCGCCAGCGTGTTGTTGAGCGCGTTGAATGGCGTGATGCAGAGCAGGAACACGAACAGCAGCGGATAGAAGCTCGCGGTGTCGCGCGCGCCGAAGGCCAGCCAGCCGAGCGGGATCGACAGCGCGATCGGCAGCAGTCCGACGCGGATCGGCGCGTCGAGCGCGCCGCGGCCCGCGAACCAGTCGACGATGATGCTGTACAGCCCCTGGCCGAGGATCGCGGCCGCGAGCAGGATGCTGCCCATCGCCGCGCCCGCCGCCATTGGCGATACGCCGAGCGTGCGTTGAAGATAGGCGGGCACCCAACCCGTCACCACGCCGAGCGAGATCGCCGAAACCCCGGCTGAGACGAAGATCAGCGTCATCAACAGCGCGTTGCCGCGCAGGAACGGCCAGAACTCGCCCGATGTGCCGACGTCGGGCGCGGCGCGCACGCGATGCGGCTCGTGCAGAAGCGGGATGAGCATGAGCGCGAGCAGCCCGGGCAAGCCGATCAGCACGAACGCGACTCGCCACGGCGCCAGCTCGCCAAGTAGCGGCCAGCCGGCGAACGCCCCGCTTGCCCCTCCGGCAAGGATGGCCCCGGCTGCCGCGACGCCGATCGCCGGTCCGACCTGGAAGCCGATGCCCTGCACGGCGAGCGGCTTGGCGAGCGCATGGCGTGGAAAGCTGTCGCCGATGATGCCGTGCGAACAGGGGCCGATCGCCGCCTCGCCGGCGCCGACGATCATCCGCGCAAGAAACAGGCTGACGAAACCGGCCGCAAAGCCGCAGGCGATCGTCGCCGCCGACCAGACAGCCAGGCAGATGGCGAGCACGCGCCGCCGCGAGAAGCGGTCGGCGGCCATGCCGATCGGGAGCAGGAACAGGACGTAGAACAGCGTGAAGGCGAGCCCGATCAACAAGCTCGCCTTGAAATCGCCGAGCCCGAACTCCGCCTTGATCGGCCCGATCAGCATCGAGATCGCCATGCGGTCGGCCAGCGCGATCGAGGTCAGCACGAAGATGACCGCCGTCGACAGCCATGCCTGGCCGCGGGTGGGCAGCGCCGTTAGCGGCTCGCCTGCTGGTGCCACCTGATCCCCTCCATATCTCGCCGCCGCGCCATCGCGCCGGTCGTGTTCGTCAGGAACGTCCGGCGCGTTCGAGATCGTCGCGCTTGGCGATCTTGTGCTCGTCTTCGGACAGACCGGCCTTCCAGTAGCTCGAAATATACAGGCGATCGGGGCCGAGGCCGCGTTCGTCACGCAGATAGCTGCGCAGCGCGCGCATCGCGGCGAACTCGCTTGCCACCCACGCATAGATATCGGCGTCACCGGAATCCGCGGCGCGCAGCCGTTCGGCGATCGCGGCGCCGCCGGTGCCGGGATGCGGGTTGACGATCCAGTCGATCTCGACGCCATCGGGCTTGGCCAGCGGCTGACGATCCGCGTCGCTCTGCACTTCGATCACCGCGACCCCGCGTGCGTCGGCGGGCAGGCGTTCGAGATTGACCGAGATCGCCGGGAGCGCGGTCATGTCGCCAGCGATCAGATAGCGCGCGTGTCCTGCGGGCAGCGGCTTGGCCGGCCCAGGTCCGCCGACCTCGATCGCGTCGCCTTCGCGCGCCGCGAGCGCCCAGTCCGTCGCCGGGCCATGCCGCCCGTGATCGTCCGCGTGCAGCACGAAATCGAGATCGATCTCCCCATCGCGCTGATGGCGGATGGTGTAGGTGCGCACCACGAGCCGGTCGCCGCCATCGGGGAACAGCCGCAGTTTGACATAGCCGCCCTCCGCTTCCGGCGGAAAGCCAGCCAGCCCTGCGCCGCCCAGCGTCACGCGCAGCATGTTCGGCGTGATGCTGCGTTTGGCGAGCACGGTCAGGCGGCGCGGCGGCGGGCGGTTGGGCGGCGCCATCAGGCCGCGGTCCGTCCGCCCAGCGTTTCGGCGAACCAGTCGGCGATATAGTCGATCGCGAAGGCGTGATTGTCCGCGCCGACATGCTCGACCCCGCCTTCGCGCGGCGTGAACCATTTGAGCTCGCGCCGCGGCGAGTTGATCAGCTGGTCGTAGCTCTGGTCGGCATAGTCCTTCGAGATTTGCCGATCCTGGACGCCGTGCGTGACGAGGAACGGCACCTTGATCCGGTCGAGATGGCCGTTGAGGTTCATGTCCTTCGTCTTTTCGAGGAAATCATCCATGTCGCTGGCGCCGAACACCCAGAAGACGTGATTCCAGTAATGCGGGACCGGGTTCTCGCCCTCGCGCTTCATCCGCCCGAACTGCACCTCGTGCCAGTTATGGTTGGCGCCCCACGCCGCGCCGCTGGCGAAGCGCGGCTCATAGGCGACCGCGCGCGGCGCGTAATGACCGCCGAGCGAGATGCCGGTCATGCCGATTTTGTCGTTCGCCACATCGTCGCGGGTCTCGAGATAGTCGACCCATTTCGACGCCCAGCGCTCGGCATAGGGGGTCGCGGGCAGCCCTTCGAGCCGCAGCGCCTCGCCGGTGCCCGGCTGATCGACGCAGAGCGTGTGGATGCCGCGCTTGGCCAGCGCATAGGGGATGCCCCCCATCCACAGCATCTCCTTCATCGAATCGAGCCCGTTGCAATAGACCACGCACGGCATCGGGCCGTCACCCGGCGCCTTGTGGAAGAGGCCCGAGATGGTCTTGCCCTCATAGGGGATTTCGACCCGCGTGACTGGATCGCCGGCGAGCTGGACGCCGCGCAGGAAATTCGAAATCGCCTTGGCATAGGTTTCCTCGCGCCCCGGATGGCCGAGTCCCTGCATGCGCTCGCCGGTCTGATAGTAGATCGCGCTGCGCTTGAACTTGTTGCCAGCCGAGAATTCGCGGCCCTGCGCCAGGTCTTCCTCGCCGAGCTCGACCAGCTTGTCGGCCATCTTGACCCATTCGATCATGAAATCCTGGGTGTTGGCGTCCTCGCCGGCCTGCGCCTTGGCCTTCAACGGCTCGATGATGTCGATGATCTCGCCGATCCGCCCTCCATTTTCGAGCGCGATCGAAACCGAGAGGTTCCAGACATAATTGGGAAAGGGTTCGAACAGGGCCACGACTTAAACTCCTGCGGATTGGAACAGCCCGGCATCGGGCTCGGGACGCGGCATGGTCTGCGGACCGCCGAAGCCGGTACCCCATTGGTCCATGATGTCGGGCGCCGGAGCGAAGGTGCGCGGCTCCCAATGGTCGTCGTCCACCGTTTCGAGGTCGGAGGTGTATTCGACCGCGAATCCGTTGGGGGTCACGAAATAGCTGAAGGTGTTGTTACCCGCCGTATGGCGTCCCGGCCCCCACACCGTGTCGGATCCGGCACGGCGCAGCCGCTTGAGCCCGCGCATCATCTCATCGACGTTCGGCATGTCATAGGCGACGTGGTTGAGACAGGCCGGGCCGGGCAGGAAGGCGATGCGATGGTGCGCGCTGTTGCAGCGGATCAGGCTCATGAAATCGCCGATCCAGTCCGACAGGCGGAAACCCAGCGTGTCGATGAACCACTGGGTGATTTCCTTGTGTTGCGGCGAGTGGAACACCACATGGCTGATCTTCTCGGGCACCGCTTCGCGCGGTTCCAGCGCCCGCATCGGGCCGCGCTCGACGTCCGACGAGATTTCCATCGGCATGCCGTCCGGGTTGAAGAAGCGAAAGCCATAGCCGCCGCCGAACTGGTCGAGCTCGCGCGGGGCGAAGACTATCTCGCAGCCGGATGCGAGGACTCGATCGTGAAGCGCATCGACATCGGCACGGCTGGCCGCAGCGAGACCGACGACGTCGATGCGGCGCGGTTCGCCCTGCCGCAGCCGGACGACGAACAGCTCGTCATGCCCTTCGGTCGCGAAATAGACGAGCCCGTCCGCTTCTTTGACCTCGCGCAGCTTCCACACGTCGCGATAGAAGCTGCGCTCCGCCTCCAGATCGGGGACGGCATAGCCGACATAGCGGACATCGGTGACACGGCTCATTGAATTCCTCTTTTTCTGCTGGCGGCCTAGCCGGTGCCGGCGCCAGCCGAAATGCGACTGAATTGATCGGGACCTATCGACTTCATTCATTCGTCCCGCGCGCCCGTGATCCATAGGATCGTCCAGCAAGCGCCGCCGGAAGCGGACGGGAGAGGACAGGATGAGCGCACGCCACGACCCGGGGTTCATGACGGGCATCTCGCTGCTGCTGCCGATCACGCTGTCGACGATGGCGATCGTCCTGCTCGCACCGATCCTGCCGTTGCTGCTGGACGAGTTTCGCGGGGTCGCCGGGCATGACTATCTGGTGCCGATGATCCTGACCGTGCCGGCGCTGTGCGTGGCGCTGCTGTCGCCGGTGGCGGGGATGCTGGGGGACTATTTCGGGCGGCGCAAGCTGCTGCTGTGGTCGTTCGTGGGCTATGCCGTGGTCGGCATGTTGCCGGTGTTGCTGAGCGATCTGACCGCGATTCTGATCAGCCGGATCGGCGTGGGGATCGCCGAAGCGCTCATCATGGTGCTGTCGACGACCATGATCGGCGATTATTTCCGGGGAAGCGCCCGCGACAAATGGCTCGCCGCGCAGACTGCCTTCGCGTCGCTGTCGGCGCTGCTGTTCTTCAATCTGGGCGGGCAGCTCGGCCAGTTCGGCTGGCGCACGCCCTTCTGGGTCTATGGCTCGGCGCTGCTGATGCTTGCGCTGGTGCTGGCCTTCACTTGGGAGCCCAAGGTTGCGCAGGCCAGCGCCGAGCCCGACGGGCTGCCGCGCAACGCGCGCTGGGACGGTTTTCCCTGGGCGCGCATGCTGACGATCGTCGCGATCACCATCTATGGCTCGGTGTTCTTCTACACGGTGCAGATCCAGGCCCCGCTCGGCCTGACCGAGCTTGGCTGGAGCGATCCCGCGCGGACCGGCTTCTGGACTTCGATCGCGAGCATCGGCGTGCCGCTCGGGACCTGGGTCTATTCGCGGATCAGCCGCTGGCCGGTCAGGCGGTTGTTGCTGGTCGAGTTCGCCATGCTCGCGGTCGGCTTCACCGTGATGGGCACCGCGGCCGCGCCCACGCAATTCCTGATCGGCTGCTTCATCAACCAGCTTGGCGCGGGCATGCTGTTGCCGACCTTGCTGGTGTGGGCGATGAGCCTGCTGCCGTTCGCGATCCGCAGCCGCGGGGCGGGGATGTGGACCGGCGCCTTCTCGATCGGCCAGTTCATCTCGCCGATCGCGGTGACGCTGCTGGGCAAGCAGTTTGGCGGTCTGCTTCCGGCGTTCGCGGCGCTGGCGGTGGGCGCACTGCTCGGCGTCGCAGTTGCGCTGCTTGGGAAATTCCAGCGCGGCGAGCATCTCGCCGACGGCGCGGTGCCAGCGCATGGCTGACCGGCTGGCCGGCAAGGTCGCGATCGTCACCGGCGCCGCGAACGGCATTGGCCGCGGTTGCGCCGAGATGTTCGCGGCTGAAGGCGCCACGGTGATCGGTATCGACCGCGAAGACGCCGACGTCGTGTGCGACCTGCTCGAGGAAGAGGAAGTGCGTGTGCACTTTGCCTGGCTCGGACGCGAATATGGCCGCGTCGATATTCTGGTCAACGCCGCCGCGTTCGCGCATTTCGCCTGGATCGGGGCGATGAACTACGCACAGTGGCGCGAGACGCTGGCCGGAGAACTCGATATCGTGTTCCTCGCCACCCGCGCCGCCTGGCCCTATCTCAAGGCGAGCGGGGCGGCGAGT
This sequence comes from Sphingomonas tagetis, assembly GCF_024211275.1. Classification (GTDB taxonomy): domain Bacteria; phylum Pseudomonadota; class Alphaproteobacteria; order Sphingomonadales; family Sphingomonadaceae; genus Sphingomonas; species Sphingomonas tagetis. The sequence goes on from NZ_JAMLDX010000003.1 coordinate 214,944, forward strand.
GTGATCAACTTCGCGAGCGCCAACGCCGCGCATGCGCTGCCCGGCTCGCCCGCATTGGCGCATTGCGCGGGCAAGGGCGGCGTGCTCGCGATGACGCGTCAGCTGGCGATGGAGGGCGCGCCGCACGGCATCCGCGCCAACACCATCTCGCCCGGCTTCATCCGCACTGCGGCAACGGAACGGCATCTGGCGAGCGATCCCGCGCTCGAAGTGCAGGTGCGCGCCAAGAACATGCTCGACCGATTGGGGGAGCCGGCGGACATCGCGTGGTGCGCGACCTGGCTGGCGAGCGACGAGGCGCGCTATGTCACCGGGGCGGACATCGCGGTCGATGCGGGGGCGACGGCGTGGTGAGCGGCTAGCTGCCGTCGGTGATCACGGTCCCGCCGTCCACCACCAGCGTCTGACCGGTGACGAACGCGCCGGCGTCCGAGGCGAGGAACTGCGCGGCGCCGGCGATCTCCTCGGGCGTGCCGGGGCGGCGCAGCGGCGTCATCGCCATGCGGTGCGCCATGAACGCTTCATCCTCGAGCAGCGTCCGCGACAATTCGGTGGCGATGAAGCCGGGCGCGATCGCATTGACCCGCACGTTTCGCGGTCCCCATTCGACCGCGAGATTGCGCGCCAGCTGCGCGACGCCCGCCTTCGACAGCGCATAGGCGTTGATCGCGCCATTGCCGCGCAGCGCCGAAATGCTCGCCATCAGGATCGCCGCGCCACCACCGCGCGCGGCGATGTGCGGCAGCGCGAGGTTCGCCAGCACCACTTGGCTGCGCAGGTTGAGGCCCATCACCCGGTCGAAATCGGCCATGTTAATGCTGGCAAACGGCCCCGCCCGGCCGGTGACCCCGGCGTTGCACACGAGGATGTCGAGTCCGCCCAGCGCTGCCAGCGCGTTATCGACCAGCGCCGCCAGCGCCACGTCGTCGGTCACGTCACAGGCGATGCCCGGCTGGCCGAGTTCAGCCGCCACCCGCGCGGTATCGCGGCTATCCTCGCTGGAGATCACCACCCGCGCGCCCGCGGCGACGAACGCCTTGGCGATCGCCAGCCCGATGCCGCGCGTCGATCCGGTGACCAGCGCCACCTTTCCCGCGAGCGAGAAGGGAGAGGTCACGGAATACGCGCGCCGTCGTAGCGATCGTCCATCTGCTCGGGCTTGTACTCGTCAAGCGGCTGGCCGTCGTGGAGATAGGCCGGCGCCTCGATCAGGATGAAGGCGATGCGGCAGATCTGATCGGTGGTGTTGCGCCAGCGGTGGTTGGTGCCGCGCTGAACGATCACGCCATGCCTGCCGACGGTCTTCTTGCGGCCGTCCTCCAGCTCCAGCTCGATCTCGCCTTCGAGCACGATGCCATAGTCGATCGAGTTGGTGCGATGCATCGGGCTCTCGCCGCCCGGCAGCATATCAACGATACGGAAGGCGCTGCCGCCCATAAGCGTGGTGCCGACGTCGCGGTCGCGGCCGTCGGTCTCGTCATTATTGTCGGCGGGAACGGTCGGCGTCGTCCACAGCAGCAGGAAGTTGGCGTCGCCGGTCGGAACGGGCTGCGGCTCGCGCACATCCTCCGACTTGAACACGGCACGGCCGTCCGCATCATGGCCGGTAACCACGCGCTGGATCGGGGGCAGGCTTGCGCTCATGGCTTCACCACCGTCTGCTCGAGCGCGCCGAACGGCGTTCGCCCGTCGGCCAGATGCGCCTCCATCCGCACGGTGTCGCCATATTGCATGAAGCCGGTCTTCGCCGCGCCGGTATCGACCACCTCGATCCCGCGTCGCTCGGCGATGCACGAGGAACCGACCTCGCGGTAATTCTCGTTCGACACGGTACCCGACCCGATCACCGTGCCGGCGACCAGATTGCGGGTGCGCGCGGCGTGCGCGACCAGCGCGTCGAAGCCATAGGCCATCGCAGCGCCCCAGGCATTGCCGAACTGCGCGCCATTCCAGTGGACGCGCAGATGCGCTGCGACCTGGCAATCCTGCCACTGTTCGCCCAGCTCGTCCGGCGTCACCGCGAACGGCGCCATGCCGCACGGCGGTTTCGCTTGAATCCAGCCAAAGCCGCTCTTCATTTCCGGGCCGGCGAGCTTGCGCAGCGACCAGTCGTTGATCTGCACGATCAGCTTTATGTGCTTGCGCGCGTCGGCGATGCCGGTGCCCATCGGCACCGCATCGGTGATGATGCCGAACTCGCCCTCGAAATCGATGCCGAGCTCCGGGTCGGCCATCGGCACGTCGGCATGCGGCGCGTAGAAAGTGTCGGATACGCCCTGATACATTGGCGGCCAGTCGGGCTTGAACGGTTCGATCCCCAGCGCCTTGTCCATCAGCGCGCCGTGGCTCGGATAGACCGAGCCATCGAGCCACTGCCAGGCGCGGGGGAGCGGAGCGGCCAGCGCCCGCACGTCCAGCGGGTGCGGAAATTCGGATGTGGCGGCGAGGGTGTCCGCCACGTCGGTCCAGCGCTCCAGCGCCGCCTGCAAGGTCGGAACCGGTGCCTCGGCATAATGCGTGGCGTCAGGCGACACGACGATCAGCCGGCCGTCGGGCGCGCCGGTCTTCAGCGTGGCAAGGCGCATCTATCCCTCCGTTATCAATTGCCCGCCTTCTGTTCTCGCGCGCGATCACCGGCAACGGATTTGGATCGATAGCTTGGCATTGATGAATTGCGATGGTCCCCGCCCGGCACCGGGTGGCAGGGCCGCCGCAACATATGATGCACTGGAGGGAATCAACGATGGCGGTGTGGCTCAAGCGCGGCGCGACTGCCGAGGCGAAGGCGGATGCGGACCGCAAGGTGCGCGACATCGTCGAAGCGTCGCTCGCGGATATCGAGGCGCGCGGCGATGCCGCGGTGCGCGAGATGTCGATCAGGTTCGACGGCTGGGACCGCGACGACTATCGGCTGAGCCAGGCGGAGATCGACGCCTGCGTCGACAGCCTGTCGGCGCAGGAGCGCAAGGACATCGAATTCGCGCAGGCGCAGGTGCGCAACTTCGCGCAGATCCAGCGCGACAGCATGACGGATGTCGAGGTCGAGACGCTGCCCGGCGTGGTGCTGGGTCACAGGAACATCCCGCTCAATTCGGCGGGCTGCTATGTGCCCGGGGGCAAATATCCGCTGCTCGCGAGCGCGCATATGTCGGTCATCACGGCGAAGGTCGCGGGCGTCCCGCGCGTGATCACTTGCGCGCCGCCTTTCCAGGGCAAGGTCGCGCGGGCGATCGTCGCGGCGCAGGCGATGGCCGGCGCCGACGCGATCTATGCGCTCGGCGGCATCCAGGCGGTCGGTGCGATGGCGATCGGCACGCAGAGCATCGATCCGGTCGATATCCTGGTCGGCCCCGGCAACGCCTATGTCGCGGAGGCCAAGCGCCAGCTCTATGGCCGCGTCGGCATCGACCTGTTCGCCGGCCCCACCGAAACGCTGATCATCGCCGACGAACAAGGCTGCGATCCGGAAATGGCGGCGACCGATATCCTCGGCCAAGTCGAGCACGGCCCCGACAGCCCCGGCGTGCTGCTGACCAACAGCGAGAAATTCGCGCGCGAGACGATGCGTGAGATCGAACGGCTGCTGGAAATCCTGCCCACCGCCGACCACGCGCGCAAGGCGTGGGAAAGCTATGGCGAGGTGATCGTCGCCGACAGCTATGACGAAATGGTCGCGATCGCCGACGACATCGCCAGCGAACATGTCCAGGTGATGACCGCCGACCCCGATTATTTCCTTGAGAACATGACCAATTACGGCGCGCTGTTCCTGGGGCAGCGGACCAATGTCAGCTTCGGCGACAAGGTGATCGGCACCAACCACACGCTGCCGACCAGGAAGGCGGCGCGCTATACCGGTGGGCTGTGGGTCGGCAAGTTCCTCAAGACCTGCACGTATCAGCGCGTGCTGACCGACGAGGCGAGCGCGCTGATCGGCGAATATTGCAGCCGGCTGTGCGCGCTCGAAGGCTTTGCCGGACATGGCGAGCAGGCCAATATCCGCGTGCGGCGCTTCGGCGGGCGCAACGTGCCCTATGCCGGTCAGGCGGAGCCGACGGCGGCCACGGCGGCGTAATGGCCGAGGCGCTGCCACGCACGCCTTCGTTCCGGCTCGACGGCAAGCGCGCGCTCGTCACCGGGGCGGGGCGGGGGATCGGCCTCGCCGCTGCCGCAGCGCTGGCCGAGGCCGGCGCAGAGGTGACGCTGGTGGCGCGCTCGGCCGACGAAATCGAAGCGGCGGCGCAGGCGATCGGCGACACCGCTCGCGCGGCCGTGCTCGACGTATCCGATCTGAACGCGGTCGCCGCGTTTTTCGCCGAGCGCGACCCGTTCGACATCCTCGTCAACAATGCCGGGACCAACCGGCCCAAGCCGATGTGGGACGCCAGCGAAGCGGATTACGATGCGGTCATGGACCTCAACGTCAAATCCGCCTTCTTCGTGGCGCAGGCGTGCGCGCGGCGGCTCATTGTCGCGGGAAGCGGGGGCAGCCTGATCCACATGGGATCACAGATGGGCCATGTCGGCGGCCCGAACCGCAGCCTCTATTGCGCATCGAAATGGGCGCTGGAGGGGATGAACAAGGCCTTCGCGCTCGATCTCGCCGCGCATGGCGTCCGCTCGAACACGATCGCGCCGACCTTCATCGAGACGCCGATGACCAGACCGTTCTTCGAGGATCCCGCGTTCCGCGACAACGTGCTCGCCAGGATCAAGCTCGGCCGGCTTGGCCGGGTCGAGGACCTGATGGGCGCGGTCGTCTTTCTCGCTTCCGATGCGTCAGCGCTGATGACGGGCACCAGCCTGGTCGTCGATGGCGGCTGGACCGCCGACTAGCGGCCCAGCTGAAACGTTCGGTCATCCGACCGGCGGCTTGGGCGGTGTGCCCAGCAGGCTGCGCAGTTCGGGGTCATAGTCACCGTCCAGCAGCACGAAGCAGATGCGCGCATTGGTTTCGCTACGGTTTTCCCAGCCGTGGTTGGTGCCGACCTGCACGACCACATCCCCGGGACCCAGCACGCGCTCGCCTTCTTCCATGATCAGCACGAGTTCGCCTTCGATCATGATGCCGAAGTCGATCGATTCGGTGCGGTGCATGAAGGCGTGCTTCCAGTTGTCCCGCGACGGCACCGCGTCTTCCGAGCCGACCGACTTGAAGTGCTCGACGATCTCTTCGTAGCTCAGCTTGCTGGCCTTGTCCCCGGCGGGGTCGAAATCGTGCATGCGGATGCGCACGCCGCCGCGCGGCGGCGGATGGTTCAGGAAATCCTCATTGTCCTGCATGTGCCGCGACACCGTGACGGGCACCTGCTTCTCGTTCCAGATCTCGTAGAACGTCGTCAGGAACTTCGGGTTGGGATAGGTACGTGGGGCGGCATCCGAGATGATGATCGCCTTGCCGGTTTCATCATGGCCGGTAACGATGACTTTGGGTTCGCGAGGCATGCGGCAGTCCAGTTCGAGAATGTCGGGAAGCGCAACTGCTAGGGCGCGCCGCGGGCGGGGAGAAATTCATTCCAGCGGATGATCGGGTTCGCGCACATGAATATGACCCGGGGGTGCTTGCGGTGGTAATGCTTCGGCGCGCTGGCCGATCTGGCCCTGCGTGCGAACCGGGGAAAGCTGCATGCCGCGCCGTTACGTCGATCTTTCGATGACTCTTTCGAACGACGTGGTCAGCGACCCGCCGTTCCTGAAACCGCATATCACCTACGAAACGCACGCCGACACGCGCCAGGAACTGGTCGATTTCTTCCCCGGCTGCGACATCGACGGCATGCATGGCGGCGATCCGTTCTGCGCCGCCGAATGGGTCAAGCTGACGACGCACAGCGGCACGCATGTCGATGCGCCGTGGCACTATCATCCGACTCAGGATGCCGCGCTCGAAGGCGGTTCGCGTCCGGCGCAGACGATCGACCAGATGCCGCTCGAATGGTTCTTCAACCCCGGCGTCAAGCTCGACTTTCGTGATCGTCCCGATGGGCATGTCGTGAGCGCGGCCGAGGTCGAGGCGGAACTCGAGCGCATCGGCCATGAACTCCAGCCGCTCGACATCGTCGTCGTCAACACCGCGGCCGGGATGGCGCTCGCCAACCGCGACCCCGCCTATGTCAGCCGCGGCGCGGGGGTCGGTTACGAGGCGACGATGTACCTGCTCGAACGCGGCGTTCGCGTGACCGGCACCGACGCGTGGAGCTGGGACGCGCCGTTCAGCTACACCGCCGAAAAGGTCAAGGCGACCAACGATCCCAAGCTGATCTGGGAAGGGCACCGCGCCGGCGTCGATATCGGCTACTGCCACATCGAGAAGATGCACAATCTCGAGGCGATCCCGGCGACTGGCTTCATGATCAGCTGTTTCCCGCACAAGATCGAGGGCGCCAGCGCCGGCTGGACGCGCGCGGTCGCGATCTTCGAGGAATAGGCGAATGGCCGACTTCACCTTCCACCATGGCGGCGTCTCGGTCCCCAGCCTTGACGATGCGATCGACTGGTATGGGCGCGTGCTCGGTTTCGAGCTCGAACGCAGCTTCTATATCACCGAAGCGCGCAGCAAGACCGCGATGGTACGCAAGGGGCAGCTGCGCTTCGAGCTGTTCGAGGTGGAGGATGCGGCGCCCTTGCCCGACGAACGGCGCCATCCGCCCAGCGATATCAGGACCCACGGCAACAAGCATGTCGCGTTCCGTATCGCCGATCTCGACGCCTTTCTCGACGAGATGCGTGCCAAGGATGCGGACATCGCCTTCGTGGTGCGCCAGGCCTATGGCGCGGGCTGCTTCATTCGCGATTGCGCGGGCAATCTGATCGAGTTCGTGGAGGAGCCTGCGGCATGATGTTCGATGACCCGAAGGTGCAGGCGGTGCATCTCGCCTATGAGGTGCGCAACGCGGCCGAGGCCGAGCGCGTCCGCACCGGCGGCGTGTCGGGGGTCGACATCCGCGACGAGCTGCTGTTGCCGGTCGGCACCGAAGTGGGGCAGTTGCTCCACGCGCTGATCCTCGCGCGCAAGCCGCGGCGCATCCTCGAGCTCGGCACCAGCTATGGCTATTCGACGCTGTTCCTGGCCGACGCCGCGCGCGCGGTCGGCGGGACCGTCATCACGATGGAGAATGCCGACTACAAACAGGCCGAGTCGCGGCGCCAGATCGCGGCGGCGGGCCTGTCGGATCATGTCGATTTCCGGCTGGGCGACGCGGTCGCGATGATCGCGGCCGACGACGGGCCGTTCGACGTGGTACTGCTCGACATCTGGAAGGAGCTGTATCTGCCGTGCTTCGAGGCTTTCTATCCCAGGCTGTCCGAAGAGGCGATCGTCGCCGCCGACAACATGATCTTCCCGCCTCAGGCGCGGCCTGACGTCCGCGCCTATCGCGAGGCGGTTCGCGCCAAGGGCGACATGCAGCAGGTGCTGCTCCCGGTGGGTTCGGGCGTGGAGCTGGCGGTCAAATGGAGCGCGGGGAGCGCGAAGCTATGACGGCCTCGTCATGACGGTGCGGTCCCGGCTGATGCTGACGGGTTGCGCGAGTCTCGTGCTGGCGGCCTGCGCTACGACTCCGGGGGGATCCGGGCAATTGCGCCAGCCTTCGGTGCTGTCCGGCTTGACTAAAATCGCGGAAGTCGATCGCCGTTATCAGTCCTACAATATAGAGATGGTGCAGGTCACCGGTGGCCGTTTCTGGGCGCCCTATGGCGGACCGGCCGGCGAGACGCACCGCTATCTTCCGCCCGTCGATCTGGCCTCGCCGCGGCTGCGCGCGCTCGCCTCGCATCTCGCGCCTGCCTATCTGCGCGTCAGCGGCACCTGGGCGAACTCCACCTATGTCGCGCTCGAAGGCGAGGTCGTCGCCACGCCGCCGCCGGGCTTCGGACAAGTGCTGACGGGCAGCCAATGGCGCGGCGTGATCGATTTCGCCAAGGCAGCCGATGCGCCGATCGTCACCAGTTTCACCGCCAGCGCCGGAGCGCGCGACCGCAACGGCCAGTGGACATCAACGCAGGCCGACCGCCTGTTGCGGCTGACCCAAGCAGTCGGTGGCCGGCTGCATGCGGCCGAGTTCATCAACGAGCCGTCGCTGGTGGTCCCCGGCGGCTTGCCGCGTGATTATGGCAGCGCCGCCTATGCACGCGATTTCGCCGTCTTTGCGAAATGGGCGAACAAGCGCGCGCCGGACATGCTGCTGCTCGGCCCCGGAAATCTGGGCGAGGAGACGGTCGATCCCGGCATCGCGGCAAAGTTGATGGCGCCCGGCGGGGCGATGAAATCGGAATTGCTGCTGGCGGCGACCGGTCCGCGGCTCGACGCGGTCTCGTGGCATTTCTACGGGGCCGTTTCGCCCCGCTGTGGGGGCGGCAACGGCCTGTCGTCGCGCGACGCCGCCCTGACACCGGAATGGCTCGACCGCACGCTGATCGAGGCCGATGCGATGACCGTGCTGCGCGACCGGCTGGCGCCGGGCAAGCCGCTCTGGCTGACCGAGACCGCGCAGGCCGCGTGCGGCGGAAGCCCATGGGCGGCGGGGTTTCGCGACACGTTCCGCTATCTGAACCAGCTCGGCGCGCTGGCGCAGCGCGGGGTCAAGGTGGTCATCCACAATACGCTCGCGGCTTCTGAATATGGGCTGGCCGATCCCGCGACGCTCGAGCCGCGCCCGAATTACTGGGGCGCGGTGCTGTGGCGGCGCATCATGGGTCCGGTGGTGCTGGCATCGCCCGCCGGCGTTCAGGGCAAGCTACGCTCGTTCGCGCATTGCGCCCCGGCGATGAATGGCGGGGTGGGGCTCTTGCTAATCAATGCCGGTGAGAGCGAGCAGGTGTTCCGCGCCGGTGCGGCGGGGGAGCGCTGGATCATGACGGCAGCGAATCTCGATACCGGTCAGGTCAGCGTCAATGGCGTGCCGCCCGCGCTATCGCCTGACGGGTCGATCACCGGTCTGGGCGCAGCGCGCTTCGTGGACGAGATTGCCGTGCCGGCACGCTCGGTCGTCTTCGCCTCGGTCGCCGCCAACAACCCGCACTGCCGGCGTCGCTGACCTTCCCGCACGCGGCGTCAGATCGCGTGCTCGTCGTCCTGCGTGAGTTCGGCGAGCTTGCCGCCGATCGGCCGCTTGCCGGGCTTGTCCTTGCGGTAGGCGTCGAAGCTCTTGCGGTCGAGGTCGAACGCCATGTCCCAAGGGATGTCGTTGCCGCGGAAGATCTTTGGCGCGTTGTTCGACCAGAGCAGACTGCCGAAGCGGAAATCCCATGCGCGCGGGACCCAATTGTCGTCGAGATAGTCGGTGTCGGCGTGATATTCGGCCTCGCCGGCATGGCCCGGAATGTCGCAATAATAATAGATCGCGCTGGTCGCGCGGTGGCGCGAGATGCCGCCCGAGCTGTTCATGCTGCTGTTCACCCAGCCCTTTTCTTCCATCCGATTGGCGCCGAGCATCACCTCGTCGATATCGTCGCAGCCAAAGGCGATGTGCATGAACTTGAAGTGATCCGGCGCAATCGGCAGGTCGCAATTCACCCAGAAGATCGAATGGTGCTCGTTGGTGCCATCGGCGCGCGCGAACAGCCCCGTGCCCTTGCTGTGATCGGTGTAGCGAAAGCCGAGATGCCGATCATAGAATTCGAAGCTGCCGATATAATCGCGGCTGAAGAAGACGACATGGTTGATCGTCTTGGGGATCGCCTTATGCCGCCAGATGCGGTGCTGGTTGAAGCGCGGATGGTGGGTCGGCGTGTTGACCGGGCTGGCGGCGCTGACGAACGGCCGTTTGGTCCACAGCCGCAATGCGATCGGCTGGCCGTCAGGACAGACGCAGCGCACCGTGCCGTCGGCGTCGCGCGCCACGGCGACCTCGGTCGCGAGGCTCGCGGCATAGCGGTCGAGCGCGGCCTGATCGGCGACACCCCAAATGGTTTCCTTGAGGCCGTCGCCGGGGAAGGGGTCGGGCGAGGGCAGGCGCGCGTCGCCATGCCGATACAGGATCACGCGACTGCCCGATGGCAGGCGGAACACCGCTTCGCGATCATCCGCGCTTTCCAGCGTCAGGCCGAAATCGGTCCAGAAGCGCTGGTGTTCGGCCAGATCGCCGACCCCGAAAACGGCCGATTCGACGCCGATGATGCTCATGCAAAGTCCCCGATATCCTGTTCGGGGCCGAAAATGCCGTGCGCACCGCGCCGGCAAAAACATATTCGATGGGTCCGCGCCTATCGGCAACGGCGATAGTTGCCGGACTCTATTTGCGGAACAGCATCGTCAGCAGGAACCAGATCGTCCGCGCGTCGAGCAGCTTCAACGCTTGGCGCGCCTGAGCCGGGGTGAGCTTGGCGACCATCGGCATCGCGCCGAAGATCTTGCCGCGAATGACCAGATCGCTGCCGTCGCGTTCGATCCGGCGGATCGTCATCAGTTCGTTGTTCTGCGCGTCGATGACGGTCGCGCCCGTCTTTGTCTTTGCCATCAGACCGACCCTCCGCAGACCTTGTCGTAATCGATATCCAGATCGTCCATCATCTGGATCGCGGTCGCGCGGCCCGCGCCGAACACGCCGCCGCCCGGGTGCATGAATGGGCCGACCAGATACAGCCCCTCGATCTCCGGCACGCGCAGCGACCCCAGGTCGGGCGTCGGGCGATGCCCCACCGTCTGGTAGAAGAACGGCGCGCAGCCATGAATGTCGCCCTTGACGAAGCTCGCCGGGCTGTCGCGTTCATGATCGACCGGCGAGCGGACCAGCCGCCCGGTGATGTTGTCGTCGGTCAGGTTGGAATAGAATTTGCGGTACTGGGCGAGCGCCTTGTCCGAATATTCTTCCTTCTTCTCGTCCCACGCGGCACTGCCGCCGTCGTGTAGGTCATAGGGCGCGAAGTTGACGCCATAGAAGACGCCGGCCCCGGCCGGGGCGCGGCTGGGATCGAAGATCGTGTTGTCGCCGCCCGCGATCAGCCGCTCGCTGACCTCGCCGCGTTGCAGCTTGTCATATTCCAGCAGCATGTCGCGCACGGTGTAGAAGTCCATCAGCTCGGTCATCATCGCATTGGTTTCGTTGCCCGCCTTGAGCTTGAGCTGCTCCCTGAGCGTCAGATGCGTGAGATTGATCGAGAAGGTCGATGGCGTGACGCGTTCGGCACGCTCGAGCACCGGTTCCGGCGTTTCGGCGACGAACTTGCGCAGCACATGCGGATGGATCGCGCCGATCACCCCGTCCTTCGCCATGAACTGCTCGCCATCGGTCAGCTCCAGCCCGACCGCCTTGCCCGACGAGACGATCACGCGGCGCACCTCGGCATTGCAGCGTACTTCGCCGCCCCAATGCTCGATCGCGCGCACCAGCGACTTGGACAGCTCACCCGATCCGCCGCGCGGCATCGAACAGCCATAGGTGTGGATGATCCCCGGCATCAGGAACGCGCCCATGCCGGTGCCCAATTCCTCCGGCAGCTGAAGATTCTCGGTCACCATCCGCACGATGTGGATCTTGAGCAGGTCGCTCTCGAAATACTGGTTGACCACGTCGAGTGCGCTGCGCTGCATGACGTCGAGCAGGAAGCGCCCCTCGCTCGACTGATCCATCATCGCGACGAACGCGCCCATGGGGAAGGGCGGAGCATAGAGTCCCGACATGAACATCGGAATCGCCGCCATGCTCGCGCCGGCGAACTTGCGATAGGCCTCGGCGTCCTTTTCCGAGAATTGCGCGATACCCTCGCAGGTGCGGTCGAGATCCTTCCAGCTCAGCACCCTGGTGCCGTCCTCCCACACGCTGGCATGCGGCAGCTCGGGATAGATGTAGTCGAGGCCGAACTTGCCGAGCAGGCCCAGCTCGTCATTGCGCAGCATCGGATTGCCCTGGATCATGATGTGCACATTGCTGTGCTCGTCATGCCAAAAGCCGGGCTGGATCAATTCGCGCGTCGACACGCCGCCGCCGAAATGCGGCTTCCGTTCGAGCACCAGCACCTTCTTGCCCGCCTTGGCCAGATAGGCGGCGGCGGTCAGGCCGTTATGGCCCGCGCCCATCACGACGACGTCATAGCGGCTCATACATGCTCTCCGAAGAACTGGCGAAACTGGTCGATGCCCGGCACGTGGCTGGCGCAACCGCCGTCACACACCAGCAGCTGACCGGTGATGTTGCGCGCGGCGTCGCTGGCGAGAAAGGCGATGGCCTCGGCGATGTCGTCGGGTTCGCCGAGCCGGTCCCGCAGCGTCTCGGCCTCGACCGCTGCGCGCAGCTGGGGCGGGAAGGCGGCCTGCAGGGCGGGCGTCATCGTCATGCCCGGCGCGACCGCGTTGCATCGCACGCCGGCCTTGCCATGGCTGGCGGCGATAGCGCGGGTCAGCTGGATGATCGCCGCCTTGGACGAGCTGTACGCGGCCTGGATCAAATGGCCCTGCAAGGCGAGGTTGCTCACCGTATTGACGATATTGCCCCGCGTCGCGCGCAGGTGCGGTAGCGCCGCGCGGCTGGCGACCATCGTCCCGCGCACATTGACGGCATAGGTGCGGTCCCACAGCGCGGTGTCCATCGTCTCGACGTCGCGGTCGGCCTGCGCGATCTCGGGTCCGAGCAGCGCGGCGTTGTTGCACAGGATGTCGAGCCGGCCGAACGTCCTGACGGTCTGTGCGATCATCGCCTCGACCGAGGCTTCGTCCGCCAGATCGAGTGCGAGGCCGACCGCGCCGGGCAGTTCCAACGCGAGTTCGCAGGCGCGGTCGGCGGCGATATCGGCGATCACCACCTGCGCGCCGCGCGCCGACATCAGTTGCGCTGTGGCGAAACCGATCCCGCCCGCGCCGCCGGTCACGATCGCCACCTTGCCGTCGAGGCGGATCGCATCGCCCATCCTGCCGCTCTCCCGTCTTTACCTTGTCGCGGGGCAGCCTAAGCTCGTCGTGACGATGGACGGAAGACGGCACTTTTTTGTGCCCTCACGGCAGGAGGGGCGGACTGAACGAACCGGACGACATCGATGCGTCGGCCCATGCCGCGATCGCCGCGCTGACCCGCCACATGGCGGTGCATGGCAAGTCGCGCGACGGCCCGGTGCGTTCGCTCTCGGCCTATGTCGGCGACCGCTGGTCGACGCTCATCCTGCTGGTGCTCGACACCGGGACCTGGCGGCACGCCGCGCTGCGGCGGGTGCTGGGCGAGATCTCGCACGAGGGCGCGATTTCGCAACGTGTGCTGACGCTCAAATTGCGGTCGCTTGAACGCGATGGGCTGGTGCATCGTGACACCACGACCGACACGCCGCCGCGAGTCAGCTATCGCCTGACGTCAAACGGTCAGGGGCTGGTCGGCGAGATCCGCGGGGTGCTCGGCTGGATCGAGGACCACAGTGCCGATGTGGTCGCCGCACGCTGCCGCTTCGACGCGCGGGAGATGTGATCAACCGCGCCGGTTGAACGTATCCGCCTGGAACTCGACCCCGATCCGGCCGTGATCCTGCGACTCGCCCGGACCCTTGCCGAACAATTCCAGCGCCACGGTGCGCAGCTGGCCGATCATCCACTGAATCGCGAAATCGTTGCGGCTGGTGAGGTGCCACTGGATGCCTTCGCGGATCGGCGGGATGTCGAACGGCACTTCCTGCGCCGCCAGCGGAAAGCGTTCGAGCACGCGCTCCGCCAGCTTGCGGTGCATCGTCGCCACACGGTGCGTGCCGATCAGCAGCCCCGGCAGCGAGAGGAAGGTCGGCGCGACCACCTCTATCCGTCGCGCCTGCTTCTGACGGCGCAGGAACCAGTCGTCGAACGCCGGAATGCGCGAGCGGCCGAAGCGCGTGGTGACATGGCTGAGCTCGAAATAGGCCTCGCGCGTCAATTCCGTCGCGAGCGCAGGATTGGTGGCGTCGCCGACCACGAGATAATCGTCCTGAAACAGGATTTCGCTGGGATGATCCGCCGAGAGCGCGAAATCGACCGTCAGCAGCAAGTCGATCAGTCCGCGTTCGAGCGATTCGACCGGCGCGCTCGCCATCCCCTGGATCTCGAAACGCATCAGCGGCGCGGTGACCGCGAGCCTCGCGATGACTTCGGTCAGCAGCACTTCGGTCGAATAGTCCGACGCCATGATCCTAATCTGGCGGTCGCAGCTTTCCGGTTCGAATTCGGGCGCGACGGCGACCGTCGTCCGGATCTGTTCGAGCACCGCGCGGACCGGATCGATCAACTCCTCGGCCCGCGGCGTCAGGATCATCTGCCGCCCCTTGAGCAGCAGCAGCTCGTCCTTGAAATATTCGCGCAGCCGGCCGAGCGCGCTCGATGTCGCGGATTGCGACAGGCAGAGCCGGTCGGCGGCGAGCGAGACGCTCTTTTCCTCCAGCAATACATCGAGCGCCACGAGGAGATTGAGGTCGAGCCTCTGAAACCGCACGCTCGTTCTCCCGCGCTAGTCGAGCGTCGCAAGCGCTCGTCGCACGAGTGTAGCGACACTTCCATCATGCGCAAATCCCGCGCGTTCGGCGGCGGCGGTGGTCAGGCGCGGATGCGACCCGAACGCGCGTTCGAGGTCGGGGTCGGGCGCACGGCTGACCAGCGAGGGATCGACGCCGCACTGGCGCGCGATTTCCTCGACAAGATCGCCCATGCGGATCGTCAGCGCGGGCAGCGTCACCGCGCGCGTCGGCGGCAACAGCGCCGTGTCGCAGGCCAGCGCGGTTACGAAATTCGCCGCGCAGCACTCGACCGACTCCGCCCAGATCGTCGCGTCGGGTGACACCGGGCAGACGAACGGCTCGCTCGCCTTCAGCGCGTGGAACAGGTCGGACATGAATGCGGACTTCATGCCCGAAGGTCCCTTGGGGCGTGCGAGGATGCCGGGCAGGCGCACGGTCACGCCATCGATCGCGCCGCGATTGGACAGCATGGCGACCGCCGTCTCCATCATCGCCTTGTGTCCGCCATAGATCATTCGCGGCGACAACGGCGTGGCGTCGTCGACCCCGCCGGTCGGCAACGGATCGCCATAGACCGCGATCGTGCTGGCAAAGACCACGCGGGGACGATTGCCAGCAGCGGCGGCTTCTTCGAGCAGGTCGTACATCGCATCGATGTTGATCCGTCGCGAGGCGCCGGGATCGACCTCGGCGGCGCCCCCGGGAACGGTAGCGAGATGGATCAGCGCTTCGCACCCGTCGCGGAGCGCATCGGCACGCACCGCCGGATCGCCCAGATCGCCCGCCACCGCGCGGGCTCCCGCAGGGATTGACGACGCGGCCGTGTCCAGTCCGACGACCGGCGGCCCGCCCGCAAGCAGCCTGGCCACCAGATGGCGGCCGACGAACCCGCCCGCGCCGGTCACTATGATCGTCATCGCCTGTGCCTCTCCATTCGCCGCACGGGCTATTCTGCCAACGCGCCCAACGCCTGCGAATTCTATCGATAGCCGGTCATCCACCGCGCGGGACGCTTTGCCGCGACCGATACAGCTCCATCCATTCTGTCGATTTTGCCGCGGCCGGCCCAACGATTAGCGATCATGACAAAGCGGAGGGGCGCGACGATGATTTCGAGTATTTCCAGCGCGCTGATCGTCGGCGGTGGCGTTGGCGGCATGGCGGCAGCGATCAGCCTCGCCGAACGCGGCGTGGCGGTCGAGCTGATCGATCTCGACCCTGAGTGGCGAGTCTATGGCGCGGGGATCACGATCACCGGGCCGACGCTGCGCGCGTACAAGCATCTCGGCATGGTGCGCGACATCGCCGAACAGGGCGCGATCACCAATGGTTCGAGCATCTTCCACTTTACGGGCAAGCATCTCCACGACCTCGATGAGCCGGCGCTCGAGGAAGGGCTCCCGGCAACCGGAGGCATCATGCGTCCGGTCCTGCACCATATCATGCAGGGGCGGGTCCGCGCGCTCGAGGTCCCGGTGCGGCTCGGTGTGACCGTGGACGCGCTGGCCAATGACGGCGGCGGCGTGAAGGTGGTGTTTTCGGACAGCAGCACCGGCCGCTATGATCTCGTCATCGGGGCTGACAGCGTGCATTCGCGCGTGCGCTCGCTCGCCTTCCCGCACATGGGCGAGCCCGAGCGGACCGGGCAGGGGTGCTGGCGCATCTCGATCAGTCGCCCCCCCGGCCTCGAACGCGGCGAATTCTATTTCGGGCATCAATATCCGGTCGGCATCACCCCCTGCGGTGAGGATGCGGTGTATATGTGGATGCTGACTCCACATGTGCGGCGCGAGCGCCATTTCGACGACGCCGAACTCTACGACCAGCTCAAGGCGAATCTCGCCGGGTTCGGCGGCAGCGCAGGCTGGATCCGCGACAACATGACCCGCGATGACTGGATCAACTACCGGCCGCTGTCGGCCAGGCTGCAGCCCGGGCCGTGGTCGAACGGCCGCATCGTCCTGCTGGGCGATGCCGTCCATGCGACGACACCGCATCTGGCGTCGGGCGCGGGCATGGCGGTCGAAAGCGCGATCGTGCTGGCCGAGGAACTCGACCGCGACGTGCCGGCAGAGTCGGCGCTCGCTGCCTATGAGGCGAGGCGCTTCGATCGCTGCAAGGATATCGTCGACACCAGCATTTCCGTCGGCCGCCTCCAGCTTGAAGGCGGCAGCCCGGACGCGATCGGCGCCCGGATCGGGGCCGCGCTGCACCGGCTCGCCGCACCATTCTAAGCAAGGTCAGCCATGTTCGAGCCGCAAATCTATATCTATATATATGATATATATTGAAAATGACCTGACGCCGGTTTAGCGTCCCGCTCGATACCGAACGGGAGAGGTGGAATGGTCGATCGCCGAACGATGATGAAGGGCGCCGGCGTCGCCCTCGGCATGGCGGTCAGCGCAGCTATGCGCGGATCAGGGGCGCCAACGACCGCATCGACACGATGCAGCCCGACCTCGCTTATGCGGACGGGCGCTCCATTCGGTGGACGGGCATAGCGGCAACGGCGCGTTGCTCGCCGCCGAACTCGTGCTGACGGCGCAGGCGCGCGCCGTCAGCGCGCATCGGTCCCAAAGGCCTAGCCGAGCGCCTTGATGAAGGCAGCAGCGCGCGTGCCGACTTCGGCGGCAGTGAAGCCGGGCTTGTAGAGCGCCGAGCCGAGGCCGAAACCTGCCGCACCTGCGTCGCGCCAAGGCTGCATATTGTCGGGTGCGATCCCGCCGACCGGCAGGATGCGAAGCACCTTGGGCAGCACGGCGCGCATTGCCTTGAGCACGGTGGGCGAAGCAGCCTCGGCGGGGAACAGCTTGAGCGCGGTGGCGCCGGCATCGAGCGCGGCAAAGGCCTCGGTCGGTGTGGCGATGCCGGGCAACGAGACGAGGCCGCGCGCTGCCGACGCGGCGATCACCCCGGGATTGGCGTTGGGCGAGATGATGAGGGTGCCGCCAGCCGCGGCGACGGCAGCGACATCGGCTTCGCTCAGCACCGTCCCCGCGCCGACCATCGCGCGCCCGGCTGCCGCTTGGGCGAGCCGCGCGATGCTCTCGAGCGGATCGGGCGAGTTGAGCGGAACCTCGATCAGCGTGAAGCCGGCGCCGATCAGCGCCTCGCCGACCGGCACCGCCTCGTCCGGCGTCAGTCCGCGCAGGATCGCGATCAGCGGGCAGCGGGCAAAGGCGGCGTCGAATTCAGCGAGATGGGTCATGACTGGCTCTCGATGGCGATGATGCCGGCGACGAACGCGGCGTGGCTGTCGATCAGTTCGGCCTCGCGGCCGTTGGCGCGGATTGCGGCGGCGTAGAGCTTGCCGAGTTCGGGTCCCGACAGGATGTGGACGGTGTCATGTAGCGAAGCTTCGAGCCGTGCGGCGACGTCGCTGCCGATCAGCAGCCCGCTGGCATAGGATGCGGCGTCCGCATCGTCGCGTGTGCCCAGCATCTTCGCGGCGCGGATTCCGAACAGCGAAGCGCCGAAATCGCGCTGCTTCGCTTCCTCGACGCCCGCCAGAAATGCGGCATTAGCGCTGACCTCGCCGTGAAGCTGGGCCGCGAGCAGGCCGTGATTTCGCAACAGCGCGAACAGCTCGCCGGTCATCGCGGTGGTGAAGCCGGCGATGCAGCCCGCCGCCATCTCCGCCCATTTGCAATGCGTGCCGGGCTGGGCGAGCAGCGCGTCGCCAGGTACCAGCCCGGCCGCCACCGCGCCGAGCAGTTGCACTTCCTCACCGCGCATCACGTCGGGCCGGCCGCCGGCGAGCGTCGAGACGCCGGGGACGATCGCGGTTTTCGCGTCGATGCGCAGCAGGTTGGCGGCCAGCTCGCCGGCCCCGGCGGGAGCGGCGACATAGGGCGCCAGCCGCCAGCCGATGTTCGATCCGACCATGCCGGCGAGCAGCATGGGGAGGTCGCCGAACCGTGCCCGGATTTCGGTCACCGCTGCGTCGAAATCCCGCACGGCGGTGACGCCGAGATCGTCGCGTTCGGTGCGCGTGACCTCGCCGTTTTGGATTAGATAGACCCGGCGGTTGGTGGTCCCCCAATCAACCGCCAGGAACGGCTCACCCATGCTCACCACCAGGTTGCATAGAGCGCGATCAGGATCAGGATAACGCCGACACCGGCGATGTTGAAGCTGCCCGACGTGCGGAAGCTGACACCCTCCATCGTCACGCGGTTGGCGTCGCCGCGGCCCTTGAACGCGAGGCTCAATCCCACCGCGAGCGCGAGACTGGCAAGGAAGACGATGCCCATCCGATCCATGAACGGAATTTCCGGCATCCACATCTTGAACCCATAAGAAAGCGCCACCGAAGTGATCGCCGCGGCAATGGCGCCGGCTTCGCTGGCCTTCTTCCAGAACAGGCCGAGCAGAAAGATCACCGTGATGCCCGGCGTGAAGAAGCCGGAGAATTCCTGGATGAACTGGAACGCCTGATCCGAATTGCCGAGCAATGGCCGTGCGGTGAGCAGGGCGATCACCACGGCCAGCGCGGCGACGAGGCGGCCGACCAACACCAGATGCTTTTCGTGGCCGACCGTGCCGCCCGGCGCGTCGGGGTCACCGGTTACGGTCCGCGCGCTCATCCCGCGCGCCTTGGCGTAGAGATCGAGCGTGAAGATGGTGGCGATCGAGTTGATCTTGCTCGCCGTCGACGCGATGATCGCGGCGATCAGCGCCGCGAAGACGAGGCCGAGCAGGCCCGGCGGCAGCAGTTTCATCATCGTCGGATAGGCTTCGTCGGGTTTGGCGAGCTCCGGCGCCAGCACCACCGCCGCGATGCCCGGCAGCACGATGATCACCGGCATCAGCAGCTTGAGATAGGCCGCGAACACCACACCCTTCTGCGCCTCGCCGAGGTTCTTCGCGGCGAGCGCGCGCTGGATGATATACTGGTTGAACCCCCAATAAGAGAGGTTGGCGATCCACATGCCGCCGACCAGCACCGAAATGCCGGGGAGGTCCTTGTAGAAGGGATGGTCGCTGGCGAGGATCATGTCGAAATGGCCGGGCACGCGCTCGCTCAGCACGCCGAATCCGGCCAGCACGCCCTGCCCGCCGCCGATTTGGTTGAGCGTCAGATAGGAAATCACAAGCCCGCCGAGCACGAGCAGCGTGACCTGCACGATGTCGGTCAGCGCCACCGCTTTGAGGCCGCCATAGAGCTGATAGAGCAGGGCGAAGGCCCCGAGCGCGATCAGCGCTGCATCCTGGTTGATCCCGGCCACCTTGTTCACCGCGATCGAGCCCAGCCAGATGATCGAGGTGAGGTTCACGAACACGTAGAGCGCGAGCCAGAACACTGCCATCAGCACCGGCAGCACGCGGCCGTACCGCTGCTCCAGGAACTGCGGCATGGTGTAGATCTCGTTCTTGAGAAAGATCGGCAGGAAGTATTTGCCGACGATCAGCAGCGTGAGCGCCGCCATCCATTCATAGGACGCGATGGCGAGGCCGAGCGCATAGCCCGAGCCCGACATGCCCACGATCTGTTCGGCCGAGATATTGGCTGCGATCAGCGACGCGCCGATCGCCCACCACGGCAGCGACTTGGACGCCAGGAAATAGTCGGACGTGTCCTTGGCATGGCCCGCTTTCTCGCGGCTCACCCATTGCGCGAGGCCGAAGATGCCGATGGCGTAGACGATCACGACGATCAGATCGATTTGCGACAAACTCGTCATCGCTGTTCCCCTCCTTACGACGCCGTGCGCCTTGCCATTGGCTAATTATCATATAAATTGGGTCTGTCTAGCAAAGCGTGGCGCATTCGCTAAAGAATGTGGTCGGCAAGAGCAGGGAAGGCGAGGATTTGGCGAGCGTACTGACGACCTTGGCTGATGGGGTACGGCCGGAGCTGGGCCGCAACCTCACATATGGCCTGCTCGACAATCTGGGGCGGGCGATCGTGACCGGCCGGTTCGAGCGCGAAAGCTTCCCGACCGAGGCGGAACTGGCCAAGCAGCATGGGGTCAGCCGTTCGGTCACGCGTGAGGCGGTGAAGATGCTGACCGCCAAGGGTCTGCTCAGCGCGCGGCCGCGGCAGGGGACAGTGGTTCAGCCGACCACCTCGTGGAACCTGTTCGACACCGATGTGTTGCGCTGGCTGCTCGAACGGCAGTTTTCGGTCGAGCTGCTGAAACAGTTCAACCAGCTGCGCGTCGCGATCGAACCCGAGGCGGCGGCGCTGGCGGCGCAGTTTGCGGGTGAGGACGATCTGCAGCGGATCGATCAGGGCCTCGGACGGATGGAGGCCGCCGACCGCGGTCTCGACGACACGCTGGAATCGGACATCGCGTTCCACGTCGCCATCCTGCGCGCGTCGCGCAATCCCTTCTACGCGCAGTTCCGCGACGTCGTCGGCACCGCGCTGCGCACCTCGATCCGCTTCACCAACCGGATCAAGGGGCGGACCGCCAGCGTCGCCGATCACGCCGCGGTGCGCGACGCGATCATGGCGCGCGACCCTGACGGCGCCCGCAATGCGATGCGCTCGCTGATCGGCGATGTGCTCGACCTGATCGAGGAAAAGGGCGACACGGCGGTCTGACCGGAAGCGGCCGTCGGGGCTGACATAGCGCAGCGTGACCGAAGCGGCCGGGCCGTCCTTCACCGACACGATCTCCCACAGCACCTTGTCGAAGCCGGTGGTGCCGCCGTGCAGCGCGTTCTTTCCGTTGTTGATCGGCGTCTGATAGGTCTTGCCGTCCAGCGTGAAGCGGCCGCCCGCGAGACGGTTGGCGAAGCGGCCGACGGTGGTGCCGAAATATTGCGGCTTTTCCAGATAGTCGCGGATATTGTCGTAACCGAGCGCGACGTCGGCGCGCTTGCCGGTGCGATCGGGCATCACCACCGACTGCAGCGTCGCGCCCCAGGCGATGACGGTGGCGGTGACGCCGCGCCCGTTGGCAAGCGTGACCGCACCGACATTGCGGCCATCCTGCAGCTTGCCGAAGACCGACCTTTTGGCGGTCGCCGCCTCGGCGCTTCCCGCCGCGATGCAGGCCGCCGCAGCCGCCGTCAAAAACAGTGCCTTGTTGCTCGCCATCGAACGCTCTCCTCTATCCGCCATATTTTCCGGTGCCCGGCCACGGCAACCGGGATCGATTTCGAACAGGGCGCCGCCGTGCGGCTCGTCCACGCCTTCGCCCGCCGAAGTGACGAACATGCGGTCGAGACCGGGGCCGGCGAAGGTACAGCTGGTGATCTGGCTGGCGGGCAACGCGATCGAACGGTCGCGGATACCCTCCGGCGTGAATCGCGTGACGCAGCCCGCGCCCCAGCAGGCGACCCACAGCCCGCCCTGCGCGTCGAAGGTCATGCCGTCGGGATTGCCCCAATCGGCCTCGAACATGATGAATGGCTGGCGCTGGCCGAGGCTGCCGTCGTCATTGACGTCGAAGCGGAAGATCGTCGCAAGCGCCGTATCGGTGTGCAGCAGGAAGCGGGCTTGCGGGTCGATCGCGGGGCCGTTGGCGATCGTATAGGGGCCATCGGCATGGACGATCAGCCCATCGGGGTCGATGCGAAAGAAGGCGCCGCTTGGCCGGTCGCAGCTTGCCGGCATCGTCCCTGCCCAGATGCGGCCGAGCGAGTCGGCCTTGGCGTCGTTGAGGCGGTTGCCGGCGATGCCGCGATCGACCGATCCGATCGGCGCGCGGCGGTTCGCGGGCAGGTCCAGCCGAACGATGTCGAGCCCGATCCCGGCGACGAAGCCGCCACGCTCGCGTTCGATGATCCACGCGGCATAGTCGGGCTGTTCGAAGCTTTCGACCTGGCTGTCCGCCAGCGACAGGCGGTTGATGCGGTGATCGAGAATGTCGACCCAATAGAGCGCATCGTCGCGCGCCGACCAGAGCGGACCTTCGCCCAGCCGGTCGCCGCGCTCGCGCTCGATCACGCGCACGTCAGCCATCAATGGCTGTCCCGCGGCAGCCCCTGAGTCTGGGCGATGCGCTGATATTTGACGGCCAGCTCGATCACCGCGCCGCCATCGAACTGGCCGGTGATGGTGCGGTGGATTTCCTGCCACGGCGTCTGCGAGGCCGGGACATAATCGGGCGAGCCGGCCAGCTCAGCGCGCCGCCGTGCCAGCTCAGCCTCATCGACCAGCATGTCGGCGCTGCGCCGGGCGAGATCGATGCGGATGCGGTCGCCGGTGCGGACCAGCGAAAGCCCGCCGCCGACCGCGGCCTCGGGCGCCGCGTTGAGGATCGACGGGCTGCCGCTGGTGCCGGACTGGCGGCCGTCGCCAAGGCAGGGCAGCGCGTTGACGCCGGCCTGGATCAGCGCGACGGGCGGGCGCATGTTGACGACTTCGGCACCGCCCGGATAGCCGATCGGGCCGGTGCCGCGCATGATCAGGATCGAGTGTTCGTCAGCGCCGAGCGCGGGATCGTCGATGCGCGCATGATAATCCTCGGGGCCGTCGAAGACGATCGCATTGCCCTCGAACGCATCGGGGTCTGCCGGATTGCTGAGATAGCGGTCGCGGAATTCGGGCGAGATCACGCTGAGCTTCATCACGGCATTGTCGAACAGATTGCCCGACAGGACGGTGAGGCCGGCGGACGGCTTGAGCGGATCGGCCAGCGGGCGGATCACATCGGCATCCTGCGTCGCCGCGCCGCCGACATTCTCGGTGACGGTCTTGCCGTTCGCACCCGTCACCGTGCCGTCGAGCAGGCCTGCGTCGAGCAATTGCCCCATCACCGCCGGCACGCCGCCGGCGCGGTAGAAGTCCTCGCCGAGATAAGTCCCGGCCGGCTGGAGATTGACGATCAGCGGCACCCCGGCGCCGTGCGATTCCCAATCCTGAAGGGTCAGTTCGACACCGATGTGACGCGCGATCGCGTTGAGGTGGATCGGCGCGTTGGTCGATCCGCCGATGGCCGAATTGACGCGGATCGCATTGAGGAACGCCGCGCGCGTCATGATGTCCGACGGCTTGCGGTCGGTCTGGACCATCTCGACGATCTGGAGCCCCGTGCGATAGGCATTTTCCTGGCGGTCGCGATAGGGCGCGGGGATCGCTGCCGACCCCGGCAACGACATGCCGAGCGCCTCGCACAGCGAGTTCATCGTCGTCGCCGTGCCCATCGTGTTGCACCAGCCGGTCGAGGGTGCCGACGATGCAACCAATTCGATGAAGCCCTTGTAATCGATCTCGCCGGCGGCGAGCATCTCGCGTGCCTTCCACACGATCGTGCCAGAGCCTGTGCGCTCGCCCTTGAACCAGCCGTTGAGCATCGGGCCGACCGACAGCGCGATCGCGGGGATGTTCACGGTCGCGGCCGCCATCAGGCAGGCTGGCGTGGTCTTGTCGCAGCCGATCGTCAGCACCACGCCGTCCATGGGATAGCCGTAAAGCGACTCGACCAGGCTCAGATAGGAGAGGTTACGGTCGAGGCCCGCGGTCGGGCGCTTGCCCGTCTCCTGAATCGGGTGCACCGGAAATTCGATCGCGATGCCGCCTGCGTCGCGAATGCCATCGCGCACGCGCTTGGCGAGCTCGATATGATGCCGGTTGCAGGGAACGAGGTCGCTGCCGGTCTGGGCGATGCCGATGATCGGGCGGCCCGATTGCAGTTCTTCCAGGCTGATCCCGTAGTTGAGATAGCGTTCGACATAGAGCGCGGTCATGTCGGGCTTGTCGGGGTCGTCGAACCACGCGCGCGAACGCAACTCCCGTGGCCCATTGCTTCCCTGCCCCAAAATCACTTCCTCTCCGCTCGCCGAGTCCCCTTGCGGACTCGCACCTTATGCCCTCACAGCATGCATTGATAATATGTTTGGCGGCGGATAGGAAGCATATATATCGTATAAAAGAGCGAATGGATGAACAGCATGAAACTCGGCCTCGTCGGCATCGGCAAAATCGCGCGCGATCAGCATGTCCCGGCATTGGCCCGGAGCATTGATTTCGACCTGTGCGCCGCGGCCAGCCGTCACAATCGGCTCGAGGGTGTCGACCATTATCCGAATGTCGAGGAGATGCTCGCCGCGCGGCCCGAACTGGACGCGGTGTCATTGTGCACGCCGCCCGACGGGCGATACGAGCAAGCGGCGGCAGTGCTCCGCGCGGGCAAGCATCTGATGCTCGAAAAGCCGCCAGCTGCAACGGTGTCGGAGATCGAGGCGCTCGCGCTGATGGCTGCGGCGAGCGGGGTGACGCTGTGCGCGACTTGGCATTCGCGCGAAGCCGCCGAGGTCGATGCGGCGCGTGACTGGCTGGCCGGCAAGCGGATCGCCGCGGTGCGCATCCGCTGGAAGGAAGACATTCGCCAATGGCATCCGGGGCAGGACTGGATCCTCGCCGCGGGCGGCTTCGGTGTGTTCGATCCCGGCATCAACGCGCTGTCGATCGCCACGCAAATCCTGCCCGATCCGCTGGTAGTGACCGGCGCGGTCCTGTCCGTCCCGACCAACCGCGTCAGCCCGATCGCCGCGTCGATCGCGTTGCGCACCGGCGACGCGCCGGTCGCCGCCGAGTTCGATTTCCTCCAGACCGGACAGCAGAGTTGGGATATCGAGGTCGATACCGATGCGGGCGTGTTGCGCCTGCGTGATGGCGGCAGCCGGCTCGAGCTGCCCGACGCGGCCCCGCTCGCCGGGCCGAATGAGGAATATGCGCGGCTCTACCGCCGCTTTGCCGAACTGGTACGAGCGGGGGAAAGCGACGTCGATCTGCGGCCGCTGCAGCTCGTCGCCGACGCGTTTCTGGTGGGCGAGCGCAGGGTCGTCGAGCCGTTCGACTTCTGACCGTGCCTCAACCGCGGATGATGCAGCGAAAGCCGATATGGCTGGTCGGGCTGTCGACCGCCTGGGGGTGGCGCGCGGCGGGCCGGTAGCGCTGGCAGTAATTGGGGGCGCAGAGATGCGATCCGCCCTTGATCACCTTGCGGCCGGTGCGCTGCGTGTCCGCGGGATGACCGCCGGCGCCCATGCGGTGGCGGCGCGCTCAGACGGTGGTGCGCGCCACCACGCGCTTGCGCTGGGCGGCGAAATCGGCGCGGGCCTTTTCGATCATGTCCAGCTCGGTCGCGGCGAGCAGGTCGTCCGTCACCCGGCGCAAATGCGTGCGCATCGCCTCGCGAGCGCGCTGCGGATCGCGCGCGGCCAGCGCATCGACGATCGCCTGATGCTCGTCGACGCGAGGGGTGACGCCCTCGCGCCGCGCCTGCGCGAACATATGCGCGCAGAGCGGCGATTGCTCGCGGATGGTCCACAGCCGTTCGACCACCGACGCGACCACGCTGTTGCCGGTGGCCTCGGCGATGGCGAGGTGGAAGCGCTTGTCGGCCTCGAACGCGTTGGCCACGCTGCAGGGCCGCGCCATCTGGCGCAGCAATTGTCGCAGCTCACCCAGTTGCGCGTCGTCGATCGATGCTGCAGCCAGCGCGGCGGCTTCGCTCTCGAACATCGCCCGGGCCTCGATCAGCTCGAACGCGCCGACGTCGAGCTCGGCCTGAGGGTTGGCCGGGTCCGGCGAGGCGGCGCGGACATAGATGCCCGAACCCTTGCGGGCGCCGACCAGTCCGCGAATGTCGAGCGCGATCATCGCTTCGCGGATCGTTGGCCGGCTGACGCTGAATTCGTCGGCCAGGTCGCGCTCGGCCGGCAGCCTGCTGCCGAGCGCATATTGCCCGGCGTCGATCCGCGCCGCGATGGTGTCGGCGATCCGCTGATACAGCTTCTGACTTCCGGTCATGCCGTTTCCTACCGAGTGAGCGATGCGGCGTCGAGAGCAGCCGCCGATCCGCGGATTATTGGCAATGCCAAATTCGGCACGTTTTGATTTTTGGTCAGGACAAAATGCAATGAAGCGATGGGTACAGCGCAAATCAAGGATCATGCAGTGATTAAACATTTGCGCTGTGGATCATCGGGCTCGTGACGCTCGGCACGATCCTCAACTATCTCGCCCGCTCGACGCTCTCGGTCGGCGCGCCGATGCTGAAAAGCGAGTTCGCGATATCGACTGAGCAATATAGCTGGTTCGTGCTGGCCTTTCAGGCGAGCTACACGGCGATAGGCCGGGCTGGCGGCTCACCAGTTCCACATCGTCCCGTCTTCGAGCCGCGCGACCGGCAGATAGGCGGGCTTGTAGGGATATTTGGCGGCCAGTTGTTCGTCTATATCGACGCCATGGCCGGGCGTCTCGCCGGCGAACAGATAGCCGTCCTCGAACCGGTAGTCGTGCGGGAAGACCGCGTCGGTCTCCTCGCTGTGGCGCATATATTCCTGGATGCCGAAATTGGGCACCCAGGTGTCGAAGTGCAGCGCCGTGCCCATCGTCACCGGTGACAGATCGGTCGCGCCATGGCAGCCGGTGCGGATCTGATAGAGGCTTGCGAGGTCGGCGATGCGCTTGAGGTGGGTGACCCCGCCCGCGCCGACGATCGTCGAGCGGATATAGTCGATCAGCTGGTTCTGGATCAGGTCCTTGGCGTCCCAGATCGTGTTGAAGATCTCGCCCACCGCCAGCGGCGTGACGGTGTGCTGGCGGATCAGCTTGAACGCTTCCTGATTCTCCGCAGGCGTCACGTCCTCCAGCCAGAACAGCTGATACGGCTCGAGCATCTTGCCGAGATTTGCGGCCTCCTGCGGCGTGTAGCGATGGTGCCCGTCGTGCAGCAGGTGATGGTCGAAGCCATAAGTGTCGCGCAGCTTCTCGAACAGCTTGGGCACATAGTTCAGCGCCTTGCGCGTGTCCCACCCGGTGACCGAGGGCAGCGCGGCATCGGCGGGTTCATAGTAAAGCTTGCCGCGGCCGACCCCATACGCATCCTTGATCCCCGGCACGCCGGTCTGCGCGCGGATCGCCTTGTAACCCATGTCGATATAGTGGCCGACCGCATCGACCGTCTCGCCAATATCGCTGCCATTGGCATGGCCATAGACCATCACGCCGTCGCGGCTGCGGCCGCCGAGCAGTTGATAGAGCGGCATGCCCGCCATCTTGGCCTTGATGTCCCACAGTGCGACGTCGACCGCGGCGATCGCCCGCATCGTCACCGGACCCCGCCGCCAATAGGCGCCGCGGTAGAGATACTGCCAGATATCCTCGATCCGCCGCGGGTCCATGCCGATCAGGCACGGCGCGACATGGTCCGCGAGATACGACACGATCGACAGTTCGCGGCCGTTCAGCGTTGCATCGCCGATGCCGTAAACGCCCTGATCGGTCTCGATCTTCAGCGTGACGAAATTGCGCCCGGGACACGTCACGATGACGCGGGCGGCGGTGATCTTCATGGCACTTCCTTTGTCGCTTGGCACCGTCGTAGCGATTGCCTGACCAATATCAACCAAAATGGTAAGGCCAATTTATCCGACTTATTCGGAGCGATGAGCTACATGCCGTGCCGGCGCGCGAAACGCTCGAACAGCCCCGGCCATGGGTGATCCTTGCCCGCTTCCTCGAGCGGCAGGCTGTGGCCGCCCTTTTCGAAGATATGAAGCTCGGACGGGATCTTCGCGGCTTGCAGCGCGGCGAACATGATCAGGCTGTTGGCAGCACTGACAACCGGATCGTCGGCAGCATGCGCGACCAGCGTCGGCGGCATGTCCGATGGCAAGTCGCGCTCCGCCGAAAATCGCGCGACCCGCGCCGGTGTCACATCGCCGCCCAGTAGTTCGCGCTTGGAATGTGCATGCGCGGAAGGCTCGGTCATGGTGATGACCGGGAAGAAGAGACCCGCAACGGTCGGCCGCGGGGTCTGCCGATCGGCGTCGTCGACGGGTTCGTAGGTCCTTTGCGAATGACGGCTCGCAAGCCGGGCCGTGAGATGGCCGCCCGCAGAGAAGCCGATCGCCGCGACCCGCTCGGGCGCGATGCGCCATTTCGCCGCACCGGCGCGGATCAAGCGCATTGCACGCTGCGCATCCTGCAGCGACACATCGGGTCCGGCGGCCCAGCCGTCGCGCGGCAGGCGATAGAGCAGTTCGAACACCGTGAAGCCGCGCGCGGCAAATGCCCAGGCTTGCGGCGATCCGGTCCGGCCGACGGCAACGCGCGCATAGCCGCCACCGGGGATCAGCAGGATCGCGCCGCCATTGGACTGGCCGGGCGGAACGACGTTGAGCATCGGCGTCGCGACATGCGGCCAGGCGATATCGTCGGGCGGGCCGTCCGGCGAGCGCTTGACGAATTCGTCGCGAACGCGGATTCGCTCGCCACCGGGTGGCAGCGCCGGCCAGATCGGAAGCCGTTCGATCGCGGAACCTTGGGCGCGTAACGGCGCGGCCGCCGCCGCTGCTCCCGCTGCGATCACTGTGCGACGCGTCATCCTCGTCATGGTTACTCCACCCTCACATCTTCTACATTATATGAATTATCATACTTTAAATTTTGAGGTAGGTGGCTTTTGTCTGTTGAGTACCGCTCGTTCTAGTGCCGCAGCGGTGGCACCGCGCCACGTCAAACCGCTATACAGCGTCACGATCGAGGCATATCCTCGCCTGCAACGAGGGCCTTGGCGGGCCGCAAGCGTTCGGCCCGTCTTCTCAATCGCGGGAGGGGCTTGTGGCGACTGAAGGCCATGTCGACTTCAACGGCTTCATGGAAGGCGTGAAGCGGCGCAATCCGCACCAGCCGGAGTTCGTCCAGGCGGTGCAGGAGGTCGCCGAGGACATTTTCGACTTCATCCGCGACAAGGCGGACTATCACGACCAGCAGATCCTGCGCCGCATCGCCGAGCCGGACCGCATCGTTTCCTTCCGGGTGTGCTGGGAGGACGATCGCGGCAATGTCCGCGTCCAGCGCGGCTGGCGGGTGCAGAACAACAATGCGATCGGTCCTTACAAGGGCGGCATCCGCTTCCACCCGAGCGTGAACGAAAGCGTCCTCAAGTTTCTCGCTTTCGAACAGACGTTCAAGAATGCGTTGACCGGCCTGCCGATGGGCGGCGGCAAGGGCGGCGCGAACTTCAATCCCAAGGGCAAGAGCGTGCGCGAGATCATGCGCTTCTGCCAGAGCTTCATGACCGAGCTGTACCGTCACATCGGCGCGGACGTGGACGTGCCGGCGGGCGATATCGGCGTCGGCGCGCGCGAGATCGGCTTCATGTTCGGCCAGTACAAGCGCATCACCAACCACTTCACCGGCGTGCTGACCGGCAAGGGTCTCGAATATGGCGGCTCGCTGATCCGGCCCGAGGCGACCGGCTATGGCGCGGTCTATTTCCTGGCCGAGATGCTCGCGGTCAAAGGGCAGGACCTGACCGGCAAGACCGCGGTGATCTCCGGCTCCGGCAACGTTGCGACCCATGCCGCGGAGAAGCTGGTGCAACAGGGGGCGAGGGTCGTCACGCTGTCGGATTCGGCGGGCTTCGTCCACGATCCTGCCGGACTCACGCAAGAGAAGATCGACTGGGTCAAGGCGCACAAGACTCACCGGCGCGGGCGCATCGAGGAGTATGTCGAGGCATTTCCCGGCGCGACCTTCCATTCCGGCCAGACGCCGTGGGGTGTGCCCTGCGACGTGGCGCTGCCCTGTGCGACGCAGAACGAACTGTCGGGCGACGATGCCAAGGCGCTCGTCGCGAATGGCTGCATCGCGGTCGCCGAAGGCGCGAACATGCCGACCGACCTTGCCGGTGTGCACGTCTTCAAATCGGCCAGGACTCTCTTCGCGCCGGGCAAGGCGGCCAATGCCGGAGGCGTCGCGGTGTCTGGCCTCGAGATGAGCCAGAATTCCGAACGGCGGTCGTGGAAGGAGGCAGAGCTCCAGCAGATGCTCAAGGACATCATGGCCGGCATTCACCAGCGCTGTGTCGCCTACGGTGAGGGCGAGGGCGGCTATATCGACTATGTGAAGGGCGCCAACGTCGCCGGCTTCAAGAAGGTCGGTGATGCGATGCTCGCGTTCGGGGTGGTATGACCGGCGAAACGGAACGCGCGCCGGTGCTGTCGCCCCAGGCGATCCATCTCATTCGCACGACAACCACGGCCAACCTCACGTTGAGCCAGATGGCCGACCAGAAGGCGAGCATCCTGATGGGCGCGAACTTCGTCGTCTTCACCGTCGCGGTCGGTCAGGCGGGGCGGGGCGGCGTGCCGCCGGCGTTGCTGGTGCTGGCCTGCGCGGCGTTTCTCTCCGCGCTCTGTGCGGTGGTGGCGGTGCTGCCCGCGATCCGGCCGAGCAAGGTCGCCCCCGGCGGCGAGAATATCCTGTTCTTCGGCGTGTTCAGCCAGATGAGCGAGGAGGAGTTCACCGCCCGCGCGTTCGAGGCGCTGGCGAGCGACGAAACGGTCATGCGCGCCATGCTTCGCGACATCCACCAGAACGGCATGGTGCTTCAGCGGAAGAAATACCGTTTTCTGGGGCTGGCTTATCGCGTCTTCTTGATCGGCCTGACGCTGACGCTCGTCACTTTCCTGATCGACAATCGCGCGAACCTGCCCCGGCTCTTCTGACGGCTCTCAGCGGATACCGAGCATCGCGGCCTGTTGACGCAGCATGTCCGACTTGCCGGGATTTGCGGCCAGCGCCTGCTGCAACGCCTGCGCGGCCTTCTCGGGCTGGCCGAGCGTCATGCGGCTGCGCATCAACATGACCCAGCCATCGACGTTGCCCGGCTCGGCCTGTAGCCGCGCTTCGAGCCGACCGACCATGCCCTCGGCCATGCCGCGCTGCTCGCTGGGGGGAAGTTTCGCTGCGGCTTGCAGGTCCTGCGCGGTGGGACCGGGGATGGCGCGGGTTGCGACTGCCGATTGCGGGGCGGGCTGCACGACGGCGGCGAGGCGCGGTGCGACATCGATCTTGTTGATCTTGCCGACCTGTTCGATCGTGCGGCGGAGGTCCTTTTCCCATGGCGCGTCGGCGGGTGTGTCGGCGAGCAAGGCGAGCCAATCCTCGATCGCGCCGGCATGGTCGCCGGCCAGATCCTTTTTCACCGCGAGAAAATAGCGTGCGCGCGGGTCCCTGGCGTCGAGCGTGATCGCACGCTCGAAATTCGCGGCCGCGGCCGCCGGCATCGGGTCGCGCTCGCTCGCCAGCACGCGCGCTTCGCCCAGCGCGGACCACAGCGACGCCGTGGCCGGGCTGAGCTCAGTCGCCTTCTCATACGCTGCCGCCGCATCGTTGAAGCGGCCGGCATCGAAATAGGCCGCCCCGAGCGCGGCCCATGCGGCACTGTCCTGCGGATTGTCGCGCGAGCGCTTTTCGAGCGCCGCGATCGGGTCTTCAGCAGCGCCGGCCATCTGCGGCGCGGTTGCCGGGGAAAGCGGCACATCGTGATCCCGCTTGACCGCATAACCGATGGCGAGGCCCAGCAGGATGATCGCGGCGAAGAACACGATCCGCCCGGTTCGCGAGACGCGCATCCCCTGTTGTGTCATTCCGCCCCCAGGGTCCATAGTTGTCCAAGTCTGGATGACGGGGTGCGATGATGCAACCGGCGTCCACACGGCGAGGGGGGACAGCGGTGACGGAACGTCTTCGCATTGCCATTGTCGGCTCCGGCCCGGCCGGGATGAGCGCCGCCGCCCGCGCCGCGCAGCTGGGCCTCTCCCATGTGTTGCTCGAAAAGACCGGGCACCTTTGCGACACGATCTTCAAATACCAGAAGGGCAAGGACGTCATGGCGACGCCCGCCTCGCTGGTGCTGCGCTCCGACCTCGATTTCGAGGCGGGCAAACGCGAGGCGGTGCTCGACACCTGGAACCGGCAAACCGCGGACGCCGCGATCGCCGTCCGCCTCAATGCCGAGGTCGCGAAGATCGAGGGCGAGAAGGGCGCGTTCGTCCTGACGCTGAAGGGCGGCGAAGCCGTCCATACCGAAGCGGTGATCCTCGCCATCGGCACGCAGGGCAATCCCAACCTGCTGCGCTGCGATGGCGCGGGCCTGCCGCATGTCCAATATCAACTCGACGATCCCGGCGCGTTCCTCGATGAACACATCACCGTCATCGGCACGGGCGATGCCGGAATCGAGAACGCGCTCGGCCTCGCCGCCGACCCGGTGCAGCGCAACACCGTCACCATCCTCAACCGCGGCACCGATTTCGCCCGCGCCAAGCCTGCCAACGTCAAGCTGCTGACAGAGGCCGAAGCCGCCGGACGCATCCGCATCCGCACCGAGACGACCCCGGCGCAAGTCCGCTCCGGCGAGCTGCTGCTCGACACGCGCGACGGGCAGGAGACGATCCGCTGCGACCGCATCATCGCGCGCATGGGCTCGACCGCGCCGCGCGCGTTTCTCGAGGCATGCGGCATCGCCTTCACCAGCGAAGACCGTGAGGCGTTCCCGGTGCTCTCGCCCGAGTTCGAAACGACCCGGCCGGGCATCCACGTCATCGGCGCGCTGGCCGGTTATCCGCTGATCAAGCATTGCATGAATCAGGGCTATGACGTGGTCGAGTTCCTCAACGGCAACACCGCGCTCAAGCCTGCCGACGAACCGATGCTGGCGGCGAAATTCGCGAGCCTGCCGGGCAAGCGCAGCGTCGACGAGTGGCTGACGCTGTTCGGCAGCAATATCGGCATTTTCGCCGACGTGTCCGCGCTCCAGCTACGCGAACTGATGCTGGACAGCGAGGTGAAGCGCTTCGGCCCGGGCGACGTGATCTTCGAGCGCAACGAGACCGGCGCCTCGCTGTTCGCCATCGCATTGGGCGCGGTGCGTGTCGAGGTCGACAGAAACGACACCGCGAAGACGGTGCCGATCGACCAGGGCTCGATCTTCGGCGAGGTCGGGCTGATCTCCGGCCGCCGGCGCGGCGCGACGGTGCGCGCGGCGGAACCGACGGTGGTGGTCGAACTGACGCGCACCGCGGCGCTCAAGCTCATCGCCACCGTGCCTGCCGCCGGACGGGCGATCGCGCGCATTTCGATCGAACGGCAGCTGCTTCAGATCTTCGGATCGGGGCTGACCAGCGAGGATGTCGCCGAGCTGGTCGCACAAGCCGAAGTGCAGACCAAGCGCGCCGGCGAAGTCTTGCTCGCCGAAGGCGATGACGGCAACGATCTCTATGTCATCCGCCGCGGATCGATGGTCGTCGAGAAGCTGATCGGCGGCAAGCCGGTATTCCTCTCCTATCTGCCGGCCGGCTCCTATGTCGGCGAGATGGCGCTGATCGACCGCGGGCAGCGCACGGCGACGGTCAAGGCGGCGATCAAGTCCGAAGTGATCCGCCTGCCCGGCGAGGCGTTCCTGCGTCTGCTCGAACGCAAGCCGCAATTGCTGGACAAGGCGCTGACCGACATGGCGGCGCGGCGCGACGTCAACGCCTTCATCGAAGGGCGCAAGGACAATTTCTCCGGCGCGGTCGACCTGTATTCGGAAACCGCGCAGTTTCTGGTCGACAACGGCATCGGCGAAGCGACCGACGTGCTGCTGATCGACGAGAAACTGTGCGTGGGCTGCGACAATTGCGAAAAGGCGTGCGCCGACAGCCATGACGGTCTCTCGCGCCTCAACCGCGAGGCGGGCAAGACGTTCGCGCATCTGCACGTGCCGACCAGCTGCCGCCATTGTGAGCATCCGCACTGCATGGCAGACTGCCCGCCCAATGCGATCAAGCGCGGGCCGGATGGCGAGGTCGTCATCGACGACAGCTGCATCGGCTGCGGCAATTGCGAGCGCAACTGCCCCTATGGCGTGATCCGCATGGACAGCGTGCCGCCGCCCAAGCCGTCATTGCTATCCTGGATGTTCCTCGGACGCGGGCCGGGACCGGGCGAACCATCGAAGAAGTGGCGCAAGGAGCATGCCGCCAAGGGGCCTGCGCCCAAGCAGGCGATCAAATGCGACATGTGCTCGGGCATCTCGGGCGGCCCGGCCTGCGTCCGCGCCTGTCCGACCGGGGCGGCGATCCGCGTGGCGCCCGAAGCCTTCCTCTCGGTCGCACGGCTGGCGGACGAGACCTGATGGCATCGACGCCGCGCGCCGCCAGGCAGACCAGCCGCCAGATTTCCACGGACCATGAGGGCTTCCTGCGCCATCGCGGCTTCCGCTGGCTCAAGCTCTCGGCCCTGCTCTGTCTCGCCGCGCTGGCGGGCTATGTCGCCGCCGATGTCGAACCCCGGCCCAATGGCGGAAGCTGGTATGGCTATACGCTCGGGACCATCGGCGCAGCGCTGATCCTGTGGCTGGCGCTGCTCGGCATCCGCAAGCGGGCGATGACGCGCGGATCATGGTCGCTCAAGGCGTGGACCTCGGCGCATGTCTACCTCGGCCTCGGCCTGATCGTCATCGCCACGCTGCACACCGGCTTCCAGTTCGGCTGGAACGTCCATACGCTTAGCTTTGCCCTGATGGTGCTGGTGATCGTGTCGGGCATCTTCGGCGTCGTCGCCTATGCCACGCTGCCCGCCGCGCTCAGCGGCAATCGCGAGGAGATGACGCAGGGGCAGATGCTCGAGGCGCTCAAGGCGGTCGATCGCCAGCTCAACGATGCGGCCCAGCCGCTGTCGCGCGATCACGCCGACTTCGTGCTGTCGGCGTTGGGCGAGGGGGCGCTGTCGGGCGGGCTGTGGCGGCGGCTCAGCGGCAATTACCGCAACAGTGCGACACAGGCGGCGGTCGATGCCTTCAACCGCATCCACGCCGCGCACTCGGCTGAGCCAGCGATCCAGCGGGTCGAGGCGCTGCTCCAGCGGCGGCTCGCCCAGCTCGACCGGATGCGGCGGCACATGCGGCTCAAGGCGCTGCTGGAGGTGTGGCTCTACGTCCATGTGCCGGCCACCTTCGCGCTGCTTGCCGCGCTGACCGCGCACATCATCAGCGTCTTCTATTACTGGTAGGCGGGCGCGGATGGCATTCAGGCTGCGAACCATCGAATTCACCGCGGACGGACGCAGGATCGTCCGCGACCGCGACGTCGAAACGGCCAGCCTCACCATCGGCCGCTCGGCGGAAAATGACATTCACCTCCCCGATCTGGCGGTCGAGCCGGCTCATGCGACGCTCGAGGATCGCGGCGGCGGCGAGCTTTATGCCGCTGCGGCCGGGACGCTCGGCTTCGCGGTGGATGGCAGGACCGTCCGCGCCGCCGAGATCGACGGCGGCAAGGGCGCAGAGCTGCGTTTCGGCAGCTATCGCATCGCCGTCAGCCTCGATACCGACCGCACCCCGCTGCTCACGATCGAGCAAGCCGAGGGCATGACCGACGAACTAGACGAGAAGCGCGGATTTTCGCTGGCGGGACTGCTGCCCGGCAAGCGCCCGATGTCGTGGCTGCTCGCGCTGTTGGTCGCCGGATTGTTCCTCGCGCTGCCGATCGCCAGCAGCCTGATGCGCGATCCGGCCAGGAAGCAGACCGTTGCCGGCGACGCCAGCTGGAGCACCGGCAAGCTCAGTCTCGCGCACCACGCGCTGGAGGGCAGCTGCGAGTCCTGCCACGTCCGCCCGTTCGAGGCGGTGCGCGACGAGACCTGCCAGTCCTGCCACAAGGACGTGCACGGCCATGCCCCGGGCGCGCGGCTGGCGGTGGCGATGGGTGAACCGCCGATGGGCGGGAAGCTCCTCCGCTCTGTCGCGCATGCCTTTGGCAAGCCCGGGCCGGGCGCGTGCACGGATTGCCACACCGAACATGAAGGCCCGACGCGGATGGAGCCGGCGCGGCAGGCGATGTGTGCGGATTGCCATGGCACGCTCGACCGCCGCTTGCCCGACACCCGGCTCGGCAACGCCGCCGATTTCGGCAAGCTGCATCCGCAGTTCAGCCCGGCGGTGGCGGGCAGCGCGAAGCGGGTTTCGCTCGACACCGATCCGCGCGAGGACCCTGGCTTCGCCTTTTCGCACAAGCTTCATCTCGACAAGCTCGGCGGGGTGGCGCGGATGGCGGCGAGCATCGGCGCGGAACGCGATTACGGCTCGAGCGGTCTGGTCTGCGCCAACTGCCACCGCCCGAGCGAGGACGGCGTGCGCTTCGGCAAGGTCGATATGGAGCGCGATTGCGAAGGCTGCCACAGCCTCGCCTATGACCGCGTCGGCGGAATCTTCCGCCGGCTGCGCCATGGCGATGTCGATCAGATGGTCGCCGATTTGAGCGTGGCGCGCGCTGAAAATCCCGTCGTCACCGGACGCCGCCGGCCGGGCCGTTATGCCGCGCAGGGCGCCTATTATGCGGACTTCCGAAGGCCGGCGAGCGGCATGGGGCTTGCCCGCCGCGCGCTGTCGCGCGACGGCATTTGCGGCGAATGCCACGCCCCCGATTTCTCGGGCGGACGCATGTCGGTGATGCCGGTGTCGCAGGTGACGCGCTATATGGCGCATGGCTGGTTCGACCATAAGCCGCACAAGCAGGAAAGCTGCACCAGCTGCCACGTGGCGGAGAAGTCGGCATCCTCGTCCGACCTGCTGCTGCCGGGCATCGCCCAGTGCCGCGCCTGCCATCTCGGCGAGACCGCCAGCGCTGCCAAGGTTCCGTCGAGTTGCGCGATGTGCCACTCTTTTCACCCGACGGGGCAGGCGCCGATGAGCGCATGGAACAAGAAGCTGTGACCGGGAGGATGCCGTGCTGATCGCGCAGGTGACCGACATCCATATCGGGTTCGATCCGGGCAATCCGGACGAGCACAATATGCAGCGCTTTCGGGCGGTCCTGCAGCGGCTGACCGAGGGTCCGAACCGGCCCGACCTGTTGCTCCTTACCGGCGATTTGACGGAGCATGGCGACGCCGCGAGCTATGCCCGGCTGGCCGGCGCTCTGGCCGGCTGTCCGTTCCCGGTCTGGCAGATGGTGGGCAATCACGACGCGCGGACGCCCTTGCTCGCCGCCTTTCCAGACACGCCCTCGCAAGGCGGCTTCG
Source organism: Sphingomonas tagetis (assembly GCF_024211275.1). Classification (GTDB taxonomy): domain Bacteria; phylum Pseudomonadota; class Alphaproteobacteria; order Sphingomonadales; family Sphingomonadaceae; genus Sphingomonas; species Sphingomonas tagetis. Next base: position 252,103 of record NZ_JAMLDX010000003.1, read on the forward strand.
TCCATTATGCGATCGAGGGCGACGAACTGCGCGTGCTGGTGCTCGACACGCTGGAACCCGGCCGTCACGGCGGCAGCTTTTGCGACGCGCGGGCGACATGGCTGGAGGCGCAGCTCGCCGCCCGGCCCGATACGCCGACACTCGTCGCCATGCACCATCCGCCGCTCGAAACCGGCATCGCCTGGCTCGACAGCGATGCGCGCGAGCCGTGGATCGCCCGGTTCGGGGACGCGATTGCCGGGCACAGGCAGGTCAAGGGGATCATCGCGGGGCATCTGCATCGTCCGATCCATACCGCGTGGAACGGTGTGCCGCTGGTGGTGTGCATGTCCACCGCACCTGCCGTCGCGCTCGATCTCAACCCCATCGATCCGGGCCTTCCCGACGGGCGCGACATGATCGTCGACGAGCCGCCCGGCTATGCGCTGCATCGCTGGGACGGGGAGCGGCTGGTCACGCATCTGGAAAGCGTCGCGCCGCATCGGGTGCTGGCGCGCTATGACGAGGCGATGCAGCCGGTGGTGCGCACGATCATGGCCGAGCGGCCCGGCTGACCGCGCTATCTCGCGCGCCACACCGACATATCGACCTGATCGCTGACCTTATAGGGAATGCCGCGCCGGTTGAGGAACAGCCGCTCCATTTCCGGGCGCTTGAAGGGGCGCGAGCCAAGCCGTCCGAATACGGCGATCTGGCCGCCGGTCTCGTCCACCGCACGGTCGCGGTCGAGTCCCTTGGATAGCGACAGCGCCGGTGACGGCGTCCGCGCCCAGGCGATCAGCTCGGGCCGGGGCGCGGGCGAGAAGCCGTAGAAATTGGGCTGGCTGGCGGGCGAAGTGAGTTGAAGCACCTTGAGGCCATTCCGCCCGTCGGCGACATAGGCGAACAGCGACGCGTTGGCACTGCCGACGATGACGTCCTGCGCATCATTGAGCTGCCCGCCGAACGTCACCTTCTGGTCGATCCGCGGCGCGGCGGGCCGGGTCATGTCGACGATCACCAGCCCCTCATTGCCGCCTGCGACATAGGCATAGGTGCGCGCAAGATAGAGCCGTCGCGCATCGGCGAGCGATACGGTGCCGGACGGCACCGCGACCGGGTTGCGCAGGTTGGTCACGTCGAACAGCTTGAGCCCGTCGCGGTCGGTCACCCAGAGATAGCGGAACTGGATCGCGCTCGCCCGCGCGTCGGCGAGCGGCCGTACCGCGGCGAGGCGCGGTTGCAGCGGGTCCTTAAGGTCCACCACCACCAGCCCCCGGTCGGCCGTGATATAGGCGACCTCACCCGCCAGCTGGATATGCCGCGCGCCCTTCAGCACGCCGTCCGGGTTCCAGGTGACCGCACGCTTCAACTTGTTGTTGCGAAACTCGCCATCGGCGAAGGTCTCGACATTGACGAGGATCAGACCCTCGACGCTGTCGGTGATCGCGGCATAGCTGTAGATCGGCAGGAACGGCTGCTCCTGATTGATCCGGCGCAGCTCGGGCGTGCTGCGCAGCGGGTTGATCGCCTGATTGGTCGGCAGCGCCATGCAGGTCGCGTTGGTCGTGCCGACATGCGCGTCCTGCCCGAGCGGCGAGAAGGGGGCGGACACGACCGCGTCGGACACGCCCTTGTTCGCGACGGAGGCGATGTCATAGACGCGAAAACCGCCGCGCCCCTCGGCCACGAACATGTATTCGCCGCGCATCTGCAGGCATCCGACCTTACCGCGCGTGCCCTGCACGATGTTGCGGAATTCCTCGGCCGGCCGCGTCTCGCCCGATAGCCGGCGGTCGAAGGTCTTGCCCCGCGTCCAGTTCTTCAACTCGCGCCCGTTCCGCTCGACGTGCGCGTAATAATAATCGGGATAGGCATAGCGATGCAGGTAGGAGCCGAGCACGGCTTGCGGCTCGTCCCATTCAGTCACGCGCACTGCCTCGAACCCGCCGTCGAGCCCGGTCCACGCATTCATCCCCACAAAGTTGACGAAGTTGGTCCCGAGCAGCAGCAGCTGCGCCATGATCGCGTTGTTGTCGTCCGCGCGACTCAAATGGCAATCGGTGCAGGTCTTGGTCTCGGTCAGCCGCACCGTGTGCGGGAAATGCGGCGCGAAAGCCTGCGACGAGAAACCGATGCCGCTGATCGGCTGCTGCTGGATATAAATGCGCTCGCGGTTGACGTTGGTCGATGACAATATCAGCGCGGAGGACGAGCGGACGGGCGCGATCTGGTTGCCCTTGGTGGTCTGGTGGCGGCCGAGCTGGAACATCTCGTCGCGCGCGACCTGCGGATTGTACGTCGCGAAGTTGCGCGTCTCCTCGCCCTCGAAATGGTGGGTCGAGCTTTTGACGTTGGCCTCGATCGGCAGGTGGCAGCCGCCGCAACTGGTGGTCCAGCTGGTGTGGCAGCTGAAGCAGGCGAGTTCGGTTTCGCCATGGGCGCGGTCGCTTTTCGGCACGCCCGGGCCAAAGGCGTAGCTGCCGTCCTCCGCGCCGGACCGGCTCATCAGCTTGGCGCGCGCCGCCTTGGCGTTGAAGGTGGACGAGGTGCGGTCGACCGCGTCCTTGACCAGGCTGACCTTCCACACCAGCGCGGGATCGACGATCGAGCGCTGGTAGAGCGCGCGGCGGCCGGACTCGTCCTCCATCCACTCGAAGCGTCGCTGCCCGTCGGGGTTGCGCAGCAGCGCGAGATCGTTGCCCTTGGGCGGCGCGGCCGGGCCAGAGGTCAGCAGATTGGGATAGGCGTCGGCGGTGCCGTGGCAGTCCTTGCAGCCGATCTCGACCGCATTGGCGACCTCGCCATAGATCAGGCCATTGCCGTGGCTATCCTGCGAGAAATGGCAGTCGGCGCATTGCAGCCCTTTCTCGGCGTGGATGTCCATCATATGGACGGTCTTGCCGGGGTTGGTGCCGGGGGGCACGAACTTGCCCTCGCCGCGCCTGCGCCATTTTTCGGGGTCGTCGGGCGAGACGATATTACCGTCCTTGTCGAGCAGATTGCCTTGCCGGTCCCGCTTCAGAATCGCGCGGAAATTCCAGCCATGGCCGTGATAGTCGGCGAACTGCGTGTCCTTGAGGCCGGGGTTGAGGTCATAGACGTTGCGCAGGAAATCGGGGTCGCCCCAGTTTCCGCGCGGCGCGGCGCCTTCGGGGTTGCGGTCGGTGACTTCGCGGACTTGCGCCGCGGTCGGATATTTCTGCCGTTCGGGCCACATCGCCGGCGCATCGGACTCATAGTCCCACATCGTATAGCCGAGATAGGTGTTCACGAAGCTGTTGGGCTGGTGCATGTGGCAGCTCATGCACTGCGCGGTCGGGATCGCGCGGGTGAAGACATGCTGCAGCGGGTGACCGCGCTCCTTCTCTTCGCCGCCCGATTTGAGCGCGCCGTGCGACATCTTGCCGGCGATGGTCGGGTCGGACGTGACCGTCTGCCCGTCGCGGCCATGTTGCGCATAGGTCAGGCTGTGGCGCGGCTCGCGGTCATTGGCATAGATGACGTGGCAGCCGGTGCAGCCGGAATTCCGGTAGTCACCCGGCTGCTCGTTGGTGCCCATGAACCACATCAGCGGGTCGTTCAGGCGCGTCTTGTGGATGTTGAGCACCGGAATCGCGACGCGAAGGCCGGTGCCGGGACCGCGGCTGGATTGCTTGAGGTCGGGGCGGCCGGGTTCCTCCAGCCGCTGCACGCTGCCGGTCGGATTGGGCAGTCCGACCTCGGCGAACTGGGTGCCGATATTGCGCCCGCCGCGCTCGAACACGCGGAAGATGTCGCCGGGCGGGATCACGTTCCAGCGGGGCAGCGGATAGAGCGCGGCCAGCGCACCACGGTTCTTCTGGCCCTCGGTCAGCTCGCCCGGCGGATCGCCGGGCGAGACGAGCTTCGCCGGCTCGCCACTGGCTGTGTAGGCTTCGCCGAAGATGTAGTTTTTGTAGGGGATGATCCCGTTATTATAGGCGGCCCCGCCCCATAGCATCGCGCCTGTCGCCATCAGCGAGCGCTCCGCGGCCTCGACCACCGGCATGTGGCAGGCGCCGCAGGATTCGCGCGCGACGCGATAGTCGCCGGGATTGACGAAGCGCACGAACTCGGGCGCCTCGCGGTTGAGCAAGGTGTAGGAACGCTGCGGATTGGCCGAGGACGGATAGTGCCAGCTCTTGGGATAGCGCGGCAGGACATGCGCCTTCTCGCGCGCTGCGACATAGGCCGGATGGTCGTGCGGCAGGCTGGCATCGCCTGATACCGCCGCATTGCCGCCATGGCAGTCGGTGCAGCCGAGCCGAATCGCCGATGACATATGCATCGTCGGGGCGTCGGTCTTGATGTGGCAGCTGTTGCAGCCCGCCGACTTGGCGTCGGCCTCGGCCAGACTCTGCAATGCGGGCGCGGGCGGGGCCTTCACATAGACGCGCTTGACCGGCTTTTCCGCATCGCTCGCGAGGATACTGGTCGGCAACACCAGCGCCGCGAGGCCGAGCAGCGGGAGGAGGCGCCAAAGCCGCCGCATCAGTAGCTCAATATCACATTGGCGAGCACCGAATAATAATTCCGGCGCCCGTTCGCATTGTCGAACAGATCGCGGAACCCGCTGCGCGGCAGCAGCGCGGCGGCGGACAGGCGCAGCACGATGTTCTGCGTCGCCTTGGGCCGCCAGATGGCGGCAGCAGACAGGTCCCAACCGATCGACTTGGGGATGCTGCCCTCGTTGCGCAGCGCCTGCAGCACCGCGGTGTTCTCAAACCATAAATGGTTGGCGTTGCCCGACACGCGCACCTGCGGCGTCAGGTCGAAATCCGCGCCCGAGCCCAGCAGCATCGTGCCGGGATTGTTGAAATTCGACTGGCCCTGTTCCTTGGACGAGCGCAGCGAATTGAGAATGCCGTTTCGGCCGCTGACAGCGACCGCGCGCCCGCCGCCGGCGAACGGAATGCTCTGGCGAATCCAGTAGCTGGTGTCGGCGCCGGCGAAGATCGGATTCTCGAACACCGCATCGAAACCGGATTCGGTGTCGTCATAGGGTTTGCCATCGCCGCTGGCGTAGAGTCCGGACAATCGGAAGCGCATCCAGTCGCGGTCGTAGCTAAGTTCCGCGGCGGCGAAGCCGGCGCGGATATTGGCGGGGCGGCCTGTGAAGAAGCTGTCGCGGTCACGGCCGAACGCATAATAGGCCGATGCCGTCAGGTTGATGCGCCCGATGCGGCCATCGGCATTATAGCCCAGATAGACGACATCATAGTCGCGGCCGTGCAGCGTGCCGAGCAAGGCGGGGCGCACCGGAAAGCCATTGTCGTCGATCGCGATCTGGTCCCCTTCGCGGTTGCGGTTCCACACCAATGTGACCTGGCTGGTCAGCGACGGGATCAGGAAATCCTGGCGGTAGAGGTTGGCGAGGAACACGAAGTCATCGCGCGGGCGCTGCACGACGCTGTTGAGGCCGCTGTTGGTGTCCTTTTCCAGCCGCCAGAAAGCCGCGAGATTATATTGGAAGCGGTTGTTGTCGCGGTTGCCGAACAGGCGGATGCCAAGCTGCTGGTCGTTGAACAGGAAGCCACGGAAATCCGCCTGAAACGGCTGGATGCCGACGCGGATCGAGTCGAAATCATAGCGGTCCGACGTGTTGCGCAGGTGATAGTCGACGAAGGCTTCCTGCACGCCCAGGAAATGGTCGTGGCGGTGCGTCGGTTTGGACGGCTGGACGAACAGCACGCGCCGCTCGGGCACGTCGACATAGCTGTAATTGAACGCCAGCGTGACGCGATATTCGATCTCGGGCGGCTTGAACGCGGTGTTGCCCTTGATCAGCGCGGCGCCGGCGATGAAGGTTTGCGAGAAGACGAAGCTCGCATCCTTGCCGAAGATGTCGAGGCTGCCCGGCCGCGCCGTCGTCTGCACGCCGACCGGGATCGGGAAGGTGCGCGGCTCGAGCACGGTGTCCGAGGTGAGGTTGGCGGCGAAGAACCAGTCGTCACCCTTGATGGGCAGCCACTTCACCTTGGTCCGGTCGATCGGCCGGTCGCCCTTGTAGGTGTTCTGGTTGTACGGATCGAACCAGCGTTCCCGGACCAGCCCAAGCGACTCGATCAGCCGCCAGCGGTCGGGGATCGGCAACTGGTCGGTGGGAAAGGCTTCGGGCGGCGGGGCGCGGACGGCGCCGACATTGTCCTGGGTCAGCCGATCGGGCAGCGGCGCTTCATAGCCCGGGCGGCGGCGCCCTTCGAGTACGCCGGGATCGACCTCGGGCGGGGGCGGCTCCTGTCCGGGCGGGGCCATGACGGGCGGTTGCTCGGCCTGTGCCGGCGCGCCCGCGGGTTCGTCCGTCACCTGCACCGGAAGGAAAAGGAGCAGCGCCGCCATCATAGGCCCTGGCAGACATTCTGGCTGGCGCTGTCGAGGAATGGCGCGAACGGGCAGCTGATATAGCGCAGCCGGACATTGCCCGGATTGACGGTGATGGTGTCCGCCCGAATGCCCGCCGGCGCATTGCCGATTCCGCCGACCGCCACCCCCGCATTGTGCAGGCCGAGGAAGCTGATCATGTCGTCCTGATCGATGCCGTCGCCCGACACGCCGATCCCGCCGACCAGTGTGCCGCCACGATAGACGGGCACCGAACCCGGAAAGATCTGCAAGCCGTTTTGCAGGCGGTTCTGGCCCGGCGCGGCATCGGGCAGGAAGGTGCAGCGTTGCGGCGTATCCGCGCCGCCGCCGCCGACATGACCCAGATGCTGTGCGAGATTGGTGAGGACCAGCGCCGACTGAAGACCCGTCGAGAAAGGATTGAACTTGGCGATCGGGCGCGAAAACGGCCCGTTCGGGCGGCCGACCTCGCCATCGGGCGAATAGGGGCGGGCGAGGTTGCCGACTGCCCGGTCGGAAAGGGCGATGCGCCCGGTCAGCGCGCTCGGATCGCTCAGAAAGGTCCGCGTCGAACTGACGAAACCGCGAACGTCCGCGCTGGGATCGGCGAGCAACTGGGCGCCCGCGCCGGGATGCGACAGGAACGACGCGGTGCGCGCCTTTTGCAGGCTGACATCGATCCCGAACACCGGCGCGTCCGGCGAGCGGACAATGCCGAGCACCTGCCCGCGCGTATCGACCAGCGAGATCGTCACCTGCGCGCGGCTGTCGAGCGGCTGGCGGATCTGCGCCCGCGCGCGCGCCATCACCGCGAACGCCTGTTCGAGGATCGCCCTGGCTTCGGCAGCGGTGACCGCCGTGCCGACATCGGCGGCGTCGGTCCCTGCGCGGATCGGATAGCGGTTCGAGCCCGAACCGTCCGTGAGGACAAAGGCGTCGGCGTTGCTGAACTCGCCCGACGTGGCGCGCCGCACGCCCGACGTCTCGCTGCCATAAGCCGCGCCTGGCTGGACCGCGGCGGTGGAATAATAGCCGGTCAGCGTGATCAAGGCCGCTCGTGCCGGCACGGTCGCCGCATAGCTGGCGCCGGACACATTCGTCAGGCTGGCATAGTCCGCGTCGGAATAGCGCAGCGAGGTGCCGTCGACGCTGATCCGGTTCGCGCGGATCGTCTCGGGCGCCTCGAAGCCGACCGTGCCGGCCAGCGCGATCGGCTCGTCCACGTCGCTGTCGCTGTCGATCACATTCGCGTCGAAGCCATAGCCGCCATCGGCCATCACCCCGATGCCGCCGACGACCACGCCGTTCTTGTAGAGCGGGAAGCCGCCGGGATCGGCGGCAAGGCCGAGCGGCGAGCGTTTCGGGCCGATCAGCGCTGCCGGCCCGGCCGCGACGCGCGCGGCCAAGTCCGAGCAGGGCAGCTGGCTGAACTGCACGCCGAACAGTGGCCCGCTTTCGAGGCCGATCGTCGAGGGGCCGGGCGGGAAATGCTGCTGCACGATCATGCTCGCCGTGCGCGAGGAAAAGGCGTTGCCCGCGCTCGACAGATAGGCGCCGGTGAGCGCCTTGGCGATGGCGGCCGCTTCGGCGGGAACGTCGAGTCCCTGCGCGTCCTGACGGCTGCCATCGGGCGCTTCGGGGATGTGGGCGTTGGCGGGCGCGCCGGTCATTCGCACGAGCGCGAGGACATTGCCGACCCGGTCGGACACGGCGATCACCGCGGGACGCCCCTGCGTCTGCGCCTGCAACGCGGCCTGCGCGACCACCTTTTGCACGTCTGCAACGCTCAGCGATTCGAGTGCCGGAATGGCGTAGCCCGTCGTCGCCGATCCGCCGCCACCGCCGCCCGAACCGCCGGACGAGCCCCCGCCGGTCGAAACGCTGCCCGAACCGCCGCCGCCACAGGCGGCAAGCGAGAATAACGACGCTGCCACGAAATACCGTGCCGCTTGCCCTGTCACCGCAGCGCCTCGATGCTGCGCACCGCCTGCCCGAGCGCAGCACGGAAAGCGGCGGGGTTGTAGGTTTTCGGCCCGGACACCGCGCCATAGGCTCGGTTGATGTCGGCGCGGATGCCCGCGGCGGCGCCGACCGTCACGCGCCCCTCGCGCACCAGCGCGTTGAGCAGCGTGTCCACTGCCATCACCGCCTGCGCCGAACCGGCATAGTCGGTGAAGCGCGGCGAGATCGTCTTGCCGGCGATGGCCGAGACGACGCGGAAGGCGGTGTCGGCGCTGTACCCTTGCCGCGCCATCGCATCGCCGAGCGCACCTGCGGCCGCGTCGAGCCGGCTGGCGCCGGCCACGGCTTCGGCGCGGCCCTTGCCCATCGCGGCGTGGAAATTGCGGCTGGCCGCGTCGAATGCGCTCGCCTGACCCGGCGCCAGCACCTGCGCGACGGCGGAGAGCATGATGATGTTTTCGTCATTAAAAGGCGGCGCGGCGAACGGGATCGGGCGGCCGGCATTGGTTTCGAACGTCCGCCGTTGCGCGGGACCGTCATCGATCGGGCGATGGCAGCTGTGGCAATCGTAGAAATAGAATTCGGGGAAGACACCGCGCATGCCGAAGTCGGACCGGGCGAACAGGCCGAGCGAACGCTGCACCGCCTGCGCCTGACCCACCGCCCACAGCCGCACGCTGTCGCTGCGGCCCTTGCGCCGGGCATAGTCGGCGTCTTCGTCCCAATGCTGCTGGAGCGAGGAGAAGAGGTCGAGCTCGAACGAGACGCGCGGATGGCCGGCCGCCATCATGCTGTGCGTGACGAACTGGCCGCCTTTGGCGCTGCCGAAATGGCAGTCGAGGCACACCGCCGCGCGGACTGCCGGACGTTCGAGCGGGATCAGCCCCTGCGCGATATTGCCCGCATGCGTTGCCGGCATGGCGTAATGGCTCGAGATCCAGCCCGAGGCGGGGCCGTGACAGGATTCGCAGCTGACCCCGTCCGAGAGCTGGAACCGCTCGCCACGGTTGCCGCCCGGCGTCGCATGACAGCCGAGGCAAGCCGGCGCGCCGGTCGCGGCGCCGAGACCGAGCGTGGCGGCGATCGACCGTCCACGCGGGGAGGAAAGCACCGCATAAGCCCGGCTATGCGCCCCGCCGCGCGAGGACGGCTCCTGCCACAGTCGCAACTCGTCCTGACGCACGACCTTGCCGTCGCCTTCCATGCGGCCGTGACAGGTCGAGCCGGCGCAACTCGCCACGCCTTCAAAGCGGCGCGCGGCGGTGGATGAGGCTGAGTTGTCGATCGGCACCAGCAGGACGAGCAGGAGCAGGATCAGCGGCCAAGACAGCATCGCCCGATCGCTGCTTGCCGCCCGATTCGCATGCACCCCCACATGCATTGCCGGCTTCCCCCTTTCTGACCGCGCTCCGCACCCTGACAGCGTGAACCCGATCAATGATCCGCATTACTCACGCCGCTCGCCGGTTCGTCAACCGCTGACGTGCGCGTTTCAGGGCTTAGGTTGATTGGGACTCGGTTGGTTCGGACTCTTCGTCGGGGTGGGCGAAGGGGTGGGGGACGGCGCTGGCCTTGGCGGCGTGGGCGATTGCAGGTTTGTGGCGGGCGCGACGGGCGTTGGCGCTTGCTGGGTCGTCGGCGTCGGTGCGGGCGTGGGCGCCTGTTGTTGCGTCGGCGTTGGCGCGGGCGTCGGCGCCTGTTGTGCCGCGGGGGCGGGCGCCCGCGCGGGGGCTTGCTGGACTGCCGGAGCTGGCGCCGCCGCTGCGGGCGCCGGCTGCGCAGCGGTTCCGCGTTGCGGCGCCTGTTGCGTCTGGGGCGCTCGCTGTGCCGGCAGTCGCGGCAGCGACGGCACATATTGCGAACCCGGAAAACCGCCCCCCGGCACCGGCGGCTGCGATCCGCCGAACGCGCCCGGTGGTGGCCTGTAGCCACGCGGCGGGCGGGAGGACGGCGCGGGCGGGACATAGGTGGGCGTGGCGCTCTCGGGCCGCGGCCGGTCGCTCGGCGGAAGGATCATGTCGTTGAGCCGCGCCAGACCCCGCAGCGAGATGGTGAAGGGCGCCATTGGCGGCGCTCCGGGGCGCGGCACATAGGTGGCGAGCATCGGCCGGTCGAGCTGCACGGTCTGGTTTGCCGCGGTGACCGAAACCGCGCCCACCCGCACCCCGCCCTGCGTGCGTGCGCCGGGACCGCGCAGGACGACGAGCGATGCGCTGTTCGGATCGCCGTCGATGCGCGGGCCGAGCCGCGGCTCGCCGCGCGCGATGTCGATTGCCGTCTGGCCGACCACGCCGTCGAGGATGGTGCCGCGAATGCCGATTGTCGCGACAGGCGTGTTGATCGACGACCCCGTGCCGCCCCGCCGCCCCGACATGAAGCGGAACGCGCCCTTGGCGACCGATGCGCTGAACGACCCGCCTTTGGGATCATAAACGAAACGGTCGATCGTCAATCGCGCGTCGGCGCCGACGGTGAACACCGATTTGTCCAGCAACAGCGCCTGCAGCCGGCTCCGCGCGCCGGTCTGCACCTGATCGCCGAGTGCGATCCGTTGCCGCGCCACTGCCGGACGCGCCTGCGGCCCCGCCGCGCCCTTGATCCGCACGTCGTTGACGATCGTCGCCGCGATGCCGACGACCTGCGATGCTGCAACGGCCAGCCCGGCGCCCACCGGCAGCAGGATGCATATCGCGACGGGCATGCGCAGGCTCATGGCTCACCCATCCGGCAGGGCGCGGTGGCTTCCGACCATGTCCGCGCGGAAAAATCGGCCTCGTCGATATCCTCCAATTCGATCAGATACCCGCTCGGATCGTCGAGCCGGCACAGCAGGCTGGCATGAAGCAGCCGCGCCTCGTCGCTTCGCGTGTCGTTGAGCAGAACGCGTTCGACCGTCGCCAGCGCGCCGAGCAGATCGCCTTCGCCGATCTGCCTGCGCGCCAGCGCGAGACCGGACGAAGCGTCGGCCGTCGCGCGCGACAGGGCGTCCAGCGCCGCGACCGGGTCCGCCTGACCCGACGCATGGGCTGGCACGGCGGCAAGAAACACGGTGGCGGCAATGGCGAAAAGCGGGGTCTTGTCGATCCGGATGCCCATGAAGCCTCCCCTCGAACTCGGCCGATGAGTCGAATTCTCCAGCCTCGATAGCATTTTTCCCGGGAGGCATATACTGCTGGCGGCGCGGCGGGGACCTGGCTTGATGCGAACCTATCGGGACCGGATGCTGGACTGGACGCGCACCGCCTTGCCCGGTGCCGTGGCCCTGCTCGCGGTCTTCCTGCTGCAGCTCGCGGGCACGTCGTCGCTGACCCGGATCGGCCAGCTGGTGTTCGACGCCTATGCGCGCGCGCAACCGCGTGCGTATCAGGACGTGCCGGTCAGGATCGTCGACATCGATGAAGGGTCGATCCAGCGCTATGGCCAGTGGCCCTGGCCGCGAACCGATATCGCCCGGCTGATGCAGAAACTTGGCGAAGCCGGCGCCGCGGTGATCGCGCTCGACATCGTCTTTTCCGAGCCCGACCGCACCTCGCCGCCGCGCATTGCCGATCGCCTGAAATCGACGAGCGCCAGCCCGGCGTTGCTGGCGGCGCTGCAGGGTTTTCCCGACAATGACGCCGAGCTGGCCGCGACCATGCGCGATCTCCCGGTCGTGGCGGGCTTTTTCCTGACCAACGAGCCGCGGCGAGTTCAGGCAAGGCCCAAGGCGGGCTTCGCCATCTCCGGCACGTCGCCTGACCGCGCCTTGCCGGCCTATCGCAATGCGATTCTGCCGCTGCCGGCGCTCGACCGGGCCGCGATTGGCAACGGATCGCTGACGCTGGGCGGCGATGGCGACGGCATCGTCCGCAAGGCGCCGCTGCTGGCGCGGCAGGGCGATCAGATCCTGCCGTCGCTGTCGCTGGAGGCGCTGCGCGTGGCGCAAGGAGCCGGCTCGATCATCGTCAAGACCAGCGACGGCAGCGGCAGCTTCGGCGGCGGGCGCAAGGACAGCGAGGTCGTGTCGATCAAGGTGGGCGATTTCGAAGTGCCGACGACGCGCGCCGGCGAGCTGTGGATGTATTTCACCGCGCCTCGTCCCGAACGCGTGGTCCCGGCATGGAAGATCCTGTCCGGCGACTTGTCCCAGGCGGAAATGGCGCGGCTGTTTGGCGGCCAGATCGTGTTCGTCGGCGCCGGCGCGATCGGTCTGCGCGATCTGGTTTCGACGCCGACGCAGGACCGCGAACTCGGCGTGATGGTTCACGCTCAGGCCGCCGAGCAGATGTTGCTCGGACAATTCCTCACCCGGCCCGACTGGTCCGATGGGCTCGAACGCGTGCTCGTGCTGGTGCTGGGCGTGTTGCTACTGTTCCTGCTCCCCCGGATCGGCGCAGCGCGGGGCGCGGCGCTGGGGCTGCTGCTGGCGGGCGGAACGCTGGCGGGCAGCTGGTTCGCCTTTCAGCGTGCCCATTTCCTGCTCGATCCGACCTATCCGATGCTCGCGATCCTGGGCGTTTACGTGACCCAGACCGTGCTGACCTATTACCGCGAGGAGCGGCGGCGCAGCTACATCCACCGCGCCTTCGACCGCTACCTCTCACCCGAACTGGTCAAGCGCATCGCCGCCGATCCGGGCCAGCTCGAACTGGGCGGCGAGGAACGGCAGATGACGGTGCTGTTCTGCGATATCCGTAGCTTTTCGCGCATTTCGGAAAAGCTGGCGCCGCGCGACGTCATCCGCTTCCTGATCAATTTCCTGACTCCAATGTGCGACATCCTGCTGGCGAAGCGCGCGACGATCGACAAATTCATCGGCGACGCCATTCTCGCTTTCTGGAACGCGCCGCTCGATGACCCCGAGCAACACGAAAATGCCGCCCGCGCGGCGCTGGCGATGCTCGCGCGTCTCGACGCACTCAATCGCGAGATGCCGGCCCGCACCGGCCAGCCCTGGCCCGGCGAGGTCAGGATCGGGATCGGCCTCAACGCCGGCCCGTGCTGCGTCGGCAATATGGGGTCGGCGCAGCGCCTGTCCTATTCGTTGATCGGGGACACGGTGAACCTGACCTCGCGGATCGAGGGGCTGACCAAATTCTATGGCGTGCCCATCGCGATGGGGCAGACGTTGCGGGAGCGCATTCCCCAATTCGCCACAGTTGCCATCGATCTCGTCCAGGTGGTGGGGCGCGACACTCCCGAGGAGGTGTCGGCGCTGATCGGCGATGAGCAGTTGGAACAGGACTCCGTATTCCGTCAGTTTGCGCAGGCGCATCAGGCCATGCTCGACGCCTATCGCGGCCGGGACTGGAGCGCCGCGATCGAGCTTCTCGATACGCAGGCCGCCGCGGCGCGAAAATTCGGACTCGACACGGTGCACGGCATCTACCGCACGCGGATCGCGCAACTGGCCGCATCCTCGCCGCCCGCGGACTGGAACGGGGTTTACGTCGCAACCGAAAAATAAGCATCCTCACGATTGGATATTGGATATATTTGGCGGTCAGCGGTGGTTATGAACATGCGATGATCGCGACTTTTCCCCGATGACTCACGCCAGCCGCGACGCCCGCAATTCCGTCGCGACCGGCGTGGCCGCTTTGCTGTCCTCGCTCGCCGTGCAGAATGTCGGCGCGGCGTTCGCCAAGCTGATCTTCCCGCTGATCGGCGCATTCGGCGTGACCGCGGTTCGAATCACCCTGTCGGCGCTGCTGCTCGGAGCGTTGCTGCGCCCGTGGCGTCGGGCGGTGCCGCGCGACATGCTTCCGGCGCTGATCGGCTATGGCGCGATGCTCGGGCTGATGAACCTGCTGATCTACCAAGCCTTTGCCCGCATCCCGATCGGCGTCGCCGCCGGCGTCGAGATTTTGGGGCCGCTCGGCGTCGCGCTGGCGGGGTCGCGCCGGGCGATCGACCGGTTGTGGCTGGCGGTGGCGGTGGTCGGACTGTTGCTGCTCGTGCCGTTGCGGGCGCAGAGCGGTCTCGATCCGATCGGGTTGCTGTTCGCGGTGGGCGCAGCGGCGTGCTGGGCGATGTACATCCTGCTCGGGACGCGGGTGTCGCACGGGCTGGGCGGCGATGCGGTCGCATGGGGCATGGCGGTGGCGACGATCCTGACGCTACCGTTTGGGCTGGCGAGCGCGGGGACGGCGATGTTCGCGCCGAACATCCTGCTTGTTGGGCTGGCGGTCGCGTGCCTGTCGAGCGCTTTGCCCTATTCGCTCGAGATGAAGGCGATGCGCCATCTGCAGCCGCATGTCGTCGGGCTGCTGTTCAGCCTCTATCCGGTGACCGGCGCGCTGGCCGGCTTTGCGATCCTGGGCGAGCGGCTGAGCGTGACGCAATGGGCCGCGATCGCCTGCATCGTCGCCGCGTCGGCGGGATGCGCGGCGACCGCGGCCAAGGCGGAACAGCGCTAGGTGGCCCGCGCCATCGCGCCCATGAACGTGTCGAGCGCGATGTTGCGCCCACACAGGATGACAGCGACCTTCCGGCCGCGATAGCGTTCTGCGGTCTGGATCAGTCCGGCAACGGCCACGCCGGCCGAACCCTCGACGATCCAATTGTTGCCCTCAGCAACCTTGCGCATCGCCTGCGCGATCTCCTGTTCGCTGACGGTAAGGGTCTCGTCGATGACCTGCTGGCAGATCGGGAAGGTCACCGAACCCGGCTCGACCGCGCCGGCCGACCCGTCGGCCAGTGTCTCGGTCTCGGGTGTCTCGATGATCTCGCCGGCGTTCAGCGAATCGATCATGCATTTCGAGTTGGCGGCCGACACGCCGATCAGCCGTGTCGCCGGCGACAGCGCCTTGACCGCGATCCCCAGGCCGCCGGCCAACCCGCCACAGCCGAGGCAGACGAACACCGCATCCAGATCGGGCGCCTGCCGCACCAGTTCCACGCCCATCGTGCCCTGGCCGGCGACCGTCGCAAGGTGGTTGTACGCGGCAACATAGGGAATGCCTCGCCGTTCGGATTCGGCACGCGCGGCCAATTCCGCATCGAGCACGCTGCCGTCGATCATGACGATTTCCGCGCCCGCGTCGCGGATCGCCTGAATCTTCGACGGCCGAGTCGCGTTCGACAGATAGACGATCGCGTTCACCCCGAACGCCGCCCCGGCATGCGCGACGGCGCGGCCGTGATTGCCGGTCGATGCCGTGATGACTTCCTTGTGCTCATCTGCGACCAGCCGGACGAAGTTGGTCGCGCCGCGCAGCTTGAACGACCCGGTCGGCTGGAGGTGGTCGGCCTTGAGCCAGACATCGCAATCCAATTCGCTGGACAGCAGATTGCTGCGCTCGAGCGGCGACACCATCACGATCGGGCGGATCGCGGCCTCGGCTTCGTGAATACGGTCGATCAGATCGTTCATGATCAGTCCTTTGGTTCAGCCGCGCAGCGCGGCGGAAATCCCGGCGAGCCCGGCTTCGAACTCGTCGGCGCTCGGCCAGCCGAAGCCGAGCCGGAAATAGGCGTCCGACATCTCGAACCAGTGGCCGGGGCCGACATAGGTACCGTGCTGCTCGAGCAGCCGGCGGTAGAAGCCGTCATAGCCGCCGGGCGGCTCGGCCTTCATGCGCGGCAGGCAGACGACGCCGCCTTGCGGGCGGACCCATTCGAGTAGGTCTTCGCCCTCGATCCATTGCGCGACGCGGTCGAGCCGGCGGCGCCATTCGGGCAAAGTGCGCGCGAGGAACGCCTCGCGCTGGTCGAAGATCTGCTCGGCGACCCATTCGTTGAGCACGGCGCCGCAGATGCTGATCTGTTCCTTGGCGGCGAGGAAGCGTTCCTGAAGCGCGGGATCGCTGTTGATGATCCAGCCAATGCGGATGCCCGGCGCGCCATAGGCTTTGGACAGCGAGGCGACGCTGATCACGTGCGGGCCGAACGAGGCGGCGATCGGGAGCGCCGGAGTGAGCGCGAGGTCGCGATAGGTCTCGTCCACCAGCAGCAGACAGCCGCGCGCCGCCGCCAGATCGGCGAGCGCGCGCAGCTCGCTTTCGGTCATCATCGTGCCGGTGGGGTTGTGCGGGCAGGTGACGCTGATCAGCTTGGTGCGTGGCGTGACCGCGGCGGCGATGCGGTCGAGATCGACCACGAAGCCGCGTTCGAACTCGAGCTCGACGAACGCGATCTTGCAGCCGATCGCACGCGGCGTCTCGATATTGGTGGCATAGTTGGGGCGGACCACGACGAGCTGGTCCTCACGGCCGAGCAATGCGGTCGCGATGATGAACAGCGCGCCCGCTGCGCCGCCGGTGACGAGGACGTCGTCGGCGGACAGGCCCGGGCAGTCGGCGGCGATCTGCGCGCGCAGCTTCGGGCTGCCGCGGTGCTCGTTGTAGAGCAAGGTGAGGTCGGGAATGGTCAGGCCGAGGCTGCTCAGCGACTGATCGGTGATCGAGCTTTCCGAGAGATTGTTGCGGATATTGCCATAGCCATATTCCTCGGGCGACTCGACTTCGATCGGCATGCGGACATAGCGCATCGGGCAGGCTCCTGTTTCGCGATTGCCGGCAGTTTCACAGCAGCGCGGCGCGCGCGCCATCCCTCCGGGGAGGGATGTGCCGGTCGAGCGCGAACAGCTCGGCCAGCGCGCCGATGCCGAGCTTGCGGAAGATCCGCTTGCGATGGTCCTTGACGGTGAACTGCGCGATGCCGAGCCGGAGCGCGATCGCCTCGCTCGAACAGCCGGCGAGCATCAGCTCGACGATCTCGCGCTCGCGCGGCGACAGCGGGTCGCGCCATTCATCGGTCTCGGGCTTGGGCTGGAGCGCGCGGTGGCGCTCGAACGCGGCGGCGAGCGGGGCGGTGAGCGCAGTCAGGTCGTCGAGCGTGGCATGCGGGAGGGTGCGCGGGCTGCGCGCGCGGTAAAGGCCGAGCTCGACCAGCCCGCCCCATGCTTCGAAGCAGAGCACGACCTCCTCCTGCCGTTCGGGCCAGCCCAGCGTGCGGAAGCCGAGTTCTTCCTCCTCGGCGCGGACGAGATGGCGGGCGATCGTGCCATTCAAGCCCGGCGGCGTGCGGAAGTCGCGCGCGCGATGGACCCCGAAGCCCGATCGGGCGCCGAGGATCGGATTGATGCGGTGGGTGTGGCGGACGTAGCGCTCGATCCCCGCGCGGCAGCCGACCAGGTCGAAATTGTCGTGCAGCGCGATCGGCGTTCCACCGCGATGCGCGAAGACCGCGACCAGATCGAACCCGGCGAGATCGCGCACCGCCGCGGCCGCGCGGTCGACGAAATCGGGCTCGCCGATCGCGGCGATGATTCGCGTGAAGGCGGGAAATGCAGCGGCCATTCCGCCTCATCGCAATTTGTACTATTGACGTCAATAAATCTATGTGGTGCGTTGCGCTGAAGATTGGATACAACGGGAGGATTCGATGCGGCTTGGGTTAGCGATGCTGATAGCGGGGGCGCTCGCTTCCGGCACATCGGTGCAAGGCCAGCCGCGCAATGGCATCATCCCGGCCCGCGCCCCGGTCCCGGCGTTCGAGTGCAAGGCTTATGTCGTCTATGACCGCGACATGGTGTTGCCGGGCTATCTGATCCCGACCAGGGCGGGCAAGAAGACCTGCGTGCCGTTCACCTCGTCGCGCTTCCAGCCGCCCAAGGATTATCGCGGCGCCGACTATTATGTCGACGAGTTCACCGACGTGAAGCTGCGCGCCCAATGGCAGGCGTGCAAGCGCGACAAGGTCTGCCACGACCGCGTGTTCGCGCAGGTGATGAAGCGGCATCCGCCGAACCGCGAGTATAATTACACCGACAAGCATGGCCGCTTCCTGCTCGGCAAGATCGAGGAGCGCGGGGGCGCGACCGATCTCAGCCAGGTTCGCCGTCCGGGCTTCTTTGCGCGGGCGCCGTATAACGAGCCGATCGCGGCGTCCGATCCGGATACCTATATCGTCGAGTTCACGGTGCCGGTGGAGCCTTACGAGCGCATCCACCGCAAGATGTCGGGCGATATCCGCATCCGCGGCTGGTATATCCGCGGCAAGGGTGTCGCTGACGGCAAGGGCGGTACGAAGCGCGGGCTTATCATTCACAGTGGCGGGGGCGGCGACCGGACGGTCGCGGTCGATGATCCGGTCGATGTCAGCTATGTCGTCGATCCCAAGACCGGCATCACCATTCCCAATGACGACTGGCCCAATGCCACGACCGGATTCCAGGGGCAGCGCAAGTGGCGGGCGACCTGGCGCGAATGGCACGCGGCCGGGTTCGACGTGCTGGCGCTCGACCGGCGCGGGATCGGCATTTCGGGGGGATTCAGCGACACCAATACCCTTCAGCAGGGCAGCGACCTCCTCGACGCGGTGGAACAGCTGCGCACCGGCAAGGGCATGCGCGTGCTGACGCCCGACGGAAGGCTGACGCTGGGCAATGCGGCGGTGGCGGCGCTGCGCGGCGATGCCCCGGCGCCACTGCCGGTGATCTTCTCTGGCTCGTCGCGTGGAACGATGGCGAGCGGCTTTGCGATGGCCGCCAATTTCGACAAATTCTGCAGCTACGACTTGCCAAAGATCGCCTGTCGCCCGGCGCGGCGCGATCCGACGATCGTCGGCGCGATCCTCACGGCGGAATATTCGAGCGGGGCCGGCTATCTGCCGCTCGAGACCGCGCCCAAGGATGACGGGCGCGGGCCGGGGCGCGACCGCAGCCTGTTCATCGGCGGGCTGGAAATCGAACATAACATCGTGTTCTTCCCCAGCTCGGCGATCCTCGCAAGCATGGACAAATGGCCGAGCGCGTTCTTCGCCCGTGGCCTGTGGTGCTACGCCGACAGCCTCGAGGGCTCGATGGACGCCTATGCGCGGATCCGGGGACCCAAGGAACTGGTCGTGGTGCGCGGGCCGCACGCTTTCTCGAGCTTCCCCGAGGAAGAGCGCAAGCGCGTCTCCGACCGGATGATCGCCTATGGCCGCGCGGTGGTGCTTGGCCAGAAGGAGGTCGAGGGCGGGCGTCCGTGGCGCGACATGAAGGAACTGGTCGCGACGACCAGCGATGTGTGGGAGCCTTCCACGAAGCCCACCGTCGTTCCATGACCGAAATTTGTACTATTGACGTAAATAAAGCAATATGATCCTCTGCGCCGTCAAGTGGAGGATGCGATGCGGATTGGGATGGTTCTGTTGATGATGGCGGGCGCGCTTGCGCCTGCCGCTTCGGCGGGCGGGCAGGACAGGCAGGGCGTCCGGCCGGCGCGCGCACCGGTGCCGGCGTTCGAGTGCAAGGCCTATGTCGCTTATGACCGCGATCAGGAGCTGCCGGGCTATCTGATCCCGACCAAGGCGGGCGCGAGGACCTGCGTGCCGTTCACCACGGCGCGCTTCCAGCCGCCCAAGGATTATCGCGGCGCCGACTATTATGTCGACGAGTTCACCGACGTGAAGCTGCGCGCGGATTGGGAAGCATGCAAGCGCGACAAGGCGTGCCACGAGCGCGTCTTCGCGCAGGTGATGAAGCGGCATCCGCCGAACCGCGAATACGGTCTCACGGACCAGCGCGGCCGCTTCCTGCTCGGCAAGGTCGTGGAACGCGGCGGCGCGACCGACCTGACCCAGGTGCGCCGTCCGGGCTATTTCGCCCGCGCGCCCTACAATGAGCCGATCGCCGCGGTCGATCCGCATACCTATGTGGTCGAGTTCACCGTGCCGGTGGAAGCCTATGAGCGCATCCATCGCAAGATGTCGGGCGATATCCGCATCCGCGGCTGGTATATTCGCGGCAAGGGGGTCGAGGATGGCCAGGGCAACCGCAAGCGCGCGCTGATCATCCATAGCGGCGGCGGCGGCGACCGGATCGCCGCGATCGACGACCCGGTGGACGTCGGCTATGTCGTCGATTCCGAGGGCATCGCCGTTCCCAACGACGACTGGCCCAATGCGACGACCGGCGTGCAGGGCCAGCGCAAGTGGCGCAAGACCTGGCGCGAATGGAACGATGCCGGGTTCGACGTGCTGGCGCTCGACCGGCGCGGGATCGGCATCTCGGGCGGCTTCAGCGACACCAACACGCTCCAGCAGGGCAATGACCTGCTCGATGCGGTCGAGCAGTTGCGCACCGGCAAGGGCATGCGGATGCTTGGGCCGGACGGCAAGCTGAGCGCGGGTCGGGCGGCTGTGGCGGCGTTGCGCGGCGACGCGCCGGGGCCGCTGCCGGTGATGCTGTCGGGCTCGTCGCGCGGGACGATGGCGAGCGGCTTCGCGATGGCCGCCAATTTCGACAAGGTTTGCAGCTATGATTTGCCGAAGATCGTCTGCCGCCCGGCGCGGCGCGATCCGACGATCGTCGGTGCGATCCTGACCGCGGGCTTTTCGGGCGGCGTCGGCTATCTGCCGCTGGAGACTGCACTCAAGGATGACAGCCGTGGCCCTGGCCGCGACCGCGCGCTGTTCATCGGCGGCATCGAGGTCGAGCACAATATCGTGTTCTTCCCGAGTTCGGCGATCCTCGCGAGCATGGACAAATGGCCGGCCGTGTTCCTCGCCCGCGGGCTGTGGTGTTATGCCGACAGCCTCGAAGGATCGATGGACTCGTACAGCCGCGTCAACGGCCTCAAGGAGCTGGTCGTGGTGCGCGCGCCGCATGCCTTCACGACCTTCCCCGAGGAGGAGCGCAAGCGCGTCTCCGACCGGATGATCGCCTATGGCCGCGCAGTGGTGCATGGCGCGAAGACGATTCCCGGCGGGCGTCCGTGGCGCGACGCCAAGGAGCTGGTCGCGACCACCAGCGACCTGTGGGAACCCTCGACCAAGCCGACCGTCGTCCCGTGAAGTGGTTGGCCGCGCTGGCGCTCGCCTGGCTGGCAGGGCCGGGTGATGCCGGGGCGGCCGTGCCGTGCAGGATGGACCGCGTCGCAGCGGTGGACGGAGAGCTGGCCTATCGCAGCTGCGGCCGTGGCGACCCGGTGCTGCTAGTGCCCGGCGGACCCGGGCTCGACGCAGGCTATATGCTCGGTCTAGCCCAAATGGTCGCGGCGCTGGGGTATCGCGCCGTCCTGATCGAACCGCGCGGCACGGGCGGATCGCGTGGAGCGATGGGCGATGGTGCGCAACTCACCGTCGCGGGCAGCGTCGCCGATCTCGAGGCGCTGCGGTCCGCGCTCGGTGCGGCGCGCGTGACCCTGCTTGGACATTCGTTCGGCGGCGCGGTGGCTCAGGCCTATGCCGCGGCGCATCCGTCGCGCGTGTCGCGGCTGGTCCTGCTCAGTTCGGCCGGACCGGATTTCGCGCCGCCACGGCCACTCGACGGCTGGCGCGCGCGGCTGCCGGCGGCGGATCTGGCCGCCTATGATGCGGCGCGCAAGGCGGGCGATCGCATCACCGCGATGCGGATCAAGTTCCGCGCAGGCTTCTTCGATTCCACCCGCGCCAGGGCGTTCGACGCAGCGCTGCTCGATTCGGCGATCCATCTCGACCTTGCGCCGCTGGCCGAAGACTTCCGGCGCCGCTTCTCGATCCGTCCCGCGACGCGTCCCTTTCCCGTGGCAATCGTCGCCGGCGACATCGACTGGATTCGCGGTGATGAAGCGCGTCTTGCGGCGGCCTATCGCGGCGCGTCGGTTCGGACCATCGCGCGGGCGGGGCATTTCCCGTGGATCGATGCACCGCAAGCGACCCGCCGGGTGCTCCGCGCCGCGCTGGTCCGCTAGACGCCGATGCGCGCGCTCGTGGTCGAGGACGATCCGGTGATCGGCGCCGACGTCGCCGCAGGGCTGGGTCAGGCCGGGTTCGTGGCCGAGTTGATCGCCGATGGCCAAAGCGCATGGTTCTCCGGCGATACCGAGGATTACGCGGTGGTGGTACTCGACCTTGGCTTGCCGGGTCTTGACGGGCTTACCGTGCTCAGGCGCTGGCGCAGCGCCGGGCGCAGCTTTCCGGTGCTGATCCTCTCGGCACGCGCCGACTGGACCGAGAAGGTCGAGGGAATCGAGGCCGGCGCCGACGATTATCTCGCCAAGCCGTTCCACATGGGCGAGCTTGTGACTCGAGTCCGCGCATTGCTGCGCCGCGCGGGCGGCCGGGCCGAGCCGGTGTTCGAACTCGGCCGCCTGCGCATCGACACCAACCGTATGCGGATCGCCGCCGGCGGCGCTGAGGTGCGCACCTCGCCGCTCGAATTCCGCCTGGTCAATTTCCTCGCGCATCATACCGGTCGATACATGCGGACCGACGAGATCGCCGAGCATCTCTATGGCACGGCGGACCTCAACGACGCCAATGCGATCGAGACGCTGGTGATGCGGTTGCGGCGCAAGATCGGCGCGGACGCGATCGAGACACGAAGAGGCTTTGGCTATCAGCTGACCGGGGGCGCCGCGGCGTGACGCGCTGCCTGGCCATCGAAAGCACTTGCCCGACTTTCAACTTGATTGTACTATTCAATTTAATGGTACAAAACAGAGCGGCAGATCATGGTGCCGCACATCAGAAAATGGAGGGAGTTCTCGTGAACAAGCATATCCTGCGCGCGATCCTGGCCGCGCTTGCCATCGGATTTTCGGCGGCGTCGATCGCGCCCGCCGCGGCGCAGGCGGAGTTGGAGGACGGCCCCAAGTCGCTGATCATCCAGTATCGCGCCGAGCTTCCCAACCGCGTGCCGTTCCGGCGCTATCTGGTCGACACGCTCGCGCCGAAGCTGCGGGCGATGAAGGCGCGCGGCGAACTGGCCGATTTCCGCATCTTCTACAGCTGGTACCGCCAGCCGGCGGTTTGGGATGGGCTCGTCATCCTGCGTTTTCCGACCTTCGACGCCGTGCGCAAATGGAACGCGCTCGAGCAGGGCGCGCCGGGCGGACTCGATGCGCGCGGCATGACGCTGGCCGATCCGGTCGCAAGCTATTCGTCCGACCTGTCCTGGGGCAAGAACGAGGACGATTTGCTCGACGGGCAGGTCTATTATGTCATCCCCTATGAGTATCTGACCAACGCCGACGAGTATCGCGATTATGTGAAGGCCTATGTGCTTCCGCAGTTCGACGGCTGGATCAAGAATGGCGCGCTGACGGGGTACGAGCTTTACATGAACCGCTATGGTACCGGATCGCCATGGGACGCGCTGTTCATTCAGCATTATCGCGACATGGGGTCATTCGGGCAGCGCCAGAAGCTGACCGCATCGACCCGGGTGACGCTGCGTGACAATGCCGAGTGGAAGGTATGGAGCGACAAGAAGCAGAGCCTGCGCTCCGAGGCCGAGAACAGCATCGCCGAACTGATCGCGCATTGATCACGAGCGGGGCAGCGGAGTGAGACGATGATGCGGGCATTATTGTTCCTTCCGCTGCTCGCCGCCGCGCCTGCCGCGCCGGAGGCGCCGTTGCGGTCGCCGGTGGCGGCAGGGACGGTTCGCGAGGATCGCTTTCCGGAGACCGCGGCGCGCTATCCCGGCGGGATCGTGGCGCGGCCGCATGTCGAGTTCGCCAATCAGCTCGGCTTTCGTCCGCTCCAGCTCGACCTCTACCTCCATGCCGACCGTGCCAGGGCGGCGCGGCGCCCGCTGATCCTGTGGATCCATGGCGGCGGGTGGAGCCGGGGCGACGCGCGCGGCTCGGCGGCGTTCGCCGACTTTCCCGCGGTGCTCGCGGCGGTGGCGGTGCGCGGCTATGTCGTCGCCTCGGTCGATTACCGGCTGAGCGGGGAAGCCAAATTCCCGGCGCAGATACAGGATGTGAAGGCAGCGATCCGCTATTTGCGGGCGCATGCCGTCGATTATGGCGTGGATCCATCGCGCGTGGTGGTGTGGGGCGGTTCGGCGGGCGGGCATCTCGCGGCGCTGGCGGCGACCACCTGCCGGGTCACGGAATTCGACCCGCCCGCTTCGACCGGCCGCATGAGCCGCGCGGCTGCGGCGAGCGCGAGGCCGCTGCCGCAGTCGGATTGCGTGCAGGGCGCGGCGGTGTGGTATGCGCCGCTCGATCTCGGACAGCACAAGGCGGAACGGGCGCTGGCCCTGGGCGACAATGTCGCGGCGATGCTCGGATGCGATGGCGATGCCTGCGTCGAGCCGGCTCGCCGCGCCAGTCCCATTCGCTATGTCGGTGCGGACACGCCGCCGATGCTTCTGATCCACGGCACGGCCGATGAGGAAGTGGGCTATGGGCAAAGCGAGCTTATGGCGGAAGCGCTGCGCAAGGCGGGACGCCCGGTCGAGATGCTCATGATTCCCGATGTCGCGCATGGCTTCATCGGCAAGACCCCGGCGGCCACGCGCGCGGCGCATTGGCAGGCGCTCGACCGCACGCTGACCTTTTTCGACCGGGTGACGAAGAAGCGCTAGCCGCGCAGCCGCTCGCTGAGGATCATCGGAATGATCCCCCCGGCGCGGAGCGTGGCGATCTCAAGTGCTGTCTCGATTTCGGCGAGCGCGGTGAAGCTGTCGCGGCCGCCATCGGGGCGGACGATCGTCACCGTTACGGATGCCCGCGGCGCCAGTGCCTCCGGCGCAGCGTCGATCTCGATGCGGTCGGCGGGGGTGAGCGCTAGCGTGGCCGGGTGGCGGTCGGCTGGGAGGCGGAGCGGCAGGATGCCCATATTGACGAGGTTCGAGCGGTGGATGCGCTCGAAGCTGCTCGCGAGCACGGCGCGCGCGCCGAGCAGGCTCGCGCCCTTCGCCGCCCAGTCGCGCGATGAGCCCATGCCGTAGCGCTCGCCGGCGACGATCACGACAGGGGTGTCGCTCTCGGCATACCAGGCCGCGGCCTGCCATAGCGGGACGCGCTCGCCAGTGGGGGCGTGCACCGTCTCGCCCGGCTTCAACCCATCGGCGAGCAGGTTGCGCACCGTCCGGTTGGTGAACAGGCCGCGCAGCATCACTTCCCAATTGCCGCGGCGCGACGAGAAGACGTTGAGGTCGGCGGGGTCCTCGCCGCGCTCGATCAGCCAGCGCGCCGCGTCGCTGTCGCGCGGGATCGCGCCCGCCGGCGAGATATGGTCGGTGGTGATGTCGTCGCCCAGCACGAGCAGCGGGGCGGCGCTGTAGCGGCCGAGCCGGCTGTGCATCTCGATCGACGCGAAGGGCGGACGGCGCAGATAGGTCGATCTGGGGTCCCAGTGATGCAGCGGCGTCTCGGGCGCGTCGAGCGCGACCCAGGCGGCGCTCGCTTCGGCTTCGTCATAGGCGGCGGCATAGTCGCCGGGGTCCGATGCGGTCGCGAGCAGCGCGTCGATCTCGGCGCCGCTCGGCCAGAGATCGGCGAGCGTCACGCCGGGCGCGATCGGATCGGTCGCGATATCCACCGCCATGTCGCCGGCGAGCGCATAGGCGACGGTCAGCGGCGGCGAGGCGAGGAAGGCGTCCTCGACCTGCGGATGGACGCGGCCGGGGAAGTTGCGGTTGCCGGAGAGGATTGCGACCGGCGAGACATCGGCCGGGACAGTATTGAACACTTCGGCAAGCGGTCCCGAATTGCCGATGCACACCGCGCAGCCATAGCCGGCGATGCCGAAGCCGAGCGCTTCGAGGTCGCCGAGCAGCCCCGCTCGCGTCAGCAGCCGCTCGGCGGTGGGCGATCCGGGCGCGAGCACGGTCTTGACCCAGGGCGGCGGGGCGAGGCCGAGCATGCGCGCCTTGCGGGCGACGAGGCCGGCGGCGATCAGCTGGCGCGGATCGGAGGTGTTGGTGCAGCTGGTGATCGCCGCGATCGCCACCGGGCGGCGCGGCAGGGCGCCGGTACCGCGGGTCGCGCCGACCAGTTCCGGCGCTTGCGACGGCGCGACCAGATCCTGTGGCCGGCGCGGGCCGGCGAGTGACAGCGTCACGGCGGAAAGGTCGATTTCCACGACTTCGGTGAACACCGGCTCGGCGGCCGGATCGAACCATAGCCCGGTCGCTTTGGCATAGGCCTCGACCAGCGCGATCCGCTCGGGGTCGCGGCCCGTGGTGCGGAGATAGGCGAGCGTCGCGTCGTCGATCGGGAAATAGCCGGTCGACGAGCCATATTCGGGGGCCATGTTGGCGACCGTCGCGCGCTCGCCCGCCGACAGTGACGGGACGCCGGAGCCGAAAAACTCGATGAAGCGTCCGGCCAACTGGTGCTTGCGCAATTCGTGCGTGACCAGCAGCGCGAGATCGGTTGCGGTCACGCCCTCGCGCAGCCGTCCGGTCAGCCGCACGCCGATCACCTCGGGCACGCGCAGCATCACCGGCATGCCGAGCATCACGCTCTCCGCCTCGAGTCCGCCGACGCCCCAGCCGAGCACGCCGATGCCGTTGATCATCGGCGTGTGGCTGTCGGTGCCGATCAGCGTGTCGGGCACCGCCCAGCGCTCGCCCGCGATCTCCGCCGTGGCGACGACGGTGGCAAGCCGCTCGAGGTTGATCGTGTGCATGATGCCGGTGCCGGGCGGGTGCACCGTGAAGCGGTCGAGCACCTGACTCGCCCAGCGCATGAAGCGATAGCGCTCGGCATTGCGCCGCATCTCGCTCGCCATGTTGCGCGCCTTGGCGTCGGGCGTGCCGAACACATCGATCGCCAGGCTGTGATCGGTCGAGACATCGACGGGCAGCACCGGGTTGAGTGCCGAAGGATCGCCGCCGGCCTCGGCGATCGCCGAGCGTGCCGCGGCGAGATCGACCAGCGCGGGGCCGCAGGTCGTGTCATGCATCATCACCCGGCCGGGACGGAATGCGATCTCCGCCTCGCTGGTGCCGGTGGCGAGCCAGTCCGCGATCATGGCGAGATCGGCCTCGCCATGGCGCAGCAGGTTTTCGAGCAGGACGCGGTGGACCACCGGCAGTCGATCGGCGCCGAGCGCCTTCAGGTCGACGATGCGGTAATCGCGGCCACCGCTTTCGAGGGTCGTGATGTTCATGCGCCTGCAGTCACCGCGGGGTCACGCAGCGGAAGCTCGATGCCGCCTTGACTGGTCCGCCGACATATTCGGGTTTGGCTGGCCAGACGCAGATCGGCCGCTGATAGTCGATCGGC
This sequence comes from Sphingomonas tagetis, assembly GCF_024211275.1. Classification (GTDB taxonomy): domain Bacteria; phylum Pseudomonadota; class Alphaproteobacteria; order Sphingomonadales; family Sphingomonadaceae; genus Sphingomonas; species Sphingomonas tagetis. The sequence continues at coordinate 279,324 of NZ_JAMLDX010000003.1, forward strand.
CATTTGGCGGGCGGTAGCGCTTCGTCCTGACGTGCGTACCGAGTCGCGATCAGCGTGGTCGGCGCGCGGTCCTGCTCGACCCAGGCTTCGAGTGCGCGCAGCATGTCGTGCCGGGCGTCATCGACCGGCGGCGCCGAATCGCGCGTCGCGGTGTTGAAGGCGGACGCGCCCGGCCCGCCCGCGCAATGGTCCATGCCCGGCACCATGTAGAGCCGCAGGAAGCGCTGAGTCGCGGCGTGCCGTTGCGCCGGCGTGCGCCCGGGCGAGAGTGCGGCGACCGAATCATAATAGTTGATCGCCTCGATCGGCGAGCCGACCGGGTCCTGCCAGCCCATGAACATCAGCATCCGCCCGCCGGCGCGGTGGAAGGCGGACAGGTCCGGGTTCACAGCGTTGAACTCATCGGCGAGGCGGGCCTGCATCGTGTCGACATCGCTGCCCCAGTTGAACTTCCACCAGTTCCAGTTCGTATCGTCGAACACCCAATAGCGGAACATGTCCGCGCGTGACGGTTCGTTCTGGCGCTCGGTCTGCGCCCAATAGCCCTCCCAGCCGATCACCTTGTCGCCAGGGCCGGTGGCGACGCCTTCGGTACCGAACGGGTAGCCGGGATAGAGCCGCGCGCTGGTGCGGGCGTCCCGAGGGCCGTCATAGATTTTCTGCGCTGCGGTGATCTGCTCCGCGGTCAGGCAGCTTTCTGCCGCCATGCCGGGCTTGCAGGCGAGCGTCTTGAGGTTGAAGCGGCATTTGAGCGGATCGCTGATCACGCCGTCGGCGACCTTGTCGAGCTTGTCGCACTGGCGGGTCACCGCGCGGTTGATCAGCTTGAGCTGTGCGGTGTGCAGGATCTGCCGCGAATCGTCGCCGGGCCGGTGGTTGGCGAGATAATTCCACAGGAATGCGAGCGTCAGGTTGGTGCGGTTGTTACCCGGTGCGCCGGCGATGATGCCGTCGAAATCCTGCGGATAGCGCTGCGCCTCGCTCAGCCCCTGATAGCCGCCGGTCGAGCAGCCGCTGAAATAGGAGAAGCGCGCCGGCTTGCCATAGAAGGCGCGGGTGACGGCCTTGGCCGCGACGACCGATTCGTGGACGGCGCGGTGGCCGAAATCCTTGATCTTCTCAGGCGCGCGCCAGCCGAATTTGAGGCTCGATCCCTGATGGCCGGTATCGGTCGCCACCGCGACGTCGCCATCCTCGAGCCGGGCGATCATCTGCCTGTATTGGATGTTCGAGATGTACGCGCCGTTGCCGACCATGTGCAGCCGCCCGTTCCAGCGGGTTTGCGGCAGCCACAGCTCGAAGCCGATCTCCGATCCGGGCACCGGGCGGCTGATCCCGCGCACGCGGCAAAAGGGCCGCAGCCCGCGATAGGTGCGCACATCGCGGTCGGTGACGAAATCCTCGGTGAAGTCGCCCGAGACGCGGGTGGCGATGAGGATTTCGACATTCGGCAGCTTGAGTCCGCGCAGTGCCGCGCAGCTGTCCTGCGCCTGCGCCTGATGCGGAACGAGACCGCACAAGGTGAGCCCCAGCCCGATTCCGATCTTGCGCCGCAACGGCATGGCTTATTCCTCCCGAACGATGCCGGTACGATACAAGATTGAGCCGGTTCGTCAAAAGTGCATTTTTGTCTTTTCAACTTTATCAGAACAATGTTACGGCTGAGCGATCGGAGAGGGGAAAGCATGACAAAGCCGTGCCGGGTGATCGAGATTTGGGGAACGCCGCGGGCGCGGGGCGAGCGCTATGGCGCCGCGGCGCAGGGCGAGATCCGCGCGGGCGTCGGCCATTATCTCAAGCAGATGGCGCAGACCGGGCTGAGCGAGTCGGGGATGGCCGAGCTCGCGCAGGGCTATCTGCCGATCATCGAGAATTTCGACGCCGGTCATGTCGAGGAGATGCGCGGGATCGCCGCGGGCGCGGACGTGCCGCTGGCCCATGTGCTGCTGATGAACGCGCGGACCGAGCTGCTCAAGATGGCGAAGCTGCCGCAGCTGCGCGCGGCGCTGGAACTGGAGCGCGGCGCGGACGGGTGCAGCACGATCATCGTCCAGCCCGAGCGCGCCGCCGAGGGCCGGCTGATCCACGCGCACAACTGGGACTGGAAGGCGACCTGCGCCGACACTTGCGTCGTGCTGCGCATCCGCAACGACGACGGGCCGGACATCCTGACCTTCACCGAGGCGGGCGGGCTGGCGCGCTTCGGCTTCAACGCGGCCGGGATCGCGATCACCGGCAATTACCTCGAGTGCGAGCGCGACTATACGCAGCTTGGCGTGCCGCTCGCGCTGCTGCGGCGCAAGGTGCTGCAGGAAGCGAACCCGTCGCTCGCCTTCGCCGCGGCCTATGTCCCGGCCAAGTCGGCGTCGAACAATCTCGCGATCAGCCATGCGGAAAGCGGCGTGGTGCACGACCTCGAATGTGCGCCCGACGAGACGTTCGTGGTAGAACCGGTCGATGGCCTGCTCGTCCACACCAATCACTGGCTCAGCCCGATCGCGCTCGGCAAGTTCCGTGAGCCGGGCATCGTTGATTCGCCGTGCAGCTTCTGGCGCGAACAGCGCGCGCGGCGGCTGTTGCAGGATGTCGCCAAGATCGGGGTGGAGGATGTCCGCCGCGTGCTGCTCGACGATCTCGGCGCGCCGCTGTCGATCTGTGTGCCGCCGCGCGCGTCGAATGTGACCGGACGGACCGCGACCGTGGCTTCGCTGATCATGCGTCCCGCGCTCGGCGAGATGGAGATCGCGATGATGCCGTCCGAGGGCGGCCGCTATGTCCGCTACACGCTGGCGGACGAGTCAGCGCGTGCGGCGGAACCGCAAGCCGCCAATGGCTAGGCTTCGCGCTCGCATCCGGGCGTCGCGCCGATGATCCGCTATATCCTGCGGCGCTTCCTGCTCGCGGTGCCGACGCTGTTGCTCGTCGCGCTGGCGGTGTTCGCGCTGGTCCGGATGATCCCGGGCGATCCGGCGCAGGTGATGCTGGGCGAGGGCGCCGACGCCGCGGCGATCGCCGCGCTGCGCGGCGAGCTCGGACTCGACGAGCCGCTGCCGGTGCAGTTCGTCGCGTGGCTCGGCAATGTCGCGGCCGGCGATCTCGGCACCTCGATCGTCACGAGCCAGCCGGTCGGCGCGCTGATCCTCTCGCGCTTTGCGCTGACCGCGACCGTCGTGCTGACCTCGGTCGCGTTCGCGACATTGATCGCGGTCGCGCTCGGCCTGCTCGCGGCGTGGCGCCGCAACCGCCGGCTCGACTGGACGATCAGCGGTGCCGCCAGCTTGGTGCTGGCGGTGCCGAGCTTCTGGCTGGGACTGATCCTGCTGCTGGTGTTCGGGGTCGAGCTGCACTGGTTGCCGGTGGTCGGCTATGTCTCCGTCGGCGAGGGCGGGCTGGCGGCGCTGGTGTTCCTCGTGCTGCCGATCGTCACGCTGACCATCTCGGAGACCGGCGTGCTGACCCGGATGATGCGGTCGAGCGCGATCGACGTGCTCGGTTACGACTATGTCACGCATGCGCGCGCCAAGGGGCTGAGCGAGGGCGTGGTGCTGCGCCGCCACGTCTTTCCCAACGCCTTCGCGCCGACGCTGACTTTGGTCGGGCTGACGCTCGGCCATTTGCTCGGCGGCGTGGCGGTGATCGAGACGGTGTTCACCTTGCCCGGCCTCGGCCGGCTGATGGTCAATGCAGTGCTGTCGCGCGATTATCCGGTGATCCAAGGGTGCCTGTTGTTCACCGCGGTGATCTATGTGCTCGTCAACCTCACCGTGGACCTGCTCTATCCGCTGTTCGATCCGCGGGTGACGGCGGAATGAGGGTCAATGTCGCCCTTGGCTATGGCCTGACCGGATTGCTCATCGCGGTGATCCTGCTCGGCTTCGTGTGGCTGCCATATGATCCGATCGCGATCGATCTCGACCATACGCTGGCGCGGCCGTCGCTGTCACACTGGCTCGGCACCGATGAGTTCGGGCGCGATGTCGCCGCGCGCGCGATGCTGGGCGCGCGGATCAGCGTGCTGATCGCGCTGCAGACGGTCGCGCTGGCGATCGCGCTGGGGACGGCGCTCGGCGTGCTCGGCGGATTCGTGCGCGGCTGGACCGACCGGCTGCTGATGACCGCGAGCGATGCGATCCTCGCCTTTCCCGGTATCCTGCTCGCGCTCGCGATGATCGCGGTGCTGGGGCCGAGCCGCCACAGCATCGTGATCGCGCTCGCCATCGCCTATCTGCCCTCGACGATCCGCATCGTGCGCTCGGCCGTGCTGTCGATCCGCGAGCGCGAATATGTCGAGGCGTCGCGCGTCGCCGGTGATGGCGCGCTCTACACGATGTGGCGCCATGTCCTGCCCAATGCGACGCCGCCGATCATCGTGCTGGCGACGAGCATGTTCGGCTGGGTGGTGCTGTCGGAAAGCGCGCTTAGCTTCCTCGGCGTCGGTGTGCCGCCGCCCGAGCCAACCTGGGGCAACATGCTGTCTTCGGCGCGGCCCTACATGCATGGTGCGGCGTATCTGAGCATCGCGCCGGGCCTGTGCATCGTCGCGACATTGCTGGGCATCAATATGCTGGGCGACGCGCTGCGCGACCGGTTCGATCCGAGGGCGGGGCGATGAGCGAGGCGTTCCTGCTAGAGGTCGATGGTCTGCGCATCGAGACCGAGGGTCCCGAGCCGCGCGCGCTGCTCGAAGGGCTTAGCTTCACGTTGCGTCCGGGCGAGCGGCTTGGCATCGTGGGCGAATCCGGCAGCGGCAAGACGATGGCGACACGCGCGATCCCGCGGTTGCTGTCGCCGGGCGTGCGCATCGTCGCGGGCCGTATCCGCTTCGACGGGCGCGACCTGACCACCGCGAGCGAGGAAGAATTGCGCGCGGTGCGCGGGGCGGGGATCGGCCTCGTGTTCCAGGAGCCGATGACGTCGCTCAACCCGGCGCTCAAGATCGGGCGGCAGCTCGCAGAGGGGCTCGCGCTTCACCGCAGGCTGGGCGACGCCGAGATGCGCGAGCGGATCGTCGCGATGCTCCGCCGTGTGCGCATCAAGGACCCCGAAGCCGCGCTCGACCGCTATCCGCACGAATTTTCGGGCGGGATGCGGCAGCGGATCATGCTCGCCTCGGTGCTGCTGCTCGCGCCCAAGCTGGTGATTGCCGACGAGCCGACCACGGCGCTCGACACGCTCAGCCAGCGCGAAGTGCTCGAACTGATGGTCGAGCTCACCGCCGAGTTCGGCACCGGGCTGCTGCTGATCACCCACGATCTCGGGCTGGTCGCGCAATATACCGACCGCGCGTTGGTGCTGGAAAAGGGTGTGCTGGTGGAGGAGGGCGATACCCGCCAGGTCCTCTCCGCCCCCAAGCATCCCTACACCGCCAAGCTGGTCGGATCGATGCCCAAGCGAGTCGAGGACCGCCAGCCGGTGGCGGATACGTCGCCGGTGCTGGAGATCGACGGCGCGGTGGTCGAATATGCCGGCAAGTCCGGGCTGTTGCGGTCCGCCGCGCCGGTGCGCGTGATCGACGGCGTCGAATTGACCGTGCGCCCCGGTGAGATCGTCGCGCTAGTCGGCGGCAGCGGCTCGGGCAAAACCACGCTCGGGCGTGCCTCGCTGGGCTTGAAGCCGCTCGCCGGCGGCGAGATCCGTTTCCGCGGCGTGCCGCTCGGGCAGATGTCGCGCGGCCAGCGGGCCGACTTCCGCCGCGCGGCGCAGCTTGTTTTTCAGGACCCGTTCTCCTCGCTCGACCCGCGGATGCGGATCGGTGAGATCGTCGGCGCGACGCTCCGCCACGTCCCCGGCATCGACCGCGCCGAGCGCCGCCGCCGGGTCGCGGCGAGCCTCGCCGATGTCGGGCTGACGGGGTTCGGGGACCGGTTGCCGCACCAGATGTCGGGCGGCCAGCGCCAGCGAGTCGCGATCGCCCGCGCGATCGTCGGCGATCCCGACCTGATCGTCGCGGATGAGCCGGTGTCGGCGCTCGACCTTACCATCCAGCTGCAGGTGCTCTCGCTGATGCAGCGGCTGCAGGCCGAGCGCGGTTTCGCCTGCCTGTTCATCACCCACGATCTCGCGGTGGTCGAGCAGATCGCGGATCGGGTCGTGGTGCTCGATCAGGGGCGAATCGTCGAGGAAGGCGCGACCGAAGCGGTCTTCGCCGACCCGCGCAGCGGCTATACGCGCGAGCTTCTCGCGGCCACGCCGGGCCTCGCGCTACGCGCGCTCGCCGAAGCCTGACGCCAGCCTGACAGAAGATGTATTTTTAGCTTTACAAAAAACAATCATCTATTATCGTCGGTCGAAATACAAAGCTGGCGCGACCAGCTGTCCGCACAGGGAAACCGACCGAGATCGGGGCAGCAAGGGCAAGGGGAAGAGACATGAAGAACGGTGATCTGGTTCGTTCGAAGGCGTCGGTGGCGAGTGCGCTCGCACTGGCGCTGGCCATTCCAAACATTGCCTGGGCGCAGAGCGGCGCCGCGGAGGAAGAAGACACGGGCGAAATCGTCGTCACCGGCGAGCGCGCCAACGAATTCGGCACCGATACGGTTCAGTCGGGCAGCTTCCGCAACGCCAAGATTCTCGACGTGCCGCTGACGATCGCGGTGATCCCCGCGGCCGTGCTGCAATCGCAGCAGGCGATCGAGCTGATCGATGCCGTGCGCAACACGCCGGGGGTGTCGTCGACCGGCACGGGCACGGTTGCGTATCAGAACATCACGATCCGCGGCATCACCGCCGACACGCGCGCCAATTTCCGCCTCAACGGTTCGCTGAACGTCATCTCGGCAACCGCCTTCCCGCTCGAGAACAAGGACCGCGTCGAAGTGCTCAAGGGCGCGTCGGCGCTCTATTACGGCTTCTCCTCGCCCGCCGGTATCGTCAACCTGGTGATGAAGCGCCCGACCCGCGAACTGCTGTTCTCGACGACGACGTTCGGCGACACCAATAGCGGCATCGGCCAGCATGCCGACCTTGGCGACACGATGGGGATCTTCGGCTATCGCCTGAACGCGGTCGCTGCGCATCTCGATTCGGGCATCGATTATGCCGACGGCGCACGCTACATGGCCTCGGGCACGTTCGACCTGAAGCCGACCAACAACCTGACCATCACCGCCGATATCGAGTGGTTCCAGAAGCACATCGTCGAGCCGGCCTTCTTCGTGCTGACGCAGCCCGCGGTCGGGACGGCGATGCCCATTCCGGACGTCCAGCTGCTTGAAGCGAAAACGAACATCGGCGGCGCGGATTGGGATTACAACAAGACGCACGAACTCAACCTGCTCGGCAAGGTCGTGTACGAGATCGCCGCGGACTGGGACGTTTCGGGCTATTACGGCCAGTCGCGGATGGTGCGGTTCCGCAACAATCCGCAGTTCGGCTTTCTCAACCTGGCCCAGCAGACGACGTCGCTCAATCCGTCCAGTGCGACCTATGGCGTCGGGCGCGTTCAATTCTCGGGCCAGCAGGCGGTGTTCAAGAACACCAACTATGCGCTGGAGGTGAACGGCAAGTTCCGCTTTGGCAACATCACCAATGAAGTGCTGATCGGCGCCTCGCGCACGCTTCGCGCCAACGCCTCGTCGCCCAATGTGCGTCAGTCGTTCACCCAGAATTTCGTCCGTCCGGTGTATATTCCGAACCCCAGCATCCCCTATTCGGCGATGCCGCCGGTGTCGAAGATCGACGACAAGGGCATCTATCTGTTCAACCGGTTGAGCTTCAACGACGTCGTCCAGGTGCTCGGCGGTATCCGCAAGAGCTGGTACAAGAATGACGGGTCGATCAACACGATCACCAAGACGCCCTATACGGCCGAGCCGATGGCCTATTCGGTGGGCGCGGTCATCAAGCCGGTCGAATGGGCCAGCATCTACGGCACCTATATCGAGGGTCTCGAGGAAACCCCCGCCGCCCCGTCCAACACCGACAATGCGACCGCGGTGTTCGATCCGACGATCAGCAGCCAGTATGAAGCCGGCATCAAGATCCAGCCGCGCTCGAACCTGCTGTTCCAGGCGGCCTATTTCAAGATCGACCGCGGCGCGGCCTATGTCGGCCCGCCGCTGCCCGGGCAGACGCTGGGGCATTACTACACCGACGGGCGGCAAATCTATGAAGGCGCCGAGTTCAGCCTGACCGGCTATGTCGTGCCCGATCTGGCGGTGAACGTCGCGGCGATGGTGCTGTCCGCCAAGTATCGCGACCAGCCGGTGATCGCCGGCAACCGCGTCGATGGCACGCCGAAGAGCAGCTGGTCGGTGTCGGGCGAGTACCGCCTGTCGTGGCTGGACCCGCAATTGAAGATCAGCGGCGGCGTCTATCATACCGGCAGCCAGGCGGTGAACGCGAACAACCAGGCGTTCGCCGATCCCTACACCACCTTCGACGTCGGCGGCTCCTACACGTTCGTGATGGGCGAGCGCGAGGTGGTGGCGCGGATCAACGGCCAGAATGTCGGAGGCAAGAAATACTGGTCGTCGGTCGGCGGGAACTCGCTCGGCATGGCGCCGCCGCCCTCCGTGAAGCTTTCACTTGCGTTCAAATACTGACGCCGGGCCCTCTCCCGTGACGTATCTCGCCGCGCATCCACCGGGTGCGCGGCCTTTTTTCATGTCGGCTCGTCCATGGCCGTGGCGCCGCTTTGCATTCTTCGGCGCAAAAGTATATTCGGAGCGACCGCCTCGAGACCGGGGCATATCGAGAATGGTTTGCGCATGAACGTCGCCGCCGCGGTCCGCCGTACCGAAGAGTCCAGCTCCCTCCGCGCGAGCCGCCTTCAGGCCGATCTGGCCGCACGGATCCTGCGCATGCTCAAGGAGCGGGGCGCGGGGCCGGGCTATCATCTGGTCGAGCTCGACCTGTGCCGCATGTTCGACGTGTCGCGCACGCCGGTTCGCGGCGCGCTGCGCCTGCTGGCCGAGCAGGGTGCGGTCGAGGCGCGGGCCAATCGCGGCTATGTGCTGCGCGAACCGGTGGTCAGCGCGCCCGACAGCGAGCCGGTGAGTCTGGAGGAAGAGGCCGACCGCCGGCTGTTCGTCGAGATCGCCAAGGCGCGCAACGCCGGGCGCCTGCCCGACCAGTGCAGCCAGCAGGAGATCGTCCGCATCCTCGGCGTCAAGCTCGCGACGGTCGTGCGGGTGATGCGCCAGTTGCAGGAACTCGGGCTGGTCGAGCGCAAGCCGGGCAATGGCTGGTCGTTCGCGCTGCCGATCAATTCGGGCCGTGCGCGGCAGGAAAGCTATGCGTTCCGCGCGCTCATCGAACCGGCCGGGCTGGTCGAAAGCACGTTCGAGCTCGACCGCGACTGGATGGAACGGTCGCGCGCGCGGCATCTGGCGTTCCGCAAGCGCAAATGGCGCGATACGCTGGCGGTGGAATTCTTCGAGATCAACTCTGACTTTCACGAGCAGCTCGCGCGCTGCTCGGGCAACCGCTACATCCTCGACTCGGTCCAGCGCCAGAACCGGCTGCGCTCGTTCCTCAACATCCAGTGGGTGAACGGGGTTGAGCGTGTGGTCGATTCGATCGACGAGCATCTCGAGATCCTCGATATTCTCGATGCTGGCGATAATGCGCGCGCCTGCCAGCTGCTCAAGGAGCATCTGGTCTATGCCCGCGACGTCGCGCCGACCGTCACCTAATACTTGTATTATTGATTTCAATAAGACAATATCCTGCGCAAGCAGCAGGAGGTTCAGCCGTGTCGTTCGAGGTTTCGATCATCCTTTTCGGTGGCGGCCGGATGGGCTCGGCGATGCTGCGCGGCTGGATCGCGAGCGGGATCGGCCCGGGCGCGATCCATGTGATGACGCCGCGTCCGGACGAGGCGCTGCTCGGGCTGGCGGCGGAATGCGGGGTCCGGGTCAATCCGCCACTGACGGCGCGGGCGGGGCAGGCCGTGGTCCTCGCGGTGAAACCGCAGCGTGTCGCCGAGATCGCTGACCAGATCGCCACGATCGCGACGCCGGATACGCTCATCGTCTCGGTGATGGCGGGCAAGACGATCGCCGATCTTCGCATGCTGTTTCCGGAGGTGCCGAGCTTCGTGCGCGCCATGCCCAATTTGCCGGCCGCGGTGGGGAGCGGGATGACCGTTGCGGTGGCCGACTGTTCCGCTGGGCAGCGCCTGCTGGCCGAGCGGCTGTTGTCGAGCACCGGGGCTTTCGAATGGCTCGACGACGAAGCGCTGATGGACGCGGCCACAGGCGTTTCGGGATCGGGGCCGGCTTATCTCTTCTACATCGCCGATTGCCTGACCTCGGCGGGGATCGCGGCAGGTTTGCCCGCGGAGGTCGCCGAGCGGTTGGCGCGTGCGACGGTCGCCGGCGCGGGAGCGATGCTCGCGCCGGATGGACCCAGTGCGGAGCAGCTTCGCCGCGACGTGACCTCGCCCAACGGGACGACGCAGGCGGGACTTGAGATACTGACGGCGGATGGCGTGCTGATGGGGCTGGTCGAGCAGACCGTCGCAGCGGCGGCGATGCGGGCGCGCGAGCTGGCGGCGGCATGAGCCTGCCGCGCGTGATCGATGGCGAGACGGCGCGGGCGGCGCTAGGTTTTCCCGAGTTGATTGCGGCGCTGCGGTCTGCCTTTGCTGAAGGCGCGGTCGTACCGCCGCGCCACCATCACGAGATCGAATCACCGGGCGGTCCGGCGGCGACGCTGTTGCTGATGCCGGCGTGGCAGGAGGGCGGTCTGCTCGGCGTCAAGATCGCGACGATCCATCCCGGCAATGGCGCGCTGGGACTGCCGGGGGTGCATGCGAGTTACCTGCTAGCCGAAGCGGCGACGGGGCGGCCGCTCGCACTGATCGACGGCGACGCGATCACCGCGCGGCGAACGATCGCAGCATCGGCGCTGGCCGCCGATCATTGCGCGCGGCCCGATGCGCGGACGCTGCTCGTCGTTGGCGCGGGGCGCGTGGCGAGCCTGGCGGCCGAGGCGTTCGCGGCGGTGCGGCCGATCGAACGCGTGCGAATCTGGAACCCGACGGCGGCTAAGGCGGAAGCGCTGGCGGTTGAGCTGGCGGCACAAGGCTTCGATGCAGCCGCGACCGGCGATCTCGCGAGGGCGGCGGGCGAGGCCGACATCGTCACCTGCGCCACGCTGTCGACCACGCCGCTGATCCGCGGCGAGTGGCTGAGGCCGGGCGCACATCTGGACCTGATCGGCAGCTTTACGCCCGGCATGCGCGAGGCGGACGATGCCTGCTTCGCCGAGGCTCGGGTGTTCGTCGACGCGCGTGAAGCGCTCGATGAATCCGGGGACCTGCTCGGCCCGATCGCATCGGGCGTATTCGCCGCCACCCGCCTCGCCGGCACACTTGCCGACCTGTGCACCGGGCGCGTGGCGGGGCGCGTCACGCTCGGCGAGCGCACCATCTTCAAGGCGGTGGGTACCGCGCTCGCCGATCTTGCGGCGGCGGCGCTGATCTACCGCGCCATGACCTGAGGAATATCATGGGCCAGCCCGTTATCATCGCCGTCACCGACATGCACACGGCGGGCGAGCCCGTGCGGATCGTGGAGCGCGGCTATCCCGAGCTGCGTGGCGCGACGATCCTCGAGAAGCGGCGCGACGCGCTGACGCACCACGACGCGTTGCGCACGATGCTGATGCTCGAACCGCGCGGGCATGACGGCATGTACGGTGTGATCCCGACCGCGCCGTGTGCGCCGGACGCCGATCTCGCCGCGCTGTTCACCCATCAGGACGGCTACAGCACGATGTGCGGCCATGCGACGATCGCGATCGGGCGCTGGGCGGTCGATAGCGGCCGGGTCGCGCTGCACGACGGGCGCGCGTCGTTCAACCTCGAGGCGCCGTGCGGGGTGATCCGCGTCGAGGTCGAGCAGGATGGGGCCGGGGCGCCGCGCGTCGCGTTTGAGAGCGTCGAATCCTTTGCCCATGCGATCGATGTCGATGTGGCCACGCCGCATCACGGCAGCGTGCGGCTGGATATCGCGTTCGGCGGTGCCTTCTACGCGATCCTGCCCGCCTCGCGGATCGGGCTGTCGCTGCTTGAATCGCCGCTCGCCGATCTGGTCGCGGCCGGGGTTGAGGTCACCGACGCGGCGCGCGCCGCAGTTGCGATCACGCATCCGAGCGAGCCCGACCTTGGTTTCCTCTACGGCACGATCCTGACCGACGATGTCGATCTGGGCGCGCATGGCGGGGCGGCGAGCAGCAATTTGTGTATCTTCGCCGAAGGGCAGATCGACCGCTCGCCGACCGGGAGCGGCGTCACCGCGCGGATCGCGCTCGCTGCTGCGCGCGGTACGATGACGCCGGGGCAAAGCTGCGAGATTCGCGGCGTGTCGGGCGAGGGCTTCATCGGGACACTCGCCTCGGTGCGGCCGGGGCCGCACGGCCCGGTATCGCGCGCGCGGGTCGAAGGCCGGGCTTACTATTCGGGGCGCTCGGAACTGATCGCCGAGCCGGGCGACCGTTTCGCGCATGGCTTCACCTGCCGCGCCGGGTCGTGGACGCGCTGCCCGGCTAGCGCGTCGCGCGCAGCGTCGGCCAAGCGCGTGCGGCGCTGTTGATGTTGACTCCGCGGTCGAGTTCGAGCGCAGTGCCAACGCGACGGATGCGCAGCGTGTCGCGGAAGGTCGTCTCGGCAAAGTGCAGCACCAACTCGATCGCGTCTTGGGCGGTCCAGCGATAGCCGGCCACGGTCGGTGCATTCGCCAGCGCATAGCCGTGGTGAAGCACAGGCGCGCTCAACGTTGCTCGCATTTCGCGCCAGCCGTCGCGCGGCGCCGCGATCGATCCATCGCCGATCGTCAGCCGCAATTCGCCATCGTCCGCAAAGGCGAGATCGAGCGCCTCGATGCCGAGCGCATTGGTCTCGACGTTCCAATGTCCGGTCAGCGCTGCCGGGTCGCCCGGCGCCTCCGATGCGATACGCGGCACGGCAGCCCAGCCGGCCAGCCGCTCGGCCAGCTTGCGGTCGTCGTCCGGGCTGCCGCCGCGCGTGAAGGCGTCGGGCAAATGGCGCTTGAGGTGCGGCAGCACGACCTTGCTCTCGTCCATCGCCGCATTGATCGCGAGCACCGCACCATGCTCGGGATAGACGATCACCGCCTGCACGAACTGACCGAGCGCGCAGTAGTACGTATCGCCGATCACCCAGTGATAGCCATAGTCGGCGGTGTGCACGCGCGTTGCTGCCTCGACCCACCATTGGGGAAGAAGGCGCTGGCCGTTCCATATGCCGTGCTGTGCGTGGAGGATGCCGAGCTTGAGCCCGTCGGCGGTAGTGAAGGTGATGCCGTTACCGCCGGGGTTGATGCCGTCGGGGCCGATGTCCCAGCGCACGTCGCGCATCCCAAGCGGCTCGAACAGCCGCGGGCGCAGATACTCGTCAGCGGTCTCGCCGGTGATGCGGGTGACGATCGCCGAGAGCATGTAGCTCGCCGCGCTCGAATAGACGTGCACCGTGCCGGGCGGGTGCGGGATCGGGATCTTGAAGAATTCGGCGACCCAGCTCGTGCTGATCCCCCGCCACACCGATCCCGAGACTTCGGCGCCGTGGCCCGAGCGCATCGTCAGCAAGTCCTCGACCGTCATCTGCCCCGCATGCGAGCCTGGCATGACGCCGGCTTCGGGGAAGAAGGACGCGACCGTGTCGGTCAGGGCAAGCTGCCCCGATTCGATCAGCATCCCGATCGCGCAGGCGAGGATGCTCTTGGTCATGCTGTGCGACATGCGCGGGCGCGTCGCCGAATAGGGCCAGCGCCATCCTTCGGCCACCACGCCGTCTCGCCACAGCATGAAGGTGTGCAGCTCAAGCCCCGCCTGTTCGATATCGTCGAGCAACGCCAGCACCGCGCCCGCGTCGATGCCGCGCTGCGACGGCGCGGCACGCGTAAGGCCGTCGGCGAGAGGCGAACATGGCGAAGCGGTCACTTGAGTCACTGATGGGTTCCGGAAAGCAGGGAGACTGGCGCCGGAACTGCGGCGCATCACTGGCCTAAAATCGCGGAGCGCCGACGTCAATCATTTTGTATTGTTGTTGCGAAAAATCCAAAACGAGTCTAACCGGAGGCGACAAGCCAGGCAGAGGAGGCGGGTATTTCAAGGGCGCAATGGCTGAAGCTGCATCGTTGGGTCGGTGGCGTGCTGGCGGTGTTCCTGCTGAGTCAGGGTCTCACCGGCGCAGCGCTGGTATTCCGCGACGAGATCGAGCCGCTGATTCATTCTGAACTGACCGTCGCGCCCGGCCCGCAGCGCGTGTCCGCTCAGGCGATGCTCGACACCGTCCGCGCCGGGCACCCCGAGGCGACCGTATCGCGCGCCGAGTTTCCGGAATCGCCCGATCAGGCGGTGCTGTTCAAGCTCAAGACCAGGCAGGGTGGCGACCAGATCCTCTTGGCGGTCGATCCGTATCGGGGGACGATCGTGCGCGACGGCGGACTGTCCGCCTGGCCGACCGAATGGATTTTCGTGCTGCACGAGCAGCTGTTCCTCGGGCCGATGGGCGAGACCGTGATCGGGATCGAAGGGCTGTGCCTGCTGTTCCTGGGGATTTCCGGGCTGGTCCATTGGTGGCCGGCCAAGGGGCGTTTTAGCCAGGGGTTCCGCGTCAAGCTCGACGGCAGCGCCGACACGCGCTGGCGGACCTTGCACCGCGCGGTCGGCGCGGGCGTTTCGGCGGTGCTGATCCTCTCGGCGGTCACCGGCGCGCTGCTGGTGTGGAAGGAGCCGTTCCGCGATGCGCTGGGAACGGTGACCGCGGTCGAGCGCAAGCCGACGCCCAAGGTCGCCGAGGAGACAGGCCGCGCTATGCTGCCGGTCGATACGCTCGTGGCGTCGGCTCAGGCGGCGCAGGGCGGCGCTGCCTTGCAGCAGTTGCGTTTCTCGAGCGGCGAGCGAGTCGTCGCGGTCTATCTCGACGGCACCCACACGGTCCGGCCCGACGGCACCAGCCAGATCTATTACAACGCCTATGACGGGCGCGAGCTGGGGCGCTATGTCGCGGGCGAGCTATCGGGCGCGACCGAGTTCATCGACTGGATCTACACCGTCCATATCGGCCTGTGGGGCGGCGTGCCGACCAGGCTGGTGATGCTGATCGAGGGACTGCTGCTCGCCGGGCTCGGCCTCACCGGCCCGTGGTTATGGTGGTCGCGTGCCGCCAGGCGCCGCCGGGCGCAGGCGGCGCGGGGCGCGACTCCCGCCGCGCAAACTCGCTGAACGCTTTTGGAAAGATGCAGATGAAGAACATCCTCGTATTGCCCGGCGACGGGATCGGTCCCGAGATCACTCGCGCGACGCTCGCGGTGCTGCGCGCGGCGGCGGGCGATGCGCTCAGCTTCATAGAGATGGACATTGGCGAGGCCAGCCTCGCCGCTGCCGGATCGACCCTGCCCGAGGCGGTGCTGGCGGCGGTGCCCGAAGCCGATGGCGTGATCCTGGGGCCGGTGTCGCACTATACCTATCCGGCCGGACAGCCCAATCCGTCCGCGAAGTTGCGCACCACGTTCAATCTCTACGCCAATATCCGCCCATGCCGCTCGCGGCCGGACCTGTCGATCCTGCGCAAGCCGATGGACCTGATCATCGTGCGCGAGAATACCGAGGGCTTCTACGCCGACCGCAACATGTACATGGGCTCGGGCGAGTTCATGCCCGATCCCGACAGCGCCTTCGCAATCCGCAAGGTGACCGGTGCCGCTTCGCGCCGGGTGGCGCGGGCGGCGTGCGAGCTGGCGGCGGCGCGCAGCGGCAGACTGACCGTGGTGCACAAGGCGAATGTGCTCAAGCTCAGCGACGGATTGTTCCTGCGTGAGGTCAGGGCGGTCGCCGCCGAGTTTCCGGGTGTGACGCTGGACGAAGTGATCATCGATGCCGCTGCGGCGCTGTTGATCCGCAGCCCCGAGCGTTTCGACGTGATCGTCACCACCAACATGTTCGGCGACATCCTGTCGGATGAAGCCTCGGAACTGAGCGGCAGCCTGGGACTGGGCGGGTCGATCAATGCCGGTGACGACATCTGCGTCGCGCAGGCGCAGCACGGCTCGGCGCCCGACATTGCCGGGCAGGGGGTGGCCAACCCGACATCGCTGATCCTGTCGGCGGCGATGCTGCTGAGTTGGATGGGACGGCGTGACGGTGATGCCGGGCTTTCCGCGATCGGTGAGCGGATCGAGGCGGCGGTGGATAGCGCGCTGGACGACCCGGCTTCGCGCACGCGCGATATCGGCGGGGCGCTCGGCACCGATGCGTTCGCCGATGCGGTGATCGGCAGGCTCGCATGATCGGCTCGACCAATCCTGCCACGGGCGAGACCTTCGCCCGCTTCGACGAGCAGAATTCGGCGGAAATCGATGGCGTGCTTGCGCGCGCCGCGGCGGCGCAGCGCGAGTGGCGTCACGTGCCGGTCGAGCGCCGCGTCGAGCTGCTTCGCGCGATCGCGAAGGAACTCCGCGCCGAGCGCGATCGCCTCGCCGCGATCGTGACCGCGGAGATGGGTAAACCGATCGGCGAGGCGATGGCCGAGGTCGAGAAATGCGCGCTCAACTGCGACTTCTACGCCGATGCAGCGCCCGCGATGGTCGCCGATATGCGGGTGCCGGGCATGGCCGACACGCTGATCGCGCATGAGCCGCTCGGCGTCGTGCTGGCGATCATGCCGTGGAACTATCCGATCTGGCAGGTGCTACGCTTCCTCGCGCCGGCGCTGGCGGCGGGCAATGGCGCGATCCTCAAACATGCCGCCAACGTGCCGCAATGCGCACTGGCGATCGAGCGGATCGTCGCGGCGGCGGGCGCGCCGGCCGGGCTGTTCGGCAATCTGCTGGTCGACTCCGGCGCGGTGCGCGGGGTGATCGAGGATGACCGTATCGCCGCGGTGACGCTGACCGGCTCCACGCAAGTCGGCATGATCGTCGCGGCGCAGGCCGGGGCGGCGCTCAAGAAGCAGGTGCTCGAACTGGGCGGATCGGACCCGTTCGTCGTGCTGGCTGACGCCGATATCGAGCGTGCCGCGGCGATGGCGGTCGCTGCGCGCTTCACCAATGCCGGGCAGAGCTGCGTCAACGCCAAGCGCTTCATCGTCGAGGATGCGGTCGCCGACCGCTTCGTCGAGGCGTTCGCGGCGGCGATCGCAGCGCGGCTGAAGCTTGGCGATCCGGCCGATCCCGCGACCACGCTGGGGCCGCTCGCGCGAGCCAACCTGCGTGCCGCGATCGATGATCAGGTCCAGCGCAGCATCGCCTCGGGCGCGCGGCTGGTCACCGGCGGATCGGCGCCCGATGGTCCGGGCTTTTTCTATCGCCCGACGATCCTCGACCGGGTCGCGCCCGGCATGGCCGCCTTCGACGAGGAGACGTTCGGTCCCGCCGCGGCGATCGTCCGCGCCGCGGATGCGGATCAGGCGATCGAACTCGCCAACCGTACCGCCTTCGGGCTCGGCGCATCGGTATGGACCGGTGACACACAGCGTGGCGCCGTGCTGGCGCGGCGGATCGATGCGGGCGCGGTGTTCGTCAACGCCATGGTCGCGTCCGACCCGCGAGCGCCGTTCGGCGGCATCAAGCATTCGGGTTACGGCCGTGAGCTGGGCGAGCTCGGCCTCAAGGAGTTCACCAATGCCAAGACCATCCGCATCGCTGCCTGAAGGCGCCGCGCCGCCGATCGTGCTGCGGCCCGAGGGGCTGCCGGTCAAGGACCGCGGCGGCGGGATCGTCACCACGCCCTTGGTCACCGCCGGGCGCGGGTCGCGCGCGATGCTCACTGGCATCACCACGATCGCGCCGGGCGCCGCGGTGCCGCTCCACACGCATAATTGCGAGGAGTGCGTGATCGTGCTGTCGGGCGAGGGCTTCGCGCATATCGACGGCGCAGATCATCCCGTCCGGCCGGGCTATACGAGCTGGATTCCCGCCGGGGTGCCGCATTGCTTCCGCAACCCTTCGGCCGAGCAGCCGCTGTCGATCTTCTGGACCTATGCCTCGATCGATGCCACGCGGACGATCGTCGCGACGGGGGTCACGACGCGGATCGACGAGGAGCGCTGACCATGGCCACCGAGATTGCGTGCATCGATGTGACGCCGGGTTCGGGCGAGGCGTTCGAGGCCGGGGCGGCGGAGGCGGTAGCGCTGTTCCGCGCGGCGGACGGGTGCACCGACATGCGGTTGCTGCGCTCGCATGAGCGGGAGGGGCGTTACTGGCTGATCATCGAGTGGCGCGACGTCGCGGCGCATGAGGCGTTTCGAGCGACGCCCGCTTTCGCGCGCTGGCGCGAACTGGTCGGGCCGTATTTCGCCGGCCCGCCGCAGGTCGAGCATGGGATCGCCACGGCGGCGGGGTTCTAAGCCGGCGCCAGCGCCTCCCACACCGCCTTGGCGATCACGACATCCTGCACGGCCACGCCGGTCAGGTCGACGACCACGGTCTCGGCCGCCGCGAAACTCGGCGGTTCGGCGAGCGCTTGTCCGAACGGGATGAGCCGCGCAGGGTCGAGCAAGCCGGCGCGCACGGCCCAGCCTGCCTCGCCATGGTCGATGCACTGGCCGGGCGAATCGGCGATCACCGTCGCGGCGGCGACGAGCTCGGGATCGAGTTCCTGCTTGCCCGGCGCGTCGGCGCCGACCGCGACGATCCGCATGCCGGGCCGGGCCAGCGCGGCGGGGAACAACGGCGCGCGTGCCGTTGTGGCGGTGACGATCAGATCGGCTTCGGCACAAAGCCGTTCGATCCCGACGGCCTCGCCGCCTAATGCCGCCGCGGCTTCGGGGCGACGTGCGCAAACCAGTAGCCGCTCGAACGGCAGTGCGGCGCGGATCGCGGCGACCTGCCGGCGCGCCTGATCGCCGCTGCCGATCACGCCCAGCGTCCGCGGCCGCTCGGGCGCGATCAGCCGCGCGGCGAGCGCGCCGGCCATCGCGGTGCGGATTCCGGTCAGCTCACCATGGTCGTGCAGCACCGCGAGGATCGCGCCGGTCCGCGCGCTGCCGACCACGATCACCCCGTCCTCCTTGGGCACGCCGGCGGGGTTGCCGTAGAAGCTGTTGCTGATCTTGACCGCAAAGACATCGTCACCGTCGAGATGCGCCGACTTGATGTGGCAATCGGCATCGCCCGGAAAGCCGAGATGCCCGACAGCGGCGACCTGGCACTCGCCCGCGGCGAAGGCGCGAAACCCTGCTGCGAGCGCCGCCATCACGCGCTCCGGGTCGAGCGCGGCCATGATCTGCTCCAGTTCGACGGTGCGCATGATTTCCCTTTCATCTTTCCGTTATTGTATTATTGAGAAGTGAAGATACAATCAAGCGCGATGACTGGCCGCGGTTCGCGGCGCCGGGAGGATGGATGGACGGCTTGGCCCTGCTGGCGTTCGCGATGGTGGCGACCTTCCTCGCGCTCGTCATGACCAAGCGGCTGTCGGCGCTGATCGCGCTGATGGTCGTGCCCACGGTTTTCGCGCTTGCCGCCGGCTTTCATGCCGGGCTGGGCGACATGATGATCGAGGGCGTGCGCAACCTCGCGCCGACCGGCGTGATGCTGCTCTTCGCGATCCTCTATTTCAGCCTGATGATGGACGCGGGGCTGTTCGATCCGCTGGTTCGCGTGATCGTGCGGACGGTGCATGGCGATCCGGTGCGGATCGCGATCGGCACGGTCGTGCTGGCGCTGGTTGTCGGCCTCGATGGCGATGGCACGACAACCTACATGATCTGCATCGCGGCGCTGCTGCCGCTTTACAAGCATATCGACATGGACCGGCGCGTGCTCGCCTGTCTGCTGATCATGTCCTGTGCGGTGATGAACCTCTCGCCCTGGGGTGGACCGACCGCGCGCGCGGCCACCGCGCTGCATGTCGATCCCGGTGATGTGTTCGTGCGATTGCTGCCGGCGATCGCCGCGTCGGGCGCTTGGACGCTGTTCGTCGCTTGGCGGATGGGGCTGCGTGAGCGCGTCCGTCTCGCCGCCAACCCGCAGGAGCCGGTTGCGAAGATCGAGCAGGACGTACTGCTGGAGGAAGTCGGCGGCGACCTGTCGATCAAGCGGCCGCGCCTGTTCGTCCCCAATCTGCTGCTGACGTTGACGCTGCTCGGCCTGCTGATCTCGGGTCTGGTGCCGCTGGTGCCGCTGTTCATGATCGCCTTCGCCGCCGCGGCGATGCTCAACTACCCCAATCTCGCCGAGCAGCGTGCGCGGATCGCCGCGCATGCCGCCAATGCAATGGCGACGGCCAGTCTCGTCTTCGCTGCGGGTATCTTCACCGGCATCCTGTCGGGCACCAAGATGGTCGACGCGATGGCCGGGACCGTGATGTACGTCATCCCGCCCGAGCTCGGGCCGTATCTGGCGCCGGTGACCGCGCTGATCAGCATCCCGTTCACCGTGTTCATCTCGAACGACGCCTTTTATTTCGGGATGCTGCCGATCATCGCGAAGACCGCTGCGCTCTACGGCATCGACGCCGCCGATCTCGCGCGTGCGTCGCTGGTCGGACAGCAGATTCACCTGCTCAGTCCGCTCGTCGCCTCGACCTATCTGCTCGTCGGCCAGACGGGCGTCGAGTTCGGCGAACTGCAGCGGTTCGTCTGGAAATGGGCGCTGGCATCATGCGGGGTCTTCATGGCCGCGGCGCTGCTGGTCGGGGCGTTTCCGTTCGCTGCATGACACGATATCTGGAAGGGAAAGACATGACCGAGATTCGCCGCTGGCAACCGACCGTTCGCATGCACCAGGCCGTGGCGCATGGCGGGCTGTTGTTCACCGCCGGCCAGTGCGCCGAAGCGAACCCCGATGCCGATGCACAGGGGCAGGCCGAGGAAATCCTTGGCCGCATCGATCGGCTGCTCGCCGACGCCGGCACCGACAAGAGCCGCATCCTCAGCGCCTCGATCTATCTCGCCGACATGAGCGACTTCGCGGCGATGAACCGCGCGTGGGACGCCTGGGTCGCGCCGGGCGAGATGCCCGCGCGCACCACGATCGAGGCAAAGCTCACCGATCCGCGGTTCGCCGTCGAGATCGGCGTGATCGCCGCACTTTGAGCATGCGATCGATCCGAGCCACGCTGTTCGCCGCGACCGCGCTGCTCGCGAGTTGCGCCCCAGAGGCGCGCCGCGAGGATGGCGGCTCGATCCTGCACGCGCGGATCAATGCCGACATCGTCTCGTCCGATCCGGGAACGCGGCGCGATCTCAACACCGATGCGGTGCTGCTGCATGTGGTCGAAGGACTGGTCGCCTCGCGCGAGGACGGCTCGGCCGGGCCGATGCTGGCGCAAAGCTGGACGGTTTCGCCCGACGGCAAACGCTATCGCTTCGCGCTGCGTCAGGGCGTGCGTTTCCACAATGGCGCGCCGCTGACCGCCGACGATGTCGTATGGTCGTTCAAGCGCTATCTCACGCCCGCCACGCATTGGCGCTGCGGTTCCGATCTCGGGCCGAAGGGCATTGCGGCGTTACTCGAGGTGCGCGCGCTCGATCCGCGCACGGTCGAGCTGGTGCTCGACCGTCCCGCGCCGCTGCTCCTCCAGACGCTGGCGCGCGCCGATTGCGGCGGCACCGGCATCTATCATCGTGATTCGGTGGGTGCCGACGGCAGCTGGCGCCATCCGATCGGCACCGGCCCGTTCCAGTGGAGCGAGTGGCGGCACAATGAATATGTCGAGCTGCGCCGTTTCCCGGGCTACGCCTCGCTGCCCGGCACGCCCGACGGCAATGGCGGCGGCAAGCAGGCGCTGGTCGATCGCGTGCGCTTCGACGTGATCCCCGACAGTTCGTCGGCCAGCGCGGCGCTGCTGCGCGGCAGCCTCGACATACTCGACGGCCTGCCGCCCAACGAGATGGGCGCGGTCGAGCGCGCACCGGGCGTCAGCTTCTCCTCGGCGCCGGGCATGGACTTGTTCGCGATGCTGTTCCGCACGCACGATCCCGTGCTGCGCGACGCGCGGCTGCGGCGGGCAATCGCGCTCAGCCTCGATGTGGCGGCGCTGACCAAGGTTGCGACGCGCGGCACTGGCATCGCCAACAGCTCGCCGATCCCCGCCGCCAGCCCCTTCTTCAAAACAGTCGAACGCGAGCGGATCAAGCGCGACCTCGCCGCCGCGCGCGCGCTTGCGCGGGCGGCTGGCTATAAGGGCGAGCCGATCCAGCTGATCACGGGCCGCCAGCCGCCCGAGATGTACGATGTCGCCATCATCGCGCAGGCGATGGGGCGCGAGGCCGGGATCAACCTGCGCGTCGAGGTACTCGACTGGAGCAGCCAGCTCGCGCGCTATTCCAGTGGCGACTATCAGGCGATGGTGTTCGGCTATTCGGCGCGGCTCGATCCGTCGCTGATGTTCAACGCCTTTCTCGGCGATCAGCAGACCGATCCGCGCAAAGTATGGGACACGCCGACGGCGCGCAGCCTGATGAGCCAGTCGGTCGCGGCGCCTACGCCCGACGAGCGTCAGGCGATCTTCGACAAGATGGACCGCGCCTTCCGCACCGAAGCGCCGGCGGTGATCCTGTACAACAGCCAGCGGGTGACCGCGCTGCGCCAGGGTGTGACCGGCTTTCGCGCCTGGCCGGCGCAGTCGCAGCGGCTGTGGAACGTGAAACTGGCGGGAAGCTAGCCGCGCAGCCGCGCCAGTATCCCGTCGAGTGCGGCGTCAAGCTGCGTGAAGCGGCCATCGCTGGTGACCGCACGCACGACCTGCTCGTTGAGCCCGCCGCGCGTCTGATGCTCGTCGGCGAGCTGGTCGAAATCGACGCCGGGGCCGGTGACGGCGAGCCCGCCGAGCATCTGGCCGACGAATGTGCGGGCCTGTTCGGCCTGCACACCGCGTTGCGTCATCCAGACGGTAACCGTCGCGGCGAAGGCGAAATAGCTCGCCATCGTCGCGGTCGCGGCGGTGAAGATGTCGAACGCGGCTTCGTCCGCCAGCACTACGGCCGTGCCGAGCTGGTCGAACAGCGCCTGCACCTCGGCGTTGGGGGGATAGATGGCGGTCGGCCCCTGGCGCAGCGCGACGGCGGGAAGCGGCACCGCGCGCGTGATACGCGTCGCCGGCGCGACGATGCCGCGCAGATGGTCGAGGCTCACCGTCGCGATCACGCTCAAGACATGATGGTCGGGCCGGAAGCGCAGCGCGGGCAGCACTTCGTCCGCGACTTGCGGGCGAACGGCCAGCACGACCAGATCGCTGCCGTCGAGAACAGCCTGGTTGCTGTCGGCGACGCGCACATCGGCGTGGCGCGCGGCAAGCGCCGCCCCGATATCCGCGCTGCGCGGGGAAAGAAGGATCGGCGTGTCATTGCCCGCCGTGCGGAGCCCGTCGACGATCGCAGCCGTGATCGTCCCCGTGCCGACAAACCCGATCCTCATTGCCCGATCCTTCCCGTTCTTGCCGTCACGCCGCGCGATAATGTTCGAGGCCGCGGATCGCGCCCCGCACCGTCTCGACCACGAAGTCGCGCTCGGTACCGATCAGTGGCAAGCGCGGCGCGCGTGGCCATTCCGGCGCGCCATAGACCAGATTCTCGGCGAGCTTGATATATTGCACCAGCTTGACGTGCGTATCGAGGTGAAGAGCCGGCGTGAGGATGCGGTAAAGCTCGCGCGCCTTGGCGAACTTCTCCTCCTTGCACAGGTTGAAGATCTCGACGCATTCGGCGGGCCAGACATTGGTCATGCCCGACACCCAGCCGGTGACGCCGAGCGCCATGCTTTCGACGATCACGTCGTCGACGCCGCAGAACACGCTGTAGCGGTCGCCTACAGCGACGGCGATGTCGGTCACGCGGCGGATGTCGCCGCTCTCTTCCTTGACGCAGACGATTTCCTCGACGTCACTGAGCATCGCCAGCACTTCGGGCGTGACGTCGACACCATAGGCGATCGGGTTGTTGTAGATCATGATCGGCAGCGGCGAGGCCTGCGCGACGCGGCGATACCATTCCGCCGTCTCGCGCGGGTCGCTCTTGTAGGCGATGCTGGGGAACACCATCAGCCCCTCGGCGCCGAAGCCTTGATAGCGCGCGGCGTTAGCTTGGGCGGCCTCGAGCGTCACTTCGGCAAGGCCCGACAGCACCGGCACGCGGCCGCCGACCACTTCGACCGCGCCTCGAATCACCGATTCGCGCTCGGCCATGCTCAGCGATGCGTTCTCGCCCAGCATCGGCAGCACGATCACACCTGAGACGCCATTGGCCACCAGTCGCTCGATGCTGCGCTGGGTCGCGTCGATATCCACCGCGCCCGATTCGGTCATCTTGGTCGTCACCGCCGGAAACACGCCTGCCCACTTCGTCATAGCTGTCGCTCCTGTTCAACTGTATCCAATATACATATATGATGGAGGTATGTCGATAACCATTGCTGCGGCATCGCCGATGCGGCAAAAGCGGAATGGATTTTGTTGAAAGGAGCCCATGCGCACGGCCCAGTCCCGCAGCCACCGCATTCAGCGGCAGAGCATTCCCGAAAGCCTGTGCGATTCGCTTCGCGAGCGCATCCTGAGCGGCGAGTTTCAGGAGGGCGACGCGCTGGTGCAGGACGCGATCGCCGACGACTACGGCGTCAGCCGCATGCCGGTGCGTGAGGCGCTGCGCCAGCTCGAGGCGATGGGACTGGTGGCGATGCGCACGCACAAGGGCGCGATCGTTACCACGGTGCCGACCGAAGAGGTGGAGGAGCTGTTCGAGCTGCGTGCGCTGCTCGAAGGTGAACTGCTCGGCCGCGCGATCCTGCGCATGACCGACCAGGATATCGAGGCCGCCCGCGCGCTGCTGGTCGATCTCGAAACCTCATATGAGCAGCAGGATATGGCGGCGTGGGGCCGGCTCAACTGGGCGTTCCACCGCCGCCTGTATCTGCCTGCGCAGCGCGCCCAGACGCTGGCGATCCTGCAAGGCATCAATCTCCAGACCGAGCGTTACATCCGGGTCCATCTCGTGATCACCAACGGGCTCGACACCGCGCAGCAGGAGCATCGCGAGCTGCTGCGGCTCTGCGCGCTTCGGGAGGCCGACCGTGCCGTGGCGTTTCTGCGCGAGCATGTGTTGAGCGCGGGACGTGCACTGGTGGCTGGGTTGCGGCGCCATCGGGCTGACCGGAGCGACCAGCCCGTCGCCGATTGACGTTCAATTGTATCCAATATACTTCGTGCGCTAGCGAGGTATAAAAATGCGGTTGCAGCAAATCATCACGGTGGTCGGGGCGCATGCCGAAGGCGAAGTCGGGCGAGTCATCACGGGCGGCGTGATCGCGCCGCGCGCGGCGTCGATGTTCGAGCGGCAGCAGCGCTTCACCCGCGAGCAGGACCATCTGCGCGGCCTGTTGCTTTCCGACCCGCGCGGCAGCGTCAATGCCGCGGTCAATTTGATCACGCCGCCGGTCGCGGATGATGCCGATCTCGGGATGATCGTCATCGAGGCCGATCACTATCCGCCGATGTCGGGGTCGAACCTGATCTGCACCGTCACCGTCGCGCTCGAGACCGGGATGGTGCCGATGACCGAGCCGGTGACGCGGCTGCGCGTCGATACGCCCGCCGGTCTGGTCGAGGTCGATGCGGAATGTGCGAACGGCAAATGCCGGCGCGTGTCGTTCCGCAACGTGCCCGCTTTCGTCATGCACCGCCGCAGCCCGGTGGAGGTGCCGGGGCTCGGCACGGTCGAGGTCGATGTCGCCTATGGCGGCATGATCTATGTGATCGTCGAGGCCGAAACGCTCGGCCTGACGCTGGCGCGCGACGAGGCGCGCCACCTGGTCGAGCTGGGCGAACGGATCAAGCGCGCGGCCGCCGTCCAGCTGCCCGCGGTCCACCCCGAGAATCCCGGCATCCACACGATCAACCAAACCTTGTTCGCCGGACCGCTGTTCGAAAAGGACGGCGTGAAGGCAGCGAAGAACGCCGTGGTCGTCTCGCCCGGCCGGATCGACCGCAGCCCGTGCGGCACCGGCAGCTCGGCGCGGATGGCGCTGTTCCATGCGCGTGGCGAACTCGCGGTGGGCGAACCGTTCCTGCACCTGTCGATCCTTGACACCGAATTCGCGTGCGCGATCGAAGGCGTGGCGCAAGTTGGCGCGAGCGATGCGGTCGTCACCCGCGTGAGCGGCCGGGCGTGGCTGACTGGGGTCTCTTATTACGGCACCGATCCCGAAGACCCCTTCCCCGAAGGCTATCGTCTCAACGATAGCTGGCCGACACCGATCCAAGCCGCCGAATGACAGCACGCTTCCAAATGACAGGTCAGTGAAGGGAGTAGGTGCTAAGCGGCGCTGGTGTCACCTCCCTTCTCTCTGCTCGACTCGCTCGATCTGCGCTCGCATCCGCAGCGTGCTTCCCTCACTGCCGAGATGCATCTGCGAAAGCCGCTGCGTCTCGCCGCCCCGGGGCAGATGATTCAGTTCGTGATGTTGGCCGACCACCGCGCCGCCGCCGCCGCCGAAAGCTTCCTGCATACGCATATCTCGGCTGCCGCGATCCCCGGGCGTTTCTGGACGGGTGAGATCGACGGGTTCGCATTTGCGTTCGAGCGGCATAGCGAATTCATCACCTACAGCTTCATCGCGCCCGGCCGCCGCGACGATCTGTTCGATGTCGCGCAGTTCGCACCGATCAAACCTCACATCGACGCGATCCCGGGAAAGCTCATCCGGGCAAATCATGTTCAGTTGCTGGACGCCGGAACGGCGATTCCGTCAGCCGCCCAGCTCGCCCGGCATTTTTCGCTCGACGATCTCGTCAGCAGCACGGCATCGGACGGCAAGGCCCAGATCTGGAGCGATTTTCGTATTCATGGTGACGGCTTTGGCCGCCTTCTGATCGCCGACAAGGGGCTGGCCGGAAGCGATGCGAGCCTGTTGACGCAGCGCCTTCAGGAACTCGGAAATTACCGCAAGATGGCGCTGCTGGGGTTGCCGATCGCGCAGGAACACATGCCGCGGGTGGGCCTGTTGGAGCAGCAACTGGCCGATCTCGCGCAACGCATCGCTGACGAACGCACGGACGATGACGCGGTGATGGCCGATATTTCGCGGCTCAGCGCCGAGGTTGCCCGGATCGGCGCGCAGACTCGCTTCCGCATGAGCGCCACGCAGGCTTATGCCGAGATATGTCTCGATCGCCTTGAAAGTCTCGAGGTTCGTCCGGTTGCGGGTTTCCCCTCGCTCGGGGATTTTACCGAGCGCAGGTTGCTCCCGGCCATGCGGACATGTGCCGCGTTTTCCCGCCGCCTCGACGATCTCGCCGAGCGCGCTGCCTGGACCGACGCGCTGCTGCGCACCCGGATCGACACGCAGCTTGCGCGTCAGAACCGCAATTTGCTGGCGTCGATGAACCACCGCACGGACATGCAATTGCGTCTCCAGCAAACCGTGGAAGGCCTGTCGGCGGTTGCCATCAGCTATTATCTCATCGGCCTGCTGGCTTATGTCGTGAAGGCGGCGCATCTGGCTGTTCCGGCCGTACCGGTCGAAGCCGCTATCGCGGTCCTCGTGCCAATCGTTCTGGCCGTTGTCGCGCTGACGGTCAGGCGGCTTCGCCACGTCGGCGGGTAAAGCTTCGTCACTGACGAACCTGACGTGAGGAGTGAGCCGCAAGATGTTGCGAGGGCGAGAGACCAGGCGGCGGCGTCGAACCGGCGCTGCCACGCTGCTCTGACAGCACGCATCGGACCTAGCTTGAGAGAACCCGTCACGCCCGCTGCGGAATACTGGGCGCCCATTCGGGTCTGATCGCAAACAGGACTGTGACGGCGCCGAGGATGAGGAATGCGAGGATCAGCGTCATCGGGGCGACGAACGAGCCCGTCAGATGCAGCAGCCAGCCCGTCATCAATGGTGCGACGATGCCGGCAATAGCGACGGCGGTGTTCTGGATGCCCTTTACCCGCCCGACGATCGGGCCGGGAATCAGCATGATGCTGCACAGCGCGAGATTGTTCGCTGTTGCGAGCCCCAGTCCCGAGAGCGACACGACATTCCAGAAAAGTGCGGCCTGCTGGCTCTCGGACCAGGCGCCGAGCACGACGGTGCTCGCCACCGCGAACCCGGCGATGACGAACACCTTGCGCACGAAAACGGGGCGTCCGTACCGGCCGATGATGATGTCGGCCGCCCATCCGGACAGGAACGCGACGATGGCGATCCCTGCAAAGCTGAAGAATGCGTACAGCCCCATCTGCTCGAGCGAGAGGCCGCGCTGCTCGACCAGATAGGCGGGCATCCAGGTGATGCAGAAGAAGGTGAAATAGTTGTAGCAGAAATAGACCACCAGCGTCGCGAGCACGAAGCGGTTAGCGAGAATCGCGCGCAGGCTGATGCTGGTTTCGGCCGACGGTTTGTGCGTATCCGTTTTGGTGGAGACCGCACTCACTCGCTCCCGCGCCAGCAGCATCCAGGGGACCAGCCACACGAGCCCGACGAGCCCGGTGATGACGAACATCATGCGCCAGTCGAACCAGACGATCAGCCACGCCGCCGCGGGCGCGCCGAGTGCGGGGCCGAATTTGGTGCCCAGCGCGTAGAAGCCCAGCGCGGCGCCGCTGCGGTTCGGGTCGAAATTGTTGCGCACCCAGCGATAGGTGGCGGGGACGACGATCGCCTCCGCCGCGCCGATGATCAGCCGCATGAAGATCAGCCCCCACAGCGCCGACATGAGGCCGATCGCCGCCGATGCGATACACCATAGCAGGAAGCAGGCCGCATAGGGCCATTTGACGCCATAGCGGTCGACCACCCAGCCCATCGGGACCTGCATCACCGCATAGGACCAGAAGAAGGCCGAATTGACCCAGCCGCGGGCGACGTCCGACAGGCCGAAATGCGCCTTGAACTCGGCCACGGCCAGCGCCGACGAGATGCTGACGCGGTCGACGAACCCGATCAACGCGCCGAGCATCAGCAGGGTGAGGATCGCCCAGCGGCGGATCAGCGCAGCCCGCTCTTGTCGGGACACATCGTCCGTTTCGGTCATTTCGACTTCCCCCATCAGCCGGCCAGCGCCGGATACAGATGCTGCGCCGTCTTTCCGAAGACCCATTCGCGTTCGCTCTCGCTCAGCAGCGCCAGCCCTGCCAGCGCCGTCATCAGGATTTCGGACAGGGTTCCGGGTGAATTGGGGAAGTTCGATCCCCAGGCCATGCGGTTGGCGCCGAACGCCTCGGCCACCCTTGGGAAAAAGGTTTCGGCGCTGGCATCGCCCTTCTTCACATCGCCGAAGATGCGCGGTGTCAGCTTGAGGTAGATGTTCGGCAGGTCAGCCAGCGCGAACAGGTCCGCGGCATTCGCATAGGGCGGGCCGTCGAGCACGTCGGGCCGGGCGAGATGGTCGAGGATGATGGGCACCGAAGCGAATTTCTCCGCCAGCATCCGCACTTGCGGCAGGCCGACCGGGCCGGTCTGGATGGCCATTGGCAGACCGAGTTCGGCGAGGACTTCCCACGCCGCGAAGGCGCGCGGGTCCTCGAGTTCCTTCGGGTCGAAGTCCCTGGTGCTGCCTCCGGTGAAGATGCGCAGCCCGGCCAGCCCTCGGGCATGCCACATGCGGATCGTGTCGCCGGCGTCCGGTGCGAGCATGTCGACCGAACCCACCGCAACCAGCCGGTCGGGATAGGCCGCGCAGGCGTCGGCGACATAGCTGTTGTCGAACCCGTAGGTCGTGGAGCTGTGGACGACCGCGGCCTTCCTTACGCCGGCCTCGTCCATGGCTGCGATCAGCGTTTCGACCGTGTTCGCCCCTTCCCGCGACCAGTCCGAGCGTTTGCCGAACAGCGGGGCAGGCGGATAACGCTGCTCGTCGTCCGAGATGATATGCGGATGGATGTCGACGATCGCGGACATCGAACGGGTCACATATTCACCTGGCGGGCGATGAACGCCCTGGCCATCTGGTGCGCGCGGTCGGTCTGCGGACCCGGCACGCCCACCCATTGATGGTCGCAATCCTTGAAGATCTCATAGTCGCACTGGCCGCCCATCGCCCGGAACGCCTTGACGAAACGGTTCTGCACGGCGGTGGGGACGTTGTCGTCCAGCTCGCCCTGCATCACCAGCAGCGGCTTGAGCGTGACTTTCTCGCGGCGTTCGAGGATTTCTCGCGGGTTGGCGTCGTGGATATTCGCGAACGGCGTGAAGAAGGTCTTCATCTTGTCGACCATGCCGGTGTTCTTCAGCTCCACCACCGTCTGGTACATGGCGTAGGGGTCGCTGCCGGGCGAACGGCCGATGACGTAATCGACCACCGCATCAAGCTTTGGGTTCTCCGCGAACGGCAGCGCGCCATAGCGGGGATCGTGCGGGCGCAGCATCAGCAGCTGGGCGATATGGCCGCCGCTCGAGCTGCCGAACAGGCCGATCTTCGACGCGTCGCCATTCCATTTGGCAGCGTTGTGCTTCAGCCAGCGGATCGCGTAATTGGCGTCCTGGATGCACGCCGGGTAGGGCGCCTCATCCGACAGCGTATAGTCGATCGCCACGACCAGTGCGCCGGCGACTGCCATCTTGCGGTCGAACAGCTCTTCGGCCTGACGGTCCTTCTCCGCCCAGCCCCCGCCGTGCAGGTCCATCACGACCGGCCACGGCCCGTCGCCGATCGGCTGATAGATTCGCGCCAGCAGCGGCGTTCCCTTGGGCGTCCGGCGAAACTCGACTTCGCTGACCTTCAGTTTGAACCGTGCGGCCGGATCGTAGCGAGCCTTCGGTGCAGCACGCCCGGCGGAAGCGAAGCCGCCCGCCAGCGCCATGGCCGCGGTGGCGAGCAGCAGGTCCCGGCGACGGATTTCGGGTGTCTTCATCGCTTCGCTCCTCACTTCTTCGCGGTCCATTTGGCGGGCACTTTCCGCCGGGCGCACGGCGTTTTCGCTGCCGAACGCACCGGGTCCGTCACACAGGCGAGATCAGCCATGTCGAGTGTGACGACGCCCTGCAGCGAGCCGTCCTCTTCATCGAAGCCGGTCATCGTGATTTCGATTTTCGCCTGTTCGCGCGCTGCGGCCGGCAGGTCGGCGCGGCCCGGGATCGTCGCGAAGAGATAGTAGGCCGAGCCGTCCGGATCGCGATTGCCCTTCAACACGGCCTTGCCGCTGATCGCCGGATAACTGTTGCCGGTGAACTGGATCGTGCCGACTGCGGCGCCTGCGGTGTCCATGGTGAACTCGATTGCAAAGGACGGCGCCAGACCTTGGCGGGTCAGCCAGCCGGACCCCGGCTGCACCTCGCCGGTCCAGCGTTGTTCACCCGATTGCGGCGCTGCACCGGTCAGGCTGACCATCAACGCTGGCACGGCAATTGCCGCCAATATGCTCCGTTTCATCCGAGACTTTGCCATATCGTCCTCTCAATCCGGTCAGATGTGTCAGTCGCGTTCGTTCAGAACTTCACCCGCGCGGCGACCGTGAAATAGCGGCCGACCACATCGTCGGTAGCGGCGAACCCGCCGAAATAGCCCGGCTGACCACCGGTGCCGGCGGCGTTGCCGACGGGCGGATCGGCGTCGAACAGGTTCTGGATGTTCAGCGACAGTTCGAACTGCTTGTTCACCGTGTAGGCGACGTTGAGCGACGTCTGGGCATAGGGTTCGATGCGGTTGTCGCCCGCCACGAACGTCACGGTGGGATCGCCCGACAGTTTCAGCGCGTTGCGCCAGCGTTCCAGGATGTCGATGCGCAGGTTCGGCGTCAGTTCATAGCTGATGATGCCGGTCAGCCGCAGCGACGGGCTGGCGGTCAGGCCCGCCGAGCCAAAGGCGACGCCGCCCTGATCGACGGTCGTCACGCCCGGCTGGATATAGCGGATGTGCGGCTGATAGGCGGCAAGCCCGCGCAGCATGAAGCGGTTGCCGAACAGCGTGCCCTGATAGTTCATCTCGACATCGAGGCCGCTGGTGGTGATTTGCGCCAGATTGACCGGGCTGGTGATCACTGCGGTTAGCCGGCCGGTGCTGTCGCGCTCGATCTGGTTGCAGTAGAGCGCGATGCCCGAAAGGTTGCAGCCATTCTGGATGACGGCTTGCGCGCCCTGCACCGACACGATCGCGTTGTTGATCGAGATGTCGTAATAATCGACCGCGAGGCTGAAGCCGGGCACGAAACTCGGCTTGAAGACGACGCCGATCGTCTTGGTGTCACCGATTTCCGCGGTCAAATTGGGGTTCGACTGGTTGCGCTGCGTGACCTGAACGCTGACCAGATTCTTGATGTCCTGAACGGTCGCGACGCTCGAGACCGTCGGCGCATAGAGGTCGCCCAGCGTTGGCGCGCGGATGTCGCGCGAGATCGTGCCGCGGACGCGCAGATCGTCGCTGATCGCCCAGTTCACGCCGGCCTTCCACGTCCAGTAATCGCCGACCGTGTCGTATTTCGTGTAGCGCGCGGCGCCGGTCACCTCGAACAACTTGAAGAACGACACGTCCTTGACCAGCGGCACGCTGGCCTCGCCGGCCACTTCCCACACGCTCATCGATACCTTGGGGCTGGATGAGAAGACGTTCTGCAGCAGCAGCGTGCGGCTGCCTGTGCCCACGCAATTGTAGCGAAGGTTTGTGCAGTCGGCGACGCCGTCGGGCGCGGAATTGCTTTGCGACTGGAACGACACGCTGCGCCACTCACCCGACAACGCGACGTTCACTGGCCCGGCCCAGGTCGCGAACGGCGAGCCGCCGATGCTGGCGGCGATGTCGTCCTGCTTGGTGGTCGCGACATAATGGGTGTCGTCGAAGATATAGTCGCGCGCCGCCGCGCTCGAAGCGCTCGGGCCGAAGACGTTGAGCGGCACGCAGTTCGCATAGGCCGCGGCGGTCGCGGCCTGGGTCGCGGCATAGCACACGATCTGGCCGGCAGCGTTGGTCACCGCGTCGAGCGCGGCGGACAGCTTCTGCTGGTTGGGATTGTTGCGCAAATCGGTGGTCAGCCGGGATTCGCCGTGCACATAACCGACGTCCCAGGTGAAATCGCCGATCTTGCCGTCAAAGCCGGTGACGAAGGTCAGCTGGCGGGTCTTGGGCGCCATGTCGAGCCGGCTGTCACCTTCCGCAAAGATCTTGCCGAGGGTGAAGGTCGCCGTCGGGATCTGCGCCTGATAGACCGGCGCGAGAAAGGCGTTGGTTCGGTTCAGCGTGATGCCCGAGAGGCTGAGGTCGAGGCCGTAGAACCGGTTCTCTTTGAAATTGGCGCTGGCCGAAACGAAGAAGTTGAGATCGTCGACAAGCTCGGTGTCGAACCGTGCGAAGAACTGGTGCGATCGCTGCGAGGCCTTGAGCGAGAGGTCGTAATAGCCGCCGGCACCGCCGCTCTGCGTCGCGGTGACGCCTGTATAAGTCGTGCCGTTGACGAACGGCGACAACACACCGTCCGTGGCGAAATACTGGCCGTTGATCGCACAGGCGGCGCCACAGGTGATGCGACCACCGAACGGCTGGTTGGGGAGGGTGGAGTCGACGATCGAGCGGTACGGGATCGTGGTGCCATTGCCGATCACGGTCGCGCGGTTGAACCAGTCGCGCTCGGAGCGGCGGCCGATGCCCTCGCTGTTGCGAAACTCGTAGCTCGCCTCGAAATGGCTGCGCTCACCGATGTTCACGCCCCACGCCAGTCCGATTTCCTGCGATCCATCGTCGCCGAGTTCGGAGACGCCGGCCTGGGCCTGCGCTTTCAAACCGGTGAAGTCGGTGTCGGTGATGAAGTTGATCACGCCCGTTACGGCGTCGGAGCCATAAACGGCCGAGACACCGCCCGTGACCACATCGACGCGCTTGATCAGCAACTGCGGGATGACGTCGGCGTCGACGATGCCTGTAAATGAGGTCGGGGGAACGCGGCGGCCGTCCATCAGCACGAGATTGCGCTGTGACCCGACGTTACGCAGATTGAGCTGTGCAGCCGTGCCGTTGCCGCCGCCGGTCGCGCCTGCGGCCGAGGGGTTGGCGGTCTGACTGCGTGACCCCGAGAACACCGGCATGACCTGAATCGATTCGGTGAGGCTGGTCGGACGCACATTTTGCAGCGTTTCGGTGGTGATGACCGTCACCGGCGTAGGGCTGTTGTCGCCGTTGCGGATCGTGCGTGAGCCGGTGACGACGATCGCCTCCGACTGTGCCGCTTCGACCGGCTCGACCGGCTCGGGCACCGGGGCGGGGGCGGACTGGACTGGCGCCTCCGCCACGACCGGGCTCGGCCTGGGCGGCTGCGCCGCGGCGGTCGCGACCTGCACGGCGAGGGTGAAGGTTCGCCCATCGGCTGAACTGGCGCGAAGCCCGGTCCCGCCCAGAAGCTGGCGAAGCGCCTGCTCGATGCTCATCGTCCCGCGAACCGGCCGGGTCCGTTTGCCGCGAATGACCTTTTCGCTCACCAGGATCTGGATGTCTGCCTGACGCGCCAGTTCGGAAATGCCGGTCGCCGCCGGCTGTGCGGGAACGTCGAAGGATTTGGTTTGTGCCGCCGTTGCCGGGCAAGCAATCACCAGCGCATAGCCAGCCGCCGACGCGGCGAGCGCCGCGCGCGTTACCGAATGGATCATTCCCTCTCCCCTACCTTTTTATAAGGTCACCTATTGAGATGGATGGCCATGGGGGTTCCGCTTGGCGAACCGCGAAACTAATCGCGCGTCAGCACAATCTTATTGCCCTCTTCGCGGGCGCTCGCGCCGAGCACGGTGGCGGCGGCGCGGGCAAAAGCGTCGGGTTCATTGGTGCGGAAGCGGCCGACCATCTTTTCCTGGGCCAGCGCGGGATCGGCAATCTCGACCTGAATCATATTGTAGCGGTTGAACTCGGCGGCTGCCGCCTCGAGCGTTTCGCCATCGAACATCAGCTGGCCGTTTCGCCAGGCCAGCGTGCGATCGAGATCGGGTCCGGTATCCGCCGGCAAAGAGGGGCCGGCGGTATTGCTCGCGAACGCAGCGGTCCCTGCCGACAATCGCCGCACATTGGTCGGGTCGCTCTTGCTCCAGACCTCGACCACCCCTTCGGTGACTTGCACGTCCGCGCCGTCGCCGGTGCGCCGCACGGCGAAGGCGGTGCCGACCGCGCGGACACGGACATCGCCTGCCGCCACCACGAAGGGGCGGTCCGCGTCCTTGGCGACTTCGAACCACGCTTCGCCGCTGTCCAGCTGGACCTCGCGGCTCTCGCGCTTCAACGTGACGGCGAGGCGGGTATTGGTGTTGACCGCGGCGAACGAGCCGTCCTTCAACGGCACCCGGCGGATCTCGCCGACCGCGGTCTCGATCCGCTCGGTGGACTGGCGCAACTGCCCGATCCCGACCGCTGCGGCTGCCACGCTGGCCGCGATCATTCCGCTGCCGAACATCACCGTGCGGCGGGAAAACCGTGGACGCTCCGTCTCGATGTCCTCCGCTGGCTGCATGTCGAGACTGCCGCGCAGCACGCACGCGCGATCCAGCATCGTCCACGCGGCCTGCGCGCGAAAATACGCGCCCCGCCGCCGCTCGTCGGCCGCGAGCCAGGCATCCAATTCCGCACGCACCGCGGCATCGGCGCCCGTGTCGAGGCGGGCGACCCATGCGGCGGCGGCGCTATTGATCGCGTCTGAGGTCTCGCGTTCGCTCATCTTCTCTCGCGTTCGAAAAAGCTTCTTCTGCCTGCTGCTCGCCCTCCGCCAGCGCGTGGAGGATCAGCTTCAGACCTCTTGCGACATCATTCTCCACCGTGTGCTCGGGCACCTCCATCCGCCGCGCGACCTCGCGCTGGCTCAACCCTTCGATCTTGCGCAGCTCGAAGATCTGGCGGCATCGCTCGGGTAGCGCCTCGATCAGCCGCCGGACCCGCGCCAGTTCCCGCCGGCCCGCGACCGAACGTTCGGGCGAGGGCTCGCTACTTATGATGTTCGACGCTTCGATTTCCGTTAGCGCATCCAAACGAACGATCCGTGACCGGCGAATGCGTTCGAGCACCAGCATGCGCGCGGTCGTGAAGAAATAGGCGCGGCCATTCTGGATGTGCGCGATGTCCGCGAGGCACGAGATCCGGAAATAGGCTTCCTGAATAATCTCTTCGATATCGTCGGGCGCGATCATCCGGCGCAGCCATGACCGCACCTGCGCTTCGTGGGGAAGCACTTCGCTGACCACCCAGGCCATGATCCTCTGGCGGGCTTCCTGCTCCATCGGGTGTTCGGCGCCTCCCTCCCCGAGGTAAGATGCACACAATCGGGAAATCCGTAAGCCACGCCGAGCTTTGTTGAAGGTCGGCTTCTTCGTCAACGAGATGAACATGCGGCATTTCGGGCCTCGTCGATGATTTCATCGGTCGTCGACAGAAAAGGCTGGGCCGATTCAACGTAGCCAGCGGCCATGTGTGACGTGCGCCAAACGCAGAGGCGGGGGACGTCATCGTGCTTTGAAATTAAAAAAGAGAAAAAGACACTTGGTCTCTTGGCGACTGATGAATGTCGCGCTACAGTTGGGCTAGACGAGCTTCCGGAGGGGTTGCCGCGTGGCGTTAGCACCGCTCGATTCCGCCCCAGTCGCTCGGTCATGAGAGGGATGTCGCATGACAGTTTTGCCTATTTCGAAGCCAGCCAGCGACGTTGAGCAGGCCGTACAACCGGGGGTCGGCCAAATTATAGCTCGGCTCAAAGCACTTCGTCCGTGGCTGCGTGGAATGCAGGCGGAAGCCGAGCGGCAGCGGCGCATTCCGCAGGAAACGGTCGAGCGGCTCGACGAGACCGGGGTCTATGGTGTGGCGATGCCGGGGCGCTTTGGTGGCGCGGATTTCTCGGCGCGCGAACTGTTCGCGATCTATGAGGCGCTAGGGCGCGGATGCGGCGCGACGGCGTGGACCTTATGGGCCTCGACCGGCGGCAATATGTGGAGCGCTGCCTTTGCGGACGAGGTCATCCGGCCAGTCTATGACGCGCCCTGGATCGGCAACCGCACCTGCGCGGTCGGCGGCAGCACGCGCCGTCTGTCCGGCACTGCACGCAAGGTCGATGGCGGCTGGATGATCAAGGGCGCCTGGCCGTTCGCGACAGCCAGCGCGCACGCCTCGCACGCCTATCTCGCGGTCTATTATGACGACACCGACGATACGAAGATCGGCATGGTGTTGCTGCCCAAGGAATCCTTCGTGTTGCGCGACGACTGGGACGCGATGGGCATGGCGGCGACCGGCAGCGCTACGATCGCGATCGAGCAGGAGTTGTTCGTACCCGACGCGCACTTCAGCACGCCGCAGGCGCTGATCGAGCGGCTGGCCGAACTGAAGGCGCAGGGCGTGGGGCTGCGGCCCGGGGGCCTCGGCCGGTCGATCATGGTTGGCACCGGCAACGCCGTGGGCATGGCCGAGCATGCGCTCGAACTGTTCCTCGACGGCATCGGCAAGAAGGCGATCGCCTATTCGCCCTATCCCCGCCAGCAGGACGCGCCGGTGACGCATCTCAATGTCGGTTACGTCCGCATGCAGATCAATGCCGCGCGGCTGGTGGCGGAAGCAGCGCTCGACCGGCTCGACCGGCTGTATGCCGATGGCGCCGACGCGACCGACGACGATCTGGCGCGCTTCCATGCCGACGCGGCTTATGTGTGGGACAATTGCGCGACGGCGATCGAGGCGCTGTTCAAGGCATCGGGCGCGTCGGGCATCGCCAAGAAACAGCCGCTCCAGCTCGTCGCACGCAATTGCCGCGCGGGCAGCATGCACGCGGTTCACAATATCCAGACGTGCATGGAGAATTTCGGGCGCCATCTGTGTGGTATCGAGGCGGCGATCTCGACCGGCGTGCTCGAGCGGGCGGGCTGACATGGCCGAGACGCTGGAAGCGCGGATCGCGCACATCGAGGACCGCATCGCTATCAGCGAGTTGCGCGCGCGCTATTCGTTCCTGGTCGATCAGAGCATGGCCGAGGAAGCTGCCGACCTGTTCACCGGGGACGGCGAGTTCCACGGCCCGGTCAAAAGCTATGTCGGGCGTGCCGAGCATGTCGAGCATTACAGCCGTCAGGCGCTGTCGGGCATGTGGCATTTCGGCGCCAATGAGATCATCGAGATCGACGGCGATCGCGCGACCGGGCAGGCCTATTGCCATATGCCGTGCGTGTTCGAGGGCGAGAGCTATGTCTGCGCCTGCCGCTATGACGATGTTTTCGCGAGGGAGCAGGGCGTCTGGAAGTTCGCCAAGCGCACCGTCAGCTTCTTTTATTTCGTGCCGCTCAAGGATGGGTGGGGCGGCGAACGGATGCGCTTTCCGGGCGTGGCCGCGTGATTTCGGAAAAGGACGATCCCATGATCCTGACGGGCGTTTTCGCTGGGCCGATTGCCGGCCTCAAATATGTCACCCCCAGCTGTGAAGGGGTGACCAGCGCGACGGGCGAGTTCCGCTACCGCAAGGGCGAGCGCATCGCCTTCCTGCTCGGCGACAGCCCGATCGGCTATGCGCTCGGCTGCGAGCGGCTGACGCTGGCCGACATCATCAGCCGGGTCGACGGCAACATCCACAAGCTGATGGATGCTGGCCTCACCAACGTCGCGCGGCTGCTGTGCACGCTCGACCGCGACGGCAATCTCGACAACGGCATCGAGATCGCGCCCGAAGTGCATGCGATCATCGGCAAGCGCCGGATCAACTTCCGTCACGACGTCTCGTTCGCCGGGGCGGCGGGCGATCAGGTCGCGGCGTTCGCCGCCGACCCGCTGGTCGCCGAGCTGCTCGACGCGTGCAACGCCAGCGGGATGTTCACCGCGCGCGCGCCGCGCACGCTGTTCCCCGCGGCGGCGGCGCGCAACGAGGTGCGGCGCAACCTGCTCGGCATCCTGCGCTTCCGCGACGTGAAGGTGCCGCTGGCGAACGGCTCCTATGTCGTTGCCGACATCTTCCGCCCGGCAAAGGACGGCAAATATCCGGTCGTGATGAACTGCGGTCCCTATGGCCGCGCGTTCAACCATCACACCGTCTGCAACGAGGCCGATTTCGAGCATCACGAGGAAGAAGAGGAACGGTATTTCCACGGCAATGCTGACGGGCTGGTGTTCGAAAATCACGAGAGCGTGAACACCGCCGCCTGGGTGCCGCACGATTATGCCGTGATGCGCGTCGACGGACCGGGCATGGGCAAGAGCCCCGGCAAGCTGGCGATCTGGGGTTACAGCACCGCCGAGGCGTATCGCGATGCGATCGACTGGGCGGGCGTGCAGGACTGGTGCAACGGCAATGTCGGACTGTGGGGCATGTCCTATTACGCCATGACCCAGCATCAGGCGGCGGCGCTGGCGCCCAGGCACCTCAAGGCGATGATCGCGATCGGCACCGATGTCGATATGTACGAGGAGGTGCTCTACACCGGCGGCATCCTCAACGAGGAGTTCTTTCCGCACTGGTACAAGGGCGGCGTGCTGCCCGCGGTGTGCGGCGAGCCCGATGCGATCGACTTCATGGCGGTCGCGCGCGCCTGCCCGTTCAAGGACAGCGATCCCGCCGCGATCTTCGGGCCGCGGGGCGAGGTGTTCATGAGCCCCGACATGCGCGGCGTGACGGTGCCGACCTGGACCGTCGCCTGCACCACGCACCCAGCGCATTTCCACCAGCTCGGCAGCAGCGAAGCCTATCTGACCACGCCGACGCCACACAAGAAGATCGACTTCCGCGAGGACTGGTTCACCCGTTCCTATTCGGCGGCGATGGTCGCCGAGCATATGGCGTTCTTCGACCATTGGCTGAAGGGCATCGACAATGGCGTGATGGACAAGCCGCCGGTCACGCTGGAAGTCCGCGCGGGCTATGGTAGCTCCTACGAGCAGCACGAGCAGGAATGGCCGGTCGCGCGGACCGAATACTGCAAATATCATCTCGACCTGTCGCCGTCCGACTGGGCGGGGGATGCGCACCGCAACGACTTCCGGCGCCTGTCGCTGACGGAGGCGGCGACGGCTGGTGAGGCGAGCTATTCGGCGGAAATCCCGGTCGAGAGCCGCACCGGCCCGCCCGCCGCGCTGCTGCCGGTCATGCCACCCTCGGCGCTGTTGCTGTGGAAGACCGGCGTGTCGTTCATCAGCGATCCGGTTGCGGAGGACATGGTCTTCGCAGGGTACAGCAAGGCGAAGCTGTGGGTATCGTCCAGTGCTGCGGACATGGACATCTATGTCACGATCCGGGTGATCGACGCCGACGGCGAGGAGGTCGATTATGCCGGCCCGACCACGATGGGCCTGTCGGTGAAGAATTATCCGCTGGCCAAGGGTTGGCTCAAGGCGTCGCACCGCAAGATCGATGAAGCGCGGACGACCGAGTACACCGTCAAGCACACGCATCTGAAGGCCGACCACGCGCCTTTGCAACCCGGCGAGATCGTACCGGTCGAGATCGAGATCATCCCCAATGTTGCGCTGATCCGTGCTGGGCACCGCATTCGAATCGATATTCAACCCTATGACGGCTTCGGCCACGGCACGCGCCACGGCTATGACGCGAGCTATCACGATGGTGCGACCAACATGATCCATACCGGCCCCGATCATCCGAGCTGGGTCCAGCTCCCGATCGTGCCGAACCGCTGACAGGAGCGACTTGATGACTCTCGAAGAACTGGCCGCGCGCACCGAAATCCACGACGTGCTGCTGCGCTATTGCCGCGGCCTCGACCGGGTGGACATGGCGCTGGTGCGCGGGGCGTTCCACAAGGACGCCTATATCCACTTCCCGGAAAGCCTGCATGTCGGTGGCGCGGAGGGGTTCTTCGCCTTTCTCACCGACGAAATGCCGCGCTTCGACCGCACGCAGCATTTCCTCGGCAACAGCCTGATCGAGTTCGACGGACCCGAGACCGCCTATGTCGAGACCTATCTTCAGGCCGATCATGCCGCGTCCGACCGGCACCACTGGAAGGGCGAGACGGTCAAGCTGTGGGCGCGCTATTTCGACCGGTTCGAGAAGCGCGACGGGGTGTGGCTGATCGCCGAGCGCCGGCTGCTGGTCGACATGATGTACCGCTATCCCAAGGGGAACTGGTTCGACGACCACCCCGACGCCTCGGGTGCCCCACGCGACGGCACCGATGTCGTGCTGAGCAAGGTCGCCGGGTTCGGCGGCACGCCGGTGCGCGCGACGTCGCTGGTGTCGCGATGACCGACGAGGATAAGCTGGCGCTGGTCCGGCAGCATTATGCGCTCAACTATTCGGGCGACCACGCCGCCGCGCGCGAACTGCTGACCGACGATTTCACGATCACGATTCCCGCCTATATGCCGTTCGGCGGTACGTGGACGGGAAAGGACGCGTTCCTCGAGCTGATTCCGCGGGTGCGCGACGCGATCGCGGTGAAGAAGCTCGATTTCGTGGCGACCACGGTGGGCGGCGACTATGCGATCGAACTGGTCGAGTTCACGCTCGATGGCCATGATGGTCCGCCCCTGCCGATATGCGAGATGATCCGCTTTCGCGACGGCAAGATCTGCGAGATCCGCCCGCATTATTACGACCCCTTCCCGATGATCGAGCTGGCGACCCGGCGCATGGCCGCGCAGCAGGACTGACCGGCATGGATCATGGCGTGTCGCTGTCGGTGAGCGGCGGCGTGGCGACGATCCTGCTGGACCGGCCAGTGCGGCGCAATGCGTTGGGGCTGGAAACATGGCTGGCGCTGACGCAGCTGGTCGAAGCGGCGGACGGCGATCCCGCCATCGACGCGATCGTGCTGCGCGGTGCCGGGGGCACGTTCGGCGCGGGCAACGATATTTCGGAATTCGGTGCGCTGCATGGCGATCCCACCGCCGCGATGACGTTCGCGCGGGCCATGGCGGATGCGATGCGCGCGGTGGAAATGGCTACGAAGCCGGTGATCGTGGCGATCGAGGGGTGCTGCTACGGCGCCTCGGTCGCGCTCGCGCTCGCCGGTGACCTGCGGTTCGCAGCAGATGATGCGATGTTCGCGATCACCCCGGCGAAGCTCGGCGCGCTCTATCTGCAGAGCGACCTGCACCGGCTGGTCGCGGCGGTCGGCGCCGGCCAGGCCAGGCGGATGATCTACACCGCCGAGCCGGTCGATGCGACGCGGGCGCTGGCGATCGGGCTGGTCGATGAGGTGGTGCCGGTGGACGGGTTCGAAGCGGCGCTGGCGCGGCTGACCGGCATCATTCGCCGCGGCTCGCCCTTCACGCTGCGCCGGAGCAAGGTGATGCTGCGTGAGGTGGGTCACGGCACGCCGCTGGAGACCGAGGCGAGCCTTGGCGAATTCGTCGTCGCGACACAGGGCGATGACTTTCGCGAGGGGATCGAGGCGTTCCTGAACAAGCGGCAACCCCGTTTCCGCTGACAGACGGTTGACGCGGGCAAATGGCTGCTATACCCAAAGTCACCAGATGACTTGGTAATGATGCAGGAGGGGCAGGGTGGTCGTCCATGTCGTGATCTTCAACTGGCGGGACGGGGTCACGGCGGATCAGGCGGCGGGCTTTCGCGATGCGCTGGAGGTACTCGCCGGTGAGGTCGCGGCGCTTGGCACGATCCGCCACGGCGCCGACCTCGCCTATCGCGAGGGCAATGGCGATTACGCGCTGGTCGCCACCTTTTCCGACCGCGCCGCCTGGGACGCCTATCAGACCGACCCGCGCCACAAGGCCTTTCTCGCCGATTTCGTGACGCCGCTGGTCGCCTCGCGTGTCGCGATCCAGTTCGAGGATAACTGACGATGACCGCCAACGAGAATGTCTTCGCGCTGTTCGAGGCTGCCGCTGCGGCGCATCGCGAGCGGGACTTCCTGATCGTCGAGGGCAGGCCGCTGCTGAGCTATGACGCGATGCTCGACGAGACCGCGCGTGCGGCGGCCTGGCTGCGTTCGATCGGTGTGGCGCAGGGTGATCGCGCGCTGGTGCAAGTGCACAAGTCACCCGCCGCGGTGATCCTGTACCTCGCCTGCCTGCGTGCGGGCGTCACCTTCATTCCGCTCAACACCGCCTATCAGGCGGGTGAGCTCGCCTATTTCCTGGGCGACGCCGAGCCGGCTTTGCTGGTCGCCAGCCCCGGCCTGCCTGCGGAAACGGTCGTGTTTGATGGCGCGCGTGCCGTGCTGACCGGCGCGCTCGATGCCGCGCCCTGGGCCGGGTTCGGCGGCGCGCTGGCGACGGTCGAGGCCAGGCGCGATGAGCCCGCCGCGATTCTCTACACCTCCGGCACGACCGGCCGGTCGAAGGGCGCGGTGCTGACGCACGGCAACCTGTCGTCGAACGTCCGCACGCTGAGCGAGACGTGGCGCTGGCAGGATGACGACGTACTGCTGCATGCGCTGCCGATCTTCCACGCGCATGGCCTGTTCGTTGCGCTGCATCTGGCGGTCTGCAACGCCTCGCCGGTGCTGTTCCACGAGCGGTTCGACGCCGCTGCCGTGATACGGGACTTGCCCCGGGCGAGCGTGTTCATGGGCGTGCCGACCTTCTACACGCGGCTGCTCACCGAGCCTGCGTTCGAGGCGGCGCTCGTCAGCAATATCCGCCTGTTCATCAGCGGCTCTGCGCCATTGCTCGACGCGACGTTCGAGGCGTTTGAACAACGCACCGGCCACCGCATCCTCGAACGCTACGGCATGACCGAAGCGCTGATGGTGACGTCGAACCCCTATGATGGCCCGCGCATCGCCGGGAGTGTCGGGCCGGCGCTGCCGGGCATCGCGGTGCGCGTCGTCGCGGAGGGCGGCAAGCCGGCAGCGGCGGGCGAGCCCGGTGTGCTCGAGATCAAGGGACCGAACCTGTTCGCGGGCTATTGGCGCAATCCCGAAAAGACTGCGCAGGATCACACGCCCGACGGCTGGTTCATCAGCGGCGATGTCGCGACGATGGACGAGGGCGGCGTTGTGCGCATCGTCGGCCGCGCCAAGGACCTGATCATCTCGGGCGGCTATAATGTCTATCCCAAGGAGATCGAACTGGCGATCGACGCGCTCGATGGCGTGGCCGAGAGCGCGGTGATCGGCGTGCCGCATCCCGATTTCGGCGAGGGTGTGGTCGCGGTCGTGGCGCGTGCGCCCGGCCGCGAACTGGACCCGGCTGCCATCAGTGACGCGCTCGCGACCGAGCTGGCGGCGTTCAAGCGGCCCAAGCGCATCATCATCGTCGACGAACTGCCCCGCAATGCGATGGGCAAGGTGCAGAAGGTCGAGCTGCGCGGCCTGCACAAGGATAGTTTCACCGCGGTTTCGGCCTGAGACCGGCGCGACGTTCAGGAGAATCAGGATGCAATTGCCCACACCCGTCTACAAGCCGGCGTTCAACATCACGCGAGCGAGCCATCTGGTGTCGCGCGTCAGCGACCTCGAAGCCAGCCGCGCCTTTTATTGCGAGCTGCTCGGGCTGGTCGTCAGCGACGAGGACAGCTCGACGTTGTGGCTGCGCGGGTTGGAAGAGGCATGCCACCACAGCCTGGTGCTCAAGAAGGGCGAGCCGGCGGTCGAGCGGATCGGCTTGCGCGTGCTGACCGAGGAGGATCTCGACCTGCTCGAGGCGCATTTCCGTGCGGCGGGATTTCCGACGGCATGGGTCGAAATTCCCCATCAGGGCCGCACGCTGCACACCACCGATCCCGCCGGCACGCCGCTCGAATTCTGCGCCACGATGGAGACGCGCCCGCGGCTGTTCGCGCAGGCGGACGCCTATCATGGCGCCTGCGCGCTGCGGCTCGACCATTTCCAGATCGTGACGCCCAAGGTGCGCGAGAGCCTCGACTTCTATAACGGCATGGGCTTTCGCCTGTCCGAATATGTGACCAAGGACGGCAGCCTGGAAATGGTGTTCCTCCAGCGCAAGGGCAATCCGCACGACATCGTCTTCGCCAATCGCGAAGGGCCGCGGTTGCACCATTGCGCCTATCAGGTGCCTGAGACGCATCATCTGATGCATGTCTGCGACCTGTTCGTGTGCCGCGATCAGGAAGGGCAG
Source organism: Sphingomonas tagetis (assembly GCF_024211275.1). Lineage (GTDB taxonomy): Bacteria > Pseudomonadota > Alphaproteobacteria > Sphingomonadales > Sphingomonadaceae > Sphingomonas > Sphingomonas tagetis. The sequence continues at coordinate 324,147 of NZ_JAMLDX010000003.1, forward strand.
GTCGAGTTCGGCCCCGCGCGGCATTTCAGCCCCGGCCTTGCCCGCTTCCTCTATCTGCGCGATCCCGACGGGCACCGCGTCGAGCTGTTCCCCAGCCACTATCACACGATCGATATCGAGGAAGAGCCAGTGAGGTGGGAAGCGCCGGGCTTCAAGGCGGGTGGCTGGATCGTCCCGCCCGACCGCTGGTGGAACGACACCATGGCCTTTGCCGAAACGGGACGCTGACCGATGCGGATTGTAGCGCTCAGCCGTAACGGCGGCACCCATTATGGCGTCCGCCACGGCGACCGGGTCACCATCCATCCCAGCGCGGCCTCGGCAGTCGATCTGGCGGTCAGCCCGGCCGACCATCCGGCCGGCGAGGAGGTCGCGCTCGCCGATGTCACGCTGCTCGCGCCGGTCGCGCGGCCGGGCAAGTTCATCTGCATCGGCCTCAACTATCGCCTGCATGCGCTGGAAGGCGGCAATCCGATCCCGGATTATCCGGCAGTGTTCCTGCGCGTGGCGACCTCGCTCGTGGGTCCTGGCGAGGCACTGACCTATCCCGAGGTTTCAGAGCAGCTCGACTATGAGGCCGAGCTGGCCGTCGTCATCGGCAAGACCGCCACCGCCGTCAGCAAGGATGACGCGCTGGATCATGTCGCGGGCTATTCGTGCTTCAACGATGGATCGGTGCGCAACTACCAGCGCCTCTCGACGCAATGGACGATGGGCAAGAATTTCGACCGCACCGGTGGCTTCGGCCCGGAGCTGGTGACCCCCGACGAACTGCCGGCTGGCGCCGCGCCGCTGCGCATCATGACGCGGCTCAACGGCGAGACGATGCAGGACAGCAATACCGGCGACATGATCTTCGATGTGGCGACGCTGATCGCGACGCTGTCGGAAGCGATGACGCTCGAGCCGGGTGACGTGATCGCGACCGGCACGCCCTCGGGCGTCGGCTATGCCCGCAAGCCGCAAGTGTTCATGCGGCCGGGCGATGTGTGCGAGATCGAGATCGAGGGCATCGGCACGTTGTGCAACCCCATCGCGCGGGGCGCGGCATGAGGCATCGCCTGCTCGGCATTTCGGGCAGCCTGCGGGGCGGGGCTTATTCGACAGCGGTGCTGGCCGCTTTCGCCGAAGCGACGGCGGCGGAGGCGGATTGGGACCATGCCGATATCGGCGCGCTGCCGCTGTTCAATCAGGACCTTTATGTCGAGCCATTGCCCGGGCCGGTGGCGGCCTTGCGCGCGCAGATCGCCGCGGCGGACGGGATCGTGATCGTCTCGCCCGAATATAATCACGGCGTTCCGGGCGTGCTCAAGAACGCCCTCGACTGGGCGTCGCGGCCGCATAACGGTTCCCCGCTCAAGGACAAGCCGGTGCTGATCGCGACGTCTTCGCATGCGTTCACCGGGGGCGTGCGCGCGCAATATCAGCTTCGCGAGACGCTCGTGTCGGCGCTGGCGCGGCCGGTCAATACGCCGGAGATCGTGGTCGGCATGGTCAACACCAAAATGACCGATGGCCGCTTCGAGGACGAGACGACGATCGGCTTCGCGCGCGCGGGCTTTGCCAGGATGTTCGCCGAGATCGCGCACGGAGCCGCGCCGCGGTGATTCTCGTCACCTCCGCCAATGGCAATCAGGGCAAGCGGCTGATCCCCAAGCTGCTCGCGGCCGGCCATCGGGTGCGGGCATGCGTGCGTTCCGATGCGTCGGCGCGGAGCCTGAGCGAACTGGGCGTGCAGGAGGTGCTGACCGGCGACCTTGCCGACCCGGAATTCATTGCTCAGGCGATACACGGTGTGGCCGGCCTCTATCATATCGGCCCGACGCTGCACCGCGACGAGCGCGCGATCGGCTTCGCGATGGTCGATGCGGCGCGGTCGGCGGGGGTCAGGCATTTCGTGTTCAGCTCGGTCCTCCACGCGATCACCACCGATCTGATCCAGCACGAGATCAAACGCGACATCGAGGAGCATCTGCTATCCTCGGGACTCGAATTCACGATCCTCCAGCCGGCCAATTATATGCTGCCGCATCGGCTGAAGCCGGTGTTCGAGGAAGGCGTGTTCCGGCTGAGCTGGGCGCTCGACCGCTATCAGTCGATGGTCGATCTGGAGGATGTGACCGATGTCGCGGCGCTGGTCCTGACGCATCCGGCGGACCATGCGGCGGCGACCTATGAGCTGGCCGCGCCGGGCCGCTTCACCGCCCATGATATCGGGCGTGTCCTGTCCGGCGTGCTGGGCCGCGAGATCGCGGTCGAGCGGATCGACCCGGCGGCGTTCATCCGCGCGCGGCTGGGTGATCTCGACCCGGAGGAACTGGCCCACCAGCTGCGCATGAGCGGCGCGATCTCTGCGCGCTACAGCGCACATGACTTCCTCGGCAATCCGAACGTCCTGACCTGGCTGCTCGGCCGCGCGCCAACCAGCTTCGAGGGGTTCGTGCGCCGGGAATATGCCGCTTTCCTAGCGGCGTAGCTCCACCGCCTCGGTCCCGAGCATCGCGCGCGCGTCCGCAACCAGCGCCGCTGCGTCCGTGATCGATCCTGTGCCGAACACGTAGAAATCGGGCCGCACCAGCACCGCCTCCGCGCCGAGCCGCTCGAACCACGCGGCATAGGTGCCGTCGAGATCGGTGACGCCGCCGTCCGGGCCGAAATCGGCGATGACGCCGCCCAGCCGCGCGACGCCTTCGCAAGCGCGCTGGTCGAGCACCGCCGAGCCGTTACGCAGCAGCAACTGCCAGCCGGTGCCGATCACATCGTCGAACAGCCCTTCGCGCCCACCATGCCCGACGCGGCCCTGCACCGAGAGATAGCCCGCATTGGGATCGTCGGTGCGGTAGCCGCCGCTCTCGCCCAGCCGTGGCTCGGGCGGCGGCTTGAGCGCGAGCGCGGGGTCCTTGATCGCCGCCTTCATATGCGCGTCGCGTGCGGCGACCTCGGCGGGGTCGAGCATGCAGATGATCCGGCCCATCTCGACCGCCTGCGTGATGATCTCCTGCACATGCCCGCTGCGTTCGGGGCCGTAGGAGTCGAACAGCGCCTCCGGCGCCTCGCCCTTGAGCACTGCCGCCAGCCGCCAGCCGAGCGCCATCGCGTCACGCATGCCCGAGCACAGTCCCTGGCCGAGGAATGGCGGCATCAGGTGCGCGGCGTCCCCCGCAAGCATCACGCGGCCCTTCTTCCATTCGTCCGCCCAGGCGCCGCGGAAGGTGTAGACCGTATGGCGCTCCAGGGTCGCATTGCCGGGATGGAGATCCCAGCGCGCGAGCAGCTGCCACGCCATCTCGGGCGAGTTGAGCTGCTCGATCGTCTCGCCGGGCAGGCGCATGAATTCCCAGCGCCGTCGTGTCGGCCCGCTGCCGACCAGCGTGTGCGGGCGCGCGGGATCGCAATGCTGGATCACATAGGGTTTCCACACGCGCTTCTCATGCGGCACGACGTCGAGCACGAGCCAGTCATAGCCGAAGCCGAGATCGGTCTCCGCGATGCCGAGCAGGTTGCGCGTGGTGGCGCGTGCACCATCGGCGCCGATCGCGTAGCGCGCCTCGACGGTGATCCGGTCCGCCAAATCCTCGGTCGCCGCAAATTCGAGCGCGACATGGCCGTCATGTTGCTCGATGCTGACAAGTTCCCGCCCGCGATGGATGCTGACCAGCGGCGAGGCCTCGAGCTGCTCGGCGAGCATCCGTTCAAGATCGGGCTGGTAGAACATATTCATCTGCGCGAAGCCCGACAGGCCCGGGCGGTTCCAGTCGATCTGCAGGATCGTCTCGCCCTTTGCGTCGAAGAATTCATAGGTCTTGTCGGGACCGATCACCGGATCAAGCAGCGGCTCCATCGCCTCGGCGAGCCCTGCGCCCTGCAACTGACGGACGATCTCGTGATCGACCCCGCACGCGCGCGGCAGCGGGTAAAAGGTCGGCCAGCGTTCATACAACGCGACGGACACGCCCCGCTGCTGGAGCAGCAACGCCGTAAACAGCCCGACCGGGCCGGCGCCGATGATCGCCACGTCAATCATATCTATCCTCTTCCCACCCGGCGCTTGACCATGCCGCTGAACATCTACTAAGTCACCATGTGACCTTGTCAATCTTCTTGTGATCGGATTGAGCTGATGGATGTGGTGAGATTTGCCGACGCGCCATTTTACACGGCGCCGGATCATGAAGCGGTCGAGGCGCGGCGGCTTCAGGGCGGTGAGGCGAGTTCCGCCGACTTCGCGCTGGTCGGCTATTCGACTTTTCCCGCCAGCGCGCGCGTGCCGATGGGGGCGGGGCCGATCGGCAAGGTCTATGTCGTCACGCAAGGCACGCTGACGATCGAGCAGGCCGACGGCGAACGGCACGTGCTGAGCCAGTGGGACAGCATCTTCATCGCCGCGGACGAATCGCGCGCGGTGGTGAATGAGGGCAGCGAGCCGGCGGCCATGATCGTGGTCACGCCACCGCCGCAACATTAAGGTGAATCGGGCGCGCTCTTCCTGCCACGTGCCGGAGCGACGTGCGCTGCTGCTCACGCCGGAACGCGGGCGCGTCCGCGCGCTGGCGGTCGAGCTTCACGGCAGCGGTATGGATGCGGCACGGCAGCGCGCGATCAGCGGGCTCGCCGATCTGCTGCTGGCGAACGATATCGCCGTGCTGCTGCCGCAAGCGGCGATCCCGTTTCAGCTGATGCCCGACCTGCAAGCGGGCTTCGCCTGGCACATTCCCGGCGCGCCGCTCCCCGACGCTTCCGACCTGGCGGTTCCGGCCAGCGACGATTTTGGCTGGATCGATGAGCGGGTGGCCGCCGCACGGTCCGATCTCGGTCTCACCGATGCGCCGCTGTTCCTCGCCGGCTATTCGGGCGGCGCACGGCTCGCCTCGCATCTGCTGGTCAAGAGCCGTTTGCCGTGGACCGCAGCCGGGCTGGTCGCCGGGCTGCGGGCGGTCGCGGGGGATCGCGCCCCGCCGCCGACCATCGCCTTTCATGGCCTCGACGATCCGATCAATCCCTATGGCGGAAGCGGCTACATGCGCTGGGATATCGGGATGGATGAGACCTGCGCGCGCTATGCCGCGGCGCAGGGGTCGGGCCTGCTCGACTTCCATGCACTGCCCAATGCGGCGCACGCCTGGCCGGGCAGTTCCGATCGCGAGCATTTGCGGCTCTTCGGCCCCGACGGCGAGGACTTCGATGCCTCTGCGCTGATCGCGGCCTTCTTTATGCGCCACATGGCGCGCAACGGACGGGATGAATAACATGGGCATTCGCGTGCTGCGGCCGGCCTTCATGCAATATCGCCACGCGTCGCTGGCCGAGGCGGAGCGGTTCCTGACCGATTTCGGCTTCCTGCCATGCGGGCGCGAGCCGGGGGCGATCTACTTCCGCGGCGTCTCCGCCGACGGCTATTGCTATGTCGCGCATGAGGGCGAGCCGGCGTTCGTCGCCGGCGCGTTCGAGGTCGCCGATGTCGCGGTGCTCGAGGAAGCGTCGCGGTCGATCGAGGGCGCCTCGCTTGTGCGTCCGCTGCCGGGGCCGCAGGGTGGCGCCTGTGTCGAGCTTCGCGACCCCGACGGGTTCCGGATCGACCTCGTCGCGGGGCGCACGCCGCTCGCGCCGCTGCCCGAGACCGACGCCGCCGTCGTCAATTTCGGCGACCGCAAGCAGCGCTTCGGCCAGTTCCAGCGCTTCGAACGGCGGCCCGCACGCGTCCGCAAGCTCGGGCATTTCGGGTTCAACGTCAGCAGCTTCGAAGCGACCTTCGCCTGGTATCGCGACAATCTCGGCATGGCCGCGTCGGACACGCTGCATGCCGGGCCGCAGGAGAAGGACATCGCCGCGTTCCTGCGCGTGGCGCAGGGCGACGAGTGGGTCGATCACCACAGCCTGTTCTTCCTCGAATCGCCGGCGACGCACGTTCACCATTGCTCGTTCGAGGTGCAGGACCCGGACGAAGTGATGATGGGCAGCGAGTGGCTCAAGGCACAGGGCTGGACGCAATTCTGGGGCGTCGGGCGCCACATCCTTGGCAGCCAGGTGTTCGATTACTGGCGCGACTGCTCGGGCTTCATGATCGAGCATTATGCCGATGGCGACATCCTGACCGAAGCCCACCAGCGCGAACGGCACGACGTCGCCGACGAGGCGCTGGCGGTATGGGGTCCGCCGCCTCCGCCTGATTTTCTTGACTGAAATCCAATGGCGACAGATTGCACTTGACGAGTTAAAGACACCAAGTCACTTTGAGTCGAAGATCAAAACATCTTGGGAGGGATATGATGCGCAAGATTCGGATGGGGTCGAACCCGCGGCGGCAACTCGGCACCTGGTTCGCGGCCGGTTCGTCACTGGCACTCGCAGCCGTTTTCGCCGCGCCGGGTGTCGCGCAAGCCGAAACCGCCGATCCGGCGCCGGTCGCCGCACCTGCACAGGACGCCGATGCCGGTGACGGCGCGCAGATCGCCGACATCGTCGTGACCGCCCGCCGCGTCGAAGAGCGGCAGCAGGACATTCCGGCCAGTGTGGCCGCGATCACCGGCGACGAACTGGGTGGCATGGCCTCGCTCGCCGATATCCAGTCGAAAGTGTCGGGCGTGACCTTCCAGGTGATCGGCCCGGTGCCGGTGATCGGCATTCGCGGCTTCGGCAACCGCTCTGCGGCGGGCAACCCGTCGAACTCGGCGGTCGGCATCTTCCAGGACGGCGTCTTCGTCGCGCCGACGCTGTCGACCGTGATCAACCGCACCGATACCGAACGCGTCGAGGTGGCCAAGGGGCCGCAGAGCACGCTCTATGGCCGCGCTTCGTTCACCGGCGCGTTCAACATCGCCACCGCCGATCCCGCAAAGGAATTCTCGGGCTATCTCGATGCCGGCGCAGGCGTCAGCTCGACCCATGGCGACACGATGTGGCGGGTGCAGGGCGCGGTGTCGCTGCCACTGTCGGACACGCTGTCGGTACGCCTCTATGGCCTTGCCGAAAAGCGCGAGGGCTATGTCTATGATCCCGTCACCGACATTCACTCGGCCGGCTATGACCGCCAGATCGGTCGCATCCGCGTGTTGTGGGAGCCGAGCGACGCCGTCGCGATCCGCCTGACCGGCGCGATCTACCGCGACGATCTCCCGCTGCCGTTCGTCACCGCCGGCCTCGTCCGCGCGCCGCTCGGCCAGTCGGTGGTGTTCGCCAACCCGGCCAGCGCCGCTTCGCGCGCCGCGCTCGTCTTCGCGCCGAACGTGTGGCGGGGCCAGCTGCAGACCGAACAGCATGGCAAGATCAGGGGCGAGCAGGTCACGCTCGACATGCGCTTCCAGACGCCGTTCGGCGAGTTCGCCTCGCTTTCGGACTATCAGCACTCGACGCTCGATCCATTCTTCTCGCTCGACAATACCCGGCTCAACTGGGCGAACGGGTCGAGCCCCTATTATGAGAAGCGCTTCTCGCAGGAGCTGCGCGTGTCGGACAAGGCGGGGCCGTGGAACTACATCTTCGGCGTGTACCTGCTGCATTCGGACGTCGAGCAGGGCGGCGGCAAGATCTTCGACACCACGCGTCCGTTCGCGAGCTTCATGCCGGGATCGGTCCAATATGATCTGGGTAACGTCAACGCGCTCTACCAGCCGTCTTATACCGAGACCTTCTCCTACGCCGCGTTCGGCCAGGTCGGCTATGACATCACCGATCAGCTCAACCTCAATGTCGGGCTGCGCTGGGGGCGGGACGAGATTTCGGGAACGGCCGGTGTCGCGATCCGCAACCGGCTGGCGAACCTCGTCATCCCGACCGTGCCGATGGTCTATCGCGCCGCCAACTTCAACGCGGTCACCGGCAGCGCCAATCTGAGCTACAAGATCACGCCCGCCGTGATGGTCTATGCCAGCTACGCCAAGGGCAATTCGCCGGGCGGACTCAACACCGGCGCGGTCGCACGCATCAACTATGGCCCGCAAAATGTCGATGCCTATGAGCTGGGTCTCAAATCGCAGTTTCTGGACCGGCGGCTCCAGCTCAACGTCGCGCTGTTCGACAATGAATATAGCGGACTTCAGCTCGCGCAGAACATCATCGTCAACGGCGCGATCACGCCGATCATCAGCAACGCCGCCAAGGCGCGCGGACGCGGCGTCGATCTCGATGCCACCGCGGTGGTCTCGCGCAACCTGCGCCTCGGCCTGCAATACACCTATGTCGACTCGAAGATCACGCAGTACAGCCTGCCCGCGCCGCCTTCGCCGCAGGTCAATTTGACCGGCGTGCCGCTGGTGCGTTCGCCCAAGCATTCGCTCAACGGATCGGTCACGTTCAGCCATGATGTCGGGCCGGGCACGTTCGAGCTGACCGCTCAGGAAACCTATTCGTCGAGCTATACCAACGACTATCAGGGCGTTCCGGCCGGCACCGCCTATCCCGGCATTCCCGGCGTGCTGCCGGCGGGCACGACGACGAGCCAGGTGCTCGGCCTGTACCGGGTCAAGGGCTATGCGCTGACCAACCTCAATGCGAGCTTCAGCTGGGGCAATTTCGAGATCCGCGGTTCGGTCCGCAATCTGTTCAACAAGCAGTATATCGCGACCGCATTGGCGTTCGACATGGTCACCGTGCCGCTCGAAACGCCGGGTGCGCCGCGGACCTTCGAGGCTTCGGTCAGGGTCAAGTTCTGACCGGGGCAGGGGCGCGGGCCGGACGGTCCGCGCCTCACCGGCCTGATCTGCGTTTTTCCGACGTGTCGTGGCAGGTTTGCCGCGCCAATGACGAGTGAAAGCAAGAGTGTGATGTCCAACCCTGTCGCCACCGGTATTTTCGCCGGCCCCATCGCCGGATTGAAGTACCAGACGCCGACGCTGGCTGGCGTCACCGGCTCAGGCGGCGAGTTCGACTATCGCGCGGGTGAGGCCGTCGCCTTCTCGGTCGGTGGGCTGGTGCTGGGCGCCACGGCGGGCGCGCCGCGAGTCAATCTCGTGCAGCTCGTCAACCGCGTCGCGGGCAAGATCGACAAGCTCCATGATCCGGCCGTCACCAACCTTGCGCGGCTGGTGCAGTCGCTCGCCCAGGACAGCAATGTCGAGGCTGGGGTGACGATTTCGCCCGCGGTCCATGAGGCGATCGGCGCGACGGTCATCAATTACAGCCAGGACGAGGCCAGCTTCGCGGCTGACCCCGCGGTGACGGCGCTGCTCGACAAGCTCAACGGCATAGCGGGCGCGTTCGCCGCCCCGCGCACGCTGCGTCACGCCGCCGCGGCCCGCAATCAGCTGCGCCGGGACATTCGCGGCATCGTCAAGATGACCGATGTCCGTATCCCGTTGCGCGATGGGTCCTATGTCCTCGGCGACGTGTTCCGACCCGCCGGGGACGGGCAATATCCGGTCGTCCTCAACAAGGGCTTTTACGGCAAGGCCTTCTACCACGAATGCATTTGCAGCGTGGACGACGCGCTCGAGAAGGAAATCCTCGAGGACCGCTTCTTCTCCGGCAATCCGGATGGGCTCCAGTACGAGAATCACGAGAGCGTCGATTCATCGGTGTGGGTGCCGCAGGGCTATGCCTGCGTCCGCGTGGATGCGCGCGGCGTCGGCAACAGCCCGGGCATCCAGTCGCCGTTGAGCGTGCAGGAAGCCGAGGATTATTACGACGCGATCGAATGGGCGGGGACTCAGCCCTGGTCGAACGGCAATGTCGGGCTGTGGGGCATGTCGTACCTCGCCATGACCCAGCATAATGTCGCGAGTCTCCAGCCGCCGCACCTCAAGGCGATGATCGCGCAGGGCACCGACGCCGATATCTACAACGAAGCGATCTATGGCGGGGGCCTTTTCGGCGAGGGCTTCTGGACCTGGTGGCACCAGATCTGGTCGGGCAACAACTGGTGCGGCGAGCGCCGCGAGACCGACTGGATGGCGCGCACGCTAGCGACGCCGTTCAACGACCCTGCGGCCTATGGTCCGAACGGGTCGATCTTCATGCGCCCCGACCTGTCGAAGGCGACCGCACCGGTGTGGATCACCGGGCCGCAGACCGGCGTCACCATCCACCAGCTCGGCAGCAGCGAGACCTTCATCCACTCGACCGCGGCCAAGGCGCGCCGCTTCGACTTCACCGACGCGTGGTTCCCGGGCTGCTACAGCGAAGCGACGACCGCCGACCATGTCCGCTTCTTCGACCATTGGCTCAAGGGCATCGACAATGGCGTGATGGACGAGGCGCCGGTCCGCATCCAGCTGCGCACCGGCGACGGCGCGCATCAGCTGATGCACGAGCGCGAATGGCCGATCGCGCGCACGCAATATCCGCGCTGGTATCTCGATGCCTCGCCTTCGGACTGGCCGGGCGACGGGCTGCGCACCGACTTCCTGCGCATCACCGATCGGCCGCCCGAGACGGCGGCAAGCGCCAGTTACGACGCGCATCTCGACATCGGGCACCCGATCCCGGCGCCGCTCGGCCGCATTGGCGGCACGCCGCGCGGATCGACCGGCATCAGCTTCGTCAGCGAGCCGATGGCCGAGGACATGGTGCTGGCCGGCTATATGAAGGCCGGCCTGTGGGTGTCCTCGACGCATCACGACATGGACGTGTTCGTGTCGCTGCGCGTGCTCGACGAAACGGGCCGCGAGATCCGCTACGAAACGCCCGTGATGCCCAACGATCCGGTGCATATTCACCCGGTCGGCCATGGCATTCTCAAGGTCTCGCACCGCAAGCTCGATGAGGCCCGCACGACCGATTACTGGCCGGTCCCGTCGCATCTCGAAGCGGACCATGCGCCGCTCAAGCCCGACGAGATCGTCGCAATCGAGGTCGGCCTGTACCCCAGCAGCGCGCTCATCCGGAAGGGCTGCCGCCTGCGCATCGATATCCAGCCCTATTCGCCGGCGGGTATTCCAGTGCGCGCCTATGATCCCAGCTATCATGTGGGCGCGGCCAACACGGTACATACCGGCCCCGATCATCCCAGCTATATCCAGCTTCCGATCGTGCCGGCCAGATGACCGCCGGCGTGCCTTCCCCCAACATCGTCCAGATCGTGCTGGGCAGCGACAATCTGCCGCTCGCCAAGCATCTCTGGTCGACCGTGCTCGGCTTCGCGCCGGCGGGCGACCGCATCACCTATACCCGGCACAATGGCCAGGTGATGGGACTGGGCGAGTGGGGCGGTGCGGCGATGCTCTACATGGTCGGCCGGCAGGAGCTGCTTCAGCTCGAATTCTGGACTCACAGCACGCCGCCACAGCGGGCGCTGCCCGTTGACTGGCAGCCGAACGATATCGGCTTCTGCCGCCTGGGTATTTCGGTGCCCGATTTCGACGATGTGCTGGCGCGGCTCGGCGAGCTCGGCGTCGCGACGATCACGCCGCCGGTCGAGGCCGATGGGTTGCGCCGCGTGTGCTTTCGCGATCCCACGACCGGCGTGCCGGTCGAGATCATGGAGGAGGGGGCGGCGCTTCCGGGCGAGCGCGACCGCTATCACGATGCGGAGCCAGCGGTGGTCTATGCCGCGGTGTCGGTGGCCGATCTGGACGCGGCGCTCGCCTTTTTCGGCGATGTCGTCGGACTCGAACGAAGCGATGTCACACTGCATTCGGCCGATGACGAGGGGCTCTGGGGGCTGCCCGATGCTCAGCGCCGGGTGGCGACGTTGCGCGGCGGCACGGTGTTTCTGGAGGTCGTCGAATATCAATCGCCTGCGGGCGGCAGTCCGGCGGACGACCGGCTCGACCGGCAGGGCTTCAAGACAATCGCGGTCGGCCATCGCGACCCCGCGCTGACCGGCGGGGTGTTCGAGCGCGTCAGGGCGGCTGGGTTCGGCTGGACCGTCCCCGAACCCGCCTCGTTCATCGGCGGCAACCATGCGATTGGTGTGGTGACGCACCGGTTGAAGACGCTGTCGGTGCCGCACGAGGTCGAACGCCAGTTCGGCTTCTCACCCGAACCGCAGAAATGGTGGCGTCCGCCGGCACATGCCGCGGCCGAGCCGCATCAAATTCACAGGAGTTGACGATCATGGCTGCGGTTCAGGACAAGTCCGGGCGGCTTGCGGAAATAGTGGAGAAGGTCCGCGCGCTGGGACCCACGTTGCGTGACCGCGCGCTCGACGCCGAGCGCGCCGGGCGGCTGTCGGACCAGACGATCGCCGATATCGACGCCACCGGCGCGTTCAACATCGGCAGCCCGGCCGAATATGGCGGCGACGAGCTGTCGGTGCGGCAACAGCTCGACGTCGTGTCCGAAGTCGCCAAATGGGACGGCTCGTGCGGCTGGTGCGTATGGGTCGCGGCCTCGACCAACTGGATCCCGGCGGGTTCGGGCGCGCGCGTGGTTGAGGAAGTCTATGGGCCGCAATGGGTCGGGCCGCGCGTGGCCGGATCGAGCCACTTCCCCGCCTCGCGCGGCCGGGCGCGGCGCACCGAGGGAGGCTGGATCATCTCGGGCGGCCCGTGGACCTTCGGCAGTGATTCGCTGTGGGCGCCGTACACCAATCTCGGCTGCATCACCGACGAAGCTGACGGGAAACGCCTGCTCGCCGTGCAGGTGCCGATCGGCGAGCTTCGCTTCCTCGACGACTGGCAGGTCGCCGGCATGCGCGGCACCGGCAGCGTCTCGCTGATGCTGCCGTCGGACGAGCTGTTCGTGCCCGATTACCGCGTGGTCGATTTCAGCGACATCGCGGGCATGACGATCGACAACGGCCTTGCCGGATCGCTGTGGCAGGCACCTTCGCTCGGCTGGGCGTTCAGCCTGATGGGCGGCATGTCGATCGGGATCGCGCAGGGCGCGCTGGACCGCTTCCTCGACCGTTCCGCCGGCCGCCCGATCCGCGGCACCACCTACAAAGACCAGCTCCAGGCGCCGCTCACGCATCTGATGCTCGCCGAGGTGCATTCGAAGATACGCTCGGCGACGCTGATGGCGCAGGCCAATGCCGCCGAGACGGACCGGCTGGGCGAGCTTGCCGCGGCGGGTACGCCGGCCGATCCCGAATATATGCAGAATTTCAGCGCGCGCGTGCTGGTCGAGACGGCCTACGTCGCCAAATGGTGCGCCGAGGCGATCGAGCTGCTCCAGCGCAACTCGGGATCGACCGCGATCATGGAAAGCGAGTCGATCCAGCGGGCCTGGCGCGACGCGCGCGTGATCACGCTTCACGGCGCGCTCAACCTCGAGGCACTGTCGGAGAATTACGGGCGGCTGATGGCGGGCATTCAGCCGCACAATTTCGCGGGGATCACCACGCTCGACCGCTTCGCACCCGCGGCGCTCAAAAAGGCCGGCTGACGATGGGGCAGGTGGTCAACGGCGTCGACGACGCGGTGATGGAGCCGGGCCTGCCGCCCGAGGGCCGCTTCTACCCCGGCTTCAACCCCCGCCGCGTCACCGCCGATGGCCTGACGATCGACTATGACGTGGCGGTCACGCTGCGCGACGGCCTGACCATCTATGCCGACATCTACCGGCCCGCGGGTGTCGAGGGACCGCTCCCGGCGATCCTGCTGTGGAGCGCCTATGGCAAGCATTACCGCTGGCCCGAGCCGGTGCGGCGGCTGTTCACGCAAAATGCCGAGGTATCGGAATATGCCCCGATCGAGGCGCAGGATCCGCTGACCTGGTGCCCGCTCGGCTATGCCATCGTCGTCCCCGATCCGCGCGGCATCAATGCGTCCGAAGGCGACGCCACCGCCTGGAGCCCGCAGGAGGGCGACGACATCCACGACACGATCGAATGGATCGCTGCGCAACAATGGTCGAACGGCAAGGTCGGGATGGGCGGGGCTTCCTATTTCGGCATCGTGCAATGGTTCGCCGGGGCGACGCGCCCGCCGCATCTCGCCGCGCTGATGCCCTATGACGGGATGAGCGACCTCTATCGCGAGATCGTCGCGCATGGCGGCATTCCCAATTCGGGCTTTATCGGCTTCTGGAATGCGCAGACGCGCAATTCACGCAACCGCGCCGAAAACTGGCTGACCGCGATGGAGCTGCATCCGTTCTTCGACGATTATTGGCAGAGCAAAGTGCCTACCGTCGAGCGGATCGATGTGCCCACCTATGTCATCTCGTGCTGGAGCGACCATGCGGTGCATACGCGCGGTTCGCTGTCCGCCTTCAATCGGCTGGGCACGGGGCAGAAATGGCTCGAGGTGCATGGCCGCAACAAATGGGCGCGGATGTACACGCCGGAAAGCACGCGGCGGCAGGTCGCGTTTTTCGACCGGTTCCTGAAGGGCATCCCCAACGAGGTCGATGACTGGCCAAAGGTGCGGCTGGAAGTCCGCGAAGGAATCGAGGTCGGCGAGGAGCGCGCCGAGGCGGAATGGCCGCTGGCGCGCACCGTATATACGCCGCTCTATCTCGATGCGGCAAACCTCTCGCTAGACCCCGCGCCGGTCAGCACGGAATCGGTCGTCGCCTATGACGCGGCGACTGGCGAGGCGGGTTTCTCGCATGTGTTCGAGCGGGACACCGAGCTGACCGGCTATTTCAAGCTCAAGCTGTGGGTCGAGGCCGAGGGCGCCGACGACATGGACCTGTTCGCCGCCGTGCAGAAGCTCGATGCGGCGGGCGAACTCGTCAATTTCTATTACATCACGCGGTTCAAATTCGGCCATGCCGCGCATGGCTGGCTGCGCGTGTCACACCGCGAACTCGACGCGGCGAAAAGCACGCCGTGGCAGCCATATCACCCGCATCAGCGCGAGGAACGGCTCAAGCCGGGCGAAATCGTGCCCGTAGAAATCGAAATCTGGCCGTCGAGCACGCTGTTCCGCGCGGGCGAGCAGTTGCGCGTGGTGGTGACGGGCAGCGATCCGTTCCCCCCGTCGGAGGAACCCGGCGTGGCCATCGCGCTCCACCCGGTCACGCGTAACGCTGGACGGCACGTCATCCATGCCGGCGGCCGCTACGACAGCCATATCCTGCTGCCCGTGATTCCCGGCTGAGCGGCTACGCGCCGCCCATCTGGTCGAGCCACGCCTGCGCCGCGGTCACGTTGGCGGGCGAGAACACCTGTTGCGCGATCGCGGCAAAGGCCGGGTCGTGATTCTCCAGCCCGGCGGCATTGCCCTCGACGCCTTGAAACTCATGCTTCAGGCGCGAGATCTGCCATTCGTCGCCCGCGCGCTCGAACCACACATCGTACCAGCCATATTGCCGGTTGCCCGCGCGGTCTGCGCCGGTCCACAGGCTCGAGATCATATAGACCCGTGCTGACGCGCGGTCGCCGTCGATCGCGATCTTGAAATTGCCGAGGATATGGTGGCTGGGCGCATCGGCCAGGATGAACCCGCCGAACTGCGCCCACAGCGAAGCCGGCACGCGCACTTCGTCGCGGCCGGTGAACGCCTTGAAATTGATGTTCACCGGATCGGTGAAGCAGGCCGCGTGGGCTGCCGCGTCGCGCGCGTCGAGGCTATGCCCGAACGCCAGCATCACCTGGTTGATCGCGCGCTCGTCCCACAGCGTCTGGAGCTTTGCCGTATCGTCCATCGCCTTACTTGCCCTTGATCGCTTCGAGGTAGCGGATCTTCCCCGCCGCGGCGAATTCGTGGAGCGCGTTGGTGCGCATGTCGGGCTTGTGCTCGTCGTTCGGGTGCGGGACGCTGGGGTTGCCGGTCCAGCCGGTCAGGCGGCAGATGCGGTGCCGGACCTTCCAGCCGGTCGGCGTGCGGACCAGTTCGTCGTCATACCAGCCGGTGCCGAGCCAGGATGATCCACCCTCGGCATCGTCGCGCACCAGCAGCCAGTTGCCCCAGCTGAACGCCCAGGCCGTGTCGCCCTCGACATGGACCAGATGGCCCATCATCGTGTGCTGGTGATTGTCGAGCGTGGCGTGGAATTCGGCAAAGGAACGCTTCCAGTCGGCGAGTCCGGTCCACGATGCGCCTGCCGGCCCGAAATCGGCGACGATATCGTCGGTAAAGGCAAGGTCGAACAAATCCCACTGCCGCGAATCGAGCGCGAAGCCGTAGAGGTTGAGCACCTGGATAATATCGGCCTTGTCGTCCACCATCTTCATCATCCTCTTCCCTGCCGTGCCGGCGTTTGACCTTGCGGGCGTTAGCAACTAGCGCTTGACGTGTCAAAGACACCAAGTCACCATGAATCAAACGCAGCCGATAAGGACAAGCCGATGGGTCCCGGAGAGAAGATCTATGTTCCCGCCACCCCTTACGAAGCGGGGCCGCTACACGGAGTCTTAAGCCCGTTCGAACCGGGCACGCGGACGCTGCCGGCCGGCTATCAGATCGATCCCCAGTTCAAGCCGATCCCGTGCGATATCGTGTTCGAAAAGGATGTGCCGGTCACGATGCGCGACGGCGTGACCATCTATGTCGACATCTTCCGCCCGGTGGGGTCCGAGAAGGTGCCGGTGCTGATCGCCTGGAGCCCTTATGGCAAGAGTGGCGGGACCGCGCCGAAGGTGACCATGCTCTACACGATGCTGGGCATGGACAATGCGATCGTCTCCGGCCTCGCCAAGTTCGAGGCGCCCGATCCGGCCTATTGGTGCGTGCATGGCTATGCGGTCTGCAATCCCGATCCGCGCGGCATTGCTTTTTGCGAGGGCGACGCGGCGATGTTCGGGCCGCAGGAGGGGCAGGACTGTCACGACCTGATCGAATGGCTCGGGGTGCAGGGGTGGTGCAACGGCAAGGTGGGGATGAGCGGCACCTCCTATCTCGCCATCTCGCAATGGTTCACTGCCGCCGAACAGCCGCCGCATCTGGCGGCGATCAATCCCGAGGAAGGGCTCAGCGACGTCTATCGCGATCTGGTCTTTCGCGGCGGCATCCCCGATTTCGGGTTCGCCGAGCGGCTGCGGCTCAACTATACGGGCGCGGGCCAGCGCGAGGACAATTCGCTCGAAGCACAGGCCAATCCGCTGGTCAACGCGCTGTGGGACGACAAGGTCGCGAAGTTCGACCGCATCACCGTGCCGGCCTATGTCACCGCCAGCTATTCGAACACCTTGCACACGATGGGCACGTTCCGCGGCTGGCGGCGAATGGCGTCGAAGGAAAAATGGCTGCGAATCCACGCCACCCAGGAATGGCCGGACTATTATGACGAGGCCAATACCGAGGATCTGCGCCGCTTCTTCGATCATTTCCTCAAGGGCGCCGACAATGGCTGGGAGAAGACGCCGCGAGTCCGCTACGCCGTGCACGACATGCGCGGTGGCGACCAGGAAAACCTGCCCGCCGACAGCTTTCCACCCGAGGGCGTGACCAACACCAAATTCTTCCTGCATGGCGGGCCGCGCATCCTGGCTCCGATCGCGCCGGTGCCGGAGATTCCGGCCGAATATGACAGCGAGTCGAACCCGGCGCTGTGTTCCTTCACCGTGCGCTTTGACCAGGAAACGGTTCTGGCCGGCTATCCCAAGGCGCATCTGTGGGTGGAGGCCAGGGGATCGGACGATATGGACCTGTTCCTCCTCGTCCAGAAGCTCGACGCCCAGGGCAGCCATCTGAGCCACATCACCGTGCCCAATAGCGGCGCACGGATGCAGGACATCACCGAACAGGGCTCGTCGGTGTTCCGCTACAAGGGTTCGCTCGGACGCCTGCGGGTTTCGGCCCGCCATCTCGACCCCGCGCTCTCGACCGACGAGGTTCCCGCGCACAGCTTCGACCGTGTCGAAAAACTCTCGCCCGGCGAGGTGGTCGACATCGAAATCGATCTGTCGCCGATGGGCATGGTCTTCCGTCCCGGCGAGCAATTGCGGCTGGTGATCGGCGCGCGCAACATCACTGGGCCGCTGGTGCCGCTGGTGACCGACCTGACGCCCGACAATAAGGGCCAGCACGTCATCCATACCGGCGGGTCGCGCGCGTCCTATCTCCAGCTGCCCATTATGGCCGGGTAGCTGCAACCTTGCGTACCCCGGCGCGACCCTGCAAGACGCAGGCGGAAAGGTGACCAGCTGACATGAAGACGAAGCAACCCTCGACCGTGGCGCTTCCCACCGAGCTCAAGCCGCGGCCGCGGCGGATCAAATTGGTCGACGAGATCATCGAATCGCTGCGTCAGGACATCGTCACGCGCCGGCTGCCTGACGGCGAGCGGCTGCCGAGCGAGAAGGAATTGTCCGACCGGTTCGGGGTGAGCCAGCCGACGATCCGCGAGGCGATCCGCGCGCTCGAGACGCTGGGGCTGGTCGAGGTGCTGCACGGCAATGGCACCTTTGTCCGGGGACAAGGCGATTTCGCGCTCGCCTCGGCACTGCAGACGCTGCTTCAGCTCGAGAGCGTCGGCATCATGGAAGTGATCGATATCCGCCAGTCGCTGGGGCGGCTGTCGATCGAGCTGGCGGTCGCCAAGGCGACCGACGCCGACATCGCCGAGATGGCGCGGATTTCCGACCAGTTCGAGCAATTGGGTGACCTCAAGGAAGTGGACGACGTCATCGCCCGGGTCATCGGCTTCCAGCGCGCGCTGTCGGCGGCCTCCCACAATGCGCTGCTGCAATCGCTCGAAGCGTTCCTGCTGGCGCTGCTCAACGAGGTGCAGTTCAAGACGCTGTCGGGCCGCGGCATCCGCTTCTGGCGCGCGCGCGCGATGGATTTCCAGCCGCACCGCGTCGCTATTCTCGACGGCATCCGCGCCCGCGATGCCGCCGTGGCGCGCGCCGCGATGGACCGCTATTTCGATGCGCAGCGCGAGCGGTTCGAGCAGGACGACATCCTGCGCGCGATCAACCTTTCCAATCCGCGGCTGATCGACGCGGTGTCGGACATGGTCCGCCAGTTCAGAACCTGAAGCATCGGGCCGCGAGGCCGGCTCCGAGAGACCAGGAGTGGTGAGAAGTGCGGCGTTTCCTGGTTCTGCTCGGCTGTTTCATCGGTCTGTCCGTCGCCACCTCGGCGATCATGCTGATCCCGCTCGGCATCTACATGAAGCCGATGACTGCCGAATTCGGCTGGTCGCGGACGCAATTCTCCATGACGCTGGCAGTCGCGGGTGTTTGCAATGCCCTGGCGTTGCCTGCCGCCGGCTTCCTCGCCGACCGGTTCGGGCCGCCGCGGGTCATAGCGATCGGGGTGCTGCTCGGCATGGGCGGGTATGCCGCGATGTCGCAGGTCTCGTCCTTCGCATCGTTCGTATTGCTGGCCTGTTTCGCCGTGATCGGCGGAAGCCTGGCCGGCTATCCGGCATATCTCGGCCTGGTTCAGCGATGGTTCGACAAGCGATTGGGCATGGCGCTGGCGATTGCGTCCGCGGGAGTGGCCGTGGGCGTTGCAGGTTCGTCCTGGGCGGTTACCGCGCTGCTCGTATCGCAGGGTTGGCGGCAGGCATTTCTGGTGGTCGGTTGCGTCGCACTGGCGATCGGCATGCTCAATGTCGTGCTGCTGCTCCGCGACAATCGCGGCGCTGTTCCCGAGGCGGAACGCACAGCGGCGCGCGAGTCTGCCGACCAAGGCATGTCGCTGGCTGCCGCGCTGCGCTCGGCGGATTTCTGGCTGTTTACGGGTTCGTTCGCGCTGCTCCTCGTGCCGTGCGTAGGGATCAACTTTCATTTTCCGGCGCTGCTCGCCGATGCAGGCGGGTCGCCCGCGCAGATCGCGGCTGCGGTTGGAATGGTTTCTGCGGGCTCGCTGTTCGGGCGGCTGGTCACCGGCATCCTGCTTGATCGTTGGTCGGTGCGCGCTGTCGCCACGGTATTTTACCTCGGGCAAGTCACGGGGCTGCTGCTCATGCTCGACGGATTGCGCTGGGCGTTGCCCGCGGCGTTCTTCCTCGGCGCCGTTCAAGGCGCGGAGATTGACCTGATGGGTTATGTGATAGCGAGACGGTTCGGTCGCCTCGCCTACGCTCGCATTTTCGGCACCTGCTTCGCGCTAACGCTTGTCGCGGTGATTATCAGCCCGGTCCTCACCGCGCAGATATACGACCAGAGCGGCTCTTACGATATCGCGCTGATCGCGTTTCCAATCTTGTCGTTGGCAGCCCTCGGTCTGCTGCTCGGCGCCCGCTATTCTCCGACGGCTAGGTAGCGCGCACGCATCCCTAAACGCGTTCGGGCCGTGGCTGGTGACGCCGGACGAATTCGGCGCGCCCGAAACGCAGCGGCTACAGACTCGACTGAACGGCGAGGTGATGCAGGATGCGGTGCTCGCTGACATGATCTTCCCGATCGCGCGGCTGATCGAATATTGCTCGACCTTCACGCCGCTCTCGCCTGGCGATGTCATCGTCACCGGCACCCCGGGCGGGGTCGGCAACAAGCG
Organism: Sphingomonas tagetis; assembly: GCF_024211275.1. Taxonomy (GTDB): domain Bacteria; phylum Pseudomonadota; class Alphaproteobacteria; order Sphingomonadales; family Sphingomonadaceae; genus Sphingomonas; species Sphingomonas tagetis. The sequence continues at coordinate 344,360 of NZ_JAMLDX010000003.1, forward strand.
CGATCCGCAGGTCTTCATGAAGCCGGGCGACACGGTCGAGATCGAGATCGACGGCATCGGCATCCTGCGGAACAGCATCGCGGACGAGGCCGTGGCAGCGTGATGCCGCGACGGTTCGCACGGCGGCAGCCGCGGTCATCGGAGAGGAGTTCGCGTCGTTGAAATATCAGGTTACCTTGAGCGGCTCCGGCCATCGCTTCGAGTGCGGCGAGAAACAGAACATCCTCGCGGCCGGACTCGAAGCCGGGTTCATGCTGCCCTATAATTGCCGCTCCGGTTTCTGCCGGACGTGCAAGTCGAAGGTCGTCGAGGGCGCGATCAGCTATGCCGACCAGCCGATGACTCACTATCTGACGGTGGCGGAGCATGAGGCCGGCTATGCGCTGCTGTGCCAGGCCAATCCGCGCAGCGACCTGCTGATCGAGACCGACGAGATCATCGGCGCGGAGAATATCCGCCCGCACCAGACGCCGTGCCGGATCGTCGCGATGGACCGCGCCGCCGACGACGTGATGATCCTCAAGCTGAGGCTGCCTCAGAACGAGAATGTGCGGTATTTCCCGGGTCAGCATCTCGCCTTCGACCTTGGCGAAGGGGTCAAGCGCGAATATTCGATCGCCAATGTCTGCAAGCCCGAAGGGGTGACGGAGCTCGAACTCCATATCCGCCACACGCCGGGCGGGGTGTTCACCGACCGGCTGTTCAACGAAATGGCGCTCAAGGCACTTCTGCGGCTCGAGATGCCGCTTGGCACCTTCTTCCTGCGTTCCGACAGCGACCGGCCGGTGATGCTGCTGGCGACCGGCACCGGCTTCGCGCCGATCAAGGCGATGGTCGAGCATGCCATTGCCACCGGCGAGATCGGCCAGCGCAGCTTCACCCTTTATTGGGGCGGGCGGCGGGAGGAAGATCTGTACATGGCCGGTCTCGCGCGGGAATGGGCTGGGCAATATCCCGGCTTCACCTTCCATCCCGTCCTGTCGCGTGCGCCCGACGGCGAGTGGCAAGGCCGCACCGGCCATGTCCAGGATCAGCTGATTGCCGACCATCCCGATCTGTCGGGCGCGGACGTCTATGCTTGCGGCTCGCCCGCGATGATCGAGGACACCGCGCGGCGCTTCGAGGCGATGGGCGGACAGGGGCCGGCACATTTCTACGCGGACGAATTCCTCACTGCCGCCGAACGCGCGGCGCGCACGCAGGAAGCATTTGAGGAGGACAGGGCATGAGCATCCTACGCGAACTGGTCGACGACGCGATCGTCGAGACGCCCGAGCGGCCATCGGTCTTGAAACCCTATGTGATGTCGCATGGCACGCTGGAGGTCCGGAACCTCAAGAAGAGCCGCAAATTCTTCGAGGAGTTCCTGGGGCTCGAGGTCGTCGTCCATTCGCCGAGCTCGTTCGTCATCCGGCTCGGCCTCAAATTCTTCATTGTCGCGGTGGAAGTCGGCGACGCGCTGCATCCGGCCCAGCTCCTCAATCACTGGGGGCTGGACATGGCGAGCAAGGAAGAGGTCGACGAAGCCTATCGCAAGGCGGTCGAGCTCAAGGACGAATGGGGCATCGCCGAGATCAAGGAGCCGATCGCCCGGCATGGGGTGTACAGCTTCTATCTGCGCGACCTCGACAGCAACTGGTGGGAAATCCAGTACTATCCTGGGTTCATCCATGATGATCTGTTCGATTTCGGCGACCGCTACGAGCTGAGCTGACGTGTCGCGCTTTCCGGGATGAAGGCGCGGAATGGAGTGTGGACATGTTCCTGAAGAATTGTTGGTACGTCGCTGCCTGGCCCACCGAGATGGACGGCGGAGGATGGCTGGTGCGGCGCATCCTGGACCAGCCAGTACTCCTCTTGCGCACGGAATCGGGCGAGCCGGCGGCGTTTCTCGATCGCTGCCCGCACCGGCTGGTGCCGCTGTCGGCCGGACAGCGGATCGGGGATACGATACGCTGCGGCTATCACGGGATGACCTTCGCCAGCGATGGGCGGTGCGTGCACATTCCCGGCCAGGCAAAAATCCCGCCGAACGCGGCTGCCACGGTCTTTCCGATGACCGAACGGCACGGAATGGTGTGGATCTGGATGGGCGACGCGAAGCTCGCCGATGCGGAACTGGTCCCCGACGTGCCATGGCCGGCGCTGCCGCACTGGACCGCGTCGAACGGCTACACGCATGTCGCGGCGGACTACCGGCTGTTGACGGACAATCTGCTCGACCTCAGCCATGAAAACTACATCCACCAGGGGACGATCGGCAATCAGGAAGAGGAAACCATCGCCGACTTCCCGGTAAAGGTAAGCGTCGACGGCCTGAAAGTGCTGGCGCATCGCGAGATGCCGAACATCGTGCCCCCGCCCTTCTTCCGCGTCTTGCAGGGGAACGACAACCATATCGACCGCTGGCAGACGGCGATCTGGACTGCGCCGTCGATCAACATGACCGATGTCGGCGCGCGGCCCGCCGGCGGTGCCGTCGAGGAAACGCTCGTGTCGCGGGTGCTTCACCTGCTGACGCCCGAGACCGAAACCTCGACGCATTATTTCTGGTCCCACAACCGCAACTTCCGCCAGGACGACGCCGAACTCACCGCAGGGATCGTGGAGGCGCATCGTCGGACCTTCGACGAGGATAAGGAAATGGTGGAACTGCAGCAGCGCGAGCTCGACGATTCGGGACTTTCGGTTCCTCAGATGGCGCTGCGCGTGGACGATGCACCACTCAGGGCGCGCCGCATCCTGTCGTTACTGGTGCGTCAACAGCAAGCGGGCGCTCCCGGACTGTTGGTGCGCAGCCAAACGCTCATACCGGACCCTGAAGCGCTGGAGCCGATGCTCGACTAAGGTGCAGTCGGACAGCCGTGAGGGTGTTGGGTGCGGCATATTCCTGACCGAGACCGGCCGTGCCGGCATCGCGCCGGAGCAAGGCCACGACGCGCTGGTCAGACAGCTCGGCAGGCTGCCTTTCATTCATAACGAAGTGCGCGCACCGGGCTTGTCTGCGCGACACGGAAGGCGTGCCAGCCGACTGTCGCGATTGCGATCAGCAGAGCGAGCGCGCCTGCGGTCAGGAAAGGCAACGGCGTCAACGCAATTCTTTGATCGAAGCCGTTGAGCCAGTCGCGCATCAACCACCAGGCGACGGGCCAGGCGATGAGGTTCGCGATGAGGACCGGGCGGCTGAATTGCCACACCAGAAGGCGGACGATGTCGCGCGTCTTCGCGCCGAGCACCTTGCGGATGCCGATCTCTTTCGTGCGGCGTTCGGCGGTGAAGGCGGCGAGGCCGAACAGGCCGAGACAGCCGATCACCACGGCCAGCAAGGCGAAGGCCGCGAACAGCTGGCCGCGCGCCGTCTCCTGATCATATTGCTGACGGACGATGTCCTCGGCGAAGCGCGCGCCGAACGGCACTTGCGGGATGGTACGCTTCCACACCGTTTCGACCTGATCGCGCACCTTGGCCGGATCGCCCGAGAAGCGGACGAGGATGTCACCGAAGCCATTGCGGCGCATCGTGTAGATGATCGGCTGAAGCGGATCGCGAACCGAGCGGAAGCGCGCGTCGGCGACCACGCCGATTACGGTTAGCTCGATCAGCCCATTGTCGTTGCCGGCCTCGGTGCGCACGCGCTGGCCGATCGCGTCCTGCGGTGACTTGAAGCCGAGCCGGCGCGACGCCTCCTGCGTAATCACGACGTTGAGACCGCGCTGGATGAGCGCCTGTACTGCCGCCTGATAGCCGGGATTGCTCGGCGGCGGGGTAGTCGCGTCGTCCTTGCCCTGCGCTTCGGAGAAGAGGCGTCCGGCGAGCAGCTTCATGCCCATCGCCTTGAAGAAATCCTGTTCGACCGCATAGTCGCCGAGATCGACGGTCTGCGTCGTGCTGCCGGGCAGAAAGACGCGGCTCATCGAATTGTTGCCGGGGTCGACGCCGATTTGCGAGCGTGCGACCGCCTCGACGCCGGGGATGCGGCGCAGCTGCTCGGCGACCTGTCCGTCGCGGTCGTCGACACCGCGATAGCCGAGATTGCCGACCTGAAGCAGCCCGTCGCGGCGATAGCCGGCGTCTGCGGTCTGCGCATAGACGGTCTGGGCATAGATCACCGCGGTGCAGATGATCAGCGCGATCGACACCGCGAACTGTCCGATCACCAGCGCGTTGCGCAAGATGCCCGAGCCGTGCGCGTCGGCCGCCGACTTGTTGGCCTTGAGGATCTTGGCCGGCTCGAACCGCGCGAGGAAGAAGGCCGGATAGAGCCCGGCGGCGATGCCGACCAGCAGCACCAGCCCGATCGCCGGCAGCGCCACGCCACCCGCGCCGAAATAATGCAGTTCGAGCTGCGCATCGAGGAACGCGCTGAACGCCGGCAGCGACAGTTCGACCAGGCCGAGCGCCAGCAGCATGGCGATCGCGGTGACCAGCACGGATTCGCCGAGAAACTGGATGATCAGCTGGCGTCGCGAGGCACCGAGCACCTTGCGCAGCGCCACTTCGCGGGCGCGCTGCGAGGCGCGGGCGGTGGCGAGGTTGGTGAAGTTGACGCACGCCATGCCGAGGATCAGCAGCGCGACGATCGCGAAGGTGATCACCGTGAAGCGGTCGTTACCCGGCCTGACCGCGGCGTCCTGTGCATCGCCGAGATGGACATTGCGGATGTTGGTGAGGCGATAGTCCTGATACTCGCCGGGGTTGCGGCGCTGGTCGCCCGTGACCTCGTCCGGAATGTTGCGCTTTTCGAACGCGGGCATGCGATCGTGGATGAGCTTCGCGTCTTCGGGCGAGCGCAGCCGCACGAAGTTCCAGCCCTGCTGATTGTCCCAGCCGGTCACCTGACCCATGCGGTCGGCGAATTGCACGCCCAGATCGAAGCGCGCGACGGCGTTGGCGGAGAAGCTCGAATTCTTCGGCCAGTCCTTGAACACGCCGGTCACGCGATAATCGACATTGCCCTGATTATCGACGATCGTCAGTGTCTTGCCGACCGCGTCGAGCGTGCCGAAGCGGCGCGTCGCCTCGCTCTCGCTGAGCGCGATCGAATTCGTGTCGGGCAGGGCGGTGGCGCCGCTGCCGCGCACGAACGGCACGTCGAGAATTTCGAACAGATTGCCGTCGACCATGCGCAGATCCTCGATCTCGCCGGCCTGGCCGTCCTGGATCACGATGGGCGAGAAGCCGCGCACCCACACCAGCTTCTCGACCTGATCGGGATAGTCCTTTTGCAGCGTCTTGCCGACGACGATCCCGCTCATCTGCAGGTGCATTTCCTCGCCGCCCTGTGGCGTCGCCTTGTAATCGGTCTGGATCTGGAAGGCGCGGTCGGCGCCCTTCATCCAGCTGTCATAGCTGGTCTCGTAGCGGACATAGAGCAGGATCAGCACGCAGGCGGCGAGGCCGAGCGCGAGGCCGACGATGTTGATGCCGGCATAGACCCGGCTCTTGGCGAGCGCGCGGACCGCGACGGTGAGGTAGTTGCGCCACATGGGCTGTGCTCCGGAAAGGAAGGATCAGGCGGCGCGGCGGCGTTCCTGTAGGATGCGGCCGTCGAGCATGTGGACGATGCGGCCGGCATAATCGGCGTGCGAGGGCGAGTGCGTGACCATGATGATGGTCGAGCCCTGCTGGTTGAGCGACTGGAGCATGCGCATCACTTCCTCGCCTTGGTTGGTGTCGAGATTGCCGGTGGGTTCGTCGGCGAGGATCAGCCTGGGCTGTGCCACCAGCGCGCGGGCGACGGCGACGCGCTGCTGCTGGCCGCCCGACAGCTGGCTGGGGCGGTGGCGCGCGCGGTGGGCGATGCCCACGCGATCCATCACCTCGTCGGTGCGGCGCTTGCGCTCGGCGGCGGGGACGTCGTGGTAGAGCAAGGCGAGCTCGACATTCTCGCGCACCGTCAGCTCGTCGACGAGGTTGAAGCTCTGGAAGATGAAGCCGATGCTCGCCTTGCGCACCTCGGCAAGCTTGCTCTCGGAAAGGCCGGCGACCTCCTGCCCGGCGAAGACGTAGGAACCGCTGCTCGGGCTGTCGAGCATGCCGAGCAGGTTGAGCAGGGTCGATTTGCCGCAGCCCGACGGCCCCATGATCGCGACGAATTCGCCCTCGGCGACGTCGAGGTCGATCGCGTCCAGTGCGGTCGTCTCGACCATGTCGGTGCGATAGACGCGAGAGAGCTGCCGCATTTGAAGCATGGTCATTCCTTTCGGGCGGAGAGGTCGAGCCGGTCCTTGTCGGCGAAACCGGTGTAAGGAGAGGTGATCACGCGCTCGCCGGAATCGAGTCCTTCGAGCACCTCGATCGCGCTGGCGTTGCGGCGGCCGAGGCGAACCGGGCGCTTGACCGCGCTGCGCCCGTCTTGGGCAACGACGAACACGTAAGCGCCGCCGGTCTCGCTGTAGAAGGCGCCGTTGGGGATCAGCCGCGCCGGGGCGGGATCGCCGAGTGTCAGCCTTGCCTGAAGTGTCTGGCCTCGCTGGAGATCGGCGGGTTCGGGGCCGACGAATTGCAGATCGACCTGAAACTGGCCGTTCTGCACTTGCGGGTAGATTTTCGTGACCTTGGCCGGGAAGCTCTTGCCGGCAAGCTCGATATTCGCCTTCTGGTTGAGCTGCACGCGGCCGAGATAGAATTCGTCGACGCCGGCCATCAGTTTGTTGCGGCCGGGGCTGTCGATCTGGCCGATGCGCTCGCCGCGCGAGAGCGACTGGCCGACCTGGACGTTGAACCCCGAGAGTTGCCCTGCCACCGGCGCGCGCAGTTTGAGGGCATCGAGATTGGCGCGCGCAATGTCGAGCCCGGCGCGCATCGACGCCATCGACGCGCGCTGCTGCGCAAGCTGGCTCGATTGCAGCCGTTCGTCGGTCGCGCGGCTGCGGCGCATCGCGTCGAGCCGGCGGCGCTCGTAGCGATTTTGCGCCGTGGTGTCGGCGAACGCCTTGCCGCTGACGAAGCCGCGCTCGGCGAGCTTCGCCTCGCGCTCATATTGAAGCCGCGTCTTGTCGGCGGCGAGCTCGGCCTCGAGCACCGCGCGCTCGTTGGCGAGGCGCGTCTGGGCGAGCGCCAGTTCCTGGCTGCGCATATTGTTGATCTGCTGCTCGACCTCGGTCTGGCGGGCGAGCGTCGAGAGCTGAAGTTCAGCGTTGGACAGCTCGACGATCGGCTGGCCCTTTGCGAGCTGCGTGCCGTCCTCGACCAGCACTTTCTCGACCCGCCCGCCCTCGATCGCGTCGAGATAGACGGTGAGCAGCGGCGTGACGCGGGCGCGCAGCGGGATGAAGTCCTCGAACGTGCCGTTGGTGACGGTCGAGATCGTCAGGCGGTCGGCCGCGACGGTCTGCGCGTCGCCGCGCGGGGCGTAGAACCAGAAAACCAGCGCGGCGGCGATAAGCAGTGCGCCGCCGAGCGCCCAGGGCGCCCAGCGCGGCAGGCGGCGCGTCTCGACGACGCGGTCCATGCCGCTGCCGGAGACCGGATCGCCGGTCGAGGGTGTCGAATCGGGAAGCTTGATCAGGCGCATCACCGGACCTTGAGCAAGGCGCATGCCAATGGCGCCACCAGCGCGGCGGCGCTTGCCGGCGGGCGGACACTGTCCGGCTTCGGACAATCCTGTCCGGAAACGAACAGTGCCAATGGCGCCAGCAGCGCGGTGGTGCGCGTGATCGCGTTCGAGATCAGCCAGCACAGGATCGCGCAGAGCGCCGCGACGTGCACGAAGCGAACGGCGTGAAAGCGGCGGCGAGCGCTGGTGGGGCGGTCCGGCTGGTCCATGCGATCTTCCACAGCATCAGTCGTGCCAAGTGCCGAAATGGGCGGAATCCCCGGAAAAATCGGCTGTCGGCAATGGGGTGGCACGGTTATTGATTGTTCGGTTCCGCACAGCGGTTGTACGGGAGCGGTCAATGACGACGGGGGATCGGTTCGGACTTTGTCTCGTCGTCGATGACGACGAGGACGTGCTGATGGCCGTCCGCCTGCTGCTGCGCGGGCTGTTCGACGAGGTGGTGACCTGTGTCGCGCCCGCCGAGGCGCTGTCGGTGGCAATCGGGCGCAAGCCCGATGTGGTGCTGCTCGACGCCAATTTCGCGCGCGGCGCGACCGATGCGAAGGAGGGGCTGCAACTGCTCGACCAGCTGCTGGCGGTCGATGGCGACCTGATCGTTGTGATGATCACCGCGCATGCCGGGGTGAATGTCGCGGTCGAGGCGATGAAGCGGGGGGCGGCGGACTTCATTTCCAAGCCCTGGGCGAACGAGCGATTGCTCGCCACGGTGCGCACCGCCGCGGCGCTCAACCGCTCGCGGCGGCGCGCGGGGGCGGCGGGGGTGCGGCCGGCGCTGGGCAGTGGCAGCGATCTGATCGGCGGATCGGCGGCGATGATGCGCGTGCATTCGCTGATCGCGCGCGCCGCACCGACCGACGCCAATGTGCTGGTGCTGGGCGAGAACGGCACCGGCAAGGAGCTGGTCGCGCGCGCCTTGCACCGCCAGTCGCGCCGCGCGGACCGGGCGATGGTGACGCTCGATCTGGGTGCGGTGGCGACCGAACTGATCGATTCGGAGCTGTTCGGCCACGTCCGCGGCGCGTTCACCGGGGCGAAGGGCGACCGCGTGGGCAGAATTCAGGCGGCGGACGGGGGCACGCTGTTCCTCGACGAGATCGGCAATCTGCCGCTGCATCTCCAGCCCAAATTGCTGACCGCGCTCGAACAGCGGCATGTCACCCCGGTCGGCGCCAACCGGCCGGTGCCGGTCGATATTCGCGTGATCGCCGCGACCAACCTGTCCGCTGCCGCGCTGCGCGATTCCCGGCAATTCCGCCAGGATCTGCTGTTCCGGCTCAACACGGTCGAGATCGAGCTACCGCCGTTGCGCGAGCGGCGCGAGGACGTGCCGGCGCTGATCGACCATTATCTCGACCTCTATGCCGCGCGCTATGGCCGCCCGCGTCCGGCGCTGAGTCTGGCGGCGCAGGCCGCACTGGCGGGGCATGACTGGCCCGGCAACGTCCGCGCGCTGCGCCATGCGATCGAGCGCGCGGTGATTCTGGCGGGGGACACGCCGATCGAGCCGGGCGATCTGTCGCTGGCCGCGCCGGCGCCGCGCATCGCGCCCGAGGCGGTGGTGACGCCGGCGCGCGACGCCGATCTCAACCTCGACCGTGCCGAGCGGCGGCTGGTCGAGGAATCGCTCAAGAAGCACGGCTACAACATCTCCGCGGCGGCGGCGGAACTGGGACTGTCTCGCGCCGCCCTGTACCGGCGGATGGAGAAGCATGGGCTCTGAGCATCGCTTCACGCTGGTGCTGCTCGGCTGGGTCGCGCTGCTGCTGGCGGCGCTCGGCGCGACGGTGTGGGCGTTTGCGCAGCCGGGGCTGGCGGTGGTGCGGCTCGTCGCGCTGGGCGTGACGGCGGCGGGGGTCGTCGGGTTGGTCGGGCATGTGCGGCGGACCAATCTGATGCTGGCGCGCTTCGTCGAGGCGCTGCGGCATGGCGATCTGTCGGCGAGCTTCGATCGGCGCGGCGATGCGGCGTTTGATCGGCTCGGCGGCGCGCTGACCGATGCGGTGCGCGATCTGCGCGCGGAACGGGCGCGCGGGATCGAGGAGCAGCGCTTCCTCGAAGCGTTGCTCGACGACATGCCGGTGGCGCTGCTCACGGTCGATCCGGCGCATGGCGTGCGGCTGCGCAACAAGGCGGCGCGGCGGTTGTTCGACCGCGATGTCGGCGCGCGGCCCGAGGATCATGCGGTCTATGGCGAGGCGTTCGCGCAACGGCTGCTGGGGTCGGGCGGGGTGCTGTCAGTCCTCTGCGAACCGCTCTCCACAGGATGGAGCTCGGTCATTGAAGCTGGCAGCCTAGCTCGCGAGGGATTGCCACTCGGCCAGCGCGGCCGAGCGGCGTTCCTTGAATGTCTGTCGGTCGACTAGATGGCGCTCCAGGCTGAAATGGTTATGGACGTTGGCATGCACGGAGGCGAACTTCTGTAGCGTCTTCATTCGCCTGAATCTGAGCATCGCTCGCTCTCGCCGTCGAAAAGACAAATGCGCGTTCTCGGCCCTGTTGTTTGCCCATCGCCCGACCTCCTGCTTTTCGCGGTTGCCGAGTTCATTCATGGCTGCGCCGTACGACCGGAGGCCGTCGGTTGTAATGGCTTCAGGTGAGCCATGGCGTTTGAGCGCCTTCTTCATAAAGGTCAGGGCGGCCTTCTTGTCGCGTGTTTTGGTGATGAAGCTCTCGAGTATTTCGCCTTCGTGGTCGACGGCGCGCCAGAGATAGACCATCTCCCCGTTGAGCTTCACGTACATCTCATCAAGATGCCAGCGCCAGTGGCGAAAGCCACGCATCCGGCTGACCCGCTGCCGGCGGATGTCGCCGGCGAACATCGGGCCGAAGCGATTCCACCACATCCGCACCGTTTCGTGGCAAATGTCGATGCCGCGCTCGAACAGCAGGTCCTCCACGTTCCGCAGCGACAGCGGGAACCGTACATACATCATCACCACAAGGCGGATCACCTCGGGCGACGAGTTGAAGTAGCGAAATGGAGAAGACGGTTTGGCTCGAGATTTGCGGCTCATTCAGCGCCGCTTAGCAGCGCCCGGCCTGCGCTGCCACGTTGCATTGACAGCACCCATCAACGCTGAGGACAGTGGGGGTTGCTACTGCCGCATCCCTCGACGTGACGTTTCGGATTGTCTGCACAAGCAACGGCCCGACCGGTTGACACGGCGATATTTCGATGACACTGACGAAATATCGAATAGGAGTTGGTGCATGAAGCCGTCGTCGTCGGAAGGTTCAGCCTATCACTTCGCTCCGGGGCAGTCAGACCTTGCGATGACGCAAGTGGGCCGCGGAACGCCTGCCGGTGAGATGCTTCGTCGCTACTGGCATCCGATCGCTGCTTCTGCCGAAGTAGGCGACCTTCCTGTGGCTGTCCGCCTACTGGGCGAGGATTTGATCCTGTTCCGCACCAGAGTGGGTGAGGTGGGCTTGGTTTACCCGCGCTGCATCCATCGCGGCGCTTCGCTCTATTATGGCCGCGTCGAGGAACGCGGCATCCGATGCTGTTATCATGGCTGGCTGTTCGCGCCGACGGGGCAATGCCTCGAACAAGTGTGCGAGCCCGATTGTGGCGCTCGGACGGTAAAGCATTATCGCCAGCCTTGGTATCCGGTCGAGGAGCGCTATGGCGTCATCTTCGCTTATCTCGGGCCGCTGGAGGAAAAACCGCCGCTGCCACGCTACGAACCGCTCGAGAATCTTGAGGACGGGCAATACCGTTTGATCGTCGATGCGCACCACAAAGTGTTCGGTGATCCGCAGCCGGATTACAACTGGCTACAGATGACCGAGAATGGCGTGGATCCATTTCACGTCTACGTACTGCACAACCTCAATCGCGACCAGTTTCACCCGTCATTTGGCATTCGTCCGGAAGTGCGATGGGAGCCGATCCCGCACGGCGTGCGCACATCGACGCTGCGGCGCGATCAGGATCATGTGGTTCACCGTGTTGGCGAACTGATCTTCCCGTTGCTCACCGTCTCGGGTAATCCGCTCGCGCATGATTTCGACAAGTCGGTTCTGTTCGTCTGGAAGGTGCCGGTCGACGATCACAACACGCGCAACATAATTATCTTCCGTGCTTCGGATCGTGTCGCCGGTTTGGTGGAGAGTGGCGAATTCGAGCGGCAGCTGTTTCCCCGCAGTTGGCACGATATGACCGAGGAAGAGCATCAGCGCGATCCCGGAGACTATGAAGCTCAGAAGAGCCAGGGGCCGATCACGCTTCACACCGAGGAAAATCTGGTAAGCAGCGACAAGGGCGTCGCCTTGTATCGTCGCATGCTGAAGCAGGCGATCACCGACGTCGCGGCGGGCAAGTCGCCCTTCAACATGGACGTGCTCAGCAATCGGCCTGTCCGCATCGTCGCCGGCAATTTCCTCGATGATCGGCTGCAGGCTGCGCTGGACGAGAACGCCGCGCTAGCTGCCGCGGAATCCTGAGCCGTGTTCGAGCCGGCGGTCCGGTTGCACGCAGCCCAACACCGCATCAGACCCACGACGTCCGCAATCGGGCGACATGGGTGCCGGCGCGGAGCGGATCGGTGAGCGACCTTGCGGCCCGGCGTCAGCGCAGTCCGTGGTTCATCTGCTTTGTGTTGGCCGGTGCCTACACCGTTTGCGCGATCGACCGGTTCTTGATGTCGATCGCGGTGATCCCGATCAAGCGGGACCTTGCGCTCACCGATACGCAAGTCGGTCTGCTGACGGGGCCGAGTTTCGCCATCCTCTATTGCGTGAGCGGCCTGTTCTTTGGCGTGCTGGCCGACCGGGCGAACCGGCGGAACATGATAACCGCAGGTATCCTCGCCTGGTCGCTGGCCACACTATTGTGCGCGCTCGCCGACGATTTCCCCACTTTGTTTCTCGCGCGAACCGCAGTCGGATTGGGCGAGGCCACGTTGATTCCAGCGGTCATGTCGATCCTGCCCGCGATTTTCAAGCAAGAGTCGCTCGGCAAGGCGATCGGGGTGTTCCAGACCGGCGTACCGATGGGCAAGGCGATCGCTCTGATCGGTGGTAGCGCCCTGGTCGGCTATCTTGCTACACATGGCGAGCTGATGGGATTGGCTGACTGGCAAATTCTGTTTCTTGTCGCGAGCGTGCTGGGACTTCCGGTCGCACTGCTGATGCTGACGTTCGAGGAACCGGCGCGCAATGAAAAAACGGGCAGGGGTTCGCTGCGCAGTGCGCTTGCGTTTGCTCGAACGATCCACAGCCCGCTTGCCGTCCATTGCGTGGCATGGACGGCGAGCCTGTTCGTTCAGGCAACATACGTCTCCTGGATCCCCAGCTTCTTTGTGCGCGAACATGGCATGCCCATCGGCGCTGCGGGACTGATGGTCGGTAGCCTCGGGTTCGTCGGGGGCGCGGGGGGCGCTTTGCTCGGCGGCGTCTATCTTGATCGATTGCGTCGCCACGTACCCGAACGTGCTGTCGGCATGGCGCTGGCGACCAGCCTGTTCCTCGCCATCCCGGCCGGCTTGCTCATGCTGCTCAGCGCCAGCGTCCATACCGCGGCGATTGGCTATCTCTTGTTCGTGCTGGTCCTGACGCTGGGTGCGCCGGCCGGCCCCGCAGGTATCCAGCTGATGGTGCCCGAACGATATCGCGGCACATTGACTGCGGGAACCTATGCGATGACCAGTCTGGTCGCGCTGATGACGGGGCCGCTGCTGGTCGGTATCCTTAACGACCGAATCCATACCTATGACCCGGCCCTGTCACTCGGCGTCGCGCTGATGACCATCTGCGCGCTTGGTTGTCTGATCGGCACGGTTGCCGGGCTGATGGGGCGAGTCAACAGCAGCTGAAACCGATATGCAGAGTGAGGATCAGGTCGCTCGCTCGAATATTGCCGCCAGACCCTGGCCGCCCCCGATGCACATTGTCTCCAGTCCATAGCGCGCGCAACGGCGGCCGAGTTCGCGTACCAGCCCCGCGAGGATCCGAGCGCCAGTCGCCCCGATCGGGTGACCCAACGAAATTCTCGAGCCGTTGACATTGAGCTTGTCGCGATCATCCCAGTTCCAGCCTTTAAGGCAAGCCAGCACCCGCGCCGCGAAGGCCTCGTTGAGCTCCACCAGATCGATGTCGTGCCAGCCCAGTCCGGTTCGTGCGAACAGCTGTGCCACAGCCGGCACTGGCCCAATTCCCATCCGGGATGGGTCGCAACCCGCTACCGCCCAGCCACGTAGCCAGGCAGCAGCCGCGAGGCCGAGTTCGGCAAGTCTGTCCTCCGCGACGACCAGGCAGGCGGCGGCGGCGTCATTCTGTTGACTTGCATTGCCACCGGTGACCACGCCGCCCGTTTCGATCGGCGATAGCCGGCCGAGCGACTCGGCTGTGGCATCCCCGCGAATGCCCTCATCCCTGGCGAAAATGACCGGCTCGCCCTTGCGTTGCGGAACTGTGACGGGAACGATCTCATCATCGAACTTGCCCGCCGCCCAAGCCGCTTGCGCCCGGCGGTGACTTTGCGCGGCATAGGCGTCGCACGCCTCGCGACTGATACTGTAGTCGCGGGCGAGGTTTTCGGCGGTTTCGATCATGCCGCTGATCACGCCGAACCGCTCGATCGGCTGCGACATCAGCCGTGCCCGCGTCAGGCGATCGTGGAAGGTGGTCGAGCCGAAGCGAGCGCCACCGCGATGATCGGTCGAATAAAACTCGACGTTGCTCATGCTTTCCACGCCGCCTGCGATCACCACATCAGCTGCGCCAGTCTGGACCCGCATCGCGGCGTCGATCACCGCCTGTAGCCCGGAGCCGCAACGGCGGTCGATCTGCACACCGGAGATTGTCTCCGGTAGTCCGGCAGCCAGCGTCGAAAACCGCGCGACGCAGGGCGCTTCTCCGCTGGCATAGCCCTGGCCCATCACGACGTCGTCGATCCGCGCAGGATCGATGCCGGAGCGCGCGACCAGGGCCTTGATTACGATCGCGCCTAGGGCGCCGGCCTGGAGCGGCGCAAGCGAGCCGCCGAATTTGCCGACAGCGGTACGGATCGGAGTGACGATGGCTGCTCTCTACGCATGACGGCTCCCTGTGACGGTCAAAGGGCCTCGGCCCGACGGATCAGTTGCTTGGCGATGATCGTCTGCTGAATTTGCGATGTGCCTTCATAAATCCGCAGCAGCCGGACATCGCGGTAGAAGCGCTCGACCTTATATTCCGCCATGTAGCCCGCGCCGCCGAAGATCTGGACGGCGCGATCGGCGATCCGACCGACAGCTTCGGAAGCGTGATATTTGAGCGCCGCGCATTCGAGGCTGACGGGCATGCCAGCGTCGAATTTGGCGGCGACCGATTGCAGCAATGCCTCACTCGTCAGCAAATCGACCTTTATGTCGGCCAGCATGGCCTGCACCAGCTGAAAGTCGGCGATCCGCTGGCCGAACTGCTTGCGATCGATCGAATAGCCGACGGCCATGTCGAGCAGGCGATCGCACATGCCGAGCGCGACGGCGGCAATGTGGATCCGTCCGCGATCGAGCACCTTCATCGCAGTCTTGAAGCCTCGGCCAGGCACTTCACCGATGATAGCGCTGGCGGGAACCACGACGTCCTCAAGGACTACGTCGGTGGTCACCGAGCCCTTCTGACCCATCTTCCTATCTGGGCGACCCAGCGAAAGGCCCGGTGTGTCGGCCGGGATGATGAACGCTGAAATGCCGCCGGCCCCTGGGATATCCGGTTCGCTGCGCGCCATCAGCGTGAACACGCTCGCACGCGGGGCATTGGTGATGAAGCGCTTGGTGCCGTTGATCCGATAACTGTCCCCCTCGCGAACGGCGATCGTGCGCAACGATGCGGCATCGGAGCCGGTGTCGGGTTCAGTCAGGGCAAAGCTGGCAATTGCATCGCCCGCGGCGAATCTGGGAAGCCACGCCTGCTTCTGTGCGGGCGTCCCGTCGATCGCGATCCCCTGGCTACCGATTCCTACTGTCGTGCCGATTACGGACCGGAAGACGATCGACGCTCGACACAGTTCGCGGACGATGGCCGCCTCTTCGGTCATGGTACAGCCCAGACCGCCGAACGCCGTCGGTATCGAAATGCCGAACAGGCCCATCTCGCGCATCTGGTCGACAATGCCGTCCGGCACGGCATCATTCTCCTCAACGAGATCCTCGGCCGGGATCAGCTGCTCGTCGACGAACCGCCGGATCGTGTTGAGCAGCATCTCGAATATGTCTTGGTCCACAACTTAAACTCCTCGAATCGATGGATGGTTTGCGCGGGTCACGAGGGCCTATTTCGGCATGGCGCGCCTTCGAGCAGGATCGTCTTGGGCTCGAGATACGCGCGCAGGCCCTCGACGCCGCCTTCGCGCCCGATGCCCGATTCCTTCACGCCGCCGAATGCGATCGAGAAGTCGCCGCTGCCAGAATTTTGTCCGACCGTGCCGGTGCGAACACGCCGCGCTAGAGCGTAGACCCGGTCAGCATCGTTGGAGAAGATCGCGCCGGACAAACCGAAGCGTGAGCGGTTTGCCATGTCGATCGCGTCATCCTCGTCTTGCGCGGCGATGACGCAGATCACCGGCCCGAAAATCTCGTCCTGCGCGATCTCCGACGCGTTATCGACGTCGGCGAACAGCGTGGGCTGCAGGTAGAACCCACGGTCGAGGCCGGCGGGCCGCCCGCCGCCCGTCGCGATGCACTGGCCTGCTGCCATCGCCCGCTCGATGTATCCCGATACGCGTGCATGGTGTCGCGCGGTGGCCAATGGTCCCATCGTGACATCAGGATCGAACGGGTCGCCGACGCGAACCCGTTCGAATTGGTCGACCAGCGCATCGACCAGCATGTCATGCCGATGGCGCGGCACAATGATCCGGCTGAGCGTTGTGCAGATCTGCCCCGACAGCCGAGTTACGCTATGCGTGAGCTGCGATGCCGCCTTTTCCAGATCATAGTCGTCCAGCACCAGCGCAGCGGACTTGCCGCCCAGTTCCATCGTGTAGCGACCCATGCGAGCGCCCATCTGCGCGGCGATCGATTTGCCGGCTTCCGACGAGCCGGTGAACGCGATCTTGTCGACATCAGGGTTGCGGACGAGTGCGCCAGATGCGGCGCGGTCAGCCGTGACGACGTTGAGCACGCCGGGCGGCAGGCCGATTTGCGCAGCGACTTCGGCGATGATCAGCGGTGCGCATGGTGCTTCGGGTGAGGCCTTTATGACGATTGTGCAGCCGGCGAGCAGGGCGGGCGCGATCTTTGTGGCGATCAGGTTTACCGGCCCATTCCACGGGATGATGGCGCCAACCACCCCGACGGGTTCATGCACGAGCAGCCCGATACCGCCGCCGCCCTTGCGCAGGTGCCGCTCTTCGAAGACGAATATCTCGGCCATGCGCGCATAATCGCGATACATCCGACTGCTATCGGCGAGGAACGCTTGGGCGAGCGTGTGAACGATGCCGGCTTCATACGGCCAGACAAATGCGAGGTCGGCAAGCCGCTGTTCGAGCGCGTCCGCAAAGGCTTCGAGATATCCCGCGCGCTCGACGTGATGCATACGAGGCCAGGGGCCAGCATCGAACGCCTCACGCGCGGCGGCCACGGCCCGGTCGATATCGGCGATCTCCGCCGCTGCGACTCGCACGAAGCATTGCTCCGTCGCCGGCGCGATGACATCGATCATGCGCTCACCGAGTGGTCTTACCCATTGGCCACCGATAAAGAAGCGGTCTGGCGCTGCGAGCGGCGCGTCGATCCGCATCACGCGGTACCCTGTAGCGGCAGGAAAGACTTTGCAGACGGCGGCGGCGTGCGGCCAAGCATCATGTCGGCGGCCTTCTCCGCGATCATGATGACGGGCACATTCGTATTGCCGCCGACATGACGCGGCATGATCGAGGCATCGACGATCCGCAGACCGGCCACGCCATTCACGCGCAACTGCGGGTCGACGACCGCTCGCGTATCGACGCCCATCCGACAGGTTCCCACGGGATGCTCCGCCGTGAAACAATCGCGACGCAACATTGCCTCGGTTTCCGCAGCATTGGCGTTGGCGCCGGGCGACAGCTCTTGCGTGACCAGCGCGCCGAGCGGGCCGGTGCGATAGATTTCGCGGGTAAGTCTGATGCCGGCGATCATGCGCGCGACGTCCTGCGGATTGCTCAGCAGATTGAGCAAGATGCCGGGCGGTGTCCGTGGATCGTTCGATTTGAGGAAAACACGGCCGCGGCTTTCCTGAGTCAACGCGCTGATCCCCGCAGAGAGGCCGTGCGGGGGGGCCGCGCGTGTGAGCGGATTCCACAGCCAGGCACCCAGGTTGAGCGCGGCGAAGATCGTCTGAATGTCGGGCCGGTCGGCCTGCGGTGTGCTGCGCAAATATGCGTGGCCTGCGCAAGCGTTGGATGCGAACGGTCCGCTGCCGCACAGCGCCCACCGTGCCGCCGATTTGACTGCTCGATCGATCCGCAGTTCAGACAGGAAGGTCTGCGGTTTGGCCGAGAAGTGCATATAGACCATCGGATGCTCGATCAGGTTCTCGCCCACATCGGGCGCATCGTGCACGATCGGCACGCCGTGCCGGCCAAGCATGTCGGCCGGCCCCACGCCTGACAGCATCAGCAGGTGCGGTGACCCATAAGCGCCCGCCGCGAGCACGATCTCGCCGCTGCACGCGATGCGCTTAACCGCGCCATCGACCAGGATGTCGACCCCGGTCGCGCGCCCGGCCGCGATGGCGATGCGCAAGACGTGCGCGCGTGTCACGACTTGCAGATTGCGTCGTGCGAGCGCGGGGCGAAGGTACGCGTCGCCAGTACCGGCACGCCGACCATTGGCGATGGTCAGATCAAGCGGCGCGAAGCCGTCGCGGTAGGTGGCGTGGTAATCTTCATTTTCGTCATGACCGGCAAGACGGGTCGCCATGCGAAAGATATCTATCAGCAGCGCCGTGTCCCGTGGTCGCGTAACGCCGATCGGTCCGCCGACGCCATGCACCTCGCTCGCACCCGACCAGTGATTTTCGAGCCGCCGGAAATGGGGCAGCACATCGCAAAACGCCCAACCGGTGCAGCCCAGCCTCGCCCAGTCATCATAGTCGGCCGGGTGACCACGGGCATAGACCATGCCATTGATCTGTGAGCATCCGCCAATGGTCTTGCCACGTCGCAGTTCAAGCGAGCGCCCACCGAGCGCCGGCTCCGGCTCCGACCTGAGTGGCCAGCGCAGATCTGGACGCAACATGACCTGTTTGACGGCGGCCGGCATGTTGCGCACCCACCCGCGCGGCCAGCCGCCTGCTTCGACCAGCAGCACCCGGCGATGCGGATCAGCGGACAGGCGGTTGGCCAGCACACAACCCGCTGAACCAGCGCCGAGCACGATGTGGTCGAATTCAGGTTCGGACAAGGCTCCCCTCCGCTCGTTCGAATTGCTGCTGCCGCTGATCCGACAGCGGCGCGTCATGACGACGGGCTTGATAGCGGTCAACGAAAAAACGGATATAATAACGAAATATCGATGAAAAGCGGCGAATTAACGCGATGCTGGGCTAAATATGGAAATTTAAAAAAACGATATAGCGTTGTTATGCCCGATATACCGTTGACGAACTCCAAATTGCGTCATAGGGGTTGCTCCGCCTGAAGGAAAATGACGATCTGGCGAGGGGAGGGTTCGATGCAGAACAAGCTGATGTGGGCGAATGGCCTGGCACTGGGGGCGCTGATATTGCCGTGCGGGGGCGCGTTGGCGCAGACCGCGCCCGTCCAGCCGTCACCGACAAGCGAGGGGTCGGGCCTTGAGGAGATCGTGGTCACCGCGCAGCGCCGTGCAGAGCGGTTGCAGGACGTGCCGGTCGCGGTCACGGCGCTGACGGCGGCGAGCCTCGCCACGCAAGGCATCGGCCGATCAATCGACTTGAATCAGAAGGTGCCGGGATTGGCGATCACGGCCAATCCGCGTTCGCCCGTCGTGTTCCTGCGCGGGATCGGCGCGACATCGGTGCAGAGCGGCCAGGAGGCGAATGTTGGCCTGTATATCGATGGCGTATATGTTCCTTCGATGAACGCCAATGTCTTTGGCTTCAACAATCTTGAGCGGATCGAGGTGCTTCGCGGGCCGCAGGGTACGCTGTTCGGCCGGAATACCACGGGTGGCGTGGTGCAGATCGTAACGCGCGAGCCCGGCGATGAGGCCGTTGTGGAAGGCTCGTTGGGCTATGGCAATTACGACGCGATCAGCGGGTCGGCCTATCTCGCTGCGCCGCTGGCCCAGAATGTCAGCGCAGACCTTGCGCTGCAGGTTTACGACCGGCGCAACGGCTGGGGCAGGAATGTCACGATTGGCGGCAAGCTGCATACCAACAAGAACTTCAACCTCCGGTCGAAACTGGTTTTCACGCCGGGGTCGGGCACGAAGATTACGCTGACGGGCGGGTATTTTCAGTCGCGGCTTGATGAAGGGAGTGCGCGCAACGTGATGCCCTATATCACTTCAACGCCAGCCGGCTTTGGCGGCGCCAAATTCACCGGCAGCATTTACGATTCGCAACAGGACTTCCGCAGCTACGACAAGACGCGCAACTATATGGCGTCGGCGCGGATCGAGCAGGATCTGGGCTTCGCGCAGCTTATCAATGTGGCTGCATATCAGCACATCGAGACCGACACATTCCTCGATAATGACCAGACGCCCGCATTCCGCTCGCGCACAATCTGGCACGATTCGACCAAGTCCTTTTCGAATGAGCTTCAATTGCAGGGCAATAGCTCGAGCGGTCTGAAGTGGGTGGCAGGCCTCTACTATTTCGATGCCGACGCGACCGAAGATCCATTCGTCGTCGAGGTGCCTTGCGCCACGCCAGGGGTCGGCACGTGCGGCGCAAACGGCGCAGCCACATCCTTCCGACGCGTTTCTTCGCTGACCACGCGGTCGTTCGCGCCCTTTGGGCAAGTTACAATCCCCGTCTCCGCAGCTACGAACATCACCCTAGGCGCGCGCTACACCGTGGATCGGCGGCGGCTGGCGGGATCGCAGGTGAATGCCGCAGGTGCGCCGGTCGTGTTCCCGAATGCCGCACCAAATCCCTATGATCACGAAAAGACCTACGAGCGGGCAACCTACAAGCTCGTGCTGGACCACCATTTTTCGCGCGACGTGATGGCCTATGCCAGCTTGAGCACGGGCTTTAAGAGCGGCAATTACAACGGGGGTTCGCCCAAGGATCCGCCGGTAAATCCCGAGAACATCACCGCCTACGAAATCGGATTGAAGACCGAATTGCTTGATCGCCGTGTTCGTCTGAACACCGCCGCCTTCTATTATGACTACAAGGATCTGGTCGTACTGGTGCGTGACACGCCCACCACGACGCTTCAGACCAATGCGGCCGCCGCCGAAATCTACGGCGGCGAGATCGAACTCAATGCCGCAGTAACGTCCGATCTGTCGCTTCAGGCGGGATTGTCCTACCTCCATGCCAGATACACCAGATTCCCCAACGCGCCGGGCACGATCCTGCTCGCCACCAATCTCGCGCAGGGCACGACGGTCAACGCCAGCGGCAACACGCTGCCGCGCGCACCGGAGGTGACCGCCAATGTCGGGGTGGACTACAAGCTGCGCACGGGCTTTGGTTCAGTATTGTTTTCCGGCTCATTCTATCACAACTCGGGCATCTTCTTTGAACCCGACAACCGGCTGCGGCAGGGCGCCTATTCGCTCGTGAACAGCTCCATAACCTTCGCCGATGCAGACGATCGCTTCTCCTTGCAATTTTGGGCGAACAATCTGCTCGACGAGCAATATCATTCGATGATCGTATCGAGTTCGGGGAATCCGGACTTCGGCGCGGCAGGCGCGCCACGCACATATGGCGTCACGCTGGGCGTCAAGTTCTAGGCGGGGCAAATTGGCTTCGGGCGGTCTGTCGCGGCAATGATGGCGTCCTGCATGACGCCGCCGCGGCCCGCTGGCGTGCTAACTGTGCGATGCGGCAAAAGGGGATAAGATGAGCGAGTACAACTTCCTGGGATATGAGGTCCGCAACCGGATCGCATATATCGAGCTTCGCCGGCCTGAAGTGCTCAACGCCTTCAACAACCAGATGGACGCTGAGATCCGCGACGCATTGCTGCGGTTCGATCTCGACGACGAAGCGTGGGTTGCGATCCTGCACGGCGCGGGCAAGGCGTTCTGCGCTGGTGCCGATCTCAAATCCTATACCGCGTTCAACGTGGATAAGCCGGAGAGCGACCGCAAGGCGCTCGAGCTCGAGGCGCTGCGCAAGGGCGACACATTTGGATCGATGCATCTGCGCGGCACAGGCGGCGAAGGCTATCTTGGCCGCACGGTCAACTACAAGCCGGTGATCGGCGCGGTGCATGGCTTCTGCCTCGGTGGCGCGGCACATCTCGCAGCCGAATGCGATCTCCTGGTGGTGTCGGACGACACGCGCTATGCCATCACCGAAACCACGCGCGGCATGTCCGGTTCGCGCACTTGGTACAAGATGCGCACCTTCATGCCGAGTAAGGTCGGCACCGAACTGCTGATCACCGGACGGCAGGCAACGGGTGAAGAGCTGTTCCGCTATGGCTTGGCCAACCGGCTCGCGGAAAACGGCAAGCATGTCGAGGAAGCCGAAGCGCTGGCCCTACAGATTTTGAAGGCGCCGCCACTTGCCGTCCGTGACGGGGTGCGTGTGTCGCGCAAGTTGTGGGTGAACGGCGCGACCGATCTCGACGCCCAGATGCAACTCACCCGCCTCGATCTGAGTGAAGACTATAGGGAAGCGGGACGCGCCTTCGCCGAAAAACGCGCGCCGGAATTCAAGGCGCGCTGAGGCGCTGCCCCGGTCTAACGCTTCACGGCACCATCAATTTTCAGCGGAGTGCGCATCTAGGGTGCGTAAACGATGCGTGACGTGTCGTGTCGATGCACGAAATGTCGAAACGTTAAGGCGACCAATATCGCAAAAGGCAAATTGACATTCTACGAAATAGCGTAGACATATACGAAATAACGTTATGAGGTGCGACGTGGGGGTGCAGATCGAGAGTAGGTCGGAGGTCGATCCCGCACCGCGCGGCCTTGCGCGGTTGGTCGATCCGGGCAGCATCGCCATCATTGGGGCCTCGGATCGCCCAGGCAGCCTGGGTCGGCGCACCGTCGAGAATCTGCTCGATCATTCCGATTTTGGCGGCGACTGTTTTCTGATCAGCCGATCGGGCGCTCAGATCGCCGGTCGAGCCGCCTATCCCTCGATCCTGGATGTGCCGTCGGCACCGGACGTGGCGATGCTTGTGGTGCCTGCGACGGCGACCCTGACGACGCTACGCGACTGCGCCGCGCGCGGCGTGCGCTATGCGATGGTGTTTACGTCCGGCTTTGGTGAAGTGAGCGATGACGGGCGCCACATCGAAGCTGAGATGGCGCGCATCGCACGTGACAGCGGGATGCGGATCTACGGTCCGAATTCTCCGGGTCTTTGCAATCAGAATCGGCGCATCGGCATGCTGTTCTCGCCAGCTTGGCAGACAGATCAGCGAACCGGTCCGATTGGAATCGTTACGCATGGCGGGGGTGTTGGTCGCGCGTTTATGCAGGCGTCCGATCGCGGGGTCGGGGTCGGACTTTATGCATCGACCGGAAACGAGGTCGATATCACCGCTGCCGACTTTATCCGGCATATGGCGGACGCCGACGACATCTCGGTAATCGCCGCCTCGCTCGAAGGCATCAAGGACGGCGGCGAGCTCGCTGCTGCGGCGCTCTACGCGGCCGAGTGCGGCAAGCCCGTGGTGGCGCTGAAGGTGGGCCGATCGGAAGCGGGCGCAAGAGCGGCATCGTCGCATACCGGGTCGATATCCGGTGCGGCGGAAGTGAACAGCGCCGCGTTCCGGGAGGTCGGTGTGGTCGAAGTCGATACGCTCGACGAGCTTATCGATACGGCTGCGTTGTTCGCTCGCAAACGACCGACCGGACGCGAGAAGATCGCGGTCTACAGCGTTTCGGGCAGCGTGTGCGTGATGGCCGCCGACGCGCTCGCCGATGCCGGCCTCGAGCTTGCACGCTTTGGCGACGCTACGCGCAGGCAGTTGAGTGAGCAACTGCCCAGCTATGCCGCGATCGACAACCCAGTCGATCTCACATCCGACGTGATGGCCGATCCACAGCTTAGCTATGACTCGCTCAAAACCGTCGCCGCCGACCCCGATGTCGGCGCCGTGCTCTATCCCTTTCCATGTGATTGGGGCGGCATATCGGGCCAGATTGCCGAAGCAACCGTCGCCGCCCAGCGCGAGACCGATGTGCCGGTGCTGCCGATCTGGCTTTCGGACAGGCTAGGCGAGGGATGGACAACCCTGGTTGACGGCGGGATGACCCCCATGCGGACCATCCGCCAGGCGTCGCAGGCGACCAAGCGCTGGGTCGAGCGCGGTCGTTGGGCAGTGCCGAAAGACTGGCAGCCACTGCCAACTGGGCCGGCACGTCGCGATCCGGTTCCGCGCGAGGCGCTGAGCGAGGCAGAAGCCAAGGCGCTGCTGCGCGCGGCGGGCATCGCCGTGCCCGAAGGACGCGTCGCCACAAGCGCGCAAGAGGCGGTCGCCATTGCCGATGCTCTGGGTTACCCGGTGGTGGCCAAGGTCGCGAGCCGCGCGATCACGCACAAGTCGGATATCGGCGGCGTCGCGGTCAACCTGACCGACCCGCACGGCGTGGCAGCCGCGTTCGCGCGCATCACGGCCGCAGCGATGCGGCACGCACCGCACGTGCCGGTCGACGGCGTCCTGATCGAGCAGATGAAAGTCGTCGAACACGGCACGGAAGTGTTTGTCGGCGTACATCGCGACGCCATTTTTGGGCCGGTGATGACCTTTGGTTTGGGCGGCGTTTTCATCGAGCTCTTCAAGGATGTCGCCCGACGCATGCTGCCGCTGACGCCAGCGTCGGCGCGCGCGCTGCTTGCCGAGCCCCGCTGCGCCGCGATCCTGCAAGGCGCGCGCGGCGCGCCCGCAGCCGATCTCGAGGCGCTCGAGCGATTGCTGCTGGCCGTATCCGACTTCGTCTGCGCTCGAGGCGACGAGGTCGAGGAACTCGAACTCAATCCCGTGCTGGTGGGCCGGGCAGGCGCTGGGCTGGTCGCGCTCGACGCGGTGCTCGTGAAGCGCAGCCGCGACGGCGAAAACTGAAAACAAGCGCGCTCTGGCGCGAGAATGAGGTAGCCCGATGTTGAACCGCGAAGTGAATGACCGGCTCTCCAGGACCGGTCCCGGCACGCAAATGGGGGAGCTGTTTCGCCGCTTCTGGCTTCCTGCCTTGCTGAGCCGGGACGTCGCCGAGCCTGACGGTGCGCCCGTCAGGCTCCGTATCTTGAGCGAAGACCTGGTCGCCTTTCGCGACACGGAAGGCAAGGTCGGGATCGTCAGCGCCTATTGCTCGCACCGTCTGGCGCCGCTGTTCTTTGGGCGAAATGAGGAAGGCGGGCTGCGCTGTCCCTATCATGGCTGGAAGTTCAGCACGGCGGGCAAGTGTCTCGAGACGCCGAACGTCGCGCCGGGTTCGCCCGATGTCCGGCGCAACGTCGGCATCAAATCCTACCCGGTTCACGAGCAGTCCGGCGTGATCTGGATTTACATGGGCCCGACCGAACGCCAGCCGCCCTTCCCGCATTTCGAATATGCTGCGGTGCCAGCGGCGCAATCCTATGCAGCGCGATGGCTCCAGCGATCGAACTGGTCCCAAGGCATGGAAGGCGAGATCGACACCTCACACATCAACTGGCTGCACCGCGACATTGATCGCAGCGGCGCGGTGCAGCAGACGCTCAAGACGCTCACCGGCGATGACAATTCGCCGCAGATCCAGCTTCAGGAAACCGATTACGGTTTTACCTATGGCGCGCGTCGCGTGCGGGAGGATCAGTGGTTCTGGCGCGTCACTCAGTGGATGCTCCCGATGTTCAGCCTCATCCCGCACGAGCCGGGTCCGTTCGTGAAATGCGGTGGGCGGGCGTGGGTGCCGATCGACGACAACCATGTGACGGTATTCACTTTCAGTTATCGGATCGATCGGCCGTTCACAAAGGATGAACTCGATACCTTCGAAAGCGGCGCGCTGTTTCCGCCACGCATGACCAAGGGACCTTACGCGCTTCCGGACGGCTATGTGATCGACACGTATCTCCCGGGAGCGTCGAAGGAAAATGACTTTCAGATCGATCGCGAGGCGCAGCGGGTACGTAACTACAGCGGTATATGGGGTATCCACGACCAGGACCGCGCACTTGCCGAGTCCTCCAAGCCGGCTGACAGCAGGGATCCTGGCATCATCGACCGGATGGGCGAGCATCTGGTCAGTTCCGATCGGGCGCTGGTTACCGCACGTCGACGCCTGCTCAAAATGGCGGAGGAGCTTGCGGCGGGGATCGAGCCCGTCACGCCGTTCCAGCCCGAACTGTTCGGGGTGCGCGCGATCAGCAAGATTAGCGAGCACGGCGAATTCACGAAGCTGATGGCGCAATTTGGTGAGGAGGCGCGCCTGCCGGGTCCGGGCACCGCGCCCGCCGAGACGATCTGAGCAGCCACGTGAGGAATTCATGCCAGTCATGACCCATCATGCGAACGCCCGGCCGCTCGGCGGCGGCATCATCGGCCTGGGCCTTGCCGGCGGGATCATGGCACCGATCATCGCCGAGCATCCCGGCTTGACTCTGGCCGGCGCAGCCGAGACCGACGCCAGTACGCGTGCCACGTTCACGGCCGATACGGGGCTTCCCGCCTATGCCGAAGTATGTGAATTGTTGGCAAATCCCACCGTCGATTTCGTCTACGTCGCGACGCCACATCAATGTCATCGCGCTCACGCCGTGCTGGCGGCAGAGCATGGCAAGCATATCATCGTCGAGAAACCGATGGCGCTCAGTTTGGCCGATTGCGACGCGATGATCGATGCGGCGAACGCCAATGGCGTGCAACTCGTCATCGGCCATACGCATAGCTTCGATCCGGCGATCGCTGCTATTCGTGCGTTGATCGACAGCGGGCGAACCGGTGCGCCGGTCAGTCTGGCGATGTGGAATTTTACCGACTTCCTTTATCGACCGCGACGTCCCGAAGAGCTGGACAGCGCGCGCGGCGGCGGAATCCTCTACAATCAGCTCCCGCACCAGCTCGATGTGGCGCGGCTGATCGTCAATAGTCCGATCCGCAGCGTACGTGCCGCCACCACGCGACTCGATCCGACCCGCCCGACCGAGGGGGGATGTTCCGCGTTCGTTGATTTTGAAAACGGCGCGTGTGCGACCGTTGTCTATAGCGGCTATGACCGGTTCGACAGCGACGAACTGCACGGCTGGATCGCCGAGGGTGGTCAACTCAAGACGGCGCGCCACGGTCACGCGCGCCGTATGCTGAGCAAAATAGCGGGACCCGAGGGCGAAGCGGCCCAGCGTCGCGTCCAGTTCGGATACGGTGCCGCCGGCGCGCATGGCAATCCGCCTCACCAGCCGCATTTCGGCTTGATGCTTGTCAGCTGCGAGCGCGCCGACATCCGCCAGTCGGCTGACGGTTTGTATATTTACGATGATGCTGGCGCGGACGAGCAGCCCATCATCAGGTCCAGCTGGCGGCCGGGGCGCGGCGATGTGCTTGAGGAACTGCGGCGCGCTGTCGTCGATGGCGTGCCGCCACTGCACGATGGCACCTTCGGACGCGGCACGGTGGAAGCCGCGATCGCGATCGCACAATCGGCGGCCGCGCGACGCGAGATCACCATTACGGAGCTTGCTGCGGCATGAGCGAAATTGTCCTCGGCATCGGTACCTCGCACAGCCCGCTGCTCGCGATCGACCCGCACGAATGGGCCGAGCGTGGCCGTGACGATATGCGTCGCCAAGCCTATTGCATGGTCGATGGCCGCACGCTGACTTATGACGCGCTCGCGGCGGAGGTGCGCGAAGTTCACGCCGATCAAGCAACGCTCGCCACCTTCACCGAGCAGGCGGCGCTGGCTCAGGCCTCGCTCGACCGTATCGCTGACGAGTTGGCGCTGGCCGCGCCGGACATTGTCGTCGTGATCGGTGACGATCAGGACGAGCTGTTCGGGTCTTCGCACCGTCCGGCCTTTGCGATCTTTACCGGCGCAAGCGTCGCGATGCACCCGAAGAACCTCGTCTCTCCCGAGCTCCCCGCTTGGTATCGCAAGGCGAATATCGGTTACAGCATGGATCGCACGCACGTCCATGACGGCGCGCCCGAGCTTGCCCAGCATCTGGTCGAGCAGTTGATCGCCGGGGGCGTGGACGTGTCGGTAGCGACCGAGGTCGAAGACGCCGCGCGGGCAGGCTTTGGACATGCGTTCGGGTTTATCTACGAGCGGCTCGCCGCTGGCCGGCGACTGGCGATGCTGCCGGTGATGCTGAACACCTATTTCCCGCCCAATGTGCCGACGCCGGCACGGTGCTATGAGGTGGGGCACAAGATCGGGGCGGCGTTGCGGTCCGCGCCTGGCGATCTTCGCATAGCGGTGATCGCTTCAGGCGGACTCACGCATTTCCATACCGACGAAGCATTCGACCGGCATGTGCTCAAAGCGTTGCGGGAGGGCGATCGGGATACATTACGAACCTTGCCCGTGCGCGCGCTCCGTTCCGGCAATTCCGAGATACTCAACTGGGTCATGGCGGCTGGTGCGCTGGAAGAACTGCGCGTCGCGTTCGAGCGGTATATTCCCGTGCGCCGCACCGCGGCGGGCACCGGCGTTGGCTTGGGATTCCTGATCTGGAAGCCGGCCCACGATCCCGATCAAGGAGAGCAGTCATGATACTCGACGCGCACGCGCATCTCGTCACACCGGCATCGGTCTTCGGCGTCCGTACGATCATCCAGAGTTCGAATGGAAATCATTCGAAGGAATGGTACATCAAGCGGTGGCTCGACGAAGGTGAGATCGCGAGCAACGCCGCGCGCTGCGTCGCGCTGATGGACGCCGTCGGCACCGATATCCAGTTCCTGTCGCCTCGGCCGTTCACCTTGATGCACTCGCATCATTCCTTTCGCGACATCGATATCTGGATCGGGTTACAGAACGACCTGATCCATCGCACCATCGCGCTCTATCCTGATCGCTTTCGCGGTGTCGCCGGGCTGCCGCAGATGGCCGGCGAGCCGATCGAATGTGTGTTCCCGGAATTGGAACGATGCGTCGGCGAGCTCGGGTTCATCGGTGTGCTGGTCAACCCCGATCCGGCGGAAGGACGTGGCACCTCCCCGCGCCTTTCGGATCCCTATTGGTATCCCCTGTGGGAAAAGCTGTGCGAGCTCGAAGTGCCCGCACTGATTCATAGCGCCGGTTGCTGCGGTCGCGAAACCTATGACGAGCATTTCGCCACGGAGGAGAGCCTGGCGATCACTTCAATCGCGCGGTCGAACGTGTTTGAGCGTTTCCCGGATCTCAAGCTCATCATCGCCCACGGCGGCGGCTCGGTTCCCTATCAGATCGGACGCTGGCGTTCGCATCACTTCTTTGAGGAGGCAGCGAACAAGCCGGACGTCGCCAGCTATTTCAAGGCGCTGGGCCAAGCGGCGGAGAGCGGTGCGGCGTTGCCGACGCCACCCTCCAGCCTCACGACGTTCGACGAGAAGCTGCGCAAATTCTATTTCGATACCGACGTCCATAATCGCGACTCGCTCGAACTGTTGCTCAAGACAGTTGGTGTCGAGCGCTGTCTGTTCGGCACCGAGCGGCCCGGTAGTGGCGGTGCGCTCGATCCCGCCACCGGCAAATCGATGGAAGACTTCAAATACCTCATCGATCGCATCGAATTTCTCAGCGATGCCGATCGCCGCAAGATCTACGAGGAAAATGCGCGCGCGGTATTCCCGCGGTTCAAAGCGTGAGCGTGCGGTTGTCCGATGCGCTGTTGCACCGCGCGGCGGCGTTGTCTGCCGCCAGCTTGCATGAGGCGAGCGGTCGGCGCGGCGCGCTGCCCGCGCAGCTAAAGCCGATCGCGCCGAACCTGCGTCTCTGCGGCCGAGCACTCCCTATCAAGTCACCGCCCGGCGACAATCTCTGGCTGCATCGAGCGATCGCGGCGGCACAACCCGGCGACGTACTGGTGGTCGATGTCGGCGATGCGCCGGAATATGGCTATTGGGGCGAAGTAATGGCGGTCGCTGCGCAGGCGCGCGGCATTGCCGGGCTGCTGATCAACGGCGGGGTTCGGGACAGCGTGCGGATGGCGGAGATCGGTTTTTCCGTCGTATCGAGCGTGATCGCGATCCGGGGAACCGGCAAGGACCCAGCCGGCGTCGGCCAGATCGGTGCGCCGATCCGCATCGGTGAAGTCCGGATCGAGCACGGCGATCTGGTGTTCGCCGACGCGGATGGCGCCTTTGCCATTGCGTCGAGCGATGCCGAAGCAGCGGTGGCAAACGCCGAGCTGCGCGACCGTGAAGAAGGCGACATCCTCCGTCGGCTGAGACGGGGCGACAGCACCATCGAGATCTATGATTTGCCGCGCGAGGTGGCGTGACATGGTCTTGCGTGAGAGCTTCGAGCTCGCTGGCCATGGTCATGGCGAACTCCCGATCCCAACGGTCACGCGGGTTGGGGAAATAATCGCGACTGGCGGTATCCGCGGCGTGGATCGCGCGTCGGGGGTATTGCCAGACGACCTTTCGCGACAAGTCGAACTTATGTTCCACAATCTGATTGCGGCGGTCGAACTGGCTGGCGGCGATGCCGGATCGATCGTGAAGGTGACCGTACATATCCGTGATGTCGCAGCGCGGTCTTCGATCAACGCAGCGTGGCTGCATCATTTTCCCGACGCGCATAGCCGCCCGGCACGTCATGTCATCGAAACCCCGGCGCTCGCCGGACGGATGCTGGTGCAATGCGAAGCGTTGGCGCTGGCCGTGCAGGAGATTGGAGGATGAGCAGTTCCTTGGTCGCGCGTCTGGCAAAACTGGACAGTTGCGCTGTCTCCGACGCACTGGATCGTCGGCAGCATCACGGGGTCGCGCTCGGCATTTCACGGCTGTCGACCGACCGGCGCATCGCCGGTCGCGTCGTCACGGTCAAGCTTGGCCCGGCTGATGGACGCACCACGACGCGGCATCTGTGCACGGCGGCCGTCGAAGCGGCGATGCCGGGCGATATCGTGGTCATCGATCATGGCGGGCGCGTCGAGGTTGCTGGCTGGGGTGGGGTGCTCTCTGCAGCGGCTGCGCAGCGCATGCTGGGTGGTGTCATCATCGATGGAGCCTGCCGCGACATCGACGAGAGCCGGGAGTTGGAGCTGCCGGTCTATGGCCGTTGTGCGGTGGCAATCACCGCCCGCGGTCGGATCATCGAATATGATTGGGACGTCCCGGTGGAAATCTCCGGCGTCACGGTTGCGCCTGGCGATTTGGTAATCGCTGATGGCAGCGGCGTGGTGTTCATCCCGGCCAGCGCTGCCGAGGCGGTGATCGCGGATGCTGAAGCGATCGTCGCCAAAGAGCGGTTGATGGTCGCCGACGTGCACGCCGGCACCGCTGTAAGCGCCGTGATGGGCACCAATTACGAACGGATGCTGGAGGGAGAGGAAGACTGATGAATGACGATCTCAAGGTCCGTCTGGCGAAACTGGGCACGACCGATCTCAGCGACGCGATGGATCGTCTCGGCGTTGCGGGTCAGGTGAGCGGCATCATGCCGCTGGACAAATCCTTTTCGCTTGTCGGTCGCGCCTGGACGCTGCGCTATGGCAGTGTTGGTCCGCAGGGTGGCTCCGTGGGCGATTATATTGACGACGTTTCGTCCGACGAGGTTATCGTCCTCGATAATCAGGGTCGTATGGACGCAACCGTCTGGGGGGATCTGCTTACCCTCACCGCGAGCCGGCGCAACGTGGCCGGAACGGTGATCGATGGCGTCTGTCGCGATATCGATCGAGCGCTAACGCTGAACTATCCCATCTTCGCGCGTGGCAACTGGATGCGGACTGGCAAGGATCGCGTCCACGTCGAGGCGGTCAACGAACCCGTCACCGTCGGCCGGGTGCGCGTCGCGCCGGGCGACTGGCTGCGCGGCGACGGCGATGGCCTTGTCGCATTGCCGCAGACGCAGGTGGAGGAGATCGTCGCGACCGCCGAGGAAATCGCGCAGGCCGAGGACCGGATCAGACACCTGGTCGAGCGGGGTGGTAGCCTGCGCGAGGCACGGGCCGCCAACAACTATCATCTGCTTCAGACGCGCCGCGCATAGCGGGGAGGAGGCTGACGATGACTGCCGGCTCATCGCCCCAAAGCGAATTACGCATTCCGCCCCACGTATCGCTCGACCGTGTTGTGTGGTTCGATTTCCGCCACGATGCCGGGCTGCACGCCGATCCGCATGCGCGATTGGAGGAACTGCGCCGCGCAGGGCCCGCATTGTTCACGCCGCATTCGCGTGCACTGACCGGCCCCGGGACCTGGATCTTTACGAGCAGCGCCGCGATCCGCGCGATTTTTCAGGACCCAGAGACCTTCGCCAGTGGTGGCGTGCGGCCATTCGGCCAGCTGATCGGCGACAGCTGGCCATTGATACCGATCGACATCGATCCGCCTGATCACGCCAGATATCGGCGCGTGCTAAATCCGATGTTTTCGCCGGCGCGCATGGCCCAGCTCGAACCGGCGATTGCGCGTCGCGCCGCAGAGATTGCCGGGCCGCTCATCGCAAGGGGTGACTGCGAATTCATCGCTGATTTCGCACAGCCCTTTCCAGTCTCGATCTTTCTAGAGTTGTTCGGCCTGCCGCTCGAGCGACTGCGCGACTTCATCGGCTTCAACGAGGCGATCCTGAAAGGGGAGGGCGAGGCACAGGTTGCGGCGATCCGCGGGCTGCGCGACCTGTTGCGCGAGGAGATTTTGCGCCGGCGCAAGCAGCCGAGCGAGGATCTGTTGAGCGAGCTGCTTACCGCACGGATCGATGGGCGTGCGTTTGACGATGATGAGCTGACAGGGTTGGCGGTGACGCTGTTCCTGGCCGGACTCGACACGGTGACCAGCACGCTGGGCTATATGTTCCTGTATCTCGCACAGGCGCAATCCGCGCAGTCGCTGCTGCGCGATAAGCCGGAGCTCATCGGCGGCGCGGTTGAGGAATTGCTGCGCATGTTCAATGTGGTGATGACGGCGCGGCGCGCCACGCGCGATACCGTGATCGACGGGGTGGAGATCCGCAAGGGCGACAATGTCGCGCTACCGACATCGCTTATCTCGCGCGATCCTGCCGAGGTTGAATCGCCGGACGAAGCTGATTTCATGCGCGTCGACAACCGGCACAGTGCCTTTGGTTACGGCATACACCGTTGTCTCGGGTCACACCTTGCGCGACGCGAACTTGGCGCTGCGCTGCGCTGTTGGACGAGCACGATGCCGCCGTTCACGAAGCCGGCGCAGGTGCGTCCCGTCAGCACCGGGATCGGCGTGTTCTCGCTGGCCCGTCTCGATCTCACTTGGGCGTGAGTCCGCACCTTTGAGGAAGTAATGCCGATAATAACCTACACTCAGGACGATGGTACGGTACGGCGTGTGGATGCGGCGGCGGGACTGACCGTCATGGAAGTCGCGCTTCAGCAAGGGGTCAGCGGTATCGCTGCCGACTGTGGCGGCGCGCTTTCCTGTGCAACCTGCCATGTCTATGTCGCGCCAGACTGGTTCGATCGCCTGGTTCCGGCGAGCGAGGATGAATTGGCGATGCTGGAATTCACCTTCGATCCCCAGCCCAATAGTCGTCTTTCTTGCCAGATTGAGATCGTTCCGGCGCTGGATGGGTTGGAAGTCGCCGTGCCGGCGCGGCAGTTCTGAGGCGATCGCGGTTCAATGCGCCCCGCCTTCATGTTGCGCCAGGGTCGCAAACCGATCTAGACAGCGCCGAGAGCGTTAGGAGCGACAAAATGGCCTCGAAGACTTCTGCAGGTGGGGCCAGTGGCCGGAGTGAACGTGGCGCTCGATCGGTGGCGGAGACCACGGTTCCGGCCGCCGCTCGGACATTGGCGCTGTTCGAGGTCTTCGCGCGCGAGAAGCGCGAGCTAACCAAATCAGAGCTGGCCCGTCTGCTCGATCTGCCCGAGAGCAGCTGTTCCGATCTGCTCAACACCGTATTCGAACTTGGGTACGTGGCGCGCTCCAACGGCACCAAACGCTACTATCCGACCGGCCGGTTGCTCGTGGCAGCCAAGGCTATCGCCGAACACGACCCGCTGAGCCTCTTCGGCGCGGAGGCGACTTCCTTGCTGGGCAGCCGCGTCAACGAAACCTGTACTTTTGGGGTGCTGGAAGGCGACAGGGTCAAGATCATGTCGACCTACGAGGGAAGCCACCGGCTGCGCTACGTGGTCAATGTAGGCGACCGGGTCTCGATCCACAGTACGGCGATCGGAAAGGCGTTGCTGGGGACGATCGGCGCCGACGAACGCTCGCGTCTGTTGCGCTTGAACGCGCTGCGCAAGCTCACCGAGTTTACCAAGGTGGAAGCTGCGGAGATTGAGCGCGATATCGACGACGGCGCACGACGCGGCTGGTATCAATCGCAGGGCGAAGGCATTGCGGAGGTCTGGTCGCTGGCCATCGGGGGGTTAATCGCCGGCGTTCCCGTGGGATTGTCGATGGTCGGCCCGAAGGAGCGGATGGCTGCGAAACATGAACAGTTCGTCGCCGCGCTCGAGGAGGTGAATGCCACGCTATTCGAGCGGCATGCGGGCTCGCCTGACGAGCCAGTGCGGCGGCGCGGCGCGCGCGTTTCGGAATAGCTGCGATCGCGTCGGGGGCGGATGGTCCGCACGTTCGTCGCGTGCCGACCTAAGTCTTCAGAAGCGGGCCGAGCGCTTCTCGTTAAAGGCGCGCAGACCTTCCATCAGATCGCCGCTCATCGCGGTGTTGTTGGCATGCACGGCGAGTTCGTAACGGGCTGCGAGATCCCACGGCATGTCGATCTCGTCGTTGATCATCTGTTTCATCTTCGCCAGCCCTTCCGCGCTGCGTGCGGCGAATTGGTCGGCAAGGGCCTGTGCTGCGACCGCGAGTTCATCATCAGCAACAACGCGATTGACGAGGCCTGCCGCGCACATCGTTTCAGCACTATACTGATCGGCCGTGAACATGACTTCTTTCGCCTTATACGGTCCGAGCGCCTGGGCGAGTCCCCACGCACCCCCGATTGCTGGCAACAGACCGAACCGTGCATGTGCGTCGGAAAAGACGGCGCTTCGCGCCGCGAGGATGATGTCACAGACCAAAACCGTTTCTAGGCCGCCGGCCATACAAAAACCGTTGACGGCAGCGATCACCGGCTTGGGCAGCGCGCGCAGATCGCGCAATACCTGTTGCAACGGGATTAGAAAATGAGTGACCGTTGCCATGCGCCCGTCGCGCTCTTTCAGCGCCAGGCTGGCCTTGAGATCGGCGCCTGCGCAAAACGCCCGCCCGGTCCCGGTGATCACGACGGACCGAACGTCTGCATCCTGGCGCACGAGTTCGACCGCATGGGCCAGGTCCGCGATCACGTCCGG
Source organism: Sphingomonas tagetis (assembly GCF_024211275.1). GTDB lineage: Bacteria > Pseudomonadota > Alphaproteobacteria > Sphingomonadales > Sphingomonadaceae > Sphingomonas > Sphingomonas tagetis. Next base: position 379,434 of record NZ_JAMLDX010000003.1, read on the forward strand.
CGTGATGGCGTTCATCGCCTCCGGACGGTTGAATGTGATCCAGGCTGCCGAACCCCGAATGTCATAGCCAAGGCTGTTGAATGCCATCTCAGCTTTCCAACACGAACGAGAAGTCGGTAATCCGGCCTTCGGGCGATGCGATGAATTCAACCCGGACCCGGTTGCCCGGCGCGATCCGCCGCATCGCCTCGTCGAAATCGGCAAGATCGACGCCATCGACATAATTGGCAATCGCCGTGTCTATTCCGTCGAGGCGGACGAAGGCGATCGCCATCGGTGCCTTGCGTTTGCCTTCATAGCCGCGGACGACGATTGACGAGCATTCGATCACGCCGCCTGTGCCGGCCTCGACCCAGCCATCGCAAGGCTCGAAGCTGCGCTCGCAATAGGCCCGTGGCGGCAAATAGGTCAGGCCTGATTTCGAACAGCGTGTGGCTAGGATCTTCTTCTCGCGAAGGCCCTGCATGAACTTGCCTGCGACTTCGCCGAGCGAATAATCGTAGCGCAGCGTGATCTCGTCGGAGACGACCTCTCCGGTCGCCGTGTCTGGCATGTCGATCATATTCCCTCCTAGGCGTGATAGGGGTCTGCACCGAATAGAGTGCAGGTGTAGAACTGCGCTGAACCACCACTGGCAGTCGCCAGGGCATTGCGGACACCGGCAATCTGCATCGCCCCGGCCTTGCCCATGATCTGGTTGGCCGCGTCGATGCATCGTACCAGGCCGGAGATCGCGATTGGATTTGTACAAAGCGTCCCGCCAGACGGGTTGACCGCGACCGCGCCGCCGTCGCAATCCCAATAGCCTTCACGTTCGAGCCGCAGCGCCATGCCGCGGCTGCAGAAGCCGGCCTGTTCAAGCGTGAACGCCGAATTGATGCTGTAGGGATCGTAAATTTCGGCGACCTGGATCTGCTTGAGCGGATCGGTGATGCCGCCTTGCGCGAAACAGGCTCGCGCGGCTTCCGCGATCAGTTGATATTCGATGATGTCGCTCTCGGCGAATGGCCCCATGCGGTCGCCCAGCCAATAGGTGTCCGTTCGTGCGCCGGCGCCGTTGACGAAGGCCGGCCGAGTGGCAAAGCGCTTGGCCATCTCCATGTTGCCGACGATCATCGCGGCGCTGCCGGACGAGCGCGGGCAGATGTCGAACAACTTGAGCGGCCATGCGATCATGCGCGAAGACAGAACATCCGCGATCGTCACCTCGCCCTTCAAATGGGCGTACGGGTTGTTCATCGCATTGCGGCGTGCGCGGACGACCACGCGCGCAAGATCCTCCTGATCATAGCCGAAGCGCTGCATGTAGGTGGTCGCGCGAAGTGCGACCATCGTGTTGGTCGAAAGCGGCAGGTCGCGTTCATAGAATGCGTCGAAAATGATGTTCAACACCTTTTGCGCATCTGGCGTTTCGGCGATGCGCTCGGCGCCGACGATCAGCACGGATCGCGCCAGGCCTGAGCGCACGAGCGTGTTGGCGGCATGAACCGCCGAGCCGCCGGTCGCGCCGCCGGTATGCACGCGGAACACCGGCTTTCCGGCACCAAATATGTGGTCGAGCGCCCATCGATCGGCATCGGCGACACCCATGAAGAATGTCGGTGCGAGCGAGATGACAACGGCATCGACGTCTTCCGGCGTCATTCCGGCATCGCGATACGCGCCCGCCGCCGCAATCTGGGCCTGCTCGACAAACGTGTGGTGGGGGTCCTGCGTACGGAACTCGCTCTGATACGTCCCAAGGACGGCGACGGCCTGGCTCATATTCCTGCCTCCACAGCTTCGAAAATGGCGACGACGTTGCCTTGTTGGGCGTAGCCGTTGCAGCTGTGCGCCGCACTGCGCCGAGCCGCAGGAACCTGTACGGCGCCGGCTTGACCCGCGACCTGAAGAATGGCCTCGGCAGCGTTCACCATGCCGCTGCAAAAAAGCGGGTTTTGTGCATATTGGCCGCCTGACGGCGATACTGCGGCGTCGTCTTCGATGCCGAACGCGCGAACATAGGCGGCCTCGTGCCAGCCGGTTGGTGCCTCGAGCTCGATCACATCGAGTGCGCTTGCCTCGGTAATCCCGGCCTGGTTCATGGCCATCGCCCAGGCGGCCCGTGCCGACTTCATCGACCTCAGCCGCGTTGCATCCAGGCGATAGGAATCGGACGACCAGCCGACGCCGGTAATGCGGGCGAGTGGTTTGACCTGGGGATTGGCATCCAGGAACGCTTGCGAACACAGCACGATCGACACGGCCCCGTCCGAAAGTTCGGGTACGTGCCCTTCGCGCAATGGCGTGGCACGATATGGCGATTTCGCGATTTCGCCAGCCGTTCGCACAGGTGCCTGCAAACCGCGCGGGTTGGCCGTCGCTTGCCGCGAGCGTCGTTCTATTCTGGTCGCCACTTCCGCATCGGTGATGCCCAGCTCGGCCGCGACGGCTTGCGCGAACAGTGCGTCGGCGGTGACGTTGTCCATGCCGAGCGGGCGCATGAAGAACGGGTCCCCGCGCAAACGAAACACCGCGTCAGCATCGGTCTTGGACGATTTGCACCAGCTTGAGACCATGGCGGCCTGGAACTCGCCGGACCGGATGCGTGCATAGGCCAGACAAAGTGCAGTGGCCCCCGAATCAGTGACCTTGATCTCGTCTCGCAGATAACCGCCAGCCGGCGCTGCCATGAGCATGCTCGAGATCGGGCGGCCATCGAGTTCGTCGCATGCACCGATCACAAGATTGTCGAGCTGACGCCGGCTGATCTGGGCGGACTCCAGCGCCTGTCGCGCAGTCCGGAACACCAGCTCTTCCAGTCTGAAGCGCGTCTCCTTCCGCGTCGCGGGATGAAGCCCGACTCCGATGGCATAGACCTGCTGTGACACTGTCCGTCCCCTCATTGACCGCGAAGGCGACGTTTTCCGCCATCGCGCCTGTCTGTTTGTCCATGGCGACCAGGCCCCGAATAGCCACGCAAAACCCCATGTCAACGCAATATCGTAAAACACAACGTAATTTCGTGGAAAAATCTATTGGGGATTGCTTAGCGCTATCTGTGGGTTGCCGAACGTTTAAGCGCCCTGATATATGCGTCATATCGCAATTTAGCGCGATATATCGTTGACTGTAGGGGGGGCGGCGGTCTACTGCAACGCAATGCATGTGCATTGCGATCGAGCTCGATTGACATCAGGCTGGGCGCGTTCGGTGGGAGAGGTCGATGAGCGTGCTGCTGAAGAATTTGCGTAACGGCGCACTCACGTTGACGCTCAATCGGCCAGATGTCCGCAATGCCTGCTCGGCCGAGATGGCATTCGACCTGCTCGATTCGCTCAATCAGGCCGCCGCCGACCCCGAAGTGCGCGCGGTGGTCATTACGGGCGCCGGCGGCAGCTTCTGCGCAGGTGGAGACCTTCGTGCGCTCGGCTCGGCTGATCCGCGCGATCCGGTCGCCGCGCGATTGGATAGCGATCCGATCATGGCGCAGCTTGAGCAGCGCGTGCATCGCATCGTCACCAGTGGCCAGATCACCACGTTGCTACATACGATGGGAAAACCCACCATAGCTGTCGTGCGTGGCGCAGCGGCCGGAATGGGGGTGGCGCTGGCCGCCGCGTGCGATTTTCGCATCGTTTCGGACACGGCATTTTTCAAAACGGCATTCGCGACAATCGGAGTGTCGGGCGATCTTGGCTGCAGCTATTATCTTCATCGGCTCATCGGCCCGGCAAGGGCGCGAGAAATCATGATGTTTTCCGATCGGATTCAGGCAGACGCCGCACTGCAAATGGGGCTCGTCACCAAAGTCGTAGAGGATGCGCAACTGGATGCCGAATCGACGGCATTTATCGATCGGCTCGCGCAGGGGCCGACGGTTGCATACCGATACATCAAGAAAAATCTGATCGCCGCCGATGCCGCCAATCTGCAGGCGTATCTCGAACTCGAAGCGCGCAATACGTATCGCTGCTTCGAAACGCAGGACGCCAAGGAGGCTGTGCAGGCCTTTCTCGACAAACGCACGCCGCAATTCGTCGGTCGCTGATACCCCACTTTTTGCGAGTTCTGGATTATGGCCCTTCGCCGAAACAACACCGACGAAATCATTGTCGTGAACGCTGGACGCGGGATGCCGGCAGCGCTGGCGACCAAGCTGATGAAGGAATCGGGTGCGCGGGTAGTCGCTGTCTCTGCGGCGAACGATCCCTTCTTCACCATATATCCTGCCTTCGCCGCCTGGCATTCGGGCATGGAGTGGATCGCTCCTGGTGAGCTGGAAACGGCGCTCGCCATCGCCGATGTCTGCATTATCGGCGGAGAGGACCATCCCGACGCGGTGAGCCTGCTCCATGACGGTGCGGATCTGCCGGCACGCTATCCGCAGTTGGTCATCGCACGGATGACTGGCTTCGGGGCGGCCGCTCCCGATCTGCCCGCTGTCGATCTGCTAGTGCAGGCGCGCTCGGGCATGGTATGGGAGCATCGGCCTGATCGACCGATCGCGCTCGGATGTCTGTTGCCTACCTACGGTTCAGTTTTACTCACCGTGCTCGGCATCTGGACCGCGTTGGTAGAGCGGCTCGATAGCGGTCTTGGGCAGCTCGTTCAATCTTCGATGTTTCAGGGCGGTGCGATGTTCTGGGGACCCTATTGGATGATACCCCACACGCCCACGCCTGAGATCATGAAGTTCCAGCCGCGCGGAGCACGCCACCTTACCTTCCAATGCGCCGATGGCGGTTATGTCCAACTCGCGCCAGGCGCAGCCGGATCGCTTGCGAAGCTGTACGCCGTCCTCGAAATCCCCGTCGCCGTCGATCCTGCGGCGCGCGGCACCCCCGATGTGCGCGGCGGCCTGGCCAACTACTTTGGCGACACTGCACTGCTCGAAAAGCACATTGCGCGATTCCAGCGCGATGATCTGCTTCGCCGTCTGTGGGCGCAGGGCTTTGCAGCGGACGCCGTCCTGAAGCCGGGAGAGTGCTGGGACGAGCCGCAGGCTCAGTCGGGGTTATATCTCCAGTCCGATGCCGAAGGCACGCGGTACGTGGGGCCGCTAATCCGCATGACGATCAGACCAGACTCCGAGGGCGAAGGAGATAACGACCCCGGCGCGCAATGCGCCGGCGTCGGACCGTTGAGCGGCGTGCGCATTGTCGATTTCGGCGCGGTCGTGGCCGGCCCCTATGCTTCGGCGCTGCTCGCCGATCTTGGTGCCGATGTCATCAAAGTCGAGCCGCTCGCAGGCGATTTCACGCGAGAGCGTCTGCGCACGACCATCATCGCCAATCACGGAAAACGGAGCATCGCGCTCGATGCTAAAGATGAAAGCGACGCTCGAACGATCCAGTCGCTATGTCGCTCGGCGAATATCGTGCATCACAACTTCCGCGTCGGCGTTGCCGAGCGACTGAAGCTTGATCGCCAGTCGTTGCGTGATGGCAACCCGAAGCTGGTGACACTTCACTCTTCCGCTTATGGAGAAGTGGGACCCAAGGCGACGTTTCCTGGTCTGGATATGGTGATCCAAGCCTATTGCGGGCATGAACATCGCTCGGGTGGCGAAGGGAATCCGCCGCTTTGTGGCCGTTCATTCTTCGTCGATTACGTCGCGGCTGGCGCTGGCGCCATTGCGATGGTCCGTGGTCTATTTGAACAGCGTAGCCGTGGCCGTGGAGGGGATTTCGGCACCAGCTTGCTTGAGGCAGGATTGTTTCTTGTAGCCGAACTGATCCAGACTGACGGGCGTTTCAAGGGGGCGCCACCGCTCGATCACGAGCAGGCTGGTTTCGATCCCCATGAACGCATCTATGAAACCTCAGACGGCTGGATCGCCATCGCCGCGCGAGGAGCGGCCATGCAGACACGCCTGCTGAATTTTCTTCGCGAAATTGATGGGGCGTTGACAGCCCCGTTGAGCAGCGCTGCGGTTGCCGCCTGTTTCGCCAGCTTGAGGACGCACGAGTTGCTCGATCGACTGCACGCGGCGGACATCTGGTCGGTCGCGTGCGCGGAAGACGGCTGGCGGGATCTGGCGGAGGCCGCGGCGCAGCAAGGTCAGCCGATGCTGCGCGAGATTGCAGTGCCTGGCGAATGCGTGGTGACCGGCTGGTTTGGCCCGCTTTTTCATATGTCGCGGTCGGAACTCGAATATTCGCGCGGAGCGAGCCCCGCGCTGAACGAACATGGCACTCAAATTCGAATGGAGCTTGCCTGACGCACGGGCGAGGGTGATTCCTTCAAAACGGTGCAAAGGTCAGTGGGGTGGATTTGCAATTCGACATCGTGATCGTGGGCGCGGGGCATGGCGGCGCGCAGGCGGCGGTCGCGCTGCGGCAGAACAAGTTCGAGGGCAGCATCGCGGTGATCGGCGACGAGCCGGAGTTGCCTTACGAACGTCCGCCGCTGTCGAAGGAATATTTCCAGGGCGAGAAGACGTTCGAGCGGATCATGATCCGCCCCGCCGCCTTCTGGGCCGAGCGCAATGTCGAGATGCTGCTCAACCGCCGCGTTGTCTCGGTCGATCCCGAAGCGCACAGCGTCACCACCGCCGATGGCGCGACCATCGGCTATGGCCAGTTGATCTGGGCGACCGGCGGCAGCCCGCGCAAGATTCCCTGTGCCGGCAACGACCTTACCGGTGTCCACACGGTCCGCACCCGCGCCGATGCCGACCGCATGACCGCCGAGCTCGACGGCCTGACCCAGGCGGTGGTGATCGGCGGCGGCTATATCGGGCTCGAAGCGGCCGCGGTGCTCGCCAAGTTCGGCAAGAAAGTGGTGCTGCTCGAGGCGCTCGACCGCGTGCTGGCGCGCGTCGCGGGTGAGGATCTGTCGCGCTTCTATGAGGCGGAGCATCGCGCGCACGGCGTCGAGGTCCGGCTTGGCGCCGCGATCGACTCGATCGAAGGCGACGGCAAGGTCAGTGGCGTCCGCATGAAGGACGGCGAGGTCATTCCGGCGCAAATGGTGATCGTCGGCATCGGCATCATCCCCGCCGTGGAGCCGCTGATTGCGGCGGGCGCGGAGGGTGGCAACGGTGTCGCGGTCGATCACCAGTGCCGCACCTCGCTGCCCAATATCTTCGCGATCGGCGATTGCGCGCTTCATTCGAACGGCTTTGCCGACGACATGCCGATCCGGCTCGAATCGGTGCAGAACGCCAATGATCAGGCGACGCTGGTGGCCAAGACGATCATGGGTCAGGAACTGGCCTACGACGCGGTTCCGTGGTTCTGGTCGAACCAGTACGACCTCAAGCTCCAGACCGTGGGGCTGTCGACCGGTCATGACGCGACGGTGCTGCGCGGCGATCCGGCGAACCGCAGCTTCTCGGTCATCTATCTCAAGGAAGGCCGCGTGATCGCGCTCGACTGCGTCAACGCGACAAGGGACTATGTTCAGGGCCGCAAGCTGGTGGTCGACCGGCTATCGCCCGACCCCGCGAAACTCGCCGACGCCGAAATGCTGCTCAAGGAGCTAATTTGACCTGACAGAACTCGCTCGACTTCCCGTCCCAACAGAGCGAACAGCAGATCACAGACTGAGTCGCAGCGGCCTGCGTGAAGCAAGGCCGCCGACCCCGCCGGTGGCGCGCGCGGGGCTGTAGCTGGTGGGAGCGGCGCGGTGCCGCTCATCCGATGAGGAGACCACCATGCCCAAGCTCAACGACACCCAGCTGATCCTGCTCTCGACCGCCGCGCAGCGGGAGAGCGGCAGCTTCTATCCACTGCCCGACACGATCACCGGCGACGACAAGCGCACCGCCAAGGTGATCGACGCGCTGCGCAAGCGCGGCCTCGCCGAGGAACGCGAGACCAGCGACAAACCCAGCATCTGTCGCAGCGATGACGGCGTGGGTTTCGGCATGTTCCTGACCGAAGCCGGCCGCGCCGCGATCGATAGCGGCGATGCCGATGACCCGGGCGATGCCTCGCAGCCAGCGACCGCGCCCACCCCGCGCGTCAGCAAGTCGAGCATGGTAATCGACCTGCTCCGCCGCGAGGATGGTGCAACGCTGCCCGAGCTGATCGAGGCGACCGGCTGGCTGCCGCACACCACGCGTGCCGCGCTCACCGGGCTGCGCAAGAAGGGCCACGCGATCGAGCGCACCAGGCGCGGGTCAGACACCTGCTACACGATTGCCGCGTGAGCGCGGAGCTGGAGCGCCAGCTTGGCCAGCTGGACGAGATGGCATCGGACGAGCTCAAGTCCCGCTGGCGTGCCCTGACCGGCACGCCAGTGCCCA
>NZ_JAMLDX010000030.1 GCF_024211275.1 Sphingomonas tagetis
GGCCCGCTCCCCCACCCGGCCACCCATCAAAGATACACTGAAGTGGGTGGCCGGGTGGGGGAGCGGGCCGGTGCCGCGATTCAGCGCAGCGGAATCCATACAAGAGCACGGTTGATCGAGCGGTCTCGCTCCCCTATGTCGCCGCTTTCCCGCGAAAGACCGACATGCTGTTCACCTTCCTCCTCGTCGTCCATGCCATCATCGCCGCGCTGCTCGTCGCCGTGATCCTGATGCAGAAGTCGGAGGGCGGCGGCCTGACCAGCGGTGGCAGCCCGTCGGGCCTGATGTCGGCGCGTGGCGCGGCGAACTTCCTGACGCGCGCAACCGCGGTGCTTGCCGGACTGTTCGTTGTGATGAGCATCACGCTCGCGGTTATCGCGGCGACGCGCGGCGGCAACGAGATCGATACCAGCCGTGCTGCCACTCCGCCGGCGCAGACCGCCCCGGCAACCGGCCCCGCGCCGGCGGTGCAGCCCACCACGCTTCCGGCAACGCCGGCGGACAACAGCGCCGTCCCGCTCGCCAGGTAACGGCGACTTACCCGCAATATTTTTGAGCGCGCCCGGAGTCGGGCGCTTGCCCCCACTCGTGCATAAAGGCTAGGCGAATACTCCCATGACGCGGTATATTTTCATCACCGGCGGCGTGGTCTCCTCGCTTGGAAAAGGCCTGATGGCGGCGAGCCTCGCGGCGCTGTTGCAGGCGCGCGGGTACAAGGTCCGCATCCGGAAATTCGATCCCTATCTCAATGTCGATCCGGGCACGATGAGTCCGTATCAGCATGGCGAGGTCTATGTGACCGACGACGGGGCCGAGACCGACCTCGACCTCGGCCATTACGAGCGCTTCACCGGCGTTTCGGCGCGGCAGTCGGACAATGTCACCTCGGGCCGCATCTATCAGCAGATCATCCAGCGCGAGCGGCGCGGCGACTATCTCGGTGCGACGGTGCAGGTGATCCCGCACGTCACCGATGCGATCAAGGCGTTCGCCCAGGCCGACACCGAGGGTCTCGACTTCGTGCTGTGCGAGATCGGCGGCACCGTCGGCGACATCGAATCGCTCCCCTTCATCGAGGCGATCCGCCAGCTCAAGAACGAGCTTGGCCGCGGGCGCTCGGTCAGCATCCATGTGACTTTGGTGCCGTACATCGCGGCGGCGGGCGAGCTGAAGACCAAGCCGACGCAGCACAGCGTGCGCGAACTGGCCTCGCTCGGCGTCGCGCCCGACGTGCTGGTGTGCCGCTGCGAGAAGCCGCTGCCGGCGGGCGAGCGCGCCAAGATCGCACAATTCTGCAACGTGCCCGCAAGTGCGGTGATCCCGGCGCTCGACGCCGCGAGCATCTATGCGGTGCCGATGCAGTACCATGCCGAGGGGCTGGACGGCGAAGTGCTCCGCGCGTTCGGGATCGAGCCTGGCGCCGACCCCGACCTCTCGCGCTGGAGCGAGATCACCGACCGGCTGTTCAATCCCGAAGGCGAGGTGACGATCGGCGTGGTCGGCAAATATGTCGGCCTGCCGGACGCCTACAAGTCGCTTCAGGAAGCCTTGGTGCATGGCGGCATCGCCAACAAGGTGAAGGTCAATCTGCGCTGGCTCGACGCCGAATTGTTCGAAAAGGGCGAGGCGGAGATCGCCGCGGCGCTCGAACCGATGCACGGCATCCTCGTCCCGGGCGGGTTCGGCGAGCGTGGCAGCGAAGGCAAGATCGCGTCGGTGCGCTTCGCGCGCGAGCGCAACGTGCCGTTCTTCGGCATCTGCCTCGGCATGCAGATGGCGTGCATCGAAGGTGCGCGGAACACCGCGGGGATCGACGAGGCGTCATCGACCGAATTCGGTTCGACCAGCGAGCCGGTGGTCGGCATCATCACCGAATGGATGACGCAGGAAGGCATTCAGACGCGCGAGGAAGGCGGCGATCTCGGCGGCACGATGCGGCTCGGCGCCTATGACGCGAAGCTGACCGGCAACAGCCAGGTCGCGGGCATCTATGGCGCCGGTGAAATCAGCGAGCGGCACCGGCACCGCTACGAGGTCAACGAATCGTACCGCGAGCCGCTGGAGAAGGGCGGCCTGATGTTCACCGGCATGTCCCCTGACGGCCTGTTGCCCGAAATCGTCGAGCGGCCCGACCATCCCTGGTTCATCGGCGTGCAGTTCCACCCGGAGCTGAAATCCAAGCCGTTCGACCCGCACCCGCTGTTCGCGAGCTTCATCGAGGCTGCGGTAAAGCACAGCCGCCTGGTTTGATCGCTAATTCCTCCCCCGGGAGGGAGAGGCGGACCAGCGAAGCTGGTGGAGGGGTAGGTCTCCACAAGCGAGCCGGTTCATTGTCTGGCGAGCTACTCCTCCGTCATCGCTAAGCGATGCTCCCGGGGAGGAATGGAAATAGCTAAGCCGCCACCAGCTCCCGCGCCTTGGCTTTCAACCGCCACGCATGCAGCAGCGGCTCGGTATAGCCGTTGGGCTGCTCCAGACCCTCGAACACCAGCGCCCGCGCCGCCTGCCATGCCAGGCTGCCGGGATTGCCCGCCATCGGCTGGTACAGCGGATCGCCCGCATTCTGCGCATCGACCTTCGCTGCCATCCGCTCGAACGCGGCGTCGATCTCGTCCGCCGTGGTCACCCCATGCAGCAGCCAGTTCGCCATATGCTGCGAGCTGATGCGCAGCGTCGCGCGGTCCTCCATCAGGCTGATATCGTGGATGTCCGGCACCTTCGAGCAGCCGACGCCCTGGTCGATCCAGCGCACGACATAACCGAGAATGCCCTGCGCATTGTTGTCGAGTTCGTCGCGAATCTCCTGCGGGGTCCAGTTATGGCCCTGCGCCAACGGGATCGTCAGCAGCGCGTCGAGCGAGGCGGCGTCCGCCGGGGCGATGCCGTCGCGGCGCGCGAAGGCGTCGATGTCGTGATAGTGCGTCGCGTGCAGCACCGCGGCGGTGGGTGAGGGGACCCAGGCGGTGTTGGCGCCGGTCTGCGGGTGGCCGACCTTCTGTTCCAGCATGTCAGCCATGCGGTCGGGCGCGGCCCACATCCCCTTGCCGATCTGCGCCTTGCCCGACAGGCCGCAGGAAAGGCCGATCGCGACGTTGCGCGCCTCATAGGATTTGATCCAGTCGGACGCCTTCATGTCGCCCTTGCGCAGCACCGCGCCGGCTCGCATCGAGGTGTGCATCTCGTCGCCGGTGCGGTCGAGGAAGCCGGTGTTGATGAACATCACGCGGTTGCGCACGGCATGAATACAGGCGGCGAGGTTGGCCGAAGTGCGGCGCTCCTCGTCCATCACCCCGACCTTGAGCGTGTAGCGGGGCAGGGCGAGCAGGTCCTCGACCGCGTCGAACAGGTCGTTGGTGAACGCGCACTCGTCCGGGCCGTGCATCTTGGGCTTGACGATATAGACCGATCCCGTGCGGCTGTTGCGGAAGCGGCCCTTGCCCTTGAGGTCGTGCAGCGCGATCAGACTGGTGACGATGCCGTCGAGAATGCCTTCGGGCGCGTCGCTGCCATCGGGCAGGCGGACGGCGGGCGTGGTCATCAGATGGCCGACATTGCGCACCATCAGCACGCTGCGGCCGGGCAGGGTGATCGCGCTGCCATCGGGCGCGGTGTAGCTGCGGTCGTCGTCCAGCGCGCGGGTCAGCGTCTTGCCGCCCTTGTCGAAGCTGGCGGTGAGGTCGCACTTCATCAGCCCCAGCCAGTTGGCATAGGCCGCGACCTTGTCCTCGGCGTCGACCGCCGCGACCGAATCCTCGAGATCGACGATGGTCGACAGCGCGGCTTCGAGGATCACGTCGGCCAGGCCGATCGGATCGTCGCGGCCGATCGGGTGCGTGCGGTCGAACACCAGTTCGATATGCAGGCCGTTGTGGCGCAGCAGGAGATTGTCGCCATTGCGTCCGACGAGCTGCGACGGGTCGGCGAGGACGGGTTCACCGCTCAGGTCCGCCCAGCTGCCACTTGCCAGCGGCGCGGCGCGGTCGAGGAACGCCTTCGCCCAGCCGATCACCTGCGCGCCGCGTTGCGGGTCATAGCCCTTGCCGGCCGCCGCACCGGGAATCGCATCGGTGCCGTACAGCGCATCATACAGGCTGCCCCAGCGGGCATTGGCGGCGTTGAGCACGAAGCGCGCATTGAGCACCGGAACGACCAGCTGCGGTCCGGCGGTGGCCGCGATCTCCGCATCGACATTGGCCGACGTCACTTCGAACGGCGCGGGTTCGTCGGTCAGGTATCCGATCTCGCGCAGGAACGCCTGATATTCGATGGGGTCAGGCTGCCCGGGGCGCGCCAGATGCCACGCATCGATCTTCGCCTGCAGGTCGTCGCGCGTCGCGAGCAGCGTCGCATTGCGCGGGGCAAAGCGCGCGAAGATGTTGGCCGCGCCGGCCCAGAAGGCTGCGGGCTCGATGCCGGTGCCGGGAAGCGCCTCATTTTCAATAAACGCAGCGAGATTTTCCGCGACCTGAAGTCCAGCCTTGTCGATCATGCGTCACCCAAATGTTGTTTCCGCGCTTGTAACGCCGTTGCTCATCTGTGCGGTAGACGATAAAAACTCACATCTCTTTTGCCTCATAGGAAAAGATCGTGAACCCCGACTATGCGATGTTCGCCACGATTGCCGAATCCGGCAGCCTTTCCGCAGCGGCGCGCGCGCTCGGCCTGTCGCCGGCGATGGTCTCGAAGCGGCTGGCTCGGCTCGAGGCGAAGCTCGGCGTCCGGCTCGCGCACCGCACGACGCGCGCGCTGACGCTGACGCAGAGCGGGGCGGCATTCCACGCCGAGATCGCCGAGATCATGACGCGGCTCAAGGTAGCCGAGGCAAGGCTGATCGGCGCGCGCGACGTGCCGGCGGGCCGGCTCAAAGTGACCGCGCCGACCTCGTTCGGGCGGCTCCACGTCGCGCCGCATCTCGACGGTTTCCTGCGCGCCTTTCCCGACGTGGCGCTGGAGATCGAGCTGTCGGACGGCTTCACCGACATCATCGCCGAGCGCGTCGATGTCGCGATCCGCATCACCGCCGCGCCCGATCCGCGGCTGGTGGCGCAACGGCTCGCGACGAGCTGCCGGATCCTGTGCGCAGCGCCCGCCTATCTCACCGCTTTCGGCGAGCCTCGTTCGGTAGCGGACCTCGGCAAGCACCGGTTGCTCGCCGCCGAAGGCCAGCTGCCCTGGCCAGTCACCTCGAGCGGCCGGCGCTTTACCATCCCGGGCACAAGCCACGTCCGCACCAATTCGAGCGAGATCGTGCGCGAGCTGGCGCTGGGCGGGGTGGGGATCGCGCTACGCTCGCTATGGGATGTGGCGGGGCTGCTGGCGGACGGCCAGCTCGTCCGCGTGCTGCCCGAGGTCGACGGGTCGGACGATGTCGCCATCTATGCGATGCATGCCCCGGCGCCCGCGCTCACAGCCGCGGCGGCGCGCTTCGTCGATCACATGCGCGAGGCGTTGGCTCAGCCTGCCTGGGCGTAACGCGCCGCCATCGATCGATAGAGGTCGCGGATGCCGAAGTTCCACGGCGCGGCATCCTTCGACGTGGTGACGCGATTGGTCAGCGTGCCGAGCCGCGGCGAGTGGATGCGCACCACGTCGCCGACCTTGTGGGTGAAGCCGCGCCCGGCATGGTCGCGGTCCTGGATCGGCGCGAACAGGGTGCCCAAGAACAGTGCGAACCCGTCGGGATATTGATGCTCGCTCAGCGTCTGGCGGATCAGTTCGAGCGGGTCGCGGCTGATCTGGTTCATCGAGCTGTGCCCTTCGAGGCGATAGCCCTCCGGCCCGTCGATCACGAGGTCGAGTTCGGCGTTGCGCACGTCGTCGATCCCGAACCCGGCGTCGAACAGCCGCACGAACGGCCCGACCGCGCAGGCGGCGTTGTTGTCCTTGGCCTTGCCCAGCAGCAACGCGCTGCGCCCCTCGAAATCGCGCAGATTGACGTCGTTGCCGAGCGTCGCGCCGACCACCTTGCCGAAGGCGTTGGCGACCAGCACCACCTCCGGCTCGGGGTTGTTCCAGCTCGAATCCGATCGCACGCCGATCTCGGCGCCCCAGCCCAGCGCCGAGAGTACCGGCGCCTTGGTGAACACCTCGGCATCCGGCCCGATCGCGACTTCGAGATATTGCGACCACATGCCCGCTTCGATCAGCGCCGCCTTGAGCCTCGCCGCATCGTCGCTGCCCGGCACGACCGAGCGGATGCCGCCGCCGATCTTCGCTTCCAGCTCGCCGCGGATCGCCGCCGCCTGATCGGCGTCGCCGCGCGCGCGCTCTTCGATCACGCGCTCGATCGCCGAGACCGCGAAGGTGACGCCGCACGCCTTGACGCATTGCAGGTCGAGCGGAGAGAGCAGCTCGAACGGCCCGGCGCCGACCGTCAGGTCCTCGATCGCGCACAGGTCGCGGCCCGCCACCGATGACGGATCGTCAAGGTCGAATAGATCCGCCGTCGTGGGTGCAGTGCGGGAAATGTCGAGCACCCGGCCATCGCGCACGAGCACCGGGACGGGACCCTCCGCCAGCATCACGCGCCCCGCAAGCGTCGCGGCGCGATGATCATGCGGCAGCGCTGCCACATCGAACGAAACAGACATGCCTACTCCCGTGAAATGGCCGCACCGGCGGACGACTTCTCGGATTATTTGTATGATGTATTCTCAATTTGCGCAATGGCGATGCGCGACGGAAAAGACGCCTCGTAAAATCGGCGCGGCACCCCATATGTTAGTCATCGCTCCACGTTGCCCCGAGCAAGGACGCGACTGTGAGATGTTTTGTGCTCCCGCTCTGCGCGGAGCCGTGCATGTCCCAGATTTCGCCTGTTTTCCGCCCGCTCGCGCTCGCTACGGCGCGACGCCCGCGGCTTTCGCTGTTCCCGAACGTCTTCAAGCCGTCGGCCGATCCGCTGCCGGTGCGGGGTAACTGACGTGTCGCGCGCCGTGAACATCGACGCCACCGTGGATCATGTCATCGCCACCTCGGCCAAGCTCAAGGCCGTGATCAGTGCGATCGAGCCGCTCGTGCCAAAGGGAACCCGCGTCGTCTTCGTGAATGCCGACCATACGGCCGCCGTGGCGCGCGCTTATGGCAAGCTGGTCATGACCGGAACCGTGACGCGCAGTCACTGGGTCCAGGTACGCGCCAGTTGACGCCGCTTCGATCCGGTAGCGGCGGTGTCCATGCTTAGCCTGCTCCATCGCCTGTTCGGGACGCATCTTCCTGACCCCGAACGCAATAATTGGGATCGCGGCCAGTTCGCCAGCGTCTGCGTCCATTGCGGGTGCGAGATGGTGCGGTTGCCAGGTTTGCCCTGGCGCGCCGGCCGCCCGGACTAGCGCCTCGACTCGCCATATCCGTCTCGAAAGGACCGCCTCATGAAACCCACCGCCATCACTTGCCGCGCACAGCAGGCGCATCATCTCGCACTTGCCGCCGCGGCCGTGCTGCCCAATGTGCGTGGCATCGCCACGCTGGCTGCCGCTGCATGGGGCAAGGAAGCGCTCGACGCCGACAAGCGCGACACGCGCGCGGCCTTGCGCAAGCAGGGTGTCGAAGAGGCAGCCCTCGCGCTGCGCCTCGAATTGCCGGCCCAGGACGATCGCCGGTTCAGCGAGAATCCCGACCGCGGCTTCGCAGATCAGGGTCCGATCCTGAACTAGATTGAAAAATCTCGCCCGCGGCCCCATATCGCGCTGGCTATCGTCGCCTGCGACGGAACCGACGCTTCCGGGCCGACCCTTCCTTTTCTCGCTTCCTGGCTCCGCGTGCAGTTGCGCGCGGACACTCCATGTTTCGTGAAAGGAACATCCCATGCCGATCGGCAAGGTCAAATTCTTCAATATCGACAAGGGCTACGGCTTCATCGCGCCCGAGGACGGCGGCACTGACAGCTTCGTGCACATCAGCGCCGTCGAACGCGCCGGGATGACCACGCTGCAGGCCGACCAGCGCGTGTCCTATGACGTCGAGAACGACCAGCGCGGCAAGACCTCCGCAGTGAACCTTCAGGCGGTCTGATCCGTTCCTGACCGATGCGCGGGGCGGAGTCGGCGCAAGCCGGGGCCGCCCCGTTCCCGTTCAATCCAGTGAAAGCGCTTCGTCCGACATGACCGCCTATCGAGCTCCCGATTTCCAAGAGCGTACCGCGCTCGCCCGCGCCGCCAAACAAAAGGCGCTGGAGCAGCTTCGCGCGAAACCCAAGCCGAGCGAGGCGGAACTCGCCGAACGCAAGGCAGCAGCCGCGGCACGCGATGCGGCCGAAGCCGAGCAGCGCCTCGCCCGCGCCGCTGAAAAGCAGGCTGCAGCCGAGGCGCGCGCGCAAGCCGCCATCGCCGACCGCGCCGCCAAGGCCGAAGCCGCGATCGCGCCGTCGAAAAGCGACATCGAGCGCAAGGCCGAGCGCGACGCGCGTTACGCGGCGCGCAAAGCCCGCAAATAGCCCGCTATTTGGTGGCGATCTCGTTGGCTTCGGCGCGATACTGCTCGCGCACGAAGGTCCTCGCCGCAGTCTGCGTCTTGAAGGAATCGCCGAGCACTTCGCTCGATACGAGCGGGTAGCCCTGCGAATTGAAGCGAGTCGTGCGAACGGTCACGCGGAATACGCCTTCTTCGTCCTTGTTGATCAGATAGGGGCGAACGGGAACTCTCGACATCGAAGATACTCCTTTGAAATAAACAGTTTGGCCGGTCAGAAACCGGCGGGCGCACTGGCCTGAACAAGCGGCGAATTTTCCGCGGCGCCGACGATGGCGACTTCGGCGGTGAGCAGCAGCCCGGCGACCGAGGCGGCGTCCTGCAACGCGCTGCGGACGGCGAGGGTGGGATCGATGATCCCCGCTGCCATCAGATCTTCATAGGCGTCGGTCTGGGCGTTGAAGCCCATATCCTCGTCATTGCCGTCGAGCAGGCGGCCGGCGATCACGCCGCCGTCATGCCCGGCATTTTCGACGATCTGACGCAGCGGCGCCGACAGCGCCGAGCGGACGATGGCGATGCCCCGGCTCTGGTCGTCGTTCGCGCCCTTCACGCCGTCGAGCCTGCGCGAGGCGTACAGCAGCGCAGTACCGCCGCCGGGCAGGATGCCTTCCTCCACCGCGGCGCGCGTCGCGTGCAGCGCATCATCGAGCCGATCCTTGCGTTCGCGCATCTCGACCTCGGTCGTGGCGCCCACGCGGATGATCGCGGCGCCACCGCCAAGCCGCGACATGCGCTCCTGAAGCTTGCCTTGGTCATGGTCGCTGGTGCTGAGCTCGATCTGGCGGCTGAGGACCGCGACGCGGCCGGCGATCGCGGCGGGATCGCCCGCGCCGCCGATGATCGCCGTGTCATGCTGGTCGATCGTCACGCGCCGCGCGGTGCCGAGCATGTCCAGCGTGACCTCTTTCAGTGCGATGCCGAGTTCGGGCGCGACCAGCACGCCGCCCGTCAGGATGGCGATGTCCTCGAGCATCGCCTTGCGGCCCTCGCCGAATCCGGGTGCCTTGACCGCGGCGACCTGAAGGCTGCCGCGCAGCTTGTTGACGACGAGCGTGGTGAGCGCCTCGCTCTCCACGTCCTCGGCGACGATCAGCAGCGGACGGCCCGATTTTGCGACTGCTTCGAGCACCGGCAGCAGGGCATGCAGGTCCGACAGTTTCTTGTCGTGGATCAGGATGTACGGGTCGCGCAGATCGACCGTCATCTTGGCGGCGTCGGTGATGAAATGGGGGCTGAGATAGCCGCGATCGAACGCCATCCCCTCGACGATTTCGAGCTCGAACGCGGTGCCGCGCGCGTCCTCGATCGAGATCACGCCTTCCTTGCCGACCTTGTCCATCGCCGCGGCGATCATGTTGCCGATTTCGGCATCGCCATTGGCGGAGACGATCCCGACCTGGGCGATTTCGGCATTGTTCGCGACGGGGCGCGAGCGCGTCTTGAGCGTCTCGACCACCTGCGCGACGGCCAGGTCGATCCCGCGCTTGAGTTCGATCGAACTGACACCGGCCGAGATCGATTTCATCCCCTCGCGCACGATCGCCTGCGCGAGCACCGTCGCGGTGGTGGTGCCGTCGCCGGCATGATCCTGCGTCCGCGCAGCGACCGACTGGAGCAGCTGCGCACCCAGATTCGCGAAACGGTCGCTGAACTCGATCGCCTTGGCGACGGTGACGCCATCCTTGGTGACGTGCGGCGCGCCATAGCCGCGGTCGAGCACGACGTTGCGGCCCTTCGGCCCCAGCGTGACCCGCACCGCATCGGCGAGCAGGTCGACGCCGCGCGCGATGCTTTCCCGCGCATCGCGCGAGAATCTTATGTCCTTGGCTGCCATAGATGTCGGCCGTTCGGGTTGCTGGGCTGCGACGGAGTGTCGCTCTCACAACCGGAGGCCAGCGCCGCCGCTCTGCGAATTGGCACGCTTGGGGTCACGCACCGATAGCTAGCATGTGGCCCTCGCGACGCCTCGTGGCAAGGGGTCGCGGCTCAGCGAGGCTATGGCATGGTCAACGGGGCGGCCTGCACCTATATAAGCCGCATCGTCGCTGACCCTTTCGCAAGCGGGCGACGCCAGAGAGAAACTTCTTGCTCCCGCTTGCCGACGGGAGAAGCCATGTGCCCATGAGTTCGGCAGTCAATGAATTCGATCAGCCACGCCTGGGTGCGGGCGGGTTTCCCTCCGAGATCACCGCCGCGCTGCTTCGCATCGGCCGTCCAAAGGGCGCGGCGTCCGCTGCCGCTGCCGCGGTCGAGGAAGCGGCGTGTCCCAATCCGGATGCGGCGCCCTATTTCGAAATCTATCGCGCCGAGCGCATCAGCCTGACCACGATCCTGTTTTCGGGCGGCGACTGGCGCTGGCGCTTCTGCGCCGCATCGGGAACGCCGATCGCCGTCAGCAGCGGCTATGGCAGCGAGCGCGCCTGCCTGGCGGCGGTGGCTGCGCTGCGCGGCGGGGCCGGCGCAGCGATGGTCCGCGGCGCAACGCGCGGGACGGGCGATTAGACTGGTGCCGGCGGTTGCCATGACCTAGAATGGCGCCGCTGCTCCAATCCGGGTCAGAGCGTTGGCCGACAGGCTCGAACGCGAAGAAGGAGCAAGCCGATGGCCAAGGGACAGCGCAAGAGCGGCAGGGAAGCCCGCAAGCCCAAAAAGACCGAGCCGCCCAAGGCGAACGCATCGGCGCCAACGATGAAGGGCACTCCCGCGCAGGTGCCGGCAAAGCGCGACTGACGCGGGCAAAGTTCGGGTGCGCCATTGCCGCGCGCCCGGGGCGTCACCATATCTTTGAGGAATCGTCGTCTGCGGCGGAATTCCACGCCTTGCCGCGGAAATCTACCTTCATGTTGCATGGCTTCGGATCAGAAGGCGCTCGCATGGGGCGCGGACGAGGCCCCTCAGCGCTCTCACCACGGTGACGGTCGTCGGAGATACGACATGGAATCCAGACTGATCATTGCCTACACGCTGATGCTGCTGATCACCTTGGTGTTCGCCGGCCTTGTCGGCTATCTTGTCTATCACTCGCGCGACCGCAGCGATGCCCGGCGTCGCATTCGTGAGAACCGCGATCATGCCCAGGCGATGTTATCGAAGGCAACGCCGCCGCGCGAATGAATGCGGCGCGGTCGCGTCTGCGGCCATCGATCACGTCCGACGCCAGCGTCAGCCGGTTTCGACCTGCACGCTCTGGCTGTTCATCACGGCGGTACCAAAGGCAGTGAGAAAGGCGACGTCGGCGGCATCGCGGCCGACGCCGATCTTGGCGATGTCGCCGGCCTTGGCCATGCCGGTCGGATCGATCAGATGCCAGGCTCCGCCCAGAAACACCTCCGCCACCGCGTGAAAGTCGGGCGGCTCGACGCCGGGGGCATAGACGCTGGCAATTCGCGCGGGGATGCCGGCGGCCCGCGCGAAGGTGATCATGACATGGGCATAGTCGCGGCAAATGCCCTGCCGCCTCACGAAACTCTCCAGCGCGGTCGTCTCGGAATCGCTCGCACCAGGCACATAGGAAAAGCGCTCGGCGATCCAGTCGCGCATTGCGATCACCTTGGCGCCGTCCTGGATGCCGCCGAACTCGGCCTCGACGAACGGCTGGAACTGGTCGGCCGGGCAGTAGCGCGACGACATCAGATACTGGACCGTCTCGCCCGGTAACTGATGGAGCGGGATCACCGGCAAGTCCAGGCAATCCTCGATCATGCGCTCGATCCGCACGGTCGCGCGGTAATCGACCAGCAACTGGCCCTCGACCCGCACCCACATCCGCTCGCCGATCATGTCCTGCGATGCGACGCGGGCGAAATGATCGGTCGGCGTGATGTCGAGGTGAGACGCTTCCACCGCCTGCTCCGGGATCGCGGCCGCCTCGAATTGCAGCAGCACGTCGGTCGGGCGCGAGAACCAGTAGTCGAGCTGGGTGTGGATCGTGAGCCGCATCACCGCTTCGCGCGCTTGAGGCGACGCGCGTTGCCGGTCGCCGCGCGATGCACTGGCGCGAGCGCCGAGCCGCCGAGCCGCGCGCTCGCGGTGATCGCGCCGAGGGCATATTCCGCGCTGTGCGTCGCCAGCGCTGAAGTCTCGGCCAGCGTCGGCACCCGGCCCGAGAGCATCATCAGCCCGACGCGCTGCATCTGCGCCGTCCATGCCCCGTGCATCGCCAGCGTATCGCGCGTCACCGCCCGCGCGCTGCGGCTGAACGCCTCGACCTTTTCGGGCACCATGCGTGCAAATTCGGCGAAATCGGCCTGCATCGGCGCACTCGCCGCATCGCGCATTTTGCCGGTTCGCGCATCGATCACGCTGTGGGACGCCTGCAGCGTCTCCATGCCGCGAAGCCAGTTGGTCTGCATCTGAAGCCCGGCCGCGACCATGCGGGACCAGGCAGTGAAAGGATCGATCATCATATTTCCCCCGAAGTCAGGCGGGCGGCCGCCACGCCGGGCGGCCGCGTTGAGTTCAAGGCAGTCAGGCGACCGGCTCGCCGAGCTCGATCTCGACCGGCTTCAGCGTTCGTGCGGTCGGCGTCGGCAGGCCCTTGGCTTCGAATTGCGCCATCAACTCGGCCTTGCGCGCGGCCATCGTCTCGCCAAGCGCGACGAGATCGACGTCGCTGGCGCGCGCCTGGGCGAACATGCCCTCCTTGGGCATCTCCTCCTCGTGAACGTGATGCTCGATCGCTTCGGAGAGCACGGTCACCTTGGCCTCGAAAAAGTCCTCGCCAGGTTCGCCCGCCATGATCTGGCTGATCAGCAGCTTGGCGCCGTCATGTTCGACATAGGATTCGTCGAGCAGATCCTCTTCGATCTTGCCCTTGATCGCCGGGTAGAAGATCTCCTCCTCGATCATCGTATGGACGATCAGCTCGGTGCAGATCCGGGTCGCGAGCGATTTCTGCTTCGCCTTCGAGCTGGTTGCGTCGAATTCGTCGAACAGGTCCTCGACCGCGCGGTGATCCGCCTTGAGGAGGGCGATCGCGTCTTTTGCCTTGTCAGCCATTTGGGCAGCGCCTTTGCTATTGGAAATCAGGCAAAAAATCCTGCCTCGGCACTTGTAACGCCCCAGATCGGGTTTCGTCTCTGTTGCGGATCATTCTCACAAATGAGAGTTCGACTCGCCACGCGATAGTTCGGCTGGAAGAGCGGCGCGGGACGAACCCGCGCCGCTGCCCCCCCAATCAGTTGGCCTCCCACACGCGCAGGTTCAGGCCGCCCGACGCGACGACATTGCCGCCGCCGGCTGCGACCACATTCCCGCCGCCCGCAGCGACAACGCCGCTCGCGCCGCCGATCACGGGATAGTTGCGGCCGTCGATGGTGACGAAGGCATGGCCGTCCTTGATCGTGATCTTGCTGCCCGCCGGGACGCGCATCGCGACGTCCCGTTTCTTGAAATACGGATATTGCGCGCCGTTATTGTTGTCCCACGGCGCGCAGCCCCAGACGAAGATGTTGACCACCCCGTTGCAGCCGGTGCCGGCATAGGCCGGCGCGGCGAGCCCGGCGGCTCCGATCAGCACGGCCGTCGCGACGGCCTTCTTCCAGATCGCAGGCTTCATTGCTTTTCCTTTGCGCAATTCAGTGACGCGCCGGGTTCGGGGGATTCCGAGGCCCGGTCGAGCGCCGTGCGAGCAAAGGGGGCGCGGCGGACGACCAACGGGCCGCGGTTCGACGAATGGGCGGAATCAGCCGATGAACGGCCCTGGCCCGCCTTCGTCGCGCGGACCGCCGCTTGCATCGTGTCGTGCTGGCGCGACCGGCGCCGGCACGGAATCGTCCCCGCCGGGAGGTTCGATCCATGAACACATTGCTTCTTCTCGCGCTCGGCATGGCGCTCGTCGGCATCTTCGTCGCCATATGGGGCGCGCGCACCTATCGCCGGCAGGGCGCGCAGCACGCCGACGCGTCCGCGCGCTGGAAACAGGCGCGGGCGACCGTCGTCGATGCGCGCATCATCGAGCGCGAGCGTTCCGACAGCAACGACAACGACTATACGGTTTACGAGCCGAGGCTTCGCTACAGCTACGCCGTTGGCGGCGCGGCGCACGAAGGCGAGCGGATCAACCTGTGCAGCGCCGAAAGCTATTCGGACCCAAGCAAGGCTGAACAGTGGCTCGCGGCGCACGCCCCGGGTACGGCGATCGACATCTGGTATGATCCCGGCCGGCCTGGCGAAAGCGCCTGCGTTATCGACAAGCCGAGCTTGTTGGGTGCGATCGTCACGGTCGGCGTGGGTGTCGGCCTGGTCGGGATGGCGATCTGGATACTCTTCATGCTTCCAGCGGATTGACCAGCTTCGCCAGCACTGCCGCGCGGTAGCTGGGGCCGAGCGGGACCTGCGTGCCGTCATCGAGAATCAGTTCGATCACCTTGCCGCGGCGGCGCGTGGCGGCGACTCGCTCGGGACGGACAAAGGCCGAGCGGTGGACGCGCATCAGCCCGCTGCCCTGAAGGCGCTGCTCCAGCTCGCCCATCGTCGCGCGATAGAGATAGGCGCGTTCGGCGGTATGGAGATAGACGAGGTCGCCCGCCGCCTCGACCCGCACGATGTCGCCGATCTCCAGCCGCACTGTGCCCTGCCGCACCGGCACCCAGATCGCGTCGGCGCCTTCCGGCGCGACGGGCGGCGGCAGATGCGGTGACGGCCGTGCGCCGCGCGCTTCGAACCGCAGCCGCGCGCGTTCCATCGCCTTGGCCAGCCGCGGCCGCCGCACGGGCTTGAGCAGATAGTCGACCGCGCCCATGTCGAACGCATCCACCGCATGCTCCTCATGCGCGGTGACGAAGATGATCTCGGTCCGACCTTCCGCGATCTCGAGCGCCGCGTTGATGCCGTTGCGGCCCGGCATGTCGATGTCGAGGAAGACCAGGTCAGGACCGTGCATCCGCACCGCCGCGACTGCCGCATCGCCGTCGGCCGCCTCCGCGACGATCTCGTTGCCCGGCATTTCCGCGATCAGCGCATGCAGCAACGCGCGCGCGAGCGGCTCGTCATCGGCCAGCACGATCTTCATGCCGCGGCCGCTTCTGCCCGCATGGGGATGCCGATCTCGGCGCGGAAACCATCGGCGAGAGGGCGGCATTCGAGCCACGCATCGCCGCCATATTGCGTGGCCAGGCGGCGTCGCGTGTTCTCCAGGCCGATGCCGTTGCGATCACTGGCTTGGGCGGCCGCACCGTCGACCGGCTCGCCGGCGCCGGGCCGCAGCGAGCGGTTGATGACGCTGAGGATCGTCTCGTCCGCGCCTGTTCGCGCCGTGATGTCGATCACCAGCGGCGTGCTTTGACGCACGGCATGCTTGATCGCGTTCTCGACCAGCGGTTGCAGGATGAAGTTCGGCACCGGACAAGCCATCAGCGCGGGCGGCACCCCGATATTGACCTTGAGTCGCGCGCCGAAGCGAGTCTTCTCGATATCCAGATAGGCGGCGATGGTGCCCAGTTCCTGTTCGAGCGTGACCAGTTCGGTCGGGTTGGATGCCAGCGACGCGCGCAGGAATTCCGCGAGCCGGCCGATCATGTCTTCCGCCTCGTCCTGCCGGTTGCGCACCACCAGACTGGCGATGCCGTTCAGCGTGTTGAACAGAAAATGCGGGTTGAGCTGCAGCCGCAGCGCCGCCGCTTCCGCGCGCGATGCCGCAGCTTCGAAGGCCGCGGCGCGCGCTTCGTTGAGCCGGGCATGGTCGGTCGTGCGCGTAGCCCAGATCAGCGCGAGCGTCAGGTAGATCGTCCACAGATACAATATCAGGATCATGAAGAGGCGCACCGGCTGATAGGGCACTGCCCATTCCTGCCATTGCGGCATGACCGTCAGCGAGACCGCGCGCAGCCACAAATCGTCCGCCGCGGTCTGCACGACACCCGCGACCAGTCCGGCGGCCGCCATGACCGCGATCTGCTGATAGGCTCGCGCATTTCGCAAGCGATCGAGCAGCAGGCCGAGCACGATCGACAGGCCGGTGCCCGAGAGCAGGAGCGGAACGTTGGCGAGAAACATCTCACCGGGGCTGGACCGGCCCTGCGCGATCGCGGTGACCTCGACCAGAATATAGCCGAACAGCCAGACGATCGCCGCGAGACGAAATTCGGTCCGCTTGAACAATTCATGCCACGATATGCGCAAGCTTTCCCCCATCCCGGTCAGCGGCTGTTCTAGCGCGCGCCGGGGATCCGCCAAGGCGCTAAATAAAAAGAGATTTTTTGAGGTGGTGGACAGGCCGGCCAAGGCTGGGCGACAAGCGCGGCTTGGCGATTCGCATCCGTGAGGATCGGATGCAGGCAAGGGTGCCGGCCATCGCGCATCGGCGTGGCAGCTAGCAGGAAGAGCACGGATGTCCGACGACTATGCCCGGGGCCAACGCGATGGTCTGCGGCTTGCCCTGGCGCTCCTCGCCGCGGAGGAGGACAAATGGTCGGCGCTGCTCGGCGAGAGTTCGTCCGGACGAACCAACGCCGTGCGAAAGGTGCGCCACAAGACGCTGCAAGTGGCACAGAAGCGAGTGCAGACTGCCTTGAACAGGCTGACGCCGAAGGACGAGACGCTGTCGAATGCCGAGCTTGCCTCAGCGCTCGAAAAGCTTGGGCTCTGAGCCGCGCGTCCAGTCTGCACCCGTCGGATGCGACAGGCTTGCCCGTGATCCCGAACCTGCGATCAGGGCTTGAGCGACTTCGCCATGTTCACGTGCGCGGCCACGACGGGCACCAGTTCGGCCGCCAATGCCTTGAGCGGCGCGGCATCGCCATTCGCCGCATAGTCGCGCAACGCCGCAAGCGCCGCATCATGCGCGGCACGCTGCTCGGCGATATAGCCGGTATCGAACGCGCCGCCGCTCGCGGCACGCAGGGTGTCCAGCTTTGCCTGCTGGCCGGCTGTCAGCGTCGCGTCGGGCGTGAGCGCGGGTGATGCCGTCGCGGCTGCTGCCTTGAGTTTCCCGGCGGATTCGGTGTGCGCGGCGATCATGTGCGTCGCGAATTTCTTGACGTTCGCCGAGCCGGACTTCTCCAGCGCAAGCTGCGACGCGGCGATCTCGAAGGCGTCGCTTGCAGCCGCAGTGTTGGCAAAGGCCTGAGCCGGGCCGGGGATCGCTGGCGCGGCGGTGTTCAGCGCAACGCTGTC
Organism: Sphingomonas tagetis; assembly: GCF_024211275.1. GTDB lineage: Bacteria > Pseudomonadota > Alphaproteobacteria > Sphingomonadales > Sphingomonadaceae > Sphingomonas > Sphingomonas tagetis. Next base: position 17,587 of record NZ_JAMLDX010000030.1, read on the forward strand.
ATTCGCTGCATCCGCGGCGGCATTGCCCGTATCCTTGGGACCGCCGCAGGCCGCTAGCCCCAGCGTGGCTGCGCCGAGCAGCGCGAATGTCGATGGCTTCATGGAATCATACTCCCTGTTGCGCATGGGTCCGCGCGCCCCAACAACGTGCGGGGCATCGCCGGCGTTCCGGCGCTGCATCGATCGGGCGGACCTTTCGCGATGCGGCTTCGTTACCGTCATCAGATCTGTCGACCTGACGAAGGAAATAGGGCGAATGAGCATTTTCAGCAGCATATTGGGCAAGATCTTCGGCGGTTCGGCAAAGGCCGCGCCTGCGCCCAATCCGACGCCGGCGCCGGCCGTTCCCGCGGCGGCGACGCCAGCCCCCCCTCCGGCGGCTGCGGCGCCCGTGGCGCAGGCGCCCGTCGATGTTGGGGCGGTGCTGTCGGAAATGGCGTCGATGAAGGATGGCGGCGGCAATTATCAGTCATCGATCGTCGATCTGCTCAAGCTGCTCGATCTCGATTCGAGCCTGGCCGCCCGCAAGGAGCTGGCCGAAGAACTGGGTGTCCATGCGGGCGAGCATGGTACAGCCGAGCAAAATATCGCGCTTCACAAGGCGGTGATGGCCAAGCTTGCGGAAAATGGCGGAATCGTACCTGACAGCCTGCGCAACTGAGCATCATTCGATCAGTATAGGACTTATTTATCGATCCCCTTATTTTCATCAGCTACCTTCTTGGCAGCTTCATCGTGGGGCTGCTGGCCATCTGCGTCTGGACGCTGTGGCATGGCCGCGACGAGCGGCGCTCGCTCCGTCAGCGGCGCAGACAACGGCTGGAGCTTCTCGTAAAGCCGACGTGAGCGGCCTGCCGGCACAGCGGCAATGCTTCAGGCAAGGGACGGATTTCGCTGGTGACCCCTACGAGAACCGAACTCGTGTTTTCGCCGTGGCATTACGTCGCGCCGCGCAAGCCGCAGGAGAACTGGTACGTCAAGGAGTTGCCCTCTTACATCCCCAGGCTTCGAAGATATTTTTTCGTCGCGACTAGTGGGAGGAGAACAGTGTCGATCATTTCTTCGACAGCTGCGCGGATACCCAAAGGCGCTTGTGTTGCAGAGATGTAGGCGAGGAAAGCGCCAGGGATGGCCATGACCATTCCCGTGAGCTTGGCGGGGTCAACCTCGCCGCGCCTGGCCGCCCGTTCGAGAAGGAACCCGACGGCTGATGCCTGTCCGCCCAGCAGGCTCTCGCGAAAGCGGGCAGGCGAGGAATTCTCCTCCCGATAATATTCGTCCATCTGCGTCCACATCATCAACACCATGCGGAAATCGCGCTCGTACAGCTCGACGATATAGCTGATAAGCTCGGTACGGACGTCGCTCTCCTCGGGAATGGTGAGCGGCCGGGTCTCGATATGATGCTTGAAGGCGGCCAGGGCGAACGCCCCGCGGCTGGGCCAGCGTCGCGCAATGACGGGGCGGCTGGTCTTGGCCCTTAGCGCCACGCCTTCGATGGTGAATCCGGAATAGCCGCCTTTCAGCAGTTCCGCCCAGGCCGCCTCGAGCAGCGCGTCCTCGAGCGCGGCACCGCGCCGTCGCGTCTTGACGGCTGGCTCGGGCGCGTCGGTCGTGCTGATCGCGGCTTTAGCACTCATTCTCGTACCCTAGTGACGATGAAAATAAGATGCATCAGCATCCCTTAACGTCAAGGATAGCGCTCTGTTACTATAGGGCAAGTCTCGCTTGATAAAGCTGTGCCGTCTAGGGGCGCGACCGTGACGCCCGCCGACGCCCACATCGGCAGGGCTCCGGCCATCATCCCACAGCGTTAGGGCTCAAGCGGCCCAAGGCCGCCCCGTATTGGGCCTATAGCGACCGCCCGATGATCATTTTGCAAACCTCGGAAGTTCCACCGAAGATGCGGCGTACGCGGCTGTCCACATAGAGGCGTGAGATCGGATACTCGCTCATATAGCCCCAGCCGCCGAACAACTGCAGACACTTGTCGATGACGACGCTGTTGTTCTCCGTTGTCCAGAGTTTCACCATTGCCGCGTCTTCCATGGTCAACGTACGATCCGGCACCTTTGCGAGGCACTGGTCGTAGAACGCCCAGCCGACCTGTATGCTCGTCTTGATATCGGCGAGCGTGAATTGCGTGTTCTGAAACTCGAACAAGGTTTTGCCGAAGGTCTTGCGTTGCTTGACGTAATCCACCGTCAGATCGAAAGCGCGCTGACTCTCGCCCAGCGCGCGCGCGGCGATCGTCAACCGCTCTCGCGGGAGTTCCGACATCATGATCGCGAAGCCGCCCCCTTCTTCGCCAATCAGATTGCTCACCGGAACGCGCACATCGGTGAAGAAGAGTTCTGACGTGTCCGACGACTTCTGGCCGATCTTTTCGAGGTTCTTCCCGCGCTGAAACCCCGCCCTGTCCGCCTCGACGAGAATCAGGCTGATACCCTTGGCGCCCATGCTTGGGTCGGTCTTGCACGCCAGCACCACGACATCGCAATTTTGTCCGTTGGTGATGAACGTCTTCTGGCCATTGATGACATACTCGTCACCCTCACGCCGTGCCGACGTCGTGATGGCTTTGAGGTCGCTTCCCCCGCCGGGTTCGGTCAGGCCGAGTGCGCTGATGGCGTCGCCCGTTACCAATTTCGGCAGCCATTTTTTCTTGATCTCTTCGGACGCGAAATTGAGGAGATAATAGGCCACGACGTCGGATTGCAGGAAGATGCCCAGCGCCGAAGCACCGATGCCGTACCCGCCTTCCTCCGAGAGGATCATGTTGAAGAAAAAGTCGGCGCCGGCGCCGCCATATTCTTCGGGGACGCTGCAGCACAGGAAACCTTGCTCCCCCGCTTTCTTCCAGAATGAACGGGGGACAATGCCGTCCGCTTCCCATTGCACGATGTTGGCCTCCACTTCCTCGCGGAAGAAGCGGCGCGCGCTTTCTCGAAACAACTGGTGTTCAGCGGAGAAGATCTTCCTGTCGTGCATTTTCCACTAGGCCTTTTGTCGCGTCGCCGTTGACGACGTTCAAATTAGTTATTGCTTGTTGAGCGCCTTGTACTGCTCAGCAGCGGCTGCATCGAGCGACAGGCTCTTGAGCTCGTAGAAGTGCTCCATGCCTTCAGGGCCGTTCTCCCGGCCCCAGCCGGACCATTTAACGCCACCTAATGGGCCGGTCGCGGTGATGCTGTATCCGTTCAGGGCGATCGTGCCCGTCTTGACGCGCTCGACGAGCCCCATGCCGCGCTCGAAATCGCGGGTGAAGACCGCGCCATGCAAGCCGAAGTTGCTCTCATTGGCCAAGCGGATCGCCTCATCATCATCGTCAAAGGGGAGGATGACGTTCACCGGCCCAAAGATTTCCTGCTGCACGATTTCAGCCGAATTGGGGACGTCGGTCAGAATGGTGGGCTCGAAAAAGTTTCCGGGCCGATCGATGATCGATCCGCCCGTCACCACCCTCGCGCCGCCGGCGATCGCCCTTTGCACCAGCCCTTTGATGTGATCGAGCTGACGGCGCGACACGATCGGCCCAAGCGTCGTCGTCTCTTCCCGCGGATCGCCGATGACGAAGGCCTCAACAGCCTTTGTGAGACGCTCCAGGACCGTGTCGAATAGCGAGCGGTGCACATAGGTACGGCTCAACGTCAGGCAGACCTGCCCCGAATTTCCAAAGGCGCCAATCGGCAGGCTGCCCATGACGACATCGAGGTCGGCATCATCACAGATGATGCAGGCGGACTTGCCGCCAAGCTCGAGGCTGGAGCGTGTGAAGTTCTCGGCGCAGCTCTTCGCGATCGCGCGGCCGGCAGTAGTTGAACCCGTAAAGGTGACCATACCGATGTCTGGGCTGTTGACGAGGCGGATGCCCGCATCGGCGCCGCCCGGCAACACGCTGACCACGCCAGCGGGGAAGCCGGCGGCGGCATAAGCTTCTGCCAGCACTTCCGCATGGAGCGAGCCTTCGGGGGACGACTTCAGGATCACTGGACAGCCGGCCATTAGCGCACGGGCGGTCTTGTTGACGCCCATTGCGAATGGCCCGTTGAACGGAATGATCGCGACGACGATGCCGACGGGTTCGCGCGTTACCAGCGCCGTCTTGCCCGTAAGGGGATCAGGCCTCAGCTCCGTTTGCTCAAAGGGCCGCGCACATTTGATCGCGTCATCGAAATAGGTGAGCGCCGCCAGATGCCGTCCTCTATTCTGGGCCGCCAGCAAGCCAAGTTCATTGCCACTCAGTTCAACGAGCCGATCAATCTGCCCCTCGCAATAGGCGCGCGCCGCGCGAATTTTTTCCGCACGCTCCTCAAATGGCGTGTCGGTCCAGACACGGCTATCCAATGCCGCACGGGCTGCTTTCAAAGCAGCATCGATGTCAGCTTCGTCAGCAAGGCGCACTGTACCGATTTCATCGCCGCTGCTGGGATCGAGGACGGTGTGCCAAACATTGCCGTGAGGCTCAGCCCATTGTGAACCGATTAGGAATTTCTCGAACCCGCGATAATTGGTCATATGGATCTCGCTTGCGTCCATCAACTTGAAGGAATTGCGGCATTCTTGTGAGACGCGGCGAGGTCGCCTGCGCGTCGAAGAACGACTGTGTCATGAAACCTCACCGGGCCAAGGAACGCGCAACGACGTCCCGTCGAACCGCGCTCGTGCCGCTGTAGATCAATTGGGCTTCCATTCGGAATCTGCTGAATGAAAGTGCCTACTCACGAATTGCGCGCCCAACAACGTCAGCCGGGCAAGCATCAGCAATGTGTTATTTGATGTGGCGAAATTCTTCCGGATAACCGACGGTCCGTTGACTGCGGCGATCGTCCACACCTCCAACTTATTATATATGTGAAGTCTGACGCGCTCGTTCATCTTAGCATTTGTCGTGGATCATGTATTAATAGATGCACGATCCTGCGAACGAGATGCGGCTGCACCTGAGTTGCACCTAAAATCGAGCTGTCAGGAAATCATCATTGTGGCGATCAACCCGGATAAACTGCTGAACCTCCATATCCCGGAGAGGGAACAGTCCTACACGATCAGGGACACCATTGTTTATGCGCTTGGCTGTGGTTTCGGGCTCGACCCGAGCGACGAGGGTCAATTGGCTTTCGCCTATGAAAAGGACCTTCAAGCATTACCGACGATGGCAAGCGTGCTCGCATATCCCGGCTTCTGGATACGCGATCTCGATACGGGCATCGATTGGGTGAAGCTCTTGCACGGAGAGCAGGGCCTTTCGTTGCACAAGCCGCTACCCCCGGAAGGCACGGTCGTCAGTTCGAGCCGAGTGGCTGATGTTATTGATAAAGGGGAAGGGCGCGGGGCGCTCGTTATTTGGCAAAAGGAGCTGTACGACAAGGCGAGCGGTGATCATCTTGCTACTGTGGAAACGGTCGCATTTTGCAGAGGCGACGGGGGCTTTGGCGGCCCATCGCGTGCGCTATCGCAACCACAGCCGCACCCGATTCCCGATCGCGCTCCGGATCTCGAATGTGTTCTGCCGACGTCGCCGCAGGCCGCGCTGATCTATCGCCTCTCCGGCGATTGGAATCCGCTTCATGCAGAGCCCGCCGTTGCCCGCGCCGCCGGCTTCGAGCGCCCGATCTTGCACGGCTTGGCGACCTTCGGGGTAGCAGGTCACGCGCTCTTGCGCGGCCTGGGCAATTATAACGCCGGGACCCTCCGATCGATGAGGGCGCGCTTTACCACGCCGGTGTATCCGGGAGAGACGCTCAGCACCGAGATTTGGAGGGAGGAAGGACATGTGAGCTTCCGCGTGAAATCGGTCGAGCGTGGTGTCGTGGCCATCAACAACGGCTATGCAACCCTCATTTAGCACTTTCGTCGTCCAGGGCGCCGCATCAGACAGAGCTTGCGCCTTCGGATGGATGATCCGATGGCGCAGGCTCGTGCGCGCTTATGAAAAGCGCATCGACGTCTCCAAGGCCGTGATCCTCGTCGCCATGGGCGGCAATATGTTACGCCGAAACGCTCATCCCTGATTTCCAAATAAACTCCGAGATGATGGGAATTCATCCATTGCTCATCCTAATATTTTAGCCAAATGACTTATTATTAAAACAAGAACAGATACGCGACGGGCGGCGATTTCATCGTCGAGAAAATCTCGTGCTGCCCGGTAGATACTATCCATTGGGTAATCATCACATTCGTAATATCAAATTGCCTGATCTCACGGACGGGACGGGGCATGTGTAGAAAGATTCTGCTTGATTCGCAGAACATCTGCGGACGTCATCCTGGCAATTGGGAGGCGGCTGGCGGGACAGCAGGCACGCGCTCCGGAGCGCTGCCTGATTGATGGAGGATTAAATGGCTGCGCGCGCAATGGCTGACCCTGCCGATGGCACTTCGGGGGGGGGCTCGATATTCAATCTGGGGCCCGGCGCTCATGAATGCTGGTACCCGGTTGCCCTTTCGGCTGACGTGCCGAAGGGCAAGGTCCTCGGCCGCGATATTGCGGACGGACGGGTCGTTGTCTATCGCGGCGAGGATGGTGTGATCCGCGCGATGTCCGCCTATTGCAAGCATATGGGCGCCGACCTGAGCGTGGGTGGCGAGGTTGTCGGCAACAACATTCGCTGCCCGTTTCATCATTGGTCCTATGGCGACGGCGGCGAGTGCAAACATATCCCCGCGGGTGACGAGATCCCAAAGCGGGCCAAGCTATTCGAGTTCGCGGTGCGCGAGCAGTTCGGACTGATCTGGGTGTTCTTCGGTAAAACGCCACTTTACGAGCTTCAGACGTTCGAGGATTTCGACGAGACGAAACATGTCGCCCGGTCCTTCGAGGTGCAACTTAACGACAAGCTTAACTGCGAGCCGTGGATGTTCACCACCAACGTGTACGATATTGCGCACCTGCGCTCTCTTCACGGTATAAACATTGTCCATTCGGAAGTTGAGGAAATCGACCGCTACCGAAGCCGGATGTCGTGGGATGCCGATTTGGGCGAAAAGGGCTCCGGCGGCTTGCGCATGGAAATCTATGTGTACGGCGTGAATTCCCTGCGGAACAAGGGTGAGCAAGCTGGACGGCTCAAATGGTATATCGGCGCAAGCATACCCTCCGCTCGACATGGCACCAAGTTCTTCATGACCATCATCACAACGAACGAAGAAGGTGCTGAAGAATTTCTGGATCGGCAGGCTGCCATGCACGCGCAGATCATGAACGAAGATCTCCCGGTATTGAACAATATGCGATTGGATGAACTCCTGCTGTTGCCGTCGGATCGGGCTCTCACTCGCTTCATGCGCTCCGTCCTCAAATATCCGCGAGTGACGATGAAGGAACTCGAGCGATCCGTGAGAATGGACTAGCCCGGCAAGTGCGACCACGCCGCTGGGCGATCGGGAGATCGACCGAGGCGGTGACTTTTCGACGCCAGACCGTTTCGGGAGATTGTGGTGGTAGGTATCCACGCGTTTGGAGGATATGTTCCTCGGCAGCGGCTGCAGCGAAACGCTGCCTATGCCGCGACGGGCTGGTTCGCGCCGGGCCTCAAGGGCTTTGCGAAGGGCGAACGCGCCTTTTGTTCCTGGGATGAAGACGCGGTCACGATGGCTGTGGAGGCCGCGCGCGATTGCCTCGCTGGCCGTGATCGTTCTGCCATTGCGCGCGTCGTTCTGGCCTCCACCTCGCACCCCTTCGCCGACCGGCAAAACTCGACCATCGTGAAGGAGGCGCTTTTCCTTTCGGACGCGACCGCGGCGCTCGACGTTTCGGGGAGCAAGCGGTCGGCGACCTCCGCCCTGATCGATGCGTTTCATGCGGTGGCGGGCGGGGCGGGCGATACGCTGTGCGTCGCCGCGGAGCGTAACGTGGCCAAGGCCGGCTCCGAGGGGGAGTATAATTCCGGGCACGGAGCGGCGTCGGTCGTGGTGTCGAAGGGCGACGGCTGCGCGAAGCTGATCGGCACACATTCCGTCAGCATCGATTTCGTCGACCATTTCCGCAAGGAAGGCGAAACGTTCGATTATGGTTGGGAAGCCCGCTGGGTGCGGGAAGAAGGCTATGGAAAGATTGTCGTTTCGACGATCGTCGCAGCCCTTGAGAAGCTAGGTATCGACGCCAAGAAGATCGATCATTTCGTCCTTGGATCTTCCATGCCGAAGATCAGCGAATATGTCGCGCAAGGCAGCGGCATCAGGCCGGAAGCCGTTGCCGACACGCTGGGGGGAGTCCTGGGAGACGCCGGCGCGGCCCAGCCGCTGATCTTGCTGTCCCATATCCTGGAACGCGCAACGCCGGGTCAACTCATCATGGTGGTCGGCTTTGGCGGAGGATGTGACGTCATCCTCCTGGAGACGACCGCGGCGATCGTGGGCGCGGCGCACGCCAGAGGCATCAGCGGATATCTGGAAGATCGAGCGCCGGTCGATAATTATGTGAAATATCTGGCCTTTTCGGGGCTGATCGACCTCGACAAGGGCATGCGCGCCGAGCTGGACCAAAAGCCGATCCTCACCGCCCAATATCGCGAACGGAAATCGGTGCTAGGCCTGGTCGGCGGCAAATGCACGCAGACCGGCGCCGTCCAGTTCCCGAAGTCGCCAGTCAGCATTTCGCGTGAGGCGCGGGCTATTCACACGCAGGAAGACTATCCGCTTGCGGAATTGCCGGCAAAGATCGTCACTTTCACGGCCGACTACCTCATGTTCTCGCCGTCGCCGCCCGCTTATTACGGCAATATCGAGTTCGACGGGGGCGGCCGCATGCTGGCGGAGATCGTCGACGTTGGCGAGGAGGGGCTCGAAATCGGGACTCAGCTGCGGATGGTGTTCCGCATCAAGGCGATCGACGATCGCAGGGGGTTCTCCCAATATTTCTGGAAAGCCGTGCCCGAGCGGCGGTTGTCGACCAAGTCATAACGGAAAAGAGCAGAGCGATGGCAAGCGGGATAAGAGACAAGGTCGCCATTCTAGGAATGGGCTGCGCCAAGTTTGGCGAACGCTGGTCAGATAGTGCCGAAGACCTGGCGGTCGAAGCGTTTGAAGAGGCACTTGCCGATGCGAACATCGACGTTTCGCAGATCGGCGCGGCCTGGCTTGGCGTGGCGTTCGATACGGTGAATATCGGGCCATCGGGCATCCCGCTCGCCATGGCGCTGCGCCTGCCGAACATGCCTGTCACGAAGGTTGAGAATTACTGCGCCTCAGGCTCGGAAGCTTTTCGGGGCGCGGTCTACGCGGTTGCGTCCGGGGCCGTGGATATCGCTCTCGCCTTCGGCGTCGAGAAGCTGAAGGACACCGGCTATGGCGGCCTGCCGGTGCGCACCCGTGGCACCAACTGGGACATGGTGGGCGTGGTAGGATCGGCACCTGGCCATTTCGCCCAGCTAGCTTCAGCCTACCGGGCAAAATACGGAATCGAGAAGGACCTGCTCAAGCGGGCAATCGCGCATGTCTCCGTCAAAAGCCATGATAATGGCGCGAAGAATCCGAAGGCGCATCTGCGCAAGCGGGTAACAATGGATCAGGTCATGAACGCGCCGTATATCGCCGAGCCGCTTGGATTGTTCGACTGCTGCGGCGTGTCCGACGGCGCAGCCTGCGCCATCGTCACAACACCGGAGATCGCAAGAGCGCTCGGCAAGAGCGAACTTGTGACAGTCAAGGCGCTGGCAGTGTCCACGTCCAACGGGTGGGAACTGCAGGGCTCGGGCTGGGACGGAAGCTATTTTCTCAACACTCGCGTGGCAGCAAAAGCCGCCTATCAGGAAGCCGGGATAACCAATCCGCGCGAGCAGCTGAGCCTGATGGAAGTGCATGACTGCTTTTCCGTGACCGAGCTTGTCACGATGGAGGATCTGGGCGTCAGCGAGGATGGTGGTGCGATAAAGGACGTGCTCGACGGTGTTTTCGATGCGGACGGCAAGATCCCGTGCCAGATCGACGGCGGGCTGAAATGTTTCGGCCATCCGATCGGCGCATCGGGTTTGCGTATGATCTACGAGAATTATCTTCAGATCCTCGGTCGCGCGGGTGAGCGTCAGCGAGCGGATGAGCCTGTCTTCGGCTTGTCCCATAATCTGGGTGGCATGCCCAACCAGAATGTTAGCGCTGTAGTCATCGTGGGACGGGACGGAGCATAAAACCGCCACGCTTCGTGGAATAAGATGATGGACAATGTGGTTAAGTCGGCAGCTCGGGTCTTTGAGGTGCTCGAATATTTTTCCGAACGCCAAAGCGCAGCCTCCGCCGACGAAGTTCGCCGGGCACTTGGGTATCCCCAATCGAGTACATCCGTATTATTGCGGTCGCTCGCTTCGCTCGGATATCTCGCTTATGATCCTTATAGTCGAAGGTTCCGGCCGACCATCCGTATTGCCCTGCTTGGCGCGTGGTTGGTCGAAGAGACCGGTAAGGCTCGTAACCCGACGAAGATGATGCGCAGCTTGAGCGCGGCTACCGGCGATATGATCATTCTTGGTACCGAGCACAGCCTGGAGGCTGTCTATCTCAAGGTCGTGCACGCTACCAACCCTGTGCGCTTCCACATGAAACAAGGAGCGCGGCGACCGATATGTATGACCGCTATTGGCAGGGCGCTCCTATCCACCAAATCAGATAAGGAGATCGGAGCAATCGTTCGTCGGCTGAACGCTGAGCGGGAACCTGGCGTTGCCCCACTGTCTCTGACCGAAATCCTCGAAGCCGTGAATGAGGGGCGCGAGCTTGGCTATTTTGTCACAAAGGGGACGGCAACCCCAGGTGCTGGCGTTATTTCGCTGCCAATAGGCAATCGGGCGGAGGAGCCCCCACTCGCCATTGGAATAGGCGCGCCGATTGATCGGATTGAGAAAGAATGCGCGCGTTTTGTGGACTTATTGAAACAGGCGGTGGGATAACCGAATATTGGATGAAACCGGCAGGCCGGAGTTGATATCCACGAAGTATAAATATTCGAGCAATTTGACGATTGATGTCAACGTCATCGAAATTTATCCAGCTAGACTAGCGACCGACTGAAAATCCGGTCGTTCGGCAAGTTGCGCGAGAGAAACGTCTTGCGCTTCACATATGTGATATTGCCATCCAATTATCGTCACCTGGCCATGCCAATGGTATCAGGGGGTAACAAGAGTCTGCCAGCGATCGCATTCGCGTTGGTGGATGTGCGCTCCCGTCGATCTTTTGTGAGGGGAGCGGACATAAAAAATCAAGATAAAACATTAAGAGGGAGAGGGGATATGATTGCGAATTCTTCAAAAACTCGCTTGAAGCGCAATAGGTCTGGAAGAGCACTGGCTGCGTTGCTGATGGGGCCGGCGATTGTTGTTCCGTCCATTCTCGCGGGCAGCGCCGCCTTCGCTCAAGAGTCTGGTGAAATCATCGTGACCGCCCAGCGGCGCGAGCAGGCGATTATCGACGTACCAATCTCGGTCAGCGTGGTGAGTGCTGAGAAGGTTGAAGACCTCAATTTGTCGACCTTCACGGCGATTGCCCAACAGGCGCCGAACTTCAACATCACCTTCAATCGCGGCAGCAACGCCACCCCCGATTTGAGCATTCGCGGCGTCCGCGGCGAGGGTTCTAACGGGCGTCTCAACGAGAGCTCGGTCGCCGTCTATGTCGACGAGATCTATCTCGGTGATGAAACCAGCCTGTCGGGGCAGATGTTCGACGTGCAACGGATCGAAGTGCTGCGCGGCCCGCAGGGGACCTTGTTTGGCCGCAACACGACGGGCGGCCTCGTCCATTTTGTTTCGGCTGCGCCGACCGCTGAGTTCACCGGGAAGGGCAGCCTTCTGTTGGGCTCGGATAATTGGGTGGGCCTCAACGCCGCCGTGAGCGGCGGTTTTGGCGAGCATGCCCGGACCCGGCTCGCCGGTCAGTTCGAACAGCATGATGGCCATTTTACCAACCGTGGCACAGTGCCCGGTGCTCCGAAGAAGCTGGCGGCAAAGAAGGTCTGGAGCATCCGGAGCACGACCGATTTCGATATTGGCGAAGCCTCGACATTGCGGTTCCAGGTAACGCACTCCGAGACCAATTCGGAATCAACGCCCAACTTCGGCCTGGGCATTTGGAGGGACGCGACGAGAGCACTCTGCACGCAAGCGGAAATATTCGCAGCCCAATGCGTCGATAACACCGTTCTCGGTGGTCAGCCTCGGCAAGTCAGGCCGCGCTCCGGCGACGCGATCACTGAGCTCGGCAGGGATGATCTGGCAATCACCCAAAACCTGACCTCACTCACCGCCAAGTTCGAGACGGATCTGGGTTTTGCGTCGCTCATCAACATCGCCAATTATACGCAGTTCACGTCGGAGGTTGGCGTTGACGGGGATCAATCGACGACACCCAGCGGCCTCCAGGGCTCCAACGTCCAAGCGCAGCTTAACAACCAGTCCAAGCAATTCAGCGAAGAATTGCGCCTCCAGGGTAGCACCGAGGGGCTGAATTGGGTTGCGGGTGTCTACTATTATCAGGACCGCAAGAGAAGCCAGACGTCTTCGACGGTCAGGAACAACGCGGGCGCGCTGCTCCAAACAGTCCGGGCCAGATCCCGTGTCGACACCACGTCCGGAGCGGTGTTCGGTCAGGCCGATTGGAAGTTCGCCGATCAACTGACGCTCTCCGCCGGCGCGCGTTATACGATCGAAAACCGCGAGCTGAAGCAGGCGGAAGCCACCCACATTACCGCGGCCGGCGCTCTGCCCCCGCTAGACATCCTGTCGGGCGTCGCCGATCCCGATCCGGTAACGAAGGACGTGACCGGCCGCGTGAGCCTGACCTGGGAGCCGACCGCCGACAACAGCCTTTACGCCAGCTACTCGCGTGGCGCAAAGAGCGTCTCCTATAATACCTATTACTCCAGTGGCGGCGGAGCCGTCCAAACCCCCGCCACCAGGGCAGCTGCTTTGGCGGCCAACGTCGCTCTGACCGGTCCAGTGGGACAGGAGCATCTCGATGCCTTCGAAATCGGCAGCAAGAACCGGTTCCTTGACCGGAAGTTGATGCTCAACCTTGCGGCATTCTATTATATCTTTGACGGCAAACAGGAGTTGCTCACCGTCGCCGACCTCAGTGGCCCGGTGCCAGTCCAGACCAGTCGCTTCCTGAATATCGGCAAGGCCGAGATGTACGGTGCCGAGCTCGAGCTAACCTATTCGCCGAACGACCGCTGGGACTTCTCCTTGTCTGGCGGTCTCCTGGAGACCGAAATCACGAAGTCGCCCCTCAGGATTACCGTCCCGCGGCTGAGCACGCTCCCGGCGCCGAACAACACGATCCCGCTGCAGGGACTGCCGATCCCGCAAACACCCAAGTGGAATGTGAACGCCACGCTCGCTCACCACATTCCGGTCAGCGGAGTCGGCCGCTTTACCTTCCAGGCCGAAGGCCGGGCACAGGCGAAGCAGAACTTCACGTTGAGTAACGACCCCTGTGTGGACGGCTCTCCGTTGGCAAGGGGGTTTTCTGCTCTGCGCTGGCTAGTTGAGGCGCCCATGTGTCCGGCCTGTTCGCGCGGCTTTGCATGGCCGCTGGCCCTGATGCCA
>NZ_JAMLDX010000031.1 GCF_024211275.1 Sphingomonas tagetis
AACGTTCCGTCGAGGCAACATGGCAGCGCATCGGCATCCTGCTCGATGCCTTCCCACAACACGAATGCGCCAACTACCTCAAAAACTCCGGATATGCTTCAATCTAAGATGATCATGCTCTAGCCCTTCTGATACGTCATCGTCGTGGCGTAAGTCTTGTCGTTCCCGCGCTCGACCTTGAGCGTGTCGCCGTCGCGGGTGAAGCGCAGGCGAGCAACGCCGACCTTGGTCTTCATCTCATAGGTCACGCTCTGCCCGTCGCGGGCGATTTCGGTGAAGGTGCTCGCCGGAATGGTCGGCAGCGCCACCTTGAGCTGTGCGCCGGTGAAGGTGAGGTCAGCCTCGGCGCCCTTCATCGCCGCGCTGCGCCCTTCTTCACGGCAGGCCGCGCCGGCCGAGGTGACCTTGCACTGCATTTCGAGCGCGTCGGTCCGCCAGGTCCCGCCGAGCCAGTCGAATTGCGTTTGCGCGGCGGCCACAGGCGCCGCGGCCGGCTGGGCGGGCGCAGCCGCGACACCGGCGGGCGACATGAACATGGTGATCAGCGACATCAGAAAAGCGAACATCATTTGCCCCGGTTGAATGGTGATGCCCTTCCCTGCCATCGCGGCGGCGGCGCAACCACGGTCAGGATCGGTCAGCGCGCGCGGGCGTAAACCCAGCGCACCGGCTTGCTGCCGTCCGCCAGCGCGATCTCGGCGTGCAGCTTGTTCCCCACTCGCCAATAGCGGATGCGCTGCGGATAATCGTTCGCCACATTGAAGAAGGTGACGCCCGGACCGCGATCCGGACTCCAAGCGAACATCGTCTCGTTCTTGCCATTGGGCAGTGCTATGAAGCCCAGACGGATTATCGGCCCGTCGCCATTGGGGGCAGCCGTTACGATCCGCATGAACTCAAACTCGCGCGTCCTGCCGTCGCGCACCGTCTGGCTGGCGCCGAGCATCGTGCCGCCGCGCGCCGGCCCCCAATGCTCGCAGGTCTGGCGGCCATTTGCCCGCTGCGTACACCAGTCGCCCTCGAGCCAGGCGAGGTTCGGCACCTCCGCCGCAGCGGCCAGCATCAGCCAAAATCCGATCATATCTCCCTCCCTGATGATGCGAATGTCCGCAGATGGTTAGGAAGTTGTCAAATCTTGCCGGTTATCCCCTCCGCAATGGATCAACGCGGGGACAGTGTGTGAGCGCATTCGGACGTCGTAGCGGACCTGGGGCAACGCCCGGCCGGCCGGCCTTCGGGGTCGCGCGCCCGATGCAGGGCGGCAGCGCGGCTTCGCGCACCCCCGAGCCGGCCGGCGGCGAGCAATTCCCGCCGCTGCACGACGTGCCGCTCCCCGGCGCGGGTCAGCCCGCGCCCGACTCGGCCGAGCAGAGCACCGTTCCGCAATCGACCACCGAGGCGATGGCGCGGCTGACCGACCGCCAGAACGCATCGGGCGATGCCGGCGCGTCGCGGATGGAAGGCTTCGAGGCCTCGATCCACCGCATCAAGGAGCAGGTGCTGCCGCGCCTGCTCGAGCGAGTCGATCCGGAAGCGGCATCGACGCTCAACAAGGACGAGCTGGCCGAGGAATTCCGCCCGATCATCGGCGAAGTGCTCGCCGAGCTGAAGCTGACCCTTAACCGCCGCGAGCAGTTCGCGCTCGAAAAGGTGCTGGTCGACGAGTTGCTCGGCCTCGGGCCGCTCGAGGAATTGCTGTCGGATTCGGCGATCAGCGACATCATGGTCAACGGTCCCGACCAGACCTTCATCGAACGCAAGGGCAAGCTCGAACTCGCCAACATCCAGTTCCGCGACGAGGAGCATCTGTTCCAGATCGCGCAGCGCATCTGCAACTCGGTCGGCCGCCGCGTCGACCAGACCACGCCGCTCGCCGATGCCCGCCTCAAGGACGGTTCGCGCGTCAACGTCATCGTGCCGCCGTTGTCGCTGCGCGGCACCGCGATCTCGATTCGTAAATTCTCCGACAAGCCGATCACGCTCGACATGATGGCCGGGTTCGGATCGATGTCGCAGAAGATGGCGACGATGCTGAAGGTCGCGGGCGCCAGCCGCTACAACATCGTCATTTCGGGCGGCACCGGCTCGGGCAAGACGACGATGCTCAACGCGCTGTCGAAGATGATCGACCCGGGCGAGCGCGTGCTGACGATCGAGGACGCCGCCGAACTTCGCCTGCAGCAGCCGCACTGGCTGCCGCTCGAAACGCGCCCGCCGAACCTCGAAGGGCAAGGCGAGATCACGATCCGCGACCTCGTCAAGAACGCGCTGCGTATGCGTCCTGACCGCATCATCCTCGGCGAAATTCGCGGGAGCGAGTGTTTCGACCTCCTGTCCGCGATGAACACCGGCCATGACGGCTCGATGTGCACGCTCCACTCCAACTCCCCGCGCGAGTGCCTCGGGCGTATGGAGAACATGGTGATGATGGGCGACATCAAGATCCCGAAGGAGGCGATCAGCCGCCAGATCGCGGATTCGGTCGACCTAATCGTGCAGGTCAAGCGCCTGCGCGACGGTTCGCGCCGCGTGACCAACATCACCGAGGTGATCGGCATGGAAGGCCCGGTGATCGTCACCCAGGAGCTGTTCAAGTTCGAATATCTCGACGAGAGCGCGGACGGCAAGATCATCGGCGAATACCGCTCGATGGGCCTGCGCCCCTACACGCTGGAAAAGGCGCGCGCCTATGGCTTCGACCAGGCGCTGCTGGAAGCCTGTCTCTAATTGGACATTAACCACGTCTGGTAGGGGTCGCGTCCACGGGCAACAGGCGTAAGATCGCCGCATGAGGTTGCTGCGCACCCTGATCCTGTTGCTGCTGGCGGTGGCCAGCTTTCCGGTGCAGGCCGCGACGCCCGCCGACTACCTCGCGGCCGATAGCGAGGCACGCTGGGTCAGCTTCGAGCTGACTCAGGGCAGCCAGATCCGGTTCCGCACCCTGCTCAACGGCCGCTGGGTCGACGCGATGCTCGACACCGGCGTCAGCGATACCGCGGTCTCGTCGCGCTTCGCCAAAATCGCGGGGATGAAGCCGCTGGTCCGCGCGCGCGCCGATGCGATCGGCGGCGGGATCGGGCTCAGCTGGGCAGCGCTGGAGCGGGTCGAGGTCGGCGGACTGGTCCGCACCGGCGGGCGCATCGCGATCATCGATGCCGATCCGCGCGCGACCGGCGCGGCGGCGGTCGATCTGTTCGTGGGATCGGATTTGCTCGCCGGCCATGCGCTGGAGATCGACTATGCCGCCCAGCGCTTCCGGCTGCTGCCCTCCGGCCGGATGTCGTTCCGCGGGGTGACGCTGCCGCTGCGGCTGGCGGGACCGGCGGCGCTCTATCTGACCGAGCTGTCGCTCGGCACTCGCACCCAGCGTCCGCTGATCGTCGATACCGGCGATGGCGCGATGATGACGCTGACGCGCGCGGCATGGCGCGGCAGCCAGGCGGAGGCCGGGCCGCTCACCACCGCCATCGCTTACGGCATGGGCGGGCAGGTCGAGACCGAGCTGACGGTATTGTCCGAACTGCGCATCGCCACACTCACGGCCAGGGACGTCGAGCTGCGGATCGAGCCCGACAATGGCTTTTCGGCGCGCAAGGGCGCGGTCGGGCGGATCGGCGGCGGGCTGCTGCGGCGGCACCGCGTGCTGCTCGATCCGCGCGCGGGCCGCATGATCCTGGCGGCGGCGCCCGAGGGGGAATGGCCGCTCAACCGATCGACCAGCGGGCTGATGGTAGCGCAGGACGGCGAGCGGCTGAAGGTGCTGCATGTCATGCGCGGCAGCCCGGCGGCGGTCGGCGGCTGGCGGGCGGGTGAGGAGATTTGCGGGGTCGACGGCTCGCCGATCCCCGCCGCCTATTCGGCCAGCGCCATCGCCGGATGGTCGATCGGTGCGCCGGGGCGCGTGGTGCAGCTGGCGCTGTGCGATGGCGGGATGCGGTCGCTCAAGCTCGCGCGCTTCTATTAGCCCTTGATCGCGAGCGCGGCGGTCACCACGGCGCCGAGGATCGCCATGATCTGAATGAAGGTCCACGGCATGAAGCCGACCGCGTCGGCCTCGCTGCGCCGTGCGCGCCGCCAGTCAGCCACGCCGCTGCCCGCCGCCAATGCGAGCCATGCGCCTACCCCAATCCACATCGGACCTTGCATCGCCCTGCGCTCCGTTTCACCTGTTACCACAGAACAGAGAGGAGCCCGTATGCGCTACACCCTGCCCGCCGTCGCGATCATCGCCGCCGCCCTTGGCACCGCCGCGATCGCCGCGCCACAGATGGGATCGGTCAGCCAGGATTTGAAGGACGCGGTCGCCGCGCCGACGCGCAATCCCGCGAACACCCCGCGCGACAAATATCGCCACCCCGCCGAGACGCTCGCCTTTTTCGGCGTGAAGCCGACCGACGCGGTGGTCGAGCTGTGGCCCGGCGGCGGCTGGTACACCGAAATCCTCGCGCCCTATCTCAAAAAAGGCCGCGGCACCTTGTGGGCAGCGGCGCCCTGGCCGGACGGGATCAAGGGCGCGCAGAATCTGCGGTTCAAGGACTCGCCTACTTATGGCGAAGTCGCCTTCGCCGCCTTCCCGGTGTGGAACGAGGGCGAGCCGAAGATCCGCGACAACAGCGTCGATGTGGTGCTGACCTTCCGCAACGTCCACAACTGGCGGATGGGCTATCAGCGGCCGGACAAGCAAGACTATGCGCCGGAAGCCTTCAAACAGGCGTTCGCGATGCTCAAGCCCGGCGGCACGCTCGGCATCGTCGATCACCGACTGCCCGAGAACGCCAGCGCCGAGCGCGAGCGGACCAGCGGGTACATCAAGACGTCGACGATCAAGAAGCTCGCAGCGGATGCGGGGTTCAAGCTGGTCGGGGAGTCGGAAATCAACGCCAACCCCAGGGATAGCGCCGACTGGGCGAGCGGCGTATGGACGCTGCCGCCGACCTACCGGCTCAAGGATGTCGACCGCGCGAAGTACGAGGCGATCGGCGAAAGCGACAGGATGACGTTGAAGTTCAGGAAGCCGGGGTAAGGGCTACGGCCCCTTGTGCACCACCCCGGCGCGCATCACGAAGCCGACCGATTTCAGCATCCGCACATCGGCCAGCGGATCGCCGCTGACCGCGATGATGTCGGCGCTCTTGCCGGGCTCGATGCTGCCGACCTCTTTGGCGAGGCCAAGCAGGTCGGCGGCGTTGACCGTCGCCGCGGCGATCGCCTGCATCGGCGTCATACCGTGCTTGACCATCAGCTCGAATTCGTCGGCGTTGCGGCCGTGCTTGGAGACGCCGGCATCAGTGCCGAAAGCGATCTTCACCCCCGCGGGGACCGCCTTTTCCAGCGCCTTACCGGTGATCGAGATGCGCCAGTCGATCTTGGCGCGCACCTCGGGCAGATAGGCGTTGGGGTCCTTCGCGATCCGCTCCAGATAGCCGTTCACGGTCGAGAGCGTGGGGACGTAATAGGCGCCGGTCTTCTTGAACAGCGCGAGGCTCTCGGCATCGAGCAACGTGCCGTGCTCGATCGAATCCGCACCCGCGCGCAGCGCCACCGCGATGCCGTCCACGCCATGCGCGTGGACCGCGACCTTCTTGCCATAGAGATGCGCCGTCTCGACGATCGCCTTGGCCTCGTCGTCGAACATCTGCTTCCCCAGCCCGGCGCCGATGCGGCTGTTGACCCCGCCGGTGGTGGCGATCTTGATGACGTCGGCGCCGCGCCCGATCTGGCGCCGCACCGCCTTGCGGCATTCCTCGGGTCCGTCGCACAGATTTTCGGTGCCGACGGTCGAATGGAGATGATCGTCGAGCCCGAGCCGCGCGTCCATATGGCCCGACGTGGTCGAGATCGAGCGGCCCGCATCGACGATCCGCGGCCCGTCGGCCCAGCCGCGCGCGATCGCCTCGCGCAGCGCCAGCGTCGCACCCTCGTCGCCGAGATTGCGCACCGTGGTGAAGCCGGCGAGCAGCGTCTTGCGCGCGTTCCACAGCGTCTCATAGGCACCGAGCTGGTCGCTTTCGGTCAGCTCGGCGAGCAGCCCTTCCTGCCCCGCGCGGTCGGAACTCAGATGCACATGGCTGTCGATCAGTCCGGGCAGCACCGTCCGGTCGCGCAGATCGATCACCGGCGCGTCGCCCAGCGGCGTGACATGGCCGTCATAGACGCCGACCACCCTCCCGGCACGGATGGCGATCGTGCTCGCCCCGCGCGGCTTCTGGCCGGGACGGTCGAGCAGCTTGCCCGCATGGATGTAGCGGTCGACCGCGGGCGCAGCGGTTTGTGCATAGGCGCCGCTCGCAAGCAGCAGCGCGGCGGTCAGTGCGATGGCCTTCATGCGTTCCCCCGAATTTGTTTCGGAAGAAACTATGAGGCTCAGCTGAGCTTGTCGACCTGATCCTTGAGCGCGGACAGCTGCGCCTTCAGCGCCGCAATTTCCTCGTCCTTGCTCTTCTCCGGCGCGGGCGCTGTTGCCGCGGCGGGGGCGGCAGCGCCAGCCGCGCCGGGCTTGAACGCCTCTGCCGCAGCCTCGAACATCGCCATGTTGCGCTTGGCGATCTCGGCGAAGGGCGAATTGGCGAACGCGCCCTCGACCGCCGACTTGAACTGCTCCTGATTGCGGCGGAAGCTGTCCATCGACGCTTCGAGATAGCCCGGGACCATCGCCTGCATCGAATCGCCATAGAGCGCGATCAGCTGGCGCAGGAAGCTGACCGGCAGCAGCGTCTGGCCGCGCGCTTCCTCTTCCATGATGATCTGGGTCAGCACATTGTGCGTGATGTCTTCTTCGGTCTTCGCGTCGATGACCTTGAAGTCGCGGCCCTCACGCGTCATCGCGGCAAGATGATCGAGCGTGATGTAGGACGAGGTTTCGGTATTGTAGAGCCGGCGGTTGGCGTATTTCTTGATAATGACAGGGCCGTCGGTGTTCGCGGTCTTCTTCATATTGGCCCCCAGATATGCGTTTGACATGCCTGTAACACCTTTCGATGCCGCACCGCAACAAGGCCCCCGCCCGCTCCCTCTCTTTCTGGGACTGTTGCGCAGCGAAACCGCAGCATCGCCCGAACGCCGCGCCGCGGCATTGGCGGGCCTCACGGCGTATCAGGCCGCACGCCGGCCCGGCGCGCGGCGGCCGATGCCGGTGGCCGCACGGGCCGGCCGTGCGACGCTGCGCGACTATGGCGGTGCGGGAGCGCCGGTGGTGTTCGTCCCCTCGCTGATCAACCCGCCGCTGATCCTCGACATGCCCTATCGCCGCTCGCTGCTGCGCTGGCTGTCGCGGCAGGGCGTGCGGCCGCTGCTGGTCGACTGGAGCGAACCGACACCGCAGGATCGTGCGCAGGATGTCGCGCAGCATGTTGAAGACATGCTGATTCCGCTGCTCCGCAGCATCGGTGAGCCGGTGGCGCTGGCGGGCTATTGCCTGGGGGGCACGATGGCGCTGGCGGCAGCGTGCGCCGTACCGGTGCGCGGCGTCGCGCTGATCGCCGCGCCGTGGCGGTTCTCGGGTTTCGGCGCCGAGGCGCTCGGGCGGATCGACGAACTGTGGCACGCCGCGCAGCCGACCTGCGAGCAGCTGGGGCTGGTGCCGATGGAGGTTCTCCAGTCGGGCTTCTGGCAGCTCGATCCGGCGCGCACGATCCTCAAATATGAGCGCTTCGGACGTCTCGATCCCGACAGCGCGCAGGCGAAATCCTTCGTGGCGATGGAGGATTGGGCCAACGCCGGTGCGCCGCTGACCTATGCCGCCGGGCGGCAGATGTTCGATGATCTGTTCAGCGCCGATCTGCCCGGGCGCGGGCAATGGCGCATCGCGGGCCGGATCGCCGATCCCGCCGCATTGCCCTGCCCCGCGGTCGAGTTCGTGTCGCTGACCGACCGCATCGTTCCCGCTGCCAGCGCCGCCGGCCTGCACGACCGGCGCGAGCTGCGGCTCGGCCATGTCGGGATGGTCGTCGGCTCCTCGGCCCGATCGTATCTTTGGGAACCGCTTGCGCGCTGGCTTACGGCGCTGCCGCACATTAGATAGCGGCCAAACCCCTCTCGGAGTCGCACGCCATGACCGAAGTCGTCATCACCGCCGCCAAGCGCACCCCTGTCGGCAGCTTTCTCGGCGCCTTCGCCAGCACGCCCGCGCACGAGCTCGGCCGTGTCGCGATCGAGGCCGCGCTCGCACAGGCCGGGGTCAAGGGCGACGAAGTGTCCGAAGTGATCCTCGGCCAGGTGCTCACCGCGGCGCAGGGCCAGAACCCGGCGCGGCAGGCGTCGATGGCGGCGGGCGTGCCCAAGGAAGTGCCGGCCTGGGGACTCAACCAGGTGTGCGGCTCGGGGCTACGAGCGGTCGCGCTGGCGGCACAGGCAATCCAGACCGGCGACGCCACCATCGTCGTTGCCGGCGGGCAGGAATCGATGTCGCTCTCGGCGCACGCGCAGAACCTGCGCGGCGGCACGAAGATGGGTGACCTCGGGCTGGTCGACACGATGATCAAGGACGGCCTGACCGATGTGTTCAACGGCTATCACATGGGCATCACCGCCGAGAATCTGGCCGAGCAATATCAGGTGACGCGCGGCGAGCAGGACGAATTCGCGGTGCGCTCGCAGAATCTCGCCGAAGCCGCACGCTCGGCGGGGCGGTTCAAGGACGAGATCGCGCCGGTGACGATCAAGGGCCGCAAGGGCGACACAATCGTCGATCAGGATGAATATATCCGCGCCGGCGCGACGCTCGACGGCATCGCCGGGCTGCGCCCCGCGTTCAAGAAGGACGGTTCGGTCACCGCGGGCAATGCCAGCGGTCTCAACGACGGCGCCGCCGCTTTGGTGGTGATGAGCCGCGAGGAGGCCGAGAAGCGCGGCGCCCCGATCCTCGCCACGATCAAGAGCTGGGCGACCGCGGGCGTCGATCCGTCGGTGATGGGCATCGGCCCGGTGCCGGCGACGAAAAAGGCGCTGGAGAAGGCCGGCTGGACCGTCGCCGACCTCGACCTGATCGAGGCGAATGAGGCGTTCGCGGCGCAGGCGCTGTCGGTCGGCAAGGAACTCGGCTTCGATCCCGACAAGGTCAACGTCAATGGCGGCGCGATCGCGATCGGCCACCCGATCGGTGCGAGCGGCGCGCGGGTGCTCACGACTCTGCTCTACGAAATGCAGCGCCGCGACGCCAAGAAGGGCCTCGCGACTCTGTGCATCGGCGGCGGCATGGGGATCGCGCTCTGCGTCGAGCGATAACACCCATTTTAACGATTGTTTCAAAAGTAACGCGCTAGGGCGCTTTGGCGTCCGATTATGTCGTGCGCGCCACTGTGCGCCACGAAGATGTGGCAATGTTGCAACAGCGAGCGAGGGAAGTGTCCGTTTGCGGCCCCTTTTGCTTGCCACAGCATGAACAGGCGGTTTCAATAGCGACATTCCGGACTGTGTCCGGAGTCTACCTTAGGGGATCCATATGAATATCAGCCGCCTTCTGACGGCCACCGCGCTCGCCAGCGCGAGCTTCGTCATTCCGCAGACCGCGTTCGCGCAGGACACCGGCGACGCCGCGGCAACCGAGGAAACCGACGAGACGATCGTCGTCACCGGTTCGCGCATCCGCAACGCCAATGCCGAATCGGCCGCGCCGATCACGACGGTCACTGCAGAAGAGATCTTCGACAGCGGCCGCGTTTCGGTCGGCGACGTGCTGAACGACCTGCCGCAGCTGCGCACCACGCTGGGTTCGCAGAACTCGACCGGCGGCCTCGGCACGCGCGGGCTGAACTTCCTCGACCTTCGCGGCCTTGGCCGCTCGCGCACGCTGACGCTGATCAACGGCCGCCGTCAGGTTTCGGCCGACATCATCAACGGCGTGTTCTCGAACCAGGGTTCGTCGATCGACATCAACACGATCCCGACCGACCTGATCCAGAGCATCGACATCCTGACGGGCGGCGCCTCGTCGATCTACGGTTCGGACGCGATCGCTGGCGTGGTCAACTTTCAGTTGAAGGATGACTTCGAGGGCATCAAGCTCACCGGCCGCGCGGGCATCAGCAAGTACGGCGATGCGGGCAACCAGTATCTGTCGGCCACCGTCGGCACCAACTTCGCCGATGGCCGCGGCAACATCGCGCTGAACGCCGAATTTGCGCACCAGGAGGATTATTACGCCTCGGGCCGCTGGAACCTGCGCCAGAACGACGCCTATGTGATTGTTGATACCGACACGACGCCTTCAGCCGACAATGTGTTCGACCGCGTCTATTATCGCGATCTGCGCAGCACGACGATCTCGCTCGGCGGCCAGCTTGGCTTCCGCTACGCGAACACCCCGACGGCGCCGTGCGGCGTCGATGCGGTCGGCTCGTCGTTCACCTGCGCCTTCCTCTTCAACCCTGACGGCACCCTGACGCCGCAGACCGGACTGCGCGTGGGCCTCGGCCCGAACGGCAACTTCGTCGGCGGCAACGGCTCGTCGAGCCGCGAAGGCCAGCTGACCGTGCTGTCGCCGGACCTCAAGCGCTATGTCGTCAACCTGATCGGCCATTTTGAGGTTTCGCCGGCATTCGTGCCGTTCGTCGAAGCGAAGTATGTCCGCACCGAGGCGTTCGGTTCGCAGAGCGGCCCGTTCTTCTCGCAGGGCCAGACGCTTGGCGACAATACGACGGGCATCGCCGGCTTCGCCGGAACCTATGACCGCTCGTACGCCAATGGCACCTATGTCGGCGGCGTGCTGCAGCCGACTGCCGTCAACCGCGAAGGCATCCGCCTCGACAATCCGTATCTGAGCGCGAGCGCGCGGGCGACCATCACGGCGCAGCTGCTAGCAGCGCTCAACTCAGGCACCACGGGCGTCAACCCCAACACCGGCACCGCCTTTAGCGGCGCAAACGCAGCGGCTGACCGCGCGGCTGCCATTGCGCAGGTCAATGCCGGCACGTTCCGCTTCTCGCTGCGCCGCAACTGGCTCGACCTGGGCACGCGCGACGAAATCATCAAGCGCGATACCTACCGCTTCGTCGGTGGTGTGAAGGGCGATTTCTTCGACGACTTCAACTATGAGTTGAGTGTCAACTATGGTGAGCATCGCGAGCACAACACGATCACCGGCAACATCAACCGCCAGCGCCTGTTGCTGGCGATCGACACGACCCGCAATGCGGCCGGTCAGATCGTCTGCCGTTCGCAGATCGATGCGGCCTATGCCGGTGTGGACCGCGGCGGCAACCCCGCGCAGCTCGCAGCCGACATCGCGGCTTGCGTTCCGCTGAACCCGTTCGGCGAAGGCTCGGTGTCGCAGGCGTCGAAGAACTATCTGCTGATGAACACCGTGGCGGACGGCAAGGCGACTCAGTTCGTCGTGTCGGGCTTCGTCGGCGGCACGCTCAGCAAGCTGTTCGATCTGCCGGGCGGCCCGATCGGCTTCGCGATCGGCGGCGAATATCGCCGCGAGACGCTGGCCTATGACCTCGATGACCTGACCTCGGCCGGCTATGCGTTCTACAACGCGCTGCCCGAGTTCAACGCACCGTCGTTCGAAGTGACCGAGGCGTTTGGTGAGCTCTCGCTGCCGCTGCTCAAGGACTTCCCACTGGTCCAGGAACTGACCATCCACGGTTCAGGCCGGATTTCGAAGTACAAGGGCAACGATGATCTGACCTATGCTTATGGCGGCGACGTCGTGTGGAAGCCGGTCCAGGACATCACGATCCGCGGCGCCTATTCGCGTTCGGTTCGCGCACCGTATATCGGTTCGCTCTACACGCCGCAGGCCCAGAACTTCTTGGGCAACGCGCTTGATCCGTGCTCGGCGCGTAACCTCGCTACTGGCTCGTCGACGCGTGCGGCGAACTGCACGGCTGCAGGCGCCCCCGCAGGCTATGACTTCGTCTACACGTCGTCGCTGGAGTACCGGAACGGCGGCAACCCGGACCTGAAGCCTGAAAAGGCGGATTCATACACCGCTGGCGTGGTCCTGCAGCCGCGCTGGGTGCCGGGTCTGACGATCTCGGCCGACTATTACGACATCCAGGTGAACGACGTCATCTCGACGGTCGCGGCACAGACGATCCTCAACCAGTGCTACGACTCGCCGACCCTCAGCAACCCGTTCTGCGCGCTGTTCCAGCGTGCCGGTTCGGGTGGCGGTCCGCGCGGCGAAATCCCCTTCCGCATCTTGGAAGGCTCGCTGCTCGCGTCGCCGGCCAACTATGCGAAGTTCAAGGTTCGCGGCGTTGACGTCAACGTCGGCTACAACCGCAAGTTCTCATGGGGCGAGATCGCGCTGAAGGGCATCTACACGCATGTCATTCAGAACGACGCCTTCCAGGATCCGACGCGTCCGAACTTCAAGAACGTGTTCACCGGCGAGCTGGGCGATCCGCAGGATCAGTTCAACATCACAGCTGATGCGAAGTTCGGCAAGGTTCGCGTCGGCTACACGATGCGCTGGATCGGCAAGCAGTATCTGAACACCTGGGAAGACTATAACGCCGTCAACGGCCAGCCTGCCCAGAACACCGACTATGCCGACATCAAGTTCTACCCGGTCGTGACGTATCACGACGTTCGCCTGGGTTATGAAGTCAACGAGCAGTTCGACTTCAACCTTGGCATCAACAACGTCGGCGACACCGTGCCGCCTTACGGTCTGACCGGCGTCGGCGCCGGCTCGGGCATCTACGACAACCGCGGCCGCTTCTTCTACGTGGGCGCCACCGCGAAGTTCTGATCGCCCGGCGATCGAACGGAATATGGGGCCGGAGAGAAATCTCCGGCCCCTTTTTTTGTCTTGCCATTTCCGGATGCGGGTCGGCGGGCAGACCGCACAAAAAAGGCCGCGCCTCCCAGAGGCGCGGCCCATCCGATCAGCCCCCGTCAGCGATGCTGCCGGGTTAGTTCTCCCGATCAGCGCGCGCTGGTGCGCACGCGCTCATAGGGCACGAACTCGCCGAGCAGCACAAAGCCGCTCCACATTCTCGAGCCGCGGTCGACCAGGTCGATCTTGTCGATGTTGCACAGCTGCGAGCCGTAGAGCGTCGTCACGAGGATATCGTCATCGTCGAGCCGATCAGCGCCCGAAGTCGGGCGGTTGACGTAGAGCTTCGAGCCGACGCGATAGACGATCGCCGTGCGGTCGATCACCGTGGCGTTCTGCAGCGTGTGGTTGGTCAGGCACTTGACCGGCTTTCCGGCGACGCGGCCTTCGAGCATCTTTTCGAGCTGGGCTTCGCCCTTGGGGTCGGGCTTGTCGCCCGCCATCGCTGCGCCGGGTAGCGCCAGCACTGCGAGCGAGGCTGCGGTAAGCAATGCGCGCATGGGAATTCTCCACTTCCGATTATCGGGAAGATGGTGCGCTTTCGCCCCTTTCGCAATGCTGAACCAATTACGGAGTCACGCCCAGATCCGGTCGAACCGCGCGCCCAGCCCGGTAATCAGCTCATATTGCGACAGGCCCGACAGCGCCGCCGTTTCGGGCAGCGCATAGTCCATCGCCACCCAGTCGCCCTCCGCAAGGTCGGGTGCCGCGCTGACGTCGAGCGCGACGAGGTCCATCGACACGCGGCCGATCACCGGCAGCGCCAGTTCGCCGACATGCGCCCCGCCCTTGCCCGAGAAGCAACGCAGATAGCCGTCGGCATAGCCGAGATTGACGATCGCCAGCTCGGTATCGGCCGACGCCGTCCAGGTCGCATTATAGCCGACGCGCTGGCCGGTGGGCACCAGCCGCCGCTGAAGGATCTGCACCTCGGGCTTCACCACTTGGCGGATGCGGCCCTCGAATGCGGCCACCTGCACGCCGCCATAAAGCGCGATGCCCGGCCGGGTGAGATCGAACGCATAGTCCGGCCCCAGCGCGATTCCCGCCGAATTGGCGAGGCTCATCCGCCGCGCCGGGGTGCGGCCCGCGAGCGCGACAAAGGCGTCGCGTTGCGCCGCATTTCCCGGCACATCCTCGTCCGCGCTGGCGAGGTGGCTCATCAGCGTCTCGATATCGAGGCCGTCGAGCAGCCCCGCGGCGACATCCTCGGGCCGCAGCCCCAGCCGGTTCATGCCGGTATCGACCATGACGTCGCATGCCCCCCCGCCCGCCTCGCGCCAGCGCCGCACCTGCTGCACGGTGTTGAGCACCGGCCGCGCGGTGACGACGTTCAGCGCGGCCGGCAGGTCCTCGTCGCGCACGCCGTGCAGCACGCAGACGGTCACGCCGAGATCGGCGAGCGCCAGTGCCTCGGCCCAGGTCGCGACGAAGAAATCGCGGCATCCCGCCGCCGCCAGCCGCGCGACGACCTCGCGCGCGCCAAGGCCATAGCCATTGGCCTTGACCGCGGCGCCGCACGCCGCGCCGCCGCTCATCGTGGCGAGCGTCCGCCAGTTGGAGACGAGCGCGTCGCCGTCGAGCGCCAGGCGGAGTGGAGCCGGAATCATCGCGCCCCGGTTAGGCGGTCCGTCCCCGCGCCGCAATCACACGTTCTTGTGGAGGTCGCTTTCCTTGAGGAAGAAGATGGTCACCACCAGTGCCATCGCCACGACGATCCACGTGTACCATAGCCCCGAATAGGGATCGCCGCTCTTGGCGACCATATACTGGCTGATCAGCGGCAAGAACCCGCCGAAATAGCCGGTGCCGATATGATAGGGAATCGACATCGAGCTGTAGCGGATGCGCGGCGGGAACAGCTCGGTGAGAAGCGCCGCGACCGGGCCATAGGTGGCGCCCGACAGCGCCGCCAGCGCGACGATCGCGATCAGGATCAGCACGATATTGTCGATCGTCGGCACGACCTTGCCGAGCTTGTAGCCCGCGTCCGCCAGCGCCGCGTCGATATCGACGGCGGTGTTCGACACCACCGGTACGCCGCCGACCGAGACCGATGCCGAAGGCGTCACCGCGGTCGTGTAGGGAATACCCTTTTTCGAGAGATAGTCGATCAACTGGCCACAGGTTTCGGCCTGCTCCTTGGCCGAGGGGTTGTAGGTGCAGGCCGGTCCCGACACGACCACCGGCGCCTTGCGCGCGGCCTGAGCGAGATCGGGGTTGGCGGCGAAGCCCATCGCCCAGAACAACGGGAACAGCATCAGCAGCGTGAAGCCATAGCCGATGATGATCGGCTTCTTGCGCCCGATCCGGTCGGACAGCTTGCCGAACACGATGAACCAGAACAGCCCGGCGAGCGCGCCGCCGCCGACCAGCAACTGTGCCGCCACGGGTTCGACGCGCATCGCGCCCTGCAGGAACGACAGCGCCGTGAAGGTCGCAGTGTACCAGATCACCGTCAGCCCCGCAGCGATGCCGAACAGCGCGACGAACAGCCGCCGCCAGTTGCCAGGATAGGTGAAGCTTTCCTTGAGCGGGTTCTTGGCGATCTCGCCGGCTTCCTTCATCGCCTTGAATACGGGGCTTTCGGAGAGCTTGACGCGCATCCACAGCGAAATGGCGAGCAACGCGATCGAGAACAGGAACGGCAGACGCCAGCCCCATTCCTCCCATGCGCCCGCCGGCACGGCGAAGCGGCAGATCAGCACCACCGCGACGCTCAGCACGAACCCGGCCGAGACCGATGCCTGGATGAAGCTGGTATGATAGCCCGCCTGTCCCTTGGGCGCATGTTCGGCGACATAGATCGCCGCGCCGCCATATTCGCCGCCGAGCGCCAGCCCCTGCAGGATGCGCAGCCCGATGACGATTGCCGGCGCGGCGACGCCGATCGAGGCGTAGGAGGGCACGAAGCCCACCCCCGCCGTGGCGACGCCCATCAGCGTGATCGTGACGAGGAAGGTATATTTGCGCCCGAGTTTGTCGCCGAGATAGCCGAACAGCACCGCGCCAAGCGGCCGGAAACCGAACCCGACCGCGAACCCCGCCCAAGCGTAGAGCGTCTCCATCACCGGATTGCCGGTCGCGAAGAAGGTTCTGCCGATGATGCCGGAGGCGGCGAGCGTGCCGTAGATGAAGAAGTCGTACCATTCGAACACCGTGCCCAGCGACGAGGCGGTCACCACCTGCCGCATCTCGGCCTTGCTCGGTTCGCGCACCGCGCCGGTATCGTCCGCTATCGTCGCCACCAGATTCCCCCCAACCCGTTTGGCGAAGGGTTTAGCGGGTTGGGAAAGGCGATCAATCCTCCTACAGCGAACCCATGCTCCGCCTGTCCGGCCTCTCCCTCCCGCTCGACCACCCTGCCGATGCGATCCCGCCCGCGATCTGCCAGCGGCTCGGCATCGCGCCCGACGACCTGCTTGGCTGGACGCTGTACCGCCGCGGCAATGATGCGCGGCGGCGCGGTGCGATCTTGCTGGTCTATACGTTCGACGTGGAGGTCGAGGACGAGACGGGGGTGCTGGCGCGCTTCGCCGGGGACAAGGATGTCCGCCCGACGCCCGACATGGCCTATCGTGCGCCGGTCACCGCGCCGTCGGGCTGGCCAAAGGGCCAGAACGCGAAACGCCCCGTGGTAATCGGCGCGGGGCCGTGCGGGCTGTTCGCCGGGCTGATCCTTGCGCAAATGGGGTTTCGCCCGATCATCCTCGACCGCGGCAAGGTCGTGCGCCAGCGTACCAAGGACACCTGGGGCCTGTGGCGGCGGGGCGAATTGAACCCCGACAGCAACGTCCAGTTCGGCGAGGGCGGCGCAGGCACCTTTTCCGACGGCAAGCTCTATTGCCGGGTGAAGGACCCCCGCTTCCTCGGCCGCAAGGTGCTGGAGGAGTTCGTCAACGCCGGGGCGCCCGACGACATTCTCTGGGAAGCGCACCCGCATATCGGCACCTTCCGGCTCGTGACGATGGTGGAGAGCCTGCGCGCGACGATCGAGCAGCTGGGCGGCGAATATCGCTGGCAGACGCGGGTCGATGATATCGAGCTCGACGCCGAGCGCCGCGTGCGCGGGCTGCACCTGCACGATCTCGTCGAAGGTGGGGGCGGCTTCCTCGAAACCGATCATGTCGTGCTCGCGGTTGGGCACAGCGCGCGGCCGACTTTCGAGATGCTCCACCGCCGCGGCGTGAATCTTGAGGCCAAGCCGTTCTCGATCGGGGTGCGGATCGAACATCCGCAGGGCTGGATCGATCAGGCGCGCTTCGGCAAATGCGCGAAACATCCCGATCTCGGCCCCGCCGCCTACAGCCTCGCGCATCACTGCGCCAATGGCCGCACCGTCTACAGCTTCTGCATGTGCCCCGGCGGGCGCGTCGTCGCCGCCACCAGCGAGGAAGGACGCGTCGTCACCAACGGCATGAGCCAATATTCGCGCGCCGAGTTCAACGCCAATTCCGGCCTCGTCGTCGCGATCGACCCGGCGCGCGATTATCCCGGCGGGCCGCTGGCGGGGATCGAGTTCCAGCGCCACTGGGAAGACCTCGCCTTCATCGCCGGGGGATCGAACTATCGCGCCCCCGGCCAGCGCGTCGGCGACCTGCTCGCCAGCCGCGCCTCGACGGCGCTGGGCGAGGTGGTCCCGAGCTACAAGCCCGGCGTCACCATGACCGACCTGTCGGCGTGCCTGCCGCCGTTCGTGATCGAGGCATTCCGCGAGGCGCTGCCGGTGTTCGGCCGCCAGATCGCCCGATACGATCATCCCGACGCGGTGATGACCGGGGTCGAGACGCGCACCTCCTCCCCCGTCCGCATCACCCGTGGCAAGGATTTGCAGAGCCTCGACACGCCCGGCCTGTTCCCCGCCGGCGAAGGCGCGGGCTATGCCGGCGGCATCCTTTCGGCGGCGATCGACGGGATCAAGGTTGCGGAGGCGGTGGCAGCGAGCATTGCGTCGGTGCAGTGAGCGCCTTGCCGGTGCCCTGCCCAACGCTCCACGCCGCCTTCACCTGACTGGCAAAGATCACGCTGAACTGGCGCATTTCCGTCTGCGCAGCCCGCGAAAAGCCGACAAAGCCGGCCATCCGCGCCCGCACGCCATCGGCCGCAGCGCGATAAAGACGCGGGAGTTCGGCGCTTCCCGCGCTTTGCCGTCTGAGCGTTTCGGCGAGATGCCAACGCGCGTTGATCCGCCAGGGATGCGAGGGCGGCACGGTCTGGTCGAAAATCGCCACGGCCTTGCGCCGCAATCCCGCCGCCTCGCTCAAGCATCCCCGCGATTCCAGCAACGTCGCCATACCGGCATAGCTTGCGGCCAGCGAAGTCGGTGAGCCCCGGTTGGCTTCGTAGGTGCGGATTGCCTGTCGATACAGGCTCGCAGCTTCATCCCATCGCTTCACGCGCACCAGGACGTTGGCAAGATCGACGGTGACGCCCACGACCCGCGGATGATCGGCCGGAAACGCGGCCTCGACGATCGTCAACGCGAAGCGCAACCGATCCTCCGCCTCCTTGTATTTCCCCTGCGGCGCCAACGCCCTGGCCAGCATGCTGTAGCGTTCGGCGATGATCGGATCGTGCGGAAACAACATGGTTTCCGCCATCTGGATCGCCCGCCGCAAGATCGGCTCCGCTTCGGCGTAGCGCCCCTGCTGATTCAAATTCTCGCCCAGATTGGCGATGCTGGCGGAGATCGTGGGATCGCCCGCCGGCATCGTCCCTTGAAACAGCGTCAGCGCCTTGCCTTGCAACAGCTCGGCAGCTTCGTAACGGCTCTGGCGGCTCAGGCTGATCGCCAGGGCATAATAGCTTTGCGCGAGGTCGACCGGATCGGCCGGTTCGCGGCTGCCAAGTTCGATTGCGCGCAAATACAGCGTCTCGGCCTCCGCATAACGGTCCTGCTCGTCGATGTTGAAGGCGAGATTGCGCAGGATCCGGACCCGATCACGGTCACTCGACGAACTCCCCGCTTCGATGATGGCGAGCGCGCGGCGATATGCCGCCTCGCCCTCACGATGACGGCCCGTCTCGGTGAGGATCATGCCGAGCATGTCGAACGTGGTGGCGATGTCGCGATGGCCCAGCGGCAGCGTGCGCTCCGCCAGCATCCCTGCGGCCCGCGCATAACCCTCGGCAGCGCTGAATTCGAGCGCGCGGCGAGCAGTAGCCGACAGTTCCAGCAGCACATCGAGGCATTGATCGGCACCGGGCGCCGATTGCTGGCAGGCCGCCAGATCGGACCGCAACGCCGCTAGCGCGCCACGGTCGTCGCTGATGTCCTTGGCGGCGCGCACCGCGTCACCGACCGGCCAGCGCTCCGCCGCCTGCGCAATCAGCGGAGTCACCAGCAGCAGGAAAAGACAGCCCAACCGAGTCGATCGCATCCGCCGATGCTAGGCGGGAAACAGGTCGCGATGAACTGTCCTTTCCTGTCCTTCACTCAATCCAGATTGGGCCGCAGCCAGCGCTCGGCCTGCTCGATGCTCACCCCGCGCCGCACGGCATAATCCTCGAGCTGGTCGCGGCCCACGCGCGCCACGCCGAAATATTCCGCCTGCGGGTGCCCGAAATAGAAGCCGCTGACCGCCGCAGTCGGCAGCATCGCGAAGCTTTCGGTCAGCGTCGCGCCCGTGGCTTGATGCGCGTCGAGCATCTCGAACAGGATCGGCTTGAGGCTGTGCTCGGGGCAGGCTGGATAGCCCGGCGCCGGGCGGATGCCGCGATACTGCTCCTTGATCAGCGCCTCATTGGTGAGCTGTTCGCCCTCGGCATAGCCCCACAGCGCCGTCCGCACGAAATGGTGGAGCCGCTCGGCGAACGCTTCGGCGAGGCGGTCGGCGAGCGCCTTGAGCAGGATGTCCGAATAGTCGTCGATCGCGTTCTTGAAGCGCGCCAGATGCGGTTCGATGCCGTGGATCGAGACCGCGAAGCCGCCGATCCAGTCGCCGTCGCGATCGATGAAGTCGGCGAGGCACATATTGGCGCGGCCCTCGCGCTTGGCGATCTGCTGACGCAACATCGGCAGCGTGACATGCTTCTCGTCCTCGACATGGACGATGATGTCGTCGCCGTCGCGGCGGCACGGCCACAGCCCGGCGACGCCGCGCGCGGTCAGCCATTTGTCCTCGATGATCTTGTCGAGCATAGCCTGCGCATCGGCGAACAGCGACGATGCGCTCTCGCCGACCACCTTGTCCTCGAGAATCGCGGGATAATTGCCCGCCAGCTCCCACGCGCGGAAGAACGGCGTCCAGTCGATATATTGGCGCAGGTCTTTGAGGTCCCAGTCGGAAAAGGCGTGGATGCCGGGCATGCGCGGCTTGCCGGGCTTGAGGCTCATATCCGCCTCGAACGCATTGTCGCGCGCGGTTTCGAGCGGGAGCAGCTCGCTCTGCCCCTTGTTGGCGCGCGCCTGACGCACCGCCTCATATTCGCCGGCGATCTTGGCGACATAGTCGTCGCGGATCGTCTCGGAGACCAGTGTCGTCGCGACGCCGACCGCGCGGCTGGCGTCGAGCACATGCACGACCGGACCGTCATAAGCGGGCGAGATGCGCAGCGCGGTATGCACCTTCGACGTGGTCGCGCCGCCGATCAGCAGCGGCATCGTCATCTTCGCGCGCTTCATCTCCTCGGCGACGGTGACCATCTCGTCGAGCGACGGCGTGATCAGGCCGCTCAAGCCGATCATGTCGGCATCATTCTCGTTCGCCGTTTCGAGGATCTTCGACCACGGCACCATCACGCCCAGATCGACCACCTCGAAGCCGTTGCACTGAAGCACCACGCCGACGATGTTCTTGCCGATGTCATGCACGTCGCCCTTGACGGTCGCCATGATGACCTTGCCCTTGCCCTTCGCGCCCGGCTCCTTCGACGCCTCGATATAGGGCAGCAAATGCGCGACGGCCTTCTTCATCACGCGCGCGGACTTGACCACCTGCGGCAGGAACATCTTGCCCGATCCGAACAGGTCGCCGACGACGTTCATGCCGTCCATCAGCGGGCCTTCGATCACTTCGATCGGCTTGGCGGCCTTGAGCCGGCACTCCTCGGTATCCTCGACAACATATTGGTCGATGCCCTTGACCAGCGCATGTTCGAGCCGCTTCTCGACCGCCCAGCCGCGCCATTCCGCCGCCTGCTTCTCGGCCACGACATCGGTGCCGCGGAACTTCTCGGCGAGCGCCAC
Organism: Sphingomonas tagetis; assembly: GCF_024211275.1. Classification (GTDB taxonomy): domain Bacteria; phylum Pseudomonadota; class Alphaproteobacteria; order Sphingomonadales; family Sphingomonadaceae; genus Sphingomonas; species Sphingomonas tagetis. The sequence continues at coordinate 20,976 of NZ_JAMLDX010000031.1, forward strand.
CAGCCGGTCGCCGGCCTCGGGATCGCGGTTGAGGATCACGTCCTCGCAGGCGGTGCGCAGCTCCGGCTCGATCTGGTCGTAAATGTCGAGCTGGCCCGCGTTGACGATCGCCATGTCGAGTCCGGCGGGGATCGCGTAATAGAGGAAGACCGAGTGCATCGCGCGCCGCACCGGCTCGTTGCCGCGGAAGCTGAACGACAGGTTTGACAGCCCGCCCGAGAAATGGACGTGCGGGCAGCGCGCCTTGATCACCTTCACCGCCTCGATGAAGTCGACGCCGTAATTGTTATGCTCCTCTATCCCGGTCGCGACCGCGAAGACGTTGGGATCGAAGATGATGTCCTCGGGCGGGAAGCCGATGCCCATCAACTCCTTGTACGCGCGTTCGCAAATCTCGATCTTGCGCGCCTGGGTGTCGGCCTGCCCGACTTCATCGAACGCCATCACCACGACCGCCGCGCCATAGGCCATGCACTTTCGCGCATGCTCCAGGAACTGCGGAACGCCTTCCTTCATGCTGATCGAATTGACGATCGGCTTGCCCGAGACGCATTTGAGGCCCGCCTCGATCACCCCCCATTTGGAGCTGTCGATCATCACCGGCACGCGCGCGATGTCGGGCTCGGCGGCGATCAGCTTGAGGAAGGTCGTCATCGCCTCATAGGCGTCGAGCAACCCCTCATCCATGTTGACGTCGATCACCTGCGCGCCGTTCTCGACCTGTTGGCGCGCGACCTCGACCGCCTTGGTGTAATCGCCGGCCATGATCAGCTTCTTGAACGCCGCCGAGCCGGTGACGTTGGTGCGCTCGCCGATATTGACGAAGGCGGTGGAGGTGGGGGTCGAGGTCATTGTTTCTTTCTTCCTCCCCTCCCGCTTGCGGGAGGGGCCGGGGGAGGGTCTGTCAGCAGGGGGCTGGGAACTAGGCCGCCATCACGAACGGCTCGAGTCCGGCCAGCCGTGTGCGCACTTCCGGCGTCGCGATCTGACGGGGCGGCAGCCCGGCCACCGCATCGGCGATCGCCTTGATGTGCTCGGGCGTCGATCCGCAGCAGCCACCCAGGATATTGACCTGGCCCTGATCGGCCCATTCCTTGACCAGCCCCGCCGTCGTTGCGGGCGCCTCGTCATAGGCGCCGAGCTCGTTGGGCAAGCCGGCATTGGGATAGACCATGATCAGCGTGTCGCACAGCGCGCTCAGCGTCTTGACGTGCGGCCGCAGCTGCTCCGCCCCGAACGAGCAGTTGAGCCCGATCGTCAACGGCTTGGCATGGCGGATCGCCGCCCAGAACGCCTCGACCGTATGGCCCGACAGGTTGCGCCCGGACAGGTCGGTCAGCGTCATCGACATCATGATCGGCAGGTCGCGGCCCAGATCGTTCGCGGCTTCGATGCACGCCATCACGCCGGCCTTGGCGTTGAGCGTGTCGAACACCGTCTCGATCAGGATGAAGTCCACGCCCCCCTCGACCAGCGCGTCGATCTGCTCGCGATACACCTCCTTGAGGTGATCGAAATCGATCTCGCGATAGCCCGGGTCATTGACGTCGGGCGACAGCGACAGCGTCTTGTTGGTCGGCCCGAGCGCGCCGGCGACGAAGCGCGGACGGCCATCCTTCGCCTCGAACTCGTCGGCCACGCGTCGCGCCATCTTCGCGCTCTCGACATTGATCTCGCGCACGAGATGCTCGGCGCCGTAATCGGCCTGGCTGATGCGGTTGGCGGAGAAGGTGTTGGTTTCGGCGATGTCCGCGCCGGCCGCGAAATAGGCGCGGTGGATCGACTCCGGCACCTCGGGCTTGGTCAGCGCGAGGATGTCGTTATTGCCCTTCTGGTCGTGGCTGAGACCCAGCGACCCGGCATAGGCGGCCTCGTCCAGCTTCCAGTTCTGGATCTCGGTGCCGAACGCGCCGTCGGTGATCAGGATGCGCTTGGCGGCCTCCGCCAGCAGTTTCTCGCGCGCGGTCATGCCGCCTTCTCCCCGGTCAGGTCAGTGGGCCGAACGCCGAGCAGATGGCAGATCGCATAGCTCAGCTCGGCGCGGTTCAACGTGTAGAAATGGAACTGCCGGACATCGCCGGCATAGAGCTTGCGGCACAGTTCCGCCGCCAGCGTCGCCGCGACCAGCTGCCGCGCCGCCGGATGATCGTCGAGCCCCTCGAACAGCCGCGCCATCCATGCCGGCACGTCGGTGCCGCACATCGCCGACATCTTCCTGACGGCGGCAAAGCTCATCACCGGCATGATGCCGGGCACGATCTCGGCATCGATCCCCGCCTTCGCCGCTGCATCGCGGAAGCGGAAAAAGGTGTCGGGTTCGAAGAAGAATTGCGTGATCGCGCGGTTCGCGCCGGCGTCGATCTTGCGCCTCAAATTGTCGAGGTCGGCGATGGGATCGGGCGAATCCGGATGGCATTCGGGATAGGCCGCGACCGAAATCTCGAACGGATGCAGCTTGCGCAGCCCCGCCACCAGCGCCGCGGCATTCTCGTAGCCGCCCACCGGTGACTGGAACTTCGCCCCCGCGGTCGGCGGATCGCCGCGCAGCGCTACGATATGGCGCACGCCCGCCGCCCAATATTCGTTGGCGACCGCATCGATCTCCTCGCGCGTCGCCTCGACGCAGGTGAGGTGCGCGGCGGCGACGATCGGCGTCTCCCGCGCGATACGGGCGACGGTGTTGTGCGTGCGCTCGCGCGTCGTGCCGCCCGCGCCATAGGTCACGCTGACGAAGCGCGGGTTGAGCGGCGAGAGCGTCTGGATCGACTCCCACAGCGTCTCTTCCATCTTCTCCGTCTTGGGCGGGAAGAATTCGAAGCTCACATCGATATCGCCCGCAACGTCCGCGAACAGCGGCGCCGCCGGGTCCAGAATCAAACTCATGCTGCCTTCACCTTACCCAATGCTTCGCCGGCCTTGCGGGCCAGCCATAATTTCACCGTGAGCGCGCCGCCCTGCAGCGTCTCGGTCTTGACCGGCGCCATGCCCGCCGCCTCGAACCAGCCGAGCATCTGCTCGTCCGAAAAGCCGAGCCGGACATGGCCTTCACGGCTGCGCAATTCCTCGCGGTCGTGCGGCGCGAAATCCGCGATCAGCAGCCGCCCGCCGGTGCGCAACACGCGCGCCGCCTCGCGGATCGCGGCGCCTGGCTGCTGCGCGAAGTGCAGCACATGGTGCAGGATCGCCGCATCGGCCTCGTCATCCGCCATCGGCAGCGCATAGAGATCGGCCTGGCGCAGCTCGGCATTGGCCAGCCCGCGCTCGGACAATTTCGCGCGCGCCAGCCGCAACATCTCCGACGAGCGGTCGATGCCCAGCGCGCTGGCCGCGCGCGGCGCGAACAGCTCGAGCATCCGCCCGGTGCCGGTGCCGATGTCGATCAGCCGCTCGATCGGCGTCTCGCCCAGCGCGGTCGCCATCGCCGCCTCGACCTGCTCCTCGGCGACATGCATCGATCGGATCGCATCCCATTCGCCGGCATGGCCCTCGAACCATTCCGCCGCAGCCGCCGCGCGGTCGGCACGCACCGCCGCCAGCCGCGCGGTGTCGGCGACCGTCCAGTGATCCTCCTGCCCGCCCCATGCATCGAGCGCCGCGAGCACTGGCGCGACCCGCACCGGATCGCCGAGCGCGACGAACACCCAGCTGCCTTCCTTGCGCCGTTCGGCAAGACCCGCGTCGCACAGTATCTTGACGTGGCGCGAGACGCGCGGCTGGCTTTGCCCCAGCACCTGTGCCAGTTCGCCGACCGACAGCTCCATCGACCGGAGCAGCGCGAGAATGCGCAGCCGGGTCGAGTCCGCCAGGGCGCGGAAGGATTCGAGCGCGATCTTCATTGTGTATGAGTTAGCCCACTAATGTGGATATAGATATAAAGATATCTTTATATGAGGTCAACGCAACCCATTCGCGTTGCGACCGTTTCGCCTCGGCACTAGGGTGCGCATGCTCAACGCCTGAAAGGGATCAGCTGAATGAAACGAGTCTTTCTTCCGCTCGCGGCCGTCGCTGCGCTCGGCCTCGCCGCCTGCAGTGAAACGGCGCAGAACGAAACCGCCGAAGCGGCCGAGGCGATCGCCGCCGACGCCAATGCCACGATGGGCGAGGCTGCCGACGACGTCGAAGCGGCGACCGACGGGGCGCTGAGCACGGCTGAGAATGCCGCTGACCGCGCCGGCGCAGCGATCGGCGAAGGGGCGCGCGAAGTGGGCGAAGGCGCCGACCGCGTCGGCAACGCCGCCGACGCTGCGGGCGACGAACTCAAGAAGTAAGAACACGGGGCCGTCCTGACGGGCGGCCCCGATCATTGGGGGGGCGATGCGCGCGATCCTGTTCCTGCCGCTGATCCTGCTCGCGGCCTGCAATTCCACCGACGACACCACCGGCGTCAGCGAAGGCGAGGCCGCGCGGCTCAATGCCGCCGCGGAAACGCTCGACATCAACGCGACCGATCCCGGCGAGGCCGGCAAGGAGTAAGCTCATGCCGACGCTCGGCGTCACCGGCATCGCGACCCCGCCGCTGGTCTTTGGCGGCAATGTGTTCGGCTGGACCGCCGACCGCGACACCAGCTTCGCGCTGCTCGAGCGTTTCGCCGATGCCGGCGGCACGCTGGTCGATACCGCCGACGTCTATTCGGCCTGGGTTCCCGGTCACAGCGGCGGCGAATCCGAAACGGTGATCGGCGAATGGCTCAAGGCATCGGGCAAGCGCATCGGCATCGCCACCAAGGTCGGGATGCTGTCCGGCGAAGGCGGCGAAAAGCTCGCTCCCGCGCGCATCGCCGCGGCGTGCGACGCGTCGCTCAAGCGGCTGGGCGTCGACACGATCGACCTTTATTATGCGCATCAGGACGATGAGGGCGTGCCGCAGGAAGACGTGCTCGCCGCATTCGGCAAGCTCATCGACGCCGGCAAGGTGCGCCACATCGCGGCATCCAACTTCTCCGCCGCGCGGCTCAAATCGGCGCTCGACATCGCCACGCGCGACGGGCTGCCGCACTATCGCGCGCTCCAGCCCGAATATAATCTCGTGAGCCGTCACCGTTTCGAGGGCGAGCTGCAGAATCTCTGCGTCACGCACAATATCGGCGTGCTACCCTATTTCGGGCTCGCGGCGGGTTTCCTGACCGGCAAATATCGCAGCGAAGCCGATCTCGGCAAAAGCGTGCGCGGCAGGGGGATGGGCGAACTGCTCGCTGGCAAGGGTGCGGCGGTGCTGGCGGCAATGGACCATATCGCCGAGGAAGCGGGCGCGACGCACGCACAGATCGCGCTCGCCTGGCTCGCCGCGCAACCCGGCGTCACCGCCCCGATCGCCAGCGCGACTAGCATCGCCCAGCTTGATGAGCTGATCGCCGCGTGGGAGCTCCGATTGTCGCAGGATCAGCTGGATAAGCTGACAATCGCCGGCGCCTGATAGGGCGCGATGTCCGCTAACGGGTGGGAAGCCGCCCGGCTACTTTAGGGCTGAAATCTAACGATCTTGCTCATCCAACGAGCGAGATGTTCGCGTGGTGCCACGCCGAATGTGGGGGATGCGCAAAAGACAAAACGTCTGGCATGCTTCGTAGTGGATGTGTCGTCCTGCAGACGAAGTCACGTCTGAACCGGCCGTGACCCAACTCCTCAGACGGAGCCGTTCCGCCTATCGACCGTTATGCGCAGCACAGGATTCCATCATCGGGTTGCGGATGGCCGCCATATTACTGGTGTCGAGTTTTGTTTGTCTAACGATCTGTTGCCTTGGCCTTGTGCGCTATGATGCGCCAGGGCGCAGCATTACTCGGCAGCGCCGGCGCGAAACCGAAGCCTGCCGTCAGCGAATGATAGAACGGCATGGGATATTCGGGCGCAGGTCAGATGGCGACGGCGCCTGACGCCCGCATGATGCCAAAAACACACCAACTGTTACGTACGGCGACCGCTCGTCGAGAGCAGTCACACAACTGGCCGGCAGCGTGCGAACCACAGAATTAATTGAGACGAGTTCGTATGGCGCACGAAAAGAGATGCCGGGCCTCACGCTCGCCATCTCTTTACGGACATACTGTGTTAGGCGAACACGACCTTGGCGCGGCGGCGGCGCGAACGGATCGCCATGCCTGCAAGTCCGAAGCCAAGCAGCATCATCGCCCACGTTGAGGCTTCGGGTACCGCGAAGACGACGTTGTCGACTTCTGCCGAGTTGAAAGCGCTGCGGACACGAATACCGCTGATCAACGCGTCGCCATCGCCACGCGCGAACGTGATCCGCCGATTGGTATTCGGAATTTCCTGATTGCCATTAGCCGGCGTCGTGAATGCCCAGCCTTCCCAGCTTGCGATTACATTTCCAACCGCATCCAGCAGATCGACGCCATTGAACGCATCGATCGAACCCAGGAAAATGCTGACGGTGTTGTAGCCAACAGTCGCATTCGCCAAGGTGGCCGCGCCACCGCCGGCCACGGAGAGATACCGGCTGCCATCGCTGAACGCCGGCTCGGCCGAAGTGGCGGTGTCACCTGTAATGAGCTGAACCAGCGGGCCGCCGGAAAGCGTGAAGCCGGCAGGAAGGGCTCCGTTGAAGTTGATTGTCGCATTACCGGCAGGTGCTGCAAACGAGGCCGCCGACCCAGGCGTGGTAAAGAAACTGGCCGCGTTGGCTGAACTAGCAACTAGGCTGGCGGCGAGCGCGGCAGCCGCACAAAGCATCTTCATCTTCATGAACGTGAACCCTTAGACTGTGGTGATACGTGATACGGCGAACCGCACAATCTTGGATCCAAGATCGCATTAACGCTAATTAACCAGATGCCTCAGAGTTCCAATCGATACACACTATTTGAGCGACTGCCCCATTTTGGGATACAAAAGGGTATTACCGCTGTATGGCGCCAAATTAGGATGCGGTTCCGAACTTCCTGTGCGTCCACGCAGGCACATGATGTAACTGCATCGTCGCAGCTTCCAAGCGCCTCTCATATGCATCGGCCATTTCAAGATGAACGAGCGCCACCGCGTTGTCTTCGCAACCACAAGCCCTGTCGCGCTCCTGGCGCGCCCGCTCAAGATAATATGCAATATCGTCCGATCGCATTGCCGCCTCCACCGCTAATACGTCTGCAATCGACCTTAGAGACCGTTTGAGAATGGGTTGAAGCGGCGGCGGTGGCGTGATTCAAGCTCGGGATGTGGACCCGAGCGAGCCGTGGCCGGATGGCTGGATTTGAGCAGCGAGCGAAACGCTACCCGAC
>NZ_JAMLDX010000032.1 GCF_024211275.1 Sphingomonas tagetis
CGACCTGTTCGGCGATCCCATCGCGCTGCTGACCAGAGCCGGCATCGCCGTCACGCCCGAGCTGATGGGCGAGATCGACCATCGTGCACAAACGGTCGCGCTGGCCATCCGCGCGCCGCGGCCTGCGCATGTCGGCGAGCTGGTTCAGCAGGTCCGGGTTGCTGCCGGGCGGGTGGAGATCGACGTCGTCACCGGAGCGGTGGCAATGCTGCTTGGCGCTGACCTTGCCGACGGCGCGCCGGCCGCGGTCACCATCGCCACTGATGTTCGGCTGACCCGCACGGGCAGGGTCGTGCGGCTGGTCCACCGCGATGGGCGGGCAGCCGCGACATCGTCGGGGTCGGACCATTCGGCGCTCAAGCTGCTGGTCACCGCGCGGCGCTGGTGGACAATCCTGCGCGAGGGCGAAATCCGCATCAAGGAGCTGGCAACTCGCGAGGGCATCAGCGCCTCGTGGATGACGCGGGTCGTGCGGCTCGCATTTCTGTCGCCGGAAATGGTGGACGCGGTGCTCGCCGACGCACTGCCGGCGCACGTGGATGCGCTGGCGCTTGTCAGCGGAGAAGTAAATCCGGGCTGCTGGAAGGCGCAGCGGGAGCGGTATCTGGCGGGTGGCCATCGGCCGGGCTAAGAGCGAGTCGATGATCGACGAGCGCGAAATCTGGGCCTGTGCCCACCAGCTCATGAAACAGCATGGCGTCGACGCGTGGTTCGTGGCCTCGCAGCGCGCCGATGCGCTGCTCGCCGAGGGAAAGATGGAAGGGCACCACACCTTCCTGCGAATTCTCGAGCGCATCAGGCAGCTCGAGCAGATGTTGCCCGAAGGCGCGGTGCACTAGATCATGCCAACCGCCGGCCGGCTGCGCGTGACCGGGTTTCTCATGAACTCGGCCCGCGGCCTCCTCCTCGAATTGGAAGACGGCGGCGTCTACGCGCTCGAGGTCGAGTCGGCCGCTCACGAGCTGATCGGCCAGCACGTCACGGTCGAAGGCCTTCGGTCCGGGTTCGACCGGATCGAGGTGGACTGGATCGGACCGGTCAGGCGCGAGGGCTGACCACTGGATCAGCCGGCGATCAGGCCCCACAATCCCGCGAGGAACGACCCGGCAATAAGCGCGGTGGCGATCCAGTATTCGAGAGCAGCGATGCGTTCACCCCAGTTTGGCTCGTCGTCCATGGCGGGTCGCAGCAAATCCACGGAGTGTAGGAAAGTGGTTTTCAGTTAGCGGACCGGACATTGCTCGAACATCGTGGTCTTCGACTAGACACCGGCCCGGCGGACACCTGCTATCATGTTTCGCTACCCGCCCGGTCAAGCAGACGCCGAAGATAGTCGGAGAGGGCGCGCGCAACCGGCGGATCAGTGAGCTTGCGCGCATCGAAGCCCGGAAAGCCATTCAGTGTCTTCGTAGTGAGGGGACCGACGATGGCGACTAGTTCTTCGTAAAGTGCCCGGCGCACTGCCTCGTCTGCAAACGCTGGCCGGTACACAAGATGCGCGAGATACAGCTGGATTGTACCGTTGCGCTCGTTTGACAGCCGAAGCGGATACAGCGAGCCGCTCGACGTATCGAATACCGAGATTATCGACCCCTGCGAAGATGTCACCTCTGCTCGCCCGCCCAACTCGCCGATAATCGAGACGAAAATGTCCGCTGCCTCGATAACTTCCCGCCCACACGGACCCAGTCGTTCCAGAATCCATGTTTCGCGGGCGATCGGGGGTAATGCGCCCCGTGCCGCTTTTTCCGTCTGGGCCCGTTCGGTCTCGCCGATGATGCGCGGTGAAAGAGCCGTCACTCCGCCTACACTCTCGAACCAAGACAGCTCTACCGCACGTACGTCCGCCTTCATTTGCTCGTTGAGAAACTCGACGATTCTAGCGAGTTCCCGCGGAATCATGTCGGCGACGAACACCATTTTGATCCGACCGGCTGCAAAGTTGGCGTCGACCTGATCCCAGAACTGCTGCGGGTCGGCTGAACCGCCCAAGAAGAGATCAAGCTCACCGTCCGGGTCCTTTCCAAGCTCCGCCATCGTCGACGCATAACTCTCAGAAATACGTCCACCTTGCCAATATGCGGTGCCGTTCGCGGCATAGTCGAGCATCTGGCCGATCACTTCTCGGCGCAGGCGAGTATCAACCGCTCGTTTCAATTCAACGAGGACTGGAATACCCCCACGCGTCACAAACAGGTGGTCAAGCGACCAGCGCCCGCTGCCGTCCTCGCGATCAGCAATCGGCTGCTCGCGTCGAACGAGTAGCAGGGCACCGTCCTGATCCGCGATCAGTTCGGGATGCGCGGCAACCAGCTTCTGCATGAAATCCTCGCTACGCGGTTCCGAGGGACGCATGGCTGTCAAGTTGCCGGCAGGGTCTACGGTATAGATGGTGGTGCGCGTCAACGTGCTCTCCGGCATTCTGCAAGAATGTGCGTGGCGGGTGCTGAAATGGCCGTCGGCCTTGAAGTCGTGGACATGCCATTCCTACGGTTGAAAATGCGCAAGGAGGGAGTTGGCGTGGATGCGGGCTTCGCCACTCCAGTTTGCCAGCCATTCCCGATAAGAACATGCGGCGAAGCGCACTTCAGCGCCATCCACTTCGGCAGCAAAACGGGCGATTTCCTCCCGATGGCGTGCCAAGGCATTTTTCGAAACGGTGCGGGGACCGCGGCATGCTGGTTCGGCAAATAGGTACAGCAGGACGGGGGCCTTTTGCACTCGCCGGCCCTCGGTTACGAGCCCGAACGCATGCTTCACAAGTTGCGCGGCTTCCAGATGCGTGAAGGCAAGTTCGCCTGACCGAAGGCGATCGCACATCGCTGTAAACGGTCTCATATATGCGCCCCAGACATCACGGTCGTAAGCAGGCGACAAGTTGACCTTCTTGGCATCGCGAAAGGGTTCGTATCGTTTGGATTCAATCCCTATTATGTGCGAGGGCGTCTCTACGGCTGCGTCAAGCCAGGGATGACGGCCGCCATTCCATGGAAACCTCATCTGACGTTCTATTTCGAGCCGCTCCGCCGGCCAATCCAGATCGGCGATAGGTGGCGGGGGCGGCAAGTCGGCCGGCCGTTCGAGAAACCAGCCGAAAGCATTTGCAGCCAGAGCAGCGCTGCTTTCTGGGCTTTGGAGCTTACCACTTTCAATCTCATGCCCTTCCGCTTTGCTCATTGCTTCCCGAACAAGCGCCTCGGGCACTCCGGGCAGAAAAGGCGGTCCTGAATCCAGCATGGAATTGCTATCGCTTGCGCTTGCGACAAATACGGTCGTCTACAGCTTGCGGCCGAAGCGGGCTTGCTCGCACATCGTCGAGGCATCTTGGCTCGTAAGGCTCCTCACGGGCATTTCGGTACACGCGTTGACCTTGGCGTACGGATCGGACGCTAGTTAGCGTTGTCATAGTACTGCTCGAGCCTGTCGGCGATGGCGACAGCCGCAACGCACTGCTTTTCGCTCGGAACGCGGTTCGGAAGCAACGTGCAGGCTTGAAGAATGCCCGCTTCCTTCGGTGCGAGTTTGCCGATCGACTTCCCGAATGCGAGCAGCTGGGACCAGTAGTCACCACCCTGATTGACGACCTCGCGTTGCGCCTCAATACCGTTCAGCTGACGCCGCGCGGTGCGGTTATCCCTGCTGACTGCGCGCAGGCTGTCCGGGTCAATCAAAACCGCATCAAATCCCGATTGGTAGGCCACCGGTCGTTTGGCTAGTTCGGCCCAGCAGGCTTGCTTCTTGGCCCATTCGCTCATGTTTCGAACACCCTGCGGAGGGTTGGTGATGACGTCGTTGGCGGCCTCGGCCGCTACTAGTAGTGCGCGCTCGAGTTCGACATGCACGCGCTGCATACGCCAAGTCTGATCGAGATCGATGGAGCGGTCGCGAGCGGCAGCGTCATGAACGGCCTTAGCGATCGCGTACGTCACGATGTTGGCGCGGTAGCCACCCGTATACCAGAGCTGCGCCGGCACAATTCGTTCGAGGTTTCTGAAGATGATGGCCTTGGCGATCAGCCGCTGAAACCAGAGTTCGTCAAACTGAGGGCCATCGTTGTCGCCCCATTCCTGACCGATAACCTTTGCCAGTTCGGCAAAGTTCTTCTGCGCGCCAAAGCTCACGATATGCGGCTTGCAGCGCCATGAATTCTCGAACTTGGCCAAATCAGTCTTGGTGAAAAACTGGTTCTTGGGAAACATCGCGTCGAAGCTCTTGCGTTCGGCCACGCTTCGCCGGCCGCGCTCGTCGGCGAACTGGCCGCGCGCTCGTTCGTAGAACCACTTGTGCTCGCGATAGCCCGTGTCGCCGATCGGTGCGAGAATGCGGCGCGAGTACTCCTCCATCCTGATGTGGAAGGGATGGTTGGCGAAAAAGTCCGCCGCATTGACCTTGTTCTGGCTGTTGGCGAACTGGGAGATGCTGGGCACGACCGTCTCTGAGCGGTCGGGTGGGACGACGGTCAGCTTCATCTGGACGTAGACGTCCTTTAGCTGCTCTGCCGCTAACTTGCGGACGGCGTGGATCGACGCAGTCGTCTGGCCGCCATTCACGATTTGGAAGTTTGCGGCAGACATCAGGAACAGCCCCTCGCCAATGCTGGCAACCTCGACACTTTCCGCAGTGGTCGTCAGGCCGTTGTTGTACGAGAAGAACATCGCCGGATCCTTGACGATTGTATCCCGAATTCCGCGGTTTACCTTACCGCGTGCCTGGAGGAAGCTGCGGACGTTGGCCTCCAGCAGGCGCGCGCCCCAGCGGTCGTAGATCTGCGCCAATTGTCCGCCGGGAATAACGGCGATGTAGCTCTCAAGCGGCCCGCCGCCGTCTGAGGCGCGAAGGACGGGAATTGCCTCACCAAAGTCTTCCGCAAAGTCGATGACGAGATCCTCGCGCGTCTGCCCGGCCTCCACAAAGCGCTGAATCCGGCCCAGATCCCAGACGTTGGAGGTAACCGGAACGTCGCCGATCTTCCCAACCGGCTGCGCGTCGGTCTTCGCCTTGTTGATGGCATTCGTCACCAGAATCAGCTTAATCTTGCCAATCTTCTTCCAGCAGCGTCGGATTAGGTCAGCGAGGGCATAGGCCTCGCTGCTCTCCTCCAGACCCTCGCGGTACTCGCGATCAAGCGAGGCCATGACGAACTGGACTAGCCGGGACAGCAATCGGTTAGCCTCGGTCTTGCCGATCGTGACTGGTTCGGACTCGCGGTGGAAGTCCGAGATGACAAGACTGAGAGAACCCTCCTCGTCCTCGAAGTCCCATGCAAAGGCGTCGACCTGCACGGGTTTCCGCTTGAAGGCCCCATCGTGATAGCACTGGGTAAAGGACGATAGCTCGCCGGCCTCGTCAAGGATTTCGCCCATCTTCTCAAGGAACGCCTCCGAGGTGATAAGGCCCTGCGCGTCGGCGTCGCTCCTGACCTCGGCGAGAAGCTCGCGGTGAAACTCAATCGGATCGTCCATCTTCTCCCCCGATTATCTGTTGATCGAGCACCCCAACCGTGGCCTCAAAAGCTGCGCAGGCGTCCAGCGCGATGCTGTAGCGGACGCCTGTTACACCAGGCGTCAGAGGGCTGGTAATCCGCGGGAACCCGTCCGTTACCGCGAACTCGACCGTCTTGCCGAGCGTCCAGCGCCGATCCGAATAGTCGTGGTCGAAATCGAAGCCGGCCTCGCCAAGCGCCAGCTCCCACAATCGGTAGGCCTCGGGTTCTGCAGCGGCGTAAACGCGTTCGAGCTCGAGCACATGATCGGTCAGTGTCCTGCCCGCTGGTTTGATGGCCGCATCGATAGCGGAGACTACGAGGAACAGGTTGCACCCCTCGATATCGGAAAGTTGGTCTTCCGACGAGATCTGTACGTACGGCCTTGCAGCGCCGCGGCGCGCCTTGACCTCGACCAGACACTTATCCAGTTCGAAGTCTTTCGCGCTTCCCGAGGGGCCTTTCCATGCCTCGACTGCGGCCCATGGACCGATGAGATCAATAAGGCGCTGCAGGAACTGCAGTTCGCCAAGCAGGCCGCGCTGTTCCTCTATGCTCAGCAGATCATTGCGACCGCCTCGCAAGAGGTGATGCCAGCGGACCGCTCGGCGCACCATCCGGTGCAAGGCGTCCGTGTTGTCATCTGCTGCGAATCCCGCGCGGACGACGTCTTCGCAGAGGGTCCCGAAGAGCTCGCGCTGATCACCGTCCTTCAGGAGCAGGACGAGGGCGCGACTCCCGGCAACATCCTGAAACCGCAGATCAAGATTGCGCAGTTTTGGCAGGGGCCGAGGCTCGGCGACGCCGGCCGCGACCCTGAGAAGCAGGCCGGGTTCTCCCTTGCCGGAGATTATCCAGAAGAAATCGTGTGGACTGTTGGGATCTACACGTCGCGCATCGATTGAGCCGGGCGACAGCTTGTTCCATGGGTCGTGGGGCTCAATCATCAAGGCTGTCCTCGTCGTCGTCATCGTCACCGAACAGCTCACGCAGCGCGACCGGGTTGAGGATGTATTCGACCTTCTTGTCGGGCTTGGCTGAAATCGGAAAACTGAGCGCCCACCCGACGACGGGAGAATCAGGCACCAGCGAATGCAGTGAGTGATCCAGCCCCTCCTTCTTCAGTTCGATATTGTAGAGAACGAGCAGTGGTCTGGTGCGCTTCGCACGATAGATGCGGTCCGGATAATTGGGACGAGCCCCTGGATCCGCACGCTCCTTCCTGGAGAGTTCGTCATGGACATACCTTGCCTCGGCAAGTTTTGCGGTTTCGTCGTCCAGTCCCGTCTTCTCTACGCCGCGCGAGGAAAGCCGCGCCTTCTTGCCGCTGATCGACAGAATGCCGCGCTGGAGTTCGTCGCCTCCGAGCCGGCGGCGTGGCGGGATGATTGACCAGCCCTCTATATCGACAGGTTTGCCATCATTGTTGCGATCCAAACTGGCAATCAGGATGTCCCAGTTACCGAGCTCATCATGTGCCCGGTCACTGATGTATTTCCGTACTGGCCGCGGGTCGGAAAGCACTGACTCGCGATCATTCTCGAAAGACCGAAGAAAGCTGTCGACTAGATGCCAAGACACTTTCTGAAGCAGGAACCCGCCGGACACTACACTAGCATGTTGGGGTCCGTGGCCCGCAGATCGGAGATCCTTCAGCAGTTGATCCCTTGCAGCACGGTTATGATCCAGCGTGCGGGTGTCTGCAGACAACTTCACCGTCTCGATAAAACTGTTCGAGAGGCCAACCATGATGTGCTTCTTGCCGGCGCCCATCTTGTTTCGGGCAGTGACCATGAGCGCGCTGGGATGGCTGCGCACTGCAAGGCCGAACTCTTCAGGCGTGGCATTTGCCTGCTGCATGCGCTTAAGTTCGAGCTGCAACTCTTCGGTGGCTTCACCGATATGTGCATACCAGGAAACCGCATCCTGCGGCATCCAGATCCGGCACAGGTCCTCATAATCCGGACGGTAGCCGAACCATCGACCCATTTGCATCAAGGTGTCGTACATTAGCGAATTGCGCAGAAAGTAGGACGTGGTGAGTCCTTCAAGGGTAAGGCCGCGCGAGAGCGAGAAGCCCCCGACCGCGATGACCGTCTGTCCTTCGCCTCCTGCCTCATAATCTAAGGCAGCTGGCGAGGCGGCATTCACCGCAATGACCTGAGTGGAGGCAACGACCGGCAGCAAGCGCTCTCTGATTTCGTCCCACGTCGTTCCCGCATCGCGGTATTCTTCTGCCCAGCAGCGCCAAATTTCTGCGATTTCCGTGTTGCGCGTGGCCGCGTCGGGGCGGCCGCCATCGACACGTACGGCGTCTTCGATTTCCTTCAGATGCTGATGAAGCCGGTTGCGAATTAGGCCCTGGACGCCGGTGAAGCGCGAAGCGTTGACGAGCATGGACGCGTGCTGCCGTGACTGTCCGCGGAGGTTGCGGATCACGCGGGCAACAAGGAACGTGCGCAGCGCGTCAAGC
This sequence comes from Sphingomonas tagetis, assembly GCF_024211275.1. Taxonomy (GTDB): domain Bacteria; phylum Pseudomonadota; class Alphaproteobacteria; order Sphingomonadales; family Sphingomonadaceae; genus Sphingomonas; species Sphingomonas tagetis. Next base: position 7,956 of record NZ_JAMLDX010000032.1, read on the forward strand.
ATGCTGGGCGGCAGAGATGTCAGGTCGTGATCGATCTTGTGCTTGACTGGCAGCACGTCGCCATTGTCGTGAATATAACGGATGTGGGAAGGCATTGCCTCCTCGTCGTCGGGGATACCGTCGATGAATACCTTGCGAGCGCCGAAATAGTTTGTTGGCGCATCAAGCCCTATGATGAAATGCCGCGGGAACAGGTCCTGGCCCTTCACCTCATCATCCGTTTCAGGATCGATGAAGATGTTCGCAAACGGCGTCGCGGTGTAGCCGACGTAGCAGCTGCGCCGGAAGACCGCGAGTAATTCACGAATCTGGCTATTGATCCGGGATGCCTCGCCCTTTCCGTATTTGATGTCGATCGAGGCATTGTCGGCCTCATCGTCAATCAGGAGCATCGGCTGATCGACCATGTCCGTGCCGTGCGTGGTGCTGTGCTCCTTCAGCCAGTCAACAAGATTGGCGAGGGTGGCCGAGTTTTTTTTGATCACCAGCACAACAGGCACGGCGTAGGATGCGATCTGACTTGTATTCGTGGTTGCCGTGGCCCGATTGAAATCCTTAAGTGTCGTTGTCAGGCTGACGGGCGCCTTCCTGTCATCGAACCTGCCGACGCCAATGACGCGCGGCCTGTCCTTGGTTTCCTTTTTCTCGAGCCGGCCCGTATCTCGCCCGACGAAGCCCTCATCGATGCGCGCCTGTGTCTGGTTGCGAAGATTGTTGTGGATGCCCGCAATGACGACAACCAGCCGGTAACCGGCATCTGCTGCCTTGCAGATCAGCCCGGTGTAGTTCTGCGTCTTTCCGCTCTGGACGTGGCCCACCACCATGCCCTTCCGATCCCAGGGGCCGGGTTCGCCCGGATTGCCCATGCGGTCGAGGATGCTGTCAGTGATTGTGTCGGTCGAAGTGATGACATCCGCGGGAAGTCGCTTGGCGTTTAGTAGTTTCTTGTAACGGCTCCAGTAGTGCGGATCGATGTGCGCCCGCGCTTCGTGAAGCCACGGCTGGAACTCGGGCGCGTCGACGATCGCACCGATTCCCATGTATATCCCATTGCGCTCCTCAAGCAGCTTGGCAAGCCGCTCCGCCTCTTCGTTCGACACGTTGGTGAACATTGGCAGTGACCGCATCTGGTCGATGAGCGTGCGAATGCTCTCGGCCGTGCGATCTTGCTCGCGGAGAACCATCGGCGAGACCGTTTCTTCGAGAAGCTCCAGCGCCTCACTCATAAACATCTTCCTCATTCACGATCTGGCGGATCACGGCGCTTGCCATGTCCCAGTTGATCCGGAACAGCTCCACGGGGTGCAGCGCGTCCAGAATCTCGTCGAGGCTGCGCCCTTGGTTCTGCAGCACTCGCACCATGGCCTTGGCCAGCTGGCGAAGGATCTGCTCGTCGGCATCGTCCGCTTGGACCTCTTCGGCGGAGCCGGCAAAATCGGCGTGGAGCGATGCGACGGGCACGGTCGATCCGAGCACACCGATAACATTGGCAAACTCGTTCTGCAGCTCGGCTGGCAACCGCGCAGAGAAATCGGAAAGAACTGGGTGGCTCGGATCAGGCCGGTAAATGATAGCCCCGTCGCGCTGGATGCGATGCCACAGCGGCATGTATTCTTGGTCTACGAGCTTCTGCCCGCGCCGCTGGTATGTGCGCTTTGATGTAAGCGAAAGGCGCTCGACCAGATTTCGCATCCGCTCCCGCACCTTGGGCGGGAGTTGCGCGGAGGCCTTCTTGACATCGATCTTCCATTCGGAATCCATCGTGTTCGGAATATCGACGCGAATCCGGCAGAGCTTGGTCAACTCAGTCTGTCGAGCAAGACCGAGCCAGCTGCCGGTGATAATCAACCGGCGCCCGCGGTAGACGTAAAACCCCTGTGACCTCAGATGACCTTCCGGCCCGCCAAGGTCCTCCCATTCAGCCCGGGAGACCGACTTGTGGTGCGGCAGGGTGAAGCACTGAAACTCCACCGTGCCATGAGCCATGTCGAGCCCATCGACCCGATCCGCCTGATGTCCCGCAAAATTTCTGCCGAAGGGGTCAACCGGCTCCAGTTTCCGGCCGTTCAGCCAGAGTTCTAGGGGAGGGGAGTCGTCCTCCATGAATCGGTGGAAGACGAGCCTGAGGTGGCGTTCGGCATGCGCGATCGCGCGATTGATATGGGCTGCACGTCCGGCATCATTGCCCTCAATGCCGCCGCCAAGCCGATCGAGGTCCCGCCAGATGACAAGCGTACCGTCACGATCGAGGCGATCCGACCAGGGCTGACCCGAGAACTCTTCGTGCAGCTCAATCTGCCACCGATTGGTGCGTGCAACGACATCGAGGTCCCAGGTTGCACCCGCAAGAAAACCATCATGCCGTGTCACAACCGTCAGACGTCTGCACTGCGAGAAGCTGGCGCTCTTAAGACCAAGGCCAAAGCGTCCGAGGTCGCCCGCGTCTCGGTCATGAAGAGGATTTCGCGAGCCCGGACGCATGGCTTCCACAAGTTCCCCCGCGGTCATGCCACGACCGTTATCCAGGATCCCGATCGCCGGGTCAGATCCGGACAGATCGGTCAGGATTTCGATTCGCCGAGCGCCTGCTGTTATGGAGTTGTCCAAGATGTCGGCGAGCGCAGTTTCACACGAGTAGCCAATATCGCGCAGGCTCTCGATGAGTGATGCGGCATGCGGCGTGGCATCGGCCGTTTTCGTCCGGTTGCCGTGCCGGTCCCGATCAATCCCATGACTTACGCTGTACATCGAAGCGCCCGCGCCTCCTGATTCAACGAGTTCAGACGCCAGCATGCAGGCGTAAACGACAAATCCGGTCGCATTATTCAAACCGAGCCCAAAGCCAAGAGAACCCGTTCACGCATTACCGCCCTCAGTTCTTCGGGCGCCTCGATGCGAATGTCACCGCCCCATGTGAACAGGTGCTCTGCCACCTCGCGAAGACCTCCGGCGCGGAAGCGGACCAGCAGCTTGTCTCCGTCGTCTTCAAATGTTTGACCCGGATGGAAGCGCCATTGGCGTGCTCTGGCTGCCGCGGAGGGTGCAACGCGAAGAACAATTTCGTGATGTTCCTCCCTCCAGATTCCGAAGCTTCGCGCCAGCCATGCATCCGGATCCCAGTCGTCGGGAGGCAGTCCCGGGCGCTCGGCGATACGCGCCTCAATCATGCGATCCAGCCTGTAAAACACAGGCTCCTGATCCCGGTCAGGGATCTTCCCGATCAGATAGGTGGTGGGGCCGTGGAGCAGGCCATAGGGCACGACCATTCGCCATGCCAGCGTCCTCGCACCGTCGCTGGCATAGTCGAATTCCACGCATTGCGCTGCCAGAATAGCACCCTGAATGACGCCAATCGTTTCCGGTGCAGCTTCCAGTAGCGGCCCGGCGACAATGCGGCTGCGCTGCAGACGGACCAGCGCATCAAGGTCCGGCGCGAGCTTCCGCTTCTCGCGATCGTCGAGGGCCGATTTAACTTTGGCGAGAAGTCTGTCGAGATGGGCGGCATGGCCGGCGCCCTCGACAAGACGGGCGGCGACCTCGATTTCCAGTGCCGCGACTTCCTCTGCGCTGGGGCGCGTGTATGCTCGACCAAGCCGGTCTCGTATGAAGAACCGCTTTGTTCGATCTTCGACACGCTCCTCGACATCGAACTCATCCCGCACGGCATCGCGAAGCCGCTCAGCGGTTCGACGATTGACACCGAGCTGGGCAGCTATCTCGTCCAGTGTGAGACCTTCCGCGGATTCCGCCAGAAGGTGTATAAGCGTCAGAGCGCGACGAAGCTTTCCCATTCTTGGTCTTGCAGCATCGCGCGTCATCCATTCCCCCAAGCGACCGAAACTGTCGTGGTCGTCCGTGGAACACAACAATAAAGCATTACCGAGAGGTCTAAAGCTCCATTTTGGACGAGTTTCCTTGGCTGCGCCCTCTGAAGACCTGCTTCTTGAAGCAGTTGGAGTCACACTGGCGCCTATACGCCGCCCGATGGCTGCAGGTCGTTAGGGTGCCTTTCACGGTGGTCGGCCGTCCCTTGGCCGCTTGGGATTTCAACTCTCTGCAGGTCCGATTCCAGCCAGGAGATCAAGGCATCCGTCACATCGTCGATGCTACCAGCTCGAAGAGCACATTCCCAAACCACGGCAATCCGCCAGCCAGCACGGTTCAGCAGTGTCTCGTTGCGCTGATCGCGTTCGACATTTGAGCTAAACTTGGCCTTCCAGAATTCCGGCCGTGTCGCTGGCGTGGTTGTGAGTCGACAACCCTGATGGCGATGCCAGAAGCACCCACGCACCTCGATGACTGCGTGCCAGCGCGGAAGCACGATATCCGGCTTGCCGGGAAGGGATCGGTCATGGAGCCTGTAACGGACACCCCGGGCATGCAGCGCCCGCCGCAATTGCAGCTCGGGTTTCGTGTTGGTCGATCGGATGCCCGACATCATCCTCGAACGCACCGCGCTATCCACGACGTCGGTCATGCTTTTTTCCCTGGAGGAAGTCACAACACCTAGTAATGCCAGTAGCCATTGAGTCTGGTTGTGCGAGACGTGATGTTCAAGGTCGTTGATCTGTTTGCCGGACCCGGCGGCCTTGCCGAAGGCTTCTCGTCGGTCCGCGATGGGAGTGGGAAGCGTGTATTCGACATCGCGCTTTCAGTAGAGAAGGAATTTTCCGCATTTTCGACGCTCCGCATGCGAAGCTTCTTCCGGCAGTTCGAGCAGACCCCGCGCGAATATTACGACTACATCTGTGGCAACATTTCACGTGAGCAGTTGATCGACGGGTTCCCTGATCAGTGGCTGGCAGCCTGCGATGAAACCCTGCAGCTGGAACTTGGTACACCCGAAGCCGCAGCCCTGATTGACCCGCGGATCGATCGCATCGTGGAGGAGGCATCAGATCGATGCATTCTCGTCGGCGGCCCGCCTTGCCAAGCCTACTCACTCGTTGGACGTGCGCGAAACCGGGGCAATGTCGATTACGTCGCCAGTGAGGATCACCGACACTTCCTTTATCGAGAATATATTCGCATCCTGTCCCGTCTGAAGCCAGTGGCATTCGTAATGGAGAACGTGAAAGGGTTCCTGTCTGCGAATGTGGACGGCGAAAACATCTTTTCAAAGGTCGTCACTGACCTGATGGGAGCCGGGGGTTTCAAGGACAGCTATTCCATTTTCCCGCTGGTCGTCTCCGAAGCGAGAGGCGGCACTGCCTACGTCCTTCGAGCCGAAAAACATGGCGTGCCGCAGCGTCGTCACCGGGTCATACTGTTCGGCGTTCGTCACGATTTCACTTCCCAGCTGCCGGTGCTCAAAATGTCCGGCGAACTGCTGCAGCCGCGCGATGTCGCGCCGACTGTACGGCAGGTGATCGCCAGCATGCCAGCGCTGCGCAGTCGTCTAAGCAAGACGGAGGACACTGGCCCTGCATGGCGGGAGGCCGTTGTCGAAGCCTTCAGGTCTGCGGCACAAGCGGCGTACGACGAGGAGAGCGAGCAATTTGATGAGATAGCGGCAAAGTTGCTCACCAACGCTGAGGCGATGGAGGGGCGGAACGATCTTCTGCCCACGAGATCGACAGACTCCGCGGATGTTGACGGCGAGGAGCTGGCTAGGTGGCTGCTCGATCCTAAGCTTAACCATCTTCCGAACCACGAGGCTCGGGGGCACATGGAAACCGATCTTGCGCGCTACGCCTTTGCCGCGACCTTCGCCGAGCTTTTTGCGCGGTCACCCAAGGCGTCAGAGTTCCCGGCTGGCTTGGCGCCAGCCCATCAGAACTGGAGTTCGGGCAAGTTCAATGATCGTTTCCGGGTCCAGTGCTGGGATCAGCCATCGACCACGGTCACAAGCCACATCGCGAAGGACGGACACTATTTCATCCATCCCGATCCCCTCCAGTGTCGTAGCTTGACCGTGCGTGAAGCGGCCCGTCTTCAGACATTTCCAGACAATTACTTGTTTGAGGGCAATCGGACTCAGCAGTTCGTACAGGTCGGGAATGCTGTGCCGCCTTATCTCGCGTTACAGATCGGTGGGGTGGTACAGCGCCTGCTTGAGGTCGCCACATCTAAGCCGAACTATAGCGCTTGCGCGCGACGTTCCCATTCCTCGCATTCGTAGTCGTTAGCGTCAGCCATTCCACGTATCTCTTCAGAGTCGCGATGGACCATCGCGAACGGATGGAACCATCCGAACTCTTTCTCTTCGCGTGACGTGACCCCCGTTTCTTCATCCAGTTGGAACTAGAGACCGGCCCCTCGAAGGGACGGACAGATGAAGCGGAAGCAGTTTTCGGAAGAGCAGATTATCGGCATCCTGAAGGAGGCCGAGGCGGGTGCAGTGGTGACGGAGCTGTGCCGCAAGCACGGCATGTCGAGCGCGACCTACTACGCGTGGAAGGCCAAGTATGGCGGGTTGGAGGTATCCGACGCGAAGCGGCTTCGGGCGCTGGAGGAGGAGAACGCACGGCTCAAGCGGCTGCTCGCAGACACGATGCTCGACAATGCGGGTCTGAAGGATCTGCTGTCAAAAAAATGGTAGCGCCCGCCGCGAAGCGGCAAGCAGTCGCGCATCTCCAGGCGACGTTGGGGATGAGCGAGCGGCGGGCGTGTGCTGTCGTCGGGGCGGACCGCACGAGCATGCGGTATCGCTCGTGCCGAGCGGATGATGGCGACCTGCGGTCGAGATTATGTGAGTTGGCGCAGCAGCGCCGGCGGTTTGGCTACCGGCGGCTGCACATCCTGCTTCGCCGGGACGGCATTATCGTCAACCGTAAGAAGACTCAGCGGCTGTATCGCGAAGAGGGTCTGACAGTGCGGCGCAGGAAGGGACGGAAGCGTGCCGTTGGTGCGCGGGCGCCTGCGCCGATGTTGGCGCTGCCCAACCAGCGCTGGAGCCTGGACTTCGTCCACGATCAGCTCGCCACGGGCCGGCGGTTCCGCATCCTCAACATCGTCGACGACGTTACGCGCGAGTGCCTGGCGGCGGTGCTCGACACGTCGATCTCGGGTCGGCGTGTGGTTCGCGAACTGGGCGATCTGATCGCTAGGCGTGGTGCGCCCAAGATGATCGTTAGCGACAACGGGACCGAACTCACCTCGAACGCAGTGCTCGCCTGGTCCGGCGATGTCGGCGTCGAGTGGCACTATATCGCGCCAGGCAAGCCGACGCAGAACGGGTTTGTCGAGAGCTTCAACGGTCGCATGCGCGACGAGCTGCTCAACGAGACATTGTTCTTCACGATCGGTCAGGCCCGCGCGATCCTCGCGCGCTGGGTCGATGATTATAACACCGAGCGGCCGCACTCCTCGCTCGGTTACGCCACACCGGCGGCGTTCGCCGCCGAACTCGAACAGCAACGGGCGGGGTTAACCCCGCCCGTTGCTTCGCCTGCGCTCATGCGCGACAACACCGGTCGGTCTCTGGCTGCCGCTGGATGAAAGGCGGGGGCCACGTCACGCGTTGCTCGCGCTCGTAGCGCTGATCGTCGGTTTCGTTCGGATCGATCACGCGAGACGCCGCGTATTCCTCGAGACGCTGGGAGGAGAAATGCGCGCGGTAGCTGTCGGCGTCGGGATCAAACGCGGGGCGCGTCTTCGACAGGCCCGCCATCAACGCGTTGCACGGTCGAGAACATGCGCAGCTTGATCACCTCGCGCTCGCCATCGCGCTCGTCAAAGAGCAAGTCAGCGCCCCCATCCGTGACGGTGTATCCGAGCGCAGCGATGCCAACCGTGCAGCATTGCTGTGACGGGCGGGTGTGCTGACCAGGGGGCACCAGGTTGTCAGCATGAGGGCGGAAAGGCCAATTTCAGGACTTGGGCCGATTGCTGACCGATGTATTTTCGACCATCCCGGAAACAAAGCCGACATAGGCGCGGGAGCCTCAGCGGCGTTCGGGCATCGGGTCTGTCGGCCCATGCCAACACCTCGGAGAAAGGCTCGCAATCAGCTCCATGCGGGCGGAACAGAGGCGAACAAGCACTTGGAGCTGAGAAGACGTCGCCCGATGCTGTCGCTCGACGCTCGCCCAAGCGCCACGAACCCTGTAAACCGTACGAGTGCATATCTTTCTAGACGAGTCCGGCACCTTCAGCGCGATTGGCAGCGGTCAGTCGTCTATCTCGGTGCAAGGCGCCCTCGTTTTGGCCTCGCACCGTCTTCCCAAGCTGTTCAGAAACTACACGCGGCTGCGAGCCAACCTGCCCAAACGAAAAGGCGAGGTGAAAGGCAGCTTGCTCACTGAGGCCCAGGTCGCGGCCGTCATCGACCTACTGCGCCGCAACGAAGGGATTTTCTGCGCCTCCATGATCGACACCGGCGAGCACACCGGCGAGGAGGTCGAGAAGCACCGCCAAGACGGCGTACAGGCCATCGCGGCCAATCTTGCCAACGGGCACCCCGAGGAGTTGCGAGCCAACATCGCGGACCTTCAGCGGCGCATGGGTACCTTTTCGCCTCAGCTCTACTGCCAAATGACGGTGACGCTCGACCTGCTCCATCGGGTGTTGGAGGAGACAATTCTCTACCACTGCCAGCGGTATCCAAAGGAGCTGGCGAAGTTCCATTGGGTCGTGGATGCGAAGGCCAAGGGACTCGTCACCGATTGGGAGGATTGGTGGGCTAACACCCTAGTTGTCTGGCTCCAGGCCATATCTCTGAGGCGACCGGCAAACATGCTTCGCGGCGGCGATTACCGCCACTTCCGCCGTTTCATGTTCGACAGCGTTCCCGACTACCTTCAGGGGGCGGCGCCAGACGTCCTCGGCGGAGAAAGCCCAGGGTTCGATCTCCAGCTAATCTTCCGCGAGAGCTTCCGCTTCTCAAGCGACCCGGAGCCGGGCCTCGAACTAGCCGACATTGTGACCAACGCTCTGCGGCGAGGACTCATCGGCAACCTTGGGGAGGCCGGCTGGCTGCCGCTTAGGTCCCTTATGATTCATCGGACCGACTTCTATGTCCGGCCGGTCACGCTACGTTATCAAGACGAGGTGGTCTCGCGCCCAGTGTCTGCCGTCCTGCATAGGTTTCGGGAGGGCGGACGGAACATGCTGACAGAGGCCAGATATCGAGGAGGCCTTAGAAACCCATAGGAATTCGGTAGCGTGCCATTCGACCTCTCAAGGCCTAGGTTGCGTGCGCTGGGCCGCCACCTCGGCTCGGGGCCCGAGCTTCGGGCAGCGCGTGGCGGACCCCGGCATATTTGGCTAAGCTCGGCGGATGCGCTTTGTCGAACATGGTCCCAACATTCCTGACGAATTGCTGACGGCCCGCGACGAGGGCCAAGTGATCTTCTTCTGCGGATCGGGGGTTTCTCTGGCAAAGGCCGGCCTGCCTGACTTCTATGGGCTAGCGGACGCCGTCCTCGAGCATCTTCGCGCCTCGGCCAATAGTCGCGCGCGAGCAGTGATTGCCGCATCGCGATCGATCAAGGTCAATGGCGTCGAGGGCCTGATCCCTGCTGATCGGGCGTTTTCCTTGCTCGAGCAGGAGTTCGACACGGCGAGCGTCCGCAGGGCCGTCGCCGCCAGCCTTGTTCCCAAATTCGACGATCCGTCCGCGCACCGCGCTCTGATCGACCTTGCGCGCGGCACCGACGATGTCGTTAGGCTGGTGACGACCAATTTCGACCGGCTCTTCGAAGCCTGCGATCCTGCAATCGCGTCGCACGGCCCCCCTGAGCTTCCCAATCCGAGGAGCTCGACCAAGTTTTCCGGCATAATCCATCTCCACGGGCGCATCAACGAACAAGCCACAGCGCCGGCCGATGATGAGTTCGTGCTCTCGAGTTCGGATTTCGGACGCGCCTATCTATCCGATGGCTGGGCCACCCGCTTCATCCGGGCGCTGATGGAGCGGTATCAGATCGTCTTTGTCGGTTACACCGCGAACGACCCCCCGGTCCAATATCTCCTCGAGGCACTGAATGCGAAATCTGCTGCATTCCAGCCAATGTATGCGCTCCAAGCCGGCGACGACGCGTTCGCCAACGCGATGTGGGAACATAAGGGGGTCCGGCCGATCAGCTTCGACCCAGCGCACCAGTACCGAGCCTTGTGGGACACGATCGACGCTTGGGCCGGGCGCGCCCGCGATCCGCTCAGATGGCACAGCGATCAGATCGCACGTGCGGGCGCCGGCCCGCGCCAAATGTCGCCCTATGAGCGCGGCACGATCGCGCATCTTGCGACCTCGCCTGCAGGCGCGAAGCGGATCGCGGGAGCCGGCGCGGCCTTTCCGGCGGAATGGCTGTGCGTTTTCGATCCGGAGACGCGGTACCGAACCCCCGGAGCAGTCAGCCTCGAGGACGACAGCATCGTGTTCGATCCGTTCGCCGTCTGGGGTCTCGATACCGATAATGCCCCTCCGGCGTTCGACCCCAAGGACCGCTACAAGAGCCGCGAAATGCCGGCTGACGCGCGCAACCTATTCGCGCCGACCAAGGCCGATCTCCTCGCTTCCGATGCAGACCGGCAGGCGCAGTTGCAGGGAAGCCTTGGCCAAGTCGTCGCGCCACTCGCCGAACGCGTGAGCTATCTCGGTGGCTGGCTGGTACAGGTCGCGCATGAACCCGTGGCCTTGTGGTGGGCGGCGGGAAAGCAAGGCCTTCATCCCGGCATCGTCCAGGCATTGTCGCGCGCACTCGAGCATGATGCGGCCCGGTTCAGCCCATCGGTCCGGAAGGGTTGGCGCGCGCTTCTCGCGAGCTTCGACGATCGGTCCGACGCCCATGGCATGGAATTCTACGGGCTCGCCGATATCGTCAAAGTCGAGGGCTGGTCGCCCGCGCTTATCCGCAGGTTCGCGGAATTGCGCTGCCCGCGCATACGCGTCGGCCGATCCTGGTCGCGCGGGGCGCCGCCCACCCACGATAGCTTGGGCGACATTCTCAATCTGGAGATCAAATATCCCGCGTCCGACGTGCCGCTGGAGGTGCCGCCCGACCTGCTCGCGACCTTCATGTACGAGCTCTCGCATGTTCTCGAGCGAACAGTGGCGCTGGAGATAGAGGCGCGGTCCGCAATCTATATGCTCGGTCCCTTCACGCCCGCCAGCGCTCCCGACGGTGACGATCTTTCCAACGTGGGCGATGACCTGACGGGGCTCTTCCGTCTCTGGATCGCGATACTCGATCGGTTGGTGGCGACCGAGCCAGAGCGCGTGCGCTCCGAGCTGCCGCGGTGGTCGCAACACGAAGATGCCGTCTTCGTCCGGACGCTAATATGGGCGGCAGGGGCGCCCGGGCTGCTCTCGGGCAAGGACGCAGCACAGTTGGTCGCGCAAATCGGCGACGAAGCGTTCTGGGAGCGCGAGCACCAGCGCGACCTGTTGCACGTGCTGGCGCGCCGGTGGCCCGAGCTGCCCGAACCGGACCGCGCCGCGCTCGAGGCGCGCCTTCTTGCCGGTCCGCCGACCTATCAGGGCGAGACCGCCAAGATGTTCAAGATGCGCTCTGCATATTACGCAATGGAGCGGCTCCATTGGCTGCAGGCGGCGGGGTGTGCCTTCGGCTTCAACTTCGACGCCGAAATGGCGCGGATGCGCGCGCTGGTCCCCGAATGGTCGCCGCGTGTCGGCGAAGAGGCTGACGATTCGACCGAAGCCCGGACCTATTCGATCGGCGAGGATCTTGGCTTCACTTCGCTGCTCGGCATTGCTGTCGATTCCATCGCGCAAACCGCGCTGGATCAGGACCACCAGCGGATCGACATGCGGACGATCGCGCGGCCGTTCCGCGGCCTTGCCCAAGAAAAGCCGGTCCGCGCGCTCGCCGCCTTGCGCCAAAGCCCGGCAAAGGTGTCGGCGCGGCTATGGGAAGATTTCCTGCTTGCCGAGGATCGCAAACCGACGTCGAAGCGGCTGGTAGTCGCCGTCGCCTGCGTGCTTGCCGATCTCCCCGACGAGGGGCTGGCGGAGATATTGCGGTCGTCAGCCACTTGGGTCGAGAAAAGTCAGAAGAACCTAGCGCGATCTGCTCCGGATCTCGAGGCCCGCATCTGGCAGCGCCTCCTCCACGTAATGGAGGTCCACCCGGGAAAGGCCGGCTCCGGAATCCTGCTGTCCAGCAAGGAGCATGATTGGGTGATGGAGGCGATCAATTCGCCGTCAGGGCGCCTCGCGCAACTGGCCGTGCATGAATCATCCGATGGTGCGCCAGACGGCGGGCCGCTTCCACAGATCTGGCTTGACCGCCTCGCGCAGCTCACTGAAATGGCCGACGACATTGGCCGCTATGCGGTGGTGGCTGCGCTGGCCAACGTCAAATACCTCAATTTTCGTGCGCCGGACTGGACCGTGGAACATCTACTCGCGAGGCGACACGGACTTGGCGACGACCGGTCCGCTTTTTGGTCGGGGCTGTTCCGGGCAAATTCGATTTCGGTCGATCTTCACCGGCTGCTGCGCGCCGATTTGCTCGAGGCGGCGCGCGAAGCGGATGGCACGCGTGCGACAACATCGCCTCTCGCCGCTTTGCTGTTGCGCGGATGGGCGGTGACGCCGCTGCGCGAAAGCGGCGATGCGATCGGTTCGGATGAGTTGCGCGAGCTTATCCTCGAAATGAACCAGGAGTTGCGCGACTGGCTGCTGCGCACGTGCCGGACCTGGTGGGATAATGCGGACTGGAAACCGCGCGCGCTCGAATTTCTGCGCGACGTGTGGCCGCGGCAGCGTGCCATAAGAAACGCCTCGAGTGCGGATGCGATCGCGAACCTCATGGTCGGAGCGGATGACTGGTTTCCGCAGATGTTCGAGGCAGGGAGGGACTTGCTCGAGGCGATGCCGGGCATGGCCTCGATGTGGAGCTATGACAGTCCGCGACTGCTGTCGTTGCTCGAGCGTTTTCCTTCGGAGTTCGTCGATTTTCTGCTCCTCGTACTTCCGGAAGATGCTGGCCTCTGGCCCTATCGCATCGAGGCAGTGCTCGATCCCCTTGAAGCCTCATCCCTTGGAAAAGACAGTCGCGTGCAAGAGCTGCGGCGTCGCTGGGCGGCGCGATAAGTCACGGCCGTGCTACCGACCCCGCCTGCGGCTTTGTCTCCTGACTTGCTGAGGGTCAGCGCAGCTATCGAGCCGCAGGGTGCGCCCAACTTGCGTACGATCCAAATTGGGAGCGGGCCACCTGAGACCCGGCAATTCGTTCGCATGCAATAAGTGCGGGAAAGCCAGCGAGATCCAGCTCGAAATCCAAGCGGTCCCCGATGATCCGAGCGTACAGGGCCCGTACGAGCCCTCGAATTGATCGTAGTTTCCCGCGACGCGAGCACCGCACGTCAAATTGGATGCGAAACAACTTTGCGCCGGGAGCGTAAATATTTAAGACTGACAAGGGGATCGCCGCCGGGAGGCGGCACACGGAGGGGCATGCCGCGTTTCGTCAAGAATGGACCGATCGTTCCCGACAAGCTCGTACAGGAGCTCGAAGAAGATCGCGTCGTAATTTTCTGTGGCGCGGGTATTTCGATGGGAGCAGGCCTTCCTGACTTCAGAGGACTTGTCGATCATTGCTACACTGAATGCGGCGCCATCAAGCCCGGCCCCGATGGTGAGGAGTGGTCTTGGCTAGACCGAATGCTCGGTTCACTCGAGGGAAGCCACCCCGGTCGCATGCGTGCCACGGTCGCCGAACTGCTGGATATCACGGTCAAGCCAAAGGATCTGGCGCTCCACCAAGCCTTGTTGAAACTTGGACGGCTCCGCGGCGGTAATAACGGTACGAGGCTTGTCACAACCAATTTCGACCTGCTCTTTGAGCAGGCGCGACCTGATATGAAACTGGGAGTCGAATATCATTCGGCCCCGATCCTTCCGATCCCGCGCAACGATCGGCTCGCGAGCTGGCGGAGCATCGTCTATTTGCACGGACGCGTTGAGCCTGCCACCCATGGCAACCAGCAACTCGTCCTCACCAGTGCCGATTTCGGCCGAGCCTATCTCACCGACGCTTGGGCCGCCCGGTTCGTTGCGCGCCTGTTCGCCGAATTTACCGTCTTGTTCATCGGCTACAGCCTTAACGACCCGGTGCTGCGTTACATGACAGACGCCTTTGCTGCCGAAGATGCATTTGCTCGCACCGGGCGCAAGCGTGGTCCAGCATACCTATTCGTGCCAAACGACAGCAAAACGCCAGATCCCAAGCCGTATCAGCTGCGCCGCCTCGAGCCGATTTTTTATCGACCGATCTATCATCACCGGCTGCTCAAGCAGACGTTGATCCAATGGGCGAAAACGCGCGAAGACTATCTTTCCAGCATTCGTACGCTGATCGAAGGCACAGCCTTGCGCTTGCCGAGTGCGTTGGAACCGAGCGACGCCGCCAACCTGGTCTGGGCCGTCTGCGGCCGGCCAGATGACAAAGGTCATGGTGCCAAGATGCTGGCTGGAGTCACGCCGCTACCTCCTATGGAATGGCTTCGTGAATTCGAACAGCATGATCGCCAGACCAAGACCGCTCACGAAGCTGATATAAAGCTGGCCAAGGACGAGGAACGCGAACCTCCGACAAGCCCAGCCTACCACATTGAGCCCCTATTCCCGTCCCGAGCCAACAATAGCGGCCTGCCGTGGTTGAGTGCGCCAGCGATCGAATTGCTTCCTTGGCTATGCGCCCATCTGCAAAATCAAAAACTTGTCGATTGGGTTGTAGAAAAACTCGAGGGCCGACGCCGAGCACATCCGTTGTTGCGCAGTGCAATCCGCCGCCATCTCGACGCGACACCCGCGATCGCCGATGGATACCGCACATTTTGGCAGTTGGTCTCTAGCGAGGGAGATTGGGCAACGGACCAGAGCACACCGCATGCAATGCACGGGCTTATGGTCGGTACGCCTGCCAAGCGAGATGAACCCTGGTTCAAGCAAGAGCTCGCTGCGATGCTGAAGCCGTTCCTCACGGTGTCGCAAAGCTATGCCGCGGCGTCGGGAAGCGCGGTGGATCCTGCGCGGATCAATACGATCGCTGACAGCAAAGTCGATCTTGTCAGTGATCGGGCGTTCGACGTGGCCGACAGAATCAACACAATGCCGGACGCAAATAGCTATTGGGCGCGGCATCTCGACCTTCTGACCCATGTGCTTAAGCAGGTACTCGATCTCTACGGAATCGTTGGTCAAGCGAGCTCATCGCGCGATCCAACAGCGCTGCAACGACCGTCGATCGAGCCGCATCCGCAAAACGCGCATCACGCACATTGGGCAAGGCTTTACGATCTAATCTGGCGAGGCTGGCAGCACGTAGATGGGCAACTCGACCCTGCTGAAAGCCATGCTTGGATCGCGCTTTGGCGGCAAATTCGCTACCCCGGCTTTCGCCGGCTGGTCTTGGCTGCGATGGCCTCCAGCCCGCACTTCACGGCGCAACAGAAGCTGGAGGTCTTGCTTAATGGCTGACGCCCCGGACCTCTGGCACGGGGGCGCGCGGAAGGAAGCGATGGACATGCTCGGCGTCCTCTGGCGCACGCTCGACGATGACGGCCGTAACACGCTATCCAACGTGCTCATCGCGGGCCCTCCATCTAAAATGTTTGAGCAGGTCGCGGATGATGAACGTGAAAGCTCACGCGACCGTCGCGTGTTCGACAGATTGATCGTCGTCGAGCGCGTGGGACAGCCGCCATTGACGCCGGCACTTGCCCAAACCTTGCAAGCGCTTCGGGCGCGATATCCGCATTGGCGCGCGCAGGATGGCGAGCGCGCTCACTTCAGCTCTTGGTTCGAAACACGATGGGGACCTGACACGAACTTCAGTGTCGAAGACCTCGCCGAAATGGGCGAGGCTGCCCTGATCGCACGCTTGCGCAACGATATGGATGCGCGCGACGGATTGCTCGATAGTTGGAAGCAGTTCGCGATCGCGCAGCCCAGAAATGCTTTGAATGTGCTGTCAGCGTTCGCGGAAACGCCGGATGATCCGGGTCCAGCAGACGCTTGGGAAGCCGGATTGCGCGGGCTTCGTGAAGCCAAGAACGGGGAATTGATCACCGATCACGTGTTGAGCCTTCTTGGTGATGTACCGGTAAGCTTGTTTGAGGATCGGGAATTCGTGCGCGGCGCCGCCGATCTTCTCGAGGCAAAAAGCCGAGACTTGGACGCCAGGGAGAAGCCGACGTCTTTTTGGCGGCTGTTTGACCGCGCGCTGGAAGCAGCCGGTAGCGAACCATTGTTCGAGCCGGACTATCACATCGAGCGGGGTCAGGTCGCTCCCGTCGATTGGGTCGCCGAGGCGATAAACCGCTCGATGGGCATTCTGGCGACAGCCTTCGTCAACGCGATCTACGCGTTGCGCCCGGGACAGGGTGATACTCTGGGATCGTTGACCGAACGCGCGAACCGTTTGATGAGCCCGAAAAAGCCAGAGCACCGCTATGCCCGAGTAATCGGCGCCAGCCGCATTTCGTATCTGTATGCAGTTGATCCGGCTTGGTCGGCCAAGACACTCATCCCCGCTTTCTCGTGGCGGCAGGAGGAAGAGGCGATGGCGATGTGGCAAGGCTATGCCTGGCAGATGCGCATCGATCCGCAGCTATGGGCCGCGCTCAAGCCGCATTTTCTACCGTTGTTTGAGCACGACCGGATGCAACGCTTTGGCGCAGCCGCGCGCAACGTGGCCCAAGCGCTGATGCTGGTCGGCATTGCGTTTGGCCCCGACGAACTGAAACGTGAGGACGTTCGGAATGCGCTTAGGTCCATGCCGCAAGATATCCGCGCCGACGCAGCGGAGTGGATCGTCGGTTACCTGGAAGCGGAGCCGGGCGACGATCAGGGGGGCGATGACGAGCCGATTGATGGCACGCCCGATAGTCGGTGGGACCAAATCTGGTCTTGGGTCAGACGAGTATGGCCGAGCGAGGCGATCTTGCAAACCAGCCAGATCAGCGAGCAGTTCGCACTCGCTGCGATTGCGACGGACAAGGCTTTTCCGAGGGCGGTAGAGTCCGTCGCCCCTTACGCCGTACCGGCTTACACTTATCACCTGATCCACAAATTAAGCGAATCCACGCATCCCGAGCAGCATGCCGAATCCAGCCTGGTGTTGCTGGATACCTTTGTCGCACCAGACCCGATGCTTCAATTCGACGAGCATTTCGCTGCGATTCTTGAACGTATCGGTAAATCAGACCCGGCGCTGCGCACTGACAACCGCTATCGTAGGTGGGCAGAGTTTATCGCGCTGAAGATCAAGTAGGTCCGGCGATTTCGCGCCGGTGGAGTCTCTATAGAGCCTTCATACACGCCTCGCCCATCGACGGCCGCGCCGGTCGAGTTTTCCGCACCGCAGAACGCGGTACTTCACACACTTTCTAGGGCCGTGACGAGTAACCACCCAGCTTCGAATATTCCTTTGCTGCATGAACAAACGTCGGAATTAGGGCGAACGTCGTCGAATGTCTGATTGTGGGGCGCAAACCAGCCCCTGTTCAGCCATTCGGCATGGTGATGTCCAGGTCACGCGGCATATTGAGCCGCCACACGTCGCTTGCCGCCCTCACGATCATCATCTTGGTGCGGTTATCGATGTTCAGGCCGACCATCCAGCCGGGCGAGAATTCCACAGCGCGAGCGATCTCCGGTTTACGCGGATTTATCTCGGCCAGCGAACGACCGACGTGCGCCATGCGTGAGGTTCGGACTGCATCGGCAAGATCACCAATCCTGCTCGGGTCCCGTGCGGCAAGCGCGCGGAGAATGTCGACCAGCGCACGACTGGCATTGGGGCTCTCAAACGCCTGGTCGAACAGCGTGTAGTGTACCGTCCGGTCAGTTGCTTGCGCGGGCGCCGAAGGGGAGGGGAGGACAGTCGCCGGAGCAGTCGCACGAGGCTCAGCAGCTGGTCGTGCGGGTTTCAGGGCATCCAGGAAAGCTTCGGCCTCGCCTGCATTGGGACGATAGCCGGACAGGGCCTCCACCTTCTCGGCCAGTGTTTCCAGAATGCGATCATCGCGCTCGGCGATCAGCTCCGCCCACGCCCGCGGCAGCACCGCCGCAGCCTGGCGCCTGCCGATCGCGGTTTGATGGTCGCGCTGGGCGTCAGCAAAAGATTCGCCGCTGCGAACGCGATCGCGCGACAGGTAGCGCTGGAAGATCTCTTCGCACTCGGCCGGCGTGCGCTCGTCGAGCTGCAGGCGGTAGACCCGCCGGTCCTCGTAGCTGCCGATCCCGCTCGGCACGTAGAAATTCCAGACCGCGCCATCGGTCAGCACACAGAGCGGCACGCCATGATGGAAGGCGTAGCTGAACAGCTGGCGGTCGCCGTCGGCGGCCTTCCCGCGACCCTTCACCTCGATGAAGATTGCTGGCGTACGGTTGAGGCCGATCAGCGCAAAATCCACGAACCCGTTGTCGACGCGGTATTCCGGCACGAGCTGATCGGGATCCGCGCTGTCCCAGCCCAGCATACCCAAAATGGGGGTGACGATGCCGTGACTGATCGCGGCCTCGTTGACATATGCGTTCGATTGCAGCCGCTCGCAGATCCGCGTCAGCATCGTCAGCATGTTCCGACTTCCCCTCGTCGCCCTATGTACCTCTCGGGACGACGGCCGAAGCCGGATGTTAGTAACCCGCTGAGACAACGAGCGCATGCGCCTTTACCGGCGAACCGGCTGGACATACGCGCATGCCACCCGGCCTCCGAAGATCGGTGACCGAGGTGTCTCAAGCGGGGTTACTACGCCCCGCTCGCCCTCTCGGGCGAGCGCTGCACTTCTCGCTGACTGGACATGGCAGCGCAAGGGGGACCGGACTGGCGAGCATCTGCGGCAGCGCATCGTAGAATGCAGACGAATGAAAGAAGGGGTGCGTGCAAATCGCTGACTGCGTCGAATAGACTTGCTTCGCGTCGCGTAGCGAGCAAATTGCCCGTGCCTTCGGTGAAAGCCCGGAGGTGGGGCGTGGAAACCCCTTCCCGTAAGTTACTCGGTCAACAGCTCATGCTGAAGGCCGGGTGGCATGCGCGCATGTCCAGCCGGCAACGGTAAAGGCGCATGCGCCTGCTCTTACGGACAGGTTTCCAACATCCGGCTTCAGGCCGTCGCCCCGAGAGGACATAGGAGCGACGCACGATGCGAAGTCGGGGAATTTATATGCGGTGGTGCGCGGTAATTGCCGCCATGGCTGTCACGCTTGCGGTGCCGGCAAGCGCCGGAATGTTCGGCGCGCCGAAGTTTACCATCAAACAATCGGATGACCGGTTTTCAGCGGACGATCGCACAATCTGGACGAGTGACGGCAACCGGATCTCGAAGCGCTCGGTCGCCGGCGGCACGCATATCGACAGCAAGGGGGTGTTCCTGAACCCCGGCGTGGTCGTGAGCCGCACGACCGGGAAGGTCAAACTGCTTACGCTTGCACTGGTCAACCTCACCGAGCGGATAAGCAGCATCGGCACGCTCAATGCTTTCGGCCGGCCGCGGCGGGTGTCGTTCATCACCGGCGAAGGCGCGCCCATCGTGCTCGAGATCACCAACGCAGAGCAGCGCTTCGGCGAAGTTCACTGCAGCGAGTACGCCATTGGCTGCACGACCCCCTTGATCGAGTCCGGCCTCGCGGTGCTCGACGTAGAGCAATACCGTCGGCTGATGGCGGCGAGCGCGCTGGCGATAAAGGTCGAGGGCAGCGATCGGGCCCAGGTCTATGAGGCCAGGGACATCGAGCGATCGTTCATCCCGAACCTGACTGCCTTCTACACCGCGCATGTCGCGAAGGGGCTGTGATGGGCACGGGAGCAGCGCGGGCGCTGATCGGGTCGGCAGAGGCGGCCGGCTTGCTTGAGGCGGCAGACCCTCTTCGTGCCGATCGGAAACTGCCGTGAAGCGCCCGCTCACACTGATGGCGCTATGTGCGCTCTGCGCGTGCGGCGACCCGGTCAAGGATGCGAAGCGTGAGCTCGAGATCATTCGCAAGACGGGCACACGCGACGAAATCTGCACAGCATCCAGACGCGTCGCGGATGCCTATCTCAAGCAGCAGGACGAAAATGCATACGCCATGGCCCGCATTGATGCCGACATTGCATGCCAGGAAGCGTTGTTGCGTCGCATGTGTCAACGCCGGTCGGATTCCAGGCCAGCGGGGCGGAGTAAAAGCAGGCCATTGTTGATGCGGGCCTGACGATATGAAGAGGGCCCCGATCGGGGCCCTCTTCATATCGTTGTCGTCGTCGAT
>NZ_JAMLDX010000033.1 GCF_024211275.1 Sphingomonas tagetis
TTTCCATCGACAGGTCTATTCCGGCATAGTGCTTCATGGCTGCTTCCTTCCTTCAGATCCGACAACCAGAAGGTGCGCCGCTCAGCCGGCCCGAGGAAGCAGCCACAAATTACACGATGACTCGCTGATCACAGCCAGAAGATGACGGTGGCAGCGAGGGTGATGGCGGAAAAGAAGGCGGTAGGGCAGCGATCGTAGCGGGTTGCGACGCGGCGCCAGTCCTTGAGACGACCGAACATGATCTCGATGCGGCTTCGTCGCCGATAGCGCCGCTTGTCGTATTTGATCGTCAACAGCAGCGACTTCGGTGACGCCGCTGGCTTGGCTGCGCAATTTCGAGGAGGCGCCGACGACAGCGAATATCAACGGCTTGCTGGAACGGCTGCCCTATGCGGGCGCGGTCGGCATTGATCCGGCGATCGGCACCAGAATCCCGATTTCCGGTTTGCGCAATTCATGCGTGAAGGTAGCGCGGTACCGGCATTCCTGCTTTTCGACTATAGCCTCAACAGGCGGCGCGCGACCCTGGTCGCGTCGGTAATCGACCTCGAGGCCCGACTCGCCGATGCGGCGATCCAGACGTTCGACAAGCTTGTCGGCGGCCTGTTCACACGCGCGCGGCGCAGCCGTGAGAGACGCTATCAGGACAGCATCCGCTCGGTCGGTGAACTCATGCGGTTGTTCGGTGCCACGATCGCGGCGCTGGGAGAGGCGATCGAGCATGGCGGCAATCCGCTGGAACTGATCGACGAGGCGGTGGGCTGGCACAGGCTGGTCCGGGCGAAAGCGCAGGTCGATGCCCTGGCCGATCTGTCGGGGGAAGATGCCCTTGTCGCGGCAACGGGGCGTTAGGCGACCTTGCGCCGGTTCAGCCCAGCTTTCCTCGATGCATTCACGTTCAAGACGTCGGGAAGCGGGTGCAACTGGTTGAGGCGATTGATGTCATCCGCGCCGCCAATGCGCGCAAAACGCGCAACCTACCTGATGGCGTTCCCCTGCCATTCGCCAACCGGCGGTGGAAGCGCCTCATCACCGAAGAGGGCCAGATTGACCGCCGGCACTATGAAACAGCCGTCATGGCCACCCTGCGTGATCGGTTACGCGCCGGCGACATATGGGTGGAGGGAACCCGGAACTATCGCCGCTTCGACACCTATCTGTTGAGCCGGAGCCATGCCGGGAAGGTGGCCGAAAACCTTGCATTCCCAAAAGATGCTGGGGCCTATCTGGCCGATCGCGCGAGAATGCTCGACTGGCGGCTGCGTCGTTTCGCCAAGCAAATCACGACGAACAGGCTCGCGGGCGTGGCGCTTGAACGCGACCGGCTCAAGCTGCAACCCATGCCGGCGATCACACCGCTTGAGGCGGAAGCCCTCGATCACAGGCTCGACGCCTTGCTTCCGCGCGTGCGGATCACCGAACTCCTGGTCGAAGTGGCCGAGCGCACAGGATTCCTGAGCGCGTTCCGCGATCTTCGGTCCGGCAAGGAGCATGACAACCCGCATGCGATCCTTGCGGCCATTCTGGCCGATGGATCGAATCTGGGCCTGGAGCGGATGGCGAATGCCAGTGACGGGGTGAGCTACGCGCAGCTTGCCTGGACGCGCAATTGGTATCTGTCGCCCGAAAACTATCATGCCGCGTTGGGTATGATCGTTGCCGCGCACCATGATCTTCCGTTCACGCGCCATGGGGCGCCGGCACCAGCTCATCATCCGACGGGCAGTTTTTCCGCTCGGGCGGCAGCCGACATCAATGCAAAATATGGCAGCGACCCGGGCCTGAAGATCTACTCCCACCTGTCCGACCATTTTGCCTCATTTGGATCGCGGATCATGTCGGCCACTGCCGGCGAGGCGCCTTATGTGCTCGATGGCCTGATGTTCGGCGCCGGTGCGCTGCCGCTGCATGAACATTACACCGATACCGGCGGCGCAACGGACCACGTTTTTGCCCTCTGCCATCTTCTCGGTTTCCGCTTCGTCCCGTCTGCGCGACATCGCGGACAGGAAACTTGGCTCGATTGCCGCGCCCTCGACCTACAAGCGCATCAAAGCCTCATGGGGCGAACGATCAAAACCGCCGCGATCAGAGCCGATTGATGATATCGTCAGGATGGTCGCCTCCATCAAGGCGGGAGCCGTGGCGCCGTCTGCGATCCTGCGCAAACTCGCCGCCTACATCCGCTTGAACAAGCGTTGGCAATGGTGGAACGAGTAGCCCACGCGGAAAAAACCGCGCTTACCCGAAGGAACGTCCAATCCGTTTGGTCGGACATGGGCTTTCCTGATTGAGCAACCCGACCGCGAGGCCGCGTTCAAGGCGTACCGAGCCGCGACGCTTATGCTGCTGAAACGATCTCTCCGTAATGGGAAGGCATCGGTAGCCCACAGCTTGGACCATCGCGCTCCTGAAGACCGCTTGATCCCGAAGGAGCAATGGCGAAAGGAAAGAGCCCGGTTCATCAGCAATTTGGCCATGCCAGCAAAACCGGAAGCGACAATCCGCTGGATCAAGGATGAACTGACAGTGGCATTGCTGGCGCTCGATGCTGCGGCGTCGATCGACGACCTCCGCATCGAGAACGAGCGGTTGGTCATCCCCAGACTGAAGGCTGGCCCCGAAGACGAAAGCCTCAAGGCGGTTCGACATGCTCTATCTGCGCGTGTCGGAAGAGTACAGCTGCCCGATCTCTGATAGCTGTAGACGCAGCGACGCGCTTTTCCTGGACGTTGCTTGCCGGGCCGCCCCGAAATGAACAAGAACTCATTACGCTGTACGCGGCACTGATTGCCCTGGGCACAGATCTGACTGCCGCCGACATGCATTTAACGAGGCTGGCTCTTCAGAGGCTGGCTCTTCAGAGGCAGGAGCTGCCAGGAGACGAGTTGTCGACCGACAAGGTTGGGGTCCCAGCACCATGAGCAGGCGGTTGATTTCCATGTCGGCGGGCAGCGCGGCAGTTTTGCTGGGCCGATCGGCCAGGGCATCTGGGGGCGGGGAGGGCGTTGCGCGGTTGTTGAGCGGATTGCGTTCGATCCGTACAAGAGGTATACATGATAAACCAAACATCCAACAGGCACCTTACGTCGCCTGGCGAGTTAATAGGATATCGCCATGATCGAGCTTGAACCTCAATGCTTCTCGTCGGCTTGCCCCAGCCGAGCGCTGTTCGACCAGATTGCGGACAAATGGTCGATGATGGTGATGGCTGTACTGGATGCTGGCCCGCTGCGCTTCAACACGATCCGTCGCCGGCTGGAGGGGGTGACGCAAAAGGCGCTGACACAATGCCTGCGTCGGCTCGAGCGCAACGGGCTTGTTGCTCGTGAGGTCAAATCGCTTTCACCGGTCGCGGTGGAATACCAGATCACCCCGCTTGGCCGCACGCTGCAGCAACCGCTTCGTCAGTTGCACGAATGGACGATCACATCGTTGCCCGAGGTCGAGGCCGCGCGGCATGCGTTCGATCGGAACAGCCAGGGAATGTCGGCGGACGCGGGCTTGCTGAGTCGGGCTGCGTAAGGTCGCTGAGCCGGACGTTCGGCGAGGATCAGCAGCGATCGGTGGAAGGGTCGCAATCCGATCAGGCCGCCGTGTGATTGCGCGGGCCCCAGATCATTCGGATCTGAGGGGTTGTTGACTTGACGACCTCATTTGACAATCGGGCTCTCAACGAGCCGTTTCAGCGCCTCCTCGAGCCGGGTTGCTGCCTCCGCGCCGATCAGCGCACGCAACTGGCGATCGAACGCGGCGGCTTCCTGCGAGAGTGAGGCAAAAAGGGCCTCGCCGGCACTGGTCAGCTGAAGCGTCTCGGTACGGCGATCGGTAGTTGATGGCACTCGCAACACCAGGCCCTCCGTTTGAAGCGCCCCCACAGCTCGGCTGATCTTCGTCTTCTCCGTATGCGACAGCCTCGCTGCCGTCATGGCGCCCGTGGAGCCGAGATGCGAGATAATCCTCCACTTCGTTCGGGTGAGGCCATTTTTAGTGCGATAGACCTGCTCGAACCGTTTCGCGGTAAGCTCAGCTGCCTGATTGAGCAGATAGGGAAGGAAATGGTCGAGGTCGAACGAGAACTGGGTCATGCAGGCCAAATTGCACATTGATGCATTTGCATCTATAGGCAAGGCAAACGTTGCATATGCAACGAGTGTCCGGTGACGTTGCCGCAGATGTCCAGTCAAACAAAGCCGCTCGAATATATGCCCGGGTTCGGCAACGATTTCGAATCCGAGGCGCTGCCCGGCGCCCTGCCGCAGGGACAGAATTCACCGCAGCGTTGCGCCTATGGGCTGTATGCCGAGCAGCTTTCGGGTACTGCCTTCACCGCACCGCGCGGACGCAACGAGCGCAGCTGGTGTTACCGCATCCGCCCGAGCGTGCTGCATGTCGGGAGGTTCCAACCGATCGACGTGCCGTAC
The DNA here is from genome assembly GCF_024211275.1 of Sphingomonas tagetis. Taxonomy (GTDB): domain Bacteria; phylum Pseudomonadota; class Alphaproteobacteria; order Sphingomonadales; family Sphingomonadaceae; genus Sphingomonas; species Sphingomonas tagetis. The sequence continues at coordinate 4,425 of NZ_JAMLDX010000033.1, forward strand.
TGGAAGTCTGCGCCGAACGTCATCCCGGGCGTCGCAAGCCTTGGTCAGTATCGCTGGAATTCGGTTGCCCATGACGGAAGCGAGACCGACTGGATCAGCGGCATGCGCACCGTGACCACTGCGGGTGACGTCAACACCCAGACCGGCATGGCGAGCCACGTCTATCTCGTCACTCGGTCCATGGTGGACAGCTATTTTTCTTCGGCGGACGGCGAACTGCTTGTCGTGCCGCAGGGAGGCCGGTTGCGCTTTTGCACCGAACTCGGCGTGATCGAGATCGGGCCGAAGGAAATCGCGGTGCTGCCAAGAGGTCTGGTCTATAGGGTGACGGGCCGTGCCGCGGTTTTGTCTGCGAGAATTACGGCCAGCCGTTCGCACTGCCCGATCGCGGCCCGATCGGCGCGAACTGCATGGCGAATCCGCGCGACTTCAAGACCCCGGTTGCCGCGTTCGAGGATCGCGAGGTGCCGTCGACGGTGACGCTCAAAATGGTGCGGCCAGTTCCACCGCAGCGAGATCGGCCACAGCCCGCTCGACGTTGCCGCCTGGCACGGCAACTACGCACCGTACAAGTATGACCTCACCACCTACAGCCCGGTCGGCGCAATCCTGTTCGACCATCCCGATCCGTCGATCTTCACCGTTCTGACCGCGCGATCCGAGGTCGAGGGGACGGCCAATATCGACCTCGTGCTGTTCCGCGAACGATGGCTGGTTGCCGAGCACAGCTTCCGCCCGCCCTGGTATCACAAGAATGTGATGAGCGAGCTGATGGGCAACATCTATGGCGAGTACGACGCCAAGCCCGACGGGTTCGCGCCCGGCGCGATGAGCCTGCACAATTGCATGCTGCCGCACGGCCCTGACCAGGGCGCTTTCGAGGAGGCGAGCAAGGGAGAGCACAAGCCGCACAAGCTCGACCAGACCATGAGCTTCATGTTCGAGCCCCGCTTCCCCCAGCATCTCACGCAATGGGCGGCGAGCGAGGCGCCGATGCAGGAGGAATATGCCGATTGCTGGAATGGGCTCGAAAAAATGTTCGACGGCACCTTCGACCCCGCCTGACTTGTACCCCGAAAGGACCGAGATGCCTCTTCTGCGCTCATGGCTGGCCAGCGCCAACGAACCTGACTGCCCGTTCCCTCTCAACAACCTGCCGTGCGGGGTATTCAGTGACGGGCGCGCGGGGCCGCGCTGCGGGATCGCGATCGGTGATCGCGTGGCCGACCTGGCGGCGCTGGAGGCGGCGGGGGTGCTCGCGGTTTCGCAAGCGCCGTTGTTCGCCGAGCCGGCGTGGAATGCGGCGATGGGTGCGGGGCCAGCGGTGTGGACTGAGCTGCGCGAGCGCATGACCACACTACTCGCCGCCGGCTCGAGCGCGCGCGAGGCGGTCGAGCCACATCTGGTGCCACTGGACGGTGTGCAGTTGCATATGCCGTTCAAGGTCGCCGGCTACACCGACTTTTACGCCAGCCGCAGTCACGCCTTCAATGTCGGGACGATGTTCCACGGGCCGGAGCATGCGCTTCCCCCCAATTGGCTGCACATTCCGATCGGATACAATGGGCGCGCGTCATCGGTCGTGGGGGCAGATCAAGGGGCCTGACGACGCCGCGCCCCGGTTCGCGCCGTCGGCACGTTTCGATATCGAGCTGGAACTGGGCGCGGTCGTCGGGACGCCTTCGGACGCGCCGGTCACGGTGGCCGAGGCCGGTGCCATGATCTTTGGTTATGTGCTGCTCAACGACTGGTCGGCGCGCGATATCCAGGCATGGGAATATGCGCCGCTCGGCCCGTTCCAGGGCAAGGCGACCGCGACCACGATCAGTCCGTGGATTGTGATGAAGGCTGCGCTCGAGCCGTTCCGCGTGAGCACGCCCGAGCGCGAGAAGCCTTTGCTCGCCTATCTCGCCGAGCCCGGTCCGATGCTTTACGATATTGCTCTTGAAGTTGGCCTGACCCCCGCAGGCGGCGGCGAGACGGTGATCAGCCGTACCAATTACCGCCAAATGTATTATTCGGCCGCGCAGCAGCTGGCGCATCACACCAGCGCCGGGTGCCGCATGGATGCGGGCGACCTGCTCGGCACCGGAACGATCTCCGGGCTGGAACCGGGCAGCTACGGCAGCCTTCTGGAGCTGAGCTGGGGCGGCAAGACGCCGATCGCTCTGAATGACGGAAGGACACGCAGCTTCATTGCCGATGGCGATACGCTGGTACTGCGTGGCCAGTGCGCGGGCGACGGCTTCACGATCGGCTTCGGCGAATGCAGCGGCACTGTCATACCGGCGCTTCGCGTTCCCTACGCAAGGGACTAGGACGACGCGAAACGCCGCGGCCTTCGGAGCCTGTGCGATCCCAGGCTTCGATGATGCACCATTCAGTGTCAGTGGAAGAGCATTGCGGGGCGGTCTCGTCCGTGGGAGGGCCCGTATTCGCATCCGGCGCATTGAACTGAAAGTCAGGGCAGGGCGGATGGAAGCTTAAGGTAAGCGAGGGCCGCTCACACCCGTTCAGGTCTGTCGAAAGCGATGTCGTCGCAAGCCGTACGCCATATCCGCTCACCGCATCATGTCAGGCGGCCCGCCTCGACATCGACTTCCACGTTGGTCCCCGAAATGCGGACAGGATAGACCTTGAGCGCCTGACAGGCGGGCGGCGCTTTGACCTGGCCGGTCTTGACGCAGAACTTCGCCCAGTGAAGCGTGCATTCGATCATGCCGTCTTGGAGGTAGCCTTCCGAGAGCGACCAATCGTCATGTGTGCAGCGATCCTGGGTCACGTAGAACTCGCCCTCGAGGTGATGGACCGCAAGCGCTTCGGCGGGATGTTCGATCCGCAAGCTGGCACCTTCCGGAACGTCGCTTGTCTGGCAAACCTTAATATAGCTCACGTTGAATTCCCTAGAAGAAAATGCTGAGATTGTTTGCCAGCAGTGTGCTTTGATCAATCAGGATGGTCCGCTTGGAGATTTCGAAACCGTAAGGGTTGGCTGCCCGGCGGATCACATCGCGCCGCTCGCCAGTCCAAATGTCGACCTGGCGTTCCGCCCGGTTGCGATATGTGACGAAGGCCGAATGGACCTTGTATGTGCCCGGCTCGTCGTCGAGCGGTTCAACGATGACGTTGCTGACCAGGTGACGGGTCTTCGAATACGGGTTTTCAGACCAGGAAAAGTCGGTCAGAACCTTACGGATGCGCCCGCGCATCGCGACGATGTCTTCGTCAAAGCTGGCGTACTCATTGTCATCCGAGAACTCCTTGTCATCGAAGCGGTTCATGCGGCTCATGCGCAAGGGCATGAAGTACCGCAAATCCTCGGCCAGCAGCGAAAGCCAGGCCTTGAACTCGCGGCGGTCTAGCAGCGCAGCCTCGCGGTAGTAGAACTGCTCGATTTCGTGCTGCAGGTCTACGCCTACCTTCGTCGGATCGAACGCGGCGACCGGCTCCTTCAACATTGTCGGCATCGTATCCCTTTCGTGTCGCTTCGGCCTTGAGGCCGAGGTGGGGCCGCTTACTCGGCTGCAATCGCGGGGCTGGGGGGAGCGAGTGTGCGCCAACTGCGCTCGGTCAGCATACGCTGCCAGTGGCTGTAGAAGCCGCGTGCGGCATCCTCCGAATAGACGTATCCGATCCGGCCCGGGAAAACCGGATCATCGCTGCGGTGCATGTTCGTACCCATCTGCACGTTGAACTGCGTCTTTCGCGCCTGGTATCCACGCAGGACGCGCTGGATCTCGACCCAGGTTTCGCCATCGTCCTGCTCGAATACTCCGCCCGCCGAGAACGTTCGGATGTTTTGTCGGCGATAGAGTTCCTTGATTTCGGCGGGCGCAGACTTGTCGACGACCGTGAACACCCAGATTTCCGTCTCCTCGGGTCCGCGTGGGTGCCAGGTGCGCACGCTGTTTACGCCGGGAAGCGCGGACATCGTCGGAAAGATCGTGATGTGGTTGCCGACCGGGTGCCTGGCATACTCGGCACGACCGAGGCGCCGCTCAGCTTCCTCCGCGTGGGGACTATCCATCCAGAACTTCGCCACTTCCGGGCCCATGACGCTCGACAGCATGGAAGGGTTTCGCAGAAGGAAGCCGCTGCCGTGGCCGCCCCATTCGGAGCGGAACTGTATGCCTTCATTCGGCATCTCGATGTCCGCCAGCTCGACGTCGTCAGGCAAGCCGGCGGTCAGGCCGCTGAGATGCGCTACCGTGCCCGCATGATAGAAGTCGCTCACGAACTGTTCGGCCGCGAACTTCCAGTTGCATGGAACGATCCATTTCTGGATTCCGCCGATGACCTCGGTCCCCTCCTCGGATCGATCAAGCATGAAGTCGAGATAGCTGCCCGCATCGCTGAACCACTCGGCGAGTGAGGGCGCCTCTTGGTCCCAGTTGGCGAAGACGAGGCCCCGGTAGGTCTCGACCCTCGCTTGCCTGGGACTCCACTCTGCCTTGTTCAGACAAGTGCCGTAGGCACGTTGTTCGAACGGTACGCTGACCAGCGTGCCCTTCGCATCATAGGCCCAGCCATGGTAAGCGCAGGTGAAGCTCTTAGCGTTGCCCAGGTCCTCGCGGCAAATCCGCATGCCGCGGTGGCGACATTGGTTGAGGAAAACGCGGATGCTCGCGTCCTTTTGGCGGATCATGATGACGGGATCCTCGCCCATGTAGGTCGACAGGAAGTCGCCGGGCTTGGGGATGTGGGTTTCGTGGCCGAGCATCAGCCAGGAGCGGCCGAAGATGAGCTCCTGCTCCAGCTCGTAGATCCCGGTGTCGGTGTATATCCGCGAATCCACATAGCCGCCACTTTCGTCGAAAAGCGCCTTGATTGCTTCGGGCGACCATATCGTCGGCGGCTGCGGATGGGTGGGACTCTCGGGCATGTTCGATCCTCTCGGTTTGTCACTTGCCGGCGTGGCTGTCTTCTGAGGTCAAATTAACCGGATCGGACGGGGACCGCACCGGCCCAAAGTATGGTTTGCACCCGCGACCGCCCGATTGCGTGAAATCCGCAGATGCGGACCGCACAGCGGCCACGGCGAGAAGCACATCTTGCCTGCGACACTGGGCAATTCCTGAATCAGGTTCTGGTACGCGACCAATTCTCCGAACCCGCGAACATCCTTCAGGTCGGGCCGAACCGATTAGCTAGATGGAACCGGTCTCTTGCCCGCATTCGCATGGTTTCAATTTTTGTCGTTCACGTTAGCAAGGTCCGCGGAAAACAGCTATGATGCGCGCTTCCCGCGGGAGATGTCTGACATGGAGGGCCCGGTCCCGTCCGATCGCGTAAAGGTGGACAGTCCGTTTCCAGCTAACGGGGTGGACCTCGCGCCGCCGGGTTATACTTTCACCGCAGTCAAGAACAAGGCACTGGCCTTGTTCGAGGATGGTCGGCTGCCAAGGGTTACTCTCGTAACGGCCTCCCCCGGTTACGGAAAGACCGTCCTGCTTGCGGAAGTGTTCCGCCTGCGCACGGCCTCAGGTTTGCCAACTTTTGGGTCGGAGTTGGCACTCCCGCAATCGGTCGGGCGTCCGTTCTCGATGCTCTCGAGCAACACCTCGGTCTCGATGGCGCGAGCGCAACCGATATTTTTGACCTTCGCCGTGTTCCTTTCACGGGCCGGAGAGTTGCCGAAGTTCTGCGAGTGATGGGCGAATTCCGTCAACCGGTCGGCATCTTCATTGACAACGCCGATTTGGGGAAAGCAGAAGAAACCCGCGAACTTGTGAACGCCCTTGCGTTCGATGCCGACTTCGAGTGTCATCTGGTCCTTTCCTGCGCAACCGAACCGCCATTCGACTTGCATCGTGCCATGATGGAGCTGCGGCTCACGTCAATCGGCCCCGCCGAACTCAGCTTTGAGGCTGTCGATGTCGTCGCCCTATTCAACGAAGCGGGGGTCAGCGGCCTCACGGAAAACATGACCACGCTGGTTCTATCGCAAAGTGAGGGATGGCCGGCCGCAGTTCGCCTCATGCAGGTTTTGGCGTCGACGGGGAATGGCCTCAAGAGCCTGGATGGGGGTTTGGCATCCGAAGCGGAGCGATTGGCGGACACTCTGTTCGAGAGCCTCATGGGGCGATTGTCCCCGGAACTCCGGAATTTCCTTTCCGAGATCGCCGTCTTCGCCAGCTTCTCCCCTGAGCTGCTGTCATGGTCCACCGGGACACGCAGGGCTGGCGAGTTCCTGAGCTATCTGGTCGCTAACAACATCCTGATTGTTACACTTGATGGGCAGGGTCAATGGTTCCGCTTCCACGCGCTGTTCCGCCGCTATCTGCTGCGCCAAGCATCTCAAAATGTGCCCGCCGGCCGGCTGCAAGATGTCGCCCGCCGTGGTTCGCAGTGGTTGGAGCGCCACGGATTCATCGAGCCGAGCCTGGATCTTGCCATCCAGATTCAGGACATCGCCCCGGCTGTCCGTTTGGTGGAGAAGCTATCCTGGAGCCTCGTGAGGCAGAAGGGTTACCTGGCCTCTTTCATTGCGTTGGCGCAAAAGGTGACGCTGCTGGGTGGTACGCTGGGAACAGAGGGGAGTTTCTGGCTGGCGTGGGCGCTGATCTTCGAGCGGCGGTATGAGGAGGCCCGGGAAGCGATCTTGGCGATCAAGGCGCGGATCGAGGCAAGTGTCGTTTCCGCCGAGCACAGACAAACGCTCACGGCGAAAGCGGACCTGGCCCGAATCGTCAATCAGACCTTTGTTATCCGCGCGCCGATCCGCAACATATGGACGAACCCAGAGATTACTCGCCGGTGATCGACCCTCCGTGCGCCAAGTTCCGCGCCCACGCCGCATCGCTCAAACCACGTCAGTGGCTTGCCATCTTGCAGAAACTTGAATCGGCACATCCCCTCTTGTGCCAGCCGATCGCGCCCCAGGCCTTGGGTTGTCTCTATCGTTATCGTTTTATGGCGGGGCGAGATTGTTGTTCAGCGCAGGTGCTAAGCCCGCTTGCCGACCGACGCAAGGGTGAGGCGACCGAGCCAAAATTGGTGCGGTAAAAGTGCGGTAAAAACGGGCTAGATTCTACGTTTCAACCCAATATGTTCCCAATCGGCTATCGCGAAAAAGCACGCATTTCTGCCGTTTTTCATCATAGTCGTTGTGTTGACATCGCAGAAGTCGAAGTTCATCCTTGCCACGCCCACGCGTCAACTTAAGTGAAATCGGTGCATGTGTGGGAATCCAGTGCTGGCAGTGTTTCGGGCGGTATTTTTGACGGTAGGGCCGCTGCGGCACGGCCTTGTAAGTTATAGGAATAATTAAGATTCCTACAAATTGGACTCCGTCCCCGGTAGCGGCGCGGGTAGGACTGAACGGCGACTACCGCCGTCAGTATTTGTGTCCCGGATTGTGCCCTTGATTGCCGATGAGCGGCGCGATACAAGCAATTTACGGTAGATTTCTGCCGTTTTCGCCGCATGAATTTTGATCGATCGTTTGCTTTGGAGACTGATGCTCTCCGGTAGGCGCTACGAGCGACGCGAGAGAAATCCGGACGACGCCAAGCAATCTTTCGCGGCTACCCTCGAACCTCGCATCCAAAGTAATTCCTGGTAGGCGCCACAGGCATCCTACAGTGCGGGTCGGCATCTTAGTGCCCTGTGCAGCGCGTAATCATTCCTATTGGCTACAGTCTCTTCGTTTTGCTGACGATGTTAGGAATGCCAGTTTGCTCGTAGTTCACACGCCCGCGCCCGCCGTGCCGGTACCGCTCGATAGTCGGGTGCGTCCTTTGCCGCTGCACCGAAACGCGCGCCAGGACGGCGCCCGCGATACGGCGAGGCCGGCATGATCCACCCGCGTCGCCTCAAGGGCACCGCCGCCAACATCGCCCGCTACTATTCGGTCGGCGATTATTACTCGAAAAGCGAGGGCGAGCACTCCGAATGGGGTGGCCGTTTCGCGGCCGATCTTGGGCTATCGGGGACGGTCGATCCCGCCATGCTCCGGGAGCTACTGTCGGGCCGGGTCGATGGCCAGCAGCTCGGCCGGCACCGCGGCGAAGGCGTGATCGAGCATCATCCCGGTTGGGATTTCGCAGTCAACGCGCCCAAGTCGGTGTCGATCATGGCACTCGTTTCGGGCGATGAGCGCATCGCCGCCGCGCACGAGAAGGCGGTCGGCACGGCGCTGGCCTATCTCGAGGAGCACGCGCTGCTTCGCCATCGCAGGGATGGCGAGATTGTTCATGAGGTGACCGGCAGGCTGCTGTTCGCGCGGTTCACCGAGCATGCTTCGCGCGAGCTCGATCCCCACCTGCACACACATGTCGTGGTGCTCAACATGACCAATCGTGAACCCGACGCGCCGATAGCAAGCCTGGAGACCCGGGCGATGTTCGCCGAGCAGATGGCGGCCGGGCAAGTCTATCGCAACGAACTGGGCTTTGCCCTGCGGGAGATCGGCTATGCGCTGGAAAGCGACCCGCGGACTGGTCTGTTCGAGATCAAGGGTGTCCCCCGTGACCTCATTGCCGCGATGTCGCAACGCGCCGAGCAGATCGAGGCGCACGCCGCGGAACATGGCCTCGCAGGGCAGGCGGCACGGCGCATCTCGTTCTACGAAACGCGAGGCGCCAAGGAGAAAGCCGGCCTCGACGAGCTGCGGGGGCGCTGGGCCGCGCGCGCGGCGATGCATCAGCGCTCGCTCGATTCGGTCCGCGACCTGGCTGACCACGGTGAGCGTGCTCATGAACCGACCCCGGCCGTTTCCGCCCGCGCGATGCTGTTCGGGCTGCGGCAGGCCGAGGGGAAGGAGGCGGTAAACAACCTCGGGCGGATGCTTCGTCTCGGCCTTGCGTCACACCTCGGCGAGGTTCGGCTGTCGGATATCCGGCCGCACGCCGACGTGCATACGGAGCGGCAGAAGCTCCTCGAGACCCGTGAGCGAACGGGGGATGAGGTTCATACGCGGGGGCGCACGTCACGCCGGACCGCCCGGCTCGAACTCGCGCTCTCGGATCATCTCGCATTGGCGCTGAACGAGGCAACACCGCTCGCATCGATCGAACGGCTGCGCGAAGCCAGCGTGGCCGGGGGGCTGACCCCGGCGCAGGATGCTGCGCTCATCCGCCTTGGCACGTTACCTGACCGCGTCACCGGCCTGCACGGCGTGGGCGGTGCTGGCAAATCGACGCTTGTCCGCACACTTCGAGCCGCGAGCGGTGCCGAGAACGACTTCATTGCGATCGCACCTACATCCTCCGCCGCCGCCAATCTCGGCCGGTCTGCCGACATCGAGTCCTGGACTGTGGCCAGTCTGCTCGCCGGCGGCGGCCATGGCCTGGGTGCCAACCATGTCCTCGTCCTCGACGAGGCGGGGCAGTTGGGGAACCGGCAGGCGATCCGGCTGCTTGAGATCAGCCGTATGACGGGTGCCCGCTTGATCATGCTCGGCGACAACAAGCAGACCGGTGCGATCGAGCAAGGCAAGCCGTTCTGGCTGATGCAAAAGCTCGGCCTGTCCAAGGCGGACCTCACCGAGTCGGTGCGTCAGGAAACGCGCGCGATGAAGGCGGCGGTCACGCAGGCGCGCGCGGGGCACTATGCAGCCTCGCTGGACAATCTCGACCGGGTGGTCAGCGGCGAGAATGCGGACGGCTTGGCGAAGGGACTTGTGCGTGAATGGACCCGCCTCAAGCCGGCCAGCCGGTCGGGTACGAACATCCTGGTGCTGGAGAATGCGACCAGGTTGATCGTGAACGCTGAGGTCCGCAAGGCGCTCAAGCTCGAAGGGGCGGTGGTGCTGGATGACACCCGGCTCGAGATCCTGTCGCCAGCTGGAATGAGCGAACAGGAGAAACGGATCGCGCGCTTCTATTCGAGCGGACAGGTGGTCCTGTTCGCCCGTGACGACAGTCGCATCGGGGTCTCCCGCGGGGCAGAGTATCGCGTTCTAAGCCTGGGCCGGGACGCAGACGGCCGACATCATGTGAAGCTTGTCGACGAGCAGGGGCACATGCTTCACTGGGATCCCCGCTTGAGCAGCGCTGCCCGCGTGAACGTGTTCAACAGCGAGCAGCGCGATCTTGCGCAGGGCGATCGCATTCAGTGGCGACTCGTCAATCGCGATCTTGGGCTGCGCAACGCCGAGCGCGGCACTGTCGAACGAATCGATGGCTCGCTAGCGACCGTCCGCTGGGACAGCGACGGCAGGCAGCAGGACGTGGATCTGAGCCGGCACAAAAGCTGGGACCACGGCTACTGTGAGACCGTCTACTCGGCTCAGTCCAAAACCTATGACCGCGTCTATGTCCTTGCCCCGGTCAACTCCCCACTAGTAACCGGCCAAAACTATTACACCGGGATCACTCGCGCGCGGTTCGGCGTGAAGCTGTGGACAGAGGATCCGGATCGGCTGGTCGACAAGCTCGAGCGCCGATCGGGTGAAAAGTCGTCGGCATTGGAAGGACTCGGCCGGCTGGAGCGCGACAACTTGGCCTCACGAGCGGAGCGGCATGGCGATCGCCTCGATGTGCTGCGTCGCGAACAGTGCGATGAAAGGAAAGCAAGGGAGCAGCGGCTCGCGAAACGGCGCCTTGAGCGTTCCCATGCTTCTGGCGGGTTTGCCGCCGTCCTCGCTGGCAGGGTGGCGTCCGGAGTGGATGCGATGGACCGATGGCTGGCAAGCCTTCTCGAGCGGGTGCCGGATGAGCAAATCGACCGCGCCGTCAATCAAGGTGGCCATGATCGCGATCATTCTGAGGGAAGGGGGTACGACCGTGGTCGTTGATTGGATGCGGGCTACGGCTGCCAGCCTCGCGCTGGTGTTGATCGTGCCTCCCACGGCAATGGCGGAGGATCGGTCGATTGAGCGGGTCAAGCGCGAGAAGCGGATTGCCAGCTGCATCGCGGAGGCTTCTCAAGGGCGCGAGTGGCTTCTGAAGACACTGTGGGCGCTGCGCGATCAGGAAGGCGGCTGGGTGGGTGCCGAAGTCGCCAACAGGGACGGCAGTCACGATCTCGGTCCATTGCAGGTCAACAGCTGGTGGGTGCCTCACTTTGCCAAACTGATGGGCAGGCCCGAAACAAACGTCCGGCGTTGGCTCACCCATGACGCGTGTTTCAACGTGCAGGCCGCGCGGTGGATATTCCTGTCAGGCCTCCGGCGGACCAGAAGTTATTGGAAAGCGGTAGGGGTGTATCACAGTCCTACACCATGGCGGCAAAGGAACTATGCCGCGAGCTTTGCTTCGAAGTTGCAGCGACGTCTCGTCGTGCGACAAGACAATCAGCGGTCGGCGCGACCTACAACGATGGACCGGAACCAGTCAGACCAACCTTAGCGCGCTCCGGTAAACCCGGCGGAACCCGCCCATAAACTTCGAGGAATGGTGCCGGCTGCAGGAGTCGAACCCGCGACATCCGCTTTACAAGGGCGGCGCTCTACCAACTGAGCTAAGCCGGCGCGCGTTGGGCCATAGCCTCCGAACTCTGGCGGGCCAAGATGATTTAGAACGCATGCCCACGCCGCTATCGCGAGTTGGCTAGGAGATCGGCAACGCTCTCAGCAAACGCTTGCGCAAGCAGTGCTTCGTCACGAGAGAGCGTGATTTCTGGCGCCATCCCCTGGTCCAGTAATTCTTTCAACCGCGCCGCCAGAGCGCGCGCTGCGTCACGAATCATCGTCTCGTCCATATGAAGTCCGATCCTGTCGTCCTGAGCGACCTTACCCCACTTGCAGCTTGAAGCCTAAGCCGCCCGAGCGGAGGATCGTAATTCGGCCCGTTTGGCAGTGGCCCCGGTGCTCGCACAATTTGTGCCCGAAATGTGCCCTTGAAACAAAATGGGAGGAAAGGTAGGGAAAGGAAATGGCGGTTTTTCGCCATTTTCGCCGCTAGATTTCTCGGTTTCCGTCTGATTACAAAAAACCGCTGCTCTACCAGCTGAGCTAAACCGGCACGGGACGCCCTTTGCGTCATGTGATGCCGAAGGTCCAGCCCTCGGTTCGGGCGATTTCGCGGGTCAAAGCGGGCGGATGCCAGAGATCGGCGCGGGCGGCGTTGGCGCGGAGCCAGGCGGCGGTGAGGATCGCGTCGGTCGAATGGTCGTCATAGCGGGTGAGCGAGATGTGCGGTCTTGAGCCCAGCGCGGCGAGGGCGGTGTCGAGCGTGGCGGCGTCGCGGATTTTCGAGCGGCCCTTGCGGAGGCCGGCGGCGCGGGCGGCGATGGCGGTGTAGATTTCGACCACCACCGTGCCGGTTTCGGGCAAGTCGTCGAACGGCCAGATCGCGACTTTGCCCGAGAGACGGTGGAGCAGGCGCATGCCGGCGAAGCTCGCCTTGGCGACCTGCGCCGCGCCGATCGCGTCATAGACGGTGGTGACCTTGCCGCCGCCCGACGCATTGAAATGCTGCTCGCAGCGGCGGAAGTGCATGAAGTCCGCTTTGGGACCGTCGGCCGCGCCGAGATAGAAGTGGCGGCCGCGGCGGGTGTCGAGGAAGCTCGCGGCGCCCAAATCCTCGTCGGGGCTGTTGGCGTCGACATAGGCCCAGAAGGCGCGCGCGTCGGTGGCGGTGGTTTCGCCGGGGAGATAGGCGCCGCGGTCGAGGAGCGGCGCGCAGAAGCTCATGTCGAAGCCGATCAGCAGCGGTTGCGCGGCGCGGGCCTCGATCCACCCGGCGATGGCGGTGCGCGACCATGCACGGGCGGGCGGCGCGACCAGAATGGGGGCGGCGTCGCCGGACTCGCAAATGGCGAGCGCGATGCCGGGATGACGGCTGCCCTTGGCGCCCGACCAGTCGATCGCGGCGAAGCGGGTGAAGCGGTCAGCGCCTGGACCCATCGAGCGCCTTCAGCACATCGGCGGTGAAGGCGGCAATGTCGAACCCGCCGCCGGGGTCTTCGCCGCGGCGGACGACGACCAGCTTCGCCGAAGGGACGACCATGATGTACTGGCCGCGATTGCCCTGTGCGGCGTAGCTGCCCGCGGGCAGGCCCTGTTTCGGTCCGAACAGCCACAGCGAAGCGCCATAGCCGGGGCCGCTGGCGGGCTGAGGGCCGCTGGGCGTGGTCATGTGGCGCATCCAGCCTTCGGGCAGCAGGCGCTTGCCATCCCATGCGCCGTCCTGCAGCCAGAATTGGCCGAGCCGGGCGAAGTCGCGCGCGGTCGACCAGACCTGGCTGGAGAGGATGTAGTTGCCGCCGGCATCCTGCTCGGCGACGGTGTGGCGCATGCCGAGCGGCCGGAACAGCTCGACCAGCGGGAACCAGCGGTAACGGTCCTCGCCGAGTGAGGCGCGCAGCGAGCGCATCACCAACAGGCTGTCATTGTTGGCGTAGCGGAAGCGCGTGCCGGGCAGCACCTCGAGCGGCCAGGCGACGGTTTCCTCCGTGACGCGCGTGCCGCCGAAATAGACGGCGTCGGTGCGGTTGCCGGCGGTGTCGCTGTGCAGGCCGCTCGCCATGCGCAGGAGGTTGTCGAGCGTGATCGTGCGGCGGCGGTCGCCGCGTGGCCAGGCACCCCATTCGGGGATGTTGGCGGGTGCGGCGGGGTGGGCGAGGCCCTGCTTCGCCGCGATGCCGAGCAGCGTGCCGGTGATGCTCTTGGCGACCGACCAGGTGCGGTTGGCGGTGAAGGCGTCGAAGCCGTCGGCATAACGTTCGGCGAGCAGCCTGCCGTCCTGCATGATCAAGACCGAGACGGTGCGCGCTTTCTCGCCATAGCGAGGGGTGAAGGCGGCTTGGGCGAGCGGCGTGACGCGCGCGTCCGGGGCGATGCGAGGCAGGGCGTCGCCGAGCGGCCAGAGACGGCGGTCGGGCTTGCGAAAATCGGCGGCGGGGCGGTAGCCGAGCGGCTGGACGTCGCCGATCCGCGGCAGCTCGACCGCACCGGGCGGGAAGATGGTGCAACCCGAATTGACGCCCCATTCGGCGAGGCGCGGCGGCATCTTCGCGTCATAGGCGACGCTGACCGTGCCACGGTCGCGGTCGACCTGTGCCTTCAGCGCGGGGACGATGGCGTCATATTCGGGATAAATGCCGGTCAGCTCGAGCGCTTGGGCCTGGGCTTGCGTGCGGCCGCCGTTGAACATCGCGCCACACAGCATCAGCGCCTTGTAGCCGGCGGCGATGCTGCGCTGGTGGACGGTCGGGGCGGGCGGTTGCTGGGCGGCGGCGGGGAGCGCCGCGAACAACATCATCAGGTATCCAAATACCCGAAGTTGACAAAGTTGACGAAAAACACGGCTTGTCATGCGCGGGCCGGCGGCTGGAATTACCATGTGGGAGCGGGCGGGAAGCGGCGGGTTGAGCATCGCCGGATGAGAGCAGATGAATTCCAACATTGGAAGCGCGGGCTAACGACGCCTTAGGGTCCGCGTGTATAGATACGCCCGATGCGCCGCCGCCTGCCAGCCTCGCTCGTCTTCTTCGTCATCACCGGCGTGGTCTATCTGCTTCAGGCGTTTCCGTTGACCGGCGTGTTCCTGATGATCCTGGCGGCGGCGTTCTGGTCGGTGCTGCTGATCAACGCCGGGATGATCGGGATCGCGATCGAGGCGCTGGTCGGGCGCGTGTCGCGGCTGTGGCTGATCGTGCCGGTCGCCTTCTATGCCGGCTATTGGCATGTTTCGACGGCGGACCGCGCGAAGCTGAGCGAACTGACGGCGGCATTCGAGGCGACCAATGCCCAAGCGAAAATCCCGTTCGATCCGTCGCGCCATGCCATCGTGTTCGAGGGCGATGGCGGCGGCGGGGCGGGGCCGTGGCTGGTGCAGAATTACGGGCTGCCGGTCAGCTATTCGGCGCGGCAGAAGCCCGGCGATTTCCGCTCGCACCGGATGATGGAGCAGCCGGTCTGCACACGGGTTCGCGAGAATCCGGCGCTGGGTGCAGCTGATGTGCGGGCGTTCGGCTTTCAGGACGGCGAGGGTATCGGCAAGCGCAAGCCGGCGGCGTTCTGCATGGTCTCGATGCCCGAAGCGCCGGAACTTGCCATCGTGCGCGTGGCGACGCGTGAGGAGAATATCGTCGAGCGCGGGTTGCCGGTGCGTCGAGTGACGACGACGGTGACGATGCCCGACGGACGGCAATATCGCCTGCTCGGCGGGAGCGCGTCACCGCTCAGCCGCTGGCCGATGCCGGTGATGGGCTGCGCGCTCAATTCCGGGGCGCCGAGTTGGGATTGTTTCCACGGCTTTTACCGCGACAGCTTCACGCCGATCGTGTCGGGCGACACGCGCTATGGGCGCGACAATGTCGTGCTGGCGCAAGCGCTGGGGCTGAAGCGGGTCGCGCCCGAGCAGCGCCGGAGCGGCGACGCGACATCGGTCAACGCCAAGATCGACGCGGCGGAAGCGGCGGCGCTGGCGCGGCAGCTGGCGAGCCTCGACGCGATGATCGCCGATCCACTGGCCAAGGTGATCGACTGGGATGTCGGGGTGATCGCCAACCGGCCGGAGGTGCTGGACGCCAAGGCCGATGCGATCATGACGGGGATCGAACGTGCCGCGGCCGCGGCGGTGGGCGACAACCGCTACAAGGCGCGCGAGAGCGGGCGGATCATGGCGCGGCTGATCGCGAAATTGCCGCGCGAGCGTTTCGTCGGGTTTGGGCCGCGGCTGCTGGCGCTCTATGCCGCGGCGGATGACGAGCATTGGTTGTGGGAGGCGGAATCGCTGATCCGGCGGCTGGGCGATCTGGGTGTGGGCGCGGTGCCTTATCTGGTGCGGCCCAAGGCGTCCGTGCCCAACGTCAACGGCGCCGGGATCGAGGGGCTGTGCAGGGTCGGGCCGCCGGCAAAGGCGGCGGCGACGCCGCTGCTCACGGCAATGTGGGCTAAGACGCGCGACTTCGACCGCGACGAGCGGCGCGCGCTGTTCGTGGCGATGCGGCGGATCGGGATTTCGGTGCCGAAGCTGAGCGAGGACAAGCGCGGGCAGATGGCCGACATGGAGAAGGAATGGAGCGACATCTCGCCCGCCTCGCCGCCGCGGGTGTGCGCGGTGCGCGCCGAGTGGCAGGCGCGGCGCGAGGAGAAATATTCGGGGAAGCGGCGGACGAATTTGGAGTGAGGCTCATCTGATCCTCTTCCGCCAGGGGGAGGATATTCTTAGCTGTCCTTCAACTCCCGCCTTCGCTCGTCCCACCACGCCATACGCTCCGCGATGCGCTTTTCGAGGCCGCGGTCGGTGGGGGTGTAGAAGGTCTGCGGGGGCAACTCGTCGGGCCAGTAATTGTCGCCCGAGAAGCCGCCATCGGCATCGTGGTCGTAGCGATAATCCTTGCCGTAGCCGATGTCCTTCATCAGCTTGGTCGGGGCGTTGAGGATGTTCTGCGGCGGCATCAGGCTGCCGGTTTCCTTCGCGCTTCGGAACGCGGCCTTTTGCGCCATGTAAGCGGCGTTCGACTTGGGCGCGGTGGCGAGGTGGAGGCAGGCCTGGACGATGGCGAGCTCGCCTTCGGGGCTGCCGAGAAACTCATAGGCATCCTTGGCGGCGAGGCAGATCAGCAGCGCCTGCGGGTCGGCGAGGCCGACATCCTCGCTGGCGAAGCGAACGAGGCGGCGCAGCACGTAGAGCGGCTCCTCGCCCGCGGTGAGCATGCGCGCGAGATAGTAGAGCGCCGCCTGCGGGTCCGAACCGCGCAGCGATTTGTGGAGCGCGGAGATGAGGTTGTAATGGCCCTCGCGGTCCTTGTCATAGACCGCGACGCGGCGCTGCAGGAAATCGCCGAGCGCTGACGGGTCGAGCGGTTGCTCGAAGCTGACCGAGAACAAGGTCTCCGCCTGGTTGAGCAGGAAGCGGCCGTCGCCATCGGCACTGGCGACCAGCGCGTCGCGGGCTTGTGCGGTGAGGGGGAGGGGGCGGTCCTCCAGTTCCTCGGCGCGGTCGAGCAGCTGGCACAGCGCCTGATGGTCGAGACGGCGCAGGATCAGCACCTGCGCGCGGCTGAGCAGCGCGGCGTTGAGCTCGAAGCTCGGGTTTTCGGTGGTCGCGCCGACGAGGGTGACGGTACCGTCCTCGACGAAGGGCAGGAAGCCATCCTGCTGCGAGCGGTTGAAGCGGTGGATCTCGTCCACGAACAGCAAGGTGCGGCGGCCGAGTTTCGCGTGCTCCTTCGCTTCGGCGAACACCTTTTTGAGATCGGCGACGCCGGAGAAGACCGCGCTGATCGCGACGAAGCGCAGCCCGACCGCGTCGGCAAGCAGGCGGGCGATGGTGGTCTTGCCGGTGCCGGGCGGCCCCCACAGGATGATCGAGCTGAGCTTGCCGGCGGCGACCATGCGGCCGATTGCGCCCTCCGGGCCGGTCAGGTGATCCTGACCCACGACATCCGCCAGTTGCTGCGGGCGCAGGCGGTCGGCCAGCGGGCCGGCGGGCGCGGTGTCGTCAGGGGCAGTGGCGGACTCGAGCCCGCCGAACAGGTCGGCCATGCGGAACGATATAGGAACTTCCGGAAATTTCGCGAAGGGGGTTGTGTTGATGTATTTAAGATATATCTTAGACGCATCACGACTCGAATATGAAGGATTGAAATGTTTCGAGGACATCATCGCGGACACGGTCCGCATTTCGCCGCGTTCGGCGGCAAGTTCGGCCCGCGCGGCCGCGGCAAATGGGGGCCGTTCACGGTCGAATGGGACGTCACCGGCGACGGCGCGAATGTGCGCGGCGGCGGCGGGCGGCGGCGGATGTTCGCCGGCGACGAGCTTCGTCTCGTGCTGCTCAAGCTGATCGAGGAAGCGCCGCGCCACGGCTATGACCTGATCCGCGAGATCGAGGAGCGCACCGGTGGCGCCTATGCGCCGAGCCCCGGCGTGGTCTATCCGACGCTGACGATGCTGTCGGACATGGGCCTGATCGCCGAGCAGGCGAGCGACGACGCCAAGAAGGTGTTCGCGATCACCACCGCGGGTCAGGCGCACCTGACCGAACGCGAGGAAGAGGTCGAAGCGCTGATGGAGCGGCTGGCCGCGATCGGCACGATGCGCTCGCGCAGCCATGGCAGCCCGGTGCGGCGCGCGATGGGCAATCTGCGCCAGGTGCTCCAGCATCGGCTGGGCGAGGGCGAAGTGAGCCAGGAGACTCTGCACGCGGTCGCCGAACTGATCGACGAGGCGGCGCGCAAGATCGAACGGCTGTGACGGCGTGACCCGAATGCAATTGCTCCGCCGCCGGCTCGGGCTGGCGGCGGAAGGAGCGACGAGAATGACGAACTGTTCCGCGACCGGGTTCGCGAAGACCGACAAGGCGAGCCGCTATCTTCAGCAGCTGTGCAAGCATTGGGAGCATAATCTGAAGGTCGAGTTCACCGCCGATCACGGTACGATCGTGTTTCCGAAGAGTGCGCGTGGCGCGGACTGGCCCGGCGACGGGCTGGTCACGCTCGATGCGAAGGACGACGGGATCGCGATCCTGGTCGATGCGAGCGCCGATGAACAGCTTCACGGCCTCAAGGGCGCGGTCGAGCGGCATATCGACCGCTTCGCGTTTCGCGAGAACGGCCTGGCCTATGAATGGGGTGACGGCGGCGCCTAGCGCGCTGCCGCGACCTCCAGATAGGCGTCGAGCACGGCCTGATTGATCCGCGGCCAGACATGCGCCTGCATCCTGGCGTGGCCCGCCGTGCCGAAGCTGGCGCGCATTTCGGGGTCGCGGGCGAGGCGCTCGATCGCGTCGGCATAGGCGGTGACGTCGCGCGGCGGCACGAGGAAGCCGGTAATGCCTTCCTCGACCAGATCCATCGCTCCGGTCGCCTTCGCCGCGACCACCGGGACGCCGCACGCCATCGCTTCCGAGGTCACGTTGCCAAAGGTTTCGGTGATCGAGGGGTTGAAGAACACGTCCATCCCGGCGACCGCGCGGGCGAGATCGTCGCCGGACTGGAAGCCGGTGAAGATCGCCTCGGGCACCTGGCTGGCGAACCAGTCGCGCGCCGGCCCTTCGCCGATCACGAGGATGCGGTGCGGCACGTCGCGGCGCTTCAGCTCGCGCGCGACCTCGGCGAAGATGTCGAGACCTTTTTCCAGCACGAGCCGGCCGAGGAAACCGATTGCGGGGACGCCGTCGGGAATGCCGAGGCCGCGGCGCCAGGCATCGTCGCGGCGCTGCGGGTTGAAGCGGGCATGATCGACGCCGCGCGACCAGATGCCGACCGGGGTGGTGACGCCCCAGCTCTTGATGAGCTCGGCGACCGAGTTGCCGGGCACGACGACGCGGTCGACGCGGTTGTAGAAGCGCGTCAGGCGGCGGATCAGCCAGGGCTCGATGAAGCCGATCCGGTAATAGCGCGGATAGGTCTCGAACCGGGTGTGGAGCGAGGCGATCACCGGGATGCCGCGCTCGCGCGCCCAGGCGACGGCGGCGTGGCCGAGAAATTCGGGCGCCGAGACGTGGACGAGATTGGGCTTGAACGCCTCGAGATCGGCGCGCGGCGCCTTGGGCAGGCCCAGCGCGAACTTGTACTCGCCGCGGCCGCCGGGGATGGGGAGCGCGGGGACGCTGACGAGATCGCCCTCGGGCGCGAAGGCCGGGGTGTCGGTGGTCGGCGAATAGACACGCACCTGCGCGCCCGCGTCGAGCAGGTGGCGGACCAGCTTGTTGAGCGCCTGGTTCGCGCCGTCGCGGACATAATTATAGTTGCCGCTGAACAGCGCCACGCGAAGGTCGGTCGGTTCCATCGGCGCGCCCATAGCGAACCGATTGCCGCGTGACTATGTCGCCGTGCGTCGTTTGGTCCAGCATCGCTGGATGGCGGCACCGGCCCGCTCCCCGCCCGGCCACCCATATGATCCTGCCGCTGGGTGGCCGGGCGGGGGCGCGGGCCGGTGCCGCAGATAAGAGGAGACCCCATATGGCCGATCTGTCGCAGTTCCCGATCACCCGGCGCTGGCCGGCGCAGCATCCCGACCGCATCCAGCTCTATTCGCTCAACACCCCCAATGGCGTGAAGGTGGGGATCATGCTGGAGGAGACCGGGCTGGCCTATGAGCCGCATCTGGTCGATTTCGCGACCGACGACCAGAAGACGCCGGAATTTCTGAGCCTCAACCCCAATGGCAAGATCCCGGCGATGATCGATCCGGACGGGCCGACCGGGCGTCCGCTGGCGCTGTTCGAGAGCGGGGCGATCCTGATCTATCTCGCCGACAAGACCGGCAAGTTCATCGACCCCGAGCAGCGCTATGAAACGATCGCCTGGCTGATGTGGCAGATGGGCGGGCTGGGGCCGATGTTCGGGCAGGTCGGCTTCTTCCACAAATTCGCCGGGCGCGACTATGAGGACAAGCGCCCGCTGGAGCGCTATGTCAACGAGTCCAAGCGGTTGCTCGGCGTTCTCGACACGCGGTTGCAGGATCGCGACTGGATCATGGGCGATTATTCGATCGCCGACATCGCCTCGCTGGGGTGGGTGCGCAACCTGATAGGCTTTTATGGCGCGGGCGAACTGGCCGGGTTCGACAGCTATCGCAACGTCGCCGCGTGGCTCGAACGCGGGCTGGCGCGGCCGGCGGTGCAGCACGGGTTGCTGGTCACTGGCAAGGCTTGATGTTCCCTAATCGTTCCTGCTAGGCAGCAGGGCATGGCCAAGCTCCAGAAGCGTTACGTCTGTCAGCAATGCGGGTCGGTCTCGTCCAAATGGGCGGGGCAATGCGCCGATTGCGGCGACTGGAACACGCTGGTCGAAGATGCGGGCGCGGTGGTGACGCCGTTTCAGGCCAAGCATAACCTGCAGGGCGGCGGGCGGATGATCTCGCTCTCGGGACTCGATGCCGACATCCCGCTGCCGGCGCGGATGGCGACCGGGATCGCCGAGCTCGACCGCGCGCTGGGGGGCGGGTTCGTCGAGGCGTCGGCGACGCTGATCGGCGGCGATCCGGGGATCGGCAAGTCGACCCTGCTGTTGCAGGCCGCGGCGAAGATGGCGCTGGCCGGGGCCAGGGACGGGCGTTCCGTCGCCTATGTCTCGGGCGAGGAGGCGGCGGATCAGGTGCGGCTGCGCGCGCGGCGACTGGGGCTGGGCAATGCGCCGGTGCAGCTCGCGGCGGCGACCTCGGTGCGCGACATTCTGACCACGCTCGGCGGGGCGCAGCCGCCGGCGCTGCTGATCATCGATTCGATCCAGACGATGCACAGCGACCTGATCGAAGGCGCGCCGGGCACGGTGAGCCAGGTTCGGGCGAGCGCGCAGGAGCTGATCCGCTTCGCCAAGGAGCGCGGGACGGCGGTGGTGCTGGTCGGGCACGTCACCAAGGACGGCAGCCTCGCCGGGCCGCGCGTGCTCGAGCATATGGTCGACACCGTGCTGGCGTTCGAGGGCGAGCGCAGCCACCAGTATCGCATCCTGCGCGCGACCAAGAACCGCTTTGGCGGGACCGACGAGATCGGCGTATTCGCGATGGAGACCGGCGGGCTGGCGGAGGTCGGCAACCCCTCGTCGCTGTTCCTGACCAGCCGTGACGAGAGCGTGACCGGGACGGTGGTGTTTCCGGCGATGGAGGGCACGCGGCCGGTGCTGGTCGAGATCCAGGCGCTGGTGGTGCGGCTGGCGAGCGGGGCGACGCCGCGGCGCGCGGTGGTCGGCTGGGATTCTGGCCGGCTGGCGATGATCCTCGCGGTGTTGGAGGCGCGCTGTGGCCTCAGCTTCTCGACCAGCGAGGTCTATCTCAACATCGCGGGCGGCTATCGGGTGCAGGACCCGGCGGCGGACATGGCGGTGGCGGCGGCGTTGGTCTCGGCACTGTCCGAGCGGCCGGTGGCGGCGGACGCAGTGGCGTTCGGCGAGATCGCGCTGTCAGGCGAAGTGCGGCCGGTGGCGCATGGCGCGCTCAGGTTAAAGGAAGCGGGCAAGCTCGGCTTCACCCGCGCGCTGGTGCCCGCGGCGCAGGGCAAGGAAGGGACGATGGCGCTGACCGGGTTCCGCAATCTGGGCGGGTTCGTCGAGCATATGTTGGGGCGGTGAAGGGTGGGAATTGGGTGGTTAGTTGCCGTTCGATGGTGCCTAGACACCTTCGTGTCTGCCCACTTCACGATGAAAACGGGTCCGGCCAATCCAGCGAATGCAATCGCTCCGAACACGAAGGACGCCAATCCTTCATTCGCTTCGAACATCATGGGCCAGTTGAGCGCCCATGCGACCAGCAACACGAGAACGCAATTGAAGAACACGGCAGACCATCCGTAGAATCTGCTTTTCCGGCTGGGCGCGTTCCACCTCATATTGGCGGAATAGCGGGTAGTGCCAGATGGCGGCAATTGATGTCGTGGACGGCTCTCCTCCCCGCGGGATATTTTTCTGCGGATAAGTCGGAGAGGGAGAGTGAAGATGGAGCAAGTGTCGGTTGTCGGACTGGATCTGGCCAAGTCGGTCTTCCA
>NZ_JAMLDX010000034.1 GCF_024211275.1 Sphingomonas tagetis
ATGGCATCAGGGCCAGCGGCCATGCAAAGCCGCGCGAACAGGCCGGACACATGGGCGCCTCAACTAGCCAGCGCAGAGCAGAAAACCCCCTTGCCAACGGAGAGCCGTCCACACAGGGGTCGTCAGCTTCCAGTCTCCTCACACGCTCCGCTTCACCGGCGGCTTGCGCGCGTGGAGCGCGGCGATGACGCCTGATCCGGCGATGATCGCCATGCCGGTGAGGCTCAGCGCATCGGGGATATCGCCGAACACCAGCCAGCCGAGCAGGCCGACGAACACCAGCTGCGCATAGTTCACCGGCGCCAGCAGCGAGGCCGGCGTATCGCGAAAGGCGGCGGTGAACAGGAAGTGGCCGAGTCCGCCATAGACGCCGAGGCTGAGAAACAGCGCGAGTTCGAGCAAGCTGGGCGGGTGGCCGCTCAGGAACCATGGTGCGAGTGTGCCGAAGATCAGCGTGCCGACCAATGTGGTGTAGAAGAGCAATGCAATGGCGCGCTCGGTCTGCATCAGCTTGCGCGAGAGCAGCTGATAGCTGGTGTTGGCGAGCATCGCGGTCGCGGCGAACAGCACACCGGTTGCGTCCAGCCCGCTGCCGGGCCGCACGATCAGCAGCACGCCGCAGAACCCGAGCGCCGCGGCGATCCAGGCCGTCGCGCCGGGCCGTTCGCCAAGCAGCGGGCCTGCCGCCAGGATCACCAGCACCGGCGCGCAGAACAGGATCGCGCTGGTTTCGGCGACCGGCATCCGCTGCAGCGCCAATGCCATCGAAATCGAGGCGACGGACAGCGCGAGCGCGCGGACGATGACCCAGCGCCTGTTCCCGACCGTCACCATCTCGCGCCCGTGGCGCGGTGCCAGCATGGCGGTCATCAGCAGCAGATTGACCGCGTAACGCACGGCGACGATCAGCGGCACCTCGTAATGCGCCGTCAGATATTTGATCGTCGTGTCGAGGCACGCGAACAGGAACAGGCACGCCATGAACAGCGCGACGCCGCGAAGGGGGTGGGGACGGCCCATGCCGCGGCGCCCTAGCGGAAATCGGTATCAGGGCAAGGGCGTCGCCCTAGTCCGGCTCGTAGCGCAGCAAGTCACCGGGCTGGCAGTCGAGCTCGCGGCAGACCGCTTCGAGCGTCGAGAAGCGGATCGCCTTTGCCTTTCCGGTCTTGAGGATCGAGGCGTTGGCGAGGGTGAGGTCGATCCGCTCGGCCAGCTGGGTGAGCGTCATGCGGCGGGCGTGGAGCAGATCGTCGAGCTGGACGGTGATCGCCATCACACCGTCCCCTCGAGATCGTCACGCATGCGCGTGCCGAGCCGGAAGACGCGGGCGAGGATGAACAGCACGAGCGCGACGACGAAGCCGCCGAACGACATTTCGAAATCGCCGCGCAGCTCGCCAATGTGGCTCGCGATGGTGCGCACCACCGGCATCAGCACGAACCCGCAGGCTTCGGTCGCCAGCGCGAGCCACGCCATGCGATCGAGCCGGTCGGCATTTTCAGGGCGGAACGGATCGCCTTCGCCGACCGTGGAAACGATGCGGCTGAGGTTGAGCGTGAAGGCGATGCTGAGGACGAGGATCGTGATCAGCGTCGCGGCGCCGGCGGCGACCCACCACACCGTGCCCTTCGACGCGTCGGTGAGCTGCGGCGCGACCTGCTGATCGGGGAACAGCAACAGCGCCAGCACCGCGACCGCGCCGGCGAGGATGATCAGCGCCATGACGGCGATGCCGATCCGCAACAGGATTTGTGTGACCGTGAGCAGCGGGTCACTGGGCTGGGTGCGAGACATTATCGATCTCCGATGATGACCATATCGAATATCGATACATATGAGGTGGCATATCGTCAATCGATATTATCGAAGAACGATATCTCACTCGATCCGGCGAAATCGGGGTTCGAAAAGCCGGGCGCGGACGGTAAGAGCGATGCGGGCAAAGGGAATGAGCATGGGACTGAGCGCGATCGACATCATCGTATTGCTGGCGGTTGGCGGCGCCGCGGTGCTGGGCTTCATGCGCGGCTTCGTCACCGAAGTGCTGTCGCTGATGGCGTGGCTTTTCGTGGTGCTGGCGCTGCGGCTGCTGCACACGCCGCTCGCCGCGCTGCTCGCCGAGCCGGTCGGGACGGTGCAGGGCGCGGCGGTGCTGGCGTTCGCGCTGATCGCGGGAATCACCTTTTTCGGCGGGCGGCTGGTGGCCAATGCGATCGGATCGCGCACGCGCTCGGGGCTGCTGGGGCCGGTCGACCGTGCGCTGGGGATCGGGTTCGGCGCGCTCAAGGGGCTGATCCTGGTGAGCCTCGGGTTCCTGCTGGTGACGCTGGTGATCGATACGGTGAGCGGCGGCCCGGCCAAGCGGCCCGACTGGATGACTCAATCGCGTACCTATCCGCTGCTCAACGCGACCTCGGCCAGCATCGCCGAGTTCGTCGACCGGCGGCGGCGCGGCGAACCGGTGTTCGGCGACGATACCGACCGCGTCCTTGCGAATACGAGCCGAGACGATGATTCCGGTGTAAAGGGCGGAGAATGAACGCCCCGCTCTACAACACACAGATTCTGAGGCTGGCGGCGTCGATCCCGCATCATGAACGGCTGGCTGCGCCGATGGCGAGCGTCGAGAAGCGTTCACCGGTGTGCGGCAGCCGGGTGAGCGTGGACGTCAACGTCGATGAAGCGGGCCGGGTGCGCGAGATCGGCATGCAAGTTCGGGCATGCGCGCTCGGGCAGGCGTCGGCGTCGCTGATGGGCGCGCATGCGGTGGGGCGCTCGGCGGCGGAGCTGGCGGTCGCGCGCGACGAACTGGCCGCGTGGCTGGCTGGCGAGCGCGCGGCGTTGCCGGACTGGCCGGGGTTCGAGCTGTTCGAGCCCGCGCTGCCGCACAGCGCGCGGCATCCCTCGATCCAGCTGGCATTCGAGGCAGTGGCCGAGGCGGCTGAGATCGCGGCGAAGGTGCGGGTCTGATGGAGCACGGATCGGGCCACAGCTTCGTGATGGAATATGCGCCACTGCTCGGCTTCGCATTGGTGTTCGTGCTGATCTTCCGCCGGATGGGGCTGGGCGCCACGCTCGGTTATCTGGTCGCGGGCGCGCTGGTTGGGCCGCAATTGCTCAATCTGGTCGGCGACGCCGAGAACAAGATGGTGGTGGCCGAATTCGGCATCGCGCTGCTGCTGTTCCTGGTCGGGCTGGAGCTGAGCCCGCAGCGGCTGTGGCGGATGAAGCGCGATATCTTCGGCTTCGGGCTGTTGCAGGTGGTGCTGTGCGGCGCGGCGGTCAGTCTGGTGGTGGCCTATGGGGCGAATTTCTCGCCGGCCGCGGCGCTGGCGCTGGGACTGCCGCTGGCGCTGTCGTCGACGGCGCAGGTGCTGCCGATGCTGCAATCGGCCGGGCGGCTGCGCACGCCGTTCGGCGAGCGCGCCTTTTCGATCCTGCTGTTCCAGGACCTGTCGATCGTCCCGCTGATCACGATCATCGCGGTGATGAGCCGCAATCCGGCCGATGCCGGCGGGCCGCCGGGGTGGCTGTTGGGGCTGTACACGGTGGCGGCGATCACCGGGCTGATCCTGGCTGGACGCTATATCCTGCGCCCGCTGTTCCGGCTGATCGGCAATTGGGGCGAGCGCGAGCTGTTCGTGTTCGCCGGGCTGTTCACCGTGGTGGCGAGCGCGGCGCTGATGCAGACGCTGGGGCTGTCGATCGCGCTGGGCGCGTTCGTCGCGGGCGTGATGCTGGCGGACAGCCCGTACCGGCACGAGCTGGAAGCGGATATCGAGCCGTTCCGCTCGATCCTGCTCGGGCTGTTCTTCCTGTCGGTCGGGATGCTGCTCGACCTGTCCGCCATTGCCGAGCGGCCGTTGTTTGTCGTTGCCATGGCGCTGGCGCTGATCGCGACCAAGGCTGCGGTGATGACCGGGCTGGCGATGGCGCTGCGGATGCCGTGGCGGCCCGCGCTCGGGCTCGGCTTGTTGCTCAGCCAGGGTGGCGAATTCGCCTTCGTGCTGTTCGCGCAGGCGCAGAATGCGATGCTGATCGAGACCGAGGCGGTCAGCGTGTTCAGCGCGGTGGTGACGCTGTCGATGGCGACGACGCCGTTCCTGATGATGTTCACGCGCCGCCTGCGCGCCGAGGCGGAGGAAGTGCAGGGCGAGCGCGAGGGGCCGAGCCAGGACGGCGCTGGCGCGCTGATCGTCGGCTATGGCCGGTTCGGGCAGACGGTCGGGCAGATGCTCAACGCGCAGGGCATTTCGGTGACGCTGGTCGATACCGATATCGAAATGATCGACGTCGCCGGGCAGTTCGGCGCGAAAGTCTATTATGGCGACGGCACGCGGCTCGACCTGTTGCGGCAGGCGGGCGCGGCTGAGGCCGAGCTGATCCTGTTCTGCCTTGATGGCGACAAGCTCGAGCCCGAGCTGGTCGAGGCAGTGCACGAGGCGTTTCCCAAGGCCTCGATCTTCGTGCGCGCGTTCGACCGGCGCGCGTTGCTCAAGCTCAAGGGCGGGTCGGCGACCGCGGTGGTGCGCGAGGTGCTGGAGTCGGCGATCAAGATGGCGCGGCTGGCGATGGAAGCGGTGGGCGTCGATGAAGAGGAGATCGACCGCACCGAGACCTTCTACCGCCAGCGCGACCGCGAGCGGCTGAAGCTGCAATATGAGGCGGGCGACCTGCGCGCGGCGCGCGAGGCGATCACGGCGCGGCCTGAACTTGGCTGGCGGACGCAGCGCGAAAAGCCCGAGCCGCTGCCGTCGGAAGAAGTGCTGGACGAGGATCGGCCGTGAACTGGCTGGTCGTGCTGGCGGCGCTGTCGGGCGCGCTCGCGGTGGGCGCGGGCGCATTCGGCGCGCATGGCGCGAGCGGCGACGCGGCGGAGTGGCTGCGCACCGGCGGGCAATATCAGCTGGTGCATGCGGTGGCGGCTTTGGTCGCGGCGCGGATGGGGGCGAAGGGAGCGGGCTGGTGCTTCGTGATCGGCGGGGCGCTGTTCGCGGGGACGCTGTACGCCATGGCGCTGGGCGGGCCGCGCTGGCTGGGGGCGGTCACGCCGATCGGCGGAACGGCTTTGATCGTCGGGTGGCTGTGGCTGGCGTGGCGCGCGGCGCGGGGATAGCCGCATCAGACTGTGTCGGTATCGGGCATGCGGCGGAGCGATTATTTCGGGCGCAGTGACGGGGAGACCGCTGATGAAGGCATGGTGCCCGATCGGTTGCGTGATTGGCATGGTCGCGGCGGTCATTGGCGCGAGCGACGCCTATGCCGCGGACAAGCCCGTCACCTGGATCACGGCGTCGTGCGACGATCGGGTCATCCTGCCGGATCCCTCCGCGGCTGACCGCGCGCCGGACGATTATGTGAAGAAGCAGCGGCCGATTACGCCGGTCCCGAAGACGCCCGAGCAATGGAACGCGTTGGTGGAATGGTGCCTGGACGATACGCGCTTCGGCACGATCAGCGAGCGGTTGGTTCGCGAGGCCGTGGCGGTAAACCGCAGGGCATATCGTGGCCGTGGGCCGGGCGTCGATCGGGCGGAGGCGAATCTCGCGCAGACGCTGCTGATCAACGAGGGCAAGTTCGTCGAAGCAGGCGCGCTGTTACAGGGAATCGTCAGTCGGCGCGGATCGGCCGCATCGCAGGCGATGATCGACCTGGCGCGTATCGAAGCCGCGCAGGGCAGGGAATCGATCGCGGCAGAACGGTATGAGGCAGCCGTTCGCGCGCTGACCGCGCGGCTGGGAAGCGGCGACCCGCTCACGCTGACCGCGCGCATCGGCGTGGCTGAGAGTTATCGCCGGCTGGGCCGGATCGACGAAGCCGAAGCGATCTATCGCGATTGCCTGTCGATCTGGCTCGGCCGCTCCTATCCGCAAAATCGTGCCTATTTCGAGATGATGGGCGGGGTCACGCGCATTCTGATCGCGCGCGAACGTCTTGCCGAAGCGGTGGCATTGTTCGAGCCCGTGTTGCGCGCCAACCCCGAAAAGGATCGACCGAGCTTTCGCGATCGGCGCGACCGCAACACGTTGATGTTTGTGCAAATCGATGTCGCCGGGGCGCTCTATGCAATGGGTGATCGCAAGCGCGCGCGCACCTTGTTGACCGAGGCGCAGGAGTGGCTCGACAGCGCGGGGGCCGGCTTCGAGATGACCGAAGTGCTGGCCGGTGTGGTGTTGAACGCCCGGCTGTCGCTCGATGAGGGCAAGCTGGACGATGCGAGGGAGGCGATCGCGACAGCCAAGGCGGCCGCTGCGGACCTTCGCGGTGCGGGCGGGATCACCGAGCTGGATCTGGAGCTGGAAGCGATGGCGCAGGAGATCGCGATCGCCGAGCGCCGGCTGATCAGTGCCGATCGAGGCCTGGCGGCGGTGCTGGCGGCGAGCAATCGGTTGCGCGGCCTGGCGCATCCCGGCTCGCTCGACATTGCGCGGCGGTTGACGCTGTTGCGCCTTCACTCGATGCAATCGCGCCGGGCCGTGTTGCCGGCTGTCCAGCTGCTGCAGGCCGCGCGCGACCGAACGCGCGCTGCGAAGCAAAACAGCGCGCGGCTGTCGCGCGACGCGCGCGACTTGCGGCTGTTCGTGCGCGCGGCGTGGCGAGGCTCGCTCTGGCGCTAGCTGGCGTCGAGGATCTTCGTCACCGCGCCGACCGTGACCGGGTGATAGCCCGGCCGTGCTTTGGCGAAGATGCGGCGCGCGATCGGGTCGCCCCAGTCGCCCTGCGCCTTGAGCCCGCGATAGAGCGGGGTCACCAGCAGGTTGCGGCCGACGCGGGTGAGATATTCCTCGAGCGCCGGGACGATCGGATCGTAGCGGTTGGCGATGGCGAGATCGAACCAGGCCGACTGGACATAGGCGTTGGGCGATTTGGTCAGCCCGAGCGCGGCGTCGAGCTCGTTGAGCCGCGCGGCGCTTTGCTGGCGCGGGAGGTTGTCGAGGAAACGCTTCCATTGCTGGGTCGACCAACCCCGGGGCTCGATCGCCGAAGCCGGGCCGCCGGCGTTGAACGCGGCGAGCAGCGAGTCGATCTGGCGCAGCGTCTGCGATTTGACGTGGACGGCGTTGCTCGGGACTCCCGGCTGGAACACCCAGCGGTCGAGTTGCAGCTTCGCTTCCAGCGCCTTGTCGCCGCGGATCAGATTCTTGCGCAGGTCGGCGAGGAACCCGGCGCTGGTCTGCGGCTGGAAGGCGTGGCGGTCGAAATAGCCGCGCAGATAGACATCCCATTTCGCGCGGCCGACCGTATGTTCGATCGTGCGCAGGAAGGTGCTGCCCTTCATGTAGTCGAGCTGGCCGGCGGAGTCGCCGGGTTCGCCGTGCAGGCGCGTCGAGGGCGCGGTGTCGCCGCCGGCGCCCTTCACGTCGCGCAGCATGCCCGCAAAGTCGAGTTCCGAGCTGATCGCCGCGCGCTCCTTGCCATAGAGCGACTCCATGATGCGGTTCTCGAAATAGGTGGTGAAGCCCTCGTTGAGCCAGCTGTCGGCCCAGGTCGCGTTGGTGACGAGATTGCCCGACCAGCTGTGCGCCAGCTCGTGCGCGACGACATCGGTGTTCGATTTGTCGCCGGTGACGATGGTGGGGGTGAGGAAAGTGAGGTTGGGGTTCTCCATGCCGCCATAGGGGAAGCTGGGCGGCAGCACGAGCATGTCGTAGCGCCCCCAGCGATACGGGCCGTAAAGCTTCTGCGCGGCGTCGATCATCTTCTCGACATCGGCGAATTCGCGCGTGGCGGTGTCGAGCATGCCGGCTTCGGACCACACGCCGGTGCGCGGGCCGATTGGTTTGAAGGTGAGGTCGCCGACCGCGATGGCGATCAGATAGGGCGGCACGGGGTGCGCCATGGTGAAGGTGAAGGCGCGCCTGGTGCCCATCTTGCGGCCCGCCGGCGTATCGGCGCGCGCGCTCATCACCGCGGTCAGGCCCTCGGGCACGGTGATCTGCGCGCGCCAGGTCTGGCGGATGCCCGGGCTGTCCTGCGTCGGGATCCAGCTGCGGTTGTTGATCGACTGGCCCTGGCTGAAGAGATAGGGGTGCCGCTTGCCCGCGGTCTGCTCGGGCGTCAGCCATTGCAGCGCGCGGGCGCCGGACTGTGACTTGTAGGCGATCCGAATTTTCTTCGCGCCGCCGAGCCGGATCGTCAGCGGGCTGCCGAGCTCCGCATCTTTGGCGCCGACGGTGTAGGCGAGCTTGCGGCCGCGCTCGTCGCTGATCGAGAGGATGTCGAGGTCGAGCGTGTCGAGCACGATCTCCTTCGCGCCGCGCGCCGCCAGCACATCGAGGATCGCGGTGCCGCGGACGACCTTGTCGGCGAAATCCACGTCCAGATCGAGATCGACATGAGTCACGCGCGCCTCGGCCGGGCGGGCATAGGTCCAGGCGTCCTTCGCCTCGGGCGTGGTGAGGATCGGGGCGACGGTCTGGGCGAGCGCGGCGGCGGGCGCCGCGGTGAGCAGCAATGCTGCGAGAATCTGGTTACGCATGAAACCGCGTTAAGCGCGCCGCGGCTGAACGGCAACTGACCCTTCGGCGCGGTCGTGCGTTGGGACGGCAGTGATGAGGAGAAGTGCGATGAATACCAGTGTCGACAGCCCCAACCCGATGATCGCGTCGGATCGAGTCGAGGGCACCGCCGTCTATAACCGCAATGGCGACCGGCTGGGCACGGTCGAGCGCTTCATGGTCGACAAGGTCTCGGGCCAGGCCGAATATGCCGTGCTGGCGTTTGGCGGCCTGTTCGGGATCGGCCACCGCCATTATCCGCTGCCGTGGAATGCGCTGACCTTCGATCCCGACAAGGGCGGCTATGTCGTCGATGTGACGCAGGAGCAGATCGAGGGCGCGCCGGGCTATGATGCGGAGGGCGGCGACGAGCCGAGCTACGACCGCGAGTATCGCGAGCGGCTCGATGCTTATTATACCTTCCCGCCGATTTGAGGTTCAGACCCTAGCGCGGCACCCGCCAGCGGCCGGTTTCCATCCACAGCAGCAACGGCTTCAACGGCACGATCCAGACGATGCCGGTGAAGACGTAGAAGACGAGCTGGATGAGGATCGGCCAGCGGCCGATCGTGGCCGAGAAGCTGGCGATGAGTACGCACCAGCCGACGATCAGCGCAACGATGGCGAACGCCCCGACTGGCTTGCGCCAGGACGGGTTCATGCGGCGGCCTCGCCATAGGCCGCAGCCTCGGTGACCACGCCGTGCAGCGGCACGTCCCACGAATCGGTGATCAGCGTCTCGACTCGCTGCACCGACCAGGCGATGCCGATTCGCCACGCCTCGGGCAGCCGCTCGAACACGCGGTCGTAATGACCCGCGCCTTGCCCCAGGCGGTTGAGCGCGGCGTCGAAGGCGAGCAGGGGAGTCAGGATGATGTCGGGTTCCGCCTCGACGCCGTCGGTCGAGGGCTGTTGCAGGCCGAGCGGGCCTTCGATCAGCGGTTCGCCGGGGTTCCAGACATGGAAGCGGACTTGCGATTCGCGGCTGGTGACGTGCGGCAGGACGATGGTCGCCCCGCGCTCGGCCGCGGCGAAGGCGATCGCGCTCGGATCGGCCTCGCTGCCGATCGGCATGTAGCTGGAAACGATCATGCCGGGGGCGAAGCGGGCGAGCAACGCGGGCGGCGCCTCGATCACGCCGCCGATGGTCATCGCAAATTCGTCGCGCAGCGAGCGCATGCGGGCGCGGAGCGTTCGCTTGTCGTCGGTCATCAGCTCGCTTCGCTACAGGAGAAGCGGCAACGGCGCCAATGCCGTTTTTCGCATCGCTGACAATCTAAAGTGGCGGAACCACCATAAGCCGGTTGCCTGAATATCCTCTGACGCCAAGTACGTCAGGTGGGGGCCATATGCCGCGGACCAGGGTCCGAACAGGGACAGCCCCCATGGATGATGAATCGCCTCAGGGATAATCGCTAAAGCTCGTACCGGGCAGAACCGCCGTCATCTATTTAGGCGTTCGTGCCGCGATCCTCAAGGGTCGCCGCGACGGCTTCGAGCCGGTCGGCAAGGTTTTCGAGCAACACGGGCGAGACGCCGCTCGACGGATTGCGCTCTGATTCGTCGACTGCGTCCGCCAGAATCAGCGCGAGAAACACCAAAGTGCGCTCGGCACCGCCGCCCGCGGCGCGCTGGGCGGTGTCGGCATGACGGTTGATCAGCGCGGCGAGCCGCTCGAGGTGAAGCTCCTCGCCGTCGCGGCAGGCGATGCTGTGCGCGCGGCCGGCGATGGTTAGCGTGACCTGGCCCATCAGTCGGCGCCGTCCTGCCGCTCGATCAGCGAATCGAGCGCGTCGATCGCATCCTCGACCTTTTCGCGGAGCGCGGCGTGGCGTCGCTGAAGCGCGTCCGCGTCGAACGCACGCTTCGCCGCCGCAGCCTCGATCCGCGCAAGGGCGCGCTCGATCCGGTCGAGCGCTGGGGTTCCCACCTCCGCCATAGGGATTGGATAGGTGTCCTTTACCGGCCAAGCAAGTCCCGGCGGTTGACGCGCGCGCCTGCCCGCCCCATTGGCACGCCACATTCGATTCGCCGGGGTCAGGCGAGATGCGGGACCCGGCATCAGGGGACCTGCCGTGACCGTTTCATTCAGTGACCGCGCCAACGCCATCCGCGCGCTCGCGATGGATGCGGTGGAAGCCGCCAATTCGGGCCATCCCGGCATGCCGATGGGCATGGCCGATGTCGCGACGGTGCTGTTCAGCGACTATCTGAAATACGATCCCGCCGACCCGAAATGGCCCGACCGCGACCGCTTCGTGCTGTCGGCCGGGCATGGTTCGATGCTGATCTATGCGCTGCTGCACCTGACCGGCTATGCGCGCCCGACGATCGAGGACATCGCCAACTTCCGCAAGCTGCACAGCCCTTGCGCGGGGCATCCGGAGAATTTCGAGCTGGCGGGCGTCGAGACGACCACGGGGCCGCTGGGGCAGGGGCTGGCGACCGCGGTCGGCATGGCGATTGCCGAACGGCATCTGAATGCGGTGTTCGACGACTCGCTGGTGGATCACCGCACCTGGGTGATCGCGGGCGACGGCTGCCTGATGGAAGGCATCAACCACGAGGCGATCGGGATCGCCGGGCATCTCAAGCTCGGGCGGCTGATCGTGCTGTGGGACGACAACAACATCACCATCGACGGCAAGGTGTCGCTGTCGTCGAGCGAGGATATTCCGGCGCGCTATGAAGCGACCGGCTGGCATGTGGTGAGCTGCGACGGGCATGACCCGGCGAGCATCGCCAAGGCGTTCGATGCGGCGGTTGCGGACGAGCGGCCTTCGCTGGTGCGTTGCACCACGATCATCGGCAAGGGCGCACCCAACAAGCAGGGCACGTCGGCGACGCATGGCGCGGCGCTGGGCGCGGCGGAAGTGTCGGCGGCGCGTGAGACGCTGGGCTGGACGCATGCGCCGTTCGTGGTGCCCGACGATATTCGCGCGGCCTGGCTCGACGCGGGCAAGCGTGGCGCTGAACCTCACGCTGCGTGGCAGCAGCGCCTTTCAAGCCATTCGGAACGCACTGAATTCGAGCGCCGGATTGCGGGCGATATCGATCTTGCCAAGGCTGCCGAAGCCGCGTTCGGCGAGTGGGACAGGATCCCGGCCTCGGTTGCCAGCCGCAAGTCGTCCGAGCTGGTGCTCGAGCAGCTGACCAAGGCGTTCCCCGAGCTGATCGGCGGGTCGGCCGACCTCACCGGCTCGAACAACACCAAGACCAAGGCGACCGGGCCGCTCACGCGCGACGACTATGCCGGGCGCTATCTCTATTACGGCATCCGCGAGTTCGGCATGTCGGCGGCGATGAACGGCATGGCGCTGCATGGCGGCGTGGTGCCCTATGGCGGCACCTTCCTGGTGTTCAGCGATTATTGCCGCCCGGCGATCCGGCTGTCGGCGCTGCAGAATGCGCGCGTCGTCTATGTGATGACGCATGATTCGATCGGGCTCGGTGAGGACGGCCCGACGCATCAGCCGATCGAACATATCCAGAGCCTGCGCATGATCCCCAATCTGGACGTCTATCGCCCGTGCGACGCGGTCGAGGTGGCGGAAGCCTGGGCGCTGGCGATCTCGCGCAAGGACGGGCCGTCGCTGCTGGCGCTGAGCCGGCAGAATCTCGATTATGTCCGCACGGGTGGGACGATGCTGACCGAAAAGGGCGGCTATCGCATTCGTGAGGCGGAAGCGGCGCGGCGCGTGATCCTGATCGCCACCGGTTCGGAAGTGCAGGTCGCAGTCAAGGTGCGCGATCAGCTCGAAGCCAGGGGCATCGGCGCGGACGTGGTGTCGATGGTCTCGACCAGCCGCTTCGACGCGCAGAGCGCCGAGTATCGCGGCGATGTGCTGCCCGGCGACGTGCTGCGCGTCTCGATCGAGGCGGGGACGACGTTCGGCTGGGAGCGCTATACCGGCGAGCACGGGTTGCGCTTCGGCATCGACCGCTATGGCGCATCGGCGCCGATCGGCGATCTCTATGAACATTTCGGTCTGACCGCGGACAAGATCGGCGCGAAGATCATCGAACGCCTTGGGGCTTGAGGAGAAACTGATGACGAAGGTTGCGATCAACGGGTTCGGACGGATCGGACGGCTGGTGGCGCGCGCCATCCTGGAGCGCTCCGACAGCGGTCTGGAGCTGGTGACGATCAACGACCTGGCCGACGCCAAGTCGAACGCCTGGCTGTTCAGCCGCGACAGCGTGCACGGCAAGTACCCCGGCACCGTCAGCGCCGAGGGCGATGACCTGGTCATCGATGGCAAGCGCATCGCGGTGACCAAGGAGCGCGATCCCGCCAACCTGCCGCACGCCGCCAACGGCGTCGATCTGGTGCTGGAGTGCACCGGCTTCTTCACCGACCGCGCGTCGGCGCAGAAGCATATCGATGCGGGCGCGAAGAAGGTGCTGATCTCGGCGCCGGGCAAGAATGTCGACCTGACCGTCGTTTACGGCGTCAACCACGACAAGCTCGAGGCCGGCCACACGATCGTGTCGAACGCGTCGTGCACGACCAACTGCCTCGCCCCGGTCGCCAAGGTGCTGAACGATGCGATCGGCATCGAGCGCGGGCTGATGACCACGGTCCACGCCTATACCAACGACCAGAAGATCCTCGACCAGATCCATGAGGATCTGCGCCGCGCGCGTGCCGCGGCGATGAGCATGATCCCGACCACCACCGGCGCGGCGCGCGCGGTAGGTGAGGTGCTGCCCGAACTGAAGGGCAAGCTCGACGGTTCGGCGATCCGTGTGCCGGTGCCGGATGGGTCGCTGATCGACCTCACCTTCACGCCGTCGCGCGATACGACCAAGGAAGAGGTCAACGCCATCCTCAAGGCCGCGTCGGAAAGCGGGCCGCTCAAGGGCGTGCTTTACTATTCGGACGAGCCATTGGTCTCGATCGACATCGTCCACACGCCGGCTTCGTCGACGATCGACAGCCTGGAGACGGCGGTGATGGACGGCAAGCTGGTGCGCGTCGTCAGCTGGTACGACAATGAATGGGGCTTCTCGAACCGCATGGTCGACACCGCCTCGACGATGGCGAAGCTGGGGTAATGGGACGGATCGCCGGCATCGCTCGCCACCAGTTCCCCAAGGCCCCGATGGAGATCATCGAGCACGCCCGGGTCACGCTGGACGAGGGCATTGCCGGCGATTTCCGCGGCGCGATGAAGGGCAAGCCCTACAAGCGCCAGGTTTCGCTGATCGAGGCCGGCGATTGGGCCGCGGCGATGACCCAGGTCGGTCACAATATCGGCTGGGAGCAGCGCCGCGCCAATCTGCTGGTGGAGGGCCTCGACCTGCCGCAGCGGGCCGGCGTGCGGCTGCGGATCGGTGCGGACGTGGTGCTCGAGACGGCGGTCGAGACTGATCCGTGCGAGCGGATGGAAGCGTTGGCCGAGGGACTTCGCGCGGCGCTGACGCCCGACTGGCGCGGCGGCGTGTGTGCAATGGTGATCGCCGGCGGCGAGATCGCGGTGGGCGACGAGATCAGGATCGAAGAATGACTGACCCCCAGAAGACCCGGGCCTTCAAGACGCTGGACGATATGGGCGATGTTGCCGGTAAGCGGGTGCTGGTGCGCGAGGATCTGAACGCGCCGATGAACGGCGCGGAAGTCACCGACGACACGCGCCTGCGCGCTGCGGTGCAGACCGTGGCCGAGCTGGCCGACAAGGGCGCGATCGTGCTCGTGCTGGCGCATTTCGGCCGGCCCAAGGTGCCGAGCCCGGAATATTCCACCGCGCTCCTGACCAAGCCGTTCAGCCAGGTGCTGGGCCGGCCGGTGCGCTATATCGACTGGGAGGGCGATGCCGAGGCGGTGGCGACGTTGCAGCCGGGCGACATCGCGCTGCTGGAGAATACGCGTTTCTTCGGCGGCGAGACGAAGAACGATCCCGCTGTGATCGACCGCTTCGCCGCGCTCGGCGATTTCTACGTCAATGACGCCTTCTCCGCCGCGCACCGCGCCCATGCCTCGACCGAGGGTCTGGCGCGCAAGCTGCCGGCGTTCGCCGGGCGGCAGATGGAGGCGGAACTCGACGCGCTCGACAAGGCGCTCGGCAATCCGCAGCATCCGGTCGCGGCGGTGGTCGGCGGCGCCAAGGTCTCGACCAAGCTCGATGTGCTCAAGGCGATGGTCGGCAAGGTCGATCACCTGATCATCGGCGGCGGCATGGCCAACACCTTCCTCGCCGCGCGCGGGGTCGATGTCGGCAAGTCGCTGTGCGAGCATGACCTGGTCGGCACCGCGAACGAGATCTTCGACGCGGCAGAAAAAGCCAATTGTACCATTCACTTGCCGTATGACGTTCAGGTTTCTAAGGAATTCGCGGCCAACCCGCCGAGCCTGCGCACGGCCAATGTGCACGAGGTCGCGGCGGACGAGATGATCCTCGATATCGGCCCGGCGGCGACCGAGGCGCTGGCGGATGTGCTCAAGACCTGCCGGACATTGGTGTGGAACGGCCCGCTCGGCGCATTCGAGACGGTGCCGTTCGACACCGCGACGATGGCGCTGGCGCACACCGTGGCGGCGCTGACCAAGGAAGGCAGTCTGGTCTCGGTCGCCGGCGGTGGCGACACCGTCGCGGCGGTCAATCAGGCGGGCGTGGCCGGCGACATCAGCTTCGTCTCGACTGCGGGCGGTGCGTTCCTCGAATGGATGGAAGGCAAGGAACTGCCCGGCGTCGCGGCGCTTGCCCGCTGATCTTCACACCCGCTGATTGAGCAGCGGGGGCAGCAGCCGATTGAGATCGTCGAGCTCAAACGCGCCGGCCTTGGCATAATGCAGCGTGCCGTCGCGGCCGATCACGAAATTGGTCGGCACCGAGCCGCCGATCGGGCCGTAAGGCCCCTTGACCGAGCGCACCGACGGCATGTCGAGCGCGGTCAGGAACTTCTTGAGCTTGTACAGCGGGACCGAGTCCTCGGTCGTGATCGCATAGACGCTGAGCCCGACATCCTTGCGCAGCTTGTGATAGGTGTTGAGCAGCGGCAGTTCGGTCCGGCACGGCACGCACCAGGTCGCCCAGAAGTTGAGCATGACCACCCGGCCGCGCAGATCGGCCGAGATTATGACCGTGTCGTCGAGCAGCTTGAGCGAGAAATCGGGCGCGAGCTGGCCGATGATGGGCTTCTTCGGCGCAGCGGCTGCGGCAGGGAGCAGGGCCGCGAGCGGCAGGGCCGCAAGCTGCTTCGTCATTGAGCGCCGATCCATGCTGTCCCCCTCGATGCACGATGCAGTTTGCGGACACGCACCAGAACCGTCAACGCGTGTTAGGGCCAGATCGGGCACATGATAGGCTGCCAACGTTGTCAGACTTTCCAGCGCTGCGCTGCGCTGCAATAGCGCGGCGCAAGCCACCGGCGACTCACGAAGTCGCGACCGACAAGAATCGAATGATGGGGACTCGAGACGCATGAATATCGCTGAAATGACCGCCAAGATCGCTGAAGGTAATGGCTTCATCGCCGCGCTCGACCAGTCGGGCGGTTCGACGCCAAAGGCGCTGAAGGGCTATGGCATCGAGGCCGACGCGTTTTCGAACGACGAGGAAATGTTCGGGCTGATTCATGACATGCGCAGCCGCATCATCACCTCGCCGTGCTTCACCGGCGAGAAGGTGATCGGTGCGATCCTGTTCGAGCGGACGATGGACGGCCAGGTCGACGGCAAGCCGACCCCGGCGGCGCTGATCGAGCGCGGCGTGGTGCCGTTCATCAAGATCGACAAGGGTCTGGAGGACGAGGCCAACGGCGTTCAGCTGATGAAGCCGATGCCCGAGCTCGATGCGCTGCTGGTCAAGGCGAAGGCGCTGGGCGTGTTCGGTACCAAGGAGCGCTCGGTGATCAACCTCGCCAACCGCGAAGGCATCGCCGCGATCGTCCAGCAGCAGTTCGAGGTCGGCCAGCAGGTGCTGTCGCACGGCATGATGCCGATGCTGGAGCCCGAGCTGAACATCAAGTCGCCCGAGCGTGCCGAGGCCGAAGTGATCCTGCTCGACGAACTGCTCAAGGCGCTCGACGCACTGCCGGGCGACGACAAGGTGATGCTCAAGCTCTCGATCCCGCAGAAATCGGGGCTGTTCGATGCGCTGGTCGATCACCCGCGCGTGCTGCGTGTCGTGGCGCTGTCGGGCGGGTTCGCGCGGCCCGAGGCGTGCGCCGAGCTGGCCAAGAATCGCGGCATGATCGCGAGCTTCAGCCGCGCGCTGCTTGAGGATCTGCGCCACCAGATGAGCGACGACGAGTTCGATGCTTCGCTGGGCGGCGCGATCGACGATATCCATGCGGCCTCGACCGCGAAGGCGACGGTTCCGGCCTGACCTAACGCTGGAATTCGAAAACGAAACGGTAGGGCGCCGGCCGCTTTGGCTGAGCGCCCGCCATTTTTTCAGGGCTGACCGACATGAGTGCGAGGCGGCCGTCGCGGACCTTGATCGGCTCGCCGAGCGTGACGTTCACCTGCCGCGTCCGGCTGCCGTCGCGCAGCGTGAGCCGCACCGTCGCCCGGCCCGCCCAGACGCAGCGCGCGTTCATCGGGCAGCGGCTGTCCTCCACGACCTTGTCGGGCCGGATGCGCAGGCCGGCGATGCGAGTCCAGGCGCCGATGCGGGCGGACACCGCGACGGGCTCGGGTGGTTCGATGCAGGCGGCGAGCGCGAGCGGTGCGAGGAGCGAGCAGATCATGGGCGTGAAGATGCGCTGCCCATGCTGACCGCGAAATGAACCGCTTCCGGTCCGGCGCGGCGCGGCCTATGCGGCGTGCATGGATGATGACGACCTTCCCCCGCTCGGCCCCGAATTCGCGGCGCAGTTCAAGCGCGACGACAAGCGGCCGCCGTGCCAGCTCTATCTGATCTCGCCGCCCGACGTGTCGGGCGGGTTCGATGAGCGGCTCAGGCGCGCGCTGGGCGCGGGCGAGGTGGCGGCGTTCCAGTTCCGCGTAAAGGATATCGACCAGCATGAGGCGGCGCGGCTGGCCGAGCCGCTCCAGCGCATCTGCGCCGAGCATGACGTCGCGTTCATCGTCAACGACAGCATCAGCCTCGCCAAGCGGCTGGGCGCGGACGGCGTGCATCTGGGGCAGGGCGATGGCGACCCGCGCGAGGCGCGATCGGTGCTGGGTCCGGCGGCGCAGATCGGGGTGACCTGTCACGACAGCCGGCACCTGGCGATGGAGGCCGGAGAGGCGGGCGCGGATTATGTCGCGTTCGGCGCTTTCTATCCGACCACCACCAAGGAAACCTCGCACCGGCCCGATCCGGCGAT
Source organism: Sphingomonas tagetis (assembly GCF_024211275.1). Lineage (GTDB taxonomy): Bacteria > Pseudomonadota > Alphaproteobacteria > Sphingomonadales > Sphingomonadaceae > Sphingomonas > Sphingomonas tagetis. The sequence continues at coordinate 17,775 of NZ_JAMLDX010000034.1, forward strand.
TCTGTCATGGTGGACGACCGTGTTCGAGATTCCATGCGTGGCGATCGGCGGAATCACGCCGGACAATGCCGCGCCGCTGGTCGAGGCGGGTGCGGACTTCCTCGCGGTATCGGGCGCCGTATGGAACTCTGACGAGGCCCGCGCGATTGAACGGTTCCGTGCGGTCCTTTCGGGAGCGTAACATAGGTTAAGCGAGGTGCGCATGCTGGACCGGATCTTCACCGTCGTCGCGGGGCGCATCGCAGCGCTGACCGGCCAGCCGCTCGCCTTCATCATCGCGGTGCTGCTGATCATAGCATGGGGTCTGACCGGGCCGCTGTTTCACTTCTCTGACACCTGGCAGCTGATCGTGAACACCTCGACCACGATCGTCACCTTCCTGATGGTGTTCCTGATCCAGAACTCGCAGAATCGCGACGCCGCGGCGATGCAGGCCAAGCTCGACGAGCTGATCCGCGCGGTCGATGGCGCGCGCGGCGAGTTCATCGGCATCGAACATATGGCCGACACCGCGATCGAGCGTATCCGCGGCGATCTCGAGCGCGAATGCGAGGGCGATGCCGACGGCAACGACGCCAACGGCAAGAAGGTGCGCAACGCTGCGGAAACGGTACGCCGGCTGCGCAAACGCTATTGAGCGGTCTGCTTGCAGAGGTTGCGGAAGCGTTCGGACAGGTACTCGATCACGACTTCGACGCGCGCCGGACGCAGCGTGCTGGGCGGGGTGAGCAGGTGAAGCGCGATGTTCATCGGTGACCAGCCGGTGAGGATCTCGACCAGCGAGCCATCGGCCAGCTCGCGGTCGATGATGAAGTCGGGCAGCCGTGCGATGCCGAGCCCGGCCTTGAGCGACGGCATCATCGCGTCGCCATTGTCGGTGACGAGCGGGCCGGTCGGGCGCACCGCGGCTTCCTCGCCATCGGGCTTGCGGAAATGCCAGGCGCCGATCGCATTGGCATATTGGAAGCAGGCGTGGTGCGCGAGATCGGCGGGATGCTTCGGTGTGCCGTGCTTTTCGAGATAGGCCGGGGCGGCGACGACGCGCGCGGTGATCGGCGCGAGGCGGCGCGCGCGGAGCGACGAATCGGGCAGGTCGGCGATGCGCAGCGCGATGTCGAAGCCGTCGGCGACGATGTCGACCTTGGCGTCGGACAGGCGCAGGTCGATCTCGATCCCGGGGTGCGCGACCAGCAGTTCGGCGACGGCGTCGGCGACGAAACGGATGCCGAACGTGATCGGCGCGGCGATGCGGACGAGACCGGCGGGCGATTTGGCCGCGTCGAGCGCGCTTTCCTCCGCCGCGCGCGCCTCGGCGAGGATGCGGCCGGCGCGTTCGGCGAGCGCATTGCCGCTGTCGGTCAGCGTGAGGCGGCGCGAGGTGCGGTGGAACAGCGCGGTGCCGAGCTGTGCTTCGAGACGCGAGATCGCCTTCGACACGGTCGCCTTGCTGACCCCGATCGATTCGGCCGCGCCGCTGAACGAGCGGTGCTCGACGACGCAGGCGAAGATCGCCCAGGCTTCGAAATCAGGGAGCCGCAATGCCATGGTATTGCTTAAATTGAGAAACGATCCGTTTCAAGCGTTTCCATTTACGTGCTGATCGGATGACCTATCTTGGCGTTCAACCAAGGAGGCACTTATGATCGAGAAACGCTCGTTCGACAGCCTGGGCCATGCCGATCACGGGTGGCTCAACGCTCGGCATCACTTCAGCTTTGCCGATTACCACGATCCCCGCCGCATGGGCTGGGGTGCGATCCGCGTGTGGAACGACGACGAGATTGCACCGAACAGCGGCTTTCCGCCGCACCCGCACCGCGACATGGAGATCATCACCTATGTCCGGAAGGGCGCGATCACGCATCAGGACTCGATGGGCAATACCGGCAAGACCGGCGCCGGCGACGTCCAGGTGATGAGCGCGGGCACCGGCGTGCGGCATGCGGAATATAATCTGGAGCCGGAGACCACGACGCTCTTCCAGATCTGGATCATGCCGCGCGCCAATGGCGGCGCGCCGAGCTGGGGCGCCAAGCCGTTCCCCAAGGGCGAGCGCTCGGGCAAGTTCGTCACGCTGGCGAGCGGGTTCGAGGGTGACGACGACGCGCTGCCGATCCGCGCCGATGCCCGGGTGCTTGGTGCGACGCTGAAGGCGGGCGAGAGCCTGACTCACAGCGTGGGCGAGGGGCGCTACGCCTATCTCGTTCCCGCGGTGGGCCGGATCGAGATCGTCCCCGGCTCGGAGGCCGGGGCAGGCGGCCAACTGTTCGAGGCGCGTGACGGTGCGGCGCTCGACGGCGGGCAGACCGTGACGATCACCGCGCTCGAAGATGCCGAGATCGTCCTGGTCGACGCCGACTGACCCCCCGGAGCGGTCCGCCGCCCCCTCCCCGAAGGCGGGCCGCTCCACCCATTTTTCTGATTTAAGGAGACGCCCTGTGGCGAAGGTTCTGGTGCTGTATTATTCGTCCTATGGCCATATCGAGCAGATGGCCGAGGCGGTGGCCGAAGGCGCGCGCGGCGCCGGGGCGCAGGTCGACATCCTGCGCGTGCCCGAAACCGCGCCCGAGGCGGTGGTCAAGGCCGCGCATTTCAAGACCGATGCGGCGCATCCAGTGATCGCCGGGCCGGACGTGCTCAAGGATTATGACGCGATCATCGTCGGCACGCCGACCCGCTTCGGGCGGATGGCGAGCCAGATGGCGAGCTTCTGGGACACCGCTGGCGGGCTGTGGGCGTCGGGCGCACTGCACGGCAAGGTCGGCGGCGCGTTCACTTCGACCGCGACCCAGCATGGCGGCAACGAGACGACCTTGTTCAGCGTGATCACCAATTTGCTGCATTTCGGGCTGACGATCGTCGGGCTGGATTATGGCCATGCCGACCAGATGAAGGTCGACGAGGTGCTCGGCGGCGCGCCCTATGGCGCGACCACCGTGGCGGGCGGCGACGGCAGCCGTCAGCCGAGCGAGATCGACCTTGCCGGCGCGCGCTATCAGGGCCGCCGCATCGCCGAAGTCGCGGCCAAGCTGACCGCCTGAGCCATGCAGCCCGCGCTGTTCCTTTCGCACGGCTCGCCGATGATCATGTTCGAGCCCAGCCCGGCGCGCGAGTTTCTCGCCGGGCTGGCCGGGCAGCTCGAGCGCCCGGACGCGATCCTGATGATCTCCGCGCATCACGACATGGCGGAGGCGGTGGTGACGTCCGGCAGCGAACTCGCGACGATCCACGATTTCGGTGGCTTTCCGCAGAAATTGTTCGACCTGCGCTATCCGGCCAAGGGCGATCCCGCGCTGGCCGGGCACGTCGCGCGGCTGGTGGCGGAGGCCGGACATCCGGTGTTCCTCGATCTGGCGCGCGGACTCGATCATGGCGCGTGGGTGCCGCTGATGCTGGCCTGGCCCGAGGCGGACATCCCGGTCGTCCAGCTCTCGATCAGCAGCGCGCATCCGCCCGAATGGCATCACCGCATCGGCGAGGCGCTCGCCCCGCTGCGCGAGCGCAACGTCCTGATCATCGGATCGGGCAGCCTGACGCACAATCTGCGCGCGATCTTCGTCGAGGGTCGCGATCACGATGCCGCGGTGCCCGATTGGGTCGCGAGTTTTGCCGACTGGATTCACGAGCGGCTGGCGGCAGGCGACACCGAAGCGGTGTTACACGCGGTCGAGCGCGCGCCGCATGGCCGGCAGAATCACCCGACGAGGGACCATATCCTGCCGCTGTTTACCGCCATGGGCGCGGGCGGCGCGCGTGCCGAGCGGCTGCATCACAGCTACACCTATGGCGTGCTGGCGATGGACGCCTATCGCTTCGGCTAGGGTCACGACCCATTGCTCGCAATGGTCGTGATTGCCCGGACGGGGTCGTCCGGCAAGGAGCGGGGCGCAGCGCGTAGCGGCGCTACGCGCAAGCCGCGCGACGCAGCCGGCGGGCGCGTCCGGGCAACCGCGCTGCGGCGGGCGGAATTCGGCCCGGGGCGGCGTCGATCGTCGGTCACGATGCATCTGCATCGCTCCCTCCTCTCTCCTAGCTCCGAACCGAATACCGCTCCGTCACGACCGTTGCGAGCAATGGGTCGTGACCCTAAGTGTTCAGTCCCGGCATCTGGTGGATCGGGTTGACGATGAAGCGATCTGGCTCTGAAGTCCAGATTTTGCAGATGTACTCATAGGGTGTGAGGCCGCCGAGCGCCTTCAGGCGGCGGGCGAAGT
>NZ_JAMLDX010000035.1 GCF_024211275.1 Sphingomonas tagetis
GTCGCTCGATATGGCGCAGATGGCAGTCGAGCGGCTCGCGCCCGGCGGAAAGCTCATCCTGTACACCGGCAGTGCCATCGTCGACGGGCGCGATGCGCTGCGGGAGGCGCTTGGAAAACTCGGCTGCGATCTGCGCTACCGGGAAATCGATCCGGACGTGTTTGGTGAGGAGCTTGCGTCTTCCGCATATGATACTGTCGACCGTATCGCGGTCGTGGCAGCTATCCTTACAAAATAGCGGTGCAGTCCAGTCAGAGGAATCTGAGGAAGTTGAAGCGAAGCGGTGCGTCGGCGTTGCGCCCTAATTTCGGACAACCGGCGCCTCGGTCGACAGTCCCTAAAGCCGCCATTCATCTTACTGCTTCGCGAGTTCCGAATTCCTGCTCGAGGCCCCGAAAGCCCGTCCAGCAGCGACACCGGCGCCAATCAAGCGGTCTCGATCGCGAACGCGGAATTATTACCGTCCGGATAATCGGCCACGGCGGCAAAGGCGGGGTCGATACCGCCGATCATCTTATAGAAGCGGATCACACTGCCATCCATCATTGTCTCGAACCCGATTGGCTCCCATCCGGGGCTAGACTCTGCGTTCCAGGTGTCGATCGACGGCGTCGAGCTGCTGTCGTTGAGGTTGTTCTCGATAAACGAATAGGAGCCGTTGACCGGCCAGGCTTCCATCCGCGCCCGATGGACCGCCAATTCAGTCTGAATACCAAGGCGCACCGGTGGTTCGCCTTGTACCATCCGTACGGGGTCGACAGCCGCTATTTCGGACTGGTGCTGATCGACCGGGTGCGGCGCATCGAAAGGCTGTTCTGACATGGCCTGAATGATTATCCCACATTTTTGTAACGTGAGGTCTTGTGGGATAATTGAGCTTTTAAGGATTTAGGTAGGGCCAACTGTCAGGGGAAATCCGACTCCCCTACGGCGAGCCTGTCCGCGCGGCTGCGAGCGCCACCCGAAATGCTTTCCACGAGCTTGGGTGGAAAATCGGTGGGTAGTTGCGCATTCACGGCGTCTATCGCGGCCGCGATCTGAACGGGCAGCTCATCCAAGGCTTGATTGATCAGGCGCAGGGGAAGGCCACATGCCTTTCCGGTCTCCACAAAGTGACGCCCATGGATCTCGTTCAGTCGGTATTTCCTGCTGTTGCCAACCGCCATCGACAGTTTGAACGCATTGCGGCCGATCCGTCCGGCATCGACCATCGGTTGCACGCTCAACACGTCGTACAGCGGTGTAGGCTGAAAAGCGCCTTCGGGACGAAGGAACAGGCTGAAGTTCTTCGCGTGCCCGTCAGTCGCGCCCAGCAGCCAAAAGACGACTTGCGCACGGAAAAAGGTCAGGCGATCGACAATGGGATCGTTGCTGCCGGTGAGCAGGTTCAAGATTTGCGTGATGCCCGGTCCCCCATCGGCCTGATATTTCATCGTCGGTGGGACAGAGAGAGCCTGGCAGCAATCTTCCTGCGGAAGTCGAATGAGGCGTTTGTCACGCGTCCAAACCCGATCGAACCGCTCGACGACGAGCGCCTTTAGCGTGCCGAAAGTGGTTATCTCGCAATGCGCGGTCGGGAAACCCAATGCCTGCATCAACCTCATGCAATAGAATTCGTTCTCGACGCTGTCGGCCAAGCCGATTCCGCCTCGCGGAATGGCAATCTCCGGTTTCAGGATGTGTGTCGTGGGCGTGGTGCCGTGTGGACGAATCCAACGGCCCTCGTGCCAAAGCAGCGCCGTCTTCTCCTGAGCACCGGCAAGAGAGATGCGGAAATGCTCGTCCACGTCGCGGTCTACGCCCAACGGAGCACGGAAGAGATTTCCCAGCAACGCTTCGATGTCACTGTCATCAAGCGTCGCGCCGTCGATCGTCCCGGTCGAACTGGGTTGTTCCTCGCCCGGCAGGAACTGCAACGCGCCTACACAATCGTGTCCGACGCGCTCCAGCAGACTAAAGGCGTCCGTTCCGCGCGCGCCGACACGCGCAGCCAAGCGCTGTCGTATCTGATCGGAGTCCGGCAGCAGGTTTTCGAACACGGCCATGACGGGAGCACCGACAAAGCGACGTGTGCCTAGGGGAAGGGAGAGAGAGATCGGCATGGCGTGCTCCCACGCCAGCCACGCCTCATCATAAGCGAACTCGATCGCACCGTTCGACGCGCGAATGAGCACGCCCACATGGCGGTCGTTGAGGAAGATATTGAGCGGCGTGCGAGTGGGACGGCGCCCCATCAGAAGATGCTCTCAATATCTTGCGGCGAACCTTTCGTTCGCGGCCCAAGGGTGAATTCAAGGTCCAGAGCCGCGAGGATCTTGGAAATCCGATCAAACCGCGTGCCGGGATTTCCGCCCTCAATCTTCGAGATGGCTTCCTGTCGGAGCCCCGCCTTGTCGGCTAATTGAGCCTGTGTAAGACCACGCGCCCGACGCTCGCGAGCAATCGCTTCACCCATTTGCTTAGCGGTGCGGACGAGATGCTTCATACACCGTTTATGCTAAAAATCGCATAAAATGTCAATATGCCGTATATGACATAAAGCTGCTTTATGCGCTTAAGTGCATATACGCCTGAAATCTCTATCGATCAGGTTTTGCGCTATTCATGATCGATAGAAGCGTTCGTATCGATCATCGGCTTACCCTGTCACGTGATCGCACAAGACTGCATCCCGGGCCGGAAAACACGCAACGAGCCGATCAGATACGACAAACGCCGCTACAGACGTCGGAGCCGCATCGAGATATGTTCGGCCGCCTCAAGGACTGGCGCCGCGTCGCCACCCGCTACGACCGATGCCCAACCGCCTTCTTCTCAGCCGTCGCACTCTGGATGCGTTTGTGGCCGATAACATTTGGGAACGGATGGCCTCGGCTTGGGTTGTCTAGCTGAGGAGCTGGTTATGGACAGTCTCAAGACACGCATCGCTGGGTCCCAGGCTGGCGAGCGCCAAGAGCGCAAACTTGCAAGGCGCGCGGCGGAAGTAAGTGATCGTCACATTTTGAAGGCTGAGCGGCATGCAGACAAGGCATGGAGCCTGAACGAAAGTGATCCTGGCCTACCTCCCATTAAGAGTGGCCTCTGGACATCTCGCGACAAGCGATAGTCATGGTCGCTCCAAGGCGCGTGTATCGGTCGGTCGTCCCCGGCGGAACGTGCGGAAAACACGCGCGTCGACGAAGGACAGCTAGGCACCCCTAGCATCTTACGGGGGAGCTGGCACGGGTCGCCCTGGATTCTCCGCCATGCGGAAATGGCTTGTCACGGTGCGCGACGAGCACGATCCCGGGCGAGATACCCTGCAGCCCGCGTGGCGGCGAGGCAATCCGCCGGTCCGGCGGTTAGGCTGCGGTCGGATCAAAGCCCGCAAGGGCAGCCTGCGCGGCCTTGAGGCTCAGCAGTCGCTCGTAATTGCTCCTTTTCGCGGATCGACCAAATGAGGGCCAAGATAACGCAAGGTCGGACCGGATGCGATCCGCAACGCGAATGAGTTCGCCAACGGTAGGATAGCGACCCTCTGCGATGCAGGCGATTACCTCAGGCGCAATTGTCTTGGGCTGCGTCACGATCGTTCCTCCCGATTGCCTGCCTAGCTGGAATTGATGACCGATTTGGGAAGAGTGGACGTTGAAAAAAGTTGCGAGGCCTGAACGACGAAATCGGCCTGGCTCAGCCGCCTGATCAAATTCCGGATTGGCTCGCCGATCTTGGGCGGGGCACTGCCGGTGCCAGTGTAATTCTGTCGAGCCCTGGGCTGAACGACGAGGCCGAGCGTCTCAGCAGCACGACCAAACCAAACAGATGCAATGGAGGTGCTTGGCGATCCCCATGGCGCAAGGCCGGAACGAGCGCGATCGCTATGGCCATTGCCATTGCCATTGCGCTACCTGTGGAACGCAATGGCGCGAACCCTCACCCGGTTCCGAATATCCTTCTCCAAGGCGACATGCGTCAACCCTCTGTGATGAGTTGGAGCGGCCGGCAAATCCGGGGCGGTTCATTCCGGCTTCGGCCAAGGCTCATAGCCGAGGAACGCTATAATCGCTGGATACATCCGGACATGCGGCTCCTTGCCCGCTTCCCAATCGAGTACCGACGTGTGGCTTACCCCGAGAAGTTTCGCGACCTTGCGCTGGAGGAGGCCGCTAGTCAGCCGTCGCTTCTTGAGATGCTCCCCTAAGGTCGCCGGTTCCGCCTCATACGGCAGCAACTTGGGCGCTGTGAGCCTCACTTTCGTCCACGGCAAAAAGGCCACACGGCCATGTGCCTGCTGCGATTCGACGAACTGAACTCTCGCTTGGGTCGGAAACGCGCCCCTGTTTCGACCATTCGCGCTTATCTTCTTGGCGATTCGACGCTGCCATTCGCCTGCGCGCTCTGCCGAGCCCAAGCCATCGGCGCAGTTGCCGAGGATGTGATAAGCTTCTGCTCATGACTGCCGAACAAATCGTTACTTTGCTGGTCCTGGCCGCCGTTGTTGGGGCTCTTATCTGGGACAAGATTCGCGCAGATGTCGTTGCCCTTGCTGGTGCCGCTGTGCTGTTGCTGAGTGGCGCGGTTCGGCCGAGTGAAGTCCAGAGCGCGTTCGGCAGCCCTGCGATCGTCACGCTCGCGTCGTTGTTCGTGATCGCCCACGCAATGGAGCTTTCGGGTCTGTTGAACCTTTTGATCCGTCGCGCGGTCGCGGTCTGCCGGCGAACGGGCGCTCTCGGACTCTGGATCCTGATCGGACTGTGCGGGGGCGCTTCCGCGTTCCTCAACAACACGCCGATCGTCGTGTTGTCGGCACCGGTGGTGCGCGATGTCGCAAATTCGCTCAAGCTTGACGCGAAGCAGTTCTTGATGCCGCTATCCTACGTGGCTGTTCTCGGCGGATGCTGCACGCTGATTGGCACCTCGACCAACCTCCTCGTCGATAACATGGCGCGCTCGTCGGGCCAGCCGCCATTCGGGATCTTCGAGATCACTCCGGTCGGCCTGATCGTGGCGCTCGCTGGCGGACTCTATCTGCTTGCATTCGCAGGGTTGCTCAAGGGATCCTCGAATTCAGGGGCGCAACGCACGATTCAGCACCATGTCACGCATGTCGATATTGCGGGAGACTCGATTGGGGACCCGAGCGACTTCGCCGTGGAACGCCCCTTGGCGCCGCTCAAGGCAGTCGCTTCCGTGCTGGTATTCCTGGGAGTCGTTACGATCGCCGCGCTGAATATCGCGCCGATCGCAGCGGCGGCGTTTGCCGGTGCCGTGCTCCTCATCCTCATTCGCGTGATTGCGCCAGAGGAGGCGTATGGAGGACTGCGACCCGAGATACTCCTTCTGATCGCTGGGATGGTCGTGCTTGGCATCGCGCTAGAGCAGACCGGGCTCGCCGCGGCTGCGACCGATCGACTGATCGGCTCGGTCGGCATATTTGGACCACTGGTCGCGCTCATCCTGCTGTACGGCGCGACCATGCTGCTGACCGAGTTGCTGTCCAATGCCACGGTGGCGGTGCTGGTCACGCCGATCGCGGTTGCCCTTGCTGAAAGTCTTGGCGTCAGCGCGCGACCGTTCCTGGTCGCAGTGATGATTGCCGGAAGCGCCGCTTTTGCGACCCCTTTTGGCTATCAGACCAATGTCCTCGTCTATCAGATGGGCGGCTATCGCTATCTTGATTTCGTCAAGATCGGGCTGCCGCTAAACATCATCACCTGGATCGTTGCCGTTGCCGCCATCCCCTGGTTCTTCCCATTCTAGCGCGGTCATAAGCGGCAGGCTCGGGCGGGACGGCAATCGGTGCCTGGGCAGTTACCAGCCGCGTCATAGGATCGACAACCCGTCGTTCATGCCGGCCGCCGGTTCTTCCACCAGATCGAGATGAGGATCAGCACGAAAGCCACCAGTCTCGGGAAATAGAGCCAGCCGCGTTCCTCGATCGGAAAGTCGGTCACTGCGAGGAGTGTTTGGGCCAGGGCCAGCAGCCAGAATGCGAAGGCGAAGGCAAGGAACAGCCGCTCCCGCGTCTTCTTCCAGAATCGCAGGAAGAACAACCCGGCAACGAAGCACCCCATGGCGATTACGCCGGACAGAAAGTCGAGCATCATCGGTTCAGTCCTCAAGGTCCCAGACGAAACCGAACAGCAAAAGCGCCACGGCTGCCGCCCAAAGCAGGTAGCGCGGTGCGCGAAGATCAGCCGCCGGAACGACCACCAGGTCTATGACCATGAGCAGGTTTGCGGCCGCCATCAGGCCGAAGCAAAGCGCGCTCCAGAGCAGGAGTCGGGCCGAAGTGCGCAAATAGTTGCGCGCGAGCAGCAGGGCGCAAAGCGCGCTCGTCACAAAGCACAGGACATAGACTAATGTGGGTAAAAGAGCGGCCACGTCAGTCCTTCCTTAGCCGGAACGAGTCGGCGAATTTTGTGATATCCGAATTTGCTGCGGCGACAATCAATCGACGCACGGCATCGGGACTGCGGGCGTAAAGCGCCTCTGCAGCGCAGGCGGCGCGATCGAGGTCTTCGTTGGCGGGGCGATAGCCAACGGCTCCGGTCGAATCGACCGCTACGAGGCCGGCCGCCAGCAGCGCGTCGATGCTTTGCTGGACGACGAGGTCGCTTGCACGCAACCCGACAACGATTTCGTCGGGCAAGAGCGGACGGTCACGATGTTTGCGCAGATAGCAGAGCAATTCGAGCGCCCATACCGAGCGGAACGTCGCACGGATAAATGCCGAGATTTCCCGGTCAGAGGACATGGAAGGCTCGATCATCTACGATAGGCGACCTCACCCCGTCGCATCGCACCATGAATTCTGTTCCGAATGCACGGTCAAAGGCTTGAACAAGCTCAGCCTGCGGCAGGCCGCCATCGACACAAGCGTCGAGCGCGACGACGAAGGGAATGCGAGGCAGAAAGTCGAACATTGACGCGCCTTGACCGTCCGGTGCGGACAGGAGAGGCCGTAGAACGAAAGCCAACGGTGCGTTACTATAGCATTTATATGCATGGACCTGCGCACCCAGGGCACTATGCCGATTTCTGAGAGCGCGCGGTAGCCGGGCCATCCTGTTGACCTTGGTTATCAGGAAGGGCGCGCTCCTGACCCACCACGACGGCGAAACCATCCTGCCCGGAGAGGCTTCGCCGTCGTGGACCAGCATCGGGATGAGCTTGTCGTCGATGACCGTCGAAGAATCCCTAATAAAGGTGCGGAAGCGTCAACTGCACCCGGCTATTCAGCAGGCGCTGGTTACCGCGCTTGTACTGACCCTGTCGGCGCTGGCTGCATTGGCGGCAAAGATACTTATCGGCCCGGTCGCTGCAGCACTGATCTTCGTGCTGGGCATCACCATTGCCGGTGCGTTGGGTGGCGTGATTGCCGCGCTGGGGGCATCGTTCGTCGCCTTCCTCTTCTACAATTTCTTTCTGACCGATCCGGCGTTCAGCTTCCGTCTTGCCAGCAGCCGGGACATTGCGCCGCTCATCATCTTTAATCTCTGCGGCCTGGTCGCCGGCGTGCTTGCGGGACGGCTCAAGGACCATGCGAAGGCGGCACGACGGAGCAATCTGCAGCTGGAGAATTTGCTCGAACTCAGCCGCACGCTTCAGGCGGCTGTTCGGCAACAGGATGTGGTCATGGCGGTCGCCAAGGCAGCCTATCATATCGTTGGAGCGAAAATCTCGATTTACCGGCAAACGTCCGACGGGTTGAACCCGCTCGATGCACCGCCGCACGACCCGGACCGACATGCGCTCGCCGAGCGGACTCTCGCCGCTGACTCGCCGACACGTGAGGAGGATGGACGCATGTCCCGTTGCCTCAAGGGCAGCGAGGGGAACTTAGGCGTGATGATCGTCGAGATGTCCCATTCCGATAAGCTCGACCCCACCTTCGTCGATGCGCTTGGCAACATGATCGCATTGGCGCTCGAGCGCGCGACGTTTTCCGAGACGATTGCTGAAAGCCGTGCTTCTGCGCGAGCGGAAGAGCTGAAGACCGCGCTCCTCAGCTCCGTCAGCCACGACTTCAGGACGCCGCTAACGGCGATCAGCGCGTCGGCATCCAGTCTGATTACCTATCGAGACCAGCTGGATGCGTCGACATCCGCTGGCTTGCTCCGCAGCATCGTTGAGGAATGCGAGCGACTGAACCGCTACACCGCCAATCTGCTGGAGATGAGCCGCCTGGAGGCGGGCGGTGGCCTGGCGGGTCTGCAGACGCTGAGCGTCGCCGAAATGGTGGGCGCTGCGATCAAGCGCATTCGTCCGCGCGCCGGCAACCGTCCGATCCAACGCTGCGGCGAAACGGACGCCCTGGTGAATGCCAATGCCGCCCTGTTCGAGCTGGTCCTTCTCAACGTGCTCGACAATGCGATCCGCTACAGCACTGACGGAAGCTCGATCATCGTCACGATCGATCATGTGCAGGATCATTGCGTCGTCACGATCGCGGACGAGGGAATCGGCATTCCGCCCGGCGATCTGGAACGAGTGTTCACCCGGTTTCACCGAGTCTCGCGCGCTGAGGCCGCGCCGCGAGGCAGCGGCCTCGGCCTTGCGATCGCCAAGGGCTTTGTCGAGGCGGTCGGTGGCACGATCGAAGCGCGTGTACCTGGCGTTGGCAATGCCGGAACGCAGATCGTGATTTCGCTGCCCGCTATCCCGGAGGACGGCCAGTGACGCATATCCTGTTGATCGACGACGAACCGTCCCTGGTCGCGGTGCTCGAACCCGTGCTCGGGGCTGCCGGCTATCGAGTGACGACCGCCGGTGACGGTGCTTCCGCAATCTGGCGCGCAGGGGCGGAGCAACCCGACATCATTCTCCTCGACCTGGGACTTCCCGACATCGACGGCAAAGATGTCATCCGCAATATTCGCGTAACCAGCCGCGCGCCGATCATCGTAATCTCGGCCCGCCATCAGGAAGGTGAGAAGGTCGCCGCGCTGGACGAAGGCGCGGACGATTATGTCAACAAGCCATTCGAGATCGGCGAACTGATGGCGCGCATCCGCGCTGCGCTGCGCCGTAGTTCGAGCCTCCTGCATCAGCCTCCAGCCTATAGCGGAGGGCCGCTTCATATCGACTTCGGCGAGCGGCGCGTGACCGTCGGCGGCGAAGCGGTCCGCCTTTCGCCGAAGGAACATGACCTGCTTGTCGCGCTCGCGCTAAGCGCCGGGCAAGTTGTGACCCACAAACGCCTACTCGCGGTGGGCTGGGGTCCGGAGGGTGCCGACAGCCAGTATCTTCGAGTTTACATCGGGCTGCTTCGCCAGAAGATCGAGGAGGATTCCGCTGACCCCAGGCTGATCCTGACCGAGCCGGGGGTTGGCTATCGGCTGGTCACGCCCGAAGGAACTGGCGAGGCGTGATAGAGGCCAGACAGCGCGCTTCGCTGGGATCGACCTGCAGGGCGGGAGTGGAGGCACTCCACCATTTCTGCTTTGCCGGCTACCACGCGCTCGGCCGCGAAGGGTGGGGGTTGCTGTCTGTCCTCAACCACGTCACATTGGCGCCGCATGCCGGATTGCGGCCACAACCGATCGATGGCGTCGAACAGGTTTTGATCGTCCGCAAGGGCGCAATCGCTCACTCGGGAAGCATGGGTGGAAACTGCCGTACGTTGGCCGGGGAGGTCGAACTCATCTCACCAGGTCCTGGCATCACGCACGCCGACGTGAACCCGTCTGCGCGCACTGCGGAATATATCGAAATCCGTATAAGGTGCGATGATCCCGGAGAACGCGCGCAACGCAAGACCGTCAAGTTTCCCGGACAGGACCAAAATGGGGAGCTTATACTGTTTGCGAGCGGTCTGCTTGAAGACCGTCCCGCGATGGTGCTGCACGCGCCGGCTCGGCTGTCCGCGGCCCGGGTGCCGACTGGCGGCACGCTCGAATATGCCCCGTTTCCGGGACGACACGTGTATATTCTTTCGTTGAAAGGGCAGCTCGCCGTAAATGGCATAGCGATCGACCAGCTTGAAGGCGCGGCGGTCGCAGATGAGCCTCTGCTGAGAATTAAGGCCAAGCAGTTCGCGGAAATGCTGATTATCGATACCCCCTAAGCAGGCACTGCCGTGTCGTTTGTGTTTGCGATCACCGCCAATCGGCTGGGGTCCGACTCCAGACGATGGCATAGGTCGACTATCCTTATCGCTCTGCTAAGGTGCCTGAATGAGTCCCGCAGACCCCAACGGGGTGCCCCGTGGCGGCGCTTGGGGCATCGCTGCTCTCCTCGCGTCGGCGCTGGCCGCCGGCTGCGGCCCGCCCGCCGGGACGCCGGGGAATGAGGCGGTCGTCAGTGCGAACGAGACTAGCGCCATCCCGCCGCCCCCTGCGCCCCTCCTGCCGCTCGACCGGGCCGGATTGCTCGCCGCTGCTTCCGCCGCAGCCGATGCGACCGCTGCCGGTCAGCCATTGCCTGAGCAGAATCGCGCGCTGATCGGCCGGTCTTTCGAGATTCGGTTGCCGATCGGCTGTGTGGAAGAGGCGGCCGAGCCTGGCTCGCAATGGGCGGAATGGGCCTTTGATGCCGAGAGAGGCTCGCTCAAGCTCAGCGCGAGGAACCAGTTTGCCGAACTGCCGGAGTGGCTCGCGTCGGTCACCGGTGATCAACAGGTTGATGCCGTGGAAGGGTTCTGGATCGAGCGAGCGTGGACCAGGTCGGAAGACTGTCCGAAGCGCAAATCAACCGACGCGACGGGCGAAACCAGGCCCACTATGGGGATCGTTGAGCTCTTTACGTCCGATGCACCCAGGACGATCCAGCGCGGAACGCGACCCTATGCGGCTACGATCAAGGTCGAAAGCGCGCCCGGTGAGGGCGCAGCCTATCGACTGGCATTGAGCGGCCGCGTGGTTGGCTTCGCCGATCGCGAGCCCATCCGCTGCTGGAATGAGGCTGATCATCTTCCGCCGGTTTGCCTCGCCGCGGTGGAAATTAGCCGCGCGGCGTTTGAAGATGCAGACGGTGAGATGTTGGCGGAGTGGCGACGCTAACGCATCAATAACCACGCCATGGCATCCAGCGCCCGCATTTTCTACCCAAAGGGCTACCACAAACGACCGCTCCACACATGTCGTGAGTCGTCATACATCGACGCGGCGCATCCGCACGCTCCGGCACAGGTCGCTTAGCGCCTCGCGCCAAGCGCGATTTGCAGCTCGATCCGCTTGAGTTCGCGCATGATCTGATTGGTATGGATCGGGGCTGCTACCGCGAGCTTAACCGCGAGCGACGCGAGCAGCAGCACTGCCGCCGGTAGGCCCCAACGCAGCTGGGTGACCGGATGGTCGGCCTCGAAGAAACCCCAGGCCGCCCACACGCCAGTGAGGAAAAGCAAGGTCTGGCCTGCCATCATGAAGGCAACCATCCATCCCGTGCCGGCGCCGAACAGCCCCATCGCACGCTCGACGAAGCCGGGCTCGTCGCCGATGCTGCTCAGCAGCTCGCGCTCCTCGGCGTCGAGCGCCTGGTCCATCAGTTCGTCCACGTTACGCATCATGCTTCTCCTTCCAACGCGGCGCGCAACTTGCGCCGGGCATACATCAGGCGGGTCTTCACCGTGCCCGCCGGAACGTCGAGAGCGACCGCGATCTCAGCGACGCTCAATTCCTCGAAATGGAACAACGCGATCGCGGCGCGTTGGCCGGGCGGCAGCGCGCGGATCGCGGCGCGCAACCGCTCCACCTCACTCGCGTCTGTCGATATCTCGACAGCCCCTGGCTCCGCTTCCGCCGCTAGCGCCTGTTCGGTTGCTCGTGCCCGCGATAGCGTGCCGATCGCCCTTGCGCAGCGGCGGGTCACGATGCGATATGTCCAAGCAGGAAAAGCACGGTCATCGCGCAACCGGTTCAACCCGCGGAGGATCTCGATCCAGCTCTCCTGGACCACGTCGCGCGCGCTTTCAATATCGCCGGTCAGCCGCAAGGCGTGAGCCAGCAGCCGCTTGTGCCAGCGATGGACCAGAAGCGCCCGTGTCTTGCCGTCGCCCGCTCTCGCCGCGGCGACGATATACTCGTCCATGATCCGATCATGCGCCACCCACCCGCCTCTTCATTCAGATCGAGAATAAGGTGCGCGGCCGCGTCTGTCCGGTTCAATTCGCGAGGCCGAAAAAGCTCGGCGGACAAAGTATCCACGCAAGTTCCCATTGGCGGTTACACCCGCTAGGCAGCCTCTATGACCCCAGCGACAAACGCCAAATCGCGCACGTCGGCATCGCGTGCCTTCCTCACGAGCGAGGCAGCCGGTGGCATTCTCCTGATGGGCGCCGCCGCGCTTGCGATGCTCGTCGCAAACTCGCCGTTCGCGCACGACTATCACGATTTGCTGCATCTTCCGGTCAGCCCGGCGTTGACGTCCAAGCTCGGTCCGATGACGCCGCACCTGTGGATCAACGACGGGCTGATGGCGGTATTCTTCCTGCTCGTCGGGCTCGAGATCAAGCGCGAGTTCATCGACGGGCGCCTCTCTACCTGGTCGCGTCGCACGCTTCCGGCCATCGCGGCGGGCGCTGGCATGGCCGTTCCAGCGTTGATCTACCTGATGGCAGCGGGCGGCGACCCGATCCTGCGCAGCGGCTGGGCAGTCCCCGCCGCCACTGACATTGCTTTTGCGATCGGCGTCCTCGCCCTGCTCGGCAGCAGAGCGCCGGCCTCTCTCAAGCTTTTCCTGACTACGGTAGCGATCGTCGACGATCTCGGCGCCGTCGCGATTATAGCATTCTTCTACACTGCCGCGATCGACTTGGTCGCGTTGAGTGCTGCGGGCGCAATACTGCTGGTCATGTGGATACTTGGTCGAACAGCGGTCCGGGCGCTCCCCATCTATCTCCTGCTCGCTGCGCTCCTCTGGTACGCCGTGCTGCTATCCGGCGTGCACGCCACCGTCGCAGGGGTGCTCGCCGCCGCGATGATCCCGCTAAAGGCAACACCGGGTGCCCCGGATTCGGCGGAATCGCCGCTCCACCGGCTCGAGCATGCGCTATCGCCCATCGTCGCGTTCGTCATCGTCCCGATCTTCGGCTTCGCCAATGCCGGTGTCGCGCTCACCGGCATCGCAATTTCCGATGTCCTTGCTCCGCTGCCGCTCGGCATCGCTGCCGGTTTGTTCGTCGGCAAGCAGCTGGGAATCTTTGGCGCAATCCTGCTCTGCGTGCGTTTCGGGCTGAGCACGCGCCTACGGGGCGCCACGTGGCTCCAGATCTACGGCGTGTCGCTGCTTTGCGGGATCGGCTTCACGATGAGCCTATTCATCGGAGCGCTGGCCTTTCCCAGGAACGCCGACCTTGTCGAGGAAGCGAAGATCGGCGTGCTGCTGGGCTCGATCGCCTCGGCTATCGCCGGCTATGCGGTCCTGCGGTTCGCAGCGCCGCCCGCCCGTCACGAGGAAATAGAGCAGCAGCAAGGCCGGGAGTTCGAGCGCGATGGCGATGCCGCCTGCATCATCGAGCAGCGGTCGGCCGGTTCGTAATCCGACAGCATGAGGTTCGCGATCGCATCGCTATCATTTAGCGAGTACGCTTCAAAGCCAACTGGGCACCGCCAAGCGATCCGGAATCCGATCCGTCAGGTCATGACTTGCCACAACCGACCCTCTTTCGGTGAGACATCACTCGCCGACGCAGGGCAGCTATTTCATTTTCGCCTCCAGAAGCTGTCGGCCGGAGACGGACCAATGTTGACCGTGTATCAGCGCCGAGACCGTGCTGGCGTTTGCCGAGCACGACGGGAAGCACTCGATCGGACGCTATGCGCGGTCGGTACTGGTCGGCGACAAGCGGTTTGGCGTCATCGAGAAGTCGCACGAGTTTACGCTGGTGCCATGGCGCCCGGTATTCGAACGCCATGCCGGCCGCTACGTCGAACGCCTGCAACGTGGCGACGGCATCAGCTGGACACTCGGCCGCGGCCGCAGCGGCCCATCGATCTCCTAGGCTCAGGATCTGTAATTTGCATCCGCTTGGCGGTTGTCCCTTGAGGGTCTCAAGGATCTGTCCGCACTCGCCGGCCTGAGGGTCGGTGGTGCTGTATCGGGTCTCACAAGGCCGGACGTTGCATTGACTCGAAGCGGGCTTGGCAGCCCATCTGATAACCTTCGCAGATCGTCCGTCCCTGCGTTCCCTCGCGGGACACCGCCATCGGGTCAGCTGGAACGCCTCACCGCTGGCGAAG
>NZ_JAMLDX010000036.1 GCF_024211275.1 Sphingomonas tagetis
GACAAGTTCCTCTTCCTGAAGGAACATCCATGGTCTGACCGCTATGCCATCCGCCCAAAGCTTATGAGTATCGCGCTACCTCGCCCAACGCGACTCTCCCGCGAAGCGGGTTCGTGCAATGGGTTCAGGAGCGTCAACGCGCGCGCCGCGGTAGGCACGGGAGAATGTGGTTCCAATGAGCCCTGACCTCAGGTCCGGTGTCCGGCACCTCGGTTCCACCGGGCTGCGAAGAGACCGGTGGCCAATCCTATGATAATCCCGCCAACCAAGCCTGTCCCCAAGATCGGCGCATAGGCTCGGGCGATGATCGCATCTGGAAGACTGATGAGCAGCCCAACCAGCGCACCGACTGCCCAAGCTGGCATGGGCAGTTTCACCAGCGGAATCAGGAAGCCGATGGCGAACCGACTGGCAAATGCGCCGAGCATCGCGGTGGGCTTGTCCGGAAAATCGACCGGAATCATCAAGGCGACGTCGACCACCCCGAAGATCAAACCTGCAAAAATGCCGAATATCACCGGATTCATGATGCACCTCGCGATAGCGCTGGAAGAAACTGCCGCTGGTGACGCTAATTGTCGAGCGCGCGGAGTCGTCCGAGAGGCGGCGAGCCTGGGTGCCTAGTCGCGCTAGGTAATCGCGCCGGCTAGGCCTATTGGGTAATGATCGGGGGAGCGGTCCGCCGCGGAAGGAGGTGCGGCCATGCTCGTCACGATCTTTTGCCCCACCAACGTGCATCTGCTTGAAATTGCCGGTGTGCTAGACGCCCTGTTCGAGGCAAGCTGCAAGACCCGATCGGGAAGGCCATATCAGGTTCGGGTGGTCACCGAGCACGGCACTCCCATGGAAAGCGCCTCAGGCGTCAGATTCGTGCCCGACGCGAGCGTTGATCAGGCGACGCAGCCTTCGGACACATTGATCGTCGTGGGCCCCTATGGCGTGCCGAGCCAGCCGAGCGAGCAAGTCGCGCATTGGCTTCGAGCGCAGGCAAGGCAATCGCGGCGTTATGGTTCCACCTGTACCGGCGCTTTCCTTCTGGCCCATGCGGGGCTGTTGTCGGGACGCCGTGTAACGACGCACTGGCAATATGCCGAACAGCTCGCCGCCGCATATCCCGAAATTCGGGTCGAGCCCGATCGCATCTTAGTGCGGGACGGCCCGGTCTTCAGCTCGGCCGGCGTCGCTGCGGCAATCGACCTCGCTTTTTCGCTAATCGAGGAAGATCATGGTCGCGGCCTGGCGCTGTGGGTGGCGCGCCGGCTGGTCGTCTTCCTGAAGCGGCCCGGAGGACAGTCGCAGTTCAGCACCGTGTTGACCGCCCAGGCAGCGGCGACGGGGCCGATCGACAGGATCCGCCTCCACATTCTCGAAAATCCACGCGAGGCCCTTGGGCTTGGCGCACTCGCCAGTGTGGCTGGGGTCAGCCCGCGCCACCTGTCACGGCTGTTCCATGCCGAACAGGGGATGAGCCCCGCGGCCTATGTCGAGTTGACCCGCATCGATATCGCCCGGCGGTTGCTCGAGGAAAGCTCGGCGCCGATCAAGGCGATCGCCTATGCCGCAGGCTTCGGATCGACCAGCACGCTGAGGCGGGCGTTCGTGCGCCGGATTGGCGTCACGCCGCAGGACTATCGCCTGCGGTTTCAAACGACCGAGACCACAAACGCCAGCGAGGACGAAAGCGCCGCCGCTTTGTCCTGAACCGCCGCCTCGCTGAAGTTGAAGCTGGAGTCGCCATGCCGCATCGTCGCGTCCGGAGGCCTTTTCATGCAACTAGTACCCGCCGCGCCCCGGCCGCGCAGTTTGGAGATTGTCCGCCCGGTCCGCGGACACGATCGGCGCAGTGGCGATGCATGAAGAAGATGGGCTGACCAGTCCGCAAACCCGGACTATGGGGCTCGGGCCGATACGACGGCTGTTCAGGCGCCGGCAGTCGCGCCAGTCGGCTATTCCTCCGATCGCAGCGTCGCTCGCGCTCGAACATGGCAGCGATGGCGTCCTGATTGCCGATATGCGCATGCGGGGCCAGCCCATCGTGCACGTGAATCGCGCGTTCGAGGCGATCACGGGCTATGCTGCGGCCGAGGCGATCGGCAAGAATTGCCGCTACCTCCAGGGAAGCGACCGACTTCAGCCCGAAATAACCGAAATACGGTCTGCCCTGACGGAAGGCCGCGACTGTTCGGTGACGCTGCGCAACTATCGCCGCGATGGCACCATGTTCCGCAACGCGCTGCGCCTCGTGCCGGTTCGCGACGATGCCAGCCAAGTCACGCATTTCATCGGCATGATCCGCGACGTGAGTCATGCGACGGGGATCGATCGTTTGACCGGGCTGCTGGATCGCTACGGCCTTCTCGATCGGCTCGGCGCCATGGATGCGCGCGGGGCGGCCGCCCTGCTGATGGTCAAGCTCGACATCGTCCGTTTCCACGATGTCAACAATGGCTTCGGTTATGAGGTGGGCGATGCGCTGCTTCGTGCTGCAGCCGCGCGCCTTGCGACACTGCCGGCGATCGCCGTTTCGCGGGTCGGCACGAACAGCTTCGCACTGGCGTTCGAACTCGATGATCCCGGACGCGCGGTCACGGTGGTCGACGATCTTCTGGAGCTGCTCAAGCCACGCTTCATTCTCCCCGGCGCGTCCCTGGCGGCCCAGTTCGCTGCCGGCTTTGCCCTGGGGCCACCCAGTGGCGATCCGCTTCAACTCGTCCGGCAGGCGGGCGCCGCGCTTCAGCGATCGAAGACACAGCCCGCCCATGCGCCGCACGCCTTTGCGGCTACCGATGAACGCGAGGCGCGCAACCGCATCCGGCTGGCGAGCGAGCTTCAGACAGCCGTCGCGAACCAGGAATTGCTGTTCCACTATCAGCCGCAGGTGGATCTCAGCACTGGCGACCTGGTCGGTGCCGAGGCACTCTTGCGTTGGAACCACGGCGCGTTCGGCTTGCAACCGCCCAATCGGTTCATCGGCATCGCCGAGGAAACCGGCGCGCTGCTGGAAATCGGGGCTTGGGGCCTGCGCACGCTCGCCGCCTATGCTGCGCGGGTCAACCGCAAGCGGCGCTCACCGGTCCGCTTCTCCCTGAACGTATCGGTGATGGAATTCATGCAGCGCGACATGGCGGCCTTCGCCCACCGGGTGCTCGACGAAACCGGCTGCCGACCCGAATGGCTGACGCTGGAGCTGACCGAGAATCTGATGATCCCAGAGCCGCAGAACATCCGCCGCGCATTCGAGGATTTGCGCCGTCTAGGGATCGGCATATCGATCGACGATTTCGGCACCGGCTATTCCAACCTTCGCTATCTGGAGAGCTTCCCGCTCAACGAGATCAAGGTCGATCGAAGCTTCGTGCATGACGTCGCCCATAGCGTCGCCAAGCGCGTCATCGTGGAGAGCGTCGTCAAACTCGGCGCCGCCCTCGATATTCGCGTCGTCGCGGAAGGGATCGAGACCGAGGCCGAACGCGCGATCATGCGCGCGCTGGGCTGTTCCGTGGGCCAGGGCTACCTCTTCGGCGCACCGCTCGACGAACTCCATTTCGGCAAGCTGCTCGACGAGGGTCTTGTTCTGCGCGAGGCATGGGATGCGCGGCGGCTTCTAACGATGCTCGATGGTGGCGAATCATAGGCATATGCCCGCGCGTGACGGCTCTGGGCAGCGTTGGATCAATCTTGGTGCGGCGGGCAACCACAACGGTAGATCAGTCGATTGTCGGTCGAGCCGCCGTCGTAACGCCACAACCCGCTGGCCGCTCTCGGGATGATGTCGGCCACTATCAATGGGCACTACTGACGCGCGCAGCGGACTTGCGGCCTTAGTCAGCGATGTGCGTTGACCGCTCATGTCGGACACCTTGGAAACGCTTCACAAGAAGATGGAGGCCGCGGCGCTCGCTCTCGATTTCGAAGAAGCCAGGCGCCTCCGCGACATGATCAGCCTGATGCGCGGCGGTGCGACCGCTACAGAGGCCAAGGAGGCCGATGTCCCCGGCCTGACACGCCAGCAACCTGGCGCAATGGGTCTGGGGACAAGCCAGCAGCGCATGACACCGCCACCGGGCTGGCGACCGCCGGCTAAACCAGACCCGATGACGAAGGGCGGCAAGCGCCGCCGCTCACGCGACCCCTGACCTCTTGAGGCGAACGGCCGCCATATACGATAACAGCCCAGAAGTAGGACTCGGCGGGTTAGATTGGTCTCTCCACGCTGCCGTTCTCACACCGCAGCCGCAATAATGTCGCCGCTTTTGAGGGCGGCTCTGGAAATACTGAACAAAAGAAATTGCGCTGTGCTGCTGAGTAGGGCGCGGCCCTGAACATTCGCAATGGGGAGGCGTTGAGGCCGCAAGGAGGCATTTCCATGAAGCTCAGGCTTTTCCTCGCCTTACTCGCGACGCCGACGATTGCGGGCTGCGAGAGGGTTGGTACCAAGACCGAAAAAGCCGGTGAACCTTCCGCACAGGAGGAGCGCGCGAGCGCCGCACGCCTCAAGCGCGCCTGTGCGTCGGCGCAGACCTATGCGAGCTTGAAGGCGCTGGTTTTCGACGAGGCGGTGCGCGTGAGACGGGCAGAATCCCCGACCTTGCGCCAGCTTGCCGACGCGTCGATCATCCGGATGGAAGCGCCCGTGGCCACTGGCCGCGATCCCGCGCTCAACATTACGGTGTGCGAAGGCCGCTTCATCCTTGAACTACCCCCCGGCTCGGCCGATGTGTTCGATGGCGATCAGCGGCTGCAGGCGGATGTCGAATATTCGGCGCAGGAAGCAGCCGACGGCAGCGGACTCGTCTATCAGATGAAGGGAGCGGAGCCGATCGTCTACCGCCTCGCCGCCCTTGACTTGACCTCGCCGCGGCCTGGCCCGGCAGCGCAGCCGACCCAGGCAGACATTCCAGTGACGGCCCCCACACAGCCTCCAGCCGTCGAGGACGAGAGTCCGCCGGTCAGCCCACCCAGAACGGGACCGTCGTCCGTGCCAGCACCGGCGAGGCAGGAAGCTCAAGCTCCCCCGAAAGCGGGTCCAGCGCGCGTTCAAGGTTCGACGCGGCCAAGCTTCAACTGCCGGTATGCGAGAAGCCGAGTGGAGAAAATCATCTGCTCAAGCGCGACGCTGGCTAAGCACGACCGGCAGATGAGTTCTGCTTTCTATTCGGCTCTGGCCCGCGCCGATGCGCCGACGCGCGCGAAGCTGCGCGCCAGCCGCGACCGCTTTCTGGGCGCGCGTGATCGCTGTGACAGTGAGGCCTGTATAGCCACCTCCTATCGCCAGCGCATGGCGGAGATCGAACGGATCGCCGATTGAGCGTGCGACAGTGAACGCATGGCCCTCGCCAGGGGTTGAGCCTCGATGCCCGGTTTCTCATCGCCTGAACCCTATATCTTGTGGCTTACCGGTGCCGGGGTCCTGATCGCGCTGGCCGCGTGGCTGCCGCTAGCGCTGAAGCGGCTGCCGCTGTCGCTGCCGATCATCTGCATTGCGATCGGTGCAGCGATCTTCCTGACGTCAGCAGGCTCACTGCGCCCAATGCCGCTATCCCCTCCGCAGGTCACCGAGCGGTTCACCGAACTCGTCGTGATAATCGCGCTGATGGGTGCTATCGGAAGTTCGACGGATCTAAAGCTGGCGGCGCTGGAGCGTCACGTGTCGGTTGCCCGGCATCACCATTCCGCTATCCATCGCCGCGATCAGGCGTGACCGAAATCCTCGATTTCTACGGTTCTCTCGCGGTATTCATCACCGCGCGTACGCTGCGCCGCTCGCACAGGGGATCACGAGTTCCAAGCGCAAGACGCATGACATCACCGAGCAGGTGGAGCGGATTGCGATGAATTGTCCTGCCAATCCTGTTCGGCGGCGCGCTGGAAAGCGGCCTGCTCGCACAACTCAGCTGGCCAGACGTGCTGGCAGCTTATCGCGATCATCGTGCTGGAGAGCCCGATCGCCGAATTGATCCGGCTGGCGGGGTTTGCAGCGATCATTTGGCAAAGCGAACGCTCGCCCTTTTCGACATCCGTGGCGTCGGGCATTCTACTATCTCGCCTACCCTCAATCATGCGACTTTTGCTCAAGCGGAACGGCTGTGGGCGATTATGGGCCTCGTCGCCTTGCTTTCCGTCCTCCTCCTCCTCCTCCGCCTCCTCCATGGCTTGACCGTCACACCAGTGTTGCGCTTGATCGATCGGCAGCAGCGTCGCAATCCGGACAGGCCGAAAGCATCGTGGGCTGACGGCACCAGCACGTCGCTCAACTAGCCAACGATCCGTCAGCTCGCCGTGCCAACCACATGAGCGAAGGGTGGGTTTCAGAATCACTGCGTTTGGGACTGAACGCCCGGTGATGGGGCGCACAGCGGCCCCGGCTGAGCTGCACATCCAGCCAATACCACTGTAACCGATTTTAGGTCGTTGAAGAATCACCCTCGCTGGGTTGCGGCAAGTATTACAGCAACCGTGTCCTCCGGCTGGTCCCACATCGGAAAATGTCCGCTGTCCTCGAACCAGTGCACAGTGGCGGAGGGAAAGGCGTCTTTTGCCCGCGCCGCTTGCCTTGGCAAGCACAGCCGATCATGGCGACCCCAACCAATCACCATGCGTCGCGAGGGGTCGGCTGCCGGGCCAGTTTGCTCAGGGCCGCTCGAAAGGTCACGAACCAATGCGTCAAACGTTTGTGTTGTGCTGAGGCTCGCCAACTCTGTCGCAACGATGTTCGGATCGAGCGCCCAAGGACGGGCAGACAACTGCGCCAGCAATGCTGTACGTGATGCGGCATTCTTGCTCAACTTCGGCAGGAGAGGCCGGATTGCGCGAACCAACCGCCCCGAAAGTCCTATGGTCGTCTTGAAGAACGAGCGCTCCCAATCGCGCCAAAAGCCCCCGGGGTCGAATGCCACGACGTTACCGACGCGGCCACGCCGTGCAAGTTCAAGCACGATCCGCGCTCCCATGGAGCTACCGACGACGTCGATCCCGTCCAGCCCTTTGTCAGCCATATAGCGCTCGACGCTACCGACCAGACCATCGAACGTCCCGCTATCCTGCTCCGCCGGGGTGGCGCCATGTCCCGGAAGGTCAATCGCGATTACCGTCCGTTCTGCGCTGAGCGGGTCCAAGATAGTGCCCCATGATTGCCAGGTTCCGCCGAGACCATGAATAAGTAGCAGCTTGCGGCCAGAGCCGCGTTGGATCTCGTTCATTCGGGGGCACTCTCGCTGGTTGAGAACCTGAACGATCGTGCTCAGCGTTCGGGGCCGATAAGCGCTCCTCTGCATATGGGCCCTGCCCGACCAGCGCAGGCGATCCGCCGCCTGTCGAAGGCCAGATCTCGCGGTTAGGGTCGAGCAGCTGATGAACCGCAGCTTTAGCGCCGCGGGCTTGAGGTCTGAACCACCGACATCAGGGCAGCAAAGCTGCCAGGCAGTTCACTCTTCTCCGGACCTCTGCCGTCGGCTTCGCTCGGGCGCGCCAGCCTATCTTCGAACGTACTGAACTCAGTCGCGATGGGATCCCAACTGGTCTTTGCCGCGGAGAGCGGACCGTGCCACCTCGCCGCGATCAAGCGACGCGAGTGACCCATCCGGCACATCGCTATCCCAGTGGTCGGGTTCCGCATAGAACGCCAAAGCGAGCTCGAGTCGCTGGTGATGGTCGCCTATAGTGTCCAGCGCGAGGCGAGCGACCTGAACCTCGGGAAAGTCGTCACCGCCGCCGGAAAGCACGATGTCCGCTTCCGCATTGCGTCCCTCCGCCATCAGGGCCCGGGCAGCGAGGGCGCGTGCGCTGCCGATGACGGGCGTTGCCATCTTTCGCATCATACCAGCGGAGACATGCGGACCGGCGCGTTCGCATACCCCTGCAATATAAGCAGGGCGTTTCGGAGACGATCGATGGAAATGGCCCCGCCCAACGATATTCGAGCAGCTTCGGGTCCCGCATCCCCCACGTTGAACCGTTCGGCCGGGATCACAGGAAGGCCGGTCGGCCGCATGAAGTCGGCAACGTCCCTGCCTGTCAAACGCGACGGAAGGCTGAGCCACACATGATATCCTTCCGGATGGGCCGAGATGTCGAAATCAGCGAGCAGTTCGGCCGCGATCAGCTGTCGCTTGGCATTCTCGAGCCTCATGCTCCCTAGGAGCAGTTCGAACGTGCCGTCGGTGATCCAGGCGCTGACCATTGCAACGTTCAACGGCGGCGCCATGATCGTGGTTTCATGCAGCCCGGCCGCGATCTTGAGGCTTGCAGCGACACTTGGCGCGCGCACGAATGCCACCCGTAGCGCAGGCGAGATGATCTTGGACGTGCTGAGGATGTACCATGTGCGCTGCGGCACGTAGCTTGCGATCGGTGCGATTGGTGCTGAGGCGAGTGCGCCATAGGCGTCGTCCTCGATTATCTGGACGTCATGCTCCTCCGCGACCCTCGCCAGGCCCTTTCGGTCCGACGCGGCCAAGGTGAGCGCGGTAGGATTGTCGTTGGTCGGCACAAGGTAGAGCGCCTTGATCACCTCCTGCGCGCACGCGCGACGAAGCGCTTCGGCATTCATCCGCGGCAGCGCAACCAAGCGCAAGCCGAGGCGCGCCGCGATCGCCTGGAACCCTGGATAGACATGCGTTCCGCAGGCGACCGCATCTCCCGGTTCGAATGCTGAATTCAGTATCGCATGCAGCGCGCTCTGACCGCCAGAGGTAATAAGCACGTCGTCGTCGACCGACGGCACTCCCATGCGTGTCAGCAGTTCAGCGCCGCAGACGCGATCCTCGCGTGCGCCACCCGCCGGCTGGTACTGCAGACTCGAAGCCGCGTCCCTCGACATCAACTCGCTGGTCGTCCGGGCGATCGCTCGACCCAGAATGCCGCGCGGCAACTCAGGGGGCGTGTTCATGCCGGCATCTACGGTCAGGCGCCTGGGCGGCCCGGCTCTGGATGAATCCCGGACAAAGCTGCCGGCGCGACCCCGCCCCTCGATCAACCCGCGCAACCGCGCGGCTTCATAGGCGCGGGTGACCGTGGTCAGATCGATACCAAGGCGGGCCGCGAGATCCCGCTGCGGCGGCAACCGGTCGCCAGCGTTCACGACACCCTGTTCAATCGCCTTGCCAAGCGCGTCGGCGATAGCGACATATTTCACGCCGCTTATCGCGCCCAGGTCAGGAACCCACCGGTCGTTCATCCGAGCCGCCCTCGCCCTCCGCTGTTGCCTTGAGTTTCGCCCATAGCTGCGCGGTCCCCGCCTCTTGTGCATTGTTCGCAAATTGCGACGCAACGAGCCAGCCCTTGAGAGGGCGAAGTGGCAGAACACACCCAATCACCATCATTGGGATGGTTGTCAGCATATGAACCCAGAACGGCGGATCGAAGGCGACCTGGAACCAGACGCCAAGGAATGTGAGCGGGAACGCAGCGAAGCACAGCGAGAAGAAGGCGGGACCATCATCTGGCGACGCCCACGCATAGCTCAGGCCACAAGACTCACATCTGTCAGAAATCTGCAACCAGGACTTGAACATGGCGCCCTTGCCACAGCGGGGACATAACCCGTGCCACCCCGCATGGAATATCCACTTCCATTTTGCGTCGCCTTCGAAGGCCGGTTCCATCAGCTTTGCTCCATACATAACACATACATATGTAATCTGTATGGAATTGCAATGAATTGCAGGGGCGAGATGAAGCGATCAATCTGGGTCATGTGGTCAGCCGCCGCAGTGAACAGCCGGGCAGGTTACAACACACTAATCGCCGTCGACATCGACCATGAACATCATGGCCTTGCCTCGCGACGCCGGATCCCATCACGCCGATAGCGCTGCTCGCACCGCTCTTGCGGCAATCGCATCGTTGATGTGGGAACGTCCTTTGGGCAGTCCCCTGAGAAGCCGCCTGGGGGTCGGAAACGCCAGCACCGCCTCGCGCGGCATGTCGTGCTGCCGCAGCAAGACCGTCATGCCCTTCCAGCCATCGGCAGAGGATAGCTGGGGCTCACTCGGGAATTCCCAATCATATTTGAAGCCGTCGATTTCGCCGGTTCCGCCAAGGCCGCGCGGATGAAGCATGGTGTGATCCCATCACGCGAACGGGCGCGCATCCGTACTCTTCAGCTGCAGAAAGCTGCTTGCTGAAAAAAAGCCCTTCCAGCCGAGCTCGCGAAGAGTGAAATCCGGTACTGTCATCGGCTTCAACCGGTGCTTTCGAGCGGCGCAGCGCCATCTCGGTGACGGCTCTTGTGAAACGCCTTAATGAGCTTGCGGCTTCTCCCGACGAGACGGATGGGAGCTGGCGCGGATCTTGGGGCCATGGGCCTGGGGATCAGGCGTATCAGTTACGCGCGCAGCTCCCTTTTCGGTCGCTCTTCTATCTGCTTTCGCCTGCGCCTTCTTTGCAGAGTCGGACGCCTTGCTTTTCTCGCGCTCTCGGCGCTCGAGGTCATAGTTCGTTTTGCGGGGCGTGAGGGCTGCTCCAATCGCGGAGCCACGGCAATCTCTGACCGATCCGCGATATAGGTGCATCACAGGAGCGAATGCCCAGCAGTGAGCGTGGCGCCAGGCCCTATCGTTCGTCAGGCGGGTTCCATAACCCGCTTTCAATGGGCGGAAGAGCAGGGTCACTCTCGTTCAAGCTCCACGCTTCGTCCGCATGTCGCTCGGCCTTGAGAAGGTGACGATCGCTTTCTTCCGCGGCATGCTCCGCCAGCTCGCGCTCCTTGCGTTCGCGCGTTTGAGCCTCGGCAATCTGGCTGTCGAGCGTGTCCATCGCCAACTCCTCGCGTAAAAAAACCCGATCCGAACCAATCCGTTCCCGGTGTCCTCCGGCAACATCGGGAACCCGTCGCCGTTCTTGTCGTTCGCTCGAGCATGGCCGGCTCGTCACTTCACAGGCTGTTGCGCTCGACAATTGCTGACCTAGAGCGCGACATCGACACCCTCGGCGGCTTGCTGCAATCCGCAGGAAGTCGCGACCGCAAGGTACGGCTGCTCGCCTATGCCGGATACCGGAGCGCGCGGGCGGTAAGGCTGAAGGGCCGGATCGTGCGCTATTCCAAGCCGCTCGACGCCGGCGAGGGCCTGCTCACCCGGATGCGCGCCATGCTGGCCATCTACAACAGCCAGGAACTCCCGGGCGTTACAGTCCACATCGAGGGCTATGGCCAGTCGCGCGACGTGGTCACCGATGAGGAAGGCTATTTCGATCTGGAGCTGGCGATCGACCAGCCGCTTCCTGAAACCACCCGGTGGGAGAAGGTGTCGATCTCGGCCCCGGGGCGCGAGGCGGAAAAACCGGTCGTGGAGGTACCGGTCATAGCGCCGGGTGATCTGCCCCCTTCTGAGTGGTCCAAAATTGATGATATTTGGATGACGAAGGAGACGAGGAATGCCGAGCAAGAAGCATCGCCCGGAAGAGATTATCGGCAAGCTGCGTGAAGCGGAGGTG
>NZ_JAMLDX010000037.1 GCF_024211275.1 Sphingomonas tagetis
CGCCTCGTGCGCGACTACGAAAAACGCCTCGACGTCTCCGAAGCCATGATCCACGTCGCCCTCGGCAGCCTCATGCTCCGCCGCATCGTTCATCCGTAAGCATTCTCAAACGGACTCTTAGCGCAGCCTGTAACAGGCGGCCAATGCGGCGCATTGTTTCACACGATAAATCCAAGAATTATCTAAACCTGGTTCAATCCGGCCCGCCCCACTATGATGCGCGAATGATCAAGCACGAAATCAAGCAGATCGAGATCGGTCATCATAAGTTCGACGGCGTCCGCGTTACCGACGAAGACTTTCCGCACTTTATCGAGTTGCGCGAGATGGGCAGCGAGCACGCGCGTGCGCGGGTCAATTACTATGGTCCGGACATGGAAATTACGATCGAGACTTTCGGCGGCGATTTGCCGCGCTCGGTTGTTGAGTGGCTGCTGGAACGCGCGGAAAGACGCTGGCTTAAGCTACCATTGCCGACTTACGCGATAACCGCTCAGCGCTCGTTGGATCGCTGTTTCCGCCCGTCCCATTTGAGCAACCGGCGCTGAACCTTTCAGCTTCCAGTCGAACTCCCCGCCGTACCCGTCGCAGTTTGCGTTGTAGATTCTTTTTTCCGGATCGGTCGATGAGCCCACCTTGATCAACCGGCCAATATTGGACCTCGCAACGTACACAAAGCCCGGCAAGATATTGTGCCGAGCGCGCTGCAAATAGCCTGAATTGCACTGCGGACAGCCACCTGACACACGCAAAGTATGACCCTTTGGACAGGGTTGCACACCGTAAGCGAACAGCCGATCGTTCGCGCTCAACGCGGCTTGATATTCGCGGCGAGTCATCCCCGTCGCGTTAAGCGATAGCGCTCGCGGATCGTCGATGCCGTGCGATCGAAGAAATTCCGAATGTTCGCGTGTCCATCTACCCATCGGTCGCCTCCCCGCGCGATGCGTGCGCTATGCGCATTGCAGTCGACCCGTGGCTTCAGGGCGATAGACGCACCGCCACGTCCTTTCCCCTTCACCAAATCGGACGGCAACAGCCAGCGACACACTCAGCGTGCCATTCTTGCCGCAACCGCGATCATGTCGCCATTCGGTGCTGTCCACGCGGAATGTCCAATCCTGCGGCTCGCAGTACCAAGAAATGGAATCTCGCAGCCGCTGACGGTAGCTCTTGAGGTTGAGGCCGAAACGGGCCGCTATTGTTTTTGCCGTGTCGAAATCCGCCCCGGCGAATTGACGCACCGACTGCTGCGGCCGCCGATTGGCCTGGGTGATGTTGCCCCCTAAAGCCACGGCCGGGGTCGCCGGCATACGTTCGGGGCTGGGCTTATTGCCCGGCATCGATCCCTGTTGCCCTTGCAATTCCGCCATGATGGCAGCTCGCGCCAGCGAGATTCGGCGATGCTGCTCTGTCGGCGCTCATTTCGTGAGGTTGAGTGGGGGGGCATAGCGGCCGACTAGCTCCGTTTCTCGACCGTGAGGATCAAGGCACGGCTCGACTGCCAGTTCGAGATTGGCGTGCATCCACGCGGTCAGCCGCGCGTCCGATGGTCCGTCCAGCCCCCATGTGTTGGACGAGTTTCGCTTGGTAATCAGCGTCGGGGTAAGGGACAGTTGCTTCCTCAGGAGGACAGTCAAGCTCTTGCGGGGCGAGTGGTTGCGCGTGCGTGCGTCGAAGTGGCAGCGGCCCCGCAACCCGTTCCGGTTGGCCGCGAGTCCGATGTAGATGAGACCCTTCGGGGCCGATTCGATGCCCGGCAGGGCTGCGCCTTTCCGCAGAAACAGCGCATAGATCCCAATTTCCTTACCTAGCGCGAAACTCGACCGTGGCCCGCGTTGCCATGAAAAGGGTCCTTGATCCACGCCATTCCCTCCAGGCCATTGCGCCGGATCATCGAGAGCGAGCTATTTCCAGCGACGGTCGGGTCCGCGCTCTTCGCTTCAGAGCAACGCGCCTCTGCGGGCTAGAACGCTCGCTTTTCGGTCGCTGGATCGTAGCGCTGGCATCGACCCGAGTAATTCCCCGCCTTCCCGGCGATGCTGATCGTCCCGGTTATCCGATCCACTCGCACTTTGGGGTTGTTGAACGGGTTGACGGCGGCAGAACCCGTGATCTCCCGGTCGGTAATCACGAGGTCCTTAAGCTTGAACCATCCGTTCTTGCCGCCCCGGATGATGGGCAACATCACTCGTGGTAGCATTATCTCGCCTTCGGATTGCACTACCCACAAGTTGACCTGATCGTCGAAGGGCACGGCTCGCTGACCTACAGATTGGCCCCAAGCCATATTGCCGTTGCTGTCCACAGCTGAACCATTGCGAACATCCGGCTGGTTCGCGGAGCCGGCACCTAGACAGACCAGGTCAAGCCTCGACGCAGTAGCCGCCTGCGCAGCGAGCAGCGCTAGAACTCCAAACCCAACTTCGATCATTGAGCATCCCTTCCGACGCAGATTGCCATCGTTGCCGAAACGAGTCGATGGCAGGACTACCGGGCCGCTTGGCCGGCCGCCAGCTTCGCTTGGCCGGTACAAATCCCGCCGTTCGGCCCGCCGTCATTCGCCTGCCCTATAACGCTGTTCGAATTTCGCTGGACAGCGCGCTTGGTCTGGAGGATCGAAGAACGATGGGAGCCGCGCGTTCTTGGCAGACGAGACTGAAGCAAGGATTGCAGGCCCACTGGCGCCGCCGGCGCATGGCTGTATTCGCCGAGGCAATTCGCGCCGCTCCAGCGGCCAGCGTAATTGACATTGGGGGGCTGCCGGAGCTGTGGCGCTTGGTTCCTCGCCGCCCTAAGGTGACGCTACTGAACTTGCCAGGCAGCTTCGACCAATTAACGGAGGAGCAGCGCAGCGGCTTCGACTTCATCGAAGGGAGCATTTTCGAGCACGCCGAGGTAACCGTGAATTTTGACATCGCGTTCAGCAACAGTGTTCTCGAACACATCGGGCCTTCTGACAAGCAGAGCAGGTTCGCGCAGATCGTCAGCAAAGCGCCAGCATATTGGATTCAGGTGCCGTCTCCCAGCTTCCCGATTGAGCAACATTGTCACGCCGCTCTATGGTGGCAACGCGGGGATCGGCTTCGTGAGAAAGCGATGCGCCGGTGGTGCATCCGGGGCGACGAAGTAAGCGCTCGATTTATGCGGGATACGCGACCAATCTACCGGTCTACGCTAGCGAGGCTTTTCCCCGATGCCAATATCGCGTCCGAACGGGTATGCGGCTTCGAAAAGTCACTTTATGCATTTCGCGCTCTAGACGCCTCATGAAGGCCACCGACGTACTTAAACTCGGCAGGATAGCCGTCAGTCGCGCCGCGCGCGAAGCAGTTTATCTGCGTAGCGGAGTAGACATAACACGCCCGAGCAGTATTCGCGCAATCGTCACGGAAAGATGTAATTATAAGTGCCTCTATTGTAATCACTGGCGCCAACAAAGTTACCCAGACGAGATGTCCTTGGAGGAATGGCAGGGCATTCTGACTTCGCTAAGAAGTTTTCTTGGCTATTACGTAGTGCAGTTCATGGGCGGCGAGCCGTTCGTATGGAAAGGGTTCGTGGAACTTATTGAATCCTGTGCGGCCAACGAGATCGGGTGGGGCGTCATCACCAATGGATCTGCGCTAACCAAATCGGTGGCTGAGAGGATGGCACAGGCGCAACCGGTGAATATCGACGTGTCGCTCGACAGCACCGACCCCGCTGTTCACGATCGTGCAAGAGGGGTTGCGGGCTCGCGCGACAAGGTGATGGAAGGCATCCGTCACCTGTCGGATGCGCGTGCGGCGGTTGGCGCCCAGTTTCCTATCCGCATCAAGACTACCGTTGACCGTCACAACTTTGGCGGCCTGGAGGATTTGATCAAATGGGCAGCAAATGTACCAGGGACGATTGTTGACCCCAGCCCTGTCCGGCTTGCCGCCCCCGACGCGCAGGCGCACCATTACCTTGGCCCGGCCGAATGGGCGCAATTTGAAGCGGCAATGATGCGGTTGATCGAGATGAAGCGCGCGGGCTGGCCCATCGAGACGACCGAAGCGAAACTTCGCGCGTTTGCATCTCACTTCCGGGGCGAGCGTACGGAACATGGCTATGAAGAATGCCGCGTGGGCCTTCGAAATCTCAACATAAATCCGATGGGTGACGTAACCCATTGCTGGAACTTTGAGCGCATCGGCAACCTACGTAGCCAGTCGGCTAAGGCGATTTGGCATTCGCCGGATAGGCAGGCTCAGGTCGAACGTACGATCAACTGTTCGCAGGCGAAGGGAAACCTGTGCGGGATGGCCTGCTCATCGCACCGAAGTTTGGCTCAAGAGGTCTCGCGTGGGCTGATGTTACTACGCGCAGGGTGAACTGCGTCGCTAGCCTATCCGACCGTCGAGATTAGTCGCGGATTCTGCTGAAGAGGTGCCACTGCGCACCGGCCACGCCGCCAAACGCAGCACGGCGCGAACACCGGGCGGAGCTTCTGCGTATCAATCGGAGCGGTTTCTGTCCGCGTGGGCCATTAGACCCGAGCAATTACCTTCTTCGTGTCCTTGCAAAGCACGCATTGGCCTCGCACTTGCATGAAGTCGTTGGTGGTGGCGAGGGCGCCGGTGATCTGCGCGGGGTGCGCACCGGCGTTCGTAAGTCCTATTCCATCGGCGATGCACTTATTGCAGATCGCCTTTGGCTTGTGCGACGTTACAAAATCGTTGATGCGCTGCGGGACAGACATATTGCCTCCATGCTTTGTAGTAAGCATCTGACACCGTGCGGCTAGAGCATAGAATCGAGCAGATAATTTGAAGCCATGGCGGTACCCGAACTATTCGATGTTGGCGAGCCAATCGACATATGCGCGATAGCCGAAATTAGCCGTCTCGCATTCGCACCCCGGCAGCGCGAACATGGGTGCATCGTTGCCGCTTATTGTCGTCCCATTGAGTGGCTTGCACACTGGGCAGGCAATGTTGAGGACATCAAAGAGATAGTTAACTTCATGCCCGTCGATCACGGACGGGTTCTGAATCACCAGATACCTAAAAAGGCTGAACGACGCGCGGAGCAAAACCTTTTCGTGCGCTTCAAGCGGAGACGCCATTCCCTTTGAGGTGATCTCCGAGAACGCACGTCGGCTTAGGTAGGCATTGGAGCGCAGACCGAGTGCGCGCTTCTCCTCAGCGGATAACTGCTCGCCATTCTTGCGGTATGCGGTGGCGCGCGCCTTGGGATGATCGGTCAGGCGAAAATCTAACATGTGCCAGATGATCCCCTCGGCCTCCGAAACAACTAGTCCCAGACTGGCGATAGCCTCGCGCGCGGCCGCTAGGCGGAAAGCGTCGGGAGGAAGGGCTAAGGCGGCGCGTCCATCCATTTGACCAACTCTAACTGCATGACCGTGACGAGCAACGCCATTAGGCCGATTGGCCGTGTCACAACCGGCGGGATCAGGGAGACACTCCGTGGGGAGAAAAATTCGGTTGAAGGCGTCGCGGCTTCATCATTCGCCCATTCAAGCGAGCGAGCCACCACAGACACGGGCGAATGGTAGCAGCGCCTATGGCGAATGCAGCTATTGCAGTCGCAGACGAAATGGAATCTGTTGCGCAATCGAATTCTCTGCGTATGCCGGAGACTTACGTCGAGAAGCGGCTATGAACTTGTTAAATTGGGAAACGGTATGGCGCCGAGTACGCGTGTCGGAGTGGCTTTTGCAATTTTGATCTCAGCGCAAGCGGCCAGTGCGCAGAATCGGACGTTCACCGCTTCCGGGCAAATCACGAGTATTTATGACAGCGCACTGGTGCCTCAGATGGGCAGTGTCGCGCCGGGCGATGCCTTTCGGCTGACGATCAATTTTGACCCCTTGCTTGCGGTCGGGACGGGTAACGTCGGTCAATATAGAGTCCCCTACACCTATAACGCGCAGGTTGGCGGTTTCTCGTTTTTTGGTCAGGCAGGGATTGCGGGTAACTACTTCCAGGCGATGAACGATTTCAATGCTTGCGGCCCAAACGGCCCACCAAGCTGTGTTGTCGATGCAGCATATTTTTCGTCGGTCGGGTTCGAACAGACCAATGGTCCATTTCCTATCAACCCGGGGCCAGGAACAATCTACCGTTATTTCGACGTGCAGTTCTTCGACGGCACTGCAACCGCTCTGTCCAGTTCCAGCCTGTCTGCCCTCGACGAGCTCAGCAATTTCTCAAGCGTGAATCTCACTTTCGGAATCTTCAACGCGACTCAAGCGAGGGGAATCTATGTTAACGCGGCGAACGCAGGCTTCTCGTTTGCTTCCGCGGTGCCCGAGCCTGCCACTTGGCTAATGATGATCGGTGGTTTCGGAATGATTGGGGGATCGATGCGCTATCGCCGGCGCGTGACACGATTGTGTTTGTCGCCAGAAAATTGAGGCCGTCGAATGCGTGCAGTCCGACGACGGACTGCATGCGCCGGAACGCTGCAAGCGCGTCGTGGAGTTGAAATCAGAATTCGGGTGATGCGTTGCTCAGGGCGGCGGTGGCGGGTCACCCAGCCCTACCCACACAATTGAAATCTTTGCGACGCACCAACTCAAACCACCGGTGGATTCTTGGCGTCTGAACTCGGCAAAACCTTGAGCGATCATACTCAGGGGTCCGGCCATTCCCGCTTCATCGCAAGTCGATTGATCGTCTTCTGGTAGCTATCGTCGCGTACTATCTGCCCGGCGTAACCTGCATCGCGGATTTCCGCCTCTCGCTCCGCTCGCTCGAATACATCAAGTCTGGGATCGAGGCTGACGCTGTGGAAAAGCACGTCCGGCTTGACGCGGAGGTTACGAAAAGGCGGCACGCGTTGGTCTGACGGCCAGTTACGTGCAATCAACATTAGCCGCACTTCCCGCTCGTGCCCGAAATAGGTCCGCTTCCACAACAGGGATTCCGCTCGCCCTTGCAACGTGCGAAAGAAGGTAGGACCATACCCCTCAGTGTTACACGCGTTGACAATGCGCTGACCGATTTCGCCGTCTGCGATATACTCAACCCGCCCGATCACGAACTGGCAGTCGGCCCCGTCGGCATGCCAACCCTCCATCGCTGATAGGAGATGCCGAACAGTTGTCGTCACGATGACGCCCTCAGACTCGCGATCGTCGTTGCGTCGGCTTTGCGGGTTGATCCGCACTCGGGAGTAGGCACGCAGCAAAGTGTCTGATCCTGGATTTAGCGACCAGCACTGCGCCCAGACCGGGGCGAGGTACGCGGATAAGTCCTGCGGCGCTTTAGGCGGCGATAGGCCGCTGCCATCAAGCAGGCAAAGCGCGGTAGGATCTTCGCGAGGGTCTTCCCACGTGTGCGGCGCGACCAAGCCCATTTGCTTGGACCGCACAATATCCAAGAAGCGGTCGAGGGGAAAAATCCGCCTCACCGCTACATCCAAATCAGGCAACCGAACTATGTGCCGGGTCGGCTCGTCACCAATTTGCGTCAAGTTCAGGCTCATGGCGTCCTGTACCATGGCTGCCCAAAATCGCGGAGTCGGCGTCGTCGGAAACCGAGA
This sequence comes from Sphingomonas tagetis, assembly GCF_024211275.1. Lineage (GTDB taxonomy): Bacteria > Pseudomonadota > Alphaproteobacteria > Sphingomonadales > Sphingomonadaceae > Sphingomonas > Sphingomonas tagetis. The sequence goes on from NZ_JAMLDX010000037.1 coordinate 7,534, forward strand.
AACGGAGAAGATGACACCTAGCCAGTCCGCAGTCGAATGGCAGAGACGCCAATCACCCGCACAAAATCCACATCACCGCCAGCACGGCGACGATCGCCATCACGCAGCGCATTGCGCTGCCTCCGCGCAACGCAACCGGACTCGTCGCACCTGCGACGCCCGCCACACCCCGCCGCTCGGGGCGGGCACACCGCGCGCGTTGAGCCGCCGCGCCACCTCCGCGTTGTCCTGATCTGCGCCGACCTCGGCGATGATCGGCGCCAATGCCAGCGCAGCCTCGCCAGCCCGCCGCGTCCGCGCCGCCGCGCTATTGGCTACGCCCATACGGTAGCTGTCGCCGAGCGCCGCCGCGCCGCGCGGGTTGCCCATCTTAACGCCCCGCGCCTTCGCCGCCGCCAGCGCAGCCTTAGTCCGCGCGCTGATCATGTCGCGCTCGTACTCGGCCATCGCGGCCATAAGATGCAGGGTGAGACGGTTCGCGTGCGGCATATCGACGCACGAAAATTCTACGCCAGAGTCCATCAGCGTGGACACTGTGCGGACTGATCTACTCAGCCGGTCAAGCTTGGCGATCAGCAGCACCGCGCGGTGCAGCCGACACGCCGACAATGCAGCGGCAAGCTGTGGCCGGTCGTCCCGCTTGCCGGACTCCACCTCCACGTACTCGGCGACGATGGTCATGCCCGTTGCAGCGGCGTGAGCTTGCACCGCGGCGCGCTGCGCCTCCAGTCCCAGACCGGAGGCGCCCTGCCGGGCCGTGCTAACGCGAGCATATGTGATTGCTCGTTGAGCGCTCACCGAGAGGCTTCCGAGGCGGCGTCGACGGTAGCGAGGAACCCGTCGCGCAGCGCGCCGGCCACCCAACCCTGCGACCAGGCGCGGTCGGCCGGCTTGGCCTTGGGGTGTGGGAACGCAGCCGTGGCCATCGCGTCTAGCAGCGCGCCACGCTCCACTTGCCCGCGCTCCGCCACCAGCGCGACGATCGTCGCCGTCACGGTGTTGGCGTTCGGCTGGACGGCGCCGACCTTGAGCAGCTGCCCGCTCACGTCGCGACCGCGCCGCTGGAAGCCCGCAGCCTTGCGCCGCGCGGACAGCGATTGGAACAGTGCCTCGTCGGCGTCGGACCAGGCGGCTGGCGTGGCGGGCGGCTCGGCCGGTACCGGCACGGCGGGCGGCACCTCATCTGCGGCGGCGGGCTGCGGCGCTGACGGGTGGTCCTGAGCGGCAGGTGCGGGCTCGTCGGCCGGCGCGCTCGACTCCTTTATATCGACGGTAGCAACCGCGGCGCCCTCGCCCTGCCCCGCCTCCTCTCCCGGTTGCGCGGGGAACAGCGCCTCCAGCGGCTCCTGCCCCTCCGTCTCGACGGCGGCGCGCTGTACGGCCTTGAGCTTGAGCAGCGCCCGGCTGGCGCCCTGGCGGTTAGCGGTCATGCCGCGCGCTGCGGCCGATGCGGTCTTGGTCATAGTCTATGCTCCAACAGTCTGTTGATGGAGCCAGTCGAGATTACACGACCGTGCGAAAGGTAAAGTGACGGCGGTCGTTCCCGGGAACGGTCTACCGCAAATCAGGAGATAAAAGCTGAATGGTACCTGCCGGGGGTATCCGGGAGTGGGAGGAGTGCGGGCTCAGTGAGCGGGATCGAAGCAATCGATCTCGAAATTTCGACGCCAAAGCCTCGGTCAGTGTCTGCCTTCGCACATTTTCGATGGCCTGGGGCGGCGGGATTTGGGTGGTTAGAGACCGTTTGAGAATGGGTTGAAGCGGCGGCGGTGGCGTGATTCAAGCTCGGGATGTGGACCCGAGCGAGCCGTGGCCGGATGGCTGGATTTGAGCAGCGAGCGAAACGCTACCCGACT
>NZ_JAMLDX010000038.1 GCF_024211275.1 Sphingomonas tagetis
GACGTGACGCCGCCAACGGCCCATGGCAGGACCGTAAAACTATGCCGAGCCGACTACCTCAAAGCCCCACGAAAACCGCGTGATCCTGCGCCCGCTCGGCATAGTTGCGCGCTCGGCATAAACTCCGTTATGCCGCGCGCGGCATAAGGGCGTGTAAAACGTCAGCACCAATAGCACGCAATGATAGAGCCGCTCGGTCGCCTGGTGCATTAAGAACGCGGCATCCTTAAGTCGGCCTTGCTGCGCACTGAACTTCGATGTTTCAAGCATCCCCGCAGATGCTGGAAACCACTCCTCAAAATACTCGTGCGCGAGAGCAAGCGCTTGAGCCGGTGCTTTTGGCTTCGGTTGGTGCAACTCGGTGTCGTCAGCTTGATAAAGAGCGATTCCATCCCGTGCGATATCCATGAAGAAATACCGTCCGTGGGCTAGTCCGTCATTCACCTCCTGGAGCGAATGGACGATGAAGTTCACCGGCGTTCTCAGTGTCTTCGTGACCCCAAGCTCCAGCATCAGGCGTTCCTCGGCTCGCTGCCAATAGGCGACCCGATCGGTCAGTTCCTTCTGATTGACGATCACCAACAGATCGAAATCCGATTGATATCCCTTTGCAGTGTGGGGTTCATCGACCCACCCGCCGCGCGCGTAGCTGCCGTACAGGATGACCTTGAGGATTCGGCCGAGCCTCCGATCGCCCGTCGGGTTACCGCGAGCATCGTCGAACTCCTCGAACAGGATCTGCAAGACCCGTTCGAGGTCGCGCTGCTTGGCAGGAGGAAGATGGTCAATATCGGTGCGCATCACACCTACCTAACAAGATGGCTCCGCCATTGCCCAGCGAAACTGCGGCAAAACCGGCTGAACTCCAAAATGCTTCTCTCCCTCCCCTTTTTCACACGGCGGCAAAGCCCGCTGAATCCTTATGCTCCTCCGCCGGGGCCGGGCATGAACGTTCCTTGAAGACCCCTGTCGCGGGCCTCGGCCTGCCATCTTACCGATCCGAAGGGTCGTTCAAGCATCCGCCGAATGCGGACAGGCTCTCCGCCAATCTGAAAGGCGCCGGCCCTGTCTTCCAACTGGCGCTCGCCTGCCGTGGGCCGGTTCCTCATGCGCAAAAAGTCTATCCAGGTGGGGAAATGAAATCGCTCGACCCACAATTCCGGGTCGGCCAAATCCCTTGCAATCGACCAAGCGTAAGCCCCGTTGCGCTGTCGGCTAAGCTGGACCTCCTGCATGATACGGTAGAACGACCGCGCGTCGTCGAGCGCTACGCGGTATTCGAGCTCCACGACCACCGGCCCACTCCGATGCGTCACCGCGAGCTTCACGTCCGGATCGGGTAAGTCCGGCGATTCTCGCGCGCCATCGCTGCGCGCCTCGTGCATCTTCCATCTCAGCCCGAACAGAACGGAGGCGACGATTCCGCCCGCCGAGATGAGCAGGGCTGTCTGGACGTCAAGTATGTCCGCCACGGCGCCCCAACCCCAGCTGCCAATAGCGATGCCCCCCGCAACGCTGGCCTGAAAGGTCGCGAGTGCCCGACCCGTCACCCAACGCGGCACCGGCAGCTGAACCGCGATATTCAGCGTTGTGATTACGAGCATCCAGCCCCCACCGGCAGTCGCGAGCGCGAGGCAAGTCAGAATGTCGTTGCGGCTGAACGCGATGGTGCAGGTGGCCACGCTGAGAGCGATCGTGGCGAGGCGTAGGATAGCCTCAGAGCTCAGCTTTTGTTTGAGGCGGGAGACGCTAAACGCACCGGTTACGGCACCTAAGCCATATGATCCCAACAGTATGCCGAAGATACCGGCCTCAGCATGGTGTGAATAGGCGTCGAACCGGGACCCCATATCGGCGTGCAATAGGGGCTCTGACTCAATTTTGATGAATTTGACGAGCTAGATGGCGGCAGTTTCCACTTTGGGAGCAACGTCATGCAAAATGCGCTTCGACCGTCCTCGGTGATCCCGGCCGGTTTCACGATTGTCGCCTCGGCGGTGGCTGATGACGGCGCGACGATCGTAGTCCGCAGCACATCGCCGACAAGCCAGTGCCCGAGGTGCGGCGGCATCAGTCGCCATGTACATAGCCGCTATCGACGTCAAATCTCGGATCTGCCCTTGGCGGGCCGACCTGTGAAGTTGATGGCGGATGTCCGCCGCTTCCGCTGCGAAGCGGTGCTATGCGCGCAAAGGATCTTTGCGGAGCGTTTCGCCAATGGGGTGGTAGCGCCTTGGGCGCGGCGCACCGGCCGGCTGGAAACGCTGGTTCATCACCTTGGTCTCGCCTTGGGCGGTCGGCCCGCGGCTAGCTTTGCGCGGCGGCTCATGCTCCCGGTCAGCAACGATACGCTGCTTCGGGTCGTACGGCGCCGGGGAACTCCACCGCTTCCGCTGCCGACGGTGATCGGTATCGATGACTGGGCGTGGCGGCGTAATCATCGGTACGGCACGATCATCTGCGACCTCGAGCGGCGGCGCCCGATCCGTCTGCTGCCGGACCGGGAGCCCGCGACCGCGCAGGCATGGCTCTCAGAACAGCCGCAGGTGAAGATGATCGCGCGCGATCGTGGTGGCGCGTATGCTCGCGCCGCTGCCAAGGCGCTGCCGAACGCCGTACAGATCGCCGATCGCTGGCATCTCATGGAAAATGCCAGCCGTGCCTTCCTCGACGCCGTGCGCCGATCGATGCGGCAGATCCGATCCGCCATCGGAGCGACGACGATCAACCCCGAGCTGCTCACGGCAGCCGAGCGACTTCAATACGAGGGATACCTCCACCGCGAGGAGACCAATGGCGCGATCCTCGCGCTCTCGAAGGATGGTGTCGCGATCAAGGAGATCGTGCGACGCACCGGGCACAGTCGCGGCACGGTGCGGCGCGTGCTGCGCGGGGAACGCAGCGACGTGTTCAGAACCCGGGAAACCTCCCTTGAAGCCTACCTGCCATGGCTGGATCTGCAGTGGGCGGCGGGCCACCACAATGGCGCAGCGCTATGGCGTTCTTTGCAGACACAGGGGTTCCGCGGATCGCTCCGTGTTGTGACGGAGTGGGCAACGCGCCGACGACGCTCGGACCAGGTCGATACCGACACCCTTCATCGCGTGCCGTCAGCCAGGACCATCGCACGGTTGATGACGATCGATCGCAACGATCTCTCCAAAGCGGAGACCGTCACTGTGGCAGCGGTTGAAGCTGGCGTGCCCTCCCTCGTCGATGCGCGAAGCATCATCGAAGGCTTCCACGCCATGATCCGCCGCAAGGTCGGTGCCGACCTCGATCCCTGGATAGCCCGCGCACGCGCCAGTCTGGTCGCGTCGTTCGCGAACGGCGTTGCCAGGGATATCACTGCGGTACGGGCGGCCATCGTCTCCCAATGGTCGAACGGCCAGACCGAAGGACAGATCACCAAGCTCAAACTCGTCAAACGTCAAATGTACGGCCGCGGAAAACTCGACCTCCTCCAGGCGCGTCTGATCGGCGCGACCTGACCGTTGATCATCAAAACTGCGTCAGAGCCCTTTTTGCACGCCGATCCACAGCCGGAGTACCCTCGAACTCGACCATGTCCTTACGGGACACCAGCTTTGACGCCTGCCTAGCTGGTGGAAATAATGTCAAGTTGTGTGATGATCCGGTCCGCCCACCACGCAGAGCAACCGGCCCCGGGTGTGTCACTGAGCCTTGCGCGGCACCCCGCACACTTTTACGCACTCGCCCCGTGAGCCAGCCTGGGCCGATCCTCCGAACGCATTGGGCCCACATGTAAGTGAAGCCACCATCGGCGAGACTTGTCTGACCGGTGACAAAGTGCGATCCCGCCGGATCAAGCGACAGACCATCGAACCTCGGCGCTTGCAGCACCGCAAGCTCGCCGCCTAACATCAATCCCAAGATGCGGCCGGCACTGCGCTATTTACGCCGCGATCCGCGACAAATGTTCTGACGACGGACACTATCAACGCATCGACATCCGCGCGAATCAATTGTCGCGGCGACGTCCTTCAATCGCGCCGGGAACGCGCGCACTAAAAGAGGCGGCGCGAGCGTTGCCTGCGCCGCCTCAGCCGCTCCCGGACATGAGGAGAGACCCAGTTCCGGTGTACTTTGAACCAGATGAAGGCGGATACTTATCCAGAGTGCATCAATAGCGTCCGTGTCATGGCACCCGCAGTTGCGACGCCTCCATCTCTTGCGCCTGAAAAGCCCATTCCGTGTCCTCCAGCTTGCCGTAGTAGTGGCCGCCGGGATTGGCCGGAAAAGGAGTATCTATCCACTTACGACTGCGGTCGAGGGGAATGATAGGCAGTTCAATCGAGGAGGGGCGTGCGCTATCATGGAAGATGGTCTGTTCGGCGATGACATAGTCGGCGGCCGTTGCAGTTGACAGGTCCATGAAGCGGTTGGGGTTGAGGTCCGCGTTGGGAAAATCGCTGCTGGCGATCTCCACGCGGATCCGGTGGCCCTTTTTGAAAACGTTGCTGGTCGACCACATGTCAATTTCATAAGCGACGACTTCGCCGGGAACGAGTTCGACCGGAGCAGTCCGCGACTTTCGATAGCGTCCCCGCGCCGAGCCGGTCAGGATATTATATGATCGACCATCGGGGAACACATCGATGAGCTTGACGAACCAGTCGGTGTCCGTCGCGGAGGAGGCCGCATATAGGGTCGCGCGAACTTGGCCAGTCACCTCAACGTCTTCGTCCAAAGGCTCTGTCGCATAGATGAGGAGGTCTTTGCGATGCTCGTTTGGTTGTTGATCGACGGGGCCGCCAGTCACCCCATGCCCACCCAGTGATTTCAGCGGATTGGCGGGGTCGAACAGATAATGGTCCGCTGGTTCGTCTGTCGCGGGTACGGTGATTGACAATGTACCGTCACCCTGCGCGCCATTGGCGCCGCCATTGCTGTGCAAATAATAGACGGTCCGAACGGCGCCGGGACAGGGCCATGCGGACTCCGCTCGCCACCGGTTTTCGCCCATCACATAAAGGATGACGGGGTGATCGAACAGAGGATGGGCCTTGCCGCGCAGATGGAGATTCATCCATGCAGCGCTGGCGGCTGCATCATTGACCTCACTGTCGGGGAATTGACGGAATCCGGGGTCTGCACGGTGGCCCCACGGGCCGATGATCAACCTTTGCCCCGAACGCGCGGCCGGGGTGGCCCCCTTGGCAGAAATCTCTACATAGGCCTCGAGGGAGTTGCGCAGGAACAGATCGTACCAGCCGGAAAAATGCATCAGCGGGCGAGTGACATCGCCGAATTTCGAGTTCGCTTCCGCCGCAGCGAAGAAATCCGGATTTTCCCGATTGTCGAGCCAGGCATGCCAGAACGGCACATGCCGCGCGACGGGCAGCGACCGCAGATCATGGGGACGCACCAGCTCGGACAATTGGTCGCCGGCCAGCATGACCGGGAGAGGCAGATTGTTAGCCTCTATGTCGTTGCGAATGGCCGCCGCGGTTTCCGCCGGGAAACGATCCAGCAAACTTGCCGCCATCATCATGGTCCATGGCGCACAGGTTTCCAGGGCAAGCATATCGTTGTCATAGACCATGCTACCGCCGAACATGTTCCCTGCCGGCACCTGGATAAATGCAGTTTCGTGGCCGGGGACCGGCCGCACCGCCAATTGCAGTTGGACGCCGCCCATATATGAAGGACCAGTCGTGCCCACCTGCCCGTTGCACCAGGGCTGTGCGATCAGCCAGGCGATGGTGTCCGCTCCGTCCCGACTTTCGTTCATCATCGGTTCTAACGTGCCGCCAGACGCGGACGTGCCCCGAACGTCCTGGAACACCACCGCATAACCGCCGTCGATAAAAGGTCGGAAGTCGAAACGGGTCGATACATAGGCTTTGTTATACGGCGTCCTGACAAGAACGACCGGCCGCGCTTCGAACCCTTTTGTCCCCGGTTTGCGCTCGAGATAAAGGTCTGCCGCCAACGCGACCCCATCCGACATCGGGACACTCATATTGCGGCATACCAGCATTTCATTTTCTATCACGGGGCTATTTCCAGATTGGCGATGTGTCGGAATAGCGGAAGATCGTCCCCAATCCGGCACATCAAATGATCAAATTTCCGAGAGATAGGATGCTCGATCAGCAAGCGCTGTCGTTCCGCGGCGCAGCCAGGTTGAAGGTCGGGGGCAGCCGCACAGCCGCCCCCTGTTTCAGGATGGATCAGAACTTGAACGAAGCCTCGACACCATAAGTCCGCGGTTCGCCGAAGACCGCATTCGAGAACCCCGGGGCGCCGCCCGGATTGACGCCGTTGAGGATCGGGCCGTTGCTCATCAGCGAAATCACGCCCTGCTTGTAATATTCATCGGTCAGGTTCTTCCCCCACAGCGCCAGGCCGATGCCCGATCCACTGATGTCGTTGATGGCGATCCGCGCGTTGACCAGCGCATAGCCCTTCTGGAAGCCTTCCACGTCGAACTCGTCCAGTTGGACGCCGCTGCGGTAGGTCGCATTGACGTTCGCGTTCAGCCTGCCAATGCCGACATCCTGCTCGTAGGTCAGGCCACCGCCGACCTGATGTTCCGGAACGCCCTGCTGCGGGAACGACCCGTTCGCGCCGCTTACGATCTCATTCTTCGCATAGGAGTAGAAGAAATTCGCGCCGAGGCCGTTGCTGAGCGAGAGCGAAGCTTCGAACTCGCCGCCATAATTGCGCTGCTTGGCGGTATTGGAGATGATCGTCGCGACTTGTCCGTTGACGACCAGCGCGTTCTGTTTCTGAACGTTGGTATAGTTCTGATAATAGACCGCGATGCTGGTGTTCAGGCGGCCACCACCGAAACGGAAAACATTCTTCAGCCCGCCCTCATATTCCTGGACATTTTCGGGTTGGAAGGGGACGCCGAGCACGTCATTCGTCGCCCGCAGGCTGAAGCCCCCGGAGCGATACCCCTTGCGGGCCGCCAGATAGGCGGTGAGGTCATCGGACGGTTGCCATTGCGCGGTCACGTCCCAGGTCACCGCATCGTTCTTGAGCACGCTGGTGCGGGCACAGTTGGCGCGGCTCAGCGCATTGACGCCGTTCCAATAGCAAGGCGCCGAAATCGGCGTGCCCGGTATCGCGAGGTTCGTGTAGAACGGTTCGCGAGTGGCCCGGCGATAATCGTTGTTGTAGCGGATGCCGCCGGACAGTGAGAACTGGTCGCTGACGTGCATCGTGCCGGCCGCGTAAACCGCCCAGCTGCTGGCTTCCGCGGATGCGACCGTGGACTGTTCATAGAATTGCGCAGGCTGGGCAAGGAAGAAAGCGGCCAGAGCGGGTGTGGCCGACGCCAAGCCGATCGCGCTCACCTGCGGGAAGCCCGTAGCCTGCGCCCCGTCCCGACCCCATTCGCGGAAATAATAGGCGCCCATTGTGAGATCGAGCGCGCTTCCGAACGGCGTGCCCTGCATCTGGAACTCCTCGCTGATCTGACGAGGACGGGCAGTCTGATGGGGCTGCAGGAGCGCGACGGGGGAGCCGTCATAGTCGCCCACGAGATCGAGAGTGGCCTCGCGATAGCCGAAGATGTTCTTGAACGTCACATCGCCGGCATCGAAGGTCGTCTTGTTGGTAATCCCCCAATTCTTGACATTGTTGCGTGGCGTGCGCGCATCATTGGTGTACAGAGGCCCGACGCCGAAATTGCCATAATCGACCTGATAGCGGCCAAGGGCCACCGCCCGGTTGAGCAGCGCGATCGCGTTTTGCATCGGCGCGCCAGCAGCGGCGGGGAAGAAGGCGGCCGCGCCCACCTGGCGCGCCAGCACCGTCGCGTTGCCGTTGATCGTGTCTGTCAGCGTGTAGTTCGTCAGCTTGATCGCTGCGCCCGTTTCCTGCTGGTTGAGATAGTCGAAGACCAGGAAGCTGGTCAGCCGGTCCAGGTGAAGCTCCGCCGACACGCGAAACGCATGATAATGCTGGTCGTCATAGCGGCGCCCGGTCGATACCTCGGTGGTGTAGCCCTTGCGGTCGCGGAACTTGCCCGCCGCGCGGATGGCGAACGTATCGCTGACGACCGGAAGGTTCACCATCCCGTACAGATCGACGAGATCGTAATTGCCGTATTGGGCCGTCCCTTCGAGTTGAAACTCTTTCAGGTTCGGGTGATTGGGTTCGACCAGAACCGCGCCGCCGGTCATGTTCCGGCCGAACAGCGTCCCCTGCACGCCCTTCAGGACCTGAACATTCTGCAGGTCGTAGAAGGCGGTGCCAAAGCCATAGGAACGCGGCGCCACCACTTCGGCGAAATAGAGCCCGACCGGCGGATCGGTCAGCATCTGCGCCTCGTTGGTGCGCTGTCCGCGGATCGCGTAGGACAGCGCGGTCCGGCTGGCGCCGGAGCCCGTGACCGACAGTGACGGCGTCTGAGATTGCAGATCGAGGGCGTCGCGCACGCCGCGCTCGACCAGCGTCTCGCCGCTTACCGCGGTGATCGAGATGGGCACGTCCTGCAAATTCTCTTCGCGACGGCGGGCGGTGACGACGATGTCTTCGCTGGACCGCGCCTCCGACGGGGTCTCGGCGGCGGCCTGTGCTGGCGGTGCGTCCTGGGCATATGCCGTGGATGCCGCGAGCATCGCGACCGGACTGACAAACGTGAGCACGTTAATCGACTTCATATACCCTCCCATGTTTTCTGCTTGTTCACTCGCTATAACAGCTCATGCCGGCCTAACGGAGATACCCGGAACGGATATCGCTACGGCGATGCGTTCTTTTTATGTCATTGATTGCAATGATAATATCTGAATTTCGGTACCATTCACCCGGGTTTCGTCATGACTGCGGCGGTACATCAGGGTGGCCGGACAAGCGCGGCTGGGATCGTCCCCACCAGTTCAGGGAAACAGCGGATTTCCTGCGGGCCGATCGCGCGCATGTGATCTGCCCCCTTCTGAGTGGTCCAAAATTGATGATATTTGGATGACGAAGGAGACGAGGAATGCCGAGCAAGAAGCATCGCCCGGAAGAGATTATCGGCAAGCTGCGTGAAGCGGAGGTG
>NZ_JAMLDX010000039.1 GCF_024211275.1 Sphingomonas tagetis
ATCGACGACGACAACGATATGAAGAGGGCCCCGATCGGGGCCCTCTTCATATCGTCAGGCCCGCATCAACAATGGCCTGCTTTTACTCCGCCCCGCTGGCCTGGAATCCGACCGGCGTTGACAATCGTCCGCCCAGCGAAGGAATCACGGAACGATGTCGGTCGCAGACGGCTCGACCGCTGGCGTGATTGCGAAGCGCTCCTCCGGTGGTCATGAAGAGAAGAGGAGCATGAGGGCGGTCGGGAACTGGTCGAGGAGGAAGATACCAGCCCGGGGGCTGGTATCTTCGCATGGACCGCGGTGCCCCACCCAGCCTGGCCGAGTGAGGATGGGCAGCGGCAGGCAATGCGCTGCTTGCATGCGCCCGCCTTCTTTGCTCGAGACCGGACATGGGTGCCTGTTCTGACCTCCAGCGCCTCGTCACATTCGCGCTGGCCAGAGCCCCCCGACTGGCTGAAGCGGGGCCTGCACTCGAAGGAAGCCAATGTCCGGCGCGAGGCGGACGAAAGCCTCGCCGCAATGGTTGCCGCGGCGGTGGCCAGCTCAAACGATACGGTCTCGGCGGGTCCTAACCGACCGCAGCTTCGGGCTTGCCCTTCGCTTTCGCTGCCTTTCTGGGCTTGGGCGCTGCCTTTGGCACGGGCTTGCTCTGCACCTTCTGTCCGGGCTTGCGGCCCAAGCCAATCCTCTTCGCCATCTCGCGGCGCTGCTCGGAATAGGCCGGCGCGGTCATCGGATAGGTCGCAGGCAGGTTGTAGCGCGAGCGATATTCAGCGGGCGTAAGACCATGCGTGCCGAGATGGCGGGTCAGCGTGCGATAGGGCCGCCCGTCAATCATCGAGACGATGTGTTCCTTGCTCGCAAGGCTTTTCCGCGCGGTGACTGCAGGCGTATATTCCGACGCAGCGGCAGGTTCAGCTTCGGTCGCTGCCGGCGCGGTAAGTCCACCGACCGTTTTATGCATCGCTGTCAGAAACGCCACCGCCTCATCGGTCGAGGCACGCGTGTTGTTGTTGGCGAGCCAGGCAACGGTAAGTTCAGCGGCAAGCTCAACAGCACTCAACGACGTTTCTTCACTCATGATCATCTCCGCCTGAATTTGTCGCGCATGAATAGCCGGTTCCAGAGCGAGTTCAAGGCACGGGCCATCGGCAGAACCGATTTGCGCAATTCAGGATCACCGGCGTTTGCGCGGGCGGCTAATTATATTGAGAACACCAGAAAATGGTCGTCGCGTTGCTACCCCAAAATGGCGCCGCGCGTTGCGCTTCCTTACACGCGGTGGGAAATGGCCAGATTGAAAGGTTGCTTCCCCGATTGCCCTTCTTGTGAGGGCCGGGAACTATTCATCATGCTGATCGTCTGGGAGCAGCCCTCCGGCATCGCACATCATCGACAGTCCGCTCTCTTCACACGGGACGATCTTCATGTCTGGTTCCATCCTCATACTGTTTGCTGAAGACGAGCCGCTTATTCAGTCGGCTGCGGAAGACGCACTTGTCGATGGCGGGTACCAGGTCCTCGCCGCCAGCAATGGCCAGGAAGCGATACGGCTGCTCGATGAACGGATCGAGGAGATCGGCGGGCTCATTACCGACGTGCGAATGGGAGCAGGACCAACCGGCTGGGAGGTAGCACGTCACGCACGGTCGCTAAACCCGGAGCTTCCCGTCGTCTATACCACTGGCGACAGTGCGGCGGACTGGGCCGCCGAGGGTGTCCCCAAAAGCGTCGTCGTCCAGAAGCCCTATGCCGATGCCCAGGTGCTGGCAGCCATTTCCAGTCTCATGATTATATCCAGCTGATCCAGGGGCCGAACCGGATCGCAAGCGATTGCAGACCTCCGATGTAGCGAGGTCATCTTGCGCGCATCTGCCTCCTGAGGCGAGGCGATCAGTGGAGCTCGGCGAGCGTTATACCGCTGCTACCTCGCGCTTCGATCAGAGACCCCTAATTGTCGCCGGGGTCATACCGGATCGGTGTCGCATTGGTGACCAGCATCACCGAAGCTACCGCGGCCTCGCACTCCTTCTTCGAGCCGTAGCCTTCTCCGTACGCGACGATATTGTCCGGCTCCCGCACCAACCGCCACTTCCATGGCCCTCGTGCGCCGACAGCTTTGGCCTCCGCACCCTGCCTAGTTATTTCAAAGTACATTTCAGCAACTCCCTAAGATAGTCATTATCAGGGCGAGTTACGTCTGTTACAAAGGCAACTATTCTCAGACATCGTCAGGTAACCGATGTCATGATCCGGCTCCTCTCCAGCCTGCCTTTGCCTTACCCACAATGGCTATTTTGGGTTAACGGATCAAGCTCGTTTTGAGTTGCGTTGAACAGTACTACTTTTTGTAATGATTTTTTGCGGTGCGGGCTCCTCGCGACGATGATCGCGCAGCGGTGTCGAGCTTCAACGGCAACTAAACGCCGAAGCCAGCTGAACGCGGTCACACGCCCTGGCTATGCAGTTCGTCATCGGCGGCTAGGCGGGCGCGCCTTTCATGCATGGATAGCAATCCTCCAGATGCGACACTGGGCGCGCCGGTGCGACGCGGGGCCCAGAGCGGCTGTCGGATCGAACATCGCGGCGTTGGTCGCGGACTTGGCAGCTCGCAACGCGCGAACCGCTGGAGCCGGTCAAGATCGCGCTGCAGAAGCGCCAGCTCGATCGGAAACGTCGGCAGATCGTCGATCTGCATGCCCTGCGCAGCGCTCCCCGATGCGAGGAAATGGTCGAACAGCGGCTTGCGCTCGGCGACGGCCAGCCGAGCGTTTCCAGTTCCGCGGGCGTCACCGCCAGCAGCGCCAGCACTAACTCCATGATGTCGTCGAACGGCAGCACGATTTACGCGGGACGCCGTCGCGCTCGCGCCAGCGTGGGATCGGGCCGCGGCTTATTAGATCGAAATGACGCCGTCCACCGCGCGCCACTCCGCGGGCCGGATCAATCGCTCATGCGCGATCCGCACCGAGTGGAGCGCCGCCTCGATCTCGCGTCGCCAATAGTCGAGAAAATTGAGCAGCACCGGGAAGTCGGGTGCCAGATCATATTCCTGCCAGACGAACAACTGTAGCAAGGAGGGCGCGTCGAGGCGGTAATAGTGGATCTCTGCGAAGGTTAGCCCATAGCCCTCCAGTTGCGAGATGAATGCCCGATCGCTCATTGCCGCGTCGCCTCGCTCGGTCGTTTCTGAGCGTCAAGCGAGCGCAACGCAGCAAGCACTTCGTCGATTGAAACGGCGCTCCGCGCACCCGGGCGGCTGCGCAAAGCCGGGTTGTCCCTGACCGCCGATCGGTCGGACGCCCAGCGAGCGAGAATGGCGCACTTGACCTCGGGCTCGAGACTGGGGTGACGCGCAACGTCGAAGGGATGAAGAATGCGCGAGACTGGTTGCGACATGTACATGCCTCCTTTCCTTGCTGTCGCTCCTTTCCACGGGGCCTGTGCCCATCGCCAAAATTGGTGGACAGTTTAACGCCGTCAAGAGGGCGACACACCGTCCACGCCGTCAAGATCGCGGCTTTTGGCACTGTCTGCCGACGAGTGCCAAAAATTTGCGTTCCGGGTCTTGACCCAAAAAATCTGCTTTCCTAATTCCGCCTCGCCCGCCGCTGCTAGGGAGCGTCGGGCACATTGACATCATGCTTATGCAACTGGAGGTTATGCATGCATTTCCGCCCCTTGCACGACCGTGTGGTCGTCCGCCGCATCGAAGCCGAGGAGAGGACCTCGGGCGGCATTATCATCCCCGACACCGCCAAGGAAAAGCCGCAGGAAGGCGAAGTCGTCGCTGTCGGCCCGGGCACGCGGGATGACAGCGGTTCGCTCGTCGAGCTGTCGGTGAAGGCCGGCGACCGCATCCTGTTCGGCAAATGGTCGGGCACCGAGGTCAAGATCGACGGCGAGGACCTGCTCATCATGAAGGAGAGCGACATCCTCGGCGTGGTCGAGACTGCGGTCCCGCTCAAGCAGGCGGCCTGACCGACCGCCTTTATCCCTCGAACATCCAGGAAGGACAAGAAAGGAGTAGGCAGCGATGGCTGCAAAGGAAGTCAAGTTTGCGTCGGACGCGCGTGACCGCATGCTGCGCGGCGTGGATACGCTTGCGAATGCAGTGAAGGTGACGCTGGGCCCCAAGGGCCGCAACGTCGTGATCGAGAAGAGCTTCGGGGCGCCCCGCATCACCAAGGACGGCGTCACCGTCGCCAAGGAGATCGAGCTCGCCGACAAGTTCGAGAATATGGGCGCGCAGATGCTGCGCGAAGTCGCCAACAAGCAGAACGACAAGGCCGGCGACGGTACCACCACCGCCACCGTGCTCGCCCAGGCGATCGTGCGCGAAGGCTCGAAGGCCGTCGCCGCCGGCATGAACCCGATGGACGTCAAGCGCGGGATCGATCTCGCCGTGAATACGGTGGTCAAGGATCTCGAAGCGCATGCCAAGCAGGTCAGCGCCAACACCGAGATCGCGCAGGTCGCAACCATTTCGGCCAATGGCGACGAGGAGGTCGGCCGCATCCTGGCGGAGGCGATGGAGAAGGTCGGCAATGAGGGCGTGATCACGGTCGAGGAGGCCAAGAGCCTCGAGACCGAGCTCGAGACGGTGGACGGCATGCAGTTCGACCGCGGCTATCTCTCGCCCTATTTCATCACCAATCCCGAGAAGCTGCGCGTTGAGCTGGATGACCCGTACATCCTGATCCACGAGAAGAAGCTCGCGAATCTGCAGGCGTTGGTGCCGTTGCTCGAGAAGGTGGTGCAGTCGGGCCGTCCGCTGCTGATCATCGCCGAGGACGTCGAAGGCGAGGCGCTGGCGACGCTGGTCGTCAACAAGCTGCGCGGCGGGCTCAAGGTCGCGGCAGTCAAGGCGCCAGGCTTCGGCGATCGCCGCAAGGCGATGCTCGAGGACATTGCGATCCTCACCGGCGGCAACGTCGTGAGCGAGGAGCTCGGCACCAAGCTCGAGAATGTCACTATTGGCATGCTCGGCCGGGCAAAGAAGGTCTCGATCGACAAGGACAACACCACGATCATCGACGGCGTCGGCGCCAAGTCCGACATCGACAGCCGGGTTTCGCAGATCCGGCAGCAGATCGAGACGACGACGTCCGACTATGACCGCGAGAAGCTGCAGGAACGGCTCGCGAAGCTTGCCGGCGGCGTCGCGGTGATCCGGGTCGGCGGCGCGACGGAGGTCGAGGTGAAGGAGAAGAAGGACCGCGTCGATGACGCGCTCCATGCCACCCGCGCCGCAGTCGAAGAAGGCATCCTGCCGGGCGGCGGTGTGCCGCTGCTCCGCGCACTGAAGGCACTGGATGGACTCGGGGCGGCGAACGACGACCAGCAGTCTGGCATCGACATCGTGCGTCGGGCGCTCCGCGCGCCTGCGCGGCAGATCGCCGAGAACGCGGGTGAGGACGGTGCGTGGATCGTCGGCAAGCTGCTCGAGAGCGAGGACTATAGTTGGGGCTTCAACGCCGCGACCGGAGAGTATCAGGACCTTGTCCGGGCCGGCGTTATTGACCCGGCCAAGGTCGTACGTACCGCGCTCCAGGACGCTGCCTCCGTGGCCTCGCTGTTAATCACCACCGAGGCGCTTGTCGCCGAGGTGCCAAAGGACGAAAGGGCCGCGCCGATGCCGGCGATGGACTATTGAAGGAGCTGAGGAGCGCAGCATTGCTGCGCTCCCAGTACACCGGCGTTACCGTTGACATTGGGTGAAGGAAGTGAACCGCCGTTCAGTCGAGGTAGACTGACGAGCAGATCGCGTTCGCTCTGAAGCAGGTGGAGACGGGGACGTCGGTGGCCGAGGTTATTCGTCGCATGGCGTGTCGGAACAGACTGAACCGCGCTTCACTCCTGATCAAGCGACGGCCTTTGGGAACCGCAGTGAGCCGGAGGGACGGCCGATGGGCGCTGAACGGCATGTCGACTGACGCTTTTCAATACCGTCAGATCGGACCGGCGCTCACATTCAAAAGCTCGCGGTTAGATTGACCGACGTGTAAAGCGTCGTCCCTCCTGCGGGCGCATTTGGCGCTTCACGCAGGAATCGGCCCTTCGCCAACACGACGCCGTTCGCCTCGAACCTCAACTTTTCGGGCAGCACCCACCAGCGCAGCCGTGCGTCGAACTGATGTCCGGCGAAATTGCCAGCACGACCGCTGGCGTCTCGCACGCCCGTCGTGGAGAAGCTGTCGGTTGGCTCGGCCAGCCACAGCGCGTGCCACGTCGCGGTCAGGTCGATGCGCTTGGAGGGCGCCATCTCGACGCGGGGTCCAAACGAGACCAAATTGGCGCGGCCCACCGCATTATAGAGTCCGGCCGGCGCAAGATCGGCTCGACGCATGCCGAATAGCGTATCGAAGCGCCCATAGCTCCCGCCCACGTGATCGCCGCTCGCGCGGTCGTACTCCAGGGAAAACCGGGTCTTCCAGGCATCTGCGAGCGTGTAGCCCAGATCGGCATGAACGAAGCTCGCGCTGACCGGCACCTTCGCCGCGTTCGCCGCCGTGGAAGCGCTGATCCGGCCGGACTGAAGAAAGGCTTCGATCTCGAAATCGACTTTACCCGCGGCCGCGTCTCGCATGACTCGCCCGCCATAGGTGTTCAGCGAGCGATCGCGCGTTCCCCGACCGGGCGTGTCGCGTTCGCCGAGGTGATAAAAGCTCGTCTCGATCGTCACCGGGCCGATCGCCTTGGCCTTGGCAACGGTCCCGCCCCACAGCACCTGATCGAACCCTTCATGATCCCATTCGATGCGCCCGCTACGCAGCGACGCCGCGTCATCGGGCCGGCGTTGTTGCGGAAGCACGTAAATGAGCGTTCCCGCGATCCCGCCTGGCGCGGCGATGTCGGTCTTCAATCCGGTATAGCCATTGGTGGTGTTGCGATAATCGTCAGCGGCCACCAGCCGCCGCGATCCGATGTTGAGGGTGGAGCGGCCGGCCTGAACAGTGAGGCGGGTCTTGCCGAGCTGTGTGCGATACGCCGCATAGGCCTGCACCAGTTCGGCAGTGTTGACCTCGTTGGTCGTGACCGGCGTGCCCGCGTCTGCGCCCCATACGCGGCTGTCCCAGATCTCGGCCGCAATGGTCAGTGGGCCCTCGCGATAGCTGGCGAACAGCGTCGTGCGCAGATTCATCAGAGCGTCGGTGCGGTCGAATCCGGTCCGTGGCTGGTTTTCGATCGTCTCGTAGCGCACGCGGATCGAACCCGAGAGGTCGAACCCCTCCCTCTGCTGGGCGATGGCAGGTGAAGCTGCGGAGGCAAGCAAACAGGCGGCATACGCAAGACGTGGCATGAAGCATCCTTGAAAGATCACAATGGATGCGAATCTTCAGCTGACGCCTCGTGAGGGATCGCGGCCCCCATCCCTGTGCAGAGCCATACTGGTTCTTGCCTGTCAAGTCCGACGCGACGGCAGCTTTCGAGGTAAGCGCTTCGATTGGAGAATGACCGAAATCGGGGCGTGTAACCGCAATGTGCCGCAGCTATTATTGTGAAGGGTTTCGGGGCGCCGAAGGCGTACGAAAGCCTCTAATGCAGGAACCCGCGGGCCGCACGCGGTGCATTATGGGGATTTCGGTTTTCCGCTGATCTTGGTGAAGTGAAGCGCGGCTT
>NZ_JAMLDX010000004.1 GCF_024211275.1 Sphingomonas tagetis
CCCGCTCCCCCACCCGGCCACCCATCAGGATACACTGGTGTGGGTGGCCGGGTGGGGGAGCGGGCTGGTGCCGCAACCTAACAAAGGAAGTTAGATGCGCATCGACCTGATTCCTGTGGGCGACGATCCGCCCAACAGCCTGAACGTGATCATCGAAGTGCCGACCGGCGGCGAGCCGGTGAAGTATGAGTTCGACAAGGCGTCGGGTGCGCTGTTCGTCGACCGAATCCTGCACACGCCGATGCGCTATCCTGCCAATTACGGCTTTGTCCCGCATACGCTGTCGCCCGATGGCGATCCGCTCGACGCGCTGGTGATCGCGCGCTCGCCGTTCGTGCCGGGCTGTGTCGTGCGCGCGCGCCCGATCGGCGTGCTGAACCTCGAGGACGAGGCCGGCGGCGACGAGAAGCTGATCTGCGTGCCGGTCGACACGACGTTCCCCTATTATTCGGACGTCGGTGAGCGGCAGGACCTGCCCTCGATCGTGCTGCAGCAGATCGAGCATTTCTTCACCCACTATAAGGACCTCGAGGCCGAGAAGTGGGTGCGCGTCGGCAAGTGGGGTGACGCCGCCGAGGCGCGCCGCGTCACGGTCGAGGCGATCGAGCGCTATCAGGCCGACAAGGCTGCGGCCAAGGCGTCGGTCGATGCGACCGGCGTCGAGACGGCGCAGGGCTGACTGAATTGAGCGAGCCAGCCAAGGGGGCATTCCCGGCCACCGCTACGGCCGGGATTGCCTGCACTTGGTTGTCCAGCGAGGAAGGTCATGCAGCGCGTAGCGGCGCTACGCGCAAATGTCCTGACGCGGCTGGCGGGCAAGTGCAGGCAACCGCGAAGCGGCGGGCGAATTTTGGCGCGTGGCGGCGTCGCTCGTCAGTCACGATGCGTTTGCATCGCTCCTTCCTCGCTTCTTGCCCTGCGCCAAAATTCGCTCCGTCCCGGCCATAGCGGTGGCCGGGAATGCCCCCATACGATGGTGCGCCTTCGCCGGGCTGGCGACGCTTGCGGTTTCGGTGATGTTTGGGCGAGTGCCCGGACTGGCGCCGTGCGGGCCTTCAGGCGGCGCCGGTGCGGTGATCGCGCTGGAGCTGGTGCGGTCGGCGGCGGACGTGACCGCTTTGTTCGGCAGCGAGCCGTGCACGAGCCGGCTGATCGCGGCGCAGCGTCAGGCGCTGTGGCTCGACATGCTTGCGTTCATTCCGGCGTATCTGGTTTTCCTGCTGAGCGCGGTGGTGGCGCTGCGGCGCGCGAGCCTTGGCCTGGCGCTGGTGGCGTTCAACCTGGTGCTGATCGCGGGGGCGCTCGATTTCGTCGAGGGGCTGATCCTGTTCAAGCTGCTCGGCGGGCTGCCCGGCGAGGAGCGCGCGTTCACCGGGCTGTTCTGGACGGTGCGGCCGAAATTCGCGCTGCTGGGGCTGGCCGAGGTGATGCTGGCGCTGATGCTGTGGCGCGGGGCGCTGGCGGCGAAGGTGGCGGCCGGCGTGATGGCGGCGGGGGGCGTGGTGGCGCTGGTGTACCTGTTCCGCGCGCCGCATGATCCGGCGATGATGAAGGGGCACAGCGTGGCGTGGGGCGCGCTGCTGGTGGCGGCCGGGATTGGCGCGCTGCGGCCGGCGGTGTTGGGGTTGAAAGCCTAGTCGGGCTTGTCGCCGCTCGCGGGCGGTATGGCGCGCAGGCTCTCGATCTCGCGCGAGGTGCGTTCACCCGGATCGGTCGCGATCGTCTCCAGTGTCGCGACGCGCTCCTGCAATTTGGTGACAAGGTTGCGAAGGCGTTCATTCTCGTCGTCGATCGTCTTGAGCGTGACGACGGGCTTGGCCTGTGTATCGACGAAGAACTCGACGAAGCCGCAATCGACGCAGCGATGCGAGATAAGCTGGGCCGATTTCATACCCAGTCCGCCCATCGCGGCTTTCCAGAAGCCCGACTCGCCATCCATCCATTTCACGCGCCCGCCGGTGTCGGACAGAAACGGAAAGCCCTGAGTCATCCGTCCACGGCATTTGGGGCAGCTTGCCATTTCAACGTCTCCGATGGTGCGTTGCTTGAGCAATACACCGGGCGCCGGTCCGCGATCAAGCGCCCGCGGGCTTGCCCTTCTTCTTCGCCGGCGCCCTGCGGCCGGCTTCGATCCCCAGCGCGGCCCATTGCCGCATCGCGTCGGCATCGTCGTACACGTCGTCGGGGGCGCGGCGGTAGTTCATCGAGACGGTCTCGCCGGTGCTGTTGGTGAAGGTGAAGGGTGGGAGGCCGGCCTCGTCCCAGATGGGCGCGCTGACCGCGTCGAACTTGAAGTAGATCGCTTCGTCATCGACCACGGCGAACACGGTGCCGTCGCAATAGAGCACGGCGGCGCCCATCATCGCGTGGTGGGTGATAGTGCCGAGCGGTTCGAGCGACTCCTTCGCCCATTCGATGAGGCCGGCGTCAGCGGGCATTGGCGAGTGCCTCCAGCGCGTCGTCCTGCATGCGCCAGCGCTCCCAGCCATCTACATGCGCGGCGCCGATGCCGCGGTAGAAGCCCTTGCCGAGCTCGTTCCAGTCGAGGACGTTCCATTCGAGCCGCGCGCCGCCACGTTCGATGACGAGTGCGGCAAGGCGGGCGAGGAGCGCGCGGCCTAGGCCGGAACCGCGCGCGGCGGGCTCTACGAACAGATCCTCGAGCCAGATGCCGGGCTTGCCTTCGAAGGTGGAGAAGGTCGGGAAATAGAGCGCGAAGCCGGCGGGCGTGCCGTCGATTTCGCCGATCAGGACTTCGGCGGCGGGGCGGGGGCCGAACAGGTGCGCGCGCAGGGTTTCGTCGTCGAAGCGGACTTCGTGCGCGAGCTTCTCGTAATCGGCGAGCTTGCGAATGAAATCGGCGACGAGGGTGAAGTCGTCGGGGCCGGCCGGTCTTGTCGTGATCATAATTGCGCCTCGGTATCTGCGACGGGGGCGTGGTCGCGGCGGCGGGCAGCGAGGATGCAGCCGCCGACGATCAGCGCCGCCCCGGCGACGGTGAAGAAGGATACGCGCTCGCCGAACACGATCCAGCCCCACAATGTCGCCCAGAGGAAGCCGGTATATTCGGTCGGCGCGAGGTAGCTGGCCTGCGCGCGGGCATAGGCCCAGGAAAGCAGGAACAGCGATGCGGTGGCGAGGACCGCGGCGAGGATCAGCGCGGGGGCATGATCGATCGCGGGGACGGTGAGCAGGAACGGCGCGGCGAGGAGGTAGATCAGCGCGACGAGCGCGGACTGGTAGAAGGCGACTTCGGTGGCGCCCGCGACGAGCGACTGCTGGCGCATCAGGATGATGTTCCAGGCGTAGCACACCGCCGAGGCGAGGATGGCGAGCGCGCCCCAGAAGGCGTCGCGGCCGAGTTGCGCCTGGGACTGGCCGTAGAGGATCACGAGTACGCCGGCGAAGGCCATGGCGGTGGCGACGATCGTGGCGCGGGTGATGCGCTCCTTGAGCACGATCGCGGCGAGGAACAGCGCGATGATCGGCGCGATGAAGGAGAGCGCGATCGCCTGCGCCATCGGCACGCGACCGAGGCCCCAGAAGAACAGGAACGCCATCGCCGACGTGACCAGCGCGCGGACGATGTGGATGCGCATGACCGCGCGGGCGGGCCATGCGGGGTTGGACGCGGCATAGGGGATCGCGCTGACGATGGTGCCCGCGAACATGCGCCACATCAGCGCGTTATAGGCGCCGAGCGCGAGCACCAGCCCCTTCATCACCGCATCCATCGACGAGAAGATCGCGATGCCGAGCGACGCGACGGCGAAGGCGGTGAGTGGGGAGGCGCGGCGAGTCACGGGGACGCCCTAGCGGGACGGTAGCGGGAAGGCGAGAGTCGGTAGAGTATGGGGTGAAAGCGTACTACTTGGCAGGCTTCAAATGCCGTTTGAGCGATACGGTGCCTTCGCTGACAAGTTCAAAGGATACGGTATCGCCCTCCTTAAGGTCGAGTTCTCGGCATACGGCTGCCGGTAATGTAATGACACCGCCTTTCGCTACTTTGAGGTGACGGGTCATAACAACGCTCCCGAGGACATCCGCTGATTCGGACCAGCGTACTAACGCTGCCGCAGTTGTGGAGAAGGTTTCATCCGAAATGGGCCAGTCATTTCTGTCATGCCGGGCCGGAAGCTCTAGCGATCTAGCGTCTTGAACTCGACCTTGGTCGCTCCATTGACCTGCAAGACATAGATGAGAGCGCCGATGCAACGATAAGGCGTTTCGCTGTCGCCAAGTAAGGCAACGTGCTTCGCTTTTTCCGCGACTGCTTTCAGCGCGGCGTCTAGCGCCTCACGCTCCTCCGGCAATCGATATTCCTTTCCGCCGATAATCGCGCTGCATCCCGTCTGCTCGGTGTAGCCAACTCGTACCTCGACCTCCGCCGTCGCTGGCGTTGCCATCGCCAGGGCCGATGTCAGAAGGTAAAGCATCACTCCGCCGCCACTACCTGCGTCTCGCTCGCCGCGTCGAGTTCCGCCGCCTTGGCTTCGACCAGCTTGACGATGTGGTCGAGCATATCCTCGCTCGATACGGTGTGGTCGGTGACGCCGGAGAGGTACACCATGTGCTTGCCGTTGCCGCCGCCGGTGAGGCCGATATCGGTCTCGCGGGCTTCGCCGGGGCCGTTGACGACGCAGCCGAGGACCGACAGCGACATCGGGGTGCGGATGTGCTGGAGGCGTTCTTCGAGCGCCTGCACGGTGCGGATGACGTCGAAGCCCTGACGCGCGCAGGACGGGCAGCTGACGACGCGGACGCCGCGGTTGCGGATGCCGAGCGACTTGAGGATCTCAAACCCGACGCGGACTTCCTCTTCGGGTTCGGCGGAGAGGCTGACGCGGATCGTGTCGCCGATGCCGTACCAGAGCAAATTGCCGATGCCGATCGCGCTCTTGACGGTGCCGCCGACAAAGCCGCCGGCCTCGGTGATGCCGAGGTGGAGCGGGCAATCGACCGCATCGGCGAGCTGCTGATAGGCGGCGACGGCGAGGAACACGTCGCTGGCCTTCACCGCGACCTTGAATTCGTGGAAGTCGCGGTCCTGCAGCAGCTTGATATGGTCGAGCGCGGATTCGACGAGCGCCTCGGGGCAGGGTTCGCCATATTTTTCGAGCAGGTCCTTTTCGAGCGACCCGGCGTTGACGCCGATGCGGATCGCGCAGCCATTGGCCTTGGCGGCGTTGACGACCTCGTTGACGCGCTCGGCGCTGCCGATATTGCCGGGGTTGATGCGCAGGCACGCGGCGCCGGCATCGGCGGCCTCGAGCGCGCGCTTATAGTGAAAATGGATGTCGGCGACGATCGGCACGCGTGCCGCGCGGACGATCTTCTTGAGCGCCGCGGTGCTCTCGACGTCCGGGCAGGACACGCGGATGATGTCGGCCCCGGCCTCTTCGCAGCGGCGAATCTGGTCGATCGTCGCCTTTGCGTCGCTGGTCTCGGTGTTGGTCATCGTCTGGACGGTGACGGGCGCATCGCCGCCGACGGGGACGTTGCCGACCATGATCTGACGGCTTTGGCGGCGCACGATATCGCGCCAGGGACGGACGGACATAAATATCCTTTGGGGGATTTCTCTGGGGTTCGGCGAGCCTATAGCCGATTGTGCAGACGCGAGAAAGAACGGGCATTGCGCTAACCAATTGGTGAGGCGCGCGGCGTATGGCCGAGGGTGTGAGTCTCACCGGTAACATTCCTGCGCGCGGCGGGCGCCATTACGGCCTCGACTGGCTGCGCATCGCCGCGTTCGCGATCCTGATCCTCTATCATATCGGCATGGTGTTCGCGCCGTGGGACTGGGTGATCAAGACCAACCACAGCTATCCCGAGCTGATCGCGCCGATGTCGGCGGTGACGCCGTGGCGGCTGGCGCTGCTGTTCGCGGTGTCGGGCTATGCTTCGTGGCATTTGTTGTCGAAGATGCGCGACGCGGCGGCGTTCGCCGGATCGCGCAGCAAGCGGCTGCTGATCCCGCTGGCATTCGGCATGGCGGTGCTGGTGCCGGTGGAGATGTGGATCCGCGTCGCCGAGGTGGGGTATCCGCACGGCTATTGGCGGTTCTGGCTGCATGATTACTGGCGGCTGGGCGAATTTTACGGGCGGACCTTCCCGAGCTGGGAGCATCTGTGGTTCGTCGCCTATCTGTGGACCTATACGATGATCCTCGCGGCGGTGCTGGCGTATCGCACCGATCGCGGAGCGGCATGGGTGGCGGGCGCGATCGACTGGCTGACGCACGGATGGCGTGTGCTGTGGGTGCCGATGCTGCTGCTGGCGGTGGCCAAGGTCGGGCTGCTGTTCGTGGTCGAGGAGGAACATGGCCTGCTGCGCGACTGGGGCGGGCATGCGCAGTTCGTGCCGATGTTCGTCGCCGGGTTCCTGCTGGCGGGTGCGCCGCAGCTGTGGCCGGCGCTGCGGCGGGTGTGGAAGGTGGCGCTGGCGCTGTCGGTGGTGACCGGTGCGGTCGTGGTGGCGGTTGAGACGCTCTATCCAGGCGAGGCGATTCCGCCGCACTGGGTAATGGCGGGCGAGCGCGCGGCGCAGGTGGCGATGGGCTGGACGATGACGGTGGCGCTGTTCACGCTCGCCGACCGCTATTGGAACCGCGATCATCGCTGGCGCCGGACGCTGGCCGAGGCGGTATTCCCCTTCTACCTGATCCACCAGCCGGCGATCGTGGCGATTACCTGGCTGTCGCTGCCGTTGAAGCTCAACGCCTGGGTCGAGTTCGGCATGCTGCTGGCGGGGACGGGCGCGGTCTGTGCGGTCTTCTACCTGATCGGGCGTGAGATCGGGTGGCTACGGCCGCTGATCGGGCTGGGGCCGCGGGTGCGGCGCGACGTGCCGGTCGCTTCGCCGCAACCGGCCTGAGGCCAGCGACTCTTTCGTCCGCTCAGCCAGAATGAATCCCCGCCCGCGCGGGGATGACGAAGGCGGAATGTCGGACTAAAGCGCGGCGGTGGAACGGCATTATGGCATGGACTGGCTGAGGATCGGGGCGTTCGGCCTGCTGATCTTCTATCATATCGGCATGGTGTTCGTGCCATGGCCCTTCCATGTGAAGACCGCGCATCCGGCCGAATGGGTGACGGTGCCGATGCTGTTCACCAGCCCGTGGCGGCTGACCCTGCTGTTCCTCGTCTCGGGCTATGCCAGCCGCGCGCTGTGGCTGAAGTCGAAGGGGGCGGGGCATTTCGTTGCCAACCGCAGCTACCGGCTGATCGTGCCGCTGCTGTTCGGCGTGGCGGTGGTGGTGCCGCCGCAAAGCTGGGTCGAGGTGGCGACGCAGCATCTCTACTGGAAGAGCTACTGGCATTTCTGGACGCACGAATATTGGCGGTTCGGCAAATATCACCAGATCATCTTCCCGACCTGGAACCATCTGTGGTTCGTCGGCTATTTGTGGCTCTACACGCTCGGGCTGACGCTGATCGCGATGCTGCCGGGCGGGGCATGGATGCAGCGGCTGTTCGACCGGACCTTTGCCGGGACGCGGGTGCTGTGGCTGCCCGCGGCCTATCTGCTGCTGACGCAAGTGGTGGTGTTCCAGCGCTGGAGCGACAGCCATGACGTGATCAATGACGGGGTGGCGCATCTGGCGTTTTTCCCGGCAGTGCTGTTCGGCTTCGCGCTGGCGGGATCGGAGCCGGTGATGGCGTGGATCGCGAAGCTGTGGAAGCCGGCGGCGGCGCTGGGCTTGGCCGGCTATATCGTGTCGGTCGCGATCGAGATCGCCTATGTCGAGGACCCGCCCTGGGCGGTCGGGCGGGTGATGCTGGCGGCGCGTTATGTGCAGTGTTGGATGACGATCGTGGCGATGATCGGGATTGCCGAAACCTATCTCAACCGCGATCACAAATGGCGGCCGATGCTGACCGAGGCGGTGTTCCCCTTCTACCTGATCCACCAGACGGTGATCATCGTGGCGATGTACTTCGTGCTGCAATGGCGCGTGCCGGGCGTGGTCGAGTTTCTGGTGCTGGTGCCGGTGACGGCGCTCGGGTGCTGGGTATTCTATCGCTATGGCCGAGAGGTGAAGTGGCTGCGGCCGCTGATCGGCCTGCGGATGGAGCGGCGCGACCGGCCGCGCGTTCCTGCCACTGCCGCGCCGGAGGCCGTATGAACCGCATTTCCCTGTTGATTGGAGCTTTGCTGATGTCCGCCCCTGTTTCCGCCCAAACGGCGCCCAAGCCGGAATGGACGCTGGTGATCCATGGCGGGGCGGGCGTGCTCGAGCGCGCGCGGATGACGCCCGAGCGCGAGGCCGAGGCGCGCAAGGGGCTGGAGGCGGCACTGGCGGCGGGGTTGAAGGTGCTGGCCGGGGGCGGCAGCGCGCTGGATGCCGTGGAGGCGGCGGTGCGCGTGCTGGAGGACGATCCGCACTTCAATGCCGGGCGCGGGGCGGTATTCACCTATGAGGGCGTCAACGAGCTCGACGCGGCGATCATGGAGGGGACGACGCGCAAGGCCGGCGCGGTGGCGGGGGTAACGCGGACGAAGAACCCGGTGAGCCTCGCACGCAAGGTCATGGAGGACAGCCCGCATGTGATGCTGGCGGGCAAGGGTGCGGATGTATTCAGCGCCGAGAAGGGGCTGGAGCAGGTCGATCCCGGCTATTTCGGCACCGAGGAGCGGCGGCAGCAGCTCGAGAAGATGAAGGCTCAGAAGACCAGCTGGTTCGATGTCGACATGAAGTATGGCACGGTCGGCGCGGTGGCGCGCGACAAGGCCGGGCATGTCGCGGCGGCGACCTCGACCGGCGGGGTGACCGGCAAGCGCTGGGGCCGGGTGGGCGATTCGCCGCTGATCGGCGCGGGCACCTATGCCGACGACCGGGCGTGCGCGGTGTCGGCGACGGGGGCGGGGGAGTTCTTTATCCGCGAGGGCGTGGCGCATGAGATCTGCGCGCGGGTGCGGTTCAAGGGCGAGAGCCTGAAGGTGGCGGCGGACGCGGTGATGGCGGATACCAGATCGCTGGGCGGCACCGGCGGGGTGATCGTGACCGGGCCGGATGGCGAGATGGCGTGGAGCTTCAACACGCCGGGCATGTATCGCGGGCGGGTAAGCGCCGGCGGGCAGCCGGTGGTGGCGATTTATGGGGACGAGCAGTGAAGCGGCTGATTCTTGCACTGGCGGCGCTGCTGACCCTGACCGCGAGCCCGGCGCTCGCTTATTGGGAATATGGTCACGAGACGATCGCGTCGATCGCCTATCGCAATGTGAAGCCGCAGACGCGGGCGGCGATCGACCGGTTGCTGGCGAAGCAGGGCTTGCTGGAAACCCCGACGTGTCCGGCCCGGACGATCGAGCAGGCGAGCGTGTGGGCGGACTGTATCAAGCCGCTCGGGCCGCGGTTCAGCTATGCGTATAACTGGCACTATCAGAATGTGAACATCTGCAAGCCCTTCACTTTGAAGGGGAATTGCCCGGACGGGAACTGCGTGTCGGCGCAGATCGAGCGCGACGTGAAGCTGTTGCAGGACAACAGCGTGCCGGTGCGCGAGAAGGTGATGGCGCTGGCGTTTCTGGTGCATTTCGTCGGCGATCTGCACCAGCCGCTGCATGCTGGCGACAAGGGCGATCTGGGCGGCAATCGCGCGCGGGCGGACTATGGCATCTATGGGCCGGAGCGGCTCAACCTGCACACGATCTGGGACGGGTGGCTGGCCGAGCGGGCGATCTCGACGCCGCCGCCGCTGGTGGTGGCCTATCCGGCCGAGCAGCGCGTGGCCATGAGCGCGGGGAGCATCGAGGACTGGAGCCGCGAGAGCTGGCAGCTGGCGCGCGACGTCGCTTATGCCAGCGCGTTCGGCGGCGATCCGTGCCGCGAGGGGGTGCCCGAGCGCGGCAAGCTGGATGCGGCGGCGATCGAGAAGCTGGTCGATCCGATGCGGCTGCAGGTGACGCGCGGCGGGCTGCGGCTGGCGCGGCTGCTCGACGAGGCGTTCGGGCCGGTGCCGCCCAGGCAATGAAAAGGGCGCGGCCATTGCTGACCGCGCCCTCCATTCGTTTCGACGATCAGTTCAGGACGATCGTCACCGCGCGGCGGTTCTGTGCCCAGCTGGCTTCGTCCGAACCCAAGGCGATCGGGCGTTCCTTGCCATAGCTGATCGTGGTGATGCGCGTGGGCGAGACGCCGCGTGCCGCGAGATAGTTCTTCGCGGCGTTGGCGCGGCGGTCGCCGAGCGCGAGGTTGTATTCGCGCGTGCCGCGTTCGTCGGCATGGCCCTCGATCGTGATGCGCGTGTTGGGGAATTGCGTGAGCCATTGCGACTGGCTGTCGAGGATGCGGCGCGCCTCGGCGTCGATGTCATATTGATCGAGCGCGAACAGCACGGTGTCGCTGATGACGTTGCGCTTGAAGTGGCCGGGCGTGCCGGGCGCGTCCTCGCCGCTGGTGTCGGGACCCGGGCCGGGGCCGGGATCGACCGGGCCGGGGCCGGGCGGCAGCGTCTCGGGCCGCTTTTTCTGGCAGCCCGCCACGGCAACGGCCATCGTCGCGATGATCAGGGCGGTTCTAAGCTTCGCCATTGGTTCTTCTCCCTTGGCTCTTACAGAAATGGTGCGCTTACGTAACAAGCGCGGGGCGGATGAGTTTCCGCTGAACGGATTCTATCATGGCCGCAGCGGCCCCCAGCTCGGGTCCGACCCATCGAGCTGGGTGGCGATGCGCCGCGTGGTCGAGCCGGTCAGGTCGATCGCCCAGATGTCGGACTTGCCCGAACTGCCCTGCGAGCCGCGCGAGAACATCAGCACGCGGCCGTTGGGCGACCAGCTCGGACCCTCGTCGCCCCAGCTTTCGGTGAGCAGCTTCTCGCCGCTGCCGGAGGGACTCATCACGCCGATGCGGAAGCCGCCGCCCATGCGGGTGAAGGCGATGAGGTCGCCGCGCGGGCTCCACGCCGGGGTGGCATAGCGGCCGCCACCGAAGCTGATGCGCTGCTGGTTCGAGCCGTCGGCGTTCATGACGTAGAGCTGCTGGGTGCCGGAGCGGTCGCTCTCGAACACGATCTTGCTGCCGTCGGGCGAATAGCTGCCGCCGGTGTCGATGCCGGGCCCGCTGGTGAGCCGCTGTGGCGTGCCGCCGGCCGCGGCGATGCGATAGATATCGGCATTGCCCGCGGTCGACATGGTGAAGAGGATGTAGCGGCCATCGGGCGAGAAGCGCGGCGCGAAGGCGAGGCTGACATTGGTGACGAGCAGCCGCTGTGTGCCCGCTGCGAGATCATAGACATAGAGCGACGGCTTGTCGTTCTGGTAGCTCATATAGGCGATGCGGCGCTCGTCGGGCGAGAAGCGCGGGGTCAGCACGATCGACTGGCCGTTGGTGAGGAAGCGGTGGTTGGCGCCGTCCTGATCCATGATCGCGAGCCGCTTGATGCGGCGGTTCTTGGGGCCGGTTTCCGAGACGTAGATCACGCGGCTGTCGAAATAGGGGCCTTCGCCCGTCAGACGCGTGTAGATCGCATCGGCGCATTTGTGCGCGGCGCGGCGCCAGTCGGACGGGCCGACCTCGAAGCCCTGCCGCGTCAGTTCGGTGCCGAGCGCAACGTCGTAGAGATAGCAGCCGACCGTCAGCCGCCCGCCCGCGCCGGCCTGGACGAAGCCCTGCACCAGCGCCTGCGCCGACGCGCCGCGCCAATAGCCGAAATCGGGCGCGCGGACCTCGCCCATCGGGACGGCGCGCACACCGGACGGGCCGAGCGGCTTGAACAGCCCCGAGTTGCGCAGGTCGGCGGCGACGACATCGGCGATCTGGCGGCCGAGCGCTTCGGTGTTGCCGGCGGGCGT
This sequence comes from Sphingomonas tagetis, assembly GCF_024211275.1. Lineage (GTDB taxonomy): Bacteria > Pseudomonadota > Alphaproteobacteria > Sphingomonadales > Sphingomonadaceae > Sphingomonas > Sphingomonas tagetis. The sequence goes on from NZ_JAMLDX010000004.1 coordinate 11,797, forward strand.
GTTCACCGCCTGATTGGTTGGCATGGCAGGGATCAGGATGGTGAGGTCCTGCGCGGATTCGTCGGTGACATCGACCGACAGGCCCTGTTCCTGCCCGGGCTGGGCGGGAACGGTGACCACGGGAGGCTGGACCGCTTGCGCCAGCGCTGGCGCGGCGGTGGTCAGGGCGAGCAGGGCGAGTACGGACTTCATCGGGTTACAGCCTCCGGTCGAAGGTCGGGGTGATCAGCTTCCACGCGTCATAATATTCGGCGGGAAGCTTGAACGGCGCGGCGAGTTTGGCGGCCGAAATGGCGCGTTCCTTGTGCAGATCGGCCTGCGGGCGGTTGCTGGCGGTGACACCGGTCTGGCCGATCACGCGCGGCGGCGAAGCGAGGCTACCGTCGCGGTTGAGGCGGATTTCGACCTGCGTGCGGAGCATTTCGACATCGGCGCCGGTGGGCGACTTCCAGTGCGGGCGCAGCTGTCGGATGACTTCGGCGGCGAGCGCTGACTTGACCGCGGCGCCGATCTGCGAGGCTTGTGGGGTGGTCGCCTTGCCCTTGCTAGGCTGGTCGGTGAGACCGTCGATGATGCCGGTGAGGCGGCCAGTGGGGCGGGCGACGCGACTGGTCGACGGCGTCTGCGCCTTGGGCTGGCTGGCCGTGGTCTTTTGCTGCGCCTTGGTGTCCGGCCTGGGCGGGGTCGGCGGCGTTTTCTTGGGTTCGGCCTTGGGCTGCGGTTTGGGCGCCGGGGCAGGCACGGTTTTGGGCGGCGTGGGGTCGGGGCGCGCGATCGGCTGCGGATCGGGGATCGGGGCGGGCGGGGGTGTGTCGGGCTCGACCGGGCCGGGGACTTCGGCGAGGCGCTCGGCCGGGGCCTCGCGGCTGATCACCGGGGCCTCGCTCTTGAGGCCGACCTCGTCGGTCAGCGAAATCTCGATCGGGGTGGGTTCGAGCTTGAGCGGGTTGGGCGTCGAGAGGAAACCGACCGAGAGCAGGCCGAACAGCACGACATGGCCGATCACGGCCACACCGAGTCCGGTGCCTTCCCTGCGGTCGATCGCGAACGCCATCAGCGGCCGTCCACCGGGGTGGTGACGAGCGACACCTTGTTGAGGCCGACGCGGTTCAATTCGCCCATTACGCGCATGACCTTGCCGAACTGAAGGCGCGTGTCGGCGCGAACGAAGATTTGCGGCTTGTCCTCGCCGCGCTTGGCCGCGATCTCCTCCAGCAGCGGGCCGAGGCCGGCTTCGGTCACTTCGCTATTGTCGAGATAGATCGCACCCTTTTCGTCGATCGAAATCTGGACGGGTTCCTGATCCTGATCGAGCGGCTTGGCCTTGCTCTCGGGCAGGTTCACCGGGACGCCGGCGGTGAGCAGCGGCGCGGTGACCATGAAGATGATCAGCAGCACCAGCATCACATCGACCAGCGGCGTGACGTTGATGTCGGCCATCGGCGCGCGCCGGCCCTTGCCACGGGCTGAGGGAAGTTGTGCGCCCATCAGAGCAAGGTGCCGCGATGTTGCGGCTGGGCCGGGGCTGGGCCGTCATCGAGCTGGCGGCTGAGCGTGGCGTGGAAGCCGTCAGCGAAGCGGTTGAGGCGCGCCTCGACCTTGTTGATGCCATGGCTGAAGCGGTTGTAGGCGATCACCGCGGGAATCGCCGCGAACAGCCCGATCGCGGTGGCGAACAGCGCTTCGGCGATGCCCGGCGCGACGACGGCGAGCGAGGTGTTCTGCTCGCTGGCGATCGCGGTGAAGCTGCGCATGATGCCCCAGACGGTGCCGAACAGCCCGACGAACGGCGCGACGGAACCGACCGTGGCGAGGATGTTGAGGCGATCGGAGAGCTTGTCGATCTCGTGCGCGACGGCGGCGCCCATGCTGGTGGCGAGCCGCTCGCGCGTGCCCTCACGGTCGACCGTGCGGCCACCGGTCGAGCGGCGCCATTCAGTGACGCCCGAGGCGAAGACGCGCGCGACCGGGTGATCGCCGTCGCCATGCAGGCGGTGGAAGGCGTCGATGTCGTTCGACTTGCGGTAGTCGGCCTCGAACCGCTCGGTCGCCTTGCGCGCCTTGCCGATGCGGCCCCACAGGCTGATGATGATCGCCCAGGTCCAGATGCTGGCGAGCAGGAGGCCAAGCATCACGGCCTTGACCACCCAGTCGGCCTGCATGAACAGGCCCACCGGCGACATCGCCGCGGCATCGGTGTTCAGAAACAAATCCATGTGTCGCTCAGCTTCCCTTCCACACCAGCGGCACGAACGCATCCACCCACCGGGCCGGTTGCCGCTTCGGACGCCCCGATGGCGCGACGAAAGCGGCTTCGACCTCTGCTTCGGTCAGCAATTCATGCCCCCGCATGACTCGTTGATGAATATCGACCGACGCGGCGCGTAATCGCCGCAATCGGCTGACCACGATCAGCGCATCGTCGAGCCGGGCCGATGCGACGTAACGGATCGCGATGTTGCGGACGACATAGACACCTTCGCCGGCTTCATGCACCGCGCGCTGGTCGATTCCGGCGCAGCGCAGCATGTCGGAGCGGCCGCGCTCCATGAAGCGAAGATAATTGGCGTGATAGACCACCCCCGACAGATCGGTGTCCTCGAAATAGACACGGACCGGGAAGAGATGTTCGAGGCCGTCGAAGCGGCCGGCGATCGTGAGGTCGTCGGCGGGCATTAAGCATCCCCTAGCGGTGGGGAGTCGCGAGGGGAACCCGTGACGGGTCCGTTACGCCTTCGACATATCGATGACCTGGCTCCACTCGTCAGGCGAGACCTTGCCGACCGAGAGGCGCGAATATTTGACCAGCTCCATCTCGGCGAGCCGGGGCTCGGCCTTGACCTGCTTGAGCGTGACCGGCTTTTCGAGCTTCTCGACCGGCTTCATCTCGACCGAGACCCAGTGTTTGCCGTCGCCGTCGGGCTTCGCCTCGCGGCTGACTTCCATGATGCCGACGATCTCGAGGCCGATATTGCTGTGGTAGAAGAAGGCGCGGTCGCCAACCTTCATCGCGCGCAGATTGCCCGCGGCGGTGTAGTTGCGCACGCCGTCCCATTCGGTCTTGCCGTCGCGGACGAGGTCGTCCCAGCCGAATACATCGGGTTCGGATTTCATCAGCCAAAGCGCCACGGCGGTATCTCCTTCGGCGCCTCCATCGCGTCCATTCAGCTAAACCGCAAGTGAACGCGCAATTCCGCAGCGGTTCAGACCGAATCGGCCAAACATGCATCCTGGACGTCGCTCAAAGCGTTGAGGCGTCAGAAACGTGCAGATTGCACCAGGAGGAAGTCATGAAGACCACCATCACCAAGGCGGTGCTCGGTCTCACCCTCGGCGCCACCGCGCTCACCGCGGCCGCGCCGGCAGAGGCTCAGCGCTATCGTTATCGGGACCGCGACAATGCGGGCACGGCGATCGTTGCCGGCATCGCCGGTATCGCGATCGGCGCCGCGATCGCGGGCTCGGGCCGCGACCGCTATTATGACCGCCGTTATCGTTCGTATGACCGCGGCTATTACAACTACGACAATTACTATCAGCAGCGCGGTTACTACCCGCGCGAGAGCTACTACTACCGCGATTACGAGCGTCGCGGCTGGCGTGGCTGCACCATCCGCCGCGTGTACGACCCGTATCTGGGTCAGCGCGTGCGGGTCCGTTACTGCCGCTGACCCCAAGCACGGCGGCAAGAGGGCGGCGCGGGTTCATTCCCGCGCCGCTTTTTTTTGGTCGCGGATTTGGTTAGGGGCCTCCCATGAGTGATACACCCCCCGACCGGCTCTCGGTCAATCCGAAGAGCCCGCATTTCGACCAGGCGCTGCTCCAGCGCGGCATCGGCATCCGCTTCAAGGGCGTGCAGCGCCGGGATGTGGAAGAATATTCCATTTCCGAAGGCTGGATCCGCGTGCAGGTCGGCAAGACGATGGACCGCAAAGGCAATCCGCTGACGCTCAAGCTGAGCGGTCCGGTCGAGGCCTGGTTCGAAAGCCCGGCGGCGGGCGAGGACGAGGCGGAAGGCGCTTCCGAAGCCTAGTCCGTCATCCCGGCCTTGTGCCGGGATCCACAGCTCCCCGAGTGACGCGTCTGAACCTCGTGCGCATCGTGCGCCGCGCGGTGGACCCCGGCACAAGGCCGGGGTGACGATGGTGGTGTGGGCAAGCGCGGCGCGTTGCGTCCTCAGTGGACGAATCGCGCTACCACGTCGCGGTAGCTGCGGCTGACCTTCACTTGTGAGCCCGAATCGAGCACCAGGAAGCATTCGCCATTGGTGTGCGGCTTGACCTGCTTGACCTGATCGAGGTTGACGATGGTCGAGCGGTGGACGCGCTGGAAGCGGCGCGGGTCGAGGCGCTTTTCGAGGTCCTTCATCGTCTCGCGCAGGACAAGCGTGTTGTCGGCGGTCTTGATGCACATATAGTCGCCGGCGGCCTCGACCACCTCGATCGTGTCGACATCGACGCGGAAGATCTGGCCGCGGTCCTTGATGTTGATGAGCTTTTCGTAGCGGTTGGAGGCGACCTCGGTGTCGCTCGACAGATGCTCCTCGGCGGCGTCGGGGGCGACTTCGGCGAGCACTTCCTTGAGCTTCTCGACTTCCTCGACGCCGCGCTTCTCGGTGAGGCGCTGGCGCACGCGTTCGAGCGTGTCGGCGAGGCGGGCCTCGTCCACCGGCTTCATGAGATAGTCCATCGCATTCGCCTCGAACGCGCGAATCGCGTGGTCCGAATAGGCGGTGACGAACACGAACAGCGGCGGTTCGACCTCCATCAGGCCCTGCACGACCGAGAAGCCGTCAAAGCCCGGCATCTGGATGTCGAGAAAGACGAGATCGGGCTTGTGCGTCTTGATCGCGCGGATCGCCTCGCGGCCGTTCTGGCACTTGTCGATGATCTCGACGTCCTCGTGCGTCTGCAAGCGGAGTTCGAGCCCCTGGATCGCCAGCGGTTCGTCATCGACCAGGATGGTGCGGATCGTCATGGTTCCTCGTTCACCTTATCTATCCTGCGCGTCGCCGATGCCCCCGGCGCTGCGCCCATTTCCCCTGCCTTTGTTTCTCCGGCGTCAGGCCGCTTCCCGTTGTTCCTCGAGCTGGAACGGAATCTCGATCTCAACGCGGAAACCGCGTCCGGGGTCCGTTCGGGTTTCGAAACGATGGTCAGGCCCGAAAGCCTGCGCCAGCCGCTCCCTTATATTGGTGAGCCCGACCCCGGTTGAAAGGCTTGGCCGGTTCCTGCCTTCGATCAATCCCGGACCGGTGTCGGATACGGTGATCTGCACCCGTTCTCCGGCGAGCCGCGCGGTGACGCAGATTTCGGCGCCTTCCTCCTGCGGGGTGACGGCATATTTGATCGCATTCTCGACCAATGGCTGGAGCAGCAACGAGGGCAGGCGTGCCTTGACCGTGCGCGGGTCGATGTCGAATTCGGGTCGAAGGCGCTGTTCGAAGCGCATCTTCTCGATCTCGAGATAGAGTTTGAGCGTCTCGACCTCCTGCGCCAGCGTGACATGCGCGGTCGGTTCGTTGGCGAGCGTGTAGCGCAGGAAGTTGGCGAGGCGCGCGAGCATCGCATTGGCGCGGTCGGTCTGCTTGAGCAGCACTAGCGTCGAGATCGAATTGAGCGTGTTGAACAGGAAATGCGGGTTGAGCTGATAGCGCAGCATCGCCAGCTGCGCCGAGCTCGCCTGGTTTTCGAGCACCTGCATCTGGTCGATCTGATCCTCGACGATCAGGTAGAAGTTGATGCCGAAATAGAGCGCGGACCAGCCGCCGAGCACGGTGAAATTCAAGAACAGGCTGCCGAGCACCAGCGGCACCTCGATCCCCGGCTCGCCGCGCATCACCGAGACGGTGAAGGCAGTGAGAATCGCGTAGATCAGCGTGGCCGCGGCGAGCGTCGCGACGGTGGCCAGGATGCCGGAGATGCGCGGCAGGCGGCGGTAATAGCCGTAGAGCGCCGAGAGCAGCAGCGTGATGCAATAGCCGACGATCGCCTCGATCGTGACGCGGATGAGATCCTCGAAGCTGAAGATGCGGTTGGAAAAGTTCGAGACGGTGCGCAGCAGCAGATAGCCGCCCCATCCGGCGCCCTGCAGCATCCAGAAGGCGCGCGTCTTCTGCTCGAAAAAGGGGCGGGAGAGGACGACTGGATTCTGCATGCGATGTCGGTCGAGTCTCTAGTCCGTAATGCGCAGGTCGCAAAGCGGAACGCGGGACCTATCTATATCGTTTCGAGGACGACCAAAGGAGAGTGTCGATGACCACGCGTACCGCCACCGCCCGCTATTCCGGTTTCGGCAAGGAAGGGAAGGGCGCGATCACGACTCAGTCGGGCGTGCTGAGCGATCAATTCTATGGCTTCAACACGCGGTTCGAGGATGAGCCGGGGACCAATCCCGAGGAACTGATCGCGGCGGCGCATGCCGGGTGCTTCACGATGGCGTTGAGCTTCGCGCTGGCGCGGGCCGGCTTCTCCGAGGGCACGCTGGAGACCAAGGCGGCGGTGAAGCTGGAGCAGAAGGATGGCGGGTTCACGATCACGCGCTCGGACCTGACGCTGGAAGCGAGCGTGCCGGGGATCGATGCGGATCAGTTCGGCCAGCTGGCGGACGAGGCGAAGAAGGGCTGTCCGGTGTCGAAGCTGCTGAATGCGGAGGTATCGCTGGCGTATAAATTGGATTGATAAGGACTCAGAGGCACTGAAGCCCCTCCTCTTCGGAGGAGGGGCTAAATCGTGGCTCAGCGTTCGCTGAGATAATAGCGATCCGTCGCGTTCAGCGCGTCGTCCAGCTCATAGACGATGGGCTGGCCGGTCGGGATTTCGAGGCCGGTGATCTCGTCGTCTGAAATGCCCGAAAGGTGCTTTTCCAGCGCGCGCAGCGAGTTGCCGTGGGCGGCGATCAGCACGCGCTTGCCGGCGCGCAGGTCGGGGGCGATGCGCTCTTCCCAATAGGGCAGGACGCGAGCGATGGTGTCCTTGAGGCTCTCGGTCTGCGGGATCGGGATGCCCTTGTAGCGCACGTCCTGCGCGAGATCCCAGGGCGAGCCTTCTTGCGGAAGCGGGGGCGGGATGTCGAAGCTGCGGCGCCAGATCTTGACCTGATCGTCGCCGTGCAGCGCCGCGGTCTCGGCCTTGTCGAGGCCGGTGAGGCCGCCATAGTGGCGCTCGTTGAGCTTCCAGCTCTTTTCGGTCGGCAGCCACAGCCGGCCCATTGCCTCGAGCGCGAGGTTGAGCGTCTTGATCGCGCGGGTCTGGAAGCTGGTATAGGTCTGGTCGAAATCGAGACCCTTGTCCTTCATCAGCACGCCCGCCGCGGTCGCCTCGGCGACGCCCTGATCGGTCAGATCGACGTCCCACCAGCCAGTGAAGCGGTTTTCGAGGTTCCAGGCGGACTGGCCGTGGCGGATCAGGACGAGGGTGGGCATTCGCGACTCCTTGCGGACAATTGCGCGCGTCCTTAGCGGATGAGACGATCAGGGCAACGGAGGATGGGCATGGCGATCGATAGGCAAACCATCGTGTATGACGGGCCGGGCGGGCCGTTCGAAGGCGTGGCGGTGACCGACAGCGACTTGGACGGGCCACGGCCCGGGGTGATGATCGTGCCCAATGTGCTGGGTGCGAAGGAAGAGGATTCGGTGGTCGGCGAGCGGCTGGCGGCGCTGGGCTATGCCGCGTTCGTCGCCGATGTGTACGGGCAGGGCAAGCGGACGACGCGCGAATCGCCGAACCCGGCGGTGTACATGGCAGAATTGAATGCGGATCGGGCATTGCTGCGCGACCGGCTGTTCGCGAGCGTCGCGGCGATGAAGGCGCTGCCCGACGTCGATGGCGCGAAGACGGCGGCAATCGGCTATTGTTTCGGCGGCAAGTCGGTGATCGACCTTGCGCGCGCCGGCGGCGAGGTGCTGGGCGTGGTCGCGTTTCACGGCATTTTCGATGCGCCGGACTATGACTATCCCACGCCGATCACGGCGAAATTGCTGATCTGCCACGGCTGGGACGATCCGCTGGCGCCGCCCGAGGCCGTGACGGGGCTGGCGGCGGAGCTGACCCGGGCGGGCGCGGACTGGCAGCTCCATGCCCATGGCAATGCCGGGCATGCATTCACCGACGAGACGATGGCGGCGGGCGTGCGGCCGGGCTTTGCGTATGACGCCAACGCAGCCCGTCGCAGCTGGAAGGCGATGCGGGACTTTCTGGCCGAGTTGTTCGGCTGACCGATCCTCCCCCTGGCGGGGGAGGATCATGAAGCTCAGCTTGTCGGCTTGGGGGTGCGCGGCTTGCGGGTCGTGGCGCCCTTGGAGGCGGGTTTGCGCGTGGTGGCGCGCGGCGCCTTTGCGGGCGCGCGCTTTGGCGCGGGGGCGGGCGTTGCGGGCGCTGCAGCAGCGGCCGGCGCTGTTGCCGGTTTGGCGGCAGGCTTGCGGGTGGTTGCGCGAGGCTTGGCTGCGGCGGCTGCTTTCGCCGCGGCGGGCTTGGCTGCCGCGGGCTTGGTTGCCGCCGACTTCGTTGCAGCGGGCTTTGCAGCCGCCGGCTTCGCAGCAGCGGGTTTGGCAGCTGCCGGCTTCGTTGCAGCGGGCGTTTTGGCCGGGGTGCTCGCCGCCTTGGCTGGACGGCCACGGCGCGCGGGCGCGGGCTTGGCCGGGGCGGCGGGCGCGGCGGGCGCCGCCGGCGGGGCGGGGCGATCGGTCAGCTTGCTGGTGATCTTTTCCGCGGCGCGTGCGGCGACGACGGTGGCGAGCGTCGCCGCGGTCTTGCTGAAGCCGTCGGCGGCGTCCTTCTTGTCCTTGGCGCCATCCGTGCCGGTCTTGCCCTGATTGCGGACATTGGCGGCGAGCGCGACGAGTCCGGCGGCGACGAGGTCGCCGACCATCGGGTTCTTGATGAGATCGAGCAGCTTCGCGCCCTGCTTGCGCAGTTCCTTGGGCAGCTCGACGCCCGCGATCGTCTTGGGCAGCTTGCCCGATTTCGCCGATTTGCCCTTTTTCGCTTTCGCCACGATGCCGTCTCCCAATCTGTTACAGAAGCGTCACACTAACGCGCTTCTGCGTCAATCGGCGAAGACGCGTTCAAAAATCGTGTCCACCTGCTTGAAATGATAGTCGAGGTCGAACTTTTCCTCGATCTCTTGCGCCGATAGCGCGGCGGTGACTTCGTCATCGGCCTTGAGCAGTTCGAGCAGCGACAGCTCGCCATCGCTCTCCCACACTTTCATCGCGTTGCGCTGGACGAGGCGATAGCTGTCCTCGCGCGACACGCCGGCTTGCGTCAGCGCGAGCAGCACGCGCTGCGAGTGGACGAGGCCGCCCATCCGGTCGAGATTCTTCTGCATACGCGCGGGATAGACCAGCAGCTTGTCGACCACGCCGGTCAGGCGGGCGAGCGCGAAGTCGAGCGTGATCGTCGCGTCGGGGCCGATATAGCGTTCGACCGACGAGTGGCTGATGTCGCGCTCGTGCCACAGCGCGACATTCTCCATCGCCGGGATCGTCGCACTGCGCACCATGCGGGCGAGGCCGGTGAGGTTCTCGGTCAGCACCGGGTTGCGCTTGTGCGGCATCGCCGATGAGCCCTTCTGGCCGGGCGAGAAATATTCCTCGGCCTCGAGCACTTCGGTGCGCTGGAGGTGGCGGATTTCGACCGCGAGCCGCTCGATCGAGCTGGCGATGACGCCGAGCGTGGCGAAGAACATCGCGTGGCGATCGCGCGGGATCACCTGAGTCGAGACCGGTTCGACCGCGAGGCCGAGCTTGTCGGCGACATGCGCCTCGACGCGCGGATCGATATTGGCGAAGGTGCCGACCGCGCCGGAGATGGCGCAGGTGGCGATGTCGGCGCGGGCGAAGACGAGGCGTTCGCGGTTGCGCTTGAACTCGGCATAAGCCTCGGCGAGCTTCAGGCCGAAGGTCACCGGCTCGGCATGGATCCCGTGGCTGCGGCCGATCGTCGGGGTGAGCTTGTGCTCATAGGCGCGGCGCTTGAGCACTTCGAGCAGCTGGTCGAGATCGTCGAGCAATATGTCGGCGGCGCGGGCGAGCTGCACCGCGAGGCAGGTGTCGAGCACGTCGCTGCTGGTCATGCCCTGATGCATGAAGCGGGCTTCGTCGCCGACATTCTCGGCCACCCAGGTGAGGAAGGCGATCACGTCATGCTTGGTGACGGCCTCGATCGCGTCGATCGCGGCGACGTCGATCTGGGGCTTGGTCGCCCACCAGTCCCACAGCGCCTTGGTGGCGGATTCGGGCACCACGCCCAGCTCCGCCAGCGCCTGCGTCGCATGCGCCTCGATCTCGAACCAGATGCCGAAGCGGGTTTCGGGCGACCAGATCGCGGTCATGGCGGGACGGGAATAGCGGGGGACCATGGGATGCCTTTCGTGCTGCGCGGCGGCCCGTAGCAAAGGCGCGAGGGTGCGGCAAACGTGGGTGGGGAAGAAAATCTGGCTCGGTTCACCGCAAAAATTGCACGGCGGCCGGATGAGTTGAGGCGCTCGCATCGACAAGTTGAATGGACGCGCAATTTTGTAATGGAACGTGATAATTATGCAACGGGTTGTGAGGTTGTAGATCAAATTCCAATTGCTACCTCGAATGTCGAGTTCGAGAATAGAATAACTTAGGAGATATTCGATGTTGAAGCGACTTCTTCTTGCGAGTGCCGTGATGATTTCTGTCCCTGCACTCGCGCAGGACGTGCCGGGTCAGGCAAAGAAGGCTCCGGCGCAGGAGCAGGCGCCCCCGCCTGCTGACACACCGGAAGCGACGCAGGCAGAGCCGGCCACGCCGGCTGAACCCGCGACTCCGGCCGAGCCGGCGACTCCGGGCGAGGCGCCTGCGACCCCGGCTGAACCGGCAACGCCGGCGCAGCCTGCCACGCCGGCCAAGCCGGACAAGCCCGATCAGACCGCGCAGGCGGCACCTGCCAAGCAGCAGCCAGCGACCGCCGCGCAGATCGCGACGATCGTCGATCAGGGCTTTCCGACCTATGACAAGGATGCGGACGGCAATCTGAAGACGGAGGAATTCGGCGCGTGGATGGTCGCGCTGCGATCAGCGACCGAGCCGGCCTTCACCGGCCAGTCCGCGGCGGACAAGGCGTGGATCGGCAAGGCGGCGGCGATGGCCGACAAGGACAAATCGGGCAGCGTGAGCAAGGACGAGCTCAAGGGCTTCCTCGCGCCGACATCCGCTTCGTAACTCTGGCGCTTCGTAAGAGGCCCCTCCCGGCACAGGAACGCCTCGCATCTCCTGTACCGGCGGCCGTCGGACCCCTCGTGGTCCGGCGGCCGTTCTCTTTTTACATAAGGCCCATCGAGCGCAGGCTCGAATGCCCCTCGGTGCCCATGATGATATGGTCGTGCACCGCGATGCCGAGCCGCTTGCCTGCCTCGGCGACATTACGGGTCAGTTCGATATCGGCGCGGCTGGGCGAGGGGTCGCCGCTGGGGTGGTTGTGGACCAGGATGATCGCAGCCGAGCCAAGATCGATCGCGCGGCGGATCACTTCCCTGACATAGAGTGCCGCTTCGTCGACCGAGCCTTCGCTCATCAATTCGTCGCGGATCAGCATGTTGCGGCTGTTGAGATGGAGCACGCGCACGCGCTCGATCGCGTGATGCGCCATGTCGGCGCGGAGATAATCCAATAGCGCCTGCCAGTTGGCGAGCACCGGGCGGGCGGCGACCTCGCCGCGCAGGAGCCGGATCGCCGCGGCGTGGACGATCTTGATCGCGGCGACCGAGGTGTCGCCCATGCCAGGCACGCGCGCGATTGCCTCCGAATCCGCGCTCAGCAAGCCACCGATGCCGCCGAATTCGTGCAGCAACGCCTTGGCCAGCGGCTTGGTGTCGCGCCGGGGAATTGCGAGGGCCAGAAGATATTCGATCAGTTCATGGTCGAGCAGGCCCTCGCCATCGGTGAGAAGCCGCTGGCGCAGGCGCGCGCGGTGGCCGGTGCCGTCGGTATCTGGAGCCCCCACGAGCCAGCGTAGCGGCAGGGACGGGCGCGGAAAAGGGGCGTGGCGATTGCAGATGCTGCACCGCGGTTGACTCGGGGGGTGCCCCTTTCTAAAGCGCGCGTGCCTTGGCGGGCTCGCCGCTCGGCACATGCGTTTTGGCTGGTGCCGCACGGCCCTGGAGGAAGCGAAATGGCCGAGAACGAGCCCGGACTGGACCCCCTCACGGAGGATGCCCGCATCACGTCGCTCAACGAGCGGCTGGCGCAGGCAAAGACCGAAGAGGCGATCCGCAAGGGCGAGGGGCGCGACAAGGGCGAAGCAAGCTATCGCCTGGGCAACCGCGTGCTCGCCGAGCTGATCGGTGGCCTGGTCGGCGGTGCCGTGATCGGGTGGACGCTCGATTACTTCCTCGGCACCAAGCCTTGGCTCCTGCTGGTGATGCTGTTCCTCGGAATTGCATCCGCCTTCAGGAACATCATCAGGATTTCGAACCAGCGCTCGAAGTGATTTTCGAGCGCTTCGGTTAAATGGGACGCAAGCGTGGCTGAAGAATCTGGCAAGATCGACCCGATGCACCAGTTCGAGGTGCAGACGATCTGGGACGGCTTCAACATTGCGGGGCATCAGATCGCCTTCACCAACTCGGCGCTGTGGATGTGCGTCACGGTCGTCGTGCTGTGGGCGTTCATGGCCGCGGGGATGAAGCAGCAGGTCGTGCCGGGCCGCATGCAGATGCTGGTGGAGAATTTCACCGGCTTCGTCGCCAAGCTGGTCGACGACAATATCGGCAAGGGCGGGCGGAAATATCTGCCCTATGTCTTCTCGCTGTTCATGTTCATCCTGTTCGCCAACCTGCTCGGCCTGCTGCCGCTGGGCATTTTCGGCCTGCACCCGTTCACCTTCACCAGCCATTTCACGATCACCGGCGTGCTGGCGATCATGTCCTTCTCGATCGTGCTGATCGTGGGCTTCTGGAAGCATGGCTTCCACTTCTTCAGCCTGTTCGTGCCGGCCGGCACGCCGGGCTATATGGTCCCGCTGATCTTCTGCATCGAGCTGATCTCGTTTCTATTCCGCCCGTTCTCGCTGGGTCTGCGACTGTTCGTCGCGATGACCGCGGGGCACATCCTTCTGAAGGTACTGGCAGGCTTCGTGATCAATTCGGCCAATTCGGCGGTGCATTGGGGCGTCATCGTCGGCCTGCCGAGCTTCCTGCTGATGGTCGGCATCTCCGCGCTCGAAGTGCTGGTGGCCGGCATCCAGGCCTATGTCTTTGCGCTGCTGACGTCGCTGTACATTCACGACGCTGAGCATCTGCACTGAGTTTTTTCGTACCCAACTACCAACAAATCTGAAGCAGGAGTTTTACAATGGAACCGACCAGCATGATCAGCCCGGAAGCGGCGAAGCTCATCGGCGCGGGCCTTGCGGCGATCGGCGCCGGCATGGCCGCGATCGGCGTGGGCAACGTCTTCGGCTCGTTCCTCGAGGGCGCGCTGCGCAATCCGGGTGCGGCTGACGGCCAGCAGGGCCGCCTGTTCATCGGCTTCGCGGCCGCCGAGCTTCTCGGCCTGCTCGCGTTCGTCGTCGCGATGATCCTGATCTTCGTCGCGTAAAAGCGTTTCCGGTTCGGGCCGGTGCAGCCGTTCAGTGCTGGGCCGGCCCGCAACAGGACAGGAATGAAATGCCTCAAATTGCGCAACTTGCGGCGACCTGGGCCTCACAGCTGTTCTGGCTGCTGCTGACCTTCGGCATCGTCTATTTCTTCATCGGCCGGGGCATGGCGCCCAAGGTGCAGGCCACGGTGGATCAGCGCGACAAGACCGTCGCCGACGATCTCGCCGCTGCCGAAGCCGCGCGTGTCGCTGCCGACGCCGCCGAAGAGACCTGGCGCGGGCATGAGAATGCGGCGCGCGAGGCGGCGCAGAAGAAGCTCGCCGAAGCGCGCGGCAAGGCCGCCGCGGCGACCGAGAAGCAGCTCGCCTCGGCGAACGGCGAACTCGACGCCAAAGTGAGCGAAGCGGAGGCGCGCATCGCCGCGGCTTCGCAGGCCGTGCAAAGCGAGATCGAGGCGGTTGCCGCCGAGGCCGCGCAGGACATCGTCGCCCGGGTTTCCGGCGCGAAGGTGACGGCGGCCGAAGCGAAGACGGCAGTGAAGGCGGCGATCAATGGCTGAGGAAACCACGGCAGGAACCGCCGCCGAAGGCGCTCCGGTGCATCACGCCGAGCCGGCAGTGTTCGGCGTGCTCGACGCGACCGTGTGGGTCAGCATCGCGATGGCGTTGTTCATCGTGATCCTGCTCTGGAAGAAGGTGCCGGGCCTCATCGCCCGCGGCCTCGACAAGCAGATCGCAGCGATCAGGTCGCGGCTCGACGAGGCCAAGGCGCTGCGCGCAGAAGCCGAGGCGCTGCGCGACGAATATGCGCGCAAAATCGCCAGCGTCGAGGCGCAGGCGGCCGAGATGGTCGCGCATGCCGATGAGGAAGCCAAGGCGCTGATCGCCAAGGCCAGGCAGGACGCCGACGAGCTGGTCAGGCGTCGCGGCAAGATGGCCGAGGACAAGATCGCCGCGGCCGAGCGCGCCGCGCTCGACGATATCCGTGCGCGCACCGCCGATGCGGCGGCGAAGGCGGCGGCGTCGATCATCGCGCAGAAGCACGATGCCGGCGCCGACAAGGCGCTGGTCGATCGCACCATCGCGGGGCTTTCGCGGCTCAACTGAGGCTTCGGCCTTAACGCGCTGAAAAGGACGGGCCGGCCTTGCCGCGCCCGTCTTTTTGCTTATTGGCTTGAGGTTATGGGGGAAACCCGACGCGACCTTGGCCTTATCGCGCTGACCATCGGCTTCGCCATCGTGGCGGCGGCCGTCGTCGGTGTGCTGTTGATGTTCAACGCGCATCAGAAGGCGCAGCGGGGCGTGCTGCATACGCTGACCGTGCAGGAGACGCTGAGCAGCACGCTGTCGCACCTGCAGGACGCCGAGACCGGCACACGCGGCTATTACATCACGCGCGATCTGGAATATCTGCGGCCCTATATCAACGGACGCCGCGGGCTGACGCGGGATCTGAGGGAGCTGCCCGGGCTGGTGGCCGACAATTCGGTGCAGGTCTCGCGCGCGTCCGCGCTGGCGCAATGCATCGGTGAGCGCGTCGAAACGCTGGAGATCGGCATCGCCGATGCGCGCGCCGGGCAGTTCCAACGGTCGCAGGAGCTGGTGCGGTCGGGCCGCGGCAAGCGGCAGATGGACGAATGCCGCACGCTGGTCGCGCAGATGAAGGGCGAGGAGCAAAGGCTGCTGGTCGAGCGCGATGCCGAGCTCAAACGCTGGTCGAACCGGCTGACGATATGGCTGGTGTTCGGCGGGCTCTCGATCTTTGCGCTCGCCTGGTATGCCACGCAGGATGCGCGACGCCGGGCACGCGCGGCGATCGAGGCCGGTGACGCGTTGCTCGCGACCAACCGCGCGCTGACCGAGGAAGCCGAGAACCGCGCCGCCGCGGAGGCGCAGGTGCGGCAGATGCAGAAGATGGAATCGATCGGCCAACTGACCGGCGGCGTCGCACATGATTTCAACAACATGCTCGCGATCGTGATCGGCAGTCTCGACATGGCGCGGCGGCGGCTCGCCAGTGATCCCGACAAGGCGCGAGAATGCGTGGACAATGCGATGGAAGGCGCCGAGCGCGCCGCGCAGCTGACCTCGCGGCTGCTCGCCTTCTCGCGCCAGCAGCCGCTCGCGCCCAAGCCGGTCGATGCCAACAAGCTGGTCGGCGGCATGTCGGAAATGCTGCGGCGGACGCTGGGCGACGACATTCGCATCGAGACGGTGCTGGCGGGCGGGCTGTGGCCGGCGTTCATCGATGGCGCGCAGCTCGAGAACGCCTTGCTCAACCTTTGCGTCAACGGTCGCGACGCGATGCCCGGCGGCGGGCGGCTGACGATCGAGACGACGTGCACGCATCTCGACGATTCCTATGCCGCGACGCATGCCGAAGTCGTGCCGGGGCAATATGTGATGGTCTCCGTCACCGATACCGGCACCGGCATGCCGCCCGAGGTGATCGAGCGCGCGTTCGATCCCTTCTACACCACCAAGGGCGTGGGCAAAGGAACGGGCCTCGGATTGAGCCAGGTGTTCGGCTTCGTCAAGCAATCCGGCGGGCATGTGAAAATCTATTCCGAGCCCGGCTTCGGGACGACGGTGAAGCTCTATCTGCCGCGCCATTTCGGCGAGGCGGAGACGGCTGGCGTGGCCGATCGGGGCGTGACCGACCTGCCGCGGGCGAAGCCGGACGAGATCATCCTGGTGGTCGAGGACGAGGACCGCGTGCGGCATATGTCGGTCGATGCGCTACGCGAACTCGGCTATGTCGTGGTGCAGGCGGTCGATGCCAACCAGGCGCTGACCGTGCTGGAGATCCAGCCGCGCATCGACCTGCTGTTCACCGATATCGTGATGCCTGACATGAATGGCCGCATCCTGTCCGACCGCGCGCGCGAGAAACGGCCGGACCTGAAGGTGCTCTACACCACCGGCTATACCCGCAACGCGATCGTGCATAACGGCATGCTCGACCATGACGTGGCGTTCCTGGCCAAGCCGTTCACGATCCAGCAGCTGGCGGTGAAGGTGCGGGAAGTGCTGGATGCCTGACCGCCGCTGAACGGTTGGGGCAATTGCCGTCAGTTCCCGCGCGGCTTCACGAACTTGAACACGAACTGGTCGGTCTTGCCGCGGATCGAGGCGTCGAAGACGCTGGCGGTGCGCGGGTCGGCGGGGTTGCGCAGCAAGTCGAGCTTGCCGGCATAGCGGAAGCCGGCCTGTTCGATCAGCCTGCGCGCGACTTCCGGATCGATGCGATGGATGGCGTTGGGCGCCTTGTTCTCAGGGTCCGCATTGGCGACGTGATCGACCACCAGCAGCACGCCGCCGGGCTTGAGCGAATTGTAGAGTTTATTGGTGATCGCTTCGCCCGCGCCCTTGGGGAAGGCGGCGAGATAGAGGTCGTGGTAATTCTGGACCGTGACGATCGCGTCGAGCGGCTCCGGAAAGGCGAATTGTGCGAAGCCGTCGCTGATCGGAACCGCGTTGGACAGGCCCGCGACCGCCGCCTTCTGTTCGTCGCCATAGGCGGCGCGGAACTTGATGAACTCGGCGGGCTGATAGGCATAGACCTTGCCCTTTGGCCCGACCAGCGGCGAGAGGATGCGAGTCCAGTAACCGCCGCCCATCACGAAATCGCCGACCTTCTGCCCCGGCTTGATTCCGGCGAAGGCGAGGATCTCGCCCGGCTTGCGCGCGGCGTCGCGGGCCTTTTGGTCGGCGGGGCGCGAGGCGTCGGCGAGTGCCGCGGTGATCGCCGGCGTGGCCTTTTGCGCGGCGAGCGGCGCGGCGGTGGCGAGCAGGATGGCGGCGGCGATCTTGAGTTTCATGACGTCTCTCCCCTTGTTGCGCCGGATGCTATGGCCGCGCGCTACCGGTAACAATCGCGCTTCGACCAACGCCGTTTGCAGGTCGCGGCTACTTCTTGAGCAGATCGAGCACCGCGACGGTCATCGCCTGAGTCCCTAGCGTAACCGACGGTTTGGGATCGATGCGGAAGAAGGGCGAATGGTGCGCGGGCACCGGCTTTCCGCCATTCTTGGCCGCGTCGATGTCGGCCTGCGGCGTGCCGCCGACGACGAAATAGGCGCCGGGGACCTTGAGGTCCTTCTGGATGAAATAGGCGAAATCCTCCGCGCCCATGCCTTCGCGCTCTTCGAAGAACATGATGTTCTCGCCGAAGCTGCTGGTAAACGCGCCGCGCACGCGCCTGGTCAGCTCGGGATCGTTGAGCGTGACCGGGGTCGATTCGAAGCCGACCCTGACGGTAGGCAGTCTGTCCTCGGGCAGGCCGTTCATCCGGCCGACATTGGCGGCGATGCGCTTGATGCCCTCGAGCAGCTTCTTGCGCGTATCCTCGTCGTCGGAACGGACGGTTAGCTGGAGGTCGGCCTTGTCCGAGATGATGTTGTGCTTGAAGCCCGAATGGAACGAGCCGACGGTGACGACGCCGGGCTTGAGCGGCGCGATTTCGCGGCTGACCAGCGTCTGCAGCGCCATCACGATCTCCGCGCCCATCACGATCGGGTCCTTGCCCTGATGCGGCGAGGCGCCGTGGGTGCCGACACCGTGAATGGTGATGTCGACGCTGTCGGACGAGGACGAGCTGATGCCGGGTTCGAGCGCGAGCCTGCCGGTCGGGATGCCGGCGGTGACGTGGAAGGCGACGGCGAAATCGGGCTTGGGGAAGCGGGTGTAGAGGCCGTCCTCCAGCATCTTGCGCGCGCCCCCGATGCGCTCCTCGGCGGGCTGGACGACGAAGACGATCGTGCCTTTCCAGCGGTCCTTCATTTTGGCAAGCTGGCGCGCGGTGCCGATCATCGCGGTGATGTGCACGTCATGCCCGCAGGCGTGCATCACCGGCTTGGTCACGCCGTCAATATCGACCTGCGTGACGGCGGAGGGCCAGGGGACGCCGCTGTCTTCCTTGAGCGGGAGTCCGTCCATGTCGGCGCGGACCAGCACCACCGGGCCGGAGCCGTTGCGCATGACCCCGACGACGCCGGTGCCGCCGACCTTCTCGGTCACCTCGATGCCCCCGACCGCGCGCAGCTCCTTCGCCATGATCGCGGCGGTGCGGGTCTCCTTGAACGAGAGTTCGGGGTTCTTGTGGAAGTCGATGAACAGCTTTTCGAGATGCGCGGCATAGTCGGCCTCGACCGCGGGCGCGAAGTCCGGGCCGGCAAGGGCTGGGGCGGCGATGAGCGATGTGGCGAGCAGGGCGGCGAGCAGGCGCATGTGACGAGTCCCCCGTGATTGTTGCGCAGGCTACCAGATGGAAATGCGGGCGCAATCCGCCTACATGGCTGGCGTGACGTCCGATCCCAATTCGCCCAACCGATTCAACGAGGAAAGCGCGACTTACGCCGTGCGCGGATCGGAGACGCCCGATCTCGACGCGGGCGTGGCGGCGATCCGCAACGTCCTCAAGACGCTGCCGGTGCGACCGGGCGTGTACCGCATGCAGGATGCGCGCGGCGACGTGCTGTATGTCGGCAAGGCGCGGGCGCTGAAGAACCGCGTCGCTAATTATACCCAGCCCGCCAAGCTCTCGAACCGGTTGCGCCGGATGATCGCGCAGACTCGGTCGATGACGGTGGTGACGACCAACAACGAAGCCGAGGCGCTGCTGCTCGAGGCGCAGCTGATCAAGCGCTTCCGGCCGGCCTACAATGTGCTGCTGCGCGACGACAAGTCGTTCCCCTACATCCTGCTGCGCGGCGATCACGCCTTTCCGCGGGTGCAGCTGCATCGCGGGGCGCGGCGGGTGAAGGGCGATTATTTCGGGCCGTTCGCGGGCGCGGGGCAGGTGCGCAAGACACTGAACGCGTTGCAGAAATTGTTCCTGCTGCGCTCGTGTACCGACGGCTTCTTCAACACGCGCGACCGGCCGTGCCTGCTCTACCAGATCCGCCGCTGCTCCGCCCCGTGCGTCGATCGCATCGACGCGGCGGGCTATGACGAGCTGGTTAGCGACGCGCGCGACTTCCTGTCTGGCAAATCGACCAAGGTACAGGCGAAGCTCGGCGAGCAGATGCAGGCGGCGTCGGCGAATCTCGATTTCGAGCAGGCGGCGGTGATCCGCGACCGCCTGAAGGCGCTGACCTTCATTCAGGGGAGTCAGGCGATCAACGCCGAGGGGGTGGGCGACGCCGACATCTTCGCGCTGGCGTGCAAGCAGGGGGTGATGGGCATCCAGGCCTTCTTCATCCGCGGCGGGCAGAATTGGGGGCATCGCGCCTTCTTCCCCGCGCACACCGCCGAGGTGCCCGAGGACGAGGTGCTGAGCCAGTTCCTGATGCAATTCTATGAGGAGGTGCCGCCGCCGCGCACCGTGCTGATCGACCGCGAGCTGGCCGAGGGGCCGGTGCTGGCCGAGGCGCTGGCCGAGCGCGCTGGGTTTAGGGTCGAGCTGTCGCGCCCGCAGCGCGGCGCGCGGCGCAAGCTGATGGAGCAGGCGCAGCGCAACGCGGTCGAAGCGCTCGACCGGCGCATGGCCGAATCGACGACGCAGGCGAAGATCCTGCGCGACATTGCCGACCTGTTCGGACTGGCCGAGCCGCCGGACCGGATCGAGGTCTATGACAATTCGCACATTCAGGGGACGAATGCGGTCGGCGCGATGATCGTCGCCGGGCCGGAGGGTTTCCGCAAGGGACAGTACCGCAAGTTCAACATCCGCAGCGCCGCGACCGACGACGATTTCGCGATGATGCGCGAGGTGTTCACTCGCCGCTTCAGCCGCGCGCAGGAGGAGGACCCCGACCGCGACAAGGGGGTGTGGCCCGATCTGGTGCTGATCGACGGGGGGCGCGGACAGCTCAATTCGGCGCGCGCGGTGCTGGAGGAACTGGGCATCGAGGATGTCTGCCTGGTCGGCGTCGCCAAGGGGCCGCATCACGGGCGCGAGGGGCGCGAGGTGTTCCACCTGCTCGACGGCAGCGAACGCATGCTCCCAGTCAACGCGCCGGCGCTGTTCCACATCCAGCGGCTGCGCGACGAGGTCCACCGCTTCGCGATCGGCGCGCACCGCGACAAGCGCGCCAAGGCGATCACCGCCAGCCCGCTGGACGAGGTGCCCGGCATCGGCCCGGCGCGGAAAAAGGCGCTGCTGATGCATTTCGGCACCGCCCGGGCGGTGCGCGGCGCGAGCCTGGAGGATCTGAAGAAGGCGCCGGGGGTGAGTGCGGCGGTGGCGCAGCAGGTGTATGATTTCTACCATGCACAGTGATGTAATCCTCCCCCGCCAGGGGGAGGTGGCAGGCTTAGCCTGACGGAGGGGGAGGATTCCAGAACGTCGGTTGGTGAGTCCTCCCCCTCCGTCGCCTTCGGCGCCACCTCCCCCTGGCGGGGGAGGATTGAGGGCAGCTCGGCACGATTTGGGATTTCTTCATGGGCGTAGGATAATCCGCGGCCATGCCGACTCGCGTTTTCCTGACCGTCGATACCGAGCTGATGTGGCGTCATCATGCCGCCGGGCTGGATATCGATGCGGTCGCCGGGCGCTCGCTGGAGCCGGCGGGGGTGGGCGTGGGCTATCAGCTGAAGCTGCTGGCCGAGCATGGGTTGAAGGCGACCTTCTTCGTCGATCCGATGCCGGCGGTGGCTTATGGGCTCGAGCCGATCCGGCGCGTCGTCGGCGCGATCCGTGAGGCGGGGCAGGAGGTGCAGTTGCACCTTCACCCCAATTGGGCGGCGGCGAGCGACGAGGACCGCACGGCGGCGGCGTCGTTCGAACTGATCGACTTCACCTTCACCGAGCAGCGCGAGCTGATCCGCGCGGCGTCGGACCTGCTGGTCGCGGCCGGGGCGCAGCGGCCGATCGCGTTCCGATCGGGCAGCTATTCGGCGAGCGACGATACGCTGGCGGCGCTGGCCGAACTCGGCATCCGCTACGACAGCAGCCATAACGGCTCGGAACATCCCTGGCCGAGTGCGATCAACCTGCCCGAGCGGCAGATCGCGCCGGTCGAGCATCGCGGCGTGATCGAGGTGCCGGTGACGCTGATCGAGGACAAGCGCGGGCATTTGCGGCATTTCCAGATCTGCGCGCTGTCGACCACCGAGATGCGCGACGCGCTCGATCATGCGGTGCGGTGCGGCCATGCCGCGACGACGATCGTCAGCCACGGCTTCGAGCTGGCCAATCGCGCGGGCACGCGGCCCAATGCGATCCATGTCCACCGCTTCGAGGCACTGTGCCGCATGCTGGCGGAACGGCGCGGGGCGATGGTGACGAGCCATTTCGCCGAGCTGCGCGACCTGCCGCTCGGCCGCGATGACCAGCCGCTCGGACCGAGCCTGATCCGCACCGGCATGCGCCAGGCGCAGCAGCTCTGGTCGAATCTGGTCGCCGAGCGCGCAGCGTGACCACCATGACCGCGCCGCGGCCAACCGCGCTCAGCTTCCAGATCGGTGCACGAACACTGATGGCGGTCGAGCGCTCGCTGGTGCGCGTGCCGGTCAGCCTCGACGAAGCGCGCGAGGGACGGTTGCCGGTGCTGCCGCCGCTGCCCGATGCGGCACATGGCTATGTCGTGACCTCGCTGCCCGAAGAGCGGCTCGACGCGATGGTCTACGCCTCGGGGCGGATGATCGGCTTCGTGCGGCAGCGCTACACGCGCTATCATGCCGATCTGACGGGGAGTTTTGACGGCTATCTTGCGGCGCT
The DNA here is from genome assembly GCF_024211275.1 of Sphingomonas tagetis. Classification (GTDB taxonomy): domain Bacteria; phylum Pseudomonadota; class Alphaproteobacteria; order Sphingomonadales; family Sphingomonadaceae; genus Sphingomonas; species Sphingomonas tagetis. Next base: position 34,029 of record NZ_JAMLDX010000004.1, read on the forward strand.
GTCGGGCAATGCGCGGCAGGGTGTGCGGCGCAAGGCCAAGAAGGTGGCGCAGGCATCGGGCGGGACGCTCGATGTGCGGCGGTTTCGCACGGCTGACGAGCTGGCGGCGTTCCACGAGATCGCGCGGGGGATCGCGCGCCGCACCTATCAGGAAAAATTGCTGGGCGAGGCGTTGCCCGATGCGCCGGAGTTCGTCCGCTACATGCTGGCCAAGGCGGCGGCGGACGAGGTGCGGGCGTGGCTGCTCTACGTCGGCGAAACGCCGGCGGCCTATCTCTACTGCCCGGCGCAGGGCGACACGCTGATCTATGAATTTGTCGGGCACGATCCGGCGTTCAACGAGCTTTCGCCGGGCGCGGTGTTGCAGATGGAGGCGTTTCGCGACCTGTTCGAGGAGGGCCGCTTCGCGCGCTTCGACTTCACCGAGGGCGAGGGGCAGCACAAGCGGCAATATTCGACGGGCGGGGTGCCGTGCCTCGACCTGCTGCTGTTGCGGCCGACCGTGGCGAACCGCGTGACCACCGCCGCGCTGGGCGGCTTCAACCGCGCCGTGGCGGGCGGCAAGGCGCTGGTCGAAGCGGCGGGGGCGGCGAAGCTGGCAAGGAAACTGCGGCGCGGCTAAGCCCGCGTGATGCACCTCAACGCGCAAGCCATCGTTCTCGCGATCCGGCCGCATGGCGAATCGGGGGCGATCGTGCGCGCGCTGACTGCCGAGGCGGGGATGCTGGCGGGCTATGTGCGCGGCGGACGTTCGCGGCAGCTGCGGCCGGTGTTGCAGCCGGGGAATGTGATCCTGGGCGACTGGCGCGCGCGGACCGAGGAGCAGTTGCCGGCGCTGACGGTCGAGCTGATCCACAGCCGCGCGCCGATGTTCCGCGAGCCGCTGCCGGCTGCGGCGTTCGAATGGGCGACCGCGCTGACCGCGGCGGTGCTGCCCGAGGGGCAGGCCTATCCGCAGGTCCATTCGGCGCTGGGCGGCATGCTCGATGCGGTCGAGGCGGCGCCAGCGGCGCGCGGATGGGCGGTGGCGCTGGTGCGCTATGAATTGCTGGTGCTGGCGGCATTGGGATTCGGGCTGGATCTCGACCGCTGCGCGGCGACGGGGACGAACGACGATCTGGCGTTCGTCAGCCCGAAGAGCGGGACGGCGGTGAGCCGGTCGGGGGCGGTTGGCTATGAGGCGAAGTTGCTGCCGTTGCCGCGCTTCGTGCTGGCGGGCGGCGCGGCGGCTTGGGACGATATCCTCGACGGCTTACGGCTGACGGCACATTTTCTGGAGCGCGATTTGCTGCATGGGCGGACGGCGGAAGTGCTGGCGGCGCGCACGCGGCTGATCGATCGGCTCAAGCGGGCAGTTGCGTGAACGTCATGATCCGGTAATGCGCGCGGCAAGCTGAGTGGGTGGAGTGAAAATGCCGCTGATCGCAATTCTTCCCGGCGACGGGATCGGACCCGAAGTCACCGCCGAGGCGCGCCGCGTGCTCGATGCGCTCGATCTGGGCCTCGACTATGAGGAAGCGCCGGTCGGCGGCGCGGCCTATTTCAGCGACGGGCATCCGCTGCCGGCGCGCACGCTCGAAGTAGCGAAGCGCGCCGATGCGCTGCTGTTCGGCGCGGTCGGCGATCCGCGCTGCGACAATCTCGAGCGGCATCTGCGGCCCGAACAGGCCATTTTGGGCCTGCGCAAGGAGCTGGAGCTGTTCGCCAATCTGCGCCCCGCGCGGCTGTTCCCGGGGCTGGAAGACGCCTCGGCACTCAAGCCCGAGGTCGCGGGCGCGATCGACATGGTGATCATCCGCGAGCTCAACGGCGATGTCTATTTCGGCGAGAAGGGCATGCGGACGACCGCGAGCGGGCGTCGCGAGGGGTATGACATCATGTCGTACAACGAGGACGAGGTCGCCCGCATCGCGCGCGTCGGGTTCGAGACCGCACGGGTGCGCAACAAGAAGCTGTGTTCGGTCGACAAGGCCAATGTGCTGGAAACCTCGCAGCTGTGGCGCGACGTGGTGATCGAGGTGTCGGCCGAGTTCCCCGACATCGAGCTGACGCATATGTATGTCGACAACGCCGCGATGCAGCTGGTGCGTAATCCGGGGCAGTTCGACGTGATCGTCACCGGCAATCTGTTCGGCGACATCCTGTCCGACCAGGCGAGCATGTGCGCGGGTTCGATCGGCATGCTGCCCTCGGCGGCGCTGAATGGCAGCGGCAAGGGGCTGTACGAACCGATCCACGGATCGGCGCCTGACATCGCCGGACAGGGCAAGGCGAATCCGTGCGCGACGATCCTGTCGGCGGCGATGCTGCTGCGCTATTCGCTGGGCATGGATGCGGCGGCCGACCGGATCGAGGCGGCGGTGACGGCGGCGCTGGTGAGCGGCGCGCGGACGCCGGATCTGGGCGGATCGCTGACCACGCGCGAGATGGGCGATGCGGTGCTGAAGGCGCTTGCGTGAAGGCTGACTCGCTCGAACTGGCGGTCGTTGTTCCGACCTTCAACGAGCGGGCCAACGTGCCGATTCTCGTGGCCGCGCTCGACAGGGCGTTGGCCGGCCGGCGCTGGGAAGCGATCTTCGTCGATGACGACAGCCCCGATGGCACCGCCGAGGCGGCGCGCGAACTTGGGCGGATCGATCCGCGCGTGCGGGTGATCCAGCGAATCGGGCGGCGCGGGCTGTCCTCGGCGACGATCGAGGGGATGTGCGCCACCGCCGCGCCGCACGTCGCGGTGATCGACGGCGATATGCAGCATGACGAGACGCTGCTGCCGCAGATGCTCGATGCGTTGCAGGGCGACGCGGGGCTCGACGTCGCGATCGGGTCGCGCTTCGTCGAGGGCGGCGGAACGGGCGAGTGGGATCGCGACCGAGTCGCTAAATCGGCTTTTGCTACAAGACTTTCGCGTAAAATCCTCAAAGCCGATCTGAGCGATCCGATGAGCGGTTTCTTCATGATCCGCAGCGACGTGGTGCGCGGGATCGTGCCGCATCTGTCGGCGATCGGGTTCAAGATCCTGCTCGACATCATGACCGCGAGCGCAAGGCCGCTGAAGTTCGTCGAGCTCGGCTATGTCTTCCGCACGCGCGTCGAGGGCGAGAGCAAGCTCGATCATGTCGTGGCGATGGAATATCTGATCGCGCTGTATGACCGCATGTTCGGGCGCGTGGTGCCGGTGCGGTTCGTGATGTTCTCGGGCATCGGCGCGCTAGGAGCGGGGGTGCATTTCGGGGCGCTGTGGCTGTTCTACCGGCTGTTCGGCTACAGCTTCCTCACCGGCACGATCGTCGCGACGTTGGTGGCGATGACGTTCAACTTCTTCCTCAACAATGCGCTGACCTATCGCGATGCGCGATTGAAGGGTTGGCGGCAACTGCTCGACGGCTGGATCGGCTTCTGCATCGTCTGCTCGGTCGGCGCGGTCGCCAATGTCGGCGTGGCGGCGTTCCTGCATGACGTGCAGCAGCAGCAATGGGCGCCGGCGGCACTGGCCGGGATCGTGGTGGCGGCGGTGTGGAACTTCGCGCTGTCGTCGCGCTTCGTGTGGGGAAGATACTAGGCCCAGCTCGGGATCCAGATCCAGCGCTCGAAGCCGCGGTCGCTGGCGAGCGGGAGTGCGGCGAGGGTGGGGTAGAAATAGGCGAACAGCGCGACGCAGAGAACGAGGAACCAGTCGTCGCGCTGCTTCACGCTGTCGCGCCAGTGATGGAAGGCGACCGCCAGGACGATGCACAGGATGATGCTGGACAGATAATAATAATAGAAGAAACCTAGCGACTTGGGGATGATTGCCCAGATTCCGAGTGAAAAGGTCCAGAGGATGGCGACGGCGAGCGGGACGCCGGCCTTCTGCCTGATGCCGGCCCACCAGCAAGCCAGCACCGCGACCAGCCCGCCCCACAGGATCGCGGGATTGCCGATCAGCAGCACGCCGCGCACCGCGCCCTGATCGGGCTCGTAGAAATACCACATCGGACGGAGCATCAGCGGCCAGCTCCACCAGCTCGACTGGTAGTTGTGCGGCGCGAGGACCTGAGTCTGGAGTTCCCACATTTCGAGCTGGAACGGGATCAGCTTCGCCAGCGTCAACGGGTTCTGGGCGTAGAAGAAGGCGGGTGCGAAGGTGAGGAAGTAGAGCGGGATGCTGATCCCGCCGAGGATGGCGAGGCCGGTCAGCCAAGGCATGCCGCCGAACCGGTCCGGGTGGCCGCGCCGCAGCCACAGGAAAGCGATCGCCGCGAAGGCGACATAGGGCACGGCCGCCCATTTCACAGCTACCGAAGCGCCGAGCAGCGCCGCGGTGACTGTCCATGACGTCATGGCGGCGCCGCGCCGGGTGCCGTGCATCGCGTTGACGAACGCAACCGCCGCGCAGACGAGAAATGCCCCCATGAACACGTCGAGCATGCCGATCCGCGCCTGCACGAACACCATCTGCCCCAGCATCGTGAACAGCGCCGCGAACAGCGCCGGGCGGGTGGCGCGGGTAAGCGCGAGAGTGAGGACGTAGACGCCCACCACCGTCGCGGTGCCCGCCAGCGTCGACAGCGCGCGCCAGCCGATCGGATTGTCACCGAAGATCAGCATGCCGAGCGCGATCAGCGACTTGCCGAGCAGCGGATGTTCGGGGTTGGCGGCGTGCGACAGCGCGATCAGCACGCGCGCGGCGGTGACGTAATGCACCTCGTCGAAATTGAGGATGCTCGGGCGGTTCAGGCCGATGGTGAAGAGCAATTGCGCGGCGATCCCGATCAGGATGGCGAGCAGGATCGGGCGTTCTTCGAGGCGGTCGAGCATCGCGGCGGGGATAGCGCAGCTTGGCGGGCGCGTCATCCGCTCCCCTTGCGTGATCGCCGCCAAGGTTTAGAGGTGCGCGCCATGAAGCGCCGTACCGGACAAGACCGTAGCGTCACCCAGAACTGGAAGCCCGCCACGCTGGCGATCCGCGGGGGAACCGCGCGCAGCGAATGGGGCGAGACGAGCGAGGCGCTCTTCCTGACCTCGGGCTATGCCTATGACTGTGCCGGGGACGCCGCTGCGCGTTTTGCCGGCGAGCAGGCGGGCATGACCTATTCGCGGCTGCAGAACCCGACGGTCGAGATGCTGGAGCAGCGCATCGCGTTGCTTGAAGGCGCCGAAGCGTGCCGCGCCACCGCGAGCGGCATGGCGGCGATGACCGCGGCGCTGCTGTGCCAGTTGCAGAGCGGCGACCATCTGATCGGCGGACGCGCGGCGTTCGGCTCCTGCCGCTGGCTGACCGACACGCTGCTGCCCAAATTCGGCATCGAGACGACGGTAATCGACGCGCGCGATCCGCAGCAGTTCGCCGATGCGATCCGGCCCAATACCAAGGTGTTCTTCTTCGAGACGCCGGCCAATCCGACGATGGACGTCGTGGACTTGCAGGCGGTGTGCGACATCGCGCGGGCGCGGGGCATCACGACGGTGGTCGACAATGCGTTCGCGACGCCGGCGTTGCAGCGGCCGCTGGAGTTCGGCGCGGATGTGGTGGCTTATTCGGCGACCAAGATGATGGACGGGCAGGGCCGCGTGCTCGCCGGCGCGATCTGCGGGACCGAGGATTTCATCGTCAACACGCTGCTGCCCTTCCACCGCAACACCGGACCGACGCTGAGCGCGTTCAACGCCTGGGTGGTGCTCAAGGGGCTGGAGACGCTCGACCTGCGGATCAAGCGGCAGAGCGAGAATGCGATTCGGGTCGCGAGCTTCCTCGAAGGCCGCGTGCCCCGGGTGAACTTTCCGGGGCTGCCGAGCCATTCGCAGCACAATCTGGCGATGCGCCAGATGGACGCGGCCGGGCCGATCTTCTCGATCGAACTCGACGGCGGGCGGACGCAGGCGCACGGCCTGCTCGACGCGCTCGGCCTCATCGACATTTCGAACAATATCGGCGATTCTCGCTCGCTGATGACTCACCCCGCTTCCACCACCCATTATGGCGTCGCGCCCGAACAGCGCGCGATCATGGGCGTGGGCGAGGGGATGCTGCGGCTGAATGTCGGTCTGGAAGACCCCGAAGATGTCATCGCCGACCTCGATCAGGCGCTGACGGCGGTCGGGCTGTGAAGGCGCTGTTCGGCGAGGAGGCGATCACGCGCGACATCACGGTGCGCGTGTCGGTGAGCTATCTTCCCGAACAGTCCGAGCCGGACCGCGGGCGCTGGTTCTGGGCCTATCACATCCGCATCGAGAACGGCTCGCACCAGGCGGTGCAGCTGCTGACGCGCCACTGGATCATCACCGACGGGCGCGGGATGCGCCACACGGTCGAGGGCGAGGGCGTGGTCGGCGAGCAGCCGATGATCGCGCCGGGATCGAGCTATGACTATGTCTCGGGCTGTCCGCTGGCGACGCCGACGGGGTCGATGCAGGGCAGTTATGAAATGGTGGGGGCGGACGGGATGACGTTCGACGTGGCGATTCCGAAATTCGCGCTGCACGCGCCGGCGGTGGCCGAATGAAGCGCACGCATCTTCCCCTCAATGGCCTGCGTGTGCTCGACGCGGCGGCGCGGCATCTGTCATTCACGCGCGCGGCGGACGAGCTGGCGGTGACTCCCGCGGCGGTCGGCCAGCAGATTCGCGCGCTCGAGGACACGCTCGGCGTGGTGCTGTTCCGGCGCACGACCAAGGGACTTGAGCTGACGCCGGAGGCTGAGGCGGGGCTGGGCGCGCTGCGCGCCGGCTTCCTGCAGTTCGAGGAATCGGTGCGCGCGATGCAGGCGGGGCAGTCGAGCAAGTCGCTGACCATCGCCGCGCCGCGCGACCTGACCGAGAAATGGCTGATGCCGCGGCTCGCGCAGATCGCGCAGGGCGATCCCGAGCTGCGGTTCGTGCTGGTGTCCGCGGATGAGGCGATCGACTTCACCGAAGCCAATCTCGACCTCGCGATCCGCTGGGGCGAGGGACCGGGCGAGCATGAAGGCGAGGCGCTTGAGAGCGACGGCATGGTGACCGTCGGCAAGCCGGGGTCGCGCGCCGAGACGCCGATCACCTGGCCGGGCTGTGTCGCCGAGGACGGCGCCGCGCTGGTGCGGGTGGGCGATGCGGGCCTCGCGCTCGACGCCGCTGCCGAGGGGCTGGGGCGCGCGACCGTGCCCGAACTGCTGGCGCGCGACGATATCGCGGCGGGACGGATCGTGGTGGTCGGCGAGCCCAAGCCGGCACGGCATGGCTATTGGATGGTCGCGCCGCTGCCGCAATGGCGCCAGAAGAAGGTCAAGACGCTGGTCGAGGCGCTTGGCGAAGCTTAAGGGGCGCCGAAGCGTGACCGTTGCATTTCCAATGCTTTGATGATTGTCTTCAGACTCCTGACGGCATTGGGGGATGGGGCATGGACGCAACGGAACGGTCTGAACTGGTTCGCTCGCAGCTGATGTACGATGCGAGCCGCAAGTCGGCGGGCATCGCCTATGTGCTGTGGTTCTTTCTCGGCTGGCTCGGCGGGCATCGCTTCTATCTCGGCCGGACTGGCACCGCGGTGGCGCAGCTGTTGCTGTCGATCGTCGGCTGGCTGACCTTGGTGTTCATCGTCGGGATCTTCATGCTGGCGGGCGTAGGCATCTGGCTGCTGGTCGATGCGTTTCTGATCCCCGGCATGATCCGCGAGCATAATATGAAGCTGGCGAGCGACCTGACCGGCGGCCCGGTTCGGCTGGAAGTCTGACCCCGGCATTGCGCGGGCGCGGCCGTTGAGCGTGCGCGAGACGGTGGTGCTCGTGACGCCGCGGCTGATCCTGCGGCCGCGGCGGGTGGAGGATGCGGATGCGATGTTCGCGGCCTATTCCGACGCGGAGCTCATGCGATATTGGTCGGGACCGCCGCACAGCGATCCGGCGCAGACCCGCGCCGAATTCGAGCAACGTTCGCACGATCCGGCATGGCGCAGCTGGGCGATCACGCTGAAGGGCGACGACACCGCGATCGGCATGCTCGCGGCGGGCGAGAAGCGGCAGGGCAACGTCACCGAACTCGGTTACATGCTGTTGCGCGATCATATGGGCGGCGGGATCGCGCGCGAGGCGGTGAGCGCGCTGATCGACCGCATCTTCGCCGAGGGGCAGCGCAAGGTGTTCGCCGACACCGATCCCGACAATGCGGCGTCGCGCGGGTTGCTGGAGCGGCTTGGGTTCAAGCTGGAAGGCTATCTGCGCGCCGAATGGGAAACGCATATCGGCGTGCGCGATACGACGATCTATGGCCTGCTGCGCGAGGAATGGCGCGGCAGCTGACCGCGCCTAGCGCGCCGCCACCGTCGCAAGCAGGCGATTCATCAGGCTGGCGAAGGCGAGGTTATCGACCTGCCCGTCCTGCCGCGTCCAGCCGCCGGTCACCGCATACCAGTTGCCGGCCTTGGTCTTGACCAGGAAGCTGGCGAAGATGACCCCGGGCTCCGATCCGCCCTTGAACCCGGCATAGTCGAACAAGGCGGCGCTGGGCGTGCCGGGGTTGATCGCCAGAATGTCGAGCGCCTGCTCGCCCCCATTGCGCCGCAGCCAGTCGAGCACGCGCGCCATGTCGCCCGCGCTGGCGAACCATTCGACCTGTGGCGCCAGCGGCTTGTCGCCGAACATGCCGGGCTCGACAGCCGTCGCGGCGATCCGCGCGGCGTTGTCGCGCAGGATGCGGCGGCGGCCCTCGGCACCGGCCTGCGCCCAATTCGCCACCAGCGCGGCGTTGGCCGGCGCCTTGAGCCGGAACAGCTCGATCGTGCTGAGCACGGGCAAGGTCGCCTGGGGATCGGCGACGCCGGTCGCCGTGACCATCGCCTCGACCTGTTCGCGGCCCAGCCGATGCAGCAGCGTGTCCGTCGCGGTGTTGTCGCTGATCGAGATCATCTGCGCGGCCAGCGTGTGCAGCGTCACCGGTGCGCCTTTCGGCCAGCGCTGCATGACGCCGGACGGCAATGAGCGTTCGCCGAGCGGGACGATCTCGCTCCATGTGCGCAGACCAGCGCGGGTCTGGCGCGCGGCCTCCGCCAGAATCCACAGCTTGAAGGCGGACCCGATCGGCATGGACTCGCTCGCCGCGAGCTCGCTGACCGTAACCGGTCCGCCGGGCGCCAGCGCATAGACACCGAAGGACGCTTTGCCGGGGAGCTTGCGAAAGTCCGCGGCGATCCTGACCGCGCTGTCGCCGCGCGGATCGATCGAACGGATCAGCAGGCCGGTGACCTTGTGCGGCGCGGCGGGGTCGGCGACGAGATGAATGTTCGCGACGCTCTTTTCGAAGCCGAGCTTGACGTCGGCCGCATAGGGTGCGGCAGCGATGACCGTCTCCACCTTAACCGGCGGGCCGTGCTGGGTCTTGATCTGCGCGACCAGCGCATCCCAGCGCGAACGCGGGATCGTCGCCTTGAAGCCATCGGCGAAATAGGCTTCGAAATCGCCATTTCCGTTGAGCATGGTGGCAAGCCCGGCGATCCGCGCCTCCAGCCCCGCAGCCGGCTGGATCGCGGCGGGGGTGGCGTCGGGCGTCTGTGCGTGCGCCACCGCGGGCCAGGCCGTGAGCAGCGCCAGCACGAGGCGCCACGGCGTCATGCGTCGATCGCTTCCTCGTCCAGCCGCGCGGCATTCTCCTGAATGAAGGCGAAGCGGTGGGCGGGGTTGGTGCCCATCAGGCGATCGACGAGATCCTTCACGCCGGCGCGCTCCTCATATTCCTGCGGCAGGGTGATGCGGATCATGCCGCGCGTCTTGGGGTCCATCGTGGTTTCGCGCAGCTGGCCCGGGTTCATCTCGCCAAGCCCCTTGAAGCGCGACACCTCGACCTTGCGGCCCTTGAACGGCCCGGCCTCGATCTCGGCGCGGTGCGCGTCGTCGCGGGCGTAGAGCGACTTGGTGCCGGCGGTGATGCGGTAGAGCGGCGGTTGCGCCAGATAGAGGTGCCCGCGGCGGACGATGTCGGGCATTTCCTGAAAGAAGAAGGTCATCAGCAGCGTCGCGATATGCGCGCCGTCGACATCGGCGTCGGTCATGATGACGACGCGCTCGTAGCGCAGATTGTCCGCCACGCAGTCCTTGCGCGTGCCGCAGCCGAGCGCGAGGATCAGGTCGGCGATTTCGGTGTTGGCGCCGATCTTGGCGCTGGTGGCGGAGGCGACGTTCAGGATCTTGCCGCGGATCGGCAGGATCGCCTGAGTCTTGCGGTCGCGCGCCTGCTTGGCGCTGCCGCCCGCGCTGTCGCCCTCGACGATGAACAGCTCGGTGCCCTTGGGATCGTCGGCGGAACAGTCGGTGAGCTTGCCGGGCAGGCGCAGCTTGCGGCCGCTGGTCGCGGTCTTGCGCTTGACCTCGCGCTCCTGCTTGCGGCGCAGGCGGTCGTCCATGCGCTCGATCACATAGCCGAGCAGCGCCTTGCCGCGGTCCATGCGGTCGGCGAGGAAATGGTCGAAATGGTCGCGCACGGCCTTTTCGACGAGCGCGGTCGCCTCGCCCGAGGTCAGGCGGTCCTTGGTCTGCGACTGGAATTGCGGCTCGCGGATGAACACGCTGAGCATCAGCTCGCTGCCGACCATGATGTCGTCGGCGGTGATGTCCTTGGCCTTTTTCTGGCCGACGAGATCGCCGAACGCGCGGATGCCGCGCACCAGCGCCTGACGCAGCCCCTGTTCGTGCGTGCCGCCATCGGGGGTGGGGATGGTGTTGCAATACCAGCTGTAGCTGCCGTCGCTCCACAGCGGCCAAGCGACCGCCCATTCGACGCTGCCCTGCGAGTCGGGGAATTCCTGCCGGCCCGAGAAGAATTCGGCGGTCGCGCCCTCGCGCGTGCCGAGCTGTTCGCGCAGATGGTCGGCGAGGCCGCCGGGGAACTGGAACACCGCTTCGGCGGGCGTGTCGTCGGTGATGAGCGAGGGATCGCACTTCCAGCGGATCTCGACCCCGGCGAACAGATAGGCCTTAGAGCGGGCGAGCTTGTAGAGGCGCGCGGGCTTGAAGTGCAGTTCAGGCCCGAAAATCTCGGGATCGGGGGTGAAGGCGACCGAGGTGCCGCGGCGGTTGGGGGTGCCGCCGAGATGTTCGAGCGGGCCGAGCGTCTGGCCCTGGCTGAAGCGCTGGCGGTAGAGCTGCTTCTCGCGTGCGACCTCGACCACGGTATCGACCGACAGCGCGTTGACCACGCTGACGCCGACGCCGTGCAGGCCGCCCGACGTCGCATAGGCCTTGCCGGTGAACTTGCCGCCCGAGTGAAGCGTCGAAAGGATCACCTCGAGCGCAGACTTGTCGGGGAATTTGGGGTGCGGATCGACCGGGATGCCCCGGCCATTGTCGACCACGGTCAGGCGGTTGCCCGGCTCCAGCTCGATCTCGATCCGCGTGGCATGGCCGGCCACCGCCTCGTCCATCGCATTGTCGAGCACTTCGGCGGCGAGATGATGCAGCGCGCGCTCGTCGGTACCGCCGATATACATGCCGGGGCGGCGGCGGACGGGTTCGAGCCCCTCCAGCACCTCGATCGACGAGGCGTCGTAGCTGTTGTCGGGCGTGGCGGAAGAGGGCTGGAACAGATCAGATGCCATGGTCTGTTGCTATATCGTTCCGCCGGGTTGGAGCAAGCGCCGCTGTTGCTGCAAAGCAACATGATGCGCGTTTCCGATTGATCCAGGGAAAGATCGCGGCGGTGAGCCGTTATCCGGCCTGCAATCATATCGGAGCTTTCCCAACATGCGTATGCGTACCCTGCTGGGCGCCACTGGCGTCCTGACCCTTTCGCTCGCCGCCATGCCGGCCCTGGCGCAGGATTCGGCCGACGAACCGGCCTTTGACGGCGTCTATATCGGCGGCTCGTTCGGCCGCAGCGTACAGAATAACGATATCGGCGAGACGATCCTGTTCGACCGCGGTTCGAACGGCAGTTTCGGCGAGACGATCACCACGCCGGCGGGCGCCAATGCCTTTTCGCCCGGTTTCTGCAACGGCGCCGCGACCTCCAACCTCAACAACAGCTGCGCCAACGACAAGGACGGCTACGAATATTACGCCCGGCTCGGCGCGGACCAGCAATATGGCAAATGGGTGATCGGCGCGGTGGCGGAGTTCGGCAAGTCGAACGTGCGCGACAGCGTGTCGGCGTTCAGCACGACGCCGGCCTTCTACACCATGACGCGCGAGATCGACTGGAACGCCGCGCTGCGTGCGCGCGCTGGCTATGTCGCGGGGCAGAGCACGCTGTTCTACGGCACGTTCGGCGGCGCCTATGCCAAGATCGACCGCAGCTTCACCACCGGCAACACCGCCAACAGCTTCACGCTGAACGACGATGACGATGCGTTCGGATGGCAGGCGGGCGGTGGCGTCGAGCAGAAGTTCGGTCGCAACTTCTCGATCGGCCTCGAATATCTCTACAGCCGCTACAATGACGGCGATGGCCGGGTGCGCGTCGGGCAGGGCACGGCGGGTGCGACCAATCCGTTCGTGCTGGCCGGCGGCGCCGACTTCGCGCGCAGCGACAGCAAGTTCGCCTTCCACGCCATAAGGCTGACCGGCGCGGTCAGCTTCTAACCCGGACCCTGACAACGAAAACGGCCGGCGGAGCGATCCGCCGGCCGTTTTTCATTTCAGTGCACGCGGGTCAGCGAACGCGCGGGCCGCCATAGGGCAGCGGCGGCGGCGGACGGCGGTCACGGCGCGGCAGCTGCGCCTGATAGGCGTGGCCGCAATGGTCGACGCAATAGGGGAAGCCCGGGTTCACCTTGGTGCCACAGAAGTGGAAGTCGGGCTCGCCCGGGTGGCCCAGCGGCCATTTGCAGATGCGGTCGTTGAGGTCGAGCAGGCTGGTCTTGCCCTCGATCTCCTTGCTCGGCTTGGCCGGGACGAGGCGGCGCGGCGGGGCGGGGGTGATCGGGGGCGACTGTTCGCCGGGGTTCTGGCGGACGAAGCCGCCGGGGCCGACCGAGCGCAGCACCGGCGCGTCGGGGCGCGGCGTTGGGGCGGCGGGCTCGTCGGCATCAGGCTCGACCGCGCGCGGTGCGGCAGCGACCGGTGCGGGCTTGGGAGCCGGCGCGGGTTCAGGGCGCGGCGCCGGGGCAGGGGCCGGCGTGACAGCGGCGGGTGCGGCGGCCTTCGCCTCCGGCGCGTTGGGCTTCACCGGCGAGGGGCGCGAGGCGAGGCCCAGCCGGTGGGCCTTGCCGATCACCGCGTTGCGGCTGACGCCGCCCAATTCCTCGGCGATCTGGGTGGCGGTGAGGCCGCTGTCCCACATCTTGCGCAGCGTCTCGATCCGTTCGTCGGTCCAGCTCATTCGTCGTCCTCAATCAATCCCGTTGCGGGTCCGCGTGGGAGCCTTTACCCGGCCAGACATGGCCGAACAACACCCCGCGCCCGATACGCAGCTTGCCGCCCCCGGCGTTCCGGTGATCCGCAACATCAATTGGGGAGGCTTGTCGACCCTTTATGTGAAGGAGGTGCGCCGTTTCTTCAAGGTGCAGCTCCAGACGATATGGGCGCCGGCGGTGTCGCAGCTGTTGCTGCTGGTGGTGTTCACCACTGCTCTGGGCGCGCGCGGCGAGGTTTCGGTGGGGGGCGTCAACGTGCCGTTCGGGACGTTCATCGCGCCGGGGCTGGTGGTGATGGGGATGCTCAACAACGCCTTCGCCAATTCGAGCTTCTCGCTGCTGGTGGGCAAGATCCAGGGCACGATCGTCGATTATCTGATGCCGCCGCTGTCGACCGGCGAGCTGCTCGCGGCGCTGTGTGGCGGGGCGGTGACGCGGGCGTTTTGCGTCGGCGGGGCGGTGTGGCTCGCGATGCTGCTGTTCCTCGGCAGCGTGATGGTGCCGCAGCATCTGTTTGCCGTCTTGTGGTTCGGGCTGTTCGGGTCGCTGATGCTGGCGTTCCTCGGCGTGATCACCTCGATCTGGGGCGAGAAGTTCGATCACGCCGCGGCGGTCACGAATTTCGTGATCGCGCCGCTGACCTTGCTGTCGGGCACCTTCTATTCGGTCGACCGGCTTTCGCCCGCGTTTCAGACGATCAGCCATTTCAACCCGTTCTTCTATGTGATTTCGGGCTTTCGCTACGGCTTTCTCGGCGTCAGCGACGGTTACGTCTCGATCTGGACCGCCGGGGGCATCGTCGTGGCGATCGACGCGGTGCTGGGCGTCGTCTGCTATCTGCTGTTGCGCAGCGGGTGGAAGATCAAGAGTTGATCCGCAGGCTGAACGGCTGCTGTCAGCCGCGTTCAGCGCCAATTCGACTCGGCCCCGCTATCCCGGTCACATCGACTGAGGAGGCGATGCCCAATGCGTAAGATGATGATCGGACTGGCCCTCGCGGCCTCTACCCTTGCCGCCGTGCCGGCGACCGCCCAGAGCTGGGGCGACGGCTATCGCGGTGACCGCTATGGCGACCGTTACGACGACCGCGGCGGCTATGGCTATGGCCGCGATACGCTGCGCCGCGCGCAGATGATGCTCGACCGCGCGATCCAGCGCCGCGATATTTCGCAGCGCGAGGTCTATTACTACCGCAACGAGCTCAACCGGCTGTATCAGCTCGACGCGCGTTTTCGCCGTGACGGCTATTCGCGCTGGGAGCGTGAGCAGATCGAGAACCGCGCCGAACAGCTGATCCGCCGCCTGCGCGACGAGCGCCGCGACGGCCGCTGGGACGACCGGCGCGGCTATGACGACGATCGCTGGGATCGGTAAGTAACAAGGGCGGCGCGGGACGGTGTTCCGCGCCGCCTGCTATTTCTCGAGTTTCGCGGCCAGGCGCCGCAATTCCCCTGCCGGATCGTGAGTGATCGGATCGCCGTGACTGACGATGATTCGGCGCAGATCGGGCAGCGCGGCCCATTCCCGCATCTGTGCGGCGAGCGCCTTCGGGTCGTCGATCATCATGCGGCGGATGACGCGCGGCACTTGCGGCCGCTTGACGCCGAACCCCATCAGTCGCGCCATGATCTTTGCGCCGAGCCCGTGCGGGTGGCGGACATGGCCGATCGAATCGTTGACGATCAGCGTGGTGCCGCTGGCGCGGTGCACCCGTAGCGCGAACTCGTCCGTCTTCTGGTCGATCAGGTCGAAGGCGATGGCCAGGTCGCCGATGATGTCGTCGGTGGCGTCGACCGCGACGACCTCCGCCACCGCCTGACGCGCCTTGGGCGGGGCGATGACTTGCATCTCCGGATAGCGTTGCTTCCAGATTTTTGCGTCGAGCCGGTGCGCGCGGTTGGGGACGATCAGGAATTTGGGCGGCCCCAGCGCCTCGATCCGCGCCATTTCCGGCTCGTGAAGCGCGATCGCGCTCCAGATCACCGTGCCGCCCTCGGCCAGCGCGATCACCGTCATCCGCCGCGGAAAGCGGCCGAGCGGCATCACGATCTCACCCGGAACGGTGAGGATGCCGTCGTCGATTTCCTCCAGGACCCCGTGCGGCATGACCTGCCATCGTTCGAGCGCGTCGGGCATGGGCGACCTCCTTGCCGCCCAACGCGCTGCGCCGGTAACGGTTCAGCGCCGGGTGTTGACGCTCATGGTCCCTGGCGGGTAGATGCGCGCTCCGGGCGGTCCGGTTGGGCCGCCTTTGTCGTTTCCGGAGTAAAACGCGCACCATTCGCGCCCAAGCAAGGAGGAGCAGTTCGATGTCGATCACCCCGCTCATGCCCGTTTACCCACGGTGCGATGTGCGTCCGGTGCGAGGCGAGGGCTGCTGGCTGGTCGGCGAGCGAGGCGAGCGCTATCTCGATTTCGCGGCGGGGATCGCGGTGAACGCGCTCGGCCACGGCCATCCGCACGTCACCAAGGTGCTGCAGGACCAGATCGCGACGCTGATGCACGTCTCCAACCTTTACGGTTCGCCGCAGGGGGAGGCGCTGGCGCAGCGCATCATCGACAATTGCTTCGCCGACACGATCTTCTTCACCAATTCGGGCGCCGAAGCGGTCGAGTGCGCGATCAAGACCGCGCGCCGCTATCACTACGTCAACGGCCAGCCCAACCGCACCAAGCTGATCACCTTCAAGAATGCGTTCCACGGGCGTACGATGGGGGCGATCTCGGCGACCGATCAGCCCAAGATGCGCGACGGGTTCGAACCGCTCGCGCCGGGCTTCGACTATGCCGCGTTCAACGACCTCGAAGGCGCGCTGGCGCTGGTCGACGAGAATACGGCCGGCTTCCTGGTCGAGACGGTGCAGGGCGAGGGCGGGATGACCGCGGGCACGCCCGAATTCATCCGCGGGCTACGCAAGGCGTGCGACGAGCAGGGCATGCTGCTGGTGCTGGACGAAATCCAGTGCGGTTACGGGCGCACCGGCAAGTTCTTCGCCTATGAGCATTACGGCATCACGCCCGACATCATGACCGTGGCCAAGGGGATCGGCAACGGCTTCCCGCTCGGCGCGTGCCTCGCGACCGAGGAAGCGGCCAAGGGCATGGTGTTCGGCACGCACGGCTCGACCTATGGCGGCAATCCGCTGGCGATGGCGGCGGGGATGGCGGTGCTCGACGTGATGCTCGAGGACGGCTTCTTCGAGCGCGTCGAGAAGACCGGCGAGCGGCTGCGGCAGGCGCTCGAGCAGCTGCTGCCCAATCACGATGCCTTGTTCGAGGAGATCCGCGGCAAGGGGCTGATGCTGGGCATCAAGCTCAAGGAGCCGGCGGTCAGCCGCGATTTCGTGGCGCATCTGCGCGACAATCACAGGCTGCTGACGGTCGCGGCGGGCGACAATGTGTTCCGCCTGCTCCCGCCGCTGGTGATCGAGGAAGATCATATCGCCGAGTGTATCGAGCGACTGAGCGCCGGCGCGCGCAGCTATGCGCCGCTGACCGATGATTGATCCGGATGGATTGGACTGACCGTTCGTGTCGAGCGGAGTCGAGACACATTGTCCCTCGACTTCGCTCGGGACGAACGGGAGGGGGAGACTCCCGTGACCTACCGTAATTTCCTTTCGCTTTCCGATGCCGGCGCCGATGGCGTCGCCGCGATGCTGGCCGATGCGATCGACCGCAAGGCGGCGCGCGTCGGCTGGCCCAAGGCGAAGCTCGATGCCGATGCGCCGCTTTCCGGCTATGCGCTCGCGATGGTGTTCGAGAAGAACTCGACCCGTACCCGCGTCAGCTTTGACCTCGCCATCACGCAGCTTGGCGGCGTGCCGATCGTGCTCGATACGGCGACCAGCCAGCTTGGCCGCGGCGAGAGCATCGCGGATACCGCGCGGGTGCTGTCAGGCTATTGCGACGCGATCATGGTGCGCACCGACGATCACGCCAAGCTGCTGGAAATGGCGCATTATGCCAGCGTGCCGGTGATCAACGGGCTGACTGACGACAGCCATCCGTGCCAGATGATGGCCGACCTGCAGACGATCGTGGAGAGCGGCAAGTCGCTGCCCGGCCTGAAGGTCGCCTGGCTCGGCGACGGCAACAACATGCTCGCCTCGCTGATCGAGGCGGCGGGGCTGATGCATTTCGATGTCGTGGCCGCCTGTCCGCAGAGTTTTGCGCCGTCCGACGCGGTGGTCGCGGCCGGGCAGGGTCGGGCGCGGGTGGTGAACGATGCCGCCGAGGCGGTCGCGGGCGCCGATATCGTCATCACCGACACCTGGATCTCGATGGGGCAGGCGCATGCCGAGGCCAAGATGGCGGCGATGTGGCCCTATCAGGTGAACGAGGCGCTGATGGCGCAGGCCAAGCCGGACGCGAAGTTCCTGCACTGCCTGCCCGCGCATCGCGGTGAAGAGGCGACCGATGCGGTGCTCGACGGACCGCAATCGCTGATCTGGCCGGAGGCGGAGAATCGCCTGCATGCGCAAAAGGCGGTGCTGCGCTGGTGCTTCGGGCAGATCGGTTGAAGCGGGCGGGTTCGTCACCATATGGCGGCGAACCCAAAATTGCCGTTCGCTGTGAGCGAAGTCGAGAAGCATTGGCGCCGCAGATACGTGGTGCCTCGACTTCGCTCGGCACGAACGGCGGAGATATGACGTGACTGCCACTCCGGACCTCGATCGCACCGTCAACTTTACCTTGCCGCACCGCCATGCGCGTGGCCGGGTCGCGCGGCTGGGGCCGGTGTTGAACGAGATCCTGTCGGCGCACGCCTATCCGCCGCCGATCGAGCGGGTGATGGCCGAGGCGCTGACGCTGACCGCGTTGCTGGGTTCGACGCTCAAGGATGCGGGCGGGCAGCTGACGTTGCAGGCGCAGACTCAGGGCGGGATCGTCAAGCTGCTGGTGTGCGACTATCGCGGCGGCGAGCTGCGCGGTTATCTGCAATTTGACGAGGAGCGGCTGGCCGAGCTGGGCGACAATCCGTCGCTCTACGCGCTGTTCCACAAGGGGCATCTGGCGATGACCTTCGACCAGGCGGCGACCGGCGAGCGCTATCAGGGGATCGTCCCGCTCGACGGCGAGTCGATCGCCGACGCGGCGGAGAACTACTTCATGCAGTCCGAGCAGATTCCGAGCCTCGTGCGGCTCGGCATGGGGCATGATGCTGACGGCCAGTGCATCGGCGGCGGGCTGTTCCTCCAGCATCTGCCCGAAGGCGAGGAAGGCGGCGAGCGGCTGCATGCGCGCGACGCGCATCCCGAATGGGAGCATGTCGAGGCATTGGGCGGAACGATGGGCGCGGACGAGTTGACCGACCCGTCGCTGCCGCTCGAGACGCTGGTCTGGCGGCTGTTCAACGAAGAAGCGGAAGTGCGCGTGCAGGGCGGTGCGGCGCTGGTGCGCGGCTGCCGCTGCGATGCGGCCTATATTGGGTCGGTTCTGTCCAAATTCACCCCCGACGAGCGCGCCGATATGGCGGAAAATGGCGTGATTACCGTCGATTGTGCTTTCTGCTCGAAGAAGTTCCCGATCACCCTCGACCATGCTGCATGACGTCAATTGTCAGTAATTTTGCAGCCGAATCGTGCTATTAGGGCGACGAAATGAGCAGAATCGGATCGATCCTGACGGCCGTCGTCATGATGGCGACCGGCTTTTCGGCTGCCGCACAGAGCGGCGGACTCGCCGCGCTCGGCAAGATCGAGCGTGGCGAATGGTCGTTGCGCGCGCCGGACGGTTCGACTCGCTCGATCTGCATCACCGATCCGCAAATGCTGCTCCAGCTGCGCCATCGCGGCGTCGCCTGCCAGCGCTTCGTGGTGGAGAATGGCACGATGGGCGGGCGCGTGACGTACAGCTGCCCGGGCGTCGGCAATGGCGACACGCGCATCACCGTCGAGACGCCGCGCCTGATCCGGCTGGAGACTCAAGGGATCAGCCGCGGGCTGCCGTTCACCGAGGAATATGAGGGCCGCCGCACCGGCGCCTGCGCTTCCGCCTCTGCCTCGCGCTGATTCTTGCCGCGCTGCGGCGAAGTCGTTACGCCCAATTCGATGACCGACAGCCGCAAGCTTGCCGTCGCCCTGATCTCGGGCGGTCTCGATTCCTATGTTTCCGCCGCGTGCGCGGTGGCGGACGGCCATCGGCTGCTGGCGCTGTCGATCGACTATAACCAGCGGCACCATGTCGAGCTGGCGGCGGCGCGCCGTATCGCCAGCGTGCTGGGGGCCGAGCGCCATGTGGTGCTGCCGCTCGACCTGTCGCTGTTCGGCGGATCGGCGCTGACCGCGGATATCGACGTGCCCAAAAGCGGGGTAGGGGACGAGATCCCGGTCACCTATGTCCCGGCGCGCAATACGATCTTCCTCAGCCTCGCGCTCGGCTGGGCCGAGGCAGCGGGTGCGCGCGACCTGTATATCGGGGTCAATGCGCTCGATTATTCGGGCTATCCCGACTGCCGGCCCGAATTCATCGCGGGGTTCGAGAAGCTGGCCGAGCTGGCGACCAAGGCCGGGGTGGAGGGCGAGCCGTTCCGCATCCGCGCGCCGCTGGTCGAGATGAGCAAGGCGGACATCGTGCGCAAGGGCATGGAACTGGGCCTCGATCTGGGGCTCAGCTGGTCGTGCTACGATCCCGCGCCGGGCGGCGTGCATTGCGGGCTGTGCGACAGCTGCCGGTTGCGTTCGAAGGGGTTCGAGGAAGCGGGCGTGCCCGATCCGACGCGCTACGCCGCGCCCGCATGACCTATTCGGTCAAGGAGATGTTCCTGACGCTGCAGGGCGAGGGCGTGAATGCCGGCGCGCGTGCGGTGTTCGTGCGCTTTGCCGGGTGCAATTTGTGGTCGGGGCGGGAGGCGGACCGCGCCGCCGCGGTCTGCAAATTCTGTGACACCGATTTCGTCGGCACCGATGGACTGGGCGGGGGCAAGTTCGCCGATGCGGACGCGCTCGCCGATGCCGTCGAAGGGTTCTGGGGCGAAGGGAGCGAGCGCCGCTTCGTGGTGCTGACCGGCGGCGAGCCGATGCTGCAGGTCGACGATGCGCTGGTCGAGGCCTTGCACACGCGCGGCTTCCGCACCGCGATCGAGAGCAACGGCACGCTCCCCGCGCATCCCGGCATCGACTGGGTGTGCATCAGCCCCAAGGCGGGCAGCGAGGTGGTGCAGCGAAGCGGCGACGAGTTGAAGCTCGTCTGGCCGCAGGCAGGCACCGATGTCGCCGCGCTGGAGCAGTGGGATTTCGCCCATTTCCTGGTCCAGCCGATGGACGATGCCAACGCCGCCGCGAACGTGCAGGCGTCGGTCGACTTCGCGATGGCGCGGCCCAAATGGCGGCTGACGCTTCAGGCGCACAAGTCGCTGGGGCTGCGTTAGCGCTTTATGCAGCGCCCCGGTTCGTAAACGCCCTTGCGCCAGCATTTGTCGTTGCCGAACAGCGGATAGTTGATCCATCCGGCGGCTTGCGAGCGGACGACGCTGGGAAATTGCTGTTCGCCCCAGCGCGTCATGCTGTTGCGGATCTCGCCGAGCCGCTCGGCCGCGACTTCGCCGAACTGGCCGCGCGGCGCGAACACCACCTGCTGCGAGACGTCGTCCGCGGTCTGGCAGAAGGTCAACTGCGAATAGACCGCCGAATAGCTCGAATAGACGCGCGTGCCGTACTGATCGAGCGCGGTCTGGCCGGCCTTTGGGGTCTTGGCGGTGCGCATGAAATATTTGGTCAGCGTGGCATAGGAGGCGGTCAGCTCGCCCGAGTGATCCTTGATGATCGCATTGTAGTTGGGCAGCGTCAGCAGCGTCGGCGCGAACTGGCATTGCAGCGCGGCGACGTTGAGCGCGGCGCGCAGGTTCCACACCAAAGCCGCGCGAGTCTCGGCCGGGGTCGCGCCGGGGAATGCCTGGCCGAGAATGCCCGGCTCCATCCCGGTCAGCCGCGGACTCGCAATGTCGGGGCCACGAAAATAGAATTGCGCCGAGGCGGGGGCCGCGCCGGCGAGAAGTGCGGCTGATGCAGCCAAAAACAAACGCGACACTGGCATCCTCAACCCTCTTCCACACGATATCGAATGGTTACCGGTTACGGATTTTTGACTCGCGGCCCAAGCGGTTTTTCGGGCGGATTCGTTTCGGCACCGAACGGAAGCCCTGCAGAACGAGCCTGTGAATCGAAAGGGCCGCCCGTTGCCGGACGGCCCTCGAAACGATGGTAAGTCGCCTGAGCGAATTACATGCCGTTGCTGGCGGTGTCGTTCGCAGCCATGTCGGCCGCCATGCCGGTGTCGTTGCCGGTGGCGCCGTCGACCGCGGTCATGTTGTCGCTGGTGGTGCCGTCGAGCACCGGGTCCGTCGCGTTCACGTCAACGACCGTCGTGTTCTCGGTGGTGACTTCGGTCTTGTCGCCGCATGCCGAAAGCAGCAGCGCCGAGCTGGCGATCAACGAACCGGCAACGGCCTTGGTGAAGAGTGCGCGCATGAATTAGGCTCCCTAGATAACAAAGGACGGGAGCCGGCGTGATCGCAAACTCCCTAATCCGTGGTAGAGTTTAAACGCTTGGGTCCATCGCCTCAACCCCGGATTTTGTCCTGATTGTGGCAGGCCGCATCCGGCCTGGGTTCCAGGTTGGCGAGGAAGGCTGGAAAGGCAATAGCCAGCGCTTCGTCAAAGGTGGCGGGCGAGATGTCTTTTCCCAGCATCGCGGCGCTGGTGACGGGGAATTCGGGCAGGCCGCACGGCACGATCCCGCCGAAATCGGCGAGGTCGGGGGCGAGGTTCACCGAAAAGCCGTGCATCGTCACCCAGCGTTTCACGCGCACGCCGATCGCTCCGATCTTCGCTTCCTGCCCGCCGTCGCGCGTCCAGATGCCGACGCGGCCTTCGGCGCGGAACGAGTCGATGCCGACCTGCGCCAGCGCGGCGATCACCCAGCCTTCGAGCGCGTGGACATAGCAGCGCACATCTTTGGCGCGCCGCGACAGGTCGAGCATGACATAGCCGATCCGCTGGCCCGGCCCGTGATAGGTGTAGCGCCCGCCGCGGCCCGCCGGAAACACCGGGAAGCGCGGGTCGATCAGTTCGGCCGGGTCGGCGCTGGTGCCCGCGGTATAGACCGGCGGGTGTTCGAGCAGCCAGATCAACTCT
Organism: Sphingomonas tagetis; assembly: GCF_024211275.1. Lineage (GTDB taxonomy): Bacteria > Pseudomonadota > Alphaproteobacteria > Sphingomonadales > Sphingomonadaceae > Sphingomonas > Sphingomonas tagetis. The sequence goes on from NZ_JAMLDX010000004.1 coordinate 56,459, forward strand.
TCCGCCTCGCCCGCCTGGATCGCGGCGACGCGCGATTCCATCTCGGCGAGCGCCTGCGGATAGGGCACGCGGTCCGCCGCGACGCGCCATTCGATGCCGTGCTTCGATTCCATGCCGCACCCGATGCGCCAACGCGGTTTGCCGCGCAACCATGTGGCGCGCCGCGGTCGGATCGGCTAACAGCTTGGGGCAAGGGGTGTGGCTATGATCAGCATGGGTAGCGTCTGGGATCGGACGGCTGAGTTTCTGAGCGATAATCTGGGTACGATCCTGCCGATCGCGCTGCTCGGCATCTTCGTACCGGCGGTGATCACGGGCAATTTCGCCGAATTGCGGCCGGGCGCGGCGCCCGGTCTGGCGATGGGGCTGGGACTCGGCTCGCTCGCACTGGCGCTGGTTACGTTCTGGGGGCAGCTCGCGATCACGGCGCTGACGCTCGATCCGTCGCATGGCCGCGCCGCGACCGGCGTGGCGACCCGGCGGTTCCCGGCTGCGTTGCTGGTGATGGTCGTGGTGCTGATCGCGGGGCTTGCCGCGTCGATTCCGGTGGGGGTGATCCTCGCCGCGAGCGGAGTCGATGTGGCGGCGATGGCGCAGGACTCGATGCCCGAAATTCCGGCGGCCGCCGCGACCGCCGTTGCGCTCTATGTCCTGATCCTGCTGCCGGTGATGCTGTGGCTGGTGGCGCGGCTTGCGGTGCTGCTGCCGGTGATCGTCGGCGAGGGGCAGGCGCTGGGCGCGATTGCGCGCTCGTGGCGGCTGACGCGCGGCGCGGCGCTCAAGATCGCCGGGGTGATCATTCTCTATGCGGTGGTGTCGATCGTCGCCAATCTCGCCGCGACGACCGCGTTCGGCGCGGTGATGTTCCTGATCGCGGGGCGGGGCGAGGACGGGCTGTCGCTGGCGACGGTGCTGACGACGATTGTCGGCGGGGCGGTTTCGACCGGGTTCACGGTGCTCGGCACGGCGTTCACCGCCAAGCTGTTCGTCGCGCTGCTGCTTCGCGAAGAGGCGGCAAAAGCACAATGAGACTTCCCATCGGCGGCGTCCTCGCTGACGCCGCGGCCCTGTGGCGCGCCGAGCGCGATGTCGTGGCGCGCGTGGCGGGCGTGTTTTTCCTGCTGCCGGTGCTGGCGCTGGCGATGCTGGTCAGCACGTTGCCGGCCATTGCCGATCGGACCAACGAAGAGGCGGTGTTCGCCGCGGTTCGCGCCTTCTATGTCGCGAACTTCGCCTGGCTGTTGCTGGTCAGCCTGGCGCTCGATTTTGGCGGGTTCGCGCTGCTCAGCCTGTTCCTGCGCGGCGGGCGAACGGTCGGCGAATTGTTGACCGCATCGCTGCTGCGGCTGGTGCCGTTCGTGCTGATCGGTTTCCTGACCGGGACGCTGATCAATCTCGGCTTCGCGCTCTATGTGATTCCGGGCCTCTACATTTTCGGGCGCAGCTGGCTGATGGGCGCCGCCTATGCCGCCGAGCCCGAGCGCGGGCTGTTGGCGGCAATCGAGCGCGGCTTCCGGTTGAGCGCGGGGAATGGCTGGCGGATTGCGCTGCTGGGATGCGGTACGGCGGCGATCGCCGGGTCGGCGGCGCTGGTCATGCTGGTCGTGGCGCAGACGCTGACCGCGCTGGCCGGCAATTCGCCCTGGGTGCAGGTGGTGGCGCTGGTCCCCGTCGCGGCGGCCGGCGCGGCGGCTTTCGTCGCCTTCACGCTGGTGCGAGTCGCGATTTACCGCCGGCTGGCGGGATCGAGCAGCGGGACGTGAGGCGCGGCGTCGCGCGGCAGATGGCCTGACAGCCGCGGGTCGGCGAAGGTCTCGACCGAGCGGGCATAGGGGACGAAGCCCGACGCGCGGTAGAAGCCGAGCGCCTTGGGATGGTCGAGCGTGCAGGTGTGGACCCACACCCGGCTGACATCCTTGCGCCACGCGCGGACCAGTGCCTGAGCCATCAGCCAGCGGCCATGACCCTGGCCGGTCAGTTCGGGCACCAGCCCGAAGAAGGACAGCTCGCAGGTGTTCGCCGCCCGAAAATCGAGTTCCAGCAACCCGATCTCGATGCCGCGCGGGTCGCTGACGGCGTAAATCTCGACATTCGCGTCATGGATGATCGCGGTCAGCCGGTCGTCGGCCATCACCAGCCGCGAGAACCACAGCCAGGGCGCGCCGACGCGCTCGAACAGCGTGCGGTATTTGTCGGGCGCGGGCTGGACCCAGCGCACCAGCCGCAGCGGCGATTCGGGCAGCGGGCGGGGGCGCGGCCGCTCGAGCATCTCGAGGCTGGTGACGACCGCTGCGACTTCGCCCGGCCTGACCGCGATCAGGCCCATCAGGACGCCCTTGTCACGACCATGTCGCCAGCGGCGGCAGGCTCATCAGGATCGCGTCGATATTGCCGCCGGTCTTGAGTCCGAACAGCGTGCCGCGGTCATAGACGAGGTTGAACTCGGCATAGCGGCCGCGCCATTCGAGCTGCTGCGCCTTGTCCGCGTCGGTGAACGGCATTGCCATCCGCCGCCGCACGATCCGGGGATAGGCGTCGAGGAAGGCGCGGCCGACATCCTGGGTGAAGGCGAAATTCGCGTCCCAACTGGCGTCGTCATTGCTGTCGAGGTGATCGTAGAAGATGCCGCCGACGCCGCGATGCACCTTGCGGTGCGGGATGTAGAAATAGTCGTCGGCCCATTGCTTGAAGCGCGGATAATGCTCCGGGTCGTGCGTGTCGCACGCGGCGTTGAGCGTGGCATGGAAGTCGGCGGTGTCTTCCTCATAGGGAATCGGCGGGTTCAGGTCCGCGCCGCCGCCGAACCAGCGTTTGGTCGTCACGAGGAAGCGCGTGTTCATGTGCACCGCCGGCACATGCGGGTTGGCCATGTGCGCGACCAGGCTGATGCCGGTAGCAAAGAAGCGCGGGTCCTCGCCCGCGCCGTGGATGGTCTTCGCGAAATCGCCTTCGAAGGTGCCGCCGACGGTCGAGACGTTGACCCCGACCTTTTCGAACACCTTGCCCTTCATCACCCCGCGCACGCCGCCGCCGCCGGGTTCGCCCGAGGGATCGGCGCGGTCCCAGCCGATATAGTCGAACGCGGCGTCCGATCCGGCCTCGCGCTCGATCGCCTCGAACTCGGCGCAGATCGAGTCACGCAGCGATTCGAACCAGGCGCGCGCGCCGGCTTGCTGGGGGTCGAGGTCGATCATTCGGGAAAGCCTTTGGTCTGTCTGAGCGCTTCGGCGAGCGCGATGCCCGCCGAAACCGAAAGGTTCAAGGAGCGCGTGATGGGCCGCATCGGGATTCGCACGCGCAGATCGGCGCGCGCGCGCACGTAATCGGGCGCGCCCGCGCTTTCCGATCCGAACAGCAAAATGTCGCCGGCGGCAAATTGGGTTTCGTCAAATCGCTGCGCGCTTTTGGTGGTGAACAGCACGATGCGCGACGTCACGCTGCCCAGAAACGCGTCCCAATTGGCATGCCGCGCGATCCGCACATGATCGATATAGTCCATCCCCGCCCGCGCGACGCGCTTGTCGTCCCAGGCGAATCCCATCGGTTCGATCAGATCGACCGGTGTGTCGAAACACGCGCCGATCCGCAGGACGGCGCCGACATTTCCGGCGATATCGGGCTGGAACAGGGCAATGCGCATGGCTGTCCCGATAGGGCAGGGCGCACACATGCCACAAGAGCGTCAAAAAGGCGGTTGGCAAACGCGGTATGTGGCGTCTATCAGGCCGCCAGCCACCGGGGGCACCGGGGGTTCTGGCGTGGCGTTCCTGCGTCCCGCCGCATCCGGTTTTCGAAGGCGCATAAAGCGTCTCGGTGTTTTTTGAAGTGCAAGGGCTGATGCATGGCAACGCTTGATGAAGCTGTTCCCCCCGGTGAAGCGCATGACGCGCCCGCCGATCCCCGCCGCCGCGACTATCTGTCGATCGGCGCGGTGGCGTTCGCGGGCGTGGGCGCCGGCGTGGTGGCGCTTCCGCTGATCAACCAGATGAGCCCGTCGGCCGACGTGCTGGCACAGTCGACCACCGAGCTCGACGTCTCGGCGATCCAGCCCGGCCAGTCGATCAAGTCGACCTTCCGCAAGCAGCCGCTGTTCGTGCGCAACCTGACGCCGAAGGAAATCGCCGAGGCCGATGCGGTGCCGGTGAGCGACCTGCGCGATCCCGAGACGCTCGCGCAGCGCACCAAGGAAGGCAAGGCGAACTGGCTGATCACGCTGGGCGTGTGCACCCATCTCGGCTGCGTGCCGCTGGGCGCGGGCGAGGGCGAGAACAAGGGGCCGTTCGGCGGCTATTTCTGTCCGTGCCATGGCTCGGCCTATGACACCGCCGGGCGCATCCGCAGCGGTCCCGCGCCGTCGAACCTCGCGGTTCCGGATTACGAATTCATTTCCGACACCGTCGTTCGGGTCGGCTGAGGGGCATCAGGCAATGAGCTTTCCCTGGGCAAAGCAGTACGAACCGAAGCACCCGCTGATGAAGTGGGTCGACGATCGTCTCCCGCTTCCGCGCTTCGTCTATAACGCGGTCGGCGCCGGCTATCCGGTCCCGCGCAACCTCAACTATTTCTGGAACTTCGGCGTGCTCGCCGGGATGTTCCTGGCGGTGCAGATCGTCACCGGCATCGTGCTGGCGATGCACTATGCCGCCAATGCCGGCATCGCCTTCGACAGCGTCGAGCACATCATGCGTGACGTGAACGCCGGCTGGTTCCTGCGCTATGCGCACGCCAACGGCGCGTCGATGTTCCTGCTGGTGGTGTACATCCATATCGCCCGCGGCCTGTGGTACGGTTCGTACAAGGCGCCGCGCGAGATGGTGTGGCTGCTCGGCGTGGTTATCTTCCTGCTGATGATGGCGACCGCGTTCATGGGCTACGTCCTTCCCTGGGGGCAGATGAGCTTCTGGGGCGCGCAGGTGATCACCGGCTTCTTCTCCGCCATTCCCGGCGTGGGCGAGACGATCCGCGTGTGGCTGCTGGGCGGCTTCGCGCCGGACAATGCCGCGCTCAACCGCTTCTTCTCGCTCCATTATCTGCTGCCGTTCGTGATCGCCGGCGTGGTCATCCTCCACATCTGGGCGCTGCACATTCCGGGTTCGTCGAACCCGACCGGCGTCGAGGTGAAGAGCGAGCAGGATACCGTGCCGTTCCACCCCTATTACACCGCCAAAGATGGCGTGGGCGTGGGCGTGGCGCTGATCGTGTTCGCGGCGCTGATCTTCTTCGCGCCGAACCTGCTCGGCCATCCGGACAACTACATCCCGGCCAACCCGCTCTCGACCCCGGCGCACATCGTGCCGGAGTGGTACTTCCTGCCCTTCTACGCGATCCTCAAGTCGTTCACCTTCGACTTCCTGTGGATCCCGGCGAAGCTGTGGGGCGTGCTGGCGATGTTCGCGTCGATCCTGCTGCTGTTCTTCCTGCCGTGGCTCGACACCTCGCCGGTGCGGTCGGCCAACTATCGCCCGACCTACCGCATCTTCCTGTGGGTGCTGCTCGTCGACGTGATCGTGCTCGGTTATATCGGCGGTGCGTCGCCGACCCCGTCGGTGATCCTGATTGGACAGCTCGCCTCCACTTACTATTTCGCACACTTCCTGCTGATCCTGCCGATCGTGTCGATGATGGAGCGGCCGCGGCCGTTGCCGAATTCGATCACCGAAGCGGTGCTCGCGGGCAAGGGTGGCACGTCGCCGGCGCAGACCGCGCTCGCGGCTGAATAAGGGGCTGAATTAACATGGTTCGCATTCTCGGCGGCTTGGTTGGCCTCGGCTTCGTCCTCGCCCTGCTGCTCGGCATCTACGACACGGTGTCGAACTGGATCAAAACCCCACCCGCGGCGACCGCGGAGCACGAGTTCCACGAGCATCCGCGCAAGGCCGGCTTCTCGTTCGAGGGCGTGTTGGGCAAATATGACAACCGCCAGCTGCAGCGCGGTCTGCAGGTGTACAAGGAAGTCTGCGCCGCGTGCCACTCGCTGCGTCTGGTGTCGTTCCGCGACCTCGAGGCGATCGGCTATAGCGAAGGCCAGGTGAAGACCATCGCCAAGGGCTTCCAGGTGCCGTCGATCAACCCGGAGACGGGTGAGCCGGCGACCCGCGACGGCCTGGCCTCGGACCGCTTCCCGCTGGTCTATGCCAACGACGTCGCAGCGCGCGCCGCCAACAATAACGCGATCCCGCCCGACCTGTCGCTGATGGCGAAGGCGCGTCACGACGGCCCGAACTACATCTACTCGCTGCTGACCGGCTACAAGGCGCAGGAAGGCTATAAGAACGAGAAGGGCGAGGAACTGCTCAAGCAGTTCCCGGATACGAAGACCCCGCAGGGCCTTCACTTCAACCCCTATTTCGCGACGCTGAACCTGGCGATGGCGCAGCCGATCAAGGATGGTCAGGTGACCTATTCCGACGGCACCGCGGCGACCGCCGACAATTACGCCAAGGACGTCGCGGCGTTCCTGATGTGGTCGGCCGAGCCCAAGCTGGGCGCGCGCAAGACCGCGGGTCTCGCGACGCTGATCTTCCTCGTGATCTTCTGCTTCCTCGCTTATGGCGCCAAGAAGCAGATCTGGCGGGGCGTGAAGGATTGAGGCCAACCGCCTGACGGTTTTCTCAAACGGCCCGGGAAGCGATTCCCGGGCCGTTTTTTTGTGAGGAGCAATTGGTGACCGCACCGAACGACGATCTCGCCGCGCTGATCCGCACGATCCCGGACTTCCCCAAGCCGGGGATCATGTTCCGCGACATCACCACGCTGCTGCTCGACCCCGCCGGCTTCGCGCGCAGCATCGAGCGCATCGTCGAGGGGGTGGACGGCCCGGTCGATCTCGTCGCCGGGATCGAGGCGCGCGGCTTCATCTTCGCCGCGCCGGTCGCGGTGGCGCTGGGGGCAGGCGTGCTGCTGTTGCGCAAGGACGGCAAGCTGCCCGGCGCGACCATCGCCGAGGATTATGCGCTGGAGTACGGCACCGACCGTATCGCGATCCACGCCGACGCCTTCGCGCCCGGCGCGCGCGTGCTGCTGATCGACGACCTCATCGCCACCGGCGGCACGGCCCGCGCGGCGGTGCGGCTGCTACGCAAGGCCGCGGCGCAGGTGACTCAGGCGGCGTTCGTGATCGACCTGCCCGAGCTGGGCGGCGCGGACTCGCTGCGGGTAGAGGGGATCGAAGTGAACGCGCTGGTGGCGTTCGCGGGGCACTAGCCGCTTTCTTCGTGCGAGCGAACGCGCGCGACCGCCAAATTCCACTGACCGTTCGTGTCGAGCGAAGTCTAGGGCTGTGGCCGCCGCGCGATCAGGCCGCGCGCGATGAAGCTCAGCACCGGCTCGTCATGCTGGTTGAACACCGTCATCCGCGCGCGCGTGCTGCCCATTTCGGGGCGCTTCTCGGACGCCTTCTTCGCGAGCAGCTCATTCTCGCAGCGCAGCGTGTCGCCCGGGAAGACCGGCTTGAGCCAGCGCAGTTCATCGACTCCCGCCGCACCAAGGCTGGCCTGCGGGTTTTCCTTCATCCATTCGACGAACATCGACATCGTCATCGCGCAGGTGTGCCAGCCACTCGCCGACATCCGCCCGAAATGAGTCCGTGCCGCCGCCTCGTCGGAAAGGTGGAACGGCTGGGGGTCGTATTTCGCCGCGAATTCCAGCACTTCCTCGCGCGTCACGGGATAGCTGCCAAAGCTCGCCTTGGCGCCGACTTCGAGATCTTCGAAATATCGCATGAAGGTGAGTTTCGTGCTGAAACTGGATTTTTGCAAGCTTGTTGAGCCGCGTTCGGCGGCTTACCTCAGCAAGCGATGCCGCCCCCCAATCCCGTCACCGCCGGTCTCCGCGCGCGCCTGATCGGCGTGGTGCGCAGCACGTTCAACGATCGGGCCAAGGGTGAGACGCCGGTCCAGCGCAGCGACGAGGCGCTGTTCCCGCGCGGCTCGGTCACCTGGCGCGTCAATGGCGACGTGACGACGATGATGGTTGGCGGGGTCGCCTCGCTGCTGCTGCAGATGCTGCATCCTGCCGTACTGGCGGGGGTGTGGGACCACAGCGCGTTCCGCACCGACATGCTCGGACGCCTGCGCCGCACCGCGCGCTTCATCGCTGAAACGACCTATGCCGAGCGCGCCATCGCGCAGGCTGCAATCGCCAAGGTGCGCGAGGTGCATGAGCGAGTCGGCGGCACGCTGCCCGACGGCACACCTTATCGCGCCGACGATCCCGCGCTGCTCGCCTGGGTGCATGTGACCGAGATGTGGAGCTTCCTCGCCGCCTGGCAGCGCTATGGCGTGCCGATCTCGCGCGAAGAGGAGGACGTCTATTATGCCGAAACCGCCCGGATCGCCGAAGCGCTCGGCGCCGATCCGGTCCCGCGCAGCAAGGCGGAGGCCGAAACACTGATCGCCGCGATGCGCCCGCAACTGCTGGCCGATGCCCGCACGCGCGAGGTGGCGCATTTCGTGCTCAACCAGCGCCCGCCGAGCCTCGCTGTCGCGCCCGCACAGGCCGCGATCTTCGCGGCGGCGGTCGATCTGTTGCCCGACTGGGCGCGCGAGCTGCACGGGCTGAAACGTCCGCCCGCGACGCCGCTGGTCCGCGGCTCCACGCTGGCGATCGCCAGGACGTTCCGCTGGGCGTTCGGCTAGACGTTGAAGCGGAACAGCATCACGTCGCCGTCCTGAACGACATATTCCTTGCCTTCGGAGCGCAGCTTGCCGTTGTCGCGCGCACCGGTTTCGCCGTTGAACTTTATATAGTCGTCGAACGCGATCGTCTCGGCACGGATGAAGCCGCGTTCGAAATCGGTGTGGATCTCGCCGGCCGCCTGCGGGGCCTTGGCGCCGACATGCGTGGTCCAGGCGCGTGCTTCCTTTGGCCCTACGGTGAAGAAGGTGAGCAAATGGAGCAGCGAATAGCCGGCGCGGATCACGCGCGCGAGGCCGGTTTCCTCCAGCCCCAGCTCGCCGAGGAACTCGCCGCGCTCGTCGGCCGGCATGGTCGCGATCTCGGCCTCGATCGCGGCGGATACGACGACGGCCTCGGCGCCCTCGGCCCTGGCCTTCTCGAACACGCGCGCCGAGAATTCATTGCCGTTGGCGGCGTCTTCCTCGTTGACGTTGCAGACATAGAGGACGGGCTTGGCGGTGATCAGCTGCGCCTGCGCGAACAGCCGCGCTTCCTCGATGTCCTTGGGCTCGACCAGCCGCGCCGGCTTGCCCTGGCGCAGCAGGTCGAGCGCCTGGCCCAGCACCGATGCGGCGATCTTCGCCTCCTTGTCGCCCTGCGCCGCCTTTTTCTGGAGGTTGGGCACGCGCTTTTCGAGCGATTCGAGGTCGGAGAGCATCAGTTCGGTCTCGACCGTTTCGGCGTCGGCGATCGGGTCGACCTTGTTGTCGACATGCTGGATGTCGTCATTTTCGAAGCAACGCAGGACGTGGACGATCGCGTCGACCTCGCGAATGTTGCCGAGGAACTGGTTGCCCAGACCCTCGCCCTTGCTCGCGCCGCGCACGAGACCGGCGATGTCGACGAAGCCGAGCTGAGTCTCGATGATCTTGGCGGAATTGGCGATCTTGGCCAGCGCCTGCAAGCGGTCGTCGGGTACCGCAACGTTGCCGACATTCGGCTCGATCGTGCAGAACGGATAATTCGCCGCCTGCGCCGCAGCGGTCTCGGTCAGCGCGTTGAAAAGCGTCGATTTGCCGACATTCGGCAGGCCGACGATGCCGCAGCGAAAGCCCATTTCTGTGGTCCTGTGGTCCGGGAAAGGCGTCCCGATAGGGCGGACCGCGGGAAATTGCCAGCCATGAAGAAGCCCGCCGGTCGCGAAACCGGCGGGCTCTCCTTCAAGCTATCGACCGGTCAGCGGCAGCGCACGTTGCCGCGGTCGATCTCGCGGCCGAGCACTGCGCCGCCGGCGCCGCCCAGGATCACGCCGAGCAGGTCACCGCCGCCGATCGCGCCGCCCAGGATGCCGCCCAGCGCCGCACCGACGACGAGGCCCGTGGTGCCGTCGCCGCGGCGGCAATAATAGCGCCCGTCACGACCGCGATAAATCTGGTCCTGACGGCTCAGGCGGCGCTCGCGGTAGCTGCCGCTGCGATAGCTGCGCGAGGCGTCCCACTCGCGCTGGTCGCCGCGCCAGCGATAGTCACGGTCGCGATACTCGCTGCGGTCGCGCCAGCGCCGCTCGCGCCGCTCGTTATACTCCCGGTCGCGCTGCGCCTCACGCTCGGCCCAGGTGGACTGCGCCTGCGCTTCGCCCGACAGGACCGGCGCGGTCGCGACCGGCACCGCCATCGCGAGCGCCAACAGTGCGGTGATTCCTTTACGCATCATCATTCTCCCGAAACTGGGAATGAATCGGTTCACATGCGCAATGGTTCCTTGGAATCAGCGATAGTTGAAGCTGATGCTGATGCGCTCGCCCTTGCCGGCATGCGGCGTGACTTCGTGCCGCAGCCAGCTTTCCCATAGAAAGATGCCGCCCGGCGCGGGCTGCGCATAGATGAAGGTTTGCAGCTCTTCCGGCGCGTCGGGGCGGCGGGGCGGGGCGGCCATCAGCAGCGGCAGGCGCGGGTCCTCGAGCTTGAGCGCGCCGGCCCGGGGTGGCACCTCGACATAGATGGTGCCCGAAACCACGCTGTGGGGATGGATATGGCCGCTATGCGTGCCGCCGGGTTTAAGGATGTTGACCCACAGGCTGTCGAGTTTGAGCTTGCGTCCGCCCAGGTCGAACGCACAGGCGTCGGCGAAGCGGGCGACGTCTTTGTTCAGGTGCCGGACGAGATCCGCGAAGCGCGGGTCGCGCGCGGGCAGGTCGTCGAGCGAGGCATAGGAGGTGTAGCCGCGATAGCCATGCGCCTTCGACCAGGCGCGTCCGGCGCGGTCCTGCTCGGCGAGGTCGCGGCAGGCGTCGGCCAGTTCCGCCAGCAATGCCGCGTCGTCCAGCGCGGTTTCGGAAAAGCGGGTGGCGAACAGCGTGCGGATGGTCATAAGGCCGAACAGCATGCGCGCATCCGCGATGCAAGCACGGGGTTTCGTTTCCTGCGCGACCACGCTACCGCATGCCGCAGTCCGTTGAGCGGCGAGCCCGTTCATCTGCGGTAAAGGCGCCGGGCGCCTTGCAGGACAAGACGTAACAGGAGTTGCATGTATGATTCGCCGTTCCGCCATTATCGCCAGCGCCGTCGCCGTGCTGGCCGTTGCCGGATGCAATAATGGGGACGACGCGACGCCGACTCCGACCCCCACGCCGACACCGACGCCGACCGCTTCGTCGACGCCGACCTATTCCGCCTTCCCGCTGAGCGGTGCGGCCGAGCTGTTCTCGGTCAGCGCGGCGATGAGCTATACCGGCGATGTCGCCGGTCCGGTCACGCTGGGCGTCGCCGGCACCGACAGCTTCTCCAACCGCGTGCGCTTCGCGTTGCAGAGCACCGTCACGACGGCGCAGACGGCCGAGACCGTGGTACGCGAGAATACCGAGGAATCGCGCTTCACCGGCGCCGACCTGCTCACCGCACCGGCCGCGGGCGTCACCGAATATGTCTATCGCGAGACCACCGCGCCGACCACGGCGGGCGCCTTCTACCAGCTCGACCTGCTCAACAACACGGTCTCCGGATCGGTGACGAGCGATGCGGCGCTGGCGCTGACTCGGTCGACCTATGGCGGCTGGTGGCGTGGCGACAGCACCGCTGGCGCCAAGCGCGTGACCTATGCGACGATGGGCTATCCCACCGTCGCGACCGACATGCCGACCACCGGCACGGTGACCTATACGGTGCGCGTGGTCGGCCGTTCGGTCGTCTCGCCGGCAGCGGGCGCGAGCTCGGTCGACAAGCTGAGCGGCACCGCGACGCTGACGATCAACTACGCCACTGGCCTCGTGAACCTGTCGATGACGCTCAACCGCGGCGCGACCGCTTACGGCACCTTCACCGGCACGGGCGCGATCGCGGCGGGCAACAACCAGTTCACCGGCAGCTTCGGCACCAGCAGCACCGCGGGCGGCACCTTCCAGGGTCTCGCCTATGGTCCGGCGGCGGCCGAGATCGGCATCACCTTCGCGATCAGCGGCGCGGTGACCGGCGGCGACAGCCGTGCGGTCGGCGTGGTGATCGGCAAGAAGAGCTGATCCGCACCGCAAATCGAACAGCGAGGGGCCGGGCGGCGACGTCCGGCCCTTTTCGTTCAGGGGATCGCCTGCAACCGCAGCGCCACGTCGTTCATGAAGCGCGTGTCGTCGCCCTTCGCCAGCCACTCGGCCTCGGCGGCAATCGCGCCGAGCAGATCGGACAGCGGCTCGATCTCGCTCTTGGCGTAGTTGCCCAGCACCCAGCCGGTGACGCGCTCCTTGTGCCCGGGATGGCCGATGCCGATGCGCACGCGGCGAAAGTCCGCGCCGACATGGCTAATCGCGCTGCGGATGCCATTCTGCCCCGCCGCGCCGCCGCCGCGCTTCACCTTGACCTTGAACGGCGCGAGGTCGAGCTCGTCATGGAAGACGGTGACGTCGTCGATGCTCAGCTTGTAGAAATCGAGCGCAGCGCGGATCGAACGCCCGCTCTCGTTCATGAAGGTGCCGGGCTTGAGCAGCAACACCTTGGCGCCGCCGACGCGGCCCTCCTGCACCCAGCCCTGGAATTTCTTCGCGGGCGGCGTGAAGCCATGCACCTCGGCGATCGCGTCGGCCGCCATGAAGCCGACATTGTGCCGGTTCATCGCATATTGCGCGCCCGGATTGCCGAGGCCGACCCACAGTTGCATGTCATTTCCCGTTGGCCGCACCGGCCCGCTCCCCCACCCGGCCACCCACGCCAGTATATTCTATGGGTGGCCGGGTGGGGGAGCGGGCCGGTGCCGCGACCCTTCAATAAAAAACGCCCCCGCACCGGGGTGCGGAGGCGTCTAATCGATCCCCGGATAGGGTGAAAGGCTTACTCGGCGTCGGTCGGACCAGCGGTCTCGGCCGGTGCGGCCTCGTCAGCCGGGGTATCGCCCTCGGCCGCGGCTTCGCCCTCGCCAGCTTCAGCCGCTGCTTCGGCTTCGGCGGCTTCGGCTTCCTCGGCCTTCAGCGCTGCCGGAGCAGCGATGGTGGCGATGGTGAAGTCGCGGTCGGTGATCGCGCTCTCGACGCCCTTGGGCAGGGTCACGGCCGAGATGTGCACCGAGCCGCCCAGGTCGAGACCGGCGAGCGAAACGGTGATCTCGCTCGGGATGTGCGCGGCGTCGCACACGATGTCGAGGTCGTGACGGACGATGTTGAGCACGCCGCCCTTTTCGAGGCCCGGCGAAGCGTCTTCATCGGCGAACATCACCGGCACCGCGACGGTGACCTTGGCGTGCTCCGAGATGCGGAGGAAGTCGATATGGACCGGACGGTCGGTGACGACGTCGAGCGCCACGTCCTTGGCCAGCGTGCGGATCGCCTTGCCACCCGCGCCCTCGATCATGATGACCGAGTTCATGAAGTGGCCGGTGTTCAACGCCTTGACGAGCGCGCGCTCCTCGAGGTGGATACCCAGCGGTTCCTGCTTGTTGCCGTAGATCACGGCGGGGACGCGGCCTTCACGACGAAGCGCCCGGGAGGCTCCCTTGCCAACCCGGTCGCGCGTCTCGGCCGACAGCGTAAGCGTGTCGCTCATGTGTCGTTCCTATGCGCTAAATGGTTCAATTCCCGATCAGGCCTCCAGGGATGACCCTGACCGGAAGCGCGCGCCTATAGGGGAGGGGGCTGCAAGAGGCAAGCAAATCCTCCCCCGCCAGGGGGAGGTGGCGCCGAAGGCGACGGAGGGGGGAGGATTCCAAACTTCCGTTGGGCTTCCGCCCCCTCCGACACGCTGCGCGTGCCACCTCCCCCTGGCGGGGGAGGATCAGGGCTAATAAGCCACCCGTTCGACCTTCAGCCCCTTTTCGGTCAGCAGCTCCTGCACGCTGCCCTTGCCGGCGAGGTGCCCGGCGCCGACCGCCATGAACACCGTGCCGGGCTGTTGCATGCGCCGCTGTACCCAGTCGGCCCAGCGCGCGTTGCGGCGGGCGATCAGCGCTTCGCCGATCTCGGGCGAGGCGGCCATGGCGCGGTTCATCTCGGCGCCGACAGTCTCCGCGTCGCCCGATCCCCAGGCTTCGACGAAGCGCTGGGTGCGGGCCGCGGTTTCGGGCAATTCCTTGACCGTCGCATCAAGCATCGCGCTCTGCGCCGCGCCGGACAGGCCGTCGAACAGCATCAACTGGCTGCGCGCGGTTTCGAGCGCATGCACCGGCTTGTCGGCGCTTTCGGCCGCCTCGTGCAGCGTCGCCTCGACTCCGGCATCGGCGCCATAGCCGGCCTTGGTCACCGCCAGCCGCGACAAGGTGAGCGCCGCCAGCCACGGCTCCTGCTTGTCGATCGCGCCTTTCGGCATGCCGAGCTGCTGCGCCGCCGCATCGACTTCGGCGGGGAAGGGCGGGCCGCCGCGCGTGCCCAGTTGCGCCGCCAGCGCCGAAATCGCCGCCGGGTCGGGCCGGGCGATCTCCATCACCAGCTCGTCGCTCACCTCGAACGCTTCGCTGATCCCGTCGTCGAACCAGTGGGTGCGCGGTTTCAGCACATGGACGGTGCCGAACAGATAGATCGTGGTGTCCTCGTCCTTGACCACCCACAGCGCCGGATCGGCCTCGTGCCCGAACAGCGAACAGCCGGTCAGGGAGAACGCGGCAGCTAGAGCTAAGAACCTTCGGACCATGACCTTAACCACAAGCCCATCACCCACGCCGCGTCAACCGTAGTTGACCCATAACCCCCGTTTCGCCAAAGCCTCGCGCCATGACCACGCCGCTCAGCTTTCAGGGCATGATCCTCAAGCTCCATGACTATTGGAGCCAGCGGGGCTGCCTGATCCTCCAGCCCTATGACATGCGCATGGGCGCGGGGACGTTCCACACCGCGACGACGCTGCGCGCGCTCGGGCCGGATCCGTGGAACGCGGCGTTCGTCCAGCCGTGCCGCCGCCCGACCGACGGGCGCTATGGCGAGAACCCCAACCGGCTCCAGCATTATTACCAGTATCAGGTGATCCTGAAGCCTTCGCCGCCGGACCTGCAGGAGTTGTATCTGGGTTCGCTGGCCGCGATCGGCATCGATTTCACCAGGCACGACATCCGCTTCGTCGAGGACGATTGGGAAAGCCCGACGCTCGGCGCCTGGGGGCTTGGCTGGGAAGTGTGGTGCGACGGGATGGAAGTGACCCAGTTCACCTATTTCCAGCAGATGGGCGGGTTCGACTGCAAGCCGGTGTCGGGCGAACTAACCTATGGCCTCGAACGCCTCGCCATGTACATCCAGAACAAGGACAGCGTGTACGACCTCGCGTTCAACGATCCGGGCAACGGGGTCGGCTTCACCTATGGCGACGTGTTCCACGAGAACGAGGTCCAGATGTCGACCTGGAACTTCGAGGTCGCGGATACCGACACCCTGTTCGACGCGTTCAGGAAGGCCGCGGCCGAATGCGAGAACTGCCTCTCCCACGGCCTGCCGATCCCGGCCTATGAACAGGCGATCGAGGCGAGCCACATCTTCAACCTGTTGCAGGCGCGCGGCGTGATCTCGGTCGCCGAGCGGCAGGCCTATATCGGCCGCGTGCGCGATCTAGCCAAGGGCAGCTGCGCGGCCTGGATGGAAAAGAACGGGTGGGCGGCGTGAGCGATTTCCTCCTTGAACTCCGCTCCGAAGAAATCCCTGCGCGGATGCAGGACAAAGCGCGCGAGGATCTCGCGCGGTTGTTCGCCGCCGAACTGGACAAGGCGGGCCTCAAGGCGGCCGAACTGGTCACCTACGCCACCCCGCGCCGCCTGACCCTGATCGCGCGCGACCTGCCCGCGCAGACGCAGGCGGTGAGCGAGGAGACGAAGGGCCCGCGCGTCGGCGCGCCGCCACAGGCGCTCGAAGGTTTTCTGCGCAAGGCGGGGCTGACGCAGGACCAGCTGGTCGAGCGCGACGGCGTGTATTTCGCGGTGATCGACAAGCCCGGCCGCGCCACCGCCGAAGTGCTGGCGCAAGCTATCCCCGCAATCGTCCGCGCCTTTCCCTGGCCGAAATCGATGCGCTGGGGCGAAGCCTCGGCCAGCACCGAAAGCCAGCGCTGGGTCCGCCCGCTGCAAGGCATCGTCGCGCTGTTCGGTGACGATGTGGTGCCGTGCGAGGTCGCGGGCGTCGCGTCGGGCGCCGCGACGGTCGGCCACCGTTTTCACCACCCCGGCATCATCACCATCGGCAGCGCCTCCGACTATGTCGAGAAATTGCGCGCCTGCCATGTCGTGGTCGATCAGGCCGAGCGCCGCAACATCATCGCGCTCGGCGCCAAGATGGCCGCGAACAAGGCCGGGCTGACGCTGATCGAGGACGAAGGGCTGCTGATCGAGAATGCCGGCCTCACCGAATGGCCGGTGCCGCTGCTCGGCCGTTTCGACGAAGCGTTCCTCGACGTTCCGCCCGAGGTGATCCAGCTGACGGCGCGCGTGAACCAGAAATATTTCGTGTGCAACGATGCGAACGGGCGGTTAGCGAATGCCTTCGTCTGCACCGCGAACATCGACGCGGCGGATGGCGGCGCGAAGATCGTCGAGGGCAACCAGAAGGTGCTGGCGGCGCGACTGAGCGATGCACGGTTCTTCTATGAGACCGACCTGAAAGTGCCGCTCGAGGAACAGGCCAAGAAGCTCGAGAAGATCGTCTTCCACGAGAAGCTGGGCACGGTCGCCGACAAGGTCGAGCGCGTTGCGAAGCTCGCCCGCTGGCTGGTCGAGGAGGGGATCGTTGCGGGTTCAAGTCCTGCCGGGGCTACCAGCCTCGCGGACCAGGCCGAACGTGCCGCGCGCCTCGCCAAGGCCGACCTCGTTACCGGCATGGTCGGCGAGTTCCCCGAGCTGCAAGGCCTGATGGGCGGCTATTACGCCGCCGCGCAGGGCGAGGACCCCGCCGTCGCCGAAGCGATCCGCGATCACTACAAGCCGGTCGGGCAGGGCGATAAAGTACCGACCGCGCCGGTGACGGTGGCGGTGTCGCTGGCAGATAAGCTGGATACGCTCACGGGTTTCTTCCTGATTGATCAGCAGCCTAGTGGCTCACGCGATCCCTACGCGCTCCGCAGAGCTGCGCTCGCAATCGCGACTTTGCAGACTACGGGATCGCTACGGATGCCGTTGCTACCTATTTTCGCAAATGCCATCATTGGTTACGCTGAAACTGCGATCAATTGGGGTCAACGGTCGCTGCCTGAAGCGCAGCGTCAAACAGCGAATCTCAACCGATGGACCGCAGTCCAGCAATTTGCGACGCAGACGGGATACGTGGGCCAAATACCGCAGCCGAGCATTGACGACGCCGGCATTAAAGCGGCGCACTCTTTGGCAATGGCAGTTCGGTTCGAGACGCCGGGCACGATGTTGGCGAAAATTCGTTCACTGATCGAGTTCATGAGTGACCGCCTCAAGGTCCAGCAACGCGAAGCCGGCGTCCGCCACGACCTGATCGACGCGGTGTTCGCGCTCGGTGGCGAGGACGATCTCGTCCGCCTGCTCGCCCGCGTCCATGCGCTTCAGGCCTTCATGGCCACCGACGACGGCGCCAACCTGCTCGCCGGTTACAAGCGCGCCGCGAACATCCTCAAGAAGGAGGGGTACGCCACCCCAGACGAAGCGGGCGCGGTGGGAGAAAAACCACTTTCCTACACCCCCGAAACCGAGGAAGCTGCCCTCATCGCCGCGCTCGACGCCGCCGCGCCCAAAGCGCAGTCGGCCATCGATGCGGAGGATTTCGAAGGCGCGATGGCGGCACTGGCAACCCTCCGCGCGCCGATCGACGCGTTCTTTGACAAGGTGACCGTGAACGACTCCAGCGCGGCGAAGCGCGAAGCCCGCCTCGCGCTGCTCGCCCGGATGCGTGACGCCGTTCATCGCGTGGCGGATTTCAGCCGGATCGAGGGCTGAGCCGGCTCGCGTTGGATGTCGTGACCTTTGGGACTTTTCGACTGGCCGCCGATTGCAGGCGGCCAAGCAAATCTAAACCCTGACAACGGCGGACACCCCCTTTCGCCTTGTTCGCACCTGCGGTAGGGCGCGGCCCAAGCCGCGGGCGCGCGGGGGACGGAAGGGGTTCTAATGACTCGATATGTTTACCGCTTCGGCGGCGGTGTCTCGGACGGCGGACAGGGCGACAAGAACCTGCTGGGCGGCAAGGGCGCCAACCTCGACGGCATGGCCGGCATCGGCCTGCCGGTACCCCCGGGCTTCACCATCTCGACCCCGGTCTGCGCGCTCTATTACGAACAGGGCGAGAGCTTCCCCGACAGCCTCAAGGCCGAAGTCGCGACCGGCATCGCGCATATCGAATCCGTGACCGACAAGAAGTTCGGCGACGCCGCCGACCCGCTGCTGGTGTCGGTGCGCTCGGGCGCCCGCGTGTCGATGCCCGGCATGATGGACACCGTCCTCAACCTCGGTCTCAACGACGACACCGTCGTCGGTCTCGCCACCGTCAGCGGCGACGAGCGCTTCGCCTGGGACAGCTATCGCCGCTTCATCCAGATGTATTCGGACGTCGTGCTCGAACTCGACCATGGCCGGTTCGAGGAAGCGCTCGAGATCGCCAAGGAAGACAAGGGCTATAACCTCGATACCGAACTGACCGCCGCCGACTGGCACGCGCTGGTCGCCGAGTACAAGGCGATCGTCGTCGAATTGTGGGGCAAGCCGTTCCCGCAGGATGTGCATGACCAGCTGTGGGGCGCGGTCGGCGCGGTGTTCGGCTCCTGGCAGTCGGAGCGCGCGAAGGTCTATCGCCGCCTCAACGACATCCCGGGCGACTGGGGCACCGCGGTCAACGTCCAGGCGATGGTGTTCGGCAATATGGGCGACACCTCGGCCACCGGCGTCGCCTTCACCCGCGACCCGGCGACCGGCGAGAACGCCTATTATGGCGAGTTCCTGATCAACGCGCAGGGCGAGGACGTCGTCGCCGGCATCCGCACGCCGCAGTACCTGACGCTCGCCGCGCGCGAGCGGGCAGGGGCCAAGCCCGCCTCGATGGAAGAGGCGATGCCCGAGGTCTATGGCCAGCTCGCCGACGTGTTCGACCTGCTCGAGCGGCATTACCGCGACATGCAGGACATCGAGTTCACCGTCGAGCGCGGCAAATTGTGGATGCTCCAGACCCGGTCGGGCAAGCGCACCGCCAAGGCCGCGCTCAAGATCGCGGTCGACATGGCGAGCGAAGGCCTGATCACGCAGGAGGAGGCGATCGCCCGCGTTGATCCCTCCGCGCTCGATCAGCTGCTCCACCCGACGCTCGATCCGAACGCGCCGCGCGACGTGCTGACCAAGGGCCTGCCGGCCTCGCCCGGCGCCGCTTCGGGCTATGCGGTGTTCGACAGCGACACCGCCGAGAAGCGCGCCAACAATGGCGATTCGGTGATTCTCGTCCGCGTCGAGACCTCGCCGGAGGACATTCACGGCATGCATGCGGCGCGCGGCATTCTTACGGCGCGCGGCGGCATGACCAGCCACGCGGCGGTCGTCGCTCGCGGCATGGGCCGTCCGTGCGTGTCGGGCGCGGGGACGCTTTCGATCAACGCCAAGGAAGGCGTGATGCGCGTCGGCCAGCGCGAGGTGAAGGAGGGCGACCTCATCACCATCGACGGTTCGACCGGCGAAGTGATGATCGGCGAAGTGCCGACGATCCAGCCCGAGCTGGCCGGTGATTTCGGCACGCTGATGGTGTGGGCCGACAAGGTCCGCCGCCTCAAGGTGCGCACCAATGCCGAGACCCCGCTCGACTGTCGCACGGCGCGCGAATTCGGCGCGGAGGGCATTGGCCTGTGCCGCACCGAGCATATGTTCTTCGACGCGGCGCGGATCACCGCGGTGCGCCAGATGATCCTCGCCGACAGCGAGGCCGGCCGCCGCGCCGCGCTCGACAAGCTGCTGCCCGAGCAGCGCAAGGATTTCACCGAGATTTTCGAGGTGATGGCGGGCCTGCCCTGCACGATCCGCCTGCTCGATCCGCCGCTGCACGAATTCCTGCCGCATGAGGAAGCCGAGTTCGAGGAAGTGGCGAAGGCCGCCGATCTCGACGTCGAGACGCTGCGCCGCCGCGCGGCCGAGCTGCATGAGTTCAACCCGATGCTCGGCCATCGCGGCTGCCGCCTCGGCGTGACCTATCCCGAAATCTACGAGATGCAGGCCCGCGCGATCTTCGAGGCGGCATGCGACGTCGCCGAGAAGTCGGGCGCGGCGCCGGTGCCCGAGGTGATGATCCCGCTGGTCGCGACCAAGCGCGAGCTGGAGCTGATGAAGGCGGTGGTCGACAAGGCCGCGCAGGCGGTGTTCGCCGAGAAGGGCCGGACGATCGAATATCTCGTCGGCACGATGATCGAGCTGCCACGTGCCGCGCTCCGGGCGGGTGAGATCGCCGAGGCAGGGGCGTTCTTCTCGTTCGGCACCAACGATCTGACGCAGACCACGCTGGGCGTCAGCCGCGACGATGCCGGCCGCTTCCTGACGACTTATGTGGAAAAGGGCATCTATGCCCGCGACCCGTTCGTCAGCATCGATGTCGAGGGCGTCGGTGAACTGATCCAGATCGCCGCCGAGCGCGGCCGGGCGACGCGGCCCGACATCAAGCTCGGCATCTGCGGCGAGCATGGCGGTGACCCGGCGTCGATCGCCTTCTGCGAGAGCATCGGCCTCGATTACGTCTCGGCCTCGCCCTATCGCGTGCCGATCGCCCGGCTCGCTGCGGCCCAAGCGGCGTTGGCGGCTTCGGCGCTGAAGGCCAAGTGATCGGCGCGGCGGCGATCGTGCTTGCGGTTGCCGCCGTTCCGGCGCGTGAGATGAGTGCGATCGAACGGCTCAATGCCGAATTGCTTGCCAGCCCGACCGCGACCGCGGTGCTCGAACGGCGCTGCGCGGCGCTGGGGCTGGCCGATCCGCCGCGGGTCCATGCGGAAGTGAAGCGCGGACGCGTGCCGGCGAGCGCCTCACCATCGCGGACGCGGCTCGGCGTCGGCAAGGACGAGGTGCTGGGCTACCGCCGCGTCCGGCTGATGTGCGGGGCGACTGTCCTCTCGGAAGCGATCAACTGGTATGTCGCGAGCCGGCTGACGCCGGAGATGAACGCCGCGCTGGACGGTGGGGATACGCCGTTCGGCCGGGTGATCCTGCCGCTGCGGCCGTATCGGCGCACGCTGTCGGTCTGGACGGCCCGGCCTGGCCGGGTGAGCGCGAGCGGCGACGTCATACGGCACCGCGCGCTGGTGTTCGACGGGGCAGGGCGGCCGCTCGCCGAGGTGGTCGAACGCTACAAGCGTGTGCTGGTCGATTAATCTTCGGGCGGCGTCTCATCGCCGCCGCCATCGCGCTCGCTTTCGAGCTGCCGGATGCGGTCGCGCGCCTTGACCAGCGCCTTTTCCATTTCCTTGCGGTATTTGGCGATGATCACTTCGCGCTCGCGGAATCGCTTCTGCCATTTGCGGCCGGCGTTGCTGTAGATGTCGCCGAGCAGCCAGCCGACCGCCAGCGCAGCGATGACAAGCAACCATCCGAGAGGCGAGGTGAACGGCATCGAAACCCTATTGCCGCAGAATCCGGGGCTTAGCCAGCGACTTACCCGGTCATCAGCGCGTCGTTGATCGAGCAGGCCGCGGGGCCGAGGATCACGACGAACAGCACCGGCAGGATGAACAAGATCAGCGGCACGGTCATGATCGCAGGCAGGCGCGCGGCCTTTTCCTCGGCGCGCATCATGCGCTCGTTGCGGAATTCGGCCGACAGCACGCGCAGCGCCGACGCCAGCGGCGTGCCGTATTTTTCCGTTTGAATCATGGTGGTTACGACGCCGCGGACCGAATCGAGATCAATGCGCATGGCCATATTTTCAAACGCCATGCGGCGGTCGGTGAGGAAGCCGAGCTCGATCGCGGTGAGCGAGAATTCCTCGCCCAGCTCGGGATAGGCCTTGCCCAATTCCTTCGACACGCGCGCGAATGCGGCATCGACGGTGAGTCCCGCTTCGGCACAAATGACGAGCAGGTCGAGCGCGTCCGGGATGCCCTTGCGGATCGCCGAGCTGCGCTTCTGGATCTTGTTCTTGAGGTACAGGTCAGGCGCCTTGTAGCTCAGGATGAAGGTGCCCGCGACGAGGCCATAGGCCTTGAGCGGGGTCCAGTCGGAGAACATCTCGGTCCCGTAGACGAGGAACAACGCCGTTCCGCCGAGCACGATCGGCAATACCAGCCGGCCGAAGATGACAGCGACGGCATATTCCTTCGAGCGGATGCCGGCCTGGAGCAGCTTGAGCTGCGCGTCCTTGACCTGGCTTTCCTGCAGCACCTTGAGCGAGGACAGGAACGAGCGGATGCGGTCGGTCGTCTCGTTCTTCTGGACGAGCTTCGCGCGGCGCTTGCTGGTCGAGGCGGTGATGCCGGCCTTGAGCTGTTCGCGGCGGTCCTGCAACGCCTTGACGCGCTTCGCCATCGGGTCGCGCACCGAAGTCGCGGCATAGATCGCGACGATCACGCAGAATGCGGCGACACCGGCCAGCAGCGTGCCGACGAACAGCACGTCGACGCCGAGGAGAGTAGGGCCTTCGGGGTTGGTCAGCATCGCATCAGATCTCGAAATTGATCATCTTGGCCATGATGAAGGCGCCGATGGCCATCCACACGATGCCGCCGCCGCCAGCCACCATCAGCCGCTCGTCGATGAAGAAATTCTGCATGTACGAGCCGTTGATGAACCAGATCAGCCCGAACACGATGAACGGCAGCGCGCCGATGATGTAGGCCGATGCCTTCGATTCTGACGACATCGCCTTGATCTTGAGCTTCATCTGCGAGCGCTTGCGCAACACTTCGGCGAGGTTGGCGAGCGTTTCGGCGAGGTTGCCGCCGGTCTCGCGCTGGATCGCGATGGTGATGACGAAGAACTGGAATTCGGGCGTGCCGAGCCGGTCGGCGGTTTCCTGCAACGCCTGGTCGAGCGTGCGGCCGATCTTCATCTTGTCGGTGATCGAGCGGAATTCCTCGCCGACCGGGCCATCGACCTCGGCGCCGACCACGCCCATCGTCTCGGTGATCGGCAGGCCCGAGCGCAGGCCGCGAACGAGCAGTTCGATCGCGTCGGGGAATTTCTTGGTGAAGTCCGCGATGCGCTTGTTGATGAAGAAGCTGACCATCATGTGCGGGAGGCCCGCGCCGATGAACACGCCGACGAGCAGCGCGAGCAGGAACGGCAGGCCCTGCAGGGCGAGCAGGCCGGTGATCACGACGGTCAGCCCGAGCGTGACCATGCCATATTGGCCGACGGTCCACGGCTTTCCGGTCATCGCCAGCCGCTTGCCGAGCTGCGCCGGGTTGGGCAGCAGGCGTGCCGCGGCCCGGTCCATGTTGCTGCCGCCGCGGTTGGAGATCTTGCGGATCTGCGCCTCGACCGCGCCCGCGCCGACGACGCCGGCATGGCGGTCGCGCAACGACGTAAGGCGCCGCGACCCCGCCGCATTTGCCGAAGGACCGGCAAAGGCGAGGATCATCAGCGCCAGCACCAGGAAGGTGCCTCCGGACAGCAGGATCAGCGGCAAAGGTTCCATGCCGTGCTTCGACTCCAAACGCGGGACGGCCGGGATGCGGCCGCCGGTTTACTGTTTCTTCGGCAGCTTCAGGTTGAGCTTGGCGAACAGCGACATGCCCCGGCCGGCGGCGTCCGCCTTGGCCTTGGCCTTGCTCTTTTCCTTGCCCTCCTCACCGGCGTCGGTGAGCGCCACGACCTTCTCGGCGATCTCGGCCAGCGGGGCGAGGCCCTTCACGGCCTTGCCCGCTTCCGCGAGCGGCTTGCCGAGCTTGGCGGCCTGCACCGCGGTCTTCGGATCATAGGGCAGGACGTAATCGATGCGGCGCTCGATCGAGCCCTCGAAGTCCTTGCGGCTGATTTCGAGCACGCCGCTCGCGGGAACGCGGTTGGCGACCACGATCACCGTCGTGTGCGGTGCGTTGGACTTGAACCAGCTGAGGATGCGGATCGTGTCGCGCGCCGCGGCTAGCGTCAGTTCGGTGACCAGCACGGCTACCTGCACATCGGTGATGAGGTGCGGATAGTTGACCAGCATCGTGCGCGGCAGATCGATCACGGTGCATTCGAACGCGCCGCGAATTTCTTCCTGAAGCTGGAAGAAGGCCGCGCCGTCGGTCATCACCGGCGAGTTGATCGGCGCTTCGGCGGAGAGCACCGCGAGCTTGTCCGACGCCTTGACCATCGCACGTTCGATGAACAGCCCGTCGATGCGGCTCGGATTCTCGATCGCGTCGGTCAGGCCGCGGCCGGGTTCGAGGTCGAGCGCCAGCGCGCCGGTGCCGAAATGCACGTCGAGGTCGAGCAGCGCCGTGGTGCGGCCGCCCTTGTCGCTGGTCAGCCAGGCGAGCGAGGTCGCGATGGTCGATGCGCCGACGCCGCCGCGCGTGCCGATCACCGCGACCGCGCAATGCGGGCGTTCGGCGGAGGGATCGGCGCTGCCCTTGGGCGCGTTCAGCGTGGCATAGGCATGCGTGAAGGCTTCGCGCAGCATGTCCGGGTTGAGCGGCTTGAGCAGATAGTCCTGAATGCCCGACGCGACGAGGTCGCGGTAGAGGCGGACGTCGTTGACCTGGCCCGCCGCGATCACGACCGTGCCCGGCTCGCACACTTCGGCGAGCGCGTTGATGTCGTTGAGCGGGTCGCCGGATTCGGACAGGTCGACGAACAGCACGTTGGGGCTGGCCGAGACCGAGAGCGTCTGCACGGCATTGCGCAGCCCGCCCTTGTTGACCTTTTCGGGGTTCCAGCCCTGCTCGATGGCGATCGGGCGCAGCGCTTCGGCCGTCGTCTCGTCGCAGACGAAGGCGATGAACGGCTCGCGGTGCGCGGCACGGGGAGGATTGAAAGGCGCGTTCATATCAGTTTCCACCCCCGCCGGTCTTGGCTTCCTTGAGGCCGCCCGCGCCGCTGGCCGGAGCCTTGCGCAGCGCGTCGATGGCCTTGTAGTTCGTCTGCGGATCGACCGTCTCGGCGCCGGGCTGGCCGCGCACCAGATCCTCCGGACGCGCGACCATCGCCGCGAGATTCGAGTTCGAGGCGCAGCCGAAGTTGGACGAGGTGCTCGCCTCGAACTCGGTGCCGCCCATGCGCGAATAGTTGGGGCAGCCCGGGACGCTGGCCTTCATGCGGCTGACGATCACGCGGACCATGCCCGGCTGGATCGCGCCCGCGGTGACCGGGGCGGGATCGGAGAGCAGGATGCCATAGCGGCCGGCTTCGGCGGCGACCTGGCGGCGGGCGGTGCCGTTCGACGGATCGTCGACATAGACGCGGTCGCCATAAGCGAGGCGGAGCGAGCCGAGCCAGCCGGCGACGCGCTGCATCTCGCCGGGCGAGAGCGCGCTGCCATCGGTCGCGGCATCGAACACATAGTCGGTGCGCTGGACGACCGGCTGGTTGACCGATTCGATGCTGCGATTGGCCGGGCCGCATGCCGCGAGCGAGGCGGAGAGCCCCGTCAGCAGCAGCATGGTGTTACGCTTGAACATGTGCGCCACTCCTCTCGCGATCAGTTGAAGCCGAAGCCGGGAGCGGCCGAGGCCGAACCCTTCTTGCGCTTGGTGTCCTTGGCCGCCGGCTGGACCGGCAGCGCCGGGGTGGCGAGCGGCTGTTGCGGCTGCGGGGCCGGGGCCTGCTGCGGCTCGGGCGTCAGCGGCGAGGCCGCGCCGACCGAAGGCTCGCCGCCCGAGGGTGCGGCCATGCGCGGCTTGGGCCGGTCGAGGCCGGTCTTGCCGCCGCCGAGTTCGCCGAGGAACACGCGCTCGAGATCGGTCGGCGCCTTGTAGCCATCGGTCGGCAGCACGACTTCGTTCGCGTTGACCGGCTTCACCAGATACGGCGTCACCACGATCACCAGTTCGGTCTCGCCGCGCTGGAACGCGTTCGAGCGGAACAGCGCGCCCAGCACCGGCACGTCGCCGAGGCCCGGGGTCTTGTCGATCGAATTGTCGTGCGTGTTCTGCAGCAGCCCGGCGATCACGAAGCTCTGGCCCGAGCCGAGCTCGACCGTCGTCTCCGCGCGGCGGGTCGAGATGCCCGGAACGATCGTCCCGCCCATCTGCACGCCGTTCTGATAGTTGAGCTGCGACACTTCGGGCCGGACGCGCAGCGAGATGCGGCCGTCCGACAGCACCGTCGGGGTGTAAGCGAGGCTGACGCCGAACTGCTTGTACTCGACCGAAATCGCGCCGAGGCCCTGGCTGATCGGGATCGGAATCTCGCCGCCCGCCAGGAAGGTGCTGGTCTCGCCCGACAGCGCGGTCAGGTTCGGGTTGGTCAGCGTCGTGACCTGACCGATCCGCTCGCCCAGATCGAGCGCCGACAGCACGTCGAGCCCGAGCAGCTTGCCCGCGAAGTTGAGCGCGTTGCCCGTCGTCGGGCGGTTGAACTGGTAGGTGCTGCCCGTGCCCGGCAGGACGAAGTCGCCGCGCGCAGGGTCGAACGGCAGCGTCAGCGAACCGGCCGGCAGGCCGAAGCGCGACGAGGCGTCGAGCCGCGGCAGGTTGGACAGGTCGGGCGTGCCGATCGTGCCCGGAAGGCGCTGGCCGCTCGACAGGCCGAACTGGAAGCCGCCAGTGGTGTCGCGCGTCATCAGGTTGACGCCGATATTCTTGACGAAGTTGCGGCTCACCTCGGCGAAGCGCACCTGCAGATTGACCTGCAGCGGCGTCGCGGTCTTGAGGCGCGAGAGCACCTTGGTGTCGGTGCCGACGAACGCCTGGACGAGACGCTCGGCCTCGGCGGCATCCTCGGGCGCGGCGACGGTGCCGGTGAGCAGGATCAGCCCGTTCATCGGCGTCGCGGTGATCTGCGCTTCGGGCATCGCGATGCCCAGCATCGACTGGACGCTGTCGAAGTTGTTGCCGATGCGGACTGTGGCCGAATAGATCACCTTGCCCGACTTGGTCGTCGCATAGACCGTGGTCTCACCCGGCTTCTTGCCGAACACCCAGAGCTGGGTGGGCGAGCGGACCTGGACATCGGCGATCGACGGATCGGCGACGAAGATGTCCGACATCGGCGCGTTCAGCGTGATCATGCGGCCGCGGCCGGTGGCGATCTGCACCATGCTGCGTGGTGCCGCTTCGACGGTCTGTGCGAGCGCGGGCATCGGCACGGCGATGGTCATACCAACCATCGCGGCCATGGCCAGCGGTGCGCCCAGCGTTTTCCCCCTCAAACGCATGTCAGTCCTTTCCACCAACGGGAACAACGGTCACGCTGTTGCCCCGTGCAATCTTGACGATCGGCCCTTCCGGCTTCGCACCGGTACCGCCGGGATAATTTCCATCAGGCGAGCCGCCCGAACCCGCGCGGTCGTCGCGCGGCTTGCCGGGCACCGTGCTGCGCTGGAAGCGCGACACGTCAGCGCCGGTCGACATCGTCGATCCGCCCTCGGCGGGGCGCGAAGCGACGCGTGCCAGCACGGCCTTTTCTTCCTTGGGATCGCTCGGCATCGTGACCTCGCCCGCGGCGATCGCCGCTTCGAGTTCACCCTGATTGTCGGCGATCGAGCGCAGCGACAGCGAGAGCGAGCCGATGGTCTGTGCGACCGCGATCTTCTCGGCGATGCGCGGCGTCGCCTCGACCGTGACGGTCGAATAGGTGGTGACGACCGTGTTGCCGGCCTCGTCCTGCTGCTTGTCGGTCTTCTGGTCGGTGGCGAGCACGCGCAGGTTGCGCAGCACGGTCTCGGACGCTTTCAGCGGAGGCCCGTCGCCGCCGCCGGCGACCGACTGGGTGAGGATGAGATCGACCCGGTCGCCCGGGAAGACGAAGCCCGCGACCGCACTCTGAGCCGAAACCGGCACCGTGACGGCGCGCATGCCGGCGCCGAGCGCGGCGGCGAGGAAGCCGCGGTCGCCAGGCTTGACGATCGCGCCCTGAGTCAGCGGCTGGCCGGCCGGAATATTGAAACGGACGACGGTGCCCTGAAGCGATTTCAGGTCGGTACCCTCACGCTTGAAATAGGCGCCCTCGATCAGATCCTTGGGCCATGGGATGAACTTGATCGACTCCGGGCCGAGGATGGTACCGACGGGCAGCGCCTTGGTCGCGACCAGCACCTCGACGCCTTCGACGGCGACGGGGCCTTGCCCGCCCTGCGCTTCGGCGACCGGGGCCGGGGTCCCGACCATCAGCGTGCGCGCCATGAACGCGGTGATCGCCGCGACAATCAGCGCGCCAACCAGCAGAATGATCTTCCGTCCATCCATGACGTTACAGGCCTTTCAAGTCTCGACCGGGTTTCCCCGGCGTTAATCATTCACATGAACTGGTTAAAAATCGGTTCGCGAAGCATGAGCAGCGCGGCGATGGCGATGGCGATGCCATATGGCACCTCCGGCTGGGCGCTTTGCCGCCGCAGCCATTTGTCGATCAGCATGAGCAAGGTGATCGCGCCGCCGGCGAGCGACATGACGATCAGCATCGTCACGAGCTGGCCGAACGGGAACCACAAAGCGAGCGCGGCGATCATCTTGACGTCGCCGCCGCCCATCAGCCCGAAGTGGAATGCTGCCGCAAACACCGCCAGCACCGCCAGCGCGATACCGAGCTGAAGCACGATGTCGGGCCAGACGGCCAGGCCGTTGGCGATCCAGAACGGCACCGCGAGCAGCGCGATGGCGGCGTTCTTCCAATTGGCGATCTCGCGGGTGCGTGCGTCTTCGATGCCAGCCGAAACCAGCAGCAGTCCCAGCAGGACCAGAAGCGCAATGGACCCAATTTCCCCCATACCCAGCTAATGCCTAGACGGATGGGCTTTCCAAAACGTAACCAGCGCAAATGTCGGCTTCACCATTTGACCGCCGCGCCATCCCCGAGGGGGCGCATGTCAGCACATTGCCCGCGCGCGACGGCTGGCAATTGCGGTGCTTCGACTGGCCGGCGGCGGGGTCGCCGCGCGGCTCGATCCTGTTCCAGGGCGGGCGCGGCGATATCTTCGAGAAATATCTGGAGACATTCGCGCACTGGCATGGGCAGGGCTGGACGATCACGTCGTTCGACTGGCGCGGGCAGGGCGGATCGGGCCGGCTGAGCAAGGCGGCGAACTGCGGACATATCGAGGATTTCGCCAGCTATATCGGCGACTTCCACGATTTCGCACGCGACTGGCAGGCGGCGACGCCGGGGCCGCATGTCGTCATCGGTCATTCGATGGGCGGGCATCTGGTGCTGCGCGCGCTGGTCGAGCGCGCGGTGCGGCCGGAGGCCGCGGTGCTGATCGCGCCGATGCTGGGGCTGAAGTCGCCATTTGGCGCAGCGCTGGGCGAACGCTTCGCGCGGCTGCTGGGCGGGCTCGGCAATCCGGCGCGGCCGGCGTGGAAGACCAACGAGCGGCCCTATACCACCGACACGCGCGAATCGCTGCTGACGCATGACCATGACCGCTATTCGGACGAATTGTGGTGGCAGCAGACCAACCCCGGCAACGTCACCGGGCCGCCAAGCTGGAAGTGGCTGATCGAAGCGTTCCGCTCGACTCGCGAGCTGCGCGACACGCCGGCGCTGGCGGGTATGAACGTGCCGGTGCTGGCGCTGATCGCCGAGATCGATGGACTGGTCGATGCCAGGGCCGCGCTCGCCACGGTCGCTAGGCTGCCCGATGCGCGGATCGTTCGCTTCGGCGAGGAGAGTGCGCACGAGATACTGCGCGAAGGTGATGCGGTGCGGAACCGCGCGCTCGGCGAGATCGACGGCTTTCTCGACGCGAGGGCGCCGCGCCGGTGAGTCGCTACGATATCGCCATTGCCGGAGCGGGCATCGCGGGCGCGAGCCTGGCGGCCGAGCTGGCGCCGCATGCGCGCGTGCTGATCCTCGAGATGGAGGCGCAGCCGGGCTACCACTCAACCGGGCGTTCGGCTGCCTTCTGGTCGGAAACCTATGGCGGGCCGCTGATCCAGCCGCTGACTACGGCGTCGGAACCGGGCCTCGCGCCGTTTCTGGAGCCGTTGGG
Organism: Sphingomonas tagetis; assembly: GCF_024211275.1. Classification (GTDB taxonomy): domain Bacteria; phylum Pseudomonadota; class Alphaproteobacteria; order Sphingomonadales; family Sphingomonadaceae; genus Sphingomonas; species Sphingomonas tagetis. The sequence continues at coordinate 86,514 of NZ_JAMLDX010000004.1, forward strand.
CTCGCTTCACATCGGTCGCATGGAAGAAGCGGCGAAGATCGAAGGCTTCCTCGCGGAATTCGAGGGCAGCGGGGTCGAACTGACGGCATGCGACCCGCGCGAGCGAATCACTGGCTTGCGCGACGAATGGGCGTTGGCGGTGTGGGAGCCGAGCTGCGCCTATATCGATGTCGGCGGGCTGCATCAGGATTGTCTGGCGCGCGCCAGGCGGGCGGGGGCGGCGCTGGTGACCTCGGCCGAACTGCGCAGCGCGGCGCGGGTCGACGGGCGCTGGAAACTGGGCACCGCGGCGGGCGATTTCGAAGCGGACGTGCTGGTCGATGCGGCGGGGGCATGGGCCGATGCGGTCGCGCTGCATGCCGGGGTGAAGCCTATCGGCATCCAGCCCTACCGCCGCACGATCATGCAGCTGCGCACCGAGCCGGCGGCGCCGGTGGGGCTGCCGCATGTCGGCCACATCGCCGGCACCTTCTACTTCAAGCCCGAGGGCGACCGGCTGTGGCTGAGTCCGCATGACGAGATTCCGTCGCCGCCGTGCGATGCCCAGCCCGAGGAGATCGACGTGGCGATCGCGATCGACCGCTTCGAGGCGGTGGTCGACTGGCGCGTCGCCGGGCTCGACCGCAAATGGGCGGGACTGCGCAGCTTCGCGCCCGACCGGCTTCCGGTTTATGGCTTCGACGCGGATGCGCCGGGTTTCTTCTGGTGCGCGGGGCAGGGCGGGTTCGGGATCCAAACCGCGCCGGCTGCGGCCAAGCTGGCCGCGGCGATGCTGCTTGGAACGGCACCCGATCCGCTCGTCGCGTCAATCGATCCGGATGCCTATTCGGCCACTCGCCTGCGCCGCTGATCTGCGTTAGTTTCGCCTTCGCAACCGAGGAGAGACTTATGGCGCACAAGTTCGTGATCGAGCAGAACAAGGCCGGCGAGTATGTCGCCAAGTTCAAGTACAACGCCGAGACGATCTTCTGGACCGAGGGCTATTCGAGCAAGGCGTCGGCCAAGAATGCGATCGAATCGATTCTGAAGAACGGTCCCGGCGCGGCGGTCGAGGAGGGCTGAGGCTCAGCCCAGCACGCGGGCCACGACCTCGCGGGCGATCGGCGACATGACCGCATAGCCCGCGGCGTCGGGATGAACGCCATCATAGGTAAGCTCGGGCTTCATCGCGCCGGCGGGCGTGGCGAGCGCGGCACCATAGTCGACGAACTCGATCGCTTCGCGCTCGGCGACCTTGCCCAGCCGCGCATTGAGTTCGGCGATGATCGGCGCGGGTTCGATACTCGCAAGCCAGGCGAACGCATCCGCCGGCGGCGCGGCGGCGAGGATCACGCGGATGCCGTTCGCCCTGGCGAGCGTGACCATCGCGGCGATATTGCCCTCGATCATGTCCATCGTCGTCGGGCCGGTATTGCCGGCGATATCGTTGGTGCCGCCCATGATGTGGACCGCGCGCGGCGCGAGCGCGAGGACGTCGGCGGGGAAGCGCACCAGCATCTGCGGCGTCGTCTGCCCGCTGATCCCGCGATTGATCCAGCCGCGCTGGAAGAAGCGCCTGTCGCCGAGCGACCACGCCTCGGTGATCGAATCGCCCATGAAGACGATCTGGCGGTCGGTTTGCGGCAGCGCCTTCAACCGCAAATTGTCGGCATGGTAGCGGCAGAGATCGGCCCAGTCGGTCTTGCGGGCCTCCAGATAGGATTCCTTGTACGCAGTGGCCGCCGCGATGCCCTCGGGCGTCGGGGACGGTAGGGTCGTGCGGTCCGGCGCGTAGAGTTGTTCGCGATAGGCTTCGAGTTCGGGCGGGATCGGGATCGGCGGCGGGCAGAAGCCGCCACCCTGAACGGCAGGCTCCGAAACAGAATCGCCCGGCATCGCATCTCCTTTCGCTTACGCGAGATGGCTGCCAGAAGTTGATTTTTGAATCAACAAAGATGCGGATGATGGAAGGCGGTCAGTGCCTCAGCGCGGCGTCGCTGGCGAGCTGGTCGGCGCGTTCATTGTCCGGGTGACCAGCATGGCCCTTGACCCACAGCCATTCGATGCGGTGCGGCGCGGCGGCCTCGAGCAGCGCCATCCACAGATCGGCGTTCTTGACCGGCTTCTTGTCCGCGGTCTTCCAGCCGTTGCGCTGCCAACCTTTGATCCACTTGGTCAGCCCGTCCATGACATAGCGGCTGTCGGTCGACAGCTTCACGCGGCACGGCTTCTTGAGCGCCTTCAGCCCTTCGATCGCGGCCATCAGCTCCATGCGGTTGTTGGTCGTGTGCGCTTCTCCGCCGGACATTTCCTTCTCGGTCGTGCCCATGCGTAGCAGCACACCCCAGCCGCCGCGCCCGGGATTGCCCTTGCACGCGCCGTCCGTCGCGATCTCGACCAGCGGCATTTCGGTCATGTGCTGTGCTTCACCAGATCGGGGGCGTAGTGTTTGAGGCGGCGGACATAGGCGAGCGGGTCTTTGCGCATCACCAGTGCGTCCGCCGGCGTGTTGAGCCAGTCCCAGGCGCGCGACAGCGCGAAGCGGATGCAGGCACCGGCGGCGAGGGTGGGGAATTGCGCCTGCTCGACGTCGGTCAGCGGAAAGCGGCTGGAATAGCCGCGGATCAGCGCATCGCCGACAGCGGCGTCGTAGCTGCGGCCGGTGGCGTCGAAGCTCCACGCGCTGTGCATGACGGCGAGGTCGTAAACGCGGATGTCGGTGCAGGCGAAATAGAAGTCGATCAGGCCGGTGACATCATCGCCGAGCATCAGGACATTGTCGGGGAAGAGATCGGCGTGGATCGCGCAGCGGTCGAACGCGTCGCCGGGCCAGTTGGCGGTGACATGCTCGATCGCGTGAGCGAGATCGTCATGCAGGCCGGGCGCGATCTGGTTGAGGCTGTGGCCGCATTTCTCGAACAAGGGCCGCCAGGTATCGACGCCCATCGAATTGGGGCGGTCGAGCGTGAAGTCGGCGACCGCAGCGTGCATGTCCGCCATCGCGATGGCGGCGGCCTCGGCTTGCGCTGGCGTGGGATGCGACAGCGAGACGCCGGAGAGGAATTTGATCAGGCAGGCCGGACGGCCTTCCAGTTCCTGAATCTCGACGCCGCGCCGGTCCTTGATCGCCGGGGGAACGGCGAGGCCCTTGTCCGCGAGGTGATCGAGCAGGCCCATGAAATAGGGCAGTTCTTCGGCATTCACGCGCTTTTCGTAGAGCGTCAGGATGAAGCGGCCGCGCGTCGTCTCGACGAGATAGTTGGAGTTCTCCACCCCCTCCGCGATGCCCTTCGCTGAAACGAGCTCGCCGACATCATAGCGTGCGAGAAACTCGCCGAGCGCTTCGGCGGAAACCTGCGTGTAGACGGCCATCGCTTCAGGCCGCTTCCAAACCGCGGGGGAGCTTGAACACCAGATTTTCCTGCGCGGTCTCTACCTGACGTTCGCTGACCTCGAAGCGCGTGGCGATGCGGTCGATGACCTCGCGGACCAGCACTTCCGGGGCCGAAGCGCCTGCCGTGATGCCGAGCGTACCGACGCCCCACAGCCAGTCGAAATCGAGATCGTCGGCGCGCTGGATCAGCTTGGCGGTCGTCCCCTCGCGTTCGGCGACCTCGACGAGGCGCAGCGAGTTGGACGAGTTGGGGGCGCCGATGACGAGAACGAGGTCGCACGACTGCGCGATCGCGCGCACCGCAGCCTGACGGTTCGAGGTCGCGTAGCAGATGTCGTCGGCCTTGGGCGCGACGATCTCCGGGAAACGGCGCTGGAGGATGTTGAGGATCGACGCGGTGTCATCGACCGAGAGCGTGGTCTGGGTGAGGAAGGCGAGGTTGGCGGGGTCGGCGACCTCGATCGCTTCGGCGTCGGCCTCGGTCTCGATCAGCGTCATGTCGCCTTCCGGCACCTGCCCGAAGGTGCCGATGACCTCGGGATGGCCCTTGTGACCGATGAACAATATGTGGCGGCCGGCCGCGACGAGGCGCTCGGCCTGACGGTGGACCTTCGACACGAGCGGGCAGGTGGCGTCGAGATAGGCGAGGCCGCGGTCCTGCGCGGCGGCGGGGACTGATTTGGGCACGCCATGCGCGCTGAACACGACGGGCAGGCCGTCGGGCACTTCGTCCAGCTCCTTGACGAAGATCGCGCCCTTGGCCTTGAGCGTGTCCACGACATATTTGTTGTGGACGATCTCGTGCCGGACATAGACCGGGGCGCCGTGGAGTTCGATCGCCCGCTCGACGATCTGGATCGCGCGGTCGACGCCGGCGCAGAAGCCGCGGGGGGCGGCGATCAGCAATTCCATGAAGGGCTTTTCGCCAGAGTTCGACGCGGTGTCCATATCGGCGCGGCTCTACGCGATTGCTTGCGCGGGCGAAAGGCGGTTCCTATGACGTGCGCTGTCCAGTTCGGGAAAGGTGCCCCACTTGTATATTCGTAACTTTGCGCTCGCCGCGACGGCCATGATCACGCTCGCCGGGTGCGCGAAATCGGGCGACATCGCCGAGGGCGGCATCACCGCGGTGCGTTCGGCCTGCCCGCGCGTCGGCGTGCCGGCGGGGACTGGCGACATCACCACCTTCAACCCGGCCGCCAGCCGCGATGCGAGCGCGATCGACGTGACCGCGGTGCTGACCAACGTCACCTCGACCTGCGACGACACGACCGACACCATTCGTACCACGATCAATTTCGAGGTGCAGGCGAGCCGCCGTTCGGGCAGCGAAGCGCGCGACGTGACCTTCCCCTATTTCGTGACGATGGTGCAGGGCGGTAGCTCGGTGGTGTCGAAGCGGATCGGCCAGGTGACTGTGCGATTCGCGGCGGGCGCGGCGCGGGCCTCGGCGACGGGCACGGGCTATACGACGGTCGCGCGCGCCGCGGCGACGCTGCCGGAGGACATTCGCCGCCAGATCAACGAGAAGCGCAAGGCAGGCGACGAGACCGCGGCGATCGACCCGCTGTCGCGCCCGGACATCCGTCAGGCAGTGCTGCGCGCGACGTTCGAAGCACTGGTCGGCTTCCAGCTGACCGACGAGCAGCTGAAATATAACGCGACGCGCTGAATCGCGTTGACTCCCATTGCGGGCCGCATCACACGGATGCGGTCAGCGATGGGCGACCATTGAAGGCACGCGCGGGAGAGCATCCGGGTAACCGGATCGCCGAAGGAGCAACCGCCCCGGAATCTCTCAGGCACCCAGGACCGCGCGGGGCCACGACACTCTGGAAAGCGTTCGTCCGCCCGACTTGGTTTGGGGCGTGCGGACCACCGAAGGGGTAAGTCGGTTCGTCTCACGACCGGCGAAAGCTCTCAGGTTCCCGTGACAGAGGGGGCGACGGATCGAAGGCCGCATTCTTGCGGCCGGCCGTCGTGACCCTTTGGAGTGCGGATGATGAGCGATACGGCCGAACCCGAAATCGTAGAGGAACTGGCGCTGCTGCCGCTCGACGCGTGGCATCGTGCGCGCGGCGGGCGGATGGTGCCGTTCGCGGGCTATGAGATGCCGGTCCAGTATGAAGGCATCATGGCCGAGCATCAGTGGGTGCGGGAGAGCGCCGGACTGTTCGACGTCAGCCATATGGGCCAGCTGTTCCTGAGCGGTCCTGGGCTGGACGCGGCGCTGGAGGCGCTGATCCCGGCGGATGTCGCGGGCGTGAAGGTCAACGGTCAGAAATATTCGCTGCTGCTCGCCGAGAATGGCGGGATACTCGACGACTTGATGTTCACGCGCTGGGACGACGGATTGTACATGGTCGTCAACGGCGCGTGCAAATGGGACGATATCGCGCATCTGCGCGAGCATCTGCCCGACGAGATCGACATCAACCATATGGACGAGCATGCGCTGCTGGCGCTGCAGGGGCCGAAAGCGGTGGACGCACTGAGTCGCGTGGTGCCGGGCGTCGAAGCTTTGGTGTTCATGACCGGCGGGCGGTTCGACTGGGACGGCACCGGCCTGTGGATCAGCCGATCGGGCTATACCGGCGAGGACGGGTTCGAGATTTCTGTGGAGGCGGACAAGGCCGCGGCGCTGGCCGATGCGCTGACCGCGCAGGACGAGGTCAAGCCGATCGGGCTGGGCGCACGCGATTCGCTTCGGCTCGAGGCCGATCTGCCGCTCTATGGGCACGACCTCGACACCGAGACGACGCCGATCATGGCGGCGCTGAACTTCGCCGTGGCGAGCAAGCGGCGCCGGGAGGAAGCGAACTTCCCGGGCGCCGAACGCATTCTGCTGGAGCGTGAGCAGGGTCCGATCCAGCGCCGCGTCGGCCTGATCGTCGACGGCCGCCAGCCGGTGCGCGAGGGTGCGCTGGTGCTCGACGGCGAAGGCAATGAGGTCGGCCGCGTGACCAGCGGCGGCTTCGCGCCGACCGTGCAGAAGCCGATCGCGATGGCCTATGTGCCCGTGTCGCTGGCCGAAATCGGCACGCGGGTGACTTTGAGCCAGCGCGGCAAGATCCATCATGGCGAAGTGGTCGCGATGCCCTTCGTCCCCCATCGTTACGTGCGAGCAGGAGCAGCGAAATGAGCCGTTACTTCACCGAAGATCATGAGTGGATCGACCTCGACGGCGAGATCGCGACCGTCGGCATCACCGATTATGCGCAGAGCCAGCTCGGCGACATCGTGTTCGTCGAAGTGCCCGAGGACGGCAAGCAGGTCGCCAAGGGCGACGACGCCGCGGTGGTCGAGAGCGTCAAGGCGGCGAGCGACGTCTATGCGCCCGTGTCGGGCACGGTGATCGAGGGCAATCCGGCGCTGGAAGGCGAGCCGGCGCTGGTCAATGAGGACCCCGAGGGCGACGGCTGGTTCTTCAAGATGACGCTGAGCGACACCAGCGAGCTGGATTCGCTGATGGACGAGGCGGCCTACGCGGATTTCGTCTCGAAACTTTGAATTTTTGCTCGTCACCCCGGCCCTGTGCCGGGGTCCACTTCGCCGCAGCGGATAAGCTTGAGCCTCTGCTCCAGCACTCGACGCACGGTGGACCCCGGCACAAGGCCGGGGTGACGGTCTGGTTATAGGCCCTGCTGGCCGGAGAACTGAATTGCGCTATCTACCCCTGACTCCAAATGACCGGCAGGCGATGCTCGCGGCGGTCGGTGCGGCGGCAATCGACGATCTGTTCGTCGATGTGCCCGAGGCTGCCCGGCTGAGCGGGCCGATCGCGGGGCTGCCGCTGCATGCCAGCGAGCTGGCCGTCGAGCGGCACATGACGAAGCTCGCCGCCAGGAACCTGTCGGCGGGCGCGGCGCCGTTCTTCATCGGTTGCGGCGCGTACAAGCATCATGTGCCCGCCAGCGTCGATCACATCATCCAGCGCGGCGAGTTCCTGACCGCCTATACGCCCTACCAGCCCGAGATCGCGCAGGGCACGCTGCAGGTGATGTTCGAGTTCCAGACCCAGGTCGCGCGCCTGCTGGGGACCGATGTCGCAAACGCCTCGATGTATGACGGCTCGACGGCGTGCTGGGAGGCGATCGGGATGGCGCGGCGCATCACCAAGCGCGCCAAGGCGATCCTGTCGGGCGGGCTGCACCCGCATTATGTCTCGGTCGCCAACACGATGGCGAAATATACTGGCGACCAGCTGGTGACGGCGTTGCCCGAACTGACCGCCGAGCCGGATACGGCCAGGCTGATCGGGATGATCGACGACGAGACGTCGTGCGTGGTCGTGCAATATCCGGACATCCTGGGGCGCATCGGCGACCTGACCGAGTTGGCCGCGGCGTGCCAGGCGAAGAAGGCGCTGCTGGTCGCGGTGGTGACCGAGCCGGTGGCGCTGGGGGCTTGTCGGTCGCCCGGCGAGATGGGCGCGGACATCGTCGTCGGCGAAGGCCAGTCGATCGGCGTCGGCCTCCAGTTCGGCGGACCCTATGTCGGGCTGTTCGGCTGCAAGGACAAATATGTCCGCCAGATGCCGGGGCGGCTGTGCGGCGAGACGCAGGACGCCGAGGGCAAGCGCGGTTTCGTGCTGACGCTCTCGACCCGCGAGCAGCATATCCGGCGCGAAAAGGCCACGTCGAACATCTGCACCAGCTCGGTGCTGTGTGCGCTGGCGTGGTCGATCCATATGACCTTGCTGGGCGAGAAGGGGCTGCGGCAGCTCGCGGCGCTCAACCATGCGGGGGCGAGCGCTGCGGCCGAGCGGCTGGCGCAAGTGTCGGGCGTTGAATTGGTTACGCCGGCCTTCTTCAACGAGTTCACGTTGAAGCTGTCGAAGGAAGCGCGGCCGATCGTTCGCGAACTGGCGGACAAGGGCATTCTGGCCGGGGTGTCGCTCGGACGGCTCTATCCGGGCGAGGACGCGCTGGCCAACGGGCTGGTCGTGGCGGTGACCGAGAACACGACTGCGGAGGATGTCGAGACCCTTGCCTCGGCACTCGAGGAGGTGCTGGCATGAGCGCGATCAACCAGAGCGGCTGGCGCCCCGAGATGACGCCGGAGCGGCGCAGCAACGAGGCGACCTTCACCGGCAACCGCGCGCTGATGCTGGAAGAGGCGCTGATCTTCGAGATCGGCTCGCTGGATACGACCGGCGTCGATTTCGCCGAGGCGCCCAAGGCGGCGTCGCGGCTGGGCGGGCTGGAGCGCCACAAGGATATCGGCCTGCCGGGGCTGAGCGAGCCGGAAGCGGTGCGGCATTATACGCGCCTCAGCCGCCAGAATTACGCGATCGACCTTGGCCTGTTCCCGCTCGGCAGCTGCACGATGAAGCACAATCCGCGACTCAACGAGCGGATGGCGCGGTTGCCCGGTTTCGCCGACGTGCATCCGTTGCAGCCGGTGGATACCGTGCAGGGCGCGTTCGAGGTGATCCATCAGCTCGCGCATTGGCTGGTGACGCTGACCGGCATGCATTCGGTCGCGATGTCGCCCAAGGCCGGCGCGCATGGCGAGCTGTGCGGCGTGCTGGCGATCCGCGCGGCGCTCGATGCCAAGGGGCAGCAGAGCCGCAAGGTGCTGCTGGTGCCGGAGAGCGCGCATGGCACCAACCCGGCGACGGCGGCGTTCGCGGGCTTTTCCGTCGAGGATATTCCGGCGACCGAGGCGGGGCGCGTCGATCTCGAAGCGCTCAAGGCGCGGCTGGGGCCGGACGTGGCGGGGGTGATGATCACCAACCCCAATACCTGCGGTCTGTTCGAGCCTGACATGAAGGCGATCTCCGACGCGGTCCATGCGGCGGGCGGATACGTCTATTGCGACGGCGCCAACTTCAACGCGATCGTCGGGCGGGTCCGCCCGGGCGACCTCGGCATCGATGCGATGCACATCAACCTGCACAAGACCTTCTCGACCCCGCATGGCGGCGGCGGACCGGGCTCGGGACCGGTCGTGCTGTCGGCGGCGCTGGCGCCCTATGCGCCGCTGCCGTTCGTTGAGGAACAGGACGGCAAGTTCATCCTGATCGAGGAGGAGACCGCGGGCGAGCATCATGCCGACAGCTTCGGGCGGATGGTGTCGTTCCACGGCCAGATGGGCATGTTCACGCGCGCGCTGACCTATATCCTGTCGCACGGCGCGGACGGGTTGCGGCAGGTGGCCGAGGATTCGGTGCTCAACGCCAATTACGTGCTGCGCAGCCTCGAGGACGTGCTCGACGCGCCGTTCGCCAACAGCGGGCCGTGCATGCATGAGGCGATCTTCAGCGACAAGGGATTGCCGGAGGGCTTCTCGACGCTCGACATCGCCAAGGGGCTGATCGACGAGGGCTTCCACCCGATGACGGTCTATTTCCCGCTGGTGGTGCACGGCGCGATGCTGGTCGAGCCGACCGAGACCGAGAGCAAGGCGGCGCTCGACCAGTTCATCGGCGCGTGCCGCTCGGTCGCCGAGCGGGCGAAGGCGGGTGACGCTGCGCTCAAGTCGGCGCCGCATTTCGCGCCGCGGCGGCGGCTCGACGAGACTCAGGCCGCGCGCAAGCCGGTGCTGGTGTGGAAGGAGCCCGCACAGGCCGAAGCCGCCGAATAATGTCAGTTTTCGGAGTAACCCCTTCGGGTTACTCCGTCTCCCGGGCGGGCGGTGGCGTCATGCCGCCGCCCGTTTGGATTCCGGGGGAGTTTTCGATGTATCTGACCTTTGCCTTGCTGGCATCTACCTTGACGCCTGCCGCGCAGGACCCGCGCCTGCCGCAGGCCGAGCAGGATGGCGACCGGATCGAGGCGGAGGCGATGTACGACAAGCAGCGCCAGCGCGACCAGGCCGAGGCCGATCGCGTGGCCAAGACCAATCTCGACCGGCAGAGCGACTACGACCTGTATCTCGCCAGGCAGAAGGCCGATTACGACGCCAAGATGGCGAAGTGGCGCGCCGATGTCGCGCAGCAGAAGGCCGATTATGAGGCTAGGGTCGCGCAATGCATCGCAGAGAAGCGCTGCGCACCGCGCTGATGGCCGATCCCACGCCTTGGATCGCAGCTGAAGATAGCGGGGCGGCCCGCAAGCACGCACCGGCGACGCTGCGCAACCGCGAGGCGATTGCGGCCGTGCTGGCGGATGTGCTGCCGGCGCGCGGCACGGTGCTGGAGATTGCGAGCGGGAGTGGCGAGCATGCCGCTTTCTTCGCCGAGCGGTTTCCGGCACTCGAATGGCAGCCGAGCGACCCCGACGCGGCCGCGCTGGCGTCGATTGCCACATGGTGCGCGGGGCTGGGCAATGTCGCGCCGGCGCTGGCGATCGATGCCGCGGCGGCGGGTTGGGGCGTGACGCGGGCCGATGCGGTGCTGTGCATCAACATGGTGCATATCAGCCCGTGGGACGCGACGCTGGGGCTGATTGCCGGCGCGGCGCGACTATTGCCGGCCGGCGGGCGGCTGATCCTCTATGGCCCCTATCGGCGCGCGGACGTTCCGACCGCGCCGTCGAACGAGGCGTTCGATGCGTCACTCAAGGCGCGCGATCCGGCCTGGGGGCTGCGCGATGTGGCGGATGTGACCGCGGCGGCGGCGGCGCAGGATCTGGCGTTCGAACGGCTTGTCGAGATGCCCGCGAACAATATCATGCTGGTCTATCGCAACGGAGGGGACGGGCGATGACCAGTGCGACGACGGGGCGAATCGACAATTTCACCGACGCGGCGTTCGCCTTTGCGGTGACGTTGCTGGTCGTCGGCGCGGGCGGATCGGCTGAGGACAGCGCCACGCTGGAAAAGGCCGTGGCGGCGGTGCCGAGCTTCGCCATCGGCTTTGCCATCATCGCGCTGTTCTGGTTCAGTCATGTGCGCTGGCGCAAGCTGCGCGGCGATGGCGACTGGCGCTCGTTGCTGCTCACGCTGCTGCTGATCTTCACGGTGCTGATCTACATCGTGCCGCTGCGCGCGATGGCGACCTCATTCGCGGCGCTGCTGATGGGCGAGCTTGGCGGCTATCGCGGCAATCTGGGGACGCTGTTCACCGTCTATGGCGTCGGCTTTACCGCGATGTCGATCCTCACCGCGTTCATGTTCCTCGACGCGCGGCGCAATCCGGCGCTGTCCGACGACGAACGGCGCGAGACGCTGGGTCAGGCGTGGATCTGGGGCATCTTGTCGGCGACCGGCGTCGGATCGACGCTGATGGCGATGACGCCGGGGCTACACGGCTGGGCGCCGTTCCTCTACGCCACGCTCCCGCTCAGCATCGGCCTCTTCAGTCGGCGCTACCACTGGGGAAGCGGGAAGGCCGCGCCGCCGCTCGCGCCAGACGATGTAAAGGCCGCTGGCGATGATCACCGGCGCGCCGACAAAGGTCCAGCCGCCGGGTAGCGTGCCGAAGATCAGCCAGCCGAACAGCGTCGCCCAGATCAGACCGGAATAATCCATCGGCATGACGGCCGAGACCGGCGCGAAGCGGAGCGCGGCGGTAAACGCAATCTGTCCCATGCAGCCAAATATGCCGACGCCGGCGAGCAGCGCCCATGTCGTGGCATCGTGCGCGGCGGCGAAAAAGGGATAAACCAGCCCCAACGGCACACAGGACAGCGCGGAAAACCAGAAGACGGTGGTTCCGGCATTCTCGGTGCGGCCGAGTTGACGCAACTGGATCGCGATGACCGCGACGGTCAGCGCAGAGGTGAGACCGACCAGTGCCCCGGCGAGCGGGATATGGCCGGTGCCGGGCTGAGTCACGATGAGCACGCCGGCGAAGCCGAGCACGACCGCCGCCCAGCGATGCCAGCCTGTCGGCTCCTTGAGCACCAGCGCGCCGAGGATCGTGGCGAAGATCGGTACGGTGAAGGAGATCGCCGTCGCCTCGGCCAGCGGGAGCAGCAGCAGCGCGCCGAAAGTGAAATTGATGCCGAACACGCCAAGCGCGGTGCGGGTAATGTGCCCCGAGATCTGCGTGGTGCGGAGCGTCGCGAGGCCAGGCCCCAGCGCGACCCAGATCATCGCCACCGGGATGGCGAAAAATTGGCGGAACAGCGTGATTTCGGGGAGCCTGGCGCCATGCGCGGCAGCAAGCTTGATCAGCACGGCCATGAAGGTCAGCAGCATCACCGCGAGCAGGCGCAGGCTAAGGCCGGTGAGGATACGGTCGCCGCTCATCGTTGACCGACTAGGCGCGTCGCGGCGGTGCAGCAAGCCAAGTTGGGCGTGACGCGCGCCGGATCAGGCGCTATCCGCGCGGCCATGATCAAGCATGCGCTCAACGTCACCCGCGAAGCGGACTTCGCCGCCTGGTATCAGGCCGTCATCTCGGAAGCCGATCTGGCCGAGGAATCGGGGGTCCGCGGCTGCATGGTGATCCGGCCATGGGGCTATGGCATCTGGGAGCGCATCCAGCGCCTGCTCGACGATCGCATCAAGGCGACGGGGCACGAGAATTGCTATTTCCCGCTGTTCATCCCGCTCTCCTATTTCGAGAAGGAGGCCGAGCATGTCGACGGCTTCGCCAAGGAGATGGCGGTGGTCACGCATCACCGGCTGAAGCAGGTCGACGGCAAGCTGGTGGTCGATCCCGAGGCGAAGCTGGAGGAGCCGCTCGTCGTGCGGCCGACGTCGGAGACGGTGATCGGTGCCGCGTTCAGCCGCTGGGTGCAGTCGTGGCGCGACCTGCCGGTGCTGATCAACCAATGGGCCAACGTCGTGCGCTGGGAGATGCGCACGCGCATGTTCCTGCGTACCAGCGAGTTCCTGTGGCAGGAAGGGCATACCGCGCACGCCTCGGTCGACGAGGCGCGCGAAGAGACGATGAAGATGCTCGAAGTGTACCGTTCATTCGCGGAGGATTGCCTCGCGATGCCGGTGGTGGCGGGCGAGAAGCCGGAGAATGAGCGCTTTCCGGGCGCGGTCTCGACCTATTCGATCGAGGCGATGATGCAGGACGGCAAGGCGCTGCAGGCGGGCACGTCGCACTTCCTCGGCACGACCTTCTCGTCGGCGCAGAACATCAAGTTCCAGAATGCCGAAGGCGTTCAGGAGCTGGCGCAGACGACGAGTTGGGGCGTGTCCACTCGCATGATCGGCGGCGTGATCATGGTGCATGGCGACGATGACGGCCTGCGCGTGCCGCCGCGCGTCGCGCCCTGGCAGATCGTGATCGTGCCGATGCTGCGCGACACGGACGAGGATGCAGCAGTTCTGGCTTATTGCAAGGGCTTGCAGGCCGACCTCGCCAAACAGTCTGCGCTCGGCGAGCCGGTGCGCGCGCTGCTCGATGCGCGGCCGGCCAAGGCGGCGGCGAAGCGCTGGGGCTGGGTCAAGAAGGGCGCGCCGGTGGTGATCGAGGTCGGCGGGCGCGATGTCGCAGGCGGCAACGTGTCGGTGATCCGCCGCGACCGGCTGTACCGCGAGGACGGCAAGCTCGACAGCGCGGTTCTGGCGAAGGACGGGTTTGTCGGGTCCGCAGCGGCGCTGTTGGAGGAAATCCAGAGCGTGCTGCACGGACAGGCACGCGAACGGCTCGATGCGAATATCGTGCGCGGGGTCGACAGCTTCGACTCGCTCAAGGCGCATTTCCAAGGGTCGGGCAAATATCCGGGCTGGGTCGAGGTGCAATGGGCCAGACCGAGCGGGGAAGCGCTGGACAAGGTGGTCGAGCGGCTCAAGGCGCTCAAGCTGACCTTCCGCAACGTGCCGCTGGGTGCTGCGCCGGTCGATGGCGCCTGCATCTTCAGCGGGGAGCCGGCGGTCGAGCGGATCCTGGTCGCGCGCGCCTATTGAGCGAACATAGCTGCCCCCGCCGAAGCGGGGGCAGTGCAGGGTTATTCGGGGTCTTCGGTGCCGGGTTCGGCCGTCTTCGGCGCCTTGCCGTCCTCGATCCGGCCTTCGTTGCGCAGATCGCGGCCTTCCTGGGCGCGTTCCTGGCTCTCGGGCGACTTGCCGTGCTCGTTGAGTTCTTCCTTCACGAAGCCGGCGGCTTCCTTGATCTTGCCTTCGACGCTCACTCGATTTCTCCTGATTGCCGTAAGTGACGGGGACTAAGCGCTTGAGATTGCGAATAGGTCCGTGGCTTGCGCCGATCCGAGCTGGCCAAGGCGCGAAAATGGCAAGGAACTCCGGTGTCCTGCCCCGGGTTGATGGCGCATATCCTCGAACAGGAGACGCACCATGAAGATGATCGCATTGGCGGCGGTTGCCGCGGCGATGGCGGTGACGCCAGCGATGGCCGACAACGGCAAGGGCAAGGGGCATGGCAAAGTCCATGCCGCGAAGATCGGCAAGGGTTGCCCGCCCGGTCTCGCCCGCAAGGGCAATGGCTGCATGCCGCCGGGTCAGGCCAAGAAATATGGCTGGTCGCGCGGCTATTACGTGCCGTCAGGCTATGGCAGCTGGACGCGCTACGGGTCGCTGCCCGATTACTACCGGTCGCGCTACGCCTATGATCCGGGCAACTATTATGTATATCGCGACGGCAACGTCTATGCCGTCGACCGCACGACGCGGCTGATCGAGAGCATCATCCGCATCCTGAGCTGACCGGCGAGGGAGCGGCGGATCGCCAGCCGCTCCCGCGTTGGCGTTATTCGCCGCGCCGCCTATATTGGCGGCCAATGACAAAACAGAACAAAGCGAAGAAGCCCGCGCCCGGCCTGCCGACGCGGCAACAGATCATCGATTTCATCACCTCTTCGGACACGCCCGCCGGCAAGCGGGAGATCGCACGTGCCTTCGGGCTTTCGGGGCAGGAGAAGATCACGCTCAAGGCGCTGCTGCGCGACATGGCCGACGAGGGCCTCATCGACAGCGCGCCGGGGCGAGCATTTCACAAAATGGGCGGGCTCCCCAAGGTGACCGTGCTGCGCGTGACCGACAGCGATGGCGACACCGTATGGGCCGTGCCCGAGCGCTGGGAGGCTGAGGGTGTGCCGGTACCGCGGCTGCGCGTGCGTGAGCGGCGTGGCGCTGGGGCGCTGGCGATCGGCGACCGGATATTGGCGCGGACCGAGGAGGCCGGGAAGGGCTGGATCGCGCATTCCATGAAGAAGCTCGCCAAGGGCGAGGAAGCGATGCTCGGCGTGGTCAAGGAAGAGGGCGGACGGCTCTACCTCCACGGCGTCGAGAAGAAATCGCGCGACACGGTCGCCGTCATTTCCGAGCGCAATGGCGCGGAGCCGGGCGATCTGGTGCTCGCCGAGAAGAGCGGCAAGGGGCCGCGCATCTTCGCGAAGGTCACCGAGATTCTGGGTGATCCGTTCGCGCCGCGCAGCTTCTCGCTGATCGCGATCCACAAGCATGGCATTCCGAACGTGTTTTCGGAGGAATTGCTGGGCGAGGCGGAGCGGGTCGCCAAGCAGGACCTTGGTCCCGTCAAGTCTGTTGGCTTGACGCCAACAGGAGGCGGCCGCGAAGACCTGCGTGACATCCCGATCGTCGCGATCGACCCGGTCGATGCGCGCGATCATGACGATGCGGTATGGGCGGCGCCGGACGACGACCCCAAGAACGAAGGCGGGTGGAAGGCGATCGTCGCGATTGCCGACGTCAGCTTCTATGTGCGCCCGGGGTCACTGCTCGACCGCGAGGCGCGCAAGCGGGGGAACAGCGTGTACTTCCCCGATCGGGTGGTGCCGATGCTGCCGGAGGTGCTGTCGGCGGACGTGTGTTCGCTGAAGGAGGGCGTGGATCGCGCGGCGCTGGCTTGCCATTTGCAGATTTCGGCCAAGGGCGAATTGAAGTCGTGGCGGTTCAGCCGGGCGGTGGTGCGGCTGGCCGCCAACATCGCTTATGAGGATGCACAGGCGGCGATCGACGCGGCGGGCGAGAAGGCGGACGTCGCCTCATCGCCCTGCGCGATGCCGGCCGAGGAACTGGCCGGCGTCGATCCGGCGCTGGTCGAGAGCACGCTGCGGCCGCTCTGGGCATGCTGGCGCGCGCTGTACAAGGCGCGCGAGAGGCGCGAGCCGCTCGACCTCGACCTGCCCGAGCGGCGGATCGTGCTCGACGAGAAGGGGCGCATCCTGTCGGTCGCGCCGCGCGAGCGATTGGATGCGCACAAGCTGATCGAGGATTATATGATCGCGGCGAACGTCGCGGCGGCAAAGGCGCTGGAAGGCCGCAAGGCGCCGGTGATGTACCGCGTGCACGAGCCGCCGAGCCGCGAGAAGCTGGCCGCGCTCAAGGACTATCTCAAGACGCTCGAGGTCGAGTTCGCGCTGGGACAGGTGATCAAGCCCGCGACCTTCAACCACGTGATCGCGCGCGTGAAGGAGGCCGAATTCCGCGAGGAGGTCATGACCCAGGTCCTGCGCACGCAGACCCAGGCTTATTACGGCCCGCAGAATGCAGGGCATTTCGGGCTGTCGCTGGGGTCCTATGCGCACTTTACGTCGCCGATCCGGCGATATGCCGATCTGGTCGTGCATCGCGCGCTGGTCGAGGCTGACAAGCTGGGGCCGGGCGGCGAACTGCCGGCCGATGCCGAGATGGCGAAGACCGGTGAGGTCATCAGCCAGCTCGAGCGGCGCGCGATGGAGGCCGAGCGCGAGACGATCGACCGCTATGTCGCCGCCTATCTGTCGGCGCATGTCGGCGAGGTGATGGAGGCGCGGATCACCGGGGTGCAGAGCTTCGGCTTCTTCGCGACGGTGGACGGGGTGGGCGGTGACGGGCTGGTCCCGGCGCGCGATCTCGGCCGCGAATATTTCCGCTATGACGAGGCGGCGCAGCAACTGGTCGGCGAGGAGACCGGCGAGGCGTTCTCGCTGGGGCAGCGGCTGAAGCTGAAGCTGGTCGAAGCGAACCCGGTGTCAGGCGCGCTGCGGTTCGAGCTGCCCGACGGCAAGGGCAGCGGGTCGGGTGAAGATCGGCGGCGCGGTGGGCCGCCCAAACGGGCGATCAAGCAT
The DNA here is from genome assembly GCF_024211275.1 of Sphingomonas tagetis. Classification (GTDB taxonomy): domain Bacteria; phylum Pseudomonadota; class Alphaproteobacteria; order Sphingomonadales; family Sphingomonadaceae; genus Sphingomonas; species Sphingomonas tagetis. The sequence continues at coordinate 103,764 of NZ_JAMLDX010000004.1, forward strand.
CGCGGCCGGCCGGCGAATATCCGGCATCAGGGAAAGAAGCGCTGAAATCCCGGCCCGCGCCGAAACGCGAGCCGGAACCCCTTACCCCTTCACATTGACCACCTGCCGCAGCCGGTGGCGGATGCGGACGAGGTCCTGCTGGGCATCCATCACCGCGCCGATGTCCTTGTAGGCGGCCGGGCTTTCGTCCAGCACCCCTTCGTCCACCCGCGCCTCGATGCCCTGCATCGCGGCCTTGTGCTGATCGAGCGTGATCAGCTTCTTGGCCTGTCCGCGCGACATCACGCGGCCCGCACCGTGCGAGCAGCTGCAGAACGACTCCTCGTTCCCCAGCCCCTCGACGATGAAGCTGCCCGTGCCCATCGATCCCGGGATGATCCCGAGCTCGCCGGCCCGCGCGCTCACCGCGCCCTTGCGGGTGACCCATACACGCTCGCCGAAATGAACCTCCCGGGTCGCGTAATTATGGTGGCAGTTGATCGCCGCCTTGTCGGTCTTGAAGCCGGGGACGTGCTTCCGCAGCGCCTCGAGAACGCGGATCATCATCAGCTCGCGGTTGGACATGGCGTAGTCCTGCGCGAAGTGCATCGCGTCGATATAATCATCGAAGAGCTGCGACCCTTCGGTCAGGAACGCCAGATCCTTGTCGGCCAGGTGAAAATCGAGCTGCTCCTTCGCGATCGCCTGTTTGGCGGCCTCGATGAAATAGACGCCGATCCGGTTGCCCGTGCCGCGCGAGCCGGAGTGGAGCATCACCCACACCCGGTCCTCCTCATCGAGGCAGACCTCGATGAAGTGGTTTCCGCCGCCCATCGATCCCAACTGGTCGCTGGTTTTCCCATCGACCTTGGGATGCTTGGCGAGGATCGCGCGCCACCGCGCCTCGAACTTGTCGTACCAGGCCCGTGACACGGAGTTCGGCGTGATCGCCCACCCGCCCTTGACGTGGTTGGCAGTCTGGCTCGACTCCATGCCCTTCGGCACGGCGCGCTCGATATCGGCACGGATCGCGGCGAGGCTGTCGGGCAGCTGGTTCGCGGTGAGCGAGGTGCGCACCGCCATCATCCCGCAGCCGATATCCACACCGACAGCGGCCGGCACGATCGCCTGTTTGGTCGCGATCACCGAGCCGACCGTCGCGCCCATGCCCCAATGAACATCGGGCATCCCGGCGACATGGTGATGGATGAACGGAAGCGACGCGACGTTGCGCAGCTGTTGCATCGCACCCGCCTCGAACGGGCCGGCGCTGTCCCACAGCTTGAGCGGCGCATTGTGCGTCGGGTGGATGGAAAATGACATTGGACACTCCTGTGGTTGGTTCAGGGGTGCCGGGCCGAATTGTCGATTAGGACAGTTGAGACTGCACCCCGAACGGGTGCAGCGACCCGCGGGTTAGCGCGTACCGACGCGCAGATAGGTGAAGGCGGGTTCGTAGGTCATTGCGAAGCGGTCTCTAGCGAAACTTCTTCGCATTTGGAAGCGGTCGAAATCTGACATCTGGCTAACCGGGTTTTAACGCGTGGGCCTCCAAGACGGGTAAGCGTACGCGTTGAGGGCGAAGTTGGACGATCTGCTGCAAGAGTTCATCGCGGAAACGCGCGAGACGCTGGACGCGCTGTCGGGCGAGATCGTCGCCTGGGAAGCCAATCCCGGTGACCGCGCTCGGCTCGATGCGATCTTTCGCTTCGTCCACACGGTGAAGGGAAGCTGCGGCTTTCTCGACCTGCCGCGGCTGGCACGGTTGAGCCATGCCGCCGAGGATGTGCTGGCGGCGGTGCGATCGGGCGAACGCGCGCCCGATCGTGCGCTGGTCAATGCGGTGCTGGCGATCGTCGACCGGATCGGTGAGATCGTCGAGGCGATCGACGCCGGCAGCCCGCTCGACGACAGCGGCGAGGACCTGCTGGTCGCGGCGCTGGAAGAGGGATCGGACGAGGTCGCGCAGATCAACGCGGCGCTGGTGCAGCGCGCGCCGGCGCGCAGCGTGCGGCTCAATGTCGACCTGCTCGACCGGATGATGAGCGGTATGTCCGACATGGTGCTCGCGCGCAACGAGCTGTCGCGGCGGCTGCGCGGCGCGGATGTCGATCCGCAGATCGAGGCGGCGCTCGAGCGGATGTCGGCCACGGTCGCCGATCTGCGCGACACGGTGACGCGGACGCGGATGCAGAAGATCGACGCACTGTTCTCGGCGTTGCCGCGGATGGTGCGGGATACCGCGGCGGGGCTGGGCAAGTCGGTGACGTTGCAGGTCGATGGCGCCGAGGTCGAGCTGGACCGCGAGATGATCGAGGTGCTGCGCGATCCGTTGGTACATATCGTGCGCAATTCGATCGATCACGGTATCGAGCCTGCCGCCGAACGGCGCGCGGCGGGCAAGCGCGAAAATGGCCGGTTGACCGTGTCGGCGCGGCAATCGGGCAACCAGATCATCGTCGAGATCGCCGATGACGGGCGCGGCATCGATACCGAGCGGCTGGTGCGCAAGCTGGTTGATGCCGGCCGCGACGAGCGGGCGTTGCGCGCCCTGAGCGAGCGGCAGAAGCTGGCACTGGTGTTCGAGCCGGGCCTGTCGAGCAAGGACGAGGTCAGCGAGGTTTCCGGGCGCGGTGTCGGCATGGACGTGGTCCGTGCGGCGATCGAGCAGATCGGCGGGCGCGTGGAGCTGGACAGCGTGCCGGGCCGCGGCCTGCGCCTTCAGATCCATGTGCCGCTGACACTGTCGATCATCCCGACGATCGTCGTCGCGGCGGGCGGTCAGCGCTTCGCGGTGCCGCGTCAGGCGATCGAGGAAATCGTGAGTGAGCGCAACGAATCGATCCGCATCGACCATCTCGGCACCGCCGAAGTGGCGACCGTGCGCGACCGGCGCCTGCCGCTGGTGACGCTGACCCGTCAGCTCGGAATGGATTCGATCTCGTTCGGCGAGACGATGCTGGCGATCGTCAATGTCGGCGAGGGCAGCTATGCGCTGCGTGTCGAGGATGTGCTCGACAATGAGGAGCTGGTGATCAAGCCGGCCGCGCCTGCGGTGATGGCGACCGGGCTCTATGCCGGGCAGACTTTGCCCGACAGCGGTTGCCCGATGCTGCTGCTCGATTGTGCGGGGATCGCGCGCGACGCGGGGTTGCACTTCACGCGCGAGTTGATCGCGGAAGAGATCGAAGAAACGGCGGAGGTGGAAAGCGGGATCAGCGCGCTGGTCTTCATCGACCTCGATGGCGTGCGCCGCGCGGTGCCGCTCGCGCTGCTCGACCGGATCGAGCAAGTCGATGCGAATGCGGTTCGGTTTGCCGCCGGGCGGCTGCGGCTGACGATCGACGGACGTATCGTGCCGCTGGTCGCGCGCGCCGAGTTCGCGGAGAGCGGCACCGGATCGGTGCTGCGGCTGAAGGATGGCGAGGCCGAGATCGCCTATGCCATTGCCGACGCGGCTGACATCGTCACCCTGCCGCTGGAACTGGTTCATGCCGACACGCCCGGCCCGGTCGCCGCGGTCGCGCTGGTGGATGGCGAGCCGGTCGAACTGCTCGATCCGCACTGGCTGTTCGCGGCACATGTCGCGGGTGGCGCCGAGCCGGACGGCGGGCCGGTCTGCCTGCTGTCGGGCGGCGAGCAGGAATGGATGCGCGGCTTCGTCAAGCCGATCCTCGAAGCGGCTGGCTATCGGGTGACCGACACGCTCGCGCCCGGCGAGCGCGCCGACGTGGTGCTGACGAACGATGAGCATGGCGCGATGAGCGATGTGGCGGCGCCAGTGGTGCGACTGCGCAGCCGGCGCGGCGAGGCGGTGGACGGCAGCGTCTATCGCTATGACCGGGACGGGCTGCTCAGCGCGATCGCCAGCGCGGCGCGAAAGGGGTGACGGTGGAACAGCTTTTCCTGATCGCGCATGTCGCGGGACGCACGGTGGCGATCGAAGCCGAACAGGTCGAATCGGTCGTCGATATCGGCACGATCATCGAGGTTCCGCGCGCGACCGGTCATATCCGCGGGCTGGCTGCGCTGCGCAGCCGTGTGGTGACGGTGATCGACACGATCGCGGCGCTGGGGATGGACCGCAATGGTCGCGAACCCGGGCGTGCCGTAATCACGCGCGTCGATGGGCATCATTACGCACTGCTGGTCGATACGCTCGACGATGTCGCGCCGTTCGAGCTTCAGCCGATGGCGCAGGGCATCGCGCTGACTGGCGCGTGGCGCGCAGCGGGGCGCGGGCTGGTCCAGCGCGATGGCGAGCCGATTCTGGTGATCGACCTGACCGCGCTGGTGCCCGGACAAAATAGCGCCAATCTCGCGCACGTCGCCTGACCGCAATTAACGCGGTGCTTACACCTTCTTGCCATAACCGCTGATAATCGCGCCAAAATGCGGGAACGGAGCCCTCATGAAGACCTGCCTCGTCGTCGATGATTCCAAGGTAATCCGCAAAGTGGCCCGCCACATTCTGGAAACGCTCAACTTCACCGTTCGCGAGGCGGGGGATGGACGCGAGGCGCTCGACGCATGTCTGACGGATTCGCCCGACGTGGTGCTGCTCGACTGGAACATGCCGGTGATGAGCGGGATGGATTTCCTGCGTGCGCTCAAGGAGAGCGGCATTTCCGAAAAGCCGAAGGTGGTGTTCTGCACGACCGAGAACGGCATGGCCTATATCCGCGCCGCGATCGAGGCGGGCGCCGACGAATATGTGATGAAGCCGTTCGACCGCGAGACATTGCAAAGCAAGCTCCAGATCGTCGGCGTCGCCTGAAAGGCGCCTGGCAATGATGCACGGAACTGCCGCGGCCGGTCTTCCGGTTCGCGACGCTGGCGGCATTCGCGTTCTGATCGTCGACGACTCGGTCGTCGCGCGGGCGGTGATCGGGCGAATGATCGACGCGATGGCGGGCTTCCGCGTGGTGGCGTCGGTGAGCGATGTGCGCGGGGCGCTGGGCTATCTGTCGCACGACCGCGTCGATGTGATCCTGCTCGATCTGGAAATGCCGGGCGTGCACGGCCTGACCGCCTTGCCCGACCTGCTTGCGGCGGGGCAGGGCGCGAAGGTGCTGGTGGTTTCGTCGGCGGCGGATGACGGCGCGGCGGCCGCAGTGCAGGCGCTCGCGCTCGGGGCCGCCGACACGCTGGTCAAGCCGGGCGTGGGGAGCTTTGCGGGGCGGTTCGCGGTGGTCCTCGAAGACCGTATCCGGCGGCTGTTCGATGCGACGAGCGAGCCCGAACAGCCCGCGAAGGCCGATGCCGGCATCGCTGGCGAGTTCGACATCGTCGCCGTGGGCGCCTCGACCGGCGGCATCCATGCGCTCAGCCAGATGCTGCGCGCGATACCCGCCGACTTCCAGCCGCCGATCCTGGTGACTCAGCATCTGCCGGCATCATTCATGGGCTATTTCGCGATGCAGCTGGCGGTGCTGGCCGGACGGCCGTGCGAGGTCGCCGAGGATCATATGCGAATCCGCCCCGGGCGAATGTATGTCGCACCGGGGCACGCGCATGTCCGCTGTGTGCGGACGTCCGACTGGGTCGCGATCCGGCTGAGCCACGAGGCCGTGGCGAGCGGCTGTACGCCCTCGGTCGATCCGATGCTCGAATCGGTCGCGTCGATCTATGGCGCGCGCGGACTGGGCGTGATCCTGTCCGGCATGGGCCGCGACGGCGCCGGCGGTGCGGCGCAGCTGGTCGAAGCCGGCGGCAGCCTGATCGTGCAGGACAAGGCGAGCTCGGTCGTGTGGGGCATGCCGGGTGCGATCGCCGAGCGCGCCGCCGCGGTGCTCCCGCCGGGCGAGATCGGGCAAATGATCGCCAGCGGGCGGAGGCCGGCATGATGCCGCCGGGACCGCCGACCTTCGCTTCAGCGGGCGCCACCAACGTCATCGGCGCATTGCTCGAGCAGCGCACGGGGCAGCAGATTGCGGCGAACCGGGCGTGGCGCGTCGAAACCGCGCTGAAGCCGGTGCTGCGCGATCACGGGCTGGAGACGCTGGACCAGCTGGTCGGACGGCTGGCGGGCGAGCGCAATGGACCGCTGGCCGACGCGGTGGTCAATGCGCTGCTCAACCAGGAGACGTCGTTCTTCCGCGACGCCGGGGTGATCGAGACGGTGGTCGAGGCCGCACGGGCGTTGCAGGCGGAAACGCCGGGACGCCGGCTGCGCATCTGGTCGGCGGGCTGCTCGGTCGGTCAGGAGCCCTATTCGCTGGCGATGCTGTTCGAGGAACTGGCGGTGTCGCGCGGCTTCGCGATGCCCGAGATCGTCGCGACCGATGTCTGCCCGTCGGCGCTGGCGCGGGCACGGGCCGGGCGATATTCGCAATTCGAGATCCAGCGCGGGCTGCCGGTGCGACGCATGGTGACGTGGTTCGACAGCATCGACGGCGAATGGGTGGTGCGGCCCGAGCTGGCCCGGCGCGTGCAGTTCCGCTGCCACAACCTCACCCGCGATCCGGCGCCGATCGGCAAGTTCGACATCGTGCTGTGCCGCAACGTCCTGCTCTATTTCGCGAGCGCGGTGCGCCGCTCGGTGTTCGATACGCTGCGCAGCGCGACGCGCGAGGGCGGGCTGCTGGTACTTGGCGCGGGCGAGACGGTGATCGGCCAGACCGACGCGTTCCGGCCGAGCGAGCGCTTCCGCGGCTTTTATCAGGCGGATGGCGGGCAGCCGGCGCCGGCGCGGGTTTCGGTGCGCTGACCGCGCGACGGCTTGCCTTTCGGCGCGGGCGGAAGCAGACCTTGCTGCGATGATGCAGGACGCCTCCAGACCAGATCGGGCCGAACTCAACTGGATCGACGCGCCGTCGCCCAATTTCGACGAGCGCAAGCTGCCGGTGAGCATCATCGTGCTGCACTATACCGGCATGAAGACCGCCGAGGAGGCGATCGAGCGGTTGCGCGACCCGAAATTCGGGGTGTCGAGCCACTATCTCGTGGCCGAGGACGGGCAAATCGTCCGGCTGGTCGATGAGGCCAAGCGCGCCTGGCACGCCGGCAAGTCGCATTGGCGCGGCGTGACCGACGTCAATTCGGCCTCGGTCGGGATCGAGATCGTCAATCCCGGGCACGAGTTCGGCTATCGGCCCTTTCCCGACGAGCAGATGGACTCGGTGGTGCGGCTGACTGCCGACATCAAGCAGCGTTACGGCATCACGCGCGGCAATGTCGTCGGCCATTCGGACATCGCGCCGGCGCGCAAGCAGGATCCGGGCGAGCTGTTTCCATGGGGATTGCTCGCGCGGCTGCGGCTGGCGCTGCCGCGGCCGACCAAGGGACTGATGGACCCGGGCTGGAGCGATGCGGGGTTCCTGCTGGCGCTCGAGCGGTTCGGCTATGAGGTGACTGACGGACTCGCCGCGACCGTGGCCTTCCAGCGCCGCTTCCGGCCCGAGCTGATCGACGGCACGATCGATGCTGAATGCCGGATGCTGTTGCTGGCGCTGCTGCTCCCAAAGCCGCAGGGGGATGACTGAGTTTGTGACGCTGCGCTGGGCTCTGGTGCCGCTTCCGTTCGGCTGAAAGCCGGACTATAGCGATAGCGCCAGAGGGCCGGGCGGCCGCGTTATGCTTCGGCATACCGAGGAAAGTCCGGGCTCCACGGGAACACGGTGCCGGGTAACGCCCGGCGGCTCCGGCTTGCCGGGGTCAGGGAAAGTGCCACAGAGAGCAGACCGCCCGCTGGTCTTCGGACTGAGGGCAAGGGTGAAAGGGTGCGGCAAGAGCGCACCGCGCGACCGGCAACGGAAGCGGCACGGCAAACCCCACCGGGAGCAAGATCGAATAGGGACCGCGCATGGGGAGTTCCGCCCCGCGGTCCGGGTTGATTGCTTGAGCCGGCAGGCAACTGTCGGCCTAGAGGAATGGCCGCCCATCGCGCGCACCTCCCGCAAGGGAAAGGGCGGGCGTGGACAGAACCCGGCTTACAGGCCCTCTGGCAACTCCATTTGACTGAAATGCAAGCTTGCCAGCGGCTTGCGCGCTGGGAGATACTCGCGCCGACGGGACGGCATATGGCACGCAATCTTCTATTTCTGGCGACGGTCTCGATCGCGGCGCTGGCCCCGGTCCAGGCGGCGGCAAAGGACGCCGAGTCGCGCAAGGCGTGCGCCGCCGAGGCGCAGCTGCCGACGCCGCGCGACCCGACCGGCAAGGAATTCGACGACATCATTGCCGAGCGGGCGATCGAACGGTGCGAGCGCGCGCTGGCGGCCAACCCGGATGATGCCGACACGCTCGCCAATCTCGGCCGTGCCTATTCGCGTGACGCGGATACTGCCAAGGCGCTGCCGCTGCTCGAACGCGCCGTCGCGGGGGGCAGCCTTCAGGCCGCGAACACGCTCGCGGCGATCTATGCGCAGGGCGAGGGCGTGCCCAAGGACGAGAAACGCGGGCTGGCCTATGCCCTGATGGGCGAGAAGAGCGATTATGCGTGGATCGTCGCCAAGCTCGGCAACTATTATCTGAACGGCATCGGCACGCCGGTGGACAGTGCGAAGGCGATCGCCTTCACCGCGCGCGCTTTTGCGCTCGGGGTTTCCGGCAGTGCCAGCGATCTTGGCGACATCTATCGCTTCGGCAGGGCGGGCGTCCCGCGCGACTTCGCGCAGGCGCGGGCCTGGTATGCGCGCGGCATGAAGGTCGGCGATCCCGACTCGTTCGCGTCGCTGGCTTACATGACTCAGAATGGTGAGGGCGGTGCCAAGGACGCGGTCGAGGCGCGCCGGCTCTACGCGCGGGCGGTCGAGCTGGGATCGGGCTGGGCCGCGAGCAATCTCGCGGCGATGCTTCGCGACGGCGAAGGCGGCTCCAAGGACGTGCCGGAGGCGCTGCGCCTGCTCTCGGTCGCGGCGGATCGTGGCGAGAGCAGCGGGATGCGGCTGCTCGCTTATCACTACCGCCACGGGATCGGCGTGGCGCGCGATCTGCAGATGGCGATTGCCTGGTATCGTAAGGCCGCCGAGGCCGGCGAGACCGACTCGATGGTCGAACTGGGCAAGATGGCGACGATGGGCGACGGCATGCCGACCGACGAAGCCGCCGGGCGCGACTGGTATCGCAAGGCGGCCGAAGGCGGCGATGCGCAGGGCATGCGGCTGCTGGCGCGAGCGCTGAGCTCGAGCGAGTTCACGGGCCAGCCGAGCGACAATCCGGCGGCCGTGCGCTGGTTTCACAAACTCGCCGAGGATGCCGACGCCACCAATGCGGCGATCGCCGCCGACGCCTTTGCGCGCGGACAGGAGGTGCCGCTCGATCTCAAGGCGGCGCGGCGTTATTATGAGAAGGCGCTGGCGGCCGATGTCGCGGATATCGCGGCGAAGCTGGCGGAGGTCGTGCTGCGTGACGATCCCGGCGAAGCGGACAAGGCCTATGCGCTGTCGCTGATCGAGAAGCGCGCAGCGCTGGGCGAAGGCTGGGCGCTGGCCGCGCTGGCACATCCCGGGCCGATGATCGACAAGGCCGGGTTGAAGATCGACAGCGCGGCATGGCGCGCGAAGATCGCCGCGACGCGCGATCCCAAATTGCTGGTCGCGGTCGCCAAGGCGTTGCAGGAGGGCAAGCTCGCCAGGCAGCAATTCGCGCTGGCGATGCGATATACCGCAGCCGCCACCGATCCGGTCGCGGCGTGGGAGTTCCAGATCCGACTGATGCTCGACCTGCGCTTGCAGGAAGCGGCGCTGCGCGAAGTCGTGCGCTATTCGCAGACCGATATCTTCAAGGCGCTGCCCGCCGAGCGGAAGGCCGAGTTCCTGCGCAACGTCGATCAGCCCTATGCCTTCGCCTTCGATCGCTCGCCGAGCCAGGCGCCCCTCCTCAAGGCGCTGGCCGAGCTCGGGGTGACGGAGGCGGCCTCGCGTTACGCCTGGATGGTGCTGGACGACGGCAAGGGTGACGCCACCATCGCGAAGACCTGGTTCGAAAAGGGCGCGGAACTGGGGTCGGGCGATGCGCTGCGCGCGATCGGCTATCTCTACATGAACGGATATGGGGTCGAGAAGAGCGCGCTGAAGGCATTGCGCGCATGGGAAGACGCGTACCGTCAGGGCCAGACCTACGCCGCGTTCAACCTTGCAATCTATTATTCGGGTGAGATGTCCTTCACCGACGCCGAGCGCGCCGGCGCGCCTGCGCCCGACCCGGTGCAGGCGTTCGAGTGGATGCAGCGCGCCGCGCCGTCGAGTTACGCGTTTCAGGTGCGGCTCGCGCGCATGTATCTGGCGGGCAACGGGACAAAGGCAAATCCCGCGGAGGGGCTGCGGCTGCTGCGCTATGCCGTGCATTGCGGCGATCACAGCGCGCGCGTGGCGTTGGGCGAGGCATATCTGCATGGGGTGGGCGTGGCCAGGGATCCGGCGATGGCGCTGCGCTGGTTCCGCCACGCCGCCGCGCCCGGCTATGCGGGCGGGGCCGAGGCGATGGTGCGCGCGGCCGCGCTCGGCTGGGGGATGAAGCCCGACGTCAAGCAGGCGCGCTACTGGCTGGGCGAGGCGGTGCGGCGCGGCGGTGAGGACGCGGCAAAGTGGACCGAAGCGTGCGGCAAGAGCGCGACGATCGCTTGCCTGGCGTCGCAGAAGGATTTCGTGCCGCTCCCGATCGGCGTGGAAACGCCCGATGCCGCGCCCGAGCCGGGCTATGAGGTCCGCGCGGCGGTGTTGACCAAAGAACTGGATGCCGCGGTCGCGCAAGGTTCTGAATTCGCAGTGTTCGAGGGATTCCGCGCGCTCGAGGAGCATCAGCTGCTGTTCGGGCGGATGGACGAATATCTCGCGACCAAGGTGCGCTCGCTCGCGGTCAAGGAAGCCGGGCTGCGCGCGCGGTTCGGCAGCCAGGACAATTATTTCGCACTGATCGAGGGATCGTGCCTGTGGTCGTCGGCGGCGATGGAGGCGAAGGGCGGGGGGCGGCCCGAGGCGGCCTTGTTCTTCGCCAAGGTGGCGGTCAACAAGCTACAGGACGCGCGCAAGCGTATTTCCGACCTCGATCCGTCGATCCGCGAATGTTTCGTCAAGGTCCATCAGGACCGCTACCGTTACCTCGCCGACATCTTCATGGAGATGGGCCGGTTCGGCGAGGCCGAGCATGTGCTGGCGATGCTCAAGGACTTCGAGACCTATAACTACACCCGCGGGAAGCAGGGCGACGCGTTCGAGCGGATGCCGCTGGACGCGCAGCAGACCGCGAGCCTGGCCGCGTTCGATACCGCGACTGCGGCGCTGCATCAGGCCGGGGCCGCGCGCGACCGGCTGATCGCGTTGCAGGCCAAGGGCGAACTTAGCGCCGAGCAGCAGAAGGAGCTTGAGGCGGCGACCACGGCGCTGGGGGCGGCGCAATCGGCGTTTCGCGGCGAGCTGTCGTCGCTCGGCGACATGGTGGCGGGGCTGGACGCGAAGCAGGCGCCCGATCTGGAGGCAAAGGCGACGCGCGTCGCATCGATCCAGCCCCGGCTGATCACCACCGTGCGCCGGCTGGGCAAGGATGTCGCGGCGCTGCACGCAGTGGTGCTGCCCGACCGCATCCACTGGCTGCTGACGACCGCCAACTATCAGCGCTCGATCGTGGTGCCGGTCGATATCACGGCGTTGCGCAAGGATGTCGGCGCCTATCGCCAGGCGATCAGCGACAAGGCGGTGTTCATCACCGACCCGGCCGCCAAGCTCTACAAGGAAGCGTTCGAGCCGGTCGACAAGGCGCTGCGTGCGGCAGGCGTGAAGCAGGTGATGCTCTCGCTCGACGATGCGCTGCGCTATCTGCCGTTCGCCGCGCTGCATGACGGCAAGGACTGGCTGGCGTCACGCTATGCGTTCAGTGCGTTCCGCTCGATCGACGAGGTGCAGACCGGGCCGGCGGACGGCGCATCCTGGCGCGTCGCGGCGCTGGGCGCGAGCCAGGGCGGGAACGGCCTGTCGCCGCTGCCCGCCGTGCCCGCGGAATTGAGCGGCATCGTCAAGGCGGGCGCGACCGGCGTGCTGCCCGGAGTCATGAAGCTCGACGCGGCGTTCGACCGCGCGGCGCTGGGCAGCGCGATGGCGGGCGGCTCTCGCGTGATCCATATCGCCAGCCATTTCGCGCTCGATCCGGTGAGCGCCGACAAGTCGTTCCTGCTGCTCGGCGACGGCAAGACGCTGCCGCTGAGCGAGTTCATCAAGGATGGGCGGTTCACGGCGATCGATGTCGATCTGCTGGCGCTGTCGGCATGTCAGACCGGGGTGCCGCAGATCGATCAGAATGGCGCGGAGGTGGAGTCGAGTCTGGCCGAGCTGGCGCAGAAGGCAGGCGCGTCGGCGGTGCTGGCGTCGTTGTGGTCGGTGGCCGACGAATCGACCGCGGTGCTGATGCAGCGCTTCTATGCGATTCACGCGCAGGGCGGGGTGAGCAAGGCCGAGGCGCTGCGCCGGGCGCAGATCGCGCTGATGGCCGCGCAGGGCAAGGCGGGCGACGACCGCGGGACGCCGCGCGCGCCACAGGGCGCCGCGACCGGACCGGCGGTCACCGGTTACGCGCATCCCTTCTACTGGGCGCCGTTCATGCTGCTGGGCAATTGGCAATAGCCGAGCCGCCCGAGAGCCGGGCGCGGCGGATCGGGCGGCTGACGCTCGCGGGCTTCTATGCGCTGGCGGGCGCGGGGCATCTCATCTTCACCGACTCGATGGTGCGGATCACGCCCGACTGGGTGCCGATGGCGCGCGAGGTGGTGATCGTGACCGGGCTGTGCGAACTGATCGGCGCGGCGGGGTTGTTGTCGCAGCGGTGGCGCGTCGCGGCGGGCTGGGCGTTCGCAGTCTATGCGCTGTGCGTGTTTCCGGCGAATGTGAAGCACGCGATGATCGATCTGGGCGGCGGGACCGGGCTGTCGGCCTGGTATCATGTGCCGCGGCTGTTGCTTCAGCCTGCGATCATCTGGTGGGCATTGTGGGCGAGTGGCGCGGTGAAGCCGCGGTCAGGCGAGCGCGGCGAGGACTTGCCCGGTTAGCCACGCCTTGTCCTGCGGCCGCGCGAAGCTGTGGCTGTCGGTGTCGCAGCTATGGGGCGTGACGCGGGCACGGCACGCCGCGAAGGCGTCGCTCTGCCAATGATCGGCAAACGCGATGGCGGTGTTGTCGCGGCCGGCGAGCAGGATAGTGACCGGCGTGGTGCTGGCGGCGAGGGCGGCCGCCATCCGCGCGGGCAAGCCTGCGGGCGGCTGCGACGGCTTGGCGGATGCCTTGATCAGCCCGCTGGCGAGCTTGCGCAGATTGACGCCGCCGGTGACGAGGCGGAGCAGTTCGCGCGGGTCCTTGAGCTTTTCGATATAGCGAGAGCGGATCGCGGCGGCCGGGGGCAGGTCGTCGGTCTGCTCGATCGTCCAGGGGTTGGTGAGGACCAGCGCGTCGATCCCGGCGGCCGCGTGGAACAGGATCAGCGCGCTCGCGGCGTCGCAATTGCCGAACGCGACGATTCGGCAAAGGTGCGGCGCTTCGCGGCGAAACGCGGCGGCAGCTTCACAAATATCTTCAGATGTCGATTCGAAGCCATTGTTTTCACCTGTAGAATCGCCGATTCCGCGGCGATCGTAGCGGAACACGGGATGGCTCATCTTCGCCACGTTCGCGGCGAGTTCAGCCATGCCGCGATGCGCGCCGATGCGGATCTCGTTCCCGCCCGAGACGATGAGCAGGCCGGTCGTGCCGGGCGCGTCGTCGAGCGTGGCGGCGAGGGTCTCGCCAGCGCATTGGAAATGGATCAGCCGGCGCATGTTTCGATCCAGGCGGCGATGTCGTCGGCGACGCGTGCGGCGAAGTCGATGTCATTATCCGGCTCGGCGCGGCGCCAGAGCGGGCTGCCAGAAAGCTTGGCGTCGGCGGGCTTGGCCTCGGTTTCGAGCCGGACCGTGCGGGTTGCCAGCGCGACCGGGACAGCGTCGGTCAGCTCGCGCAGGAGTTGTGTTGCGATCATATTGCCGGCCAGCTCGACCGGGTCGGCCGCGGTGTCGATCGATGCGGCATCGAACGGCTGGCCGGATTCGCGGGCCGAGGCTTGGCGCGCGCGGACGAGCTCGCGGCGCAGGTCGGCGCCGGTCATCGGCGAGAGGTGGTAGCGGCCGGTGAGCGCGGCTGCAGCGTCGAGCAGCGCGCCGCTGCGGATCGTCAGGCTGAAGGCGGGGCGGCCGAGACTTGCGGCCGCCGCGGCGAAGCCTTCGCGCAGGATGGGCAGGGTCGTTTCATGCGTCGGCCGCACGCTTTCGCCCTGACTGGGCAGGTCGGGCAGCGCACCGGCGATGCCGCGCTCGGCCAGCGCGCGCAGGATCGTGACGGTGAAGGCGCGGGTGCGGTTGGCTTCCTCGAACAGGGGCAGCGCCGCGATCACGACGGGGCCGGCATCCGGGCCGAAGCGGAGCATCGCCTCGCGCCCGCCGGGCCAGTCATAGTGGGTGAAGGCCGTCAGGTGAGCGCCTTCGAGGCGGCGAAGGCGGTGAGCGCGCCGAAGGTCTCGAGCATGTCGCCATCGACCTCGTCATCCTCGATCACGATGCCGAGGCGGTCCTCGAGTTCGGTGAGCACGCCCGCGACGGCCATCGAATCGAGTTCGGGCAGCGCGCCGAACAGCGGCGTCGCCTCGTCGAACTTCGCCGCGCGGTCCGCGTCGATACCGAGCACGTCGCGCAGCACACCACGCACCGTCTCTTCGACTTCATGATATCCGTCCGGCTGCACCCTGCTTCCCCCTGGTGTTTTTCGCCCGTTACCGGGTGACGGCGACGCTGCCAAGTGCTGCACCTGCTAACACTCGCTTTGGCACTTTATCGTTAACGGATGCGAGGTAAGGAATGCCGATGGTGGAACTCGATCCCAACCCTCGCCCGATCGACGCGCTGCCCGCGATGGGCACGCCCGGAGACGTTGCTCTGGAGGACCGCGCGGGCGCGTGGACCTATGCCGAACTGGAAAGCGCGGTCGGCGCGTTGGCGCACTGGCTGGCGCGGCAGGGTTTCGCGAAGGGCGCACGGGTGGCGAGCTGGCTGCCCAAGACGCGGACCGCCTGCCTGATGCCGCTGGCGGCGGTACGGGCGGGGCTGGTGCATGTGCCGGTCAATCCGGTGCTCAAGCGCGCGCAGGTGGCGCATATCCTGGCCGACAGCGGCGCGTCGCTGCTGCTGACGCAGCAGGCGCGCGCGTTGACGCTGGAGAGCGGCGATGTGTCCGACGGCTGTCGGCTGGCGCTGGAGGACGAGCCGGAGGCTGTGGACGCGCTGCCGCCATCGAGCGCCGATCCGGGCGAACTCGCGGCGATCCTCTACACCTCAGGTTCGACGGGACGGCCCAAGGGCGTGATGCTCAGCCACGCCAATATGTGGCTGGGGGCGATTTCGGTCGCGCATTATCTGAAGATCACGCCGGCCGATCGCGTGCTCGGCGTCCTGCCGTTGAGCTTCGACTATGGGCAGAACCAGCTGTTCTCGACCTGGGCAGGGGGCGGGCGCGTGATCCCGCTCGACTATCTGACGGCCAGGGATGTGATCAAGGCGGTCGACCGGCATGACGTCACCACGATCGCCGGGGTGCCGCCCTTATGGGTGCAGTTGCTCGACGCCGACTGGCCCGACGAGGCCGCGGCGACGTTGCGGCGGCTGACGAATTCGGGCGGCGCGTTGACGGTGCCGATGGTGCGCGGGCTGCGGGCGAAGTTCCCGAATGCCGATCTCTATCCGATGTACGGGCTGACCGAGGCGTTTCGCTCGACCTATCTCGATCCGGCGCAGGTCGATGCCAATCCCGAGTCGATGGGGCGGGCGATCCCCTTTGCCGAGATCATGGTGGTGCGACCGGACGGCTCGCGCGCCGATCCGGGCGAAGCGGGCGAACTGGTCCATGCCGGGCCACTGGTGGCGCAGGGCTATTGGCACGATCCCGAGCGAACGGCGCAGCGGTTCAAACCGGCGCCGGATTTCTCCGGCTATGGCGGAATGGCGGTGTTCTCGGGCGACAATGTCGTCAAGGGTGCGGATGGCTTGCTGCGCTTCGTCGGACGCGATGACGAGATGATCAAGTCGGCGGGCAACCGCATCAGCCCCACCGAGGTCGAGGAAGCGGTGCTGGCCGGTGGCGAGGTGCGTGAGGCGGCAGCGTTCGGGGTGAAGGATGCGCGGCTGGGACAGGCAATCGTGGTGGTGGCGGTGGCGCGCGGTGAATCGCAAGAGGCGGAGGCGCAGCTGCGCGAGCGGTTGCGGCGCGACCTGCCGAGCTTCATGCAGCCGTCGCGTTATGAATGGCGTGACGAGCTGCCGCGCAACGCCAACGGTAAGTTCGACCGCAGCAGTCTGAAGGCAGAGTTGACGTCATGAAGCCAATGGGGCCGATACCGCCATATTTTACGGACCAGCGCGAACTGACGATCGCCGGCCGGACGGCGGCTGACTGGGTCGCCGAGCACGGCTCGCCGTTGTTCGTCTATGATGTCGGCATCGTCGCCGAGCGCGTGGCGCGGCTGCGGGCGGCACTGCCCGAGCTGTGCGAAATCCATTTCGCGATCAAGGCCAACCCCTTGCCGGCAATGCTGGAAGCGGTGGCGCCGATGGTCGGCGGACTCGACGTGGCGTCGGGCGGCGAGCTGGCCAAGGCGCTCAAGGTCAAGGACGCGGCGCATATCAGCTTTGCCGGGCCGGGAAAGCGCGATGCGGAATTGGAGGCGGCGATCGTGGCGGGCGCGACGCTCAACCTCGAATCCGAGGGCGAGGCGGAACGGGCGCTGACGATCGGTGCGCGGCTGGGCATCGCGCCGCGATTGGCGGTGCGGGTCAACCCCGATTTCGAGCTGCGCGGCTCCGGAATGAAGATGGGCGGGCGCGCTTCGCCGTTCGGCGTCGATGTGGCACGCGTGCCGGCGCTGGTGCGGCGGTTGATCGACGCCGGCGCGGACTGGCGCGGCTTTCATATCTTCGCCGGATCGCAGTCGCTCGACACGCCGGCGATCGTCGAGACCCAGGCCGCGACCGTGGCGCTGGCGGCGCGGCTGGCGGATGAGATTGGCGTCACGCCGCCACTCGTGAACCTCGGCGGCGGTTTCGGCATTCCCTATTTTTCCGGCGACTTGCCGGTCGATGTCGACACGGTCGGCGCCGCGTTGGGCGAAGTGCTGGCCGCGCGGCCCGAGCGGCTCGCGGACTCGAAATTCGCGATCGAGCTGGGGCGCTGGATCGTCGGCGAGTGCGGCGTCTATCTGACGACCGTGATCGACCGGAAGCAGTCGGGCGAGGAGACGTTCCTCGTCTGCGACGGTGGCCTCAACCATCAGCTGGCCGCGTCGGGAAATTTCGGAACGGTGGTGCGGCGCAACTATCCGGTCGCGGTGGCCGGCCGGATGGATGCCGAGCCGGGTGACGCCGTCTCGGTGGTCGGACCGCTGTGCACGCCGCTCGACCGGCTGGCCGACCGCGTGGCGCTACCGGACGCGGGACCGGGTGACGTCATCGCGGTGTTCCTGGCTGGGGCCTATGGTGCGAGCGCCAGTCCGGCGGCGTTTCTGGGGCATGATCCGGCGTGCGAAGTGGTCGCTGGACCCGCGCACCCCTAACGCAATTTTTACCTCTACGGCCCCATAGCAAGCTCAAATCCTGCGCGAATTTCAATGGTTCCGCGCGGATGAGGAGGTTTGCTGATGCGTTTCGGACAGGCAGGCAAGGGGTGCGGGCTCGCGCTGATGATGGCGGCGACGCTGTCCGGCTGCATCGGCGGCGGCGGTGACCGGCCCGAATTGCCGGCGACCACCTTCGTCACGACCCGCGAGGGGCCGGGCGAGGAATATATCATCGGGCCGCTGGACAGCCTCCAGATCTTCGTGTGGCGCAATCCCGAGCTGTCGGCGAAGGTGCAGGTGCGCCCCGACGGCCGTATCACCACGCCGCTGATCAGCGACATGCCCGCGGTCGGCAAGACCCCGGCGATGCTGGCCGACGACCTCAAGATCGCGCTCGGCGAATATATCAAGGACCCGATCGTCTCGGTCATCGTCGAGAATTTCAGCGGGACCTACAGCCAGCAGGTCCGCATCATCGGCGCGACCGAGAAGCCGGCGTCGATCCCGTATCGCGCCAACATGACGCTGCTCGACGCGATGATCGCGGTCGGTGGCCTCAGCGAATTCGCGGCGGGCAACCGCGCGCGGCTGATCCGCTTCGACAAGGCGACCGGACGCCAGCGCGAATACAAGGTGCGACTTTCCGACCTGCTCAAGAACGGGGATACGAGCGCGAACGTGCGGCTGGAGCCGGGCGACGTGCTGATCATCCCCGAGAGCATGTTCTGAGGGGCCGGGACTGATGGGGGGCCTCTGGACCGAAATTCGTGCCGCGATCCATGCGGTGTGGCTGAAGCGCTGGATCGTCGCGGCGGTCGCCTGGGGCATTTGCCTCGCGGGCTGGCTGGTCGTGTCGCAGATCCCGAATCAATATGAGAGTCGCGCGCGCGTGTTCGTCCAGCTGCGGCAGATGCTGCCGAGCGAGGGAATCGTCACGCAGCAGGAGCAGCAAAAGGATATCGACCGGTTCCGCCAGACGCTGGCGAGCGCGGTCAATCTGGAGAAGGTGGTGCGCGGCACCGAGCTCGCCAACACGGTCGCGACCGACCGTGACGTGGCGGATCGCGTCGCCGGCTTGCAGAAGAAGATCAAGGTCACTGCGCAGCAGGACAATCTGTTCGAGATCACTGCGACCGCCGACAGCGGCAAGCTGTCGCGCACGATCGTGCAGAAGCTGATCGACATCTTCGTCGAGGACAATCTGGCGTCGGGCCGTGATGAGGCGAGCCAGTCGCTGACCTTCCTCGACCAGCAGCTCGCCGAGCGCCAAAAGGCGCTGCAGATCGCCGAGCAGAAAAAGGCCGATTTCCAGGCGAAATATCTGGGCTCGTTGCCCGGCACCGGCACGCTTTCGGAGCGGCTGGCGACGGCACGCAGCCAGCTGGCGCAGGTCAATGGCGACCTGGCGGCGGCGCAGAGCAGCCTGGCGGCGGTCAACGGACAGATGGCGGGTACCACCGCGACGGTTGCCGGTATGGGCGGTGGTGCCGTTGCCGGCCCGGCGCGGGCGCGGCTCGCGGCTATTCAGGGACAGCTGGCCGAAGCGCGTTCGCGCGGCTGGACCGACGCGCATCCCGACGTGATCGCACTCAAGAGCCAGCTTGCGCAGGCGCAGGTCGCCGCGCGCGGCGAGCGTGTGGGTGGCGGCGATGGCGGCGCATCGGCCAATCCGCTCTACCTCAGCCTCCGCGCGATGCAGGCAGACAAGTCGGCGCAGGTTGCCGCGCTGACCAACCGCAAGGGCCAGATCGAGGCGGATATCGCCGCATTCGAGCAGAAGATGGCGGCCGATCCCGCCGCGGCGGCCGAGCAGTCGGACATCGACCGCAACTATCAGGTGCTCAAACTGCAATATGACAAGCTGCTCGCCGATCGTGAGCAGGTGAAGCTGCGCAGCCAGGCGGCGAGCCAGACCGATGCGGTCAAGTTCAGCGTGATCGATCCGCCGACGGCGCCGCGCGCGCCGACCGCACCGAACCGGCCGCTGCTGTTGACCGGCGTGCTGCTGGTCGCGCTCGGCGGCGGTGTCGCGGCTGCGTTCGGCCTGTCCAAACTCTCCGGCAATTTCTCGACCACCGCGCAGCTCGAGCGGGCGAGCGGCATGCCGGTGATCGGATCGATCGGCGAAGTGATCAGCGACGCGCAGACCGCGCTGCGCAAGCGCAAGCTGCAGATGTTTGCGGCGGCGATGGGCGGGCTTGCCTTCGCCTGGGTCGCCTTGCTCGGGCTGGAAATGTTCCAGCGCGGCGTGGCGGCGTGAGGGGAACGCGATGAACGACCATACGCCTCGCCGCCTGACCGGCTCGCTGCTCGAACGGGCAGCGGACATCTATGGGCTGACGCCGCAGGCGCGGCCCGTGCCGGCGCCGGTCGCGCCGCAACATGACGTGCCCGCCGCGCCCAAACTCGCGGAGGACGAGCCGTTCGAACTCGAAGCGCCGTTGGCGATCGAGGAGCCGGTCGAAGTATTCGTTCCGCGCACCGTGGATTGGAACCCGGTACGCCGGACGGTGACGATCGACCGCGAGAAGCTCGCCGAGGCGGGCATGATCGTGCCGGGCGCCACGGTGACCGCGCTCGCCGAGGAATTCCGGCTGGTGAAGCGCCAGTTGCTCAACACCTCGCGCACGATCCGCGCGCAGGATGAAGACAAGTCGCGGATGATCCTCGTCAGCTCGGCCAAGCCGAATGATGGCAAGACCTTCTGCGCAATCAACCTCGCGCTGTCGCTGGCGGCGGAGAAGGATGTCGAGATCCTGCTGGTCGATGCCGATTTCGCCAAGCCCGACATCCTGAACCAGCTCGGCGCTGCGGACGGCCCGGGGCTGCTCGACGTGCTGACCGGCACGGTTGCGAGCGCCGAGGACTGCATCCTCGATACCGATGTGCCGCAGCTGTCGGTGCTGCCGGCCGGGACCAAGTCGGTCGCGGATACCGAATTGCTGTCGAGCGAACGTGCGCATGCGATCCTTGACGGGCTGGCCGCGGCCAATCCGCGCCGCATCGTGATCTTCGATTCGCCGCCGATCCTGGCGGCATCGCCGGCATCGGTGCTGGCGAGCCACGTCGGCCAGGTGATGCTGGTCGTGCGCGCCGACAAGACGAGCGAGAGCGACCTGCGCGAAGCGGTGGCGCTGCTCGACGCGTGCGAGCAGGTCCAGCTCGTCCTCAACAGCGTTTCCTTCCAGCCGGGCGGACGCCGCTATGGCGGGTATGGCGCCTATTACGGGGAACCGGGACAATGAGGTTCTTGATCGCGGCGCTGGCCGCATCGGCCGCGCTGGCCGCGCCCGCTGCGGCGAAAGACCGCAGCAAGTCGATCGAGCCCTATGTCGATGCCGGGCAAGTGCTCGTCGCCGACCTGTCGGGCGGCGGCGAGGTGTTGACCTATTCCACGATCGGCGCCGGGGTCGACGCATCGATCCAGACGCGCCGCGTCGAGGTGCAGCTGTCCTATAATTACGAGCGCCGCATCGCCTATCAGCGCGACGTCGCCGACAGCGACACGCATAGCGGCCTTGCGCGCGCGGCAGTACGTGTCGGCGCCGGGCTGAGCATCGAGGGCGGCGCGCTGGCGACCCGCGCGCGCAACGACATTCGCGGCGACGCGCCAGGCAATCTGGTGGGCAATGTCCGCAACACCAGCCAGCTCTACTCCTTCTATGCCGGCCCGACCTTTCAGACCGGCGACGGCCCGGCGAGCCTGAGCGCCGCCTATCGCTTCGGTTACACGAAGGTCGAGGAGCCGGACATTTACGGCGTCGATCCGGCCGCCGCGCCGCTCGACCTGTACGATTCGGCGAAGAGCCATCTGGCGCAGGTGACCGCGAGCATGAAGGCGGGCACGATCCTGCCGGTTGGCCTCAGCATCGCCGGTGCGTGGCAGCGCGAGGAAGCGAGTCAGCTCGACCAGACCTATGACGGCAAGTTCGCACGGATCGACGCGGTGTTGCCGGTCGCCCGCGGTCTCGCCGTGGTCGGCGGGGTCGGGTACGAGAAGATCGAGATCACCGAGCGCGATGCGCTGCTCGACGGGTCGGGCAATGTGGTGCGCGACGGCGCGGGGCGGTTCGTGACCGACCCGGCATCGCCGCCGCGCATCGCCTATGAGGTCGATGGCATCTTCTGGGACGCGGGCGTGCTGTATCAGCCCAGCTCGCGCCTGATGCTCGAGGCGCGCGTCGGCCGCCGCTATGAATCGATGAGCTATACCGGCTCGCTGCAATGGCAGATGTCACGCCGCACCGCGTTGCAGATCGGCGTCTATGATTCGATCGACAGCTTCGGGCGTCAGCTGTCGCGCGATCTCGCCGCGCTGCCGACCAGCTTCGAAACGCCGCACGATCCGTTCGGCGACGCGTTCAACGGCTGCGTGTTCAGCGCGGCGGGCAAGAATGCCGGCCAGTGCATGGACAATGCGCTGGGGTCGATCGCGAGCGCCAACTACCGCGCGCGCGGCGTCACCGGCATCCTGTCGATGAACGCGGGTCCGACCAGCTTCGGCTTCGGTGCGGGCTATGCCAACCGCCGCTATCTGGTGCCGGGCAGCAACCTCGTGCTCGCCGCGACCGACGATGACACCTATTTCGCGCAGTTCTTTGCCTCGCAACAGCTCGACGCGGTGTCGAACATCAGCGGCAATCTCTACGCCAACTATTACACCAGCGGCATCCTCGGGGCGCCTTCGGTGCTCGGAGCGGGCGCCAACGGCTCCTACGCGCGCAGCTTCGGTGCGTTGAGCGCGACGGCGTCGCTGGGCATCTATACGTTCGATGTCGAGGGCGAGGGCAGCAGCACCTCGGCGCAAGCGCTGCTGGGGCTGCGTTACGGCTTCTAAACGGCTTTGGCTTACGAGTAGTCCCGAACAAGGGTGAGACGATGTACGACAGTCATTACGGATTGAGCGGCCGGCCGTTCCAGCTGACGCCCGATCCGCAGTTCTGGTTCGATACCGCCACGCACCGCAAGGCGATGGCCTATCTCGGCTATGGCTTGAGCCAAGCCGAGGGCTTCGTCGTGATCACCGGCGATCCGGGCGCCGGCAAGACCACTCTGGTCGGCCACCTGATGAACACGATCGACCGCGAGCGGCTGCATGTCGTGAAGATCGTGACGACGCAGATCGGCGCGCACGACCTGTTGCACCTCGTCGCGCAGGGACTTGGCGTCGAGACCGCGGGTATGGCGAAGGCGCAGGTACTGAGCGCGGTCGAGAAGGGGCTGCACGCGGTTGCCCGCACCGGCAAGCGCACATTGCTGATCGTCGACGAGGCGCAGGCGCTGCCGATGCAGAGCGTCGAAGAGCTGCGCATGCTCTCCAATTTCCAGGCCGGTGGTCATGCGTTGTTGCAGATCTTCCTGCTGGGTCAGCCGGAGTTCCGCGAGCGGCTCGCCGATCCGTCGCTCGAGCAGCTGCGCCAGCGTGTGATCGCGATCCACCATCTCGAGCCGATGGGCGCCGAGGAACTTGGCCCCTATCTGTCGCACCGTCTGTCGGTGGTGGGCTGGAACGGGCGGCCCGATTTCACCGACGAGGCGGTCGCTGCGATGCACCGCTGGGCTGGCGGATCGCCGCGCAAGGTCAACCAGCTCGCCGGGCGCGTGTTGTTGTTCGGCGCGATCGAGCAGATCGACAGCTTCAGCGCGGATGACGTCGAGACGGTGATCGCCGATCTGAACGGCGACACGCCGGCACCCGCGCCGGTTCAGGCCGCGCCGGTCATGGAACCGGCTGCTGAGCCGGTGATCGATATCGAACCCGCGCCCGCGTCCATCGTCGAACCGGCGCAACCGGTCGTCTCGGCGGACATGGTCGCACACGCTGCGCGTATCGCGCGGCTCGAAGCCCGGCTGGAAGAGCAGGACGTGGCGCTGCGCCGGGTGCTGACGCTGATGGTCGATTTCATCGAGAATGAGGAAAGCAAGGTGCCGCAGCGCGGAACCGCCGCCTGAGGCCCGCCAGATGCTTGCCAACGCCCTTTCCGTCGATGTCGAGGACTGGTTCCAGGTCGGCGCGTTCGAAAAGGTGATCGCGCGCGAGGACTGGAACGGGCTGGAGCATCGCGTCGAGGCGAATACCGACGCCGTGCTGGCGCTGTTCGATCAGGGTGGGGTGAAGGCGACCTTCTTCACGCTTGGCTGGGTGGCGGAGCGATACCCGGCGCTGATACGGCGCATCGCCGAGGCCGGGCATGAGGTGGCGAGCCACGGCTGGGACCATGCTCGGGTGTTCACGATGACGCCCGAGCAATTCCGTACCGATATCGCGCGTGCGCGGGCCGTGCTGGAGGATGCCTCGGGGCAGCGGGTGACAGGCTATCGCGCGCCGAGCTTCTCGATCGACAAACGCACGCCCTGGGCGCACGAGATTCTGACCGAGGCCGGCTATGCCTATTCGTCGAGCGTCGCGCCGATCGGGCATGATCATTATGGCTGGGCCGATGCGCCGCGGGCGGCATTCCGGCCGGTGGCAGGCGCCGAGCTGATCGAGCTGCCAGTGACGACGGGCAGGTTTCTGGGGCGCGAGGTCACGACCGGCGGCGGCTTCTTCCGGCTGTTGCCCGGCAATGTCGTCCATCGCGCGATCCGCGAACTCAATGGCGCGGGGCGGCCCGGCGTCTTCTATTTCCATCCCTGGGAGGTCGATCCGGGTCAGCCGCGCGTGCGCAGTGCCCCGCTCAGGTCGAAGCTGCGCCATTATTCGCGGCTCGGCGCGATGGCGGGCAAGATGCGCACGCTGATGGCGAAGCATCGCTGGGACCGCACCGACCGCGTGGTTGCGGCCGAAGCGGCGCGCCTGTCATGAATGCGCCGATGCTTACCCGCCCGCTGACGCTGCGGTTCGCCAATCTGACCGATCCGATCGATCGCGCGCGGGTCGGCGCCTATGTCCATGAGCATCCCGACGGCACGCCGTTCCACCTTCCGGCGTGGAGCGCCGCGGTCGCGAAGGGGTGCGGGCAGAGGTCGCATTATCTGGTCGCCGAGCGTGACGTGCAGGGGATCGTCGGCGTGATGCCGCTGACCGAGCTGCACTCGCCGCTGTTCGGGCGTGTGCTGGCGTCGGCGGGATTCGCAGTCGGTGGCGGCATCCTGGCCGACAAGCCCGAGGTCGTGCGGCTGCTGGCCGATGCATGCTGGACGCTGGCTGCGCGGCTGAGCTGTCCGAGCGTCGAGGTTCGCGGCGGGCCGCTGCCGGGGCCGGAGTGGACCGTGGACGACACGCATTATCTGGGGTTCGGTCGGCAGCTGGCGGCGGACGACGAGGCCGAATTGCTGGCGATCCCGCGCAAACAGCGCGCCGAGGTGCGTAAATCGCTGGAGAACGAGCTGGCGATCAGCGTCGGGCAGGGTGCCGCGGACATCGCCGCGCACTACGCCGTCTATGCCGAATCGGTGCGCAACCTCGGCACGCCGGTATTCCCGGCGCGGCTGTTCCGCGAGGTGCTGGCGGAATTCGGCTCGGCCGCCGACGTGCTGGTCGTGCGGCATGCGGGCGAGGCGGTGGCGGGCGTGCTGAGCCTGTACTGGCGCGGGACGGTCTATCCCTATTGGGGCGGCGGAACGGCGGCTGCGCGGCGGTTGCGTGCCAATGACCGCATGTATTTCGAGCTGATGCGGCACGCGCGCGAGCGCGGCTGCTCGCGCTTCGATTTCGGACGGTCGAAGGTCGGCACCGGCGCGGCGGCGTTCAAGAAGAATTGGGGCTTCGAGCCGCAGCCGCTGACCTATTACGACCGCGTCGCCGAGGGCGCGGCGATCCGCGATGCCAACCCGCTCAATCCCAAATACCGGCTGCAGGTGGCGCTGTGGAGCAAGCTGCCGCTCGCCGTGGCCAATCGCGTGGGGCCGTGGATCGCCAAGGGGCTGGGGTGATGGGGGACATTTTGTTCCTCGCGCATCGCGTGCCGTTCCCGCCCGATCGCGGCGACAAGATCCGCGCGTTCAACGTGTTGAAGCATCTGTCGACCAATCAGCGCGTGCATGTGGTGGCCTTCGCCGACGATCTTGCCGATTTGAAGCGAGCGAATGAGCTGAAACTTGGCGAGACCCGGATCGTATGGCGCGGCAAGTCGCAGGCCGTGGCCGGTGTCCAGGCGCTGCTGACCGGCAAGCCGCTGTCGTTGACCGCGTTCGATAGCAAAGAGGTTCGTGAGACGGTTGCGGGCCTGCTCGCACGTTATCCGATCGATACCATCTACGTCTTTTCGAGCCAGATGGCGCAATATGTGCCTGAAAACGCCGCGCAAAAGGTGGTGATGGACTTCGTCGACATGGATTCGGCGAAGTTCAAGAGCTATGGCGCGACCACCGGCGGCGTTACCGGCTGGATGATGCGGCGCGAGGCGAAGCTGCTGGGCCAGTATGAGACGGCGGTGGCGGCGCGGGCCGATGCAAGCCTATTGGTGAGCGACGAGGAAGCCGCGCTGTTCCGCGAGCGGACCGGCGCGGAGCGGGTGCATGCAGTGGGCAACGGAATCGATACGGCGAGCTTCGACCCCGCTGCGCCGTTCGAGCACATGCCGGCTGGCGACGGCCCGTCGGTCGTGTTCACGGGGCAGATGGATTACCGCCCGAACATCGAGGGCGTGACGTGGTTCGTCGAGGCGGTCCTGCCGCTGGTGCGGGCGCGCTATCCGCAGGCGACGTTCGCGATCGTTGGACGCAAGCCATCGGCGGCAGTGCAGGCGCTGGCGGCACATCCCGGCGTGGTGGTGACGGGCGAGGTCGCTGACGTGCGGCCATGGCTCGCCGCGGCATCGGTCGTGGTCGCGCCGCTGAAGCTGGCGCGCGGCGTGCAGAACAAGGTGCTGGAGGCGATGGCGATGGCGCGGCCGGTGGTTGTGTCGCGCGCCGCGGCGACCGGCATCGATCATGGCGGGACGATCGCAGTCGGGGAGACGGCTGACGAGGTTGCCGAAGCGGTCGCTGGTCTGCTCGCCGATCCGATGCGGGCGACCGCGCTGGGGCAAGCGGCGCGGCAGCGAGTGATCGACCACTATGGCTGGGACGCCAAGCTGGCGGTGCTGGACCGGATAATGGGGCTCGGTGCGCCGAGTGCGCCACGGAGGGCCGCGTGACCGTCGCGGTGCCAGGATCAGCATTCGAGGGGCGCGCAACGCCCTTCGATGCGACATGGAAGCTTCATGCGGCGCTGCTCGCGGGCGTATGGGCGGCGCTGTTGATCCTGTTTCGCGGCGATGTCGGCGACCTGACGACAATCTATTGGACCAACACCACGTTCGGGCATTGCCTGTTCATCGCGCCGGTCGTTGGCTGGCTGGTGTGGCAGCGTCGCACCGATCTGGCGCTGGTACCGCCGGCGGCGTGGTGGCCGGGGCTGGTGATCGTCGCGGGCGGCGGGTTTGCCTGGCTGCTCGGCGATGCGGCGGGGGTGGCATTGCTCCGGCATCTCGGGCTCGTGGTCATGCTGCAGGGCGCAGTGGTCGCATTGCTCGGACCGAGCGTTACGCGGGCGCTGTTGTTTCCGCTGGCTTACATGATCTTTCTGGTGCCGTTCGGCGAGGGTCTGGAAGGGCCGTTGCAGGACCTGACGGTGAAGATCCTGGTGCCGTTGCTGCATCTGTTCGGCGTGCCGGCGCATGTCGACGGCGTGCTGATCACCACGCCAAATGGCTGGTTCGAAGTGGCCGAGGCGTGTTCGGGTGCGAAGTTCGTGATCGCGATGATCGCTTATGGCGCGCTGGTCGCCAACGTCTGTTACGTCAGCTGGACGCGGCGCGCGGCGTTCATGGCGGTCGCGCTGATCGTGCCGATGATCGCCAACGGGCTGCGTGCGTTCGGGACGATTTACGCCGCCTATCTTACCTCGGTCGAGCAGGCGACCGGGTTCGACCATATCTTGTATGGCTGGGTGTTCTTTGGCGCAGTGATGGCCGGGGTGATGGCGATTGGGTGGAAGTGGTTCGACCGCGATCCCGACGCGCCGTGGTTCGATGCCTCGAAGTTGCAGGCGCGCTGGCCGGGCACGGCGGCGATGCCGGCGGTGGTGGCGCTGACCGGTCTGTTCGTGGCGAGCCTGTTCCTTGCCTGGGCGGGCGCGATCGCGGCACGAGCGGATGTGCTGCCGGCCAAGGTGGCGCTGCCCAAGGTCGCGGGCTGGACTCAGGTACCGCTGAGCAAGCGCGCCGAATGGAAGCCGAACTTTCCGGGCGCGGATCATTTCCTGATGGGCCGCTATTCGGACGGGATGGGCGCGGAGGTCGATCTGGCGCTCGCACTCTATGGCAGCCAGCGCGAGGGCAAGGAGCTGGTCGGTTTCGGCCAGGGCGCGATCCGCGAGAACGACAAATGGGTGCGGATCGAGGATCTGGCCGAGCTCGACGGCGGCAAGGCGCTGCGCATGACGGCAGGACCGGTCGAGCGCGAGGTCGTGACCTGGTATCGCGTCGGCGATACGCTGACCGGAAGCGACAGTCGCGTGAAGGCGGAGACGCTCATGGCCAAGCTGCTCGGCGGGCCGCAGCGTGCGGTGGCGGTGATGGTATCGGCAGAGAAGGGCCACGCGCTGCCGACGCGCGCGGCGATCAAGCGGTTTGTGGCCGCGCTGGGGCCGGTGGAGCGTGCCGCGGATCGGATCGCCGGGGGCGACCGAGCCGAATTTGTGCGCTAGGTCGGCCTGATGTGCGGGATTGCGGGGCTATATTATCCGGGCGTGCCCAAACCGGTCGAGCCGGCGCGGGTGCGGGCGATGACCGATGCGCTGGTGCATCGCGGGCCGGACGGGTCGGGCGTGTGGACCGCGCCGGGCGTGGGGCTGGGGCACCGCCGGCTGTCGATCATCGACCTGGCGGGCGGCGCACAGCCGATGGCGACCAGCGAGGACGATGCGGTCGTCAGCTTCAACGGCGAAATCTACAACTTCCTCGAAGTGCGCGCCGAGCTGGAGGCGAAGGGCGCGCGGTTCACCAGCAACAGCGATACCGAAGTGTTGCTGCACGGCTGGCGGGCATGGGGTCCGGCAATGCTGGCCAAGCTCAACGGGATGTTCGCCTTCGCGCTGTATGACGCACGGGCGCAGTCGCTGCTGCTGGCGCGCGACCGGCTGGGCGTGAAGCCGCTCCACTATGCCGAGCTCTCGGACGGGGCGGTGGCCTTCGCGTCGGAGATCAAGGGGCTGCTGGCGCATCCGTTGTTCCGCCGTTCGCCGGATTTCAATGCGGTCGAGGATTTTCTGGGGCTGGGCTACGTGCCCGACGACGCATCGGTGCTGGCGGGCGTGAAGAAGCTGCCGGCAGGGCATTATCTGCTGCTCGAACGCGGCAAGTCCGTGCCCAAGCCGGTCGAGTGGTGGGATGTCGATTTCTCGCAGCGGGCGACAGGCTCGCCGCGCGATCTGGAAGCCGAGCTGGTCGAGCATCTTCGCGTCGCGGTGCGCTCGCGGATGATGGCGGACGTGCCGCTCGGCGCGTTCCTGTCGGGTGGTGTCGATTCGAGCGCCGTCGTCGCGCTGATGGCCGAGGCGAGCCGGGCGGCGGTGAAGACCTGCACGATCGGGTTCGACGAGGCAGGCTATGACGAGACAGCGCATGCCGCGCTGGTCGCCGAGCGCTTCCGCACCGAGCATCGCGTCAAGACGGTGGCGGCGGACGACTTCGCGTTGATCGACACGCTCGTCCATCATTTCGACGAACCCTTTGCCGACGCTTCGGCGCTGGCGACCTACCGCGTGTGCGAGCTAGCGCGCGAAACGGTGACGGTGGCGCTGTCGGGCGACGGTGCGGACGAGGCGCTGGCGGGGTATCGGCGGTACAAATTCCACGCTGCCGAGGAGCGGGTGCGCGGCCTGCTGCCGTCGAGCGTGCGGAGCGTTTTCGGAGCGCTGGGGCGGGTCTATCCCAAGGCTGACTGGGCGCCGCGGCCGATGCGGGCGAAGACGACGCTGTTGGCTTTGGCCGAAGACGGGGGTGCGGCTTATGCGAAAGCGGTGGGGGTCACGGTACCTTCAGTGCGGTTCGGGCTCTATACCGACGCGGCGCGGGCGCAGCTGGGAGGGCATCGCGCGGAACAGCGCTATGTCGAGACGATGCGGTCGGCGCCGGCTCGGGACGGGCTCGATCGCGCGCAATATGCCGATTTCAAGCACTGGCTGCCCGGCGACATCCTGACCAAGATGGATCGCACCAGTATGGCGGTGAGCCTGGAGGCACGCGAGCCGCTGCTCGACTATCGCTTCGTCGAGTTCGCGGCGACCTTGCCGGCGTCGCTGCGGATCAAGGGCGGGCAGGGCAAGTGGCTGATGAAGAAGGCGCTTGAGCCCTATCTGCCCAAGGACATTCTCTATCGGCCCAAGATGGGGTTCGTGACGCCGGTGTCGGCCTGGTTCCGCACGGCGCTGGCGGACGAGGCCGCCGATTTGGCGCGCTCGCCGGTGCTGGCCGGAAGCGGGTGGTTCGAGCCCAAGGCGATCGCACGGCTGGCCGAGGCGCATCGCAGCGCGCGCGCCGAGCATGGGCGGACGCTGTGGCAGCTGATGATGCTGGAACGGAGTTTGGCGCGGCTGTTCGGCTAACCGTGCAGATGCACATCCCAGAATGCCATCGCGGCATGGACGGTCAGCATCAGCAACGGGATGGTCGCCAGCACGAAGAGCGCAAAGCGAACGATCACGCGATTGATCATGACCTGCACCAGACTGTGCGCGACGCGCAGCACGACATAGGCCCAGGCGATCGTCGCGTTGAGG
Organism: Sphingomonas tagetis; assembly: GCF_024211275.1. GTDB lineage: Bacteria > Pseudomonadota > Alphaproteobacteria > Sphingomonadales > Sphingomonadaceae > Sphingomonas > Sphingomonas tagetis. Next base: position 134,008 of record NZ_JAMLDX010000004.1, read on the forward strand.
CCGTCACCCTGACCCATCACCGACAGCGTCAGCGCGACGGCGTAGAACAGCGTCGGCTGTTCCATCAGGTGATTGTAATTGTCGGCGGGCCACTGGTCCTTGCCGGCGATGATCTGGCGTAGATCGGCACCGGTGCCCCCGACGCGACCGGCGATGTCGATCTTCGCGGCGCGCATCGCTGGAATGCGCTTGATGTAGAGCCACAGCCACATCACGAGCGACCAGCCGATCAGCGCGATCACGGGTCCCAGAATTTCGCTGCGCATGACGATCCCCTTTGCCCGACCGGAAGCTGCGCCGATCCTGTCGGCTTTGCAACTAGCGCAGGTGGGTGGCCGTCCAGGTCGCGAACCAGTCCAGCCATTTCGCCCCGGGATTGCTCGCCGGTAGCCGCGACGCGCCGAAGCCGTGGCCGCCGCGTTCGAGCAGATGCGCCTCGACCGGTACCTTGTGGCGGCGGGCGGCTTCAGTCATCGCGATACTCTGCGCCACGCCGACGACGCTGTCGTCCATTGCATGGACGAGGAACAGCGGCGGCGTGGCCGGTGTGACACGCGCGACCGCATCGTAGCGCGCCGCAGTCTGTGGAGCAGGATCGGGGCCGAGCAGGTTGGCGGCGGAACGGCTGTGCGTGCCGGCGGTGGCAAAGCTGGTGACGGGATAGATCAGGCCGGAACATGCCGGACGCGCCGGAAGCTGATCGGCGGCGTCGCGGCCGCGATAGACCGGATCGGCGTGACCGACGGTCAGCGTCGCGGCGAGATGACCGCCCGCTGAAAAGCCGCAGACGCCGAGCTTTGCCGGATCGATGCCAAAGGCAGCGGCGCGCGCACGTATCAGCCGCATCGCCCGTTGCGCGTCCTGAAGCGGCACGTCGGCGCGGTTGAGCCAACTTTCGCCGGGCAAGCGATAAACGAGCACGAACGCGGTTATGCCATGCGCGTTGAGCGCGCGCGCGACGCCGATCCCCTCGTTCATCAGCGCCACGAAGCCATAGCCGCCGCCGGGAATGACGAGCATTGCGCGGCCATCGGGGCGGGTCGGGCGGAAGACGCCGATATGCGGGTGGCGGATGCCGGTCACGCGCTCGATCGACTGGCCGGGTGCAAGCGGCGGCACGACGGACGACGGCGTGGCCCCGGGCGGCGAACCGGGGGGCAGACCGGGCCACAGCATGAAATGTTCGCGCGGTGGCCAGATCGGTATGGGCGCGAACACCGCTGGTTGCGATTGCGCGTTGGCGGTCTGGATCCCGGTGAAGCCGAGCGCCGCCGCCCCGGTGATGAAGTTCCTGCGGTCGATCGTCGTAGCCATGTCACATTGCTAACCGAGAGGATCGGCCTTTGCATCCCGGGCGTTGTGCCCATATGGGGCGGAAATCCCGGACAGTGGAAAGGACTATGGCGTGAAGGACGTTCTCGTAATCGGCGCAGGCGGCGTTTCATCGGTCGCGGTGCACAAGATGGCGAAGAACCCCGATCTGTTCGGGAAGATCACGCTCGCCAGCCGCCGGCGCTTCAAATGCGATGCGATCGCCGAGTCGGTGAAGCAGCGGTTCGGCGTGACGATCGACGTCGCCGAGGTTGACGCGGACGACGTGCCGGCGACGTCGGCGCTGATCGAAAAGGTGAAGCCGAACCTGCTGGTCAATCTGGCGCTGCCCTATCAGGACCTCAACCTGATGGACGCGTGCCTGAACACCGGCGTCGATTATCTCGACACTGCGAATTACGAGCCGCGCGACGAGGCGCGGTTCCATTATGGCTGGCAGTGGGATTATCAGGACCGCTTCAAGCAGGCCGGGCTGATGGCGCTGCTCGGCTCGGGCTTCGATCCGGGCGTGACCAGCGTGTTCGCGATGTACATCAAGAAGCACCTGCTCGACACGATCCGCACGCTCGACATCCTCGACTGCAACGGCGGCGATCACGGCCAGCATTTCGCGACCAACTTCAACCCCGAGATCAACATCCGCGAGATCACCGCGCCCGCGCGGCACTGGGAGAATGGCGACTGGGTCGAGACCCCGGCTTTGTCGACGCGGCAAGTGTTCGAGTTCGATCAGGTCGGCGCGAAGAACATGTACCTCATGTATCATGAGGAACTGGAGAGCCTGGCCAAGTTCATCCCCGAGATGGAGCGCGCGCGCTTCTGGATGACGTTCGGCGAGCAGTATCTGACGCATCTGCGTGTGCTGCAGAATGTCGGCCTGACCTCGATCGAGCCGATCATGTACGAAGGCCGCGAGATCGTGCCGCTGCAGTTCCTCAAGGCCGTGCTGCCCGAGCCCTCGACTTTGGGCACCACGACCAAGGGCAAGACCAATATCGGCGACATCGCGACCGGCACGAAGGACGGGGAAGAGAAGACCTTCTACGTCTATAATGTGTGCGATCACGAGGATGCGTTCGAAGAGACCGGCAACCAGGCGGTTAGCTATACCACCGGCGTGCCGGCGATGATCGGCGCGGCGCTGATGTTGAACGGCACTTGGAAGGGCGAGGGCGTGTTCAACATCGAGCAGTTCGATCCCGATCCGTTCATGGACATGCTCAATAAGCATGGCCTGCCCTGGCAGGTGCATGAGCTGGCCGAGCCGCTGAAATTCTGATCCGATGACCGACACGCGCGCCGAACCGCCGGTCATGTCCACCAAGGCCGGCGATCCGGGCGCATTCGCCCGGTTCGACCTGTCGCGCGTTCCGTCGCCGTGCTTCGTCGTCGATGCGGCGGCGGTTGAGCGGAATCTCGCGATCATCGCCGATGTGCGCGACCGGGCCGGGGTGAAAATCCTGCTGGCGCTCAAGGCCTTCTCGATGTGGTCGCTGGGCGATCTGGTCGGCCGCTATCTCGACGGCGTGGCGACGTCGGGCCTGTGGGAGGCCAAGCTCGCCGCGGACCATTATCATGGTGAGATCGCGACCTATTGCTCGGGCTACAAGGCCGCGGACATGGCGGAAGTGTGCCGGCTCTCCGATCATGTGATCTTCAACACGCCATCGCAGCATGCGGCGATGCGCGGCGAGCTGGATGCGGCGCGCGTCCGCGGCGAGCGCTTCGATGTCGGACTGCGGCTCAATCCGATGCATTCGGAGGGCGAGGTCCAGAAATACGACCCTGCGCAGCCGCATTCGCGGCTGGGGTTTCCGGCGGATCAGTTGGAGCCGGAGCATCTCGAAGGCGTGGACGGGCTGCACGTCCATTCGCTGTGCGAGCAGGATTTCCCGCCGCTGCGGCGGACATGGGAAGCGCTTCGCCCAAGGATCGCGCCTTATTTCGGGCAGCTGAAGTGGCTGAACTTCGGCGGTGGGCACCACATCACGCGGGCGGATTATCAGCGCGACGATCTGGTCGCGTTCCTGAAGGATGTGCGCGCGGAGACGGGACTCGAGGTCGTGCTGGAACCGGGCGAGGCGATCGCGCTGGATACCGGCATATTGGTCGGTGAGTTCGTCGATCTGTTCGACAATGGCATGCCGATCGGCGTCGTCGATATCTCGGCGACCTGCCACATGCCCGATGTGATCGAAGCGCCCTATCGTCCGGCGATGCTCGGCGAGGGGGGCGATGTGCTGGTACGGCTTGGCGGGCCTTCCTGTCTGGCGGGTGATATTCTCGGCGATTACGCGTTCGCGGGGCGGCCGGTGCCGGGGCAGCGTTTCGCGTTTCTCGATCAGGCGCATTATTCGATGGTCAAGACTACGACCTTCAACGGCGTGCCGCTGCCGAGCATCGCGCTGTGGGACAGCCGCAGTGACGAACTGCGTGTGGTGAAGTCGTTCGGGTATGAGGATTTCGAGGGGCGGCTTTCCTGAACCGCAGGGCGATGCTAGGCGCGCGCCCATGCTGAACCTTTCAGGAATCACCGTCCGTCTCGGCGGACGCACGATCATCGACCGCGCCAGTGCCGCATTGCCGCCGCGTGGGCGGATCGGGCTGGTCGGGCGCAACGGCGCGGGCAAGTCGACTCTGGTCAAGGTGATCGCCGGGATGATCGACCCGGACGACGGCAGCGCCGAGATGCCGCGCGGGGCTCGGCTGGGCTATGTCGCGCAGGAAGCGCCAGCGGGGAAGACCACGCCGTTCGAGACGGTGCTGGCGGCGGACATCGAGCGCGCCGCGCTGATGCAGGAGGCGGAGGGGCTCGAAGATCCGCACCGGCTGGGCGAGATCCATGAACGGCTGGGCGCGATCGACGCTTATTCGGCGCCGTCGCGGGCGGCACGGATTCTGGTCGGGCTGGGGTTCGACGAGGAGGCGCAGCACCGACCGCTCGACAGCTTTTCGGGCGGGTGGCGGATGCGCGTGGCGCTGGCGGCGTTGCTGTTCAGCCAGCCCGATCTGCTGCTGCTCGACGAGCCTTCGAACCATCTCGATCTGGAAGCGGTGTTGTGGCTGGAGGACTTTTTGCAGTCCTATCCGGCGACGATCGTGATCGTCAGCCATGAGCGCGATTTCCTGAACAATGTGGTGGACCACATCCTGCATCTCGAGCGCGGCAAGCTGACGCTCTATCCGGGCGGCTATGACAGCTTCGAACGCCAGCGCGCGGAGCGGCAGGCGCAGCAGGCGGCGGCGCGCGAGAAGCAACTCGCCGAGCGGGCGAAGCTACAGGACTATGTCGCACGCAATTCCGCCCGCGCCTCGACCGCCAAGCAGGCGCAGTCGCGGGCCAAGGCGCTGGCGCGGATGCAGCCGATCGCGGCGGTGGTCGATGATCCCAGCCTGGCGTTCGGCTTTCCCGATCCCGATCAGCTGCGCCCGCCGCTGATCACGCTGGATCACGCCAGCGTCGGTTACGATGGGAAACCGATTCTTCAGCGGCTCAACCTGCGTATAGATCCGGACGACCGCATCGCGCTTCTCGGCCGCAACGGCAACGGCAAGACCACGCTGGCACGCCTGCTCGCGGCGCAACTGACGCCGATTGATGGCGAGAAATCGGCGTCGGGCAAGATGCGCGTGGGCTATTTCACTCAGTATCAGGTCGAGGAACTGCACAGCGACGAGACGCCGTTCGACCATATGCAGCGGCTGATGGAAGGCGAGAAGCCGTCCTTCGTGCGCGCGCAGCTCGGCCGGTTCGGCTTTGCCGGTGACAAGGCGATGACTCAGGTCGGCAAGCTGTCGGGCGGGGAGCGCGCGCGGCTGGCGCTGGCGCTGATCACGCGCGACGCGCCGCACATGCTGATTCTCGACGAGCCGACCAACCATCTCGACGTCGACGCGCGCGAGGCGCTGATTCAGGCGCTGACGGCGTATCAGGGCGCCGTGGTGATCGTGAGCCACGATCGCCACATGATCGAGATGACCGCCGACCGGCTGGTGCTGGTCGATCAGGGGACGGCGCGGGCGTTCGACGGCAATCTCGATGACTATATCGCCTTCGTGCTGGCCAAGGAGCCCAAGGCCGAGGGTGGCAAGGGGGGCGTCAACCGCAAGGATGCGCGGCGCGAGGCGGCCGAGGCGCGCGAAAAGGGCAATGCCATGCGCAAGGCCGCCAAGTCGGCGGAGGCCGAGCTGGCCAAGCTCAACGAGCAGCTGAGCGCAGTCGATCGGGCGATGTTCGATCCCTCTTCTGCCGCGCCGGCGCTGGCCAAACTGACGATGACCGAGCTGATGAAGCAACGCGGCGCGCTGGTGAAAGCGATCGAGGCGGCGGAGCTGGCGTGGATGGAGGCGAGCGAGGCGCTGGAGGCACTGGCGGCGTGACTCGAGCGGCCGCCATCGCGGTCGTCCACCATCCGCTCTATGTCGCGCCCGCGCCGGCGCGCAGCCAGTACCAGTGGAACAAGAACGGGCTGGTTCGCGACCTGCTGCGCGACCTTGGCGGGGCGCTCGAATGGCATGAGCCAGAGCCGATGCCGCGCGCGTGGGTCGAGGCGGTGCATGATCCCGAATACGTCGCCGAGGTGATCGAGACGCGGGTGCCGCCCGAAAAGGCGCGGCGGATCGGCTTTCCGGTGACGGAGGCGGTGGCGAAACGGGCGTTCGCGGTGCCGGGCGGAACCTATCTCGCCGCCAAATTGGCGCAGCAATTCGGCTTCGCGGCGAACACGGCGGGCGGGAGCCACCATGCGCTGCACGATACCGGCGCGGGCTATTGCGTGTTCAACGACCTTGCCATTGCCGCCCACCGCCTGGCGAGCGAAGGCGAACGCGTGCTGATCGTCGATTGCGACGTGCATCAGGGCGACGGGACTGCGGCGCTGATGGCCGAACGGATCGATGTCGCGACCTATTCGATCCATGCCGAGAAGAACTTTCCGGTGCGCAAGGCGCGTTCGACGCTGGATGTACCGCTGGCGGACGGCGCGGACGACGCAGCGTATATGGACGCGCTGACGACGACCTTGCCCGGGCTGATCGATGATTTCGCGCCCAGCCTGATCCTCTATCAGGCGGGGGTCGATCCGTGGGAGGGCGACCGGCTGGGGCGGTTGAAGCTCAGCCGCGAGGGACTGATCGTGCGCGACAAATGGATCGCGACACTGTCGCGGCGGCGCGGACTGCCGTTGGCAAGCGCGCTGGGCGGCGGCTACGGGATTGACGCAATGGAGGTATCGGCGCGGCATGTCGCGTCGATTCTCGCACTCGGCGGGCCGGACTAAGCGCTAGCATGGCGCCATGCGGATGATTCGCCTGGCGATTGCCTCTTCACTTGCACTGTCGTTGAGCCAGCCCGCGTTCGCCGCGCAGCGCTGGCCATTCAGCTACGAAGTGTTGATGGCGTTTCAGCGCGGCGATTTCGCGGCGGTGCTGGCCGCCTTGCGCGCCGATCTGGCGCGGTGCAAGGCGGCCGCGCCCGATGCCGACCAGTGCCTCGACCTGCTGCTCGGACTGGCCAACGTCGCAGCGATGGCGGGCGAGCTTGAGGGGGGCGAGCTTCATGCCCGCAGCGCCGTGGCGCTCGCCGAGCGAAGCTTGCCCGCCGGGCATCCTGACATCGCCACGAGCTGGAATAATCTGGCGGTGAATCTGAACATCCAGGGCCGCCATCAGGAGGCCGAGCCGCTCTATCGCAAGGCATTGGCATTGCGCGAGGCCGCGTTGCCGCCCGGACATCGCGATCTGGCCGCGAGCTGGAACGGCCTCGCCTCCAACCTGAACGCGCAAGGCCGTTTCGCCGAGGCGGAGCCGATGTTCCGCAAGGCGCTGGCCTTGAACGAGGCGGCAGCGAAACCCTATCCGCCCGACATCGCGACCAGCTGGAACAATCTGGCGGCCAATATCGATGCGCAGGGCCGCTATGCCGATGCCGAACCGCTGTATCGCAAGGCGCTGGCGCTGCGCGAAGCGGCGTTGCCGGCGGGACACCCGACATCGCGGCAAGCTGGAACAACCTGGCGGCCAATGTGAGTGCGCAGGGCCGCCATGCCGATGCCGAGCCGTTGCTGCGCAAGGCGCTGGCGCTGCGCGAGACGGCGCTCCCGGCGGGGCATCCCGACATCGCGGCGAGCTGGAACAATCTCGCCGCGAATCTCATCGAGCAGGGGCGGCGCAGCGAAGCGGAACCGTTGCTGCGCCGGGCGCTGGCGATCTGGCGCACCTTGCGCCCGACCCATCCGCAGCGGATCGACGGGCTGCGAGCAGTCGCGTTGACGCTGCAGCATCAACGGCGTTCGCTCGCCGAAGTGCGCTCGCTTTACCGGCTGGCAGGGGCCGGGGCGATGGAGCGGATGCAGTCATTCGTCGGCTTCACGCCGGCCGCGGAGGCGGAGCTGCGCCGATATCGGCCGATCTTCACCGGTCAGGTACGCGCCGCCTGGGGTCTTGCTGCCCGCAAGCGATGAAACACGCGCGCGAAAAGAAGCGGTTGCAACGGCCATCCATCATTCTACCTTCCGCTATAAGCTCCCCGGGGCGTAGAGGGAGCGTAAATGTTTGCAGGAAGAGACTGAATGGCCAGCGCCGTGCACCAGGTGACGCCCGAGGAGGCGTCGGCCAATCCGCAGCCCGAAGCGGTTGTCGTAAGGTTCGCCGGTGATTCCGGTGACGGGATGCAGCTGACCGGCGGTCAGTTCACGCTCTCCGCTGCGCTCGCGGGTAACGACCTGGCGACCTTTCCCGATTTTCCGGCGGAGATCCGCGCGCCGCAGGGGACGTTGTTCGGCGTCTCCGCGTTCCAGATCAACTTCGGGTCGGTGGCGATCGAGACCGCGGGCGATGCGCCCGACGTGCTGGTGGCGATGAACCCGGCGGCGCTGAAGACCAACGTTCCCGATTTGAAGCCCGGCGGGCTGATCATCGCGGACGAGGGCGAGTTCAACAAGCGTAACCTGGAAAAGGCCAAGTACGCGGCGAATCCGCTGGAGGACGACAGCCTCGCCAAATGGCAGCTGCTGAAGCTCAACATCTCGCAACTGACGCTCGAAGCGGTGAAGCCGTTCGGGCTCGGCAACAAGGAAGCGCTGCGCTGCAAGAATATGTGGACGCTCGGCCTCGCGCTGTGGATGTTCGACCGCGATCGCGAGCCGCTGGTGCAGTGGCTCAAGGACAAGTTCGCCAAGGCGCCTGATCTGGCGGAAGCCAACATCGCCGCACTCAATGCCGGCCATGCCTATGGCGAAACCGCAGAGCTCGGCGCGCAGGGCATCGGGCAGCTGCATGTGCCCGCGGCGCCGGTCGAGCCGGGGCTGTACCGCACTGTGACGGGTGCGGATTCGATCAGCATGGGACTGGTCGCGGGCGCGCAACTTGCGAACCTCAAACTGTTCTATGGCGGCTATCCGATCACACCGGCGTCGGCGATCCTGCACCATCTGGCGCGGCTCAAGGAGTTCGGAGTCACCACTTTCCAGGCCGAGGACGAGATCGCGGCGATCGCCTCGGCGCTGGGCGCGTCTTACGCTGGTCAACTCGGCGTGACCTGCTCGTCGGGGCCGGGGATCGCGCTCAAGGGCGAGGCGCTCGGCCTTGCGATCATGACCGAACTGCCGCTGGTCATCGTCAATGCGCAGCGCGGCGGACCCTCGACGGGTCTTCCGACCAAGACCGAACAGTCGGATCTCTATCAGGCGGTCTATGGCCGCAACGGCGACGCGCCGCTGCCGGTGATCGCGAGCCGATCGGCGGCGGACTGTTTCGACTGTGCGATCGAGGCGGTGCGCATCGCGACCCAGTACATGACCCCGGTGATGCTGCTGACCGACGGCTATCTCCAGAACGCCGCCGAGCCGTGGAAGGTGCCAGACATGGGCGATTACGCGCCCTTCCCGGTGACGTTCCATGAGACAGTCCCGGCCGAGGGCGAGACGTTCCTGCCCTATGCCCGCGACGAGAAGCTCAAGCGCCCGTGGGTCAAGCCGGGCACGCCGGGGCTGCTGCACCGCATCGGCGGGATCGAGAAGGCGCAAGGGTCGGGCAATCTCGATTATTCGGCGGACAACCATCAGGCGATGACCAACATCCGCCGCGACAAGGTGCTGGGCATCGACATCCCCGATCAGGCGATCGAGCAGGGCGAGGCGGGCGGCAAGCTGGTCGTGGTCGGCTGGGGTTCGACCTATGGCCCGATCACCCAGGCGGTGCGGCGCGCGCGCCGCCAGGGGCTGGACGTCAGCCACATCCATATCCGGCATATCTGGCCGATGCCGAAGAATCTCGGCGACCTGCTCAGAAGCTATGACCGTATCCTCGTGCCCGAGATGAACACGGGGCAGCTCAAGACCGTGCTGCGAGACCAGTTCCTCGTCGACGCCACCCCGCTCAACAAGGTCAGCGGCCAACCCTTCCGCATCCATGAAATCGAAGCGGCGATCGGCGCCTATTTCGACGCGGATGGCAGCATCAAGGCGGTCAATTCGTGAACCGGGAGCGGTCATTGCGGGGGGAAGCGGGATGAAGCGAGCACGTCCGTTGCACATTTCCCGTATCGCCTTGATCGGCATTGCGATGGTCGGCGCGTCGGCCTGTAGCGAGAAGGGCGATGCGCCCGGGCAGGGTGACAATGCGACGGCTGCCGCGTCGGGCGCTGTCCCTGCCGCCAAGCACACGCCGAACCCGTCGATGCAGGCCCCGCCTTCAAAGGCATTCGGCCAGTTCGAACGGATCGATGCCGGCAAATTCCACAGCACCGAGCAGTTCACCGTGTTCAACCCGGCGGCATTTCCCGGCACGGTGGACAGCATCCAGTATCAATATGTCTATACCGATGACCGCCTTGCGAGCGCGCGTCCCTATAATTTCGACGTCACGCTGAAGATCTTCAAATTCGCGTCCGCCGCGCAAGCGAAGGCGAGTCTCGACCGTGGGATCGCCGGAGCGATTCCGATCGCGGAGGCGGGCAAGGTCCAGCTGCCGCCGTGCAGCGGGCAGAAACGCGACGCCGATCAGTTCGTCGGGCCGGACAAGATCGTCAAGACGATACCCAATCCGCGCGGGGGCGAGGTCACGATCCGCCAGCCCGGCGACTTCAACATGTATGATTGCACGCGTGGCCATAACCCAGAGGAAAGTGCGGTCTGGGTCGAGGGCGAATATTATTTCGTCGCGAGCGCGCTGGCGTTGAAAGTGGGCGACAAACCCGAAGGCCGGGTGGAAGATCTGGCGAAGGACTACCTCGCAGCGCTCGGCCCGCGTTGATGGCCGAATTGAATAGCAGGCTGATAGCATCATGAACGAGATCACGACCATCCGCCCCAGCACGCCCAAGGACTGGGAGACCGATCAGGAAGTCCGCTGGTGTCCCGGCTGCGGCGACTATGCGATCCTCAAGGCCGTCCAGCGCACCATGCCGGAGATCGGCGCGACGCCAGAGAATACCGTGTTCATCAGCGGCATCGGCTGCTCGAGCCGGTTTCCCTATTATATGGAGACCTATGGCTTCCATACGATCCATGGCCGCGCGCCGGCGGTGGCGACGGGGGTGAAGCTTGCCAACCCGGACCTCGACGTGTGGATCATCACCGGTGACGGGGACGGCTTGTCGATCGGCGGCAACCACACGATGCACCTGTTGCGCCGCAACCTCGACTGCCAGGTGCTGCTGTTCAACAACGAGATCTATGGGCTGACCAAGGGGCAATATTCCCCGACCAGCCGGGTGGGCACGCGCAGCCCCTCCACGCCGTTCGGTTCGGTCGACCGTCCCGCCCGGCCGTGCGCGTTTGCGCTGGGATCGGGCGCGCGGTTCATCGCGCGCGGGATCGACGTACACAAGAATTTGCCGAGCGTGCTCAAAGCGGCGCATGCGCATCGCGGCGCGGCGTTCGTCGAGATCTTCCAGAACTGCATCGTCTATAATGATGATGTGTTCGCGCCGTTCACCGAGAAAGCCAATGCCGGGCATCAGCTGTGGCTCGAGCATGGCCAGCCGATGGTCTTCGCCGGCGGCACCAAGGGGATCGCTCTCGATACCGAGAGGCTGACGCTCAAGGTTGTGGACATCGCCGATGGCGACACGTCCGGGGTGATCGTCCACAACGTCACCAACCGCGCGATCGCGCATATGCTGGTCGAGATGCCGTTCGGGCCGTTCCCGATGGCGCTGGGCGTGCTCTATGACGATCCCGCGCCGACGTTCGAGAGTGCGGTCGTGGCGCAAAATGCCGCCGCTAGCGAGGGCAAGGTCGCCGACCTGCAGAAACTGGTCAGCAAGGGACAGACCTGGATGGTCGAAAAGGAACCGCACGCGATCTGAACCGTAGCGTTCGCGCATGGACAATCTCACCCACAGTCTGATCGGGGCACTGATCGGGCAGACCGGCCTCAAGAAGCTGTCCGGGCTCGCGATGCCGACGCTGATCGTCGCCGCGAATATCCCCGATCTGGACGCGGCGTGCAGCGTCTATGGCACCCAGTCGCTGGCGATGCGGCGCGGGCTGACTCACGGGCCGGTGGCGATGGCCGTGCTGCCGCTGCTGCTGACAGCGATCATGGTCGGGTTCGACCGGTGGCAGACGCGGCGCGGCAAGCGGCCCGCGGCGCGACCGCCAGTCCGCCCCCTGCATCTGCTGTTGCTCGCTTATGTCGGCACGCTGAGCCATCCGGCCTTCGACTGGCTGAACAATTACGGGATCCGCTTGCTCGAACCCTTTTCGAGCCGCTGGTTCTATGGCGACAGCATCTTCATCATCGACCTGTGGATCTGGGCGATGCTGATCGGTGGCCTGATCTGGTCGTGGCGTGCGGAACGGCAGGGCGGCGATTGGGCGCGGCGCGGGAGCATCGTCGCCGTGGTGCTGTCCGCCTATATCTTCGGCAACGGTGTCACGACTGGTGTCGCCGAGGCGCGCACGGCGCAGTGGGTCCGCACCACTTATGGCATCGAACCGGAGCTGGTGGTCGCCAGCCCGGTGCCGATCGCCTTCTGGCAGCGCGAGATGCTGTGGCGGGGCGGGGGGCAGCATGGCCGGCGCGATCTCAACCTTGCCGGCGGCTGGTTGCCGACGCTGGTCGGGCAGGCGACTGCCGGCCCGGTTCCGATCGGCATGGACGATCCGCGCATCGTCATGGCGGTGCGAACCGATCCCGATGCGCGCGCCTTTCTGTTCTGGTCGCGGATGCCGTTCGCGCAACCCCAGCCTGACGGCAGCATCGTGCTGCGTGACCAGCGGTTCGGCAATCCGCTCGTCGGCGACCGGTTCAGCGTGCGCATCGCGCCCGGACTGCGGAGTGCGGACCGTGGCGAATGACCAGTATCGTCTGGTTTCGCCGGGATTTGCGGTTGTCGGATCAGGCGGCGCTCGCCGCTGCGGCGCGCGAGGGGCCGGTTATTCCGGTCTATGTGCTGGATGACGACACGCCGCGCCACCGCGCGATGGGTGGGGCCTCGCGCTGGTGGCTGCATCATAGCCTTGCCAGCCTCGACGCCGCGCTGCGCGACAAGGGCTCGCGGATGATCTTGCGGCGGGGACGCTGCGAGGAAGTGCTGGCGGCGCTGGCGAAGGAGACAGGGGCGGAGCGGGTCCATTGCATCCGGCATTACGAGCCGTGGTGGCGCAATGCCGAGCGTGCGGTGGCGAAGCAGGTCGACCTGGTGTGCCATGACGGCAATTACCTGGCGCCGCCGGGATCAGTGACCACGGCAACCGGTGCGCCCTACAAAATCTACACGCCGTTCTGGCGTGCGTTGAAGCAATGGATGCCACCCGCGCAGCCGCACGACCGGCCACGCGACATTCCCGTGCCGTCGCAATGGCCTGCATCAGAGAAGCTCGCGGATTGGGCGCTGTTGCCGAAAAGGCCCGATTGGGCGGCCGGGTTTGCAGCCGAGTGGACCCCGGGCGAAACCGGTGCGCGCGATCGGCTGGCCGATTTCGCCGACCATGCCGCGCGCTATGACGCCGAGCGCAACCTGCCGTCGATCGAGGGCAGTTCGCGGCTGTCACCGCATCTGCATTTCGGTGAGATCTCGCCCGCGGCGGTCTGGCATCGCGTTGCCGATGCCGGTGGATCGGTCGATGTGTTCCTGAGCGAGATCGCATGGCGGGATTACGCGCAGAATGTGATCCTGCAGTTACCCGACTATGGCGCGAAGAACGGGCGCGAGAAATTCGACGATCTGCCCTGGCGATCGGGCAAGGCCGCGGCGGCCGATCTTCGCGCCTGGCAGCGGGGGCGGACCGGCTATCCCATCGTCGATGCCGGGATGCGCCAGCTGTGGGCGACCGGCTGGATGCACAATCGGGTACGGATGATCGCCGCGTCGTTCCTGATCAAGCATCTGCTGATCGACTGGCGCGACGGCGAACGCTGGTTCTGGGATACGCTGGTCGATGCCGATTACGGCAACAACAGCGTCAACTGGCAATGGGTTGCGGGGACCGGCGTCGATTCAAATATGTGGGGCCGGATCATGGCCCCGCTTGGCCAGTCCGAGAAGTTCGAGGCGGGCGATTACATCCGCGAATGGGTGCCCGAACTGGCCGGGCTCCACGATATGGTGATCCACGATCCCGAGGCGCAAGGCTGCCGGCCCGAGGACTATCCTGCGAAGATCATCGGGCATCGCGAGGCGCGTGAGCGGTCGCTGGCGGCAGGGCGCAAGGTGCGCTGACGTTTGTCGCTTGCCCGATTCGGATCCGCATGGTTTGTGCGCGCGGGATGCGGGTGACGATGAATAGCAGGGTGGCAAGTAACAGAGGCCGCCGGAATGGCCGGGGCAATGGCGCGAGGGCGCCTGGGCAAGGGTGGCTCGCCGCGCTGCTGACCCCATTGCTGCACAAATTGCTCGACCGGATCGATGCCGGGCTGGCCGAGGGTGCGATCGAAGCGACGCTGCCGGGCGGGATTGCGCGCAGGCTGGGCGGGCGCGTGCCGGGGCCGGTCGCGGTGGTCGAGATTCGCAGCTGGCGGGCATTGTGGCGGCTCGCGACGGGCGGGTCGGTCGGCTGGTATGAAGCGTGGCAGGCTGGGGAGTGGGCAAGTCCCGATCCGGTGCCGCTGTTCGACCTGTTCGTGCGCAACCGTGCGACGCTCGGCAATACCGGGCGCGCGCAGGGAACAACGCGGCTGGCGAAGCGGGTGTGGCACCGGCTGCAGCGCAACGACCGCGACGGCGCGCGGAAGAACATCGCCTATCACTATGATCTGGGGAATGACTTCTACGCGCCGTGGCTTGATCCGGGGATGACCTATTCGAGCGCGCTGTTCGCTGAGGCGCGCATGACGCTGCAAGCGGCGCAGCACGCGAAGCTGGCGGCAGTGCTGGCGCGAACCGGGACGGTCGCAGGCGAGCGCATCCTCGAGATCGGCTGCGGCTGGGGATCGTTCGTGGAGCTTGCCGCGCGCGGCGGGCGGCGGGTGCACGGGATCACGTTGTCGACCGAGCAGAAGGCGCAGGTCGAGGCGCGGATCGCGGCGGCCGGACTCGATGGTGTGACCGTCGGGCTGACCGACTATCGCGACGTCACCGGCACCTTCGACGCCGTGGCGAGCATCGAGATGGTCGAGGCGGTGGGGCAGGATTTCTGGCCCGATTATCTCGGCACGATCGCGCGGGTGCTGAAGCCGGGCGGGCGCGCCGCAATCCAGTATATCGCGATCGATGATGCGATCTTCGACGCCTATTCGCGCAATGTCGACTTCATTCAGACCTATGTCTTTCCGGGCGGGCTGCTGATCTCGGAGCGCCGCTTCCGCAAAATTGCTGCGCAGCATGGTCTAAGCTGGCACGATCGGCATGCGTTCGGGCTCGACTATGCCGAGACGCTGAGGCGCTGGCGCGAGGCATTCGATGCGGCGGTGGCGGAGGGGCGGCTGCCGGCGGAATTCGATGCGCATTTCCTCGACTTGTGGCGCTATTACCTGATGTATTGCGAGGGCGGATTCCGCGGCGGCGGGATCTGGGTGGCGCAGGTGACGCTGGTCAAGAGTTAGGAGCGAGGCGGATGCGGGCGGCGTGGATCGGACTGAGCGCGCTGGCGCTGTGGGGATGCGCGCCGGTCCAGCAGGCCGCTGCGCCACCGCGTGCCGATACGCGGGAAGCCGCGCGGCTGCGGCAGGTCGGCGCGGCGGTGCTGTTCTGGTCGGCTGAGGAACGGCTGCGCAACTTCCCGGCGATGGAGCGGGTGTTCCCGGGCCATGTGGTGAAGGCGGGTGGGCGGGTGAAGCCGTTGCCCGATGGCACGCCGTTGCCGCTCGATACGGGCGAGGTCGATGCGTTCATGGCGGCGCAGAATGTCGCCGGGCTGATCGTGGTTCAGGGCGGCATGGTTCGGCTGGAGCGTTACGGATTGGACCACCGCCGCGACGGGCGGTGGACGAGTTTTTCCGTGGCGAAGTCGGTGACCTCGACGCTGGTCGGCGCGGCGATCCGCGATGGGTACATCAAGTCGCTTGACGAGCCGGTGACCAGATACATCCCTGACCTTGCCGGCGGCGGCTATGACGGCGTGACGATCCGGCAGATCCTGACGATGACGTCGGGCGTGCGCTGGAACGAGGACTATACCGATCCCAATAGCGACGTGGCGCGGATGTTCGCCGAGGCGGTGACGCCCGGGGCGGATCCCACCGTCGCTTATATGCGCAAGCTGCCGCGCGCCGATCCGCCGGGCGCCAAATTCGTCTACAAGACCGGCGAGACCAACCTGATCGGGGTGCTGGTGCGGCGGGCGACGGGGAGGAAGCTGGCCGATTATCTCAGTGAGAAGGTGTGGCGGCGTTACGGCATGGAGCATGACGCTTTCTGGATGACCGACCAGAGCGGCGCGGAGGTCAGCGGCTGCTGTCTGTCGGTGTCGTTGCGCGACTATGCGCGGATCGGGCTGTTGTCGCTGGAGGGCGGCGAGGGGATCGTGCCTGCGGGCTGGTTCGCCGATGCGACGCGGACGCATGCGACCTTTCCGGGCGGTGGCTATGGCTATCAGTGGTGGACGATTCCCGGCGGCGGGTACGCGGCGCAGGGGATTTTCGGGCAGGCCATTTTGGTCGATCCGGCGAACAAGCTGGTGATCGCGATCAGCAGTGCCTGGCCCAAGGCGACCGATCGCGAGATGGCGCAGGCGCGGCTGGCGTTCGCGATGAAGGTGCTGGCGGCGGCGAAGCGTTAGGCGCGCAGCCGTTCGATCGCCTGCGCCAGCGCGACGTAGAGCTTGCCCATGTCGGACGAAAGCAGCGTCACGCCGAGCGGCGAGCCGTCGCGCAGCGCGAGCACCTGGCGCAGCATCGCCTCGAAATCGTGAATGTAGCGGTTGACCTGCTCTCGGAATTGCGGGTCGCTTTCGTGCAGCGATGCGATCTCGCGCGCTTCACCGCTGTCGAGCAGGCGCACCGCGCGGCGGGTGAAGACGCCGCGGTCGCCCTTGAGATAGGCGGCCCAGGCGCTGTCGGTGACTTCGTGCGAGAACGCCTTGGTGATGTCGATCGAGGCGGAGTTGAGCGCTTCGACCAATAGCGACACGCGGCGGGCGAAGCCGTCCTGATCGGCCGCCTCGCGCTCGGCACGGGCTTCCTCGATCCGGCGTTCGACCGCGGCGGAGGCTTCGCCGATCGTCAGCATCTGTTGAGTCAGGCGTTCGGAGGCGCGGGCGGCGGCGTTGACCGAGGCCTCGGCGACTTCGCCCAGCTCGACCAATTGCTGGCGCACGCCCGATTCGATCGCGCGGCGCATCGCGGCGCTGCCGGCTTCCTCGAGCTGGCGCGACGCTTCGGGGACGAGCCCGCTGAGCGTTTCGCGCGCCTGATCGGCGGCAACGCGGGCGGTCTCACGGATGCGGAGCAGCGCGTCGACGAGCTGCGGCGCGGCATCCTCGGCGAAGCGGCGCGCATTGGCCACGGCGCGGTCGACGATCTCCTCGAGCTGATCGGTCTTGGTGTGACCCGAATCGAGCGTCTCGATCAGCGCAGCCTGCGTCTTGAGCAGCGTGTCGCGCTGGCGGCCGACGACGTCGGCGATCGCCTCGATCGCGTCGTGGGTACTCTCCGCAGCAGTGACCAGCGCGAGCAGCTCGGGCTTGGCGCCCGCGATGACGGTGCGGGTCGCGTCGATGCGGCTTTCGAGCCGCTCCAGCGCTTCCGGCATCGTCTCGTCGATCTCCCGCGCCGAGGCGTCGAGCGCCACGAGCAGGTTTTCCGCGGTGGTGATGACATGGCCCGCGGTCTCGTCGCCGATCCGCAACGTCTCGGTCATCGCCGCGGTCGAGCTGTCGAGCGCACTGATCGACGCGGCGAGCGCCTGGGTGCGCTCCATCCCAGCGCTGTGCAGCGACGCCATCTGGCCATCGGCCTGAGCAATGCCACCGGTGACCGAGGCGAGCATGATGTCGATTCGCGTCTGCTCCTCACCGAGCTTGTCGGCAATGCGGCCGATCGTGCCTTCGACCTCGGTGATTCGTGCGCCGACGGTGTCGATGCTCTCGCGCCCGGCAGCGTCGAGCGACGCCTGGTTGGTGGCGAGCATCGCCAGCATCGCGTCGCCCTGTGCGGCAATGCCCTTGCGCGCCTCGTCCACCGCCGCAGCGGTGCGGTCGAGGATGGCATCGACGGTCGTGGACATTTGCGAGGCGACGCCTTCGAGCCGGGCGCCGGCAGTCTCGCTGGTCGCTTCCATCTTGGCGATATGCGCGGCGAGGCGCTGGGCGGCGCCACCGGCGACCTCGTCGGCGACCCGGCCGCGTTCGGTGAGCGCGGCGAGCTGCGCGTCGAGCGCGGAGGCGTGTTCGCCGGCCCTGAGGCCCGCGGCGTCGAGCGTCGCGGCCATGCCGGTCATTTCCTCATGCGCCCTGGGCAGCGAGGAGAGGACGATGGCGACGCTCTTTTCGGCGGTGGCCGAGCTGTCGACCAGCGTGCGCGCGCTGGCGTCGAGCGAGCGCGCTTCGGCGGCCATGCCGTTGGAGACGGCCTGGAGCCGTTCGGCGGCGCCGTCGCCCATCGCCATCAGCGCGGTGGTCTGCGCGGCGAGCGCGGCGCGGTTGCCCTCGATCTTGCGCGAGAGGGTGGCGATGGCGCGTTCGAGGCTGGCGGCCTCCGACCGCATCGCGCGGGCGGTGTCGCGGAAGCGGCGGGCTTCGGCGTGGCTGGAGCGGCGGGCGAGCAGCCAGACGAGGCAGACCAAAGCGGGGGGCACGCACAAGGCGGCGATGATCTGCACCAGCTGAACCGGCGGCATCGGCGTGCTGAGCGCGGGGTGGAGCAGCCAGCCCATCACGCCGAACCAGATCGCGATCAGCCCGAGCGCGAGCACCGGCACCGCCCATTCGCCGCGGGCGCGGTAAATCTCTTCTTCCTCGGCATCCTCGGCCGGATCATAGGCCGGATGCGCGGCCGTGGCCGGTGCTGATTCCTCGACGAGCAGCAGCTCGTCATCCGCGACGGGCGCTAGGCCGGCCGATGTCGTTCCCCCGTTCATTGTCCCAATCTAGCACGGTTCCGGGGGTGGCGGGAAGCGCGCAGAAACCACTCGTTAAACACGCAATTCTAGGGTCGGCGGATGGCATATGATCCCGGTGCAATCGATGCGACTCTGGCGGCGGCGGTGGGCGACGAGCCCGGGCTGATCGCTGAACTTCGCGAGGCGTTCCTCGACAGTGCGAAGCGCGCGCTGGGCCTGCTGGCAGCAGCGGACGATCCCGAAGGGTGGCGCGGTTCGGCGCTGCGGCTCAAGGGGCTGGCGGCGAGTTTCGGCGCGGTGCGGCTGATGGCGCTGGCGCAGGAAGCAGCGGATGCGCCGGCGGGGGACAGCGCGGTGCTCCGGAAATTGCAGCGGGCGGTGGAGCGGCTTTGATCGCTGACGGTTGAGCGCGTAAAGTCACAAAGGTCCCGACATCTATCGCGAGGTGCGCGGTTGACGAAGTTGACAGTTTTGACGGGTTGTCATGCGCGGGTGTTGCGCAGAGCAAGCTGACGATTTCAAAGAGCGGCGTTGAGCTGAGCAGGCGAAATCCTACATTTCAAGCAACAGATGATCGGACAATCCTCCCCCGCCAGGGGGAGGTGGCACGCGCAGCGTGACGGAGGGGGCGGACGCGGTCAGATCGCTTGTTTACCGATGCGCTTGACGGCGATGGCAATGATCTGACGAACCACGCCTTCAAGATTTGTCATGACCTCGCGTGCCGGATAGCGCACCGTTCTCACTCCTTTCGACATCAGCCAGGCATCGCGTTTTGCATCGTGCTCAGGCCGGTCGCCGCGTTCATGCGCTTCACCATCGACTTCGATGCAAAGGCGGGCAGGGGCGCAGTAGAAATCGAGCACATAATTGCCAGCCGAATATTGCTTGCGGAAGCGAAGGCCCTTCTCGTTTGCGCGCAGTGCCAACCATAGGCTGATTTCCGGCGGCGTCATTTCGCGGCGCAGACGTTTCGCATTGCGGCGACCCTCTTCGGAACCTTCGAGGCGCATCGCCGTCCTCCCCCTCCGTCGCCTTCGGCGCCACCTCCCCCTGGCGGGGGAGGATTATCCTACGCCTTCCGGCTCAATTCCCGCATCGCGTCGTCCAGCCCGGCCAGCGTCAGCGGGTACATGCGGTCGTTGACCAGTTCGCGCAGGATGCGGACTGATTGCGAATAACCCCATTGCTCCTCGGGGATCGGGTTGAGCCAGACGGTGGCGGGGTAGGTGTTGGTGAGGCGCTGCATCCATGCGGCGCCGGCTTCCTCGTTGAAATGTTCGACCGATCCGCCGGGGTGGCTGATTTCATAGGGCGACATCGAGGCGTCGCCGACGAAGATCACCTTATAGTCATGGCCATATTTGTGGAGGATGTCCCAGGTCGGGGTGCGCTCCTGAAAACGGCGGCGATTATCCTTCCACACGCCTTCGTAGAGGCAGTTGTGGAAGTAGAAGAATTCGAGATTCTTGAACTCCGACGTCGCGGCGCTGAACAGCTCCTCGCAGAGCTTGACCCACGGGTCCATCGAGCCGCCGACGTCCAGGAACAGCAGCAATTTGACGGTATTGTGCCGCTCGGGCCGCATATGGATGTCGAGCCAGCCTTGGCGCGCGGTGCCGTCGATCGTGGCGTCGATGTCGAGTTCTTCCGCCGCGCCCTCGCGCGCGAAGCGGCGCAGGCGGCGCATCGCGACCTTGATGTTGCGCGTGCCGAGCTCCTTGGTCGAATCGAGATTCTTGAACTCGCGCTGGTCCCACACCTTGAGCGCACGCTTGTTCCTGCTCTCGCCGCCGATGCGGACGCCTTCGGGGTTGTAGCCCGAATTGCCATAGGGCGAGGTGCCGCCGGTGCCGATCCACTTGCTGCCGCCCTGATGCCGGCCCTGCTGCTCCTCGAGCCGCTTCTTGAGCGTCTCCATGATCTCGTCCCACGAGCCGAGCGACTTGATCGCCTCCATCTCCTCGGGCGTGAGATATTTCTCGGCGATGGCCTTGAGCCAATCCTCGGGGATTTCGGCGGTCTCGACGCCGTAGCTGGTGGCGATGCCGCGAAAGACCTTGGCGAAGACCTGGTCGAAGCGGTCGAGCAGCCCCTCGTCCTTCACGAAGGTGGCGCGGGCGAGATAGTAGAAGGCCTCTGGCGTACGGTCGATCACGTCGCGGTCGAGCGCCTCGAGCAGCACCAGATGCTCCTTCAGGCTGGCGGAGATGCCCGCGGCGCGGAGTTCGTCGACGAAGGAGAAGAACATCGGGCTTATCTATCCGAGCGCTCGTAGAGTTTCCACTGGGTGCCCGACAGACCTTGCACGGTGTCGCCGGCAATCTCGCGGTAGCGGGTGGCGCAATGGGTGGGTACGGCGGGGAATGCCTCGGCGCCGTCACGCTCGATGAACAGGAAGCGGGCGGCGGGGCAGGTCTGGCGGATTTGCAGCGGGTAGCGCGCCGATGCGGCGGCGGCGATGAGGATCGCGTCGGAGCGGGGGCGCTCGACCGCGGCGTCGGCGCCGGTCGGGGCGCGAGTGGCGATGGCGGTGAGCGCTCGGGCTGGGTCGGCGCGGCGGTCCTGAACGAGCGTGGCGCAGGCATAGCCCATGATGGCGAGTGCGCAGGCGGCAATGACGATGGCCATGCCGCGCTGCCCCCGGGCGAAGCCATTGCCGAGCAGCAAGGCGAACAGCAGCAGCGCGCCAGCGGATGCGGTCAGATAGAGGCGGGCGACGGCGGCGTTTGGCACCTGCGCGATCAGGACGATCAGCGGCGCGGCAAGCAGCGCGGCATAGCCGCACGCCGCGAGCCGGCCGATCGGCATGCCGAGGAGGAGCAGGGCCGCGCCTCCGATGGCGACGAATCCCCAGGCATTGCCGAAGGTGTGGCCGAATGCCTGCCATAAGCCCACGGTCCAATGCGCGAGGGTGAATGGCTCGGCCGCGCCGAACGCCATGCCGCCGCCGAGCCATGCGGGGACGAAGATGAGCGCCAGCGCGGTCGCCGACGCCATCGCCGCCGGCCCCCACAGTCGCGCAATGGCCGGCCACAACGCCAGGCCTTTTCGCAGGCTCCAGATCGTCCACAGGCCAAGCGCGGCGAGTGCGAACGCCATGGTGAGCTGGGCGAGCAGGCCGAGAAAGGCGGCGAGCGCCAGCGGGATCGCGGGGCGTGGTGCGGCGGGCTCGGCGAGCCAGCGGTCGATCAGATCGATCGCAGTGAGGAAGGCAAGCAGCATCGGGGCGTAGCCGCGCGCTTCGGAGCCATAGGTGACGAGGATTGGCGAGAGGGCGAACAGCAGGGCTGCGACGATCGCGGTCGAGGCATTGCGGCGCGCGCCGATCCTTGCCGCCATGAGAATGGAGGCGGTGCCGGTGGCGATCGACAGCGTGCGCTGGAGCAATGGCGAGGCGTCGAGGCCGACGAGTTGCAGCCACAGCGTGTTGAGGTGGTGATTATTGTCGTGGTTGATGTGGAGGAAGGCGCCGAGCGGGGTTCCGGCCTCGGCGGCCATGACCGCCGACCACGCCTCGTCCAGCCACAGCCCGCCTTGCGCGGCGGCGATGCGGAGCGCGAGACCGCCTGCGGCGATGGCCGCGACGATCCACCAGCAGCGGCGTTCGATGATCTCCCCCATCGGCGCCGGTATCGGTCGCGCTGAGGCGTCGCGCAAGTCAGCGCGCGTAGGCGTCGATCAATGAGCCGACAAAATCGGGGTCGCGGCCGGTGACCTCGGGTGCGGTGCGAGCGCGCGCGACCTTCGCACCGCCTACCGGGCGGCCATAGATGAAGCCGTGGACGGGATAGGTCGTGCTGCCGAGGCCGCGCGTGTCGCGATACCACACCTTGACCTGGCTCCAGTCGCCCTGCGGCGAGACGTCGTGCAGGGTCACGTCCTGCTCGACCATCCCGCGCTTGCCGTCGAAGCGCGACCAGTTGGCGTGCGTGACCATGACGACGCGCGGCTCGATCACGCGGCTGACGACGGCGACATGGCCGAGCGGGAGCGGGCGCGATCTGGCGAAGGCGACGACCGCGCCGACTTCGGGCGTATCGCCGCGCTGGTATTTGCTTTCGGCCTGGCTCCACCAGGTCCAGGCGTCGCCCCAGATCTGGATGCCCGACACGGCGCGCGCGAACGGCACGCATTCGCCGACATAGTTGAGGATCGACGCCGATGCCGGCGCGGCGAGGAGGAGCGCTGCGCCGAGCATCGTGAGCCCGATCCGGCGGGGGGTCCGGTTCGATTGCATGTTGCATCCGATACGGGATTGCGCGCTTCCGAACGGTTTGCGGATGCGGTTAAGGCGGTGGTGACCATGACTGGCACGGGATCGGCTTTACACCCGGCGCGCGCCTTCCTATCGGCTGGCCATGACACAGCCGGGCGAATCCATCCTCATCGTCGATTTCGGTAGCCAGGTGACGCAGCTCATCGCGCGGCGCGTGCGCGAAGCGGGCGTCTATAGCGAAATCGCTCCCTTCAGCATGGCCGCTGAGGCGTTCGCGCGGATGAAACCTGGCGGGGTGATCCTGTCCGGCTCGCCGGCTTCGGTGCTCGAAGAAGGGTCGCCGCGCGCGCCGCAGGAAATCTTCGATTCGGGACTGCCGATCCTGGGCATCTGCTATGGCCAGCAGGTGATGATGCAGCAGCTTGGTGGCACCGTGACGCTGGGTGACAGCGGCGAGTTCGGGCGGGCGTTCATCGAGATCGAGGACAGCTGCGTGCTGTTCGACGGGCTGTGGGCCGAGGGCGAGACGCATCAGGTGTGGATGAGCCATGGCGACAAGGTGACCGAGCTGGCGCCGGGCTTCCGCTCGGTGGCGACCAGCCCCGGCTCGCCGTTCGCGGTCGTGGCGGACGACAAGCGGCGTTATTACGCGACGCAATTCCACATGGAGGTGGTGCACACGCCTGACGGGGCGAAGCTGCTGGCGAACTTCGTGCGGCATGTCTGCGGGCTGAAGGGCGACTGGACGATGGCGGAGTTCCGCCAGGCCAAGATCGACGAGATCCGCAAGCAGGTCGGCAAGGGCCGCGTGATCTGCGGCCTGTCGGGCGGCGTCGATTCGGCGGTGGCGGCGGTGCTGATCCACGAGGCGATCGGCGAGCAGCTGACTTGCGTGTTCGTCGATCACGGGCTGATGCGCTCGGGCGAGGCGGATCAGGTGGTGTCGCTGTTCCGCGGGCATTACAACATCCCGCTGGTGCATGTGAACGCCGAGACGCTGTTCCTGAACGGGCTGGCGGGGGTCACCGACCCGGAGGCCAAGCGCAAGTTCATCGGCAAGACCTTCATCGACGTGTTCGAGGAAGAGGCGCGCAAGATCGGCGGGGCCGAGTTCCTCGCGCAGGGGACGCTCTATCCCGACGTGATCGAGAGCGTGAGTTTCACCGGCGGGCCATCGGTGACGATCAAGAGCCACCACAATGTCGGCGGCCTGCCCGAGCGGATGAACATGAAGCTGGTCGAGCCGCTGCGCGAACTGTTCAAGGACGAGGTGCGCGCGCTGGGCCGCGAGCTGGGGCTGCCGGACGTGTTCGTCGGGCGGCATCCGTTCCCCGGGCCGGGCCTCGCGATCCGCATTCCGGGCGAGGTGACCAAGGAGCGCTGCGACATATTGCGCAAGGCGGACGCGGTATATCTCGAGGAAATCCGCAACGCCGGTCTGTACGACGCGATCTGGCAGGCGTTCGCGGTGCTGCTGCCGGTCAAGACGGTCGGCGTGATGGGCGATTTCCGCACCTATGACAGCGTGTGCGGGCTGCGTGCGGTGACCTCTACCGATGGCATGACCGCCGACATCTATCCGTTCGATGCGAGCTTCCTGTC
The DNA here is from genome assembly GCF_024211275.1 of Sphingomonas tagetis. Classification (GTDB taxonomy): domain Bacteria; phylum Pseudomonadota; class Alphaproteobacteria; order Sphingomonadales; family Sphingomonadaceae; genus Sphingomonas; species Sphingomonas tagetis. The sequence goes on from NZ_JAMLDX010000004.1 coordinate 158,604, forward strand.
GCGCGTGGCGACGCGGATCGTCAACGAGGTGAAGGGCGTCAACCGCGTGGTCTATGACTATACGTCGAAGCCGCCGGGGACGATTGAGTGGGAGTGAGCCGGTGAGCATCGCATTCTATGGCATCCCGAACTGCGACACGGTGAAGAAGGCGCGGACCTGGCTCGATGGCCAATCGATCGCCTACACCTTCCACGACTATAAGAAGGAAGGCGTCGATTCCGCGCGGCTGGCGCGCTGGGCGCATATGGTGGGGTGGGAGAAGCTGCTCAACCGTGCCGGTACGACCTTCCGCAAGCTCGACGAGGCCGACAAGGCCGATATCGACGAGGCCAAGGCGCTGCGGCTGATGGTCGCCAACCCATCGCTGATCAAGCGGCCGGTGGTCGAGGTGCCGGGGGGCATATTGGTCGGATTCAAGCCAGACGAATGGGCCTCGACGTTGCTCTAACGAAATGATTGGCAAATCGCTGATTTAGGATAGGCTGCGCGCTATCGAACGGTCTTGGGGAGAGGTCCGATGGCTAGCAGTTTCCCGTCCAATCCGCCCGCCTGGTTCAAGGTCGCGGCGATCGTCCTGATCCTGTGGGGGCTGATGGGGTGCGCGTCGCTCTACATGCATTTCGGCATCGGGCCGGGGCCGGATGCGACCGACTATGACCGCAAGCTCTATGCCGCGATGCCGATGTGGCTGAACCTGGTTTATATCGGAGCGGTCGCGTGCGGCCTGCTCGGCGCGATCGGGCTGTTCCTCAGGCGCAGCTGGGCAGTACTGCTTTCGGCGCTGTCGCTGATCCTGGTGGTGATCCAGTTCGGGTGGATGTTCCTCGCGACCGACATCATCGCGGTCAAAGGCGCGTGGGTGACCTATTTCCCGGCCTTCATCTTCGTGATGCAGGCGATCCAGCTCTACGTCGCGAACAAGGCGAGCAAGAGCGGCTGGCTGCGCTAAACGGTGGCATGGCGCGATAGCACCGCGTAAGAGCGCGCCATGTCCACGACCTTCACGATCGACACATCGACCAGCCGCGCGACGCCAACCCCGGCGCCGATGAAGCGGCTGACCATTCCCGCGATCCAGAACCGCAAGGGCAAGGATCCGGTGGTGATGCTGACCGCGTACACCGCGCGGATGGCGCAATTGCTCGATCCGCATTGCGACTTGCTGCTGGTCGGCGACAGCCTGGGGCAGGTGATTTACGGCCTGCCCTCTACGCTGGCGGTGACGCTCGACATGATGTGTGCGCACGGCGCGGCGGTGGTGCGCGGCAGCTATCACGCCGTCGTCATCATCGACATGCCGTTCGGCAGCTATGAGGGCAGCCCGCAACAGGCGTTCGAATCCGCTTCGCGCATCATGGCCGAGACCGGCGCGGCGGGCGTCAAGCTGGAGGGCGGCGAGGCGATGGCCGAGACGGTCGCGTTCCTCACCCGCCGCGGCATTCCGGTGATGGGGCATGTCGGGCTGACGCCGCAGGCGGTCAACGCGCTGGGTGGCTATGGCGCGCGCGGGCGCGGCAATGCCGAATATGCCAAGATCATCGGCGACGCGAAGGCGGTGGCCGAAGCAGGGGCGTTCGCGATCGTCGCCGAGGGCGTGGTCGAGACGCTGGCGAACGAGATCGTCGCGGCGGTTTCGTGCCCGATCATCGGCATCGGTGCGTCGAACCAGTGCGACGGGCAGGTGCTGGTGACCGAGGACATGCTGGGGATGTTCGAGCGCACGCCGCGTTTCGTGAAGAAGTTCGACGACCTGGCTGGCCGCATTTCCGCCGCGGTCGAGAGCTATGCCGCCGCGGTGCGCGCCCGGAGTTTTCCGGGTGACGAGCAGGTCTACAAGCCCAAGGACTGATCGCTTTCGTTTCTCAGGTGACGCGGCTAAGGTCCGCGCCCGCGACCCCCTTTCATCCCACGGAGTTACCCTTGGCGCTGAGCCCCCAGAGCAACGAAGCCTTTCTGCGCGAGGTCGACGAAGAGCTGCGCAAGGATCAGGCGCTGCACGTCTGGCGCAATTACGGGCGCTGGATCATCGGCGCCGTGATCGCCGGGCTGCTCGCCTTTGCCGGTTTCCTCTATTGGCAGAGCCATAGCGACACGCGGCGCGGCGAAGAGGGCGAGAAGTTCAAGGCGGCGTTCAAGGCGCTGAGCGAGAACAAGGTGCAGGAGACCGAGGCGCCGCTCAAGGAGCTGGCGCAGTCGAGCTCGGACGGGTTCAACGCGATGGCGCGCTTCACCCAGGCCGATGTGCTGCTGCAGAAGAACGACCTCAAGGGCGCGGCAGCGATCCTGGGCGGAATTGCGGGCGACACCGGGCTTGCCCAGGAGTTCCGTGACCTCGCGCTGATCCGCCAGACCTCGGCCGAATATGACACGCTGAAGCCCGAGCAGGTGGTCGAGCGGCTGAAGGGGCTGGCCGTCAAGGGTGGCATCTGGTTCGGCAGCGCGGGCGAATTGGTTGCGACCGCGTATCTGCGGCAGGGCAAGCGCGGCGATGCCGGCAAGCTCTATGGTGAAATTGCGAAAGACGAGAGCGTCCCGCGCTCGATCCGTCAACGCGCGGTTCAGATGGCCGGCGTACTCGGGGTCGATGCGATCGTGGATCAGGGTGAGGACAAGAAGGCGAAATGATGAAGTCGGTTCGAGTACCCGTCGCGATCGCGGCACTGGCGGCGCTGAGCGCGTGCGGCATCTTCAAGGGCAAGGGCGACAAGACCCCGGTCCTGGGGCAGCGCGTACCGATCCTGGCGGCTGAGACCGGCATCGTCGCGGACAAGACGATCGCCGACGTCGCCGTGGTGCTGCCGCCCGCGGCGACCAATGCCGACTGGACCCAGCCGGGCGGCAATCCCGCCAAGTCGATGGGGCATCTGACGCTGGCCGCGGCGCCGGCGCGCGCATGGGGCGCGAGCATCGCCGGATCGACCGGCCGCGCGCGGCTCGCCGCCTCGCCGGTGGTTGCCGGCGGCACGCTGTACGTGATGGACACCGATGCGGTGGTCCATGCCTATGACGCGCAGGGCGGCGGCGAGAAGTGGCGGCTCGAAACCACCAAGGGCAAGGAGAACCGCAACGCCGCGTTCGGCGGCGGCGTGAGCGTCGACGGAACGCGCGTGTTCGCGACCACCGGGCTCGGCGAAGTGGTGGCGATCGACGCGGCGAACGGCGCAGAGACGTGGCGCGTCAAGCCGGGTGGCCCACTGCGCGGCGCGCCGACGGTGGCGAGCGGCAACGTCTATGTGCTGAGCCAGGACAATCAGATGTTCGCGCTCTCGCAGACCGACGGATCGGTGATCTGGCAGCAGTCGGGCACGCTCGAATCGCAGGGCGTGTTCGGCGTGGCGGCGCCCGCTTCGGCGCAGGGCACGGTCGTGGTCGGCTATTCGTCGGGCGAACTCGGTGCTTATCGTTACGAGAATGGCCGTTCCTTGTGGTCCGACACGCTGTCGCGCTCGACCATCTCGACCTCGGTGTCGAGCCTGGCCGATATCGACGCCGAGCCGGTGATCGACCAGGGCCGCGTCTATGCGGTCGGGCAAGGCGGGCGCATGGCGGCGATCGAGCTCGCCACCGGCCAGCGGCTGTGGGAGCAGAATGTCGCGGGCATCTCCACCCCGTGGGTCGCGGGCGAGTGGCTGTTCCTGGTCACCGACGATGCTCGCCTGATCGCAATCGCGCGCGGCACCGGCAAGATCCGCTGGATCTCGCAGCTTCGCGGCTGGCGCAACGAAGAGAAGAAGAACGGTGCGATCAGTTGGACCGGGCCAGTGCTGGCCGGCGACCGGCTGTGGCTGGCCAATTCGCGCGGCGAGCTGGTCTCGGCCTCGCCGACGGACGGCAGCCTCGGCACGGCGATCGAGCTGGACGGGCCGGTGAGCCTGAGCCCGATCGTGGCGAACAACACGGTTTACGTGCTGACCGACAAGGGCAAGCTCTCCGCCTATCGCTGAACGATTGCATGCGGTAGAGGGCGCGGATGCGTCCTACTGTTGCGATCATCGGCCGGCCCAACGTCGGCAAATCGACCCTGTTCAATCGGCTCGTCGGCAAGCGCCTTGCGCTGGTCGACGATCAGCCGGGGGTGACGCGCGACCGGCGCGAGGGCGACGCCGATCTGCTCGGTGTGCCCTTTCGGGTGTTCGACACCGCTGGCTATGAGGATGAGGACCCCGCGACGCTGCCGGGGCGGATGCGTGCGCAGACCGAATCGGCGGTGCGCGAGGCTGACGTCGCCTTGTTCATGATCGATGCGCGCGCCGGCATCACGCCGCTCGACGAGGAAGTCGCGCGCTGGCTGCGCAGTTCGGGCACGCCGATCGTGCTGCTGGCGAACAAGGCCGAGGGGCGCGCGGCCGAACCGGGCATTCACGAGGCGATGGCGCTGGGGCTCGGCGATCCGGTGCCGTTTTCGGCCGAGCATGGCGAGGGCATCGCCGACCTGTTCGAGGCGCTGCTGCCCTATATCGACCGCGAGGAAGAGGAAGCGGAGGAGGACGCCGACTCGCCTGACGCGCCGCTCAAGCTGGCGGTGGTGGGACGGCCGAACGCAGGCAAGTCGACGCTGATCAACCGGCTGATCGGTCAGGACCGGCTGATTACCGGCCCTGAAGCCGGCATTACGCGCGATTCGATCGCGATCGAATGGCTGTGGGAGGATTTCGAGGGCAAGATGCGCCCGGTGCGGCTGATCGACACCGCGGGGATGCGCAAGCGCGCCAAGGTGCAGGAGAAGCTCGAATCGCTGTCGGTCCAGGACGCGTTGCGCGCGGTCGATTTCGCCGAGGTCGTGGTGCTGCTGCTCGACGCCACGCGCGGGCTCGAGGTGCAGGACCTCAAGATCGCCGACAAGGTGCTTCAGGAAGGCCGCGCGCTGGTGATCGCACTCAACAAATGGGACATCGCCGAGAATGCCTCGAGCCTGTTCAACGGGGTCAAGGGCGCGCTCGATGAGGGGCTGGCGCAGGTCAAGGGCGTGCCGCTGCTGACCGTGTCGGGCGCGACCGGCAAGGGGCTGGATACGCTGATCAAGGTGGCGTTCGAGACGCGCGAGGCGTGGTCGCGGCGGATCACCACCGGCCAGCTCAACCGCTGGTTCGAGCGCGCAATCGAGGCCAATCCGCCGCCCGCGCCCGGCGGCAAGCGGATCAAGCCGCGTTACGTCACGCAAGCCAAGACGCGGCCGCCGAGCTTCATCCTGTTCGGCACGCGAGTCGATCTGCTGCCGCAGAGCTATGAGCGCTATCTGGTCAATTCGATGCGCAAGGAGTTCGATTTCGGGGCGGTACCGGTGCGGCTGACGATGCGGCCGTCTAAGAACCCGTTCGACAAGGACTGACGCGCGCGCCTCGCCGCGGCACAGGAACGGCCACGAAGTTGCTGAAAACAGCCAATTCCGATCTTTCGTTCGGGCGGCGTCAACCGGACGTTTACGTCTTGGCCATAATCGTAACACCAATCCGCATGCCGCGGGAGGGTATGAATGGCGACGCAGGATCGGGACGCGCTGGTTGACTGGACCGCATTTTCGCAGGCTCGTACCGAGCTGGGCGCGAATTTCGTGCGTATCCTGGGCTATTTCCACGAGGACGGCGTCAAGTCGCTCGAGCGGATCGAGGACGCGATGCGCGGCAACAATGCCGCCGCGCTCGTGATTCCCGCGCATACGCTGAAAGGCGAGGCGCATCAGTTCGGGGCCGAGCCGCTGGCGGAATGCGCCGAGGCGATCGAGGCGATCGCGCGGCAGTGTGTCGAGAACCGCTACGAGCCGAGCGAAGCGCTGGAGCATGTCGTGCGGCTACGGCCGTTGTTCAACGCGACGCTGGCGCTGCTGGAGCGTGAAGCCAACCCGCTGGTCGAGCGGCGCCCGGCCTTCGGACGCCGCGCGGGTTGATTACGCCTCTTCGGGCTTCGAATTGAGCTGCACATAATTCTGGATGCCCATGCGTTCGATCATCTCGAACTGGGTTTCCAGCGTGTCGATATGCTCCTCCTCGCTGTCGAGGATCTTCTGGAACAGGTCGCGGCTGACATAGTCGCGGACCGTCTCGCTGTGGGCGATCGCGTCCTTGAGCACGACGACTGCCTCATATTCGAGGTCGAGGTCGGCCTTGAGCACCTCCTCGACCGTCTCGCCGATGCGTAGCCGGCCGAGCAGCTGGAAATTGGGCAGGCCGTCGAGGAACAGGATGCGCTCTGACACCATGTCGGCATGCTTCATCTCGTCGATCGACTCGTGCCGCTCGAACTCGGCGAGCTTCTTGACGCCCCAATGGTCGAGCATGCGGTAGTGCAGCCAATATTGGTTGATCGCGGTCAGCTCGTTCTTGAGCACCTCGTTGAGATATTCGATGACCTTCTGGTCGCCCTTCATGGCGTGCGCCTCATGTTGTTTCGGACGCGATCATAGCGGTCGTGAACGGTGTAGGACAGCCGGAAAAATGGCTGTTTTCTGCGGGTTTCCGCAGTTGCGAACGCTAGGCAGCAGCGCGCTCGGCGTCGATAATGGCTCGCGCGAACGGGACGCATTGCCCGCATTTCGCCTGGCGGCCGAGCGCGCGATAGGCCTGGCAGGCGCTCATCGCGCCATCACGCGCCGCCGCCCGCACATCCTTCTCGCGAATCGCATTGCAAACGCAGACGACCATCGGAACCCTCTCGCTGTTCGCAACAGATATGGCGAATGAGAGTGATTCGCAATGGTTATTGCGTGGCGTTCGCAATAGATCACGTATGTGCGATGCGGCATATCGGCTGCAGCTGCCCGCGCGACAGGCTGCGCCACAGCCATTCGAGCGGGCCGTAGGCGAATCGATCGAGCCACGGCTTCGACCAGATCAGCATGCCCGCCCACACTGCGAACACGACCAGATAGACTTCGGCCCGCGACATTTCCCCGAACCAGCCGAGCCCATAGCCGTAGAAGAGCGTGGTGCAGATCAGGCCGGTGCCGAGATAATTGGAGAAGGCCATGCGGCCTGCCGCGGCGACGCGTGTGGTGAGAAAGGCGCCGGGACGCATGAGCAGGATGAGCAGGCTCGCCCAGCCCACAATCGCCAGCGGACGGAACGGCACGGTCGCGGGCATCACGCCGGCAGTGACCGCGAGCAAGCTGAACTGCTGCGACACGATCCACGCCGCGATCAACGCATAGACGGGGAGGGCGATGCCGAGGCCAGTCGCGGCCCATTTGAGGTAGCGCGCGCGGTCCCAGCTGCCGGTCAGCATGCCGCTGCGCAGGCCGGCCATGCCGAACAGCATATAGGCAAGGGTCTCCCAGCCGAACTGGACCAGACCCAACACCGGCATGATCTGCATATCCTTGAAGCGGTGGACGGCGATGCTCCACCACGAGCCCCGGTGCAACGCGATCTGTTCGGTGATCCACGCGGCGGGCGGGGTGCCGAAGCCCTTGTTGAGCGCGCGCAAGGCGTCCGCGAGGTCCTTGTTGCCGGGATCGGCCTGCGCCATCGTGACGGTGATCGGAATGAAGCTGGTCGCGACCAGCTCGACGAACAGCAATGCGATGCCGAGCCCGATCATCTGCGACACGCGCATCTTGCGGAACAGAAAGGCGATCATGCCGATCAGCGCATAATGGCTGAGAATATCGCCCCACCAGATCAGCCACATATGGACGAGACCGAAAACGAGCAGCCAGACCATGCGGGCGTAGTGCACGCGGGCAGCGCTCTCGCCCCTGGCCTCAGCGCGGTCGATCACCAGCAGCATCGACGCGCCGAACAGGAAGGAGAAGAGGCCGCGCATCTTTCCGTCGAAGAAGGTGAAATTGGCGAGCCACACCGCGAGATCCGCGCCGGTGCTGCCGCCATAAGCCGCGGGGTTGAAATAGGCGGGCGCGGGCATCGAAAAGGCGATGATGTTGAGCAAGAGAATGCCCATCACCGCGACGCCGCGCACGGTGTCGAGCGTCAGGATGCGGTCGCCGGCCGTCATCGCCTCAGCGCCGTGCGATCAGCGCGATCGGCAGGCCGACCAGCACGATGTGGCAGAAGAGCTGGCTGGCAATGCCGACGGCGCTCGATGGGAAGGCGCCGAAGCGCAGTGGCACGATGATCAGGTTCATCGCGGCATAGGTGACCAGGCCGTAGATCACGCCCCATGTGACCGGCTTTGCCTTGAGCTGCGGCATCCGATCGGCGGCGAGGACGAAGATCGCCGCCATGATCGCCATCAGCGTGAAATGAACAGCGAGGCCCAGGACCGCACCGGCGCGGCCCATGTCCTTCGCGCCGGGAAAGGGGCCGGATGCGACGTAGCGCAGCATCGCATCGACCTTGCGGCCATAGGCCAGCGTCAGGCCGGTCGCAGCGAGGATGTCGAGCGTGCCCGCGACCAATGTGGCGGCGGCGATGCGCCGTCGGGTGCTCCAGTTGCCCATTTCCCCCTCCCGTGTCCGGTCAGCGTAATTCCTTGCGGATCATCAGCTTGAGGCCCGACCAGGTCTCGTCGACCGCGCACACCTTCACATCGACCAGACCGGTGGGCAATGCCACTTCGCGCACGACATCCTCGGTGACGTCGGTTTCGACCTTGGCGGCCTTTTTGGGCCAGGAAACCCAGATGAAGCCGCCGGGCGCGATCAGCTGGCGCAGCGCCTTGACTTCGCAGTCGAGCCGTTCGCGCGCGGTGACGAAGATGTGCGCGGCGTCGATGCCGGTGCACGGTCCAGCGAGCAGTTCGAGGCCGAGATGGTCGAGCGCGATCTCGTCGCGCACGCTGCCCGGCATGTCGGCGATGAAAACGCGCATGCCGGGTTTGAAGCCGAGCTTTTCGGCGAGCGGGGTGGTGGAATAGCCGGCGGGCATTGGTCGTCGTTCCTCCCGATTTCGTTCAGAAAGTCACAAAGGTCTCGACATCAACGCGCGAGTCCGCGGAACGGCGGCGAGCCGTGACCGTGGAGGCCGGAGGGTGGCACAGATTGGCGGTGTAGGAAAAGGGTTTGGCGGAAACAGCGCCAGTCTCACCGCCGTCGCCCCGGCCCTGTGCCGGGGCCCACCGGGCGGCAGGCGAGGGGCGAGAGACCGGATGGCATTGCAAGAGGCGCAGTGGCCCCCGGCACAAGGCCGGGGTGACGGTTGTTGCTATTGGGCGCTCTGTTTCAGGCGACCGCCGCCTCAGGCCCCATCAGCGCCGGGAAGAAGCCCTCATGCGCCTCGCGCAGGTCGGTCAGGCTGACGCACCAGTCGCCTTCGTCGAGTTCGAAGATCAGCCTGTCCTTGATCGTGCGGCCCATCGGATCCGCAGGGACGTCGGCTTGCGACGCGGCGGTGAGGAACTCGGTGAGCGCTTCGTCGGGCACGGTGACGATGTAGAGGCCTTGGTCCTCGCCGAAGAAGCTGCCGGCGACGCCGAACGGCTGCGCCTGATCGACCATCGCGCCAATGCCGCTGGCGAGCGCCATTTCGGCGAGCGTCACGGCGACGCCGCCGTCCGAGACGTCATGCACCGCGTTGACGAGACCGCGGTCGATGCACGCGCGGATGAAGTCGCCGGTGCGCTTTTCGGCGCGCAGGTCGACGGGCGGGGGCGGACCTTCCTCGCGGCCGTGGCGTTCGCGCAGCCAGATCGACTGGCCGAGATGGCCGCCGCGCTCGCCGACCGCGATGATCGCGTCGCCGGTCGCCTTGAACGCGATCGTCATCGACTTCGACCAGTCGGCGAGAATGCCGACGCCGCCGATCGCGGGAGTGGGGAGGATCGCTGAGCCGCCGCCGGTCGCCTTGGATTCATTGTAGAGGCTGACGTTGCCCGACACGATCGGATAGTCGAGCGCGCGGCAGGCCTCGCCCATGCCCTCGAGACAGCCGACGATCTGGCCCATGATCTCGGGCCGCTGCGGGTTGGCGAAGTTGAGGCAGTTGGTGATCGCGAGCGGCGTGGCGCCGACGGCGGTGAGGTTGCGCCAGGTTTCCGCGACCGCCTGCTTCCCGCCCTCGACCGGGTCGGCGAAGCAGTAGCGCGGGGTACAATCGGTGGTGATCGCGAGGCCCTTTTGCGTGCCATGGACGCGGACGACCGCCGCGTCGCCACCCGGGCGCTGGACGGTATCGGCGCCGACCATGTGGTCATATTGTTCCCAGATCCAGCGGCGCGAGGCGATGTCGGGCGAGGCCATCAGCGCGAGCAGGTCGGCAGCAATGTCGGTCGATTCGGGCTCGTCGGTCAGCTCCGCGGGCTTGGGCGTCGGGACGTGCGGGCGGTCGTAGAGCGGGGCTTCGTCGGCGAGTGGTGCGAGCGGGATGTCGGCGACGGTCTCGCCCTTCCACTTGAGCACCATGCGGCCGGTTTCGGTGACGGTGCCGATGACGGCGAAGTCGAGCTCCCATTTGCGGAAGATCGCTTCGGCGAATGCCTCGCGGCCGGGCTTGAGCACCATGAGCATGCGCTCCTGGCTCTCGCTCAGCATCATCTCATAGGGGGTCATGCCGGTTTCGCGCTGGGGAACGTCGTCCATGATCAGCTCGATGCCGACGCCGCCCTTCGACGCCATCTCGACGCTGGAGGAGGTGAGGCCCGCGGCGCCCATGTCCTGGATCGCGACGATCGCGTCGGACGCCATGAGTTCGAGGCACGCCTCGATCAGCAGCTTTTCGGTGAAGGGGTCGCCGACCTGCACGGTCGGGCGTTTGGCGTCGGCATCCTCGCCGAAATCGGCGCTCGCCATGGTCGCGCCATGGATGCCGTCGCGGCCGGTCTTGGAGCCGACATAGACGATCGGATTGCCGACGCCCGAGGCCGCCGAATAGAAGATCTTGTCCGTCTGTGCGACGCCCACGGTCATCGCGTTGACCAGGATGTTGCCGTCATAGGCCTTGTGGAAATTGACCTCGCCACCGACCGTGGGAACGCCGACGCAATTGCCATAGCCGCCGATGCCATGGACCACGCCGGCGATGAGATGCTTCATCTTGGGGTGGTCGGGGCGGCCGAAGCGCAGCGCGTTCATGTTGGCGACCGGGCGTGCGCCCATGGTGAAGACGTCGCGCAGGATGCCGCCGACGCCGGTCGCGGCACCCTGATAGGGTTCGATGTAGCTCGGGTGGTTGTGGCTCTCCATCTTGAAGATGGCGGCCTGGCCGTCGCCGATATCGATCACGCCGGCATTCTCGCCGGGGCCGCAGATCACCCAGGGGGCTTCGGTCGGGAGCTTCTTGAGGTGGATGCGGCTCGATTTGTACGAGCAATGCTCCGACCACATGACCGAGAAGATGCCGAGCTCGGTGAGGTTGGGCTCGCGGCCCATGGCGTGCAGGACGCGCTCATATTCCTCAGGGGACAGGCCGTGCTCGGCGACGATCTCGGGGGTGATTGCGGTCATGCGGGCGCGCATAGCGGGGCAGAGCGCATTCGTCACCCTGATCAAGCATCAGTTCAGGGGGTTTGTGCGTTTTTACCCGCATGACGACGATGACTCTCTCGACTCCGCGTGAGCGGATTGGCGGCGCGGCGGCGGCGCTGGGGATGACGGCTATCCTCGGCGCGGCGCTGGTGCTGGGGCTGGCGGTGCGCGAGCAGCTGGCCGTGCCCGACGAGGATGTCGCGCTGTTCGAGGTGACGCCGGATCGGCCCGAGGCGAAGAAGAAGTCCGAGCGCATGCCCCAGCGCAACACGCGGCCGTCGGGCGCCGCGGCACCGCCGAATCTGCGCTCGCGGGCGACGGAGGTGCAGGCGCCGGTGCCGGTTGTGCCGATTCCGGTGCCGCCGGTGATGACGGTCGCGGAGAAGGCAGCCGATGGCGTGCAGGCGACCAGCGGAGCGGCCCCGGTCGCGGGGCCGGGGACCGGCGCCGGTGGTGAGGGCGACGGCTTTGGCGGTGGCGGTGATGGCGACGGAGACGGCGCGGGCGATCGTGACGCGACGCCGCCGCGGCAGATTCGCGGGCGGATCAGCAACCGCGACTATCCGGAGAATCTGTCCGATGCCGGCATCGGCGGACGAGTCACGGTGCTGTATGTGGTGGCGGTCGATGGGCGCGTGCCGGAATGCGACGTGGTCGGGTCGAGCGGCAATGCCCAGCTCGACGCGTGGACCTGCAGGCTGATTCGCGAGCGCTTTCGCTTTCGTCCGTCGCTAAATGGCAGAGGGCGGCCGGTGCCTTCGCTGATCCGCGAGAATCACACCTGGACGGCCTATCGCGAGCCGCCGGAACCGCGCTAGCCGCCGAAATGGCGAAGCAGGCCCCCCTTCGACATCGCTTCGAACGTGGTTTCCGCGCCTGAGTCGAGCAACTGGTTGTCGGCGAGCCAGGCTTCGACCGTGGCGAGATCGGGCACTTCATAGTCGCGCAGCGTTCGCCCGCTGGTGCGCAGCGAATCGATCGTGGCGATGAGCGAGCCGGTGCGGGCGATGCTGTCCGCGACGGTGACGGTGTCGAGGCCGAGATGTTCGGCGATCAGGCTGTTGCGGATACCGGCGATGCGCGCCGCCGTGGCGTCCTCGGTGGCGGCGAGCGCGACGTCGCATTCGGTGTCGAGTCCGAGCGAGCGGTTGTTGAAATTGGACGAGCCGACGCGCAGCACGCGGTCGTCGATCACCAGGATCTTGGCATGGACGTAGATCGGCTGCCCGGATCGCGTGATCGGGTGGTAGATTCGCAGCCGGTCGTGCGGATCGCGCTGCTTCAGTGTCTGGAACAGCCGCGCACGGGCCGTGTCCATCGCTTCCTGCTCGAGCCAGCCATCGGCCTGCGCCGGGTTTATCACGACGATTTCGGCGCCGTCGGGTTCGGCGAGCCGCTGCGCCATCGCCTCGGCGATGCGGCGCGAGGCGAAATACTGGCTCTCGGCATAGATGTGGCGGCGTGCGGTGGCGATCAGGTCGACATAGAGCGATTCGATCTCGCGGATCGCGTCCTCGTGCGGCATTTCGGGCTGGGTGCGGGCGATCGCGACGCGCGTGCCGGTGAAGTCTGGTGTCAGGCATTCGGGCCAGCATTCATTGTCGACCTCGGGCGCGGCGACCGGCGCGCCGCCGGCGCGGTGCCAGCGGTCGCGGCACAGTTCGCCGAGCGCGCGGGCGGCCGGGCCTTGAATCGCCGTGGTGGCGTCGTGCCAGGGCATATAGTCGCAGCCGTCGGGATCGGTGCGGCTGCACTGGTCGGAATGATCGCGCGTGTCCCAGCGTGACAGCGTCATGTCGATGCCGCCGCAAAAGGCAACGCAATCGTCGATCACCACGATCTTCTGGTGATGCGACGCTCCGGGCGGGTGGGTGGCGTCGAGCTTGAGATGGACCTGCGCATCGAACCGCCATTTGAGCAGGGTGCGGAACGTCTTGCCGCGGAAGATCGTCTTGAGCGCGCCGAGGTCCCAGCGCAGGATATGGACCTGAAGCTGCGGATCGCGCGCGATCAGCCAGCTGATGAACGCGCCGACCTCGCGCGGGGCCTCGGGATGGTCGGGCGGATCGTCATGCGTCAGCATGATGCGCGCGTCGAAGTCCCAGCCGATCAGCAGGATCTGCTTCCGGGCCTTGAGCATCGCCTGTCGGGCGGCGCGGAAATAGGCTTCGGCATCGATGATGACCGCCAGCTTGGTGGCGTGCTCGACGCGCCAGCAATTGCGGCCCGGTTCAAAGATCAGGGCGTTGCGGTCGGGAGCTTTCATGGCAGGCGGATAACGCATCCGAAACGAAAAGGAGCCGCGCGATTACTGGATTTTAGCGGATGTCCTGATATGCGGCGGGCATGCGACCGGATGGCCACCAGCCCGCGACCGTGACGCCGCTTCAGGCATCGTGGCAGTGCGACCTGCGCGACAATTCGCTGACGTGGAGCGATGGCGTTTACGACCTGTTCGGCTTGCCGCGCGGATCTGCGGTCGAGCGCGAGGATATCGTCGCAATGTATCTGCTCGAATCGCGCGAGGAGCTCGCCCGGTTGCGCAGCGTGGCGATCGCCGAGCGGGGCAGCTTCACCTTCGAGGCGCGGATCCGCCGGCCGGACGGCGAATTGCGCTGGATGCGGGTGACCGCCGACGTGGTCTGCGAGGATGGCGTCGCGCGCTATCTTTACGGATCGAAGGTCGATGTGACCGATGAGATGGCCGCGCGCGACGAAGCGGCCTAGAGTATCTCGCGGATCGCCTCGGGCGGACGGCCGAGGCGGACGCCCTTTTCGGTTTCGACCAGCGGGCGCTCGATCAGGATCGGGTCGGCCGCCATCGCGTCGAGGATCGCATCGTCCGACGCGTCCTTGAGCGATTTCGCGCCATCCTCGGCCTTGCGCAGTCCGTCGCGCGGCGAGAGGCCGGCTTTGGCGTAGAGGCGGGCGAGTTCGTCGCGGCTCGGCGGCGTCTTGAGATATTCGACCACCGTCACCTCGGCGCCGGCATCCTGCAGGATCGCCAGCGCCTCGCGCGACTTGGAGCAGCGCGGGTTGTGGTAGATGGTGGCTTTCACGCCGCCTCGTCCTGCTTTGCCAGCCACTCTTCGAGCCACTTGATCGTATAGTCGCCCTGCTGGAATTGCGGGTCGTCGAGCAGCGCCTGATGAAGCGGGATCGTGGTCTTCATGCCCTCGATCACATATTCCTCCAGCGCGCGGCGCAGGCGGCGGAGCGCACCCTGGCGCGTCGTGCCATAGACGATCAGCTTGGCGATCATGCTGTCGTAATAGGGCGGCACCTTGTAGCCGGTGTAGAGCCCGCTATCGACGCGGACGTTCATGCCGCCGGGTGCATGATAGGCCTTCACCACGCCGGGCGAGGGAGCGAAGGTGCGCGGATCCTCGGCATTGATGCGGCATTCGATCGCGTGGCCGCGGAACTGCACGTCCTCCTGCCGCAACGTCAGGCCGTGGCCTTCGGCGATGCGGATCTGCTCGCGGACGAGGTCGAGGCCGGTGATCGCCTCCGTGACCGGATGCTCGACCTGAAGCCGCGTGTTCATCTCGATGAAGTAGAACTCGCCATTTTCCCACAGGAACTCGATCGTGCCGGCGCCGCGATAGCCCATATCGGCCATCGCCTTGGCGCAGATCTCGCCGATGCGGTTGCGTTCCTCGGTCGAGAGGACCGGGGAGGGGGCCTCTTCGAGCACCTTCTGGTGGCGGCGCTGGAGCGAGCAGTCGCGTTCGCCGAGGTGGATCGCGTTGCCATTGCCGTCGCCGAAGACCTGGATCTCGATATGACGCGGGTTGCCGAGATACTTTTCGAGATAGACGGTGGCGTCGCCGAATGCGGCCTTCGCCTCCGTGCCCGCCTGGAGCATCTGGGTTTCAAGGTCTTCGGGGCTGGTCACGACCTTCATGCCGCGCCCGCCGCCGCCCGATGCCGCCTTGATGATCACCGGATAGCCGGCCTTCTCCGCGATCACCTTGGCTTCCGCGATGTCGCTGATCGCGCCGTCGGAGCCGGGGACGAGCGGCAGACCGAGCGCGCCCGCGGTGCGCTTGGCCTCGATCTTGTCGCCCATCGTGCGGATATGCTCGGGCTTCGGCCCGACGAAGATCAGGTTATGCAGCTCGACGATCTCGGCGAACTTGGCGTTTTCCGAGAGGAAGCCATAACCGGGATGGATCGCGTCGGCGCCGCTGATTTCGGCCGCCGAAATGATGTTCGGGATGTTGAGATAGCTGTCCGCCGCGGCCGGCGGGCCGATGCACACGGCCTGATCGGCGAGCCGGACGTGCATCGCATCGGCATCGGCGGTGGAGTGCACCGCCACCGTCTTGATGCCCATCTCATGGCATGCGCGATGGATGCGCAGCGCTATTTCGCCGCGATTGGCGATCAGGAGCTTCTTGATCTCGGGCAAGGCGCGTTACTCGACCACGACGAGGGGCTGGTCGAACTCGACCGGCTGGCCGTTCTCGATCAGGATCGCCTTGACGGTGCCGCCATGCGGCGCGGCGATCGGGTTCATCACCTTCATCGCCTCGACGATGATCAGCGTGTCGCCGGCCTTGACCTGGCTGCCGACCGAGATGAACGGCTTGGCGTCCGGCTCGGCGGCGAGATAGGCAGTGCCGACCATCGGCGACTTGACCGCATTCTCATGCGCCGGCGTGATCGACGCCGGATCGGACGGCATCGTGGCCGGCGCCGCGACGGGCGCGGCGGCCAGCGGCGGCGCGGCATAGGCGACCGGCGCGGCGGCGGCCTTGCGCGCGACGCGCACCTTGCGGTCGCCGTCCTCGACCTCGATCTCGGTCAGGTTGGTTTCGTCCAGCACCGTGGCGAGCTGGCGCACCAGCTCGATATCCACGTGCATCCCCTTGTTGTTCTCTTCGCTCATGCGACCTCGAATTTCAGAGCGGTAGCCGTTGTCACAGTCGAGCCGCAGCTTCAAGCGCAAGCAGGTAGGAAAGCGCGCCGAACCCGGCGATGGTTCCCTTCGCCGCCTGCCCGACATAGCTCAAATGACGGAATTCCTCGCGCTTGTGCGGGTTGGACAGATGCACCTCGATCACCGGCGTGCGGATCGACTTGATGCAGTCGTGCAGCGCGATCGAGGTGTGGGTGTAGGCGCCGGCATTGAGCAGCACGGCCTTTGCGCCGCGCGCCTGCGCCTCGTGCATCCAGTCGATCAGATGGCCTTCGTGATTCGACTGACGCATGTCGATCGCGAGGCCGAGTTCCTTCGCGCGATCCTCGAGCAGCCCGGCAATGTCGTCGAGCGTGTCCGAACCATAGATTTCCGGCTCGCGCGTGCCGAGCAGGTTCAGGTTCGGGCCGTTCAGGACATAGACGTTGGACGGATCGGGCATCGTTGCACTCGCGCAAGGGTCACATTGCTCTAGCCGGGCGCCTCGTTCAGGTCGAGCCTTTCAAGCCGTGGCGGGCGCGCCGAACACGGAGAAGCTCGCCCAAGCCGCGGGATCGGCGGGGAAGCTCGCGCGCGCGGCCAGCTGGGCGAGACGCAACGCCTCTTCGGGCAGCTTGCGCGAGACGAATGCATGGCCGGCAAACTCGACCATCAGCGCGCGGGTGGCGTTGTCGTCGACATTCCACAGGCTGGCGATCACCTGACCCGCGCCAGCCGAAATCCAGCCGCGCGCGACGCCATAGGTGCCGCCGTCGAACGTCTTGCCGAGCGCGGTCTGGCACGCGCTGAGGATCACCAGCGGGTGCCACGCCGCCCACGCCTCGAAGCGCTTGCCGCGCAGATCGCGGCCGAACAGATGCCCGCCGGACAGGGCGAGGAAGCTGCCATCCATCGGGTTGACCGAATTGGCGACGCCGTGAGTCGCGAGATAGACGATGCTCGCCTCGCCATAATTGTCGATCGCGGCAAGGACGCGGTCGCGCGTGGCGGCCCGGCCGGTCAAAACGCGATGGGGCGGCACGGCGAACATGCGCGCGAACGCCGCGACCTCTTCCTCCGCGGCGGGGATCGCGCGCCATTCATAGTCGGTATCGGCCGACAGATCGGGGTTGCCGACCAGCAGGGCGTTGCCGGGCCTGAGCTGCTCGCTGGAGAAAACGCGCATCGGATCGGCGAGCGTCTCGATATCCGGCACGATGACGCTGGCCCAGCGGTCGACGAACATCGCTTCGCCCAGCGGCAGCGCGGCATAGGGCGCGGCGCCGGTGTCGCGCGCCGGCAGGATCAGCAGGCGTCCTCTGCGATCGGCAAGGGCACGACCGATGTCGCCGGGCAGCAGCAGGTCGCGGGTACGCACCAGCGCCGCCTCGGGCGACAGCGCCGCATCGGACTGGCGCGGCGGAATGCGCGGCACGCCGCGTTTCACGGGCGCGCGCGTCGCCGTCCGCACATCGACGCGCAGTGCGGAGAGCACGAAGCCGAGTTCGGTGTAGCTGCCCGCCGTTCCGCGTGCGACGACGCCCTCGGCGCCGATCAGCCAGGCGTGCAGCCGCGATTGTTCGTCGAGCCAGTGCAGCAGTGCGAGCGTGGGCGTGTCGGCGGACAGCGTGGCAAGCCGCCGGACGATCGCCTGATGCGTGCTCAATACCTTGGCAACGGGCGCCGCCGTCCCGGGCATCGCGTAAAGCCCAGTCCCGAATTTGCGCCGAAAGCCGACCGAATAGCCAAGATGGCTGCGGATCGCCGCGTGCAGCAGGGGATCGGGCTGCGCCAGCGCGGCGGGCGCAGCGCCGAGCGCCGCGGCGGCGGCGGAAACGGCAAAAAAGCGGCGGCGGGAGAGGGGCGGCATGGCGGACCGGTCCTTTCGAAGGCGCTGCGGTTGTTCGAGCCGCCCGAACCTACCTATATGCGCGCACGACTCAATCGCGACAGGAAACGAGATGCACGCCGACGGCACGATCACCATCATGGTCAATGGCGAGCACCGGCGCGTCACGGGCGGCATCACCCTGGCCGAGCTGGCGAGCGAGCTGGGGCTGGTGCCCGAAAAGGTGGCGGTCGAACGCAACCTCGAGGTGGTGCCGCGCTCGACGCTGGCGCAGGTCCTGGTCGAGGATGGCGACGAGATCG
The DNA here is from genome assembly GCF_024211275.1 of Sphingomonas tagetis. Taxonomy (GTDB): domain Bacteria; phylum Pseudomonadota; class Alphaproteobacteria; order Sphingomonadales; family Sphingomonadaceae; genus Sphingomonas; species Sphingomonas tagetis. The sequence goes on from NZ_JAMLDX010000004.1 coordinate 177,012, forward strand.
AGATCGTGCATTTTGTCGGTGGCGGGGATCATGCCGTGGCCGTCGAGGAGGACAGCTGGAGCGTGGCGGGCCAGACCTTCCGCTCGCGGCTGATCGTCGGGACCGGCAAGTATAAGGACTTCGCGCAGAACGCCGCAGCGGTCGAGGCCTCGGGGGCGGAGATCGTCACTGTCGCGGTCCGGCGGGTGAACGTGTCAGACCCGAACGCGCCGATGCTGACCGACTATATCGACCCCAGGAAGATCACCTACCTGCCCAACACCGCGGGCTGTTTCGATGCGGAGAGCGCGATCCGCACGCTGCGGCTGGCGCGCGAGGCGGGCGGCTGGGAGCTGGTGAAGCTCGAAGTGCTGGGCGAGGCCAAGACGCTGTATCCGGACATGGTCGAGACGCTGCGCGCGACCGAGGTGCTGGCCAAGGAAGGCTTCAAGCCGATGGTCTATTGCGTCGACGATCCGATCGCGGCGAAGCGGCTGGAGGACGTGGGCGCAGTTGCGATCATGCCGCTGGGCGCGCCGATCGGGTCGGGACTGGGCATCCAGAACCTCGTCACGATCCGCCTGATCGTGGAGGGGGCGAACGTACCGGTGCTGGTCGATGCCGGGGTCGGCACGGCGAGCGACGCGGCGGTGGCGATGGAGCTGGGCTGCGACGGCGTGCTGATGAACACCGCGATCGCCGAGGCGAAAGACCCGATCCTGATGGCGCGGGCGATGAAGCTCGCGGTTGAGAGCGGGCGGCTGGCCTATCGCAGCGGGCGGATGGGCAAGCGGCGCTATGCCGATCCGTCGAGCCCGCTGGCGGGGCTTATTTAGGCTGGTCCGCTAGCGGCAGCTTTGCGCGAGCGGCCACGCCGTCCAGGAACCTGCAACGCGCCTGCCTGCCGGTGTCATGCGCATTGGCACGCATGTTTCGGTATGCCGGATCGGGCGAGATCGGCCCAGCGAGCTTAGCTTGCGCGTATTTGCCGCAAATTCGCGCGGCTACTGTTTCCCTGATGCATCCGTTCAGGAAGTTGATCTGGAATGGTGTCAGGGCATTAGTCAGGTGAGAAGCTTGCCGTTCTCGCAATAGACTCCGCCGATGCGCTGCACCGGCGCGATGGATCAGTTCAAGGCTGAAATATCTGTCCATGCCGCCCTTGCCTTCGAACAGTTGGTCGAAGCTGTAGCCACATTCCTCGATGCCGGAATAATCGAGCAAGATGGAAGTCCGAAGCATGAACTCGGCATTCTGCTCGCCCATTGTATCGAGCAGTCGGCCCGCAGCAAAAATCGATCCCGGTTCATCGCTGGACGCCATTGCGGCGTGAGCGGCGACCGCAGCTAACGGACCGGCAGCGAAGCCTATGAGCACCGCACTGGCGAGGAGAACAATCAGCTTTCGAATCATACCCGCCCCACCAGCCACACGGTCATGCCGCCGCAATCGGGGTCCTCGATCTTGTGCGCGATCTCGGCGAGGCCGCTTCTGGCGAACACCGCGCGGTATTCGCCGGGGGAGAGGCTGGCGTGGAAGAGTTCTTCGCCTGCGATCTCGCCGATGCTGATGCCACGGTCGGGGCCGGAGTTGAACAGCGCCACGCCGCCGCGCTTGAGCCACACGCCGATGCGCTGGATCAGCTTTTCCTGCATGTCGGCTTCGAGGTGGAACAGGCTGCTCCACGCGATGATGCCGTCATAGGCCGAGGATTCGGCGCCGAACTTGCGCATGTCCGCCTCGATCCATTTGTGGCGGAAGAAGCGCGTGCGGGCGAGCGAGATCATCGAGGGGGCGAGATCGATGCCGGTCAGGCGGTAGCCGCGGTCGACCAGGAACCGGTCGATCGGCTCCCCGCCGCCGCAGCCGAGGTCGAGGATCTCGCCGCCTTTGGGGATGGTGCGGATGAAGCGTTCGAGCCATTGGCGCTCGGGAAAGGACCGGCGGCGCGCGGCATCGAAGGCATGGGCATGGCGCTGGTAGAGGTCGGCGATCCGGTCAGGCATCGGACCGCCTTTCTGACGCTGTGCGCAATCGAACCGCATCCCCCATCGGCTGGCTTTCCCGAACCGAATTTCCTGCCGTCATCATGCGCCAAGTCGTGCGGAAGATCAAAGTGGACGGCCTTAAGGTTTGGTTAGGATCGATTCTGCGGGAAGTTGCTGTTTTTCGGCGGCGAACCGAGTCGACTCGTTAATCCTCTTATGCATTAATCAGCAGACGCCGGGGCGGTCCCGGCCCCGTCAGCCAGCCGGGGGGCTGAACACCGATGAATGCCATGATCGAGCATCCGATCCTTCCGTTCGCGCAGGACGAGTGGCGCGTGGAACCGCGTGGCAGCCTGGGCGAGGCGCTGACCGAGGCGCGGCTGCGCTGCGCGATGAGCATCGAGGATGTCGCGGCGGAAACGCGCGTGCCGGTGCGCTATCTGGCGGCGATCGAGGCGGAGCGGTTCGATCTCATTCCGGCGCTGGTTTACATCAAGGGCTTCGTGCGCGCCTTTGCCCGCGCGGTGGGCCTGTGCGAGCGCTGGGCCACCGAAGCGGTCAAGGCCGTGCTCGCTGATCGCCGGGGTGACCGGCGGGTAACCGCCGCGGCCTAATTCGCGCGGATCGCCGCGATCGTGGTCGCGGGCGTGATGATTTCCACGTCGGTCTTGAGATGCAACAACCGCACGCCGGACTGCGCCAGCGCGCGGTCGAGCGCGGGAGCGAAATCGGCGGTCGTCTCGACGGTTTCCGACCAGCAGCCATAGGCGCGGGCGAGCGCCGCGAAATCGGGGTTGTGCAGCGTGGTGCCGGAGAGGCGGGCAGGGAACTCGCGCTCCTGATGCATGCGGATCGTGCCATAGGCGCCATTGTCGATGACGAGGACGAGCATGTTCGCGTTGTGCTGGACGGCGGTGGCGAGTTCCTGTCCGTTCATCAGGAAGTCGCCGTCACCGGCGATGGCAACGATTGGCCGGTCGTCGAAGCGCAGCGCCGCAGCCGTGGCTGCTGGCACGCCATAGCCCATCGCCCCCGCGGTGGGAGCGAGCTGGCTAGGCTGCATTCCATAGCGCCAGTAGCGGTGCCACCACGCCGAGAAATTGCCAGCGCCGTTGCAGATGATCGCATCGCCAATGCGCTCACGCATAGCCAGGACGCACTGGCCGAGGTCCAGCGCGACGCCCGCCCGAGGTTTGGGCGTGGACCATTCGAGATAGTCGGCACGCGCCTCGGCGGCGGCGGCATTGGGCCGCTCGGGGAACTCCGCCCGGACGATCTCGATCGCAAACGCGCAGGGATCGGCACAGATCGCGATGTCGGCCCGATATACGCGGTTGAGTTCGTTAGGGTCGGGATAGACGTGAATGAGGGTCTGGCCGGGATGATCGGGAGTGATCAGGCCATATCCGTCAGTCGTCGCTTCACCGAGCCGCGCGCCGAGCGCAAGTATCACGTCGGCTTGCTTGATCCGTTGCACCAGCTTGGGATTGGGTCCGTATCCAAGATTGCCGGCCCATGCCCGCCGGACATTCGGCATCGCATCCTGACGGCGAAAGGCAGCAGCGACCGGAATACCCCAATGCTCAGCAAAATGCCCGAACGCTGCACCAGTCGCGATGTCCCATCCGGCGCCGCCGACAATAGCGACAGGACGTTCTGCCCGCCGTAGGGTTTTCAGCGTTTCCGTGAGCACTTCGGACGCGAGATAGGTCGTTGGCCGCTCGATCTTCGGCCGATCCACCGCTTCGACCTCATCGAGCAGCATATCCTCGGGCAGCGCGATCACCACTGGCCCCGGTCTGCCGCTGATCGCGGTGTTCCAAGCCCGCGCGATATATTCGGGGATGCGGCGGGCGTCCTCGATCCGGGTCGCCCATTTGGCAAGCGGGGCGAACATCGCGGGGAAATCGACTTCCTGAAAGCCCTCGCGGTCGCGCATGCCGCGCGCGACATCGCCGATGAACAGGATCATCGGAATCGAATCCTGCATCGCGACATGCACGCCAATGCTGGCGTTGGTCGCACCCGGGCCGCGGGTGACGAAGCAGATGCCGGGGCGGTGCGTCATCGTGCCGTCGGCGCAGGCCATGAACGCCGCGCCGCCCTCTTGCCGGCACGTCACCAGATCGACCTGCGGCGTGTCATGCAGCGCGTCGAGCACGGCGAGGAAGCTTTCGCCCGGCACATGGAAGATGCGGTCGCAGCCCTGCGCGACGAGGTTGTCGACGAGGATGCGGCCGCCGGTGCGAAGCGGGGTCATGCGGCGTAGCGCGCCTTGAGCATCGCCCACACCGCGCGCAGGCTCATCGCATCGCCGCCCTTGGGTCGGCCCGGCTTGGGCGTCGGGCGCCAGGCGAACAGGTCGAGATGCGCCCAGGCGATCTCCTTCGGCACGAAGCGGCGCAGGAACAGGGCGGCGGTGATCGGTCCGGCGAACGGGCCATCGGGCGCGTTGACCATGTCGGCGATGTCGGACTTGAGCATCTCGTCATACCCGTCCCACAGCGGCAGCCGCCACAAGGGGTCGTGCTCGCTCGTACCAGCGTCGAGCAACGCCGCGGACAGCGCGTCGTCATTGGCGAACAGCGCGGGCAGTTCCGGGCCGAGCGCCACGCGTGCCGCGCCGGTCAGCGTCGCGAAATCGAGGATGAGTTGGGGCTTGCCCTCGACCGCCTTGGCCAGCGCGTCGCCCAGGATCAGACGACCTTCGGCATCGGTGTTGGTGTTCTCGACCGTCAGGCCCTTGCGCGACCGCAGCACGTCGCCCGGACGGAACGCGTTGCCCGATACGGCATTCTCGACCGCCGGGATCAGCAAATGCAGCCGCACGGGCAGCCGCAGCGCCATGATCACGCCCGCCAGCGCCAGCGCATGCGCCGCGCCGCCCATGTCCTTCTTCATCAGCCGCATCCCGGCGCTCGGCTTGATGTCGAGCCCACCGGTATCGAAGCAAACGCCCTTGCCGACCAGCGCCAGCCGGGGGTGCTTGGGGTTGCCCCATTCGAGTTCGATCAGGCGCGGATCGCGGCCGTTCGCGGCGGCCCGGCCGACCGCGTGGATCATCGGATAGCCTTGCTCGAGTGCGTCGCCGCGGGTGACGGTCAAGGTCGCGCCGGCGGCCTTGGCCAGCGCGGCCGCTTCCGCCTCCAGCTCGGCAGGCCCCATGTCCGACGCGGGCGTGTTGACCAGGTTGCGGACGGTGAAGGTCGCGGCGGCGAGCGCGAAGGTTTCGGGGATGCGGCCCGGCTCGCCGGTCAGCAACGTGCGCGGACCGCGGCTGTCCTCATCCTTGCGGTAGCGATCGAACCGGTATTGCGCGAGAATCCAGCCGAGCATCGCCGGGCCGGGTTCGCCCTGCGCGAGGCGGTAGGTGCCCGCAGGCAGCTGCTCGCCCAACGAGGCGATACGGTAGGGCGAGGATTCGGAATCGTCGCACACCAGCAGCATCGACCATTCGTCGGGCGTGTCGCCGGGAAAGATCGCACGGTTGCCCGCCTTGCCGGTCACCTTGTTAGCGGCGATCGCGGTGCGCGTGCGCGGCGGTTGGGCGTTGAGCCAGTCGGTCCATTGGTCGGGGTGGACGAGGTGGATGGTGCGCGCGGGCTGGCCGCGGTCGGGCTGCAGCAATTGGGACAGGTCGGTCATCGCGGCGATGTAAGCACCCCCGCCGTCATGGAGCAAGGCGCGTGGCCGGCGCGGTGCAGATGGTCATCGCGCGGTCGGTCATCGCGACCAGCCGGTTGCGGCTGTCCGCCAGCGCGGCGGGATCGAGACCGCGCTCCTGCGTTTCGAAATTCACATAATCCATGCCGTGCAGCAGCGCATAGTTGGACAGCGAACCGTCGCTGATGGTGACCTTCTCGAACACAATATTGAAGTCGGCGAGCGCCAGCGCCTTGCCGCAATAGGCGGAGAATGGCGCGGCGCCATTGCGGTGCGCGACATAGGCGAGGCTGTCGTCGTCATCGAAGGGCCATGCGCGCGCCTGTGACGGGTGCGGCTGCATGACATCGTCGCAGAAGCGGATCGACACTTCGCCACGGCCTTGCGGATCGCCCTGGTTGCAGCGCGACGCGGTCGTGTCGAAGCCCGGCGCGTTGGTGTGCAGCGCGACGATCGGGCGCGCGCCGCGGGCGTAATCGGCGAGTACCGTCGCGGCATAACGCGGATAGCCGTCGCGGAAATTGCGGTTGGGATCGATCGGGCGGCCGAACTCGACCGCGGCATTGCGGCGCGTGCCGTCGCGCTCCTCGGCGATGCCGGAATCGACGATGATGACGACTCCGCCATAGGCGCGGACGCCGGCCAGCGCGGCCTCGAACCCGGCATTCTCATTGTCGTGCGGCACGAACCACAGCGGTCCGCGCGGCTGCGCGATATTGGCGATGCGGAACAGCCGCCACGCGCCGCGCTCCTCGCGAAACTCGATGCGTGAGACCGTAAGGCCCTTCCATGCCGCCGGATCGCGGTGGCGGGCGAAATCGTCGTCTACAAGCGTCAGCGGATCGACTGGTATCGATGATATCCCGGGCGCGGACTGGACCCCGCCAAATGCGATCCAGGCGGCAAGCAGCGCGGCGCAGCGTGGAAACATCGGCCCAGTGTAGGGCGATCGAGGCAAGGGATAAACCCGCGTGGTTCAGGCCGACGCGCGCCACTCGATCGGGAGGTGAAGCTTGGCCACGCTGCCCTGGACGGCATTGGGCGTCAGCGAAAACTGGCCGCCGAGTTGCTCGGCGAGCGTGCGCGCGATCTTGAGGCCGAGGCTGTTCGACGCCGCTGCATCGAATCCGGCTGGCAGGCCCACCCCGTCATCAACGACCGACAGCAGGAGCTGTTCGCCTTCGAACCCCACATGAACCCCGATTGTGCCGGTCTCACGGTCGGCAAAGCCATGCTCGACCGCGTTGGCGACCGCCTCCGCGATAATCAGCGCGACCGGGATTGCGGCATGCGCTTCGAGCTGGACGCCCGCTTTGGCTTCGACCGAACACTCGATCCCCGGACGCCCGCCGGCGTTGACCAGATCGGCGAGGAGATCGGGCAGAAACCGGTCGAGCGAGAGGTGTGCGCCATCGGGATTATAGAGCTGACGCTGGATTCGCCCGATTGTCTGCAGCTTGGCGACCGCGTCGGCCAGCGCCTGCGACGCACCGGGGTCCGTGATCCTGCGGCGCTGGAGCGACAGGACCGAGCCGATCATTTGAAGATTGTTCGATACGCGATGCTGGAGTTCGTGGAACAGCAGCTCGGCATGCGCGGCAAGATCCTCGCCGCGCTGCCGTTCGGCGCGCAGGCGGATATTGGCGCGCTGCATCCAGTGGATGATCAGAATAGTGAGTGTGACGACCGCAGCATAGACGCCCAGCGCGAACGCAGCGCTGTGCCCTGGCGCTAGGCTCCACAACGGCGGCAGAAAGAAATACAGACCGGCTGCCGCGCCGAGCAGCGCCGTGAGCACCCCCGGGCCAGCGCCCAGCAGGAAGGTCGCGATGATCGCAGCCGGAAAGAAGGTGGTGAAGGGAAAGCCCGAAGGCAGCGCCGGGACAAGTGCGAAGCGAAGCGCGAGCGCCAGGCTGCTGATCGCCAGCGCGGCGCCATAGCGCAACGACGCCCGGTCGCGCGCCAGCGGCAGGCTTTCCAGGAAGCGGTTCATCCCGTTCGCCAAATGCATCCCCCCGGACACCCGTCCGGCGGCGGATCGGGTACCGCGACAGAATGCAACAAAAAAGCCCCCGAAGCCAGCGGCTTCGAGGGCTTTCGATCGAGCGGCTGTGAAGCCGGCGACGATTACTTGGTGACGTGCTTGGCGATATGCTTGTTCAGTTCGAACATGGTCGCCTTGTCGCCGCCGAAGACCTTCTTCAGCTTGTCGTCAGCCAGGATCTCGCGCTTGTTGGCGGGGTTCTGGAGATTGTTCTTCTTGATGTGATCCCACATCTTGCTGACGATCTCGCTGCGGGGCAGCGGGCCGGCGCCGACGATCGCGGCCAGGTCGGCCGAGGGGGTGACGGGCGTCGCGATGCCACCACGGGCGCCGCCGGTTGCCTTCTTTTCCGCCATATTTTCTTCTCCTTTGGCGAACCGGCGACACGCCGGCTCAAATCTTGGTCAGCGCCGACGGCTTGTGTGAAGCTTTGCCACCGTTGTCGCTGGTGACGATGTACTGTGGTTCTTCACGCGATGCACGTACTTGATGACCCTTGATGGTGGTATCTGACACTTGTTTGTGGAGAACTTCGCCTCTGGCGACCCCTCCATGCGACTTCCATGACACACGGTCGCCCGATTTCAAGTCTTTGGCCACACCGATTCTCCTCCGAGGAACAACAAAGCAAGGGCGCGCCGGCTTCCCGGACGCGCCCCCTTTGCCGCTCGACCGGACCGGCTGGTCCCGTTTGCTCAGAAGCGGACCCGCGCCTTCACGCCATAGAAGCGCGGCGGCGAAGGATAGACCGCGAAGCTCGCGCCCTGCTCCGGCACCGGGAACGAGGTGATGTTGTAGTAAGTATCGAACAAGTTCTCGACATAGGCCTCGATCCCGAACTGCTGTTCGGCGCCGAAATTCAGGCCGATGCGCGCGTTGACGATGCTGTAGCCGTCATTGGTCGTATAGGGCCGCGCGATCGGGTTGTTGATCGTGTTGGCGTCGCTGTTGGTGCGCCAGTCGACATGGAACAGCGCGCCGACATTGTCGCTGATCTGCGGGGTCCAGGTGACCGCGCCCGTGATGACGTTGCGCGGCGAATTGGTCAGCGGACGGCCGTTGTCGGAGCCGGCGAGCGGATCGCGCACCTCGGTATCGAGCAGCGTGTAGTTGAGCATCACGGTGAGGTCCGAAGCCGGACGGAACACCGATTCAAGCTCGATACCCTTCGAGATCACCTTGGCGAAGTTGCGGGTGACGAAGCGCGAGCCTTCGAACTGCAGGTTCTGATAGCCCTTGATCTCCGTGTAGAAGCCCGAGGCGTTGAACTGGAACTTGCGGGTGAAATTGGTCTTCACGCCGACTTCGAATGCATCGACCAGTTCGTTGCTGAACTCGAGATCGCTGATCTGCGCGCCGTTGCCGCCGAGCAGCACGGAGTCGAACGAACCGCGGTCGAGATTGTAGCCGCCCGACTTGTAGCCGCGGTCATAGCCGCCATAGAGCAGCACGTCGTCGTTCACCTTGAACGCCAGCTTGGCGGTGCCGGTGAACTCGTCCTCGGTGCGCTTGCCGGCATAGTTGCCGTTGAACTCGGAGTTGATCGTCGGGTTGCAGGTGTAGAGGTGTGCGAGGCTGAACAGGCCGGCGCTGTTCAGCGCTTGACGGTAGAGCGCCGTCGTCGGGCTCTGCCAGAAGGTGCAGGCCGGGACCGAGGCGTTGAGGTTGGCCGCGATATCCTTGGTCTCGCGGTTCCAGCGCACACCCAGCGTCAGCGAGACATTGTCGCTGATGTTGATGATGTTGTGCGTGAAGATCGCGAAGGCTTCGGTATCGACGGTGTAGTTGTCGGCGATCTGCCCCGCCCCGTTGGGCGTGCGCGGGATCGGCTGGAGGAACGTCGCCAGCACGGTCGGGCCACCTGCGGCAGCCGCGGCGGCGAGCTGCGGATTGCTGGCGAGGAATACCTGACCCATCAGCGGCACGCCGGGGAGGGTGCCGAACAGCTGGCCGCCTGAGGGCAGCGCGGCGCTGCGGGTCAGCTGGTTGACGACGCCATCGACGAACTGATCGGCCTGGGTGCCGTAGCGGACGGTGTCGGTCAGCGTCAGCTCTTCGTTGAGGTAGAAGCCGCCGACCAGCCAGTCGAGTGCGCCGCCGAACGCACTGCCCTTGAAGCGGATTTCCTGCGTGAAATCACGGATGCCGGTGCGGTAATTGTCGCGATAGGCGCGGTCGAGACCCGAGAAGTCGATGTCCTGGCTGCGCGTCGCCTTCCAGTCGCGATAGGCGGTGATCGAGGTCAGCGCGACGTCGCCCAGCTGCCAGTCGAGCTGGCCGGAAATACCCCATTCCTTGACGCGTTCGGTCAGATCGCGGTTGGGCGAGGTCGCCATCAGCCGCGCCTCGCGGTTGAACGGGCGGACGATGCCGTCGCGGCCGGTCGCGCCGCCGACCAGCGGGTTCGCGGAGAGCGCTTCGATCAGGTTGCTGGTGACGAAGCCGAGCACGCCGCCCGTGGTCGTGGTGTCGCGGCCCGAGGGCAGCAGCTCGAAGCCCGAGCCGGTGTTGAGCGCGCCGCAGCACGACTCGTCGGTCTCGGCATACTCGCCGATCAGGCGGAAGGTGACGTCGGCGGTTTCATATTTGGCCTGCCCGCGCGCGAACCAGCGGTCGATATTGTTGAACTGACGGCCGGTGTTGGGATCGGTGATGTAACCATCGCGCTTGTGATATCCGCCATCGGCGCGGACCGAGAGCTGCTCGCTGATCGGTCCGGTGATGCCGGCCTTGACCTCGATCTCGTCGAGATTGCCGTAGCTGCCCTCGACATAGCCGCCGAACTGCGACGACGGACCCTGCGTCGTGATGCTGAGCGCGCCGGCCGAGGTGTTGCGGCCGAACAGCGTGCCCTGCGGGCCGCGCAGCACTTCGACGCGATCGATCGGGGGCAGGTCGGCCAGCGCCACGCCGGCGCGGGCGCGGAACACGCCGTCGATGAACACGCCCACCGCCGGCTCGAAGCCGGGATTGTCGCCGGCGGTGCCGATGCCGCGGATGCGCAGCACGACGCCGGTGGCGGAGGACTGGCCGGTGGTCACCTGAAGGCTCGGCGTGATCTGGCGCAGGCCGCGAATGTCGCTGATGCCCGAATTTTCGAGCTGCTCGCCACCGACCACGCTGACCGCGATCGGCACATCCTGCGCGGCCTGGGTACGGCCGGTCGCCGTGACGACGATCTCGCCGTCGTCGGTGATCACCTCGGCGGCGGGGGCGGCTGGCGCGGTATCCTGCGCAAAGGCGGGTGCGGCGGCGGTGAGCGCAATCACGGACGCGGTGACGAGATGCAGGTTACGCATGGGAAAAGGCCTCCTCTCTGGGTGACGCCCCGATCTGCTGCCGGGTCGCAAGTGGCAATTGTCGCGAGGCTAACGCTGCCGCGAAGCTTACGTCAACGTCAAATGATGCTAGGAATCCGGCGGAAATGCTTGCTATTTCGCCTTCCGCAACGGTTGTTGCCGAAGGGCAACACCGCCAACCATGCTTGCCGTAGCGTCAGGGACGGGGATAGAGCCGGGATATGAGTCACGATCACGACGAACCCGAAGACGGCGACATCGTCGCGCCGCTGTCCAAAATTCCGGTGCCAGACGAGGTGGCCGACGCGGTGCGCACGATCCTGCGCTGGGCGGGCGACGACCCGACTCGCGAAGGGCTGATCGACACGCCGGTCCGCGTCGCGCGGGCGTGGCGCGAATATTGCCAGGGCTATGGCGAGGACCCGGCACACCATCTTTCGCGCATCTTCGAGGAAGTGGGCGGCTATGACGAGATCGTCCTGCTCAAGGACATCCCGTTCCAGTCGCATTGCGAGCATCACATGGCTCCGATCATCGGCAAGGCGTCGATCGCGTATCTGCCGCAGGATCATGTCGTGGGTATTTCAAAGCTGGCGCGCGTGCTCCACGCTTTCGCACGGCGGTTGCAGGTGCAGGAGCGGCTGACTGCGGAAGTCGCCGACTGCATCTGGAATCACCTGAACCCGCGCGGCGTCGCGGTGGTGATCGAGGCGAGCCATGCCTGCATGACTGCGCGCGGTGTGCGAACGCCGGGCGTCGGCATGGTCACCAGCCGCATGATGGGCGTGTTCCGCGAGGACGAGCGCAGCCGCAGCGAAGTGCTGAAACTGATGGGTTATTGATCGCATGCGCGTGCTCGTTACAGGCGGCGCGCGGCGGATCGGGGCGGCGATCGTGCGCTATCTGGCCGGCGCCGGGCATCAGGTGGCGGTCCATCATCATGACTCGCATGACGAGGCGGCAGCGCTGGCGGCCGAGCTGGGCGTCGCGTTGGTGACCGCGGACCTTGCCGATCCGGCCGAGACGCGCGGGCTGGTACAGGCGGCGGCGACGGCGCTTGGCGGCCCGGTCGAGGGGCTGGTCAACAATGCCTCATTGTTCGCATGGGACGCACTGCCCGTGGCGGATTTCGCCGGGCTCGACCGGCATATGCACGTCAATCTCGGTGCGCCGCTGATCCTCACCTCGGCGTTGGCGGCGCAGACCGGGCTGGACGAGGGCGCGGTGGTCAATCTGCTCGATCAGAAGCTGGCCAACCCCAATCCCGATTTCCTTACTTACACGCTGAGCAAGGCGGGATTGGCCGAGGCGACCACGCTGCTGGCGATGGCGCTGGCGCCGCGGGTGCGGGTCAATGCGGTGTCACCGGGCCTGTCGCTCCCCAGCCTCGACCAGAGCGAAGAGGAATTTGCCCGGGTGTCGCGCGCCAATCTGCTTGAACGACGCGTGGCGCTGGAGGACATCGCACGGACGATCGAGTATCTGCTGACGGCACGCAGCGTCACCGGGCAGAACGTCTTCGTCGATTGCGGCCAGCGGCTGGTGAAGCGCGAGGGCGACGTGATGTTCGACATGCGCGAGCGCCCGGATGGTTGACTATACGATCCTGCTCGAAGGGCTCGAGGTAACGCTTGGGCTCGGCATCCACGATCACGAACGCGCCGCGCCACAGCGGGTGTCGGTGAGCGTGTGGCTGACCTGCAGCTATGACGCGCCGCCGGCGGATCGGATCGATGCGGTGGTCGATTACGACTATCTGCGCGAGGGCATTCTGGCGCTGGGGCGGGGCCACCATATCGAGCTGCAGGAAACGCTGTGCGAGGCCGTCGCGGCACTGGCGCTGGCGGCGGATGCGCGGGTGCGCGAGGTGCGGGTGCGCTCGATGAAGCTGGATGTGTATCCGGATGCGCGGGTAGGGTGCGAAGTGATGCGGGGGCGGGGCGAGCGGCGGTGAAGCTCGACGACGAGTTGCCGGATCGCGGTTCGGGTGCGCCAGTGCGGCCCGGCGGCGGAAATGGGATTGCGGCCTTGGTGTTCGTGGCGGTACTCGTGATCGGCGGCGCGCTTGCCTACATCTTCACGCAGTCCGAAAGCCGTTGGTATGGTTCACCGATCGACGCGGACGTACCTGAGCGCGAGCCGCGGCCTACCGCTGAAACCGGCCAGTCAGGCAAGTTGCGGCCTGCCGGCAGCCCGCAAAACTGGGTGACGGATGACGATTATCCGCCCGAGGCGTTGCGCCAGGGCTGGCAGGGGACGGTCGGCTTCACGCTGGAGGTCGGTCCCAATGGCCGTCCGCATGCCTGCCATGTCACGACGTCATCGGGCACGAAGCTGCTCGACGATGCGGCGTGTGCATTGTTGATGAAGCGGGCGCGTTTCGTGCCGGCGCGCGATGGGACCGGCAACGCGGTGAGCGCCAAGTTCAGCTCGCGCTTCACCTGGCGAATTCCCTAATAGCGATGGGATCAACGCCAGCGTCCGTATTGCAGCCGATGCGCTGGACGTCCGGTCGATGAACTTCCGGTTTTGGGTTGGACGAACGGGGTCACACACCCTATGTCCACCACCTGCCCGCCGTTCAGCGGCGGGTAACGAGGGGCTGTTAACAGGCAATATCGTGCAATTATTGCTGTTCCTTTCCGCGCTTTTGGCGGGTCTCACCGGTGCTTTTGCCGGGGACCGTGCGGTGCGCGTGGGCGGGCAGCATGGTGAGGCGGCGATCACGCGCGCGGCCGAAACGGTGGCCGAAGCCACGGTTGCCGTTGCCGAATTCCGTGCCGTCGCGCCCGCTCTTGCCGGTATTCCCGCCATCGTCCGCGCCTTCGCGGTCCATGCTGCGCCGCCGGCGCTTCCCGTTCGTCTGACGACCGGCCGCCGGCTCGAATAGCCGCGCCTTGCCGTCCTGCGCGGGCGGCATCCATTTCGCGTCCAACACGTTTTGCGCCCGTGACGCGGGCGCGCACCCTGCAATTTCACACGACTGGAAACCCTTATGTTCGGCGGTTTGGCCAAATCCCTGTTCGGCTCGTCCAACGACCGATACGTCAAGAGCCTCGGGACGATCGTCCAGAAGATCGCGAGCTTCGAGCCCGCGCTTCAGGCGATGAGCGACGAGGAACTCGCGCAGCAGACCGTGAAGTTCCGCGAGCGGCTCGCCAATGGCGAGAAGATCGATTCGATCCTGCCCGAGGCGTTCGCCACGGTCCGCGAGGCCGGCGTGCGCGTGCTCGGCATGCGGCATTTCGACGTGCAGATGATTGGCGGCATCGTGCTCCATCGCGGCGAGATCGCCGAGATGCGAACGGGCGAAGGCAAGACGCTGGTGGCGACGCTCGCCACCTATCTCAACGCGCTGCCAGGGCAGGGCGTGCACGTCATCACCGTCAACGACTATCTCGCCCGCCGCGACGCCGAGTGGATGGGGCAGATCTACAAGTTCCTCGGCCTCACCGTCGGCGTGATCGTGCCCAACCTCGCCGATCACCAGCGCCGCGAGGCTTATGCCGCCGACATCACTTACGGCACGAACAACGAGTTCGGCTTCGACTATCTGCGCGACAACATGAAGTACGACCGCGCTTCGATGACGCAGCGGCCGTTCGCGATGGCGATCGTCGACGAGGTCGATTCGGTGCTGATCGACGAGGCGCGCACGCCGCTGATCATCTCCGGTCCGACCGACGACAAGAGCGAGCTCTATATCGGCGTCGACGCGATCGTGAAGCAGATCGAGGAGAGCCTGTACGAGAAGGACGAGAAGCAGAAGAGCGTCGTCCTGACCGAGGAGGGCACCGAGACGGTCGAGCGGATGCTCGAGAATGCCGGGCTGCTCAAGGGCAGCAACCTCTATGATTTCGAGAATACGCAGGTGGTGCACCACCTCAACCAGGCGCTGCAGGCCAATGTCATGCGCAAGCGCGACATCGACTACATCGTCAAGGACGGCAAGGTCATCATCATCGACGAGTTCACCGGCCGCATGATGGACGGCCGCCGCTGGTCGGACGGCCTGCACCAGGCGGTCGAAGCCAAGGAAGGCGTGACGATCGAGCCGGAGAACCAGACGCTCGCCTCGATCACCTTCCAGAACTATTTCCGCATGTATCCCAAGCTGTCGGGCATGACCGGCACCGCCGCGACCGAGGCGCCGGAATTCTTCGACATCTACAAGATGAACGTGGTCACGATCCCGACCAACGTGCCGGTGCAGCGGATCGACCAGGACGACGAATTCTACAAGACCGAGACCGACAAGTTCATCGCGATCGCGCGGACGATCAAGGAACATGCGGCCAATGGCCAGCCGGTGCTGGTCGGAACGGTTTCGATCGAGAAATCGGAGCGGCTGTCCGAATATCTCACCAAGGAAGGCGTCGATCACTCGGTCCTCAACGCCCGCCAGCACGAGAATGAAGCGCATATCGTGGCGCAGGCGGGCCGGCTCGGCGCGGTGACGATTGCCACCAACATGGCCGGCCGCGGCACCGACATCCAGCTTGGCGGCAATGTCGAGTTCCGGGTCAATGACGAGCTTTCCGACATGGCCGAAGGGCCGGAGCGCGATGCGGCGGTCGCCCAGATCAAGGCCGAAGTCGCCGCTGAGAAGGCCAAGGTGCTGGAAGCCGGCGGGCTGTTCGTGCTCGGGACCGAGCGCCACGAGAGCCGCCGCATCGACAACCAGCTGCGCGGCCGTTCGGGCCGTCAGGGCGATCCGGGCCTCTCACGCTTCTACCTCAGCCTCGACGACGATCTGCTGCGCATTTTCGGGCCGGACACGCTGTTCGCCAAGATGATGCGCAACAACATCGCCGATGGCGAGGCGATCGGCAGCAAGTGGCTGACCAAGGCGATCGAGACCGCGCAGAAGAAGGTCGAGGCGCGCAACTACGACATCCGCAAGCAGGTCGTCGAATATGATGACGTCATGAACGACCAGCGCAAGGTGGTGTACGAGCAGCGCGCCGACATCATGGACGCCGAAACCGTCGGCGACGTGGTCGAGGACATGCGCGCCGAGACCGTCAATGACGTGGTCGGCCAGTCGTGCCCGCCGGAAAGCTATCCCGAGCAATGGGATATCGAGGGCCTCAAGGAGCGCGCGCAGCAGTTGCTGGGCCTAGAAGCACCGGTCGAGCAATGGATCGCCGAGCAGGACGGCATCGAGCCGGAGGACGTCGAGAACAAGCTGCGCGAGCTCGCCGAGGCGAAGATCAAGGGCAAGTCCGAAGGGCTCGACCCCGAGACCTGGGTGCAGATCGAGAAGTCGATCCTGCTGCAGAATCTCGACCATCACTGGAAGGAGCATCTCGCGATGCTCGATGCGCTGCGTCAGGTCGTGCACCTGCGCGCCTATGCGCAGAAGACGCCGATCAACGAATATAAGCAGGAAGCGTTCGCGATGTTCGAGCGCATGCTGGCGAGCATTCGCGAGGATGTGACGCGGACTTTGGCCTGGGCCGAATTCCAGTTCCAGGCACCGCCTGAGCTGCCCGAGCTGCCCGATTTCCTGACCTCGCACATCGATCCGCTGACCGGGCTCGACAACAGCGCGGATTGGGACGCGGGTTCGGCCGGGCTGATCTCGAACGACCTGCCGCAGCTGCAGATTCCGCGCCCGTCGGGCGAGGAGCTGGGTGAGGACCCGGCGACATGGGAAGGCAAGGTCAGTCGCAATGCGCCGTGCCCGTGCGGGTCGGGATTGCGCTACAAGCAGTGCCACGGGCAGCTGTGACCCATTCCCTTCCCGCTAGCGGGAGGGGGGAATGACAAAGGGCCGCCCGGATCGCTCCGGGCGGCCCTTTTCGTTGGCGGTTAGGCGATCAGCGCGGGCGTGGCGGCGCGGCGATCGACGGGCCGAGATTGTCGAGCACTTCGCGCGCATTGAACGCGCGGACATTCTCGGGCTTGCGGCCGCGGCCGACGATCACCTCGGCGCTCGCCTCATAGCGATCTACCGTGCGAACATCGATGTCACGGTCCCAGAAGGGATCGCCATAGAACGGGCTCCATCCGCGCCAGCCCCAACGCGGGCTGTAATAGCGCCACGACGGCCCCCAATAGCCCCACGGACCGGAGCTGAACGGGCGATCGACATAGGTGCGCGTCTTCTTCTCGGTGTCGCGGTCCGACAGCACGAAATAGTCGAAGCCGCGCTCCACCGTCAGCTGGGCGGCGCGGTAGAGCAAATAGCGCTCGACCGTCTCACGCGAGGTGAGGCTGTTGCCAGCGAAAGTGACGCGGAACCGGTCCGCCTCGATCTGCTCGTCCCAATAGCCGGTGCGGTATTCGCCGCGGCCGGTGGCGGGCTGATAGGGGGTTGCGGTGGTGCACGCGGTCAGCGCGGACACCGACGCGAGCGCGAGGGCGGCCGCCACTGCCCGCGAACGGGACCTGGGGGTACGCATTGGAGTTCTCCTGACCATCTTCTGCGGCGAATCGTGCCGTTTATGTGGTTGTAACGAACAGCATAACGCAAATGTCCCTTTGCTGAACGGGGTGTCAGCAAGGGCGATGCCGCGCGGCGATGTGGAGAAAACTCGCTGGCTCCCTGAACACAATACACTTCGAAGTTTGCTGAGCTTCTCGTCGCATGAAGGCCGCGTCACCATCGCTCGCTACCGAGCTCTTCGGAACGTGCCTGATTCTTGGCTATACCGATATCGGTCGGCGGCTAGTGCGCTCGGAAGTGTACCGCGACCCGGTGCCCCGCTAAGACGTGCTTCGGCGGCTTTGGAGCGGGAAAGGCGTCCTTCGATACGGGATCGTGCAGTCGCATTAGCTAAAAGGCGCGGAGAGGTTCGCACCAAGGATTTCAGCAACATCAAAGTGCCAAGGTGCTACCTATCTCGCATGTGTGAGGAAGGATTGCTCGTCCGAGTGGGTCATGGTCGTTACCGACTGGGACCGGCACGGAGCAAGGAGCCTCCCGACTCGGAACAACCGATGAGTCAGGTAAGATCACACTTGGTGTCCGGGGATGGACAAGAGGGGAGGTGACACGGCCACTAAAATGAGAGATCCGCTGATTAAGAAGCTATGGGTTGTATAGCAAAAACAGAAACTTAACTGCGAACATGCTAAAGCTGCCGCACAATTTACGCCTGTATGATACAATGTACACCGATCCGTCCTGGCTCAATTGTGTGCACGACGTGACGAGGAAAATCTTTGACATGGGCGGGTTTTGTTACAGCTAAAGAAGGGTGTCCACACAGGGAATATGAACCTTACTGCTGTCCGATGCCGCGAATTGCCGCAAGGCTCTATCGACCCTGCCACACCGGCAGCCCGTGATCATCGGCTCAATCCAAGAACAATTCCAGCCATGGCAGGCGCCGCCCATTTTGCTGCGGCGCGGGCGCGCCATGTCCGCCTTTCTGGAAGACAAGTAATTCTGCCGGTACCTTGGCGCCGCGGGATCGCAGCGATAGGACGTCGCGGCGCAAGTCCCCAATGTGCGAGTGAGGCGATGGTCTTAGCCTCAAGCTCAGATCGGTGGGCAGGGCGGGGCGGGCGGCTCCTGCGCTGGCGCCGCCATTCGGCTCTGCGAGGCAGCAATCTGCGCTCCGGGCGGATCGTTTTGACCACCGCTTCTGGGACGTCTTTCGGTGCGCTCACGATACCGCGACATTCGGACCCGTCAGCCCCGCAAGCGAAAGCGGCTTTACGCGCACGTTTAAGGTTGCGCTGAAATACTCCATTTCAAGGATGGGCAGCTGGTGAACCAGCTTGAGGACGAGAACCGCAAGCTTAAGCAAGTGGTCGCGGATCTGAGCCGAGATAGGCATATCTCGCAGGATGTGCTGACAAAAAAATCTGGCGCCCGACGGCGGCGCGGGATCGCCGCGCACGCCCAGACGTCACACGGTGTCAGCAATCTGCGCGGCTGTTTGGCGCTCGGCACCGATGGCTCGTCGGTGCGCTTCTTGTCGCACAAGGCGCTGCGGCTGTGTATCCGGGATCTGGCGGCAAGTGGATGCGCTACGGCTAGTTCCGTCTCTACACACTGTTGCACCGGGAAGGCTGGCATGTGATCCATATGTGTGTCTACCGGCTCTACCGTAAGGATAGATTGAGCCTTCGGCTCAGGCGCCCTCGCCGCAGCGTCACCGCTACTGACCGCGAACGTCAGCCGGCGGCGACGGCCCGAACGAGTGTGGTCGATGGATTTCGTGCCCGACGCGCTGTCTGATGGGCGAAGCTTGCGGGTGGTGAAGGTTGTCGATGCGTTCACACGCGAAGCGCTTCCGGTCGACGTCGATCGGGGGATCAAGGGTGAGCAGATGGTCGCGGGGGCGGTACGGATCGCATCGTAACGCGGCGCGGCGCGGACGATCCGCGTAGATAACGGGCCGGAGTCATCTCGGAGGCGCCCAGCCGCCGGGCATACGAGGACGGTGTCACATGCGACTTTTCGCGGCCGGGCAAGTCGAGCGACAATGCATTCATGGGATCGTTCAATGGCAGGCTCGGGGAAGAGTGCCTTTACGCGCACTGGTTCCCGTCGCTGCCGACGCTCAGCCAAAATTGATGTCTGGCGGCAAGAATTATGATGAGAGCCATACTCATACGGCTCTCGGCTGGCTGACGTTAGCTGGATATACTGCATCCGCCGGTATTGATGCCGGCGCTTGCAGACCGAAAACTCGCATCATACCTTGACGAAAAACCGTTGACCTCAGAGATGTGCCGCAAGCATTGCATTTATAGCAGGACGTACTACGCGTGGAAGGCATGTATGGCGGTTGGAGGTATGGGAAGTGAAAAGCGCATGCCTTCTTCCCTTAGTACAGCCGAGCCGCTTTCGACTCCAGTCCGCCTCGACCGACAGCGAACCGCTATACTGGCAAAAGCAGCATCGTCTGTTGCTACCCTTAATGGCAGGCCTTAAACGATACCGGCGCCCAGACCTACGGCGGCACGCTCCTGCGCCTTACGCGCGCTGTATTGGCTGTAACGATAGGCGACAAGCGCGTCGTACGCGCCGCCTGCTTCGACGCGCGCCTTGGCGAGGATGGGCGCGACATCGACATTGTATGCGCGGCGTAGCGTCTGGAACGCTATCATGGTGTCATTGGCTTCCTGCGCGCCGTGCAGCGCGTCACGATCGACCAGCAGCGCCTTGGCATAACAGCTTGTGATCGCCTCGGCGGACGACAGCATGCTCTCGATCGGGTCGGTCACATTATGCGACTGATCGATCATATACGCCGGACGGAAGTCATCGCGCGGGTTCAGCTCGGCCTCGACCAGCTCGTTGAACACCAGGAACAGCTGATGGGGGTTGATCGAGCCTGAATCGAGGTCGTCATCGCCATATTTGCTGTCGTTGAAGTGGAAGCCGCCGAGCTTGCCGAAGCGATGAAGCCGGGCGACGATCTGCTCGATGTTCACGTTCGGGGCATGGTGGCCAAGATCGACCAAGCACTTGGCCTTGGGCCCGAGTTCCTGTGCGGCGAGGATTGACGAACCCCAGTCGGAGATCACCGTCGAGTAGAAGGCCGGCTCGAACATCTTGTGCTCGAGCAGCATGCGCCAGTCGTCGGGCAGCGCGGCATAGACTTGGCTCGCGGCCTCGAGATAGCGGTCGAGCTGCTTGCCCAGATCCTGCTGGCCGGGGAAGTTGGTGCCGTCGCCGACCCAGACGGTCAGGTCGGTCGATCCGATCGCCTGGCCGATCTCGATGCACTCGATGTTGTGCTCGATTGCCTGCTGCCGGGTCGCCTCGATCGTCGATGACAGCGATCCGGTCGAATAGCTCTGCGGCTGGCCGGGCTGATCCTGGAAGGTGTTCGAGTTCACCGCGTCGAAGGCAAGTCCCAGGCTGTCGGCCTCCTCGCGCAGTGCGCGATAGTCGCTGACCTTGTCCCATGGGAAGTGGGGCGACACGCGCGGGGTGACGCGGCTGAGTTGCTGGATGACCGCGCAATCCTCCAGCTTTTCGTGAATGTTGGTCGGCTCGCCCGCAATCGGGAACTTGGCGAAGCGCGTACCGCCTCGGCCAGCGCCCCAGCTCGGCACCGCGACGGAGAAGCCGGCGACGCGGTGCTTGATCGCGTCGATGTCGATGCCGCGTCGTTCCAGCTGCCGGCCAAGCGCCGCATAGTCCTCGTCGAGCGCCGCTGCATGCTGGTCGTTATGGTCGGCGATCAGGTCGCCGGAAATCGGAAGTGTCACTTTTGGTCCTTTCGCGAAGCGAAGCCTTGCATGGCAAGCCAGTTGCTGAATTGCCCGATCATGCCCATTGTCGTCGTACCCGGCTCGCCGGTGCCGAAGCCGTGGCCGCCGCGGCTGTACGCGTGAAGCTCCACGTCGCGCCTGGCCTTGCGCCATTGCTCGACCAGCGGGAACGCCACGGGTGGGAAGAATTCGTCGTCGAAGGTGATCGCATCGAACATCGGCGGCGCATCCGCCGGGACTTCGACGGCCGCCTGCGGGTCGTAGATATAGCCGATAAAGGCGGGTCGCTCGCCCGGCTTGGCGGTGAGCGTCGAGTTCAGGACCGTCATCGCGCCGGCCGAAAAGCCGATCGTGCCGACGCGGGCCGTATCGACGCCCCATTTGCCGGCATTCGCGCGGACCAGCTTGAGCGCGGCCACGCCGTCCTCCCGCTGGGCGGGATAGCGATCCTCGGCGTGCTGCCATCCGGCGACCGCGTGGCGGCGAGGCGGCTTCGGATAAAGGCTCGCGCCTCGCGCTCGTCGAGCGGCGTCGGGTTAAGCCAGTAGCGCAGGATAAAGGCAGTGTAGCCGCGATCGGCGAGCGCCTGGGCGACCTTGAGTCCCTCATGCTCCCAGGCGAGCATCATGAACGCGCCGCCCGGGGCCACGATCACCGCCGTGCCGTTAGCCTTGCCCGGAGCAGGGCGCACAGGCGTGATGGTGGGATAGCTGACATTGCGTACGCCTTTGCCGAGCGGGCCGAAATTGGCCCAGATCTCGGTCAACCGGCTGCCGGGATTGGCGCTGCCGTACAGCGGCAGCGTCCCGGTTTCCTGGGGTGCAGGGGCGGCGACGGGCAACGGTCGATCCACCGTCTGCGCCACCGTAGGCGCGACGGCGCAGCCTGTCAGCAGCGCCGCCAGCGTCAGATGTCCAGCCATTCCCACACCCTCTCCTGGATCAGCGGGTAAACGCCTGCGCGTTGCCCGCATCGACATTGATCATGTTGCCGGTCGATTTTGCCGACATGTCCGATGCGAAGAAATAGACCGCCTCCGCGATGTCCAGCGGTAGCACGTCGCGCTTGAGCATCGAGCGCTGGCGGTAATGTTCTTCGAGTTCCTTGCCCGAATCGATGCCGTGCGCTCCGGCGCGCTCCTTGCGCCAGTCGCCGTCCCAGATCTTCGAACCCTGGATCACCGCATCGGGATTGACCACGTTCACGCGGATTCCGGAGCCGGCGCCCTCCAGCGCCAGACAGCGGGCGAGATGGTTCGCTGCCGCCTTGGCCGAGGCATAGGCCGACGCGTTGGTCGCCGCGGCGACGCCGTTCTTCGACCCGATGAACACGATCGAGCTGCCGCCCTGCGCCTTCATCCGCTTCATCAGCGGCCATGCGGCACGCGCCGTCAGGAAATAGCCCTTGGCAAGCACGTCGTAATTCCTGTCCCACAACGCGATCGTGGTGTCCTCGATCGCCGCGGAGGAGGCGATACCGGCATTCGCGACCAGGATATCGAGTCCGCCGAACTCGCACGCACAGTCGTCGAATGCGGCCTGCACCTGCGCTTCGTCAGTCACGTCGCACACGCTGCCGCGCACCACGTCCTTGCCGAACTGCTTGGCGAAGCCGGCCCGCACCTGCTCCATCGCGCCGGCATCGCGATCGGCCAGCATGACGCAAGCGCCGTCGGCCAGCAGCCGCGCCGCCGTCGCCGCGCCGATCCCGCCGGCACCGCCGGTGACCAGCGCGATCTTGCCGACCAGCGGCTTTGGCTTGGGCATGCGCTGAAGCTTGGCTTCCTCGAGCAGCCAGTATTCGATGTCGAACGCTTCCTGCTCGTCGAGCGCGCTATAGTCGCCGATCGCCTCTGCACCGCGCATCACATTGATGGCATTGCCGTAGAATTCGCCCGCAAGCCGCGCGGTCGTCTTGTCGGTGGCGAAGGTGATGCGGCCGACGCCCGGCACCAGCACCACGACCGGATTGGAATCGCGCATCGCCGGCGAGTTGCCGCGCTTGCAGCGGTCATAATAGGCCGCATACATGTCGCGATAGCTCGACAGCTTTTCGGCCAGATAGGCGTCGTCCTGAAGGCGCGCCGGATCGAGCGTCAGCGGCGCGATCTTGGTGCGCAGGAAGTGATCCGGGCATGAGGTGCCAAGGTCGGCCAGCCGCTGGAAATCGTCCGAGCCGACGAACTCGAGCGCTTCGGCGTCGTCGGAGAAATGGCCGAGCTTGGTGCGCGCGCCGGTCATGAACCCGCGCAGGCGAGGCATCAGGTCGGCGGCGATTGCCGCGCGATCGGGGTTGGGCGCCACGGCCTGGCCACCAAATGCCGGCTTGCCCGCCAGCCTGTCGTTGAGATAGGTCGCGGCGTCGGCGATCAGCTGAACGGTGTGCTCGTAACAGGCCTTGGCCGTATCGGCCCAGCAGATGATGCCATGGCCGGCAAGCATGACGCCCTCGAGCCCCGGATTGGCCTTCACATAATCGCGCAGCTGCACGCCGAGCGTGTAGCCGGGCCGCTTCCACGGCAGCCAGCCGATCTTACCACCCCAGATCTCCCGCGTTGCGGCTTCGCCGCCCGACGAGGCCGCCAGCGCGATGATCGCATCGGGATGAACGTGATCGACATGCGCGAACGGCAGCAAGCTGTGCAGCGGCGTATCGATCGATGCCGCGCGTGGATTGAGGTTGAAGGTGCAGTGCGGCAGATAGCCGACCATCTTGTCGTCATCGTCCGGACCGCCATAATGCGCTTCCAGGCCGAGCAGCTTGGCCTGATACAGCGTCGAGAAGCCATCGAGCTTCATCGACCCGATGTCGCCGCCCGATCCCTTGACCCACAGTACTTCGGTCTGCTCGCCGGTCAGCGGGTCGGTCTCCACAATCTTGGCCGACGTGTTCCCGCCGCCGAAGTTGGTGACCGTGAGATCGGAACCGAGCAGATTGGAGCGATAGAGCAGCAACTCTTCGGGCCGCATCGCCGCCGCGGCGGCATCGTCCCAGCGGCTGACCGGAACCGCGAACAAGGTCGCAACGGCGGAAATCGAAGTCTGGACGTTCATGGCATCCCTTACGAATGATGGTCGGATCAAAACTGGACGAGTTGCGGCGTGACTAGCATTGCTACTGGAAATGATCAATAACGATTGCTAATGATCATTTGATGACAGGTTTTGGGGGAAGGTCGTTGGACGGCGTCTATATCGTGGTCGATCTTGGCAAGACGCTCAGCAAGGTGAGCCTCTGGACGCGCGACGGACGGATGGTCGAACGCCTGGTGCGGGCGACGACGGTGCAGGAAGAGCGCGGCATTCGCCGCCTCGATTCGTCGGGCATCGCGCAATGGCTGGTCGAGTCGCTGGCGCGTTTCGCGGCGCATCCGGTCGAAGCAATCATTCCGGTCGGGCATGGCGCCGGAGTCTGCGCATTCGTCGATGGCGCGCTCGCCTTCCCGCCGCTCGATTACGAGCAGCCGGTGCCGGATGCGGTCATGACCGCCTACCGCCGCGAACGCGACCCGTTCGCCATTGCCGGCTCTCCGGCGCTCCCCGACGGTCTCAATATCGGTTCCCAGCTCTACTGGCTCGAATCGCTTTATCCGGACGAGATGGCGCGTGCGACGTTGCTGCCCTGGGTACAATATTGGGCGTGGTTCCTCAGCGGGACCGCAGTCAGCGAAGTGACCAGCCTGGGGTGTCATAGCGATCTGTGGGATCCGGCGAACGCGCGGTTCGCGCCGATGGCGGAACGGCTGGGATGGGCGAAACGCTTCGCCCCGCTGATCGGTGCCGGTGACGAAGTCGGCACGCTGCGTCTCGACCTTGCCGCGCGCACCGGCCTGTCGCCGGACGTCCGCATCCTGGCCGGTCTGCACGATTCGAACGCGGCGCTGCTGGCGGCGCGCGGCTTTGCGGAAATTGCCCGCAATGAAGCGACGGTCCTGTCGACCGGAACCTGGTTTGTCGCGATGCGCCTGCCGGCGCAGCCGGTCGATGTTGCGGCGCTGCCGGAAGCGCGCGATTGCCTCGTCAACGTCGATGCCTATGGCAAGCCGGTGCCGTCGGCGCGGTTCATGGGTGGCCGCGAGATCGAGGCGCTGATCGAACTTGATACACGGCGCGTCGATATCGAACCCGACCAGCCGGCATTGCTGGCCGCCGTCGATGGCGTGATCGCTAGTTCGACGATGATCCTGCCGACCCTGGCACCCGGCTTCGGTCCGTTCGCGTCGGGATCATTTCAATGGGTCAACCGACCGGACGGCTGGTATGCGCGCCGCGCCGCCGCGTGCCTCTATGCGGCGCTGGTCGCCGATGTCTCGCTCGAACTGATCGGGGCGCAGGAGCGAATTCTGGTCGAAGGGCGATTCGCCGAGGCGGAAGTGTTCGTGCGTGCGCTCGCCGCGCTGCGCCCGGACACGCGGGTGTTCACCGCCAATGCGCACAACGACGTTTCGTTCGGGGCATTGCGGCTGATCGATCCGGCGCTGCGGCCCCAGGGAACGCTGTCCGCCGTCGTGCCGCTCGAGGCCGACCTCCACCGCTATCGCAGCGACTGGTTGGCACAGATGGCGGTGCCAGCGTGATCGCCGCCAGCGTCACCGACTATCGTGAACTGGCGCGCCGGCGGCTGCCGCGCTTCCTGTTCGACTATATCGACGGCGGTTCCTATGCCGAAGTCACGTTGCGGCGGAACATCGCCGATCTCGAACAGGTGGCGTTGCGGCAGCGCGTTTTGAACGATGTCGCCAGGCTAGATCTGTCGACCGAATTGTTCGGCCAGCGCATGGCATTGCCGGTGGCGCTGGCCCCGATCGGTCTGGCCGGCATGAACGCGCGGCGCGGCGAAACGCAGGCGGTTCGCGCGGCGAACGCAGCGAATATCCCGTTCACGCTTTCGACCGTATCGGCATGCGCCCTGGATGAGGTCGCGCGCGCTGCCACCGCGCCGTTCTGGTTCCAGCTCTACATGATCCGCGATCGCGGGCTCATGCGCGAGCTGCTGGCGGAAGCGGCGCAGGCCGGCTGTTCCGCGCTGGTGTTCACGGTGGACATGCCGGTGCCGGGCACTCGGTATCGCGACTATCATTCGGGGCTGGCCGGCGCGCCGGGCATCGCCGGTGCGATGCGCCGCGCGTGGCAGGGTGCGATGAAGCCGCACTGGGCGTGGGATGTCGGCGTGCGTGGACGGCCGCATGCGCTGGGCAATGTCACCCGCGTGCTTCTGGGGCGCACCGGGATCGAGGATTTCTTCGCGTGGATGCGCAACAATTTCGATCCCTCGATCCAGTGGCGCGACCTCGACTTCATTCGCAGCGAGTGGCGCGGGCCGCTGATCATCAAGGGTGTGCTCGATCCGGTCGACGCCAGCCGCGCGGCCGACCTCGGCGCCGATGGCATCGTCGTCTCCAATCATGGCGGCCGGCAGCTGGACGGCGTCTTGTCGACTGCGCGCGCCTTGCCGCCGATCGCCGATGCGGTGGGCGGACGACTGACCGTGCTGGCCGATGGCGGGATCCGGTCGGGGCTGGACGTGGTGCGCATGCTGGCGCTGGGTGCCGACGGCGTGCTGCTCGGCCGTGCCTGGGCCTATGCGCTGGCGGCGCGTGGCGAGGCCGGAGTCACGCACATGCTCAAGCTGATCGAAGCGGAGATGCGGGTGGCGATGTCGCTGACCGGAACCACCTCGATCAAGGACATCAATTCGACGATTCTGGCACAAACATAAGGATAGGGCGACGGTATGACAGGCGGCAATCCGGCGCTGGGCGTCGTGTTTCACTGGATCGGGGGGTTCTGCTCGGCCAGCTTCTATGTTCCGTACAAGCGCATCAAGCTGTGGTCGTGGGAGATCTTCTGGCTGACCGGCGGCATCTTCTCGTGGCTGATCGCGCCGTGGATCTTTGCGTCGCTAAATACCAACAACCTGCTCGGCGTACTGGCGGCGACGCCTGGCGACACGCTGTTCTGGTGCTGGTTCTGGGGGGCGATGTGGGGCTTTGGCGGGCTGACCTTCGGGTTGACCATGCGCTATCTCGGCCTCTCGCTCGGCATGGCCGTGGCGCTGGGCCTCACCACTGTCATCGGCACACTCGGGCCGCCGATCTTTCGCGGCACGATCGGCGAAATCGCCTCGACCGGCAGCGGTCAGATCACCTTGCTCGGCATCGTCATCACGCTGATCGGGATCGTCGTGGTCGCGCGCGCAGGCAGCGCCAAGGAGGCCGATCTGGCAGGCGGGAAATCGGAGGGGGTCGCAGAGTTCAATCTGCGCAAGGGCCTGCTCATCGCGATCTTTTCGGGTGTGATGTCCGGTTGCTTTGCCTGGGGGCTCGACGCGGGGCAGCCGATCCGCGACCTGACCCTCGCGGCCGGGACCGGTGTGCTGAGCCAGGGCCTGCCGGTCCTGTGCGTGGTGCTGCTGGGTGGCCTCACCACCAATCTGATCTGGTGCACCTATCTGATCGTCCGCAATCGCAGCGCGGGCGAATTCGTCGGCCGCGTGCGGGGCGACGCGGCGGACCATCCCCGCGCGCCGCTGCTCGTCAACTATCTGCTCGCCGCGCTGGGCGGAACCCTGTGGTACTGCCAGTTCTTCTTCTACACGATGGGCGAGAGCCAGATGGGACGTTTCGGCTTTTCGTCCTGGACGCTGCATATGGCGAGCATCATCCTGTTCTCCACGCTGTGGGGCTTCGCGCTCAAGGAGTGGAAGGACGCAAGCGGTCGCACCCGGTGGCTGGTCTGTAGCGGGATCACGATGCTGGTCGGCGCCACGGTGGTGATCGGCGTGGGCAACATGCTGGCGGCAGGATCCTGACCGGGACGCAGTCGCTGGCCCGCCCGGATGCGACCCGTTGCGTTCGGGCGGGGGCTCTGGAAGACGGATGGGCGATGGCGCTTCCCATCTCTGGCGCCGATCTAATTGAGGAAACGCGATGCATTCGTCCGAGCGCGAGCGATTGATCCTGGACAGCGTCGCGGACGCAGGCTTTGTCGCCTACCGGCAGTTGGAGGAACGGCTGAACGCATCGCCGGCCACGATCCGGCGCGACCTTGCCCGGCTCGAGCGGCTGGGACGGCTGGAACGGGTGCATGGCGGTGCGCGCAGCGTGGTCATCGCGCCGACGATCTCGGGCCCGCTTCACCTTGCCGGTACGCCGTTCGACGAAGCGCTGCAGCAGCACCTGCCGCAGAAGCGCGCGATCGGCCGCGCTGCCGCTGGGCTGTGCCGGCGCGGCGAAGGGGTGATGATCGATGGCGGCACCACGACCTTTCAGATGTGCGCGCACCTCGACGGGCTTGAGCTGCAGGTGCTCACCAGCTCGCTGAACATCGTCAATGCCTTGCTGCCGCAAGCGGCGACCCGGCTGCTCGTGCCCTCCGGCGCGCTGTTCCGCGAACAGAACATCATCCTTGCCCCGGCTGGCGAGGAAAGCATGCCGCGGTTCCATGCGCCCAAGCTGTTCATGGGGGCGGCGGCGGTTGGTGCGCAGGGCATCATGCAGGCGGATATCATCCTGGTCGCGAACGAGCGACGGTTCGTCGATCGCGCCGAAGAGGTCATCATCCTGGTTGACAGCTCGAAATTCATCGCCTCTTCGGGCGCGGTGGTCTGCGGTCTGGAGGAGATCGATACGCTGATCACCGATTCCGGGATCGCCGATGCACAAGCGGCGATGGTCGAACGCGCCGGGGTCAAGCTGGTGGTGGTCGATCCCTGAAACTTGCCGGCGGGGTCGAAGGCGCCGGGGCGCCCCGGACATGGTCAAGCCTCTGATCGCTGCTTGGACAGCTGGGCCTTTCGCTCTAAAACCATGCCATTCCGACGCTCAAGTTCACGAGACCCGCTTGCTCGACCCGCGCGCACTCCGGACCTTCCTTGCGGTCTGCCGAGCCAATTCGATCAGCGGCGGGGCGAGGCTGCTCAACATCTCTCAACCCTCGGTTTCGAGTGCGATCGCCCAGCTCGAGCAATCGGTCGATGCCCATCTGTTCGATCGCTCGCGCAGCGGCATCACGCTGACCGCCGAGGGGCGGGTGCTGCTGCAACGCGCCGAAGCGATGGACAATCTGTTGTCCGGCGCGCGCGAGGAGCTGCGGCTGACGCAACAGGGCATCAGCGGGCCGCTTTTCGTCGGCGGGACGCCCGGCGCGCTCGTCAGCCTGTTGCCGGCGGCGGCGGCGCGACTGGAGAATTCGATCGGCGAGTTCTCGCTTCACGTGCTGGAGCGAGCGGACGCGCAACTGGCGACGATGCTGCGCAACGGCAAGATCGAGCTCGCTTTTGTCACGACCGGAATCGAACCGCCGCCGCCCGATCTGGAGGAGATCACCTATTCGCGCGAACCGTTTGCGCTGATCGTCGGTCGCGGCAACGATCATCTGCCTGCCCGGCTTTCGCTGAGAGACATGCAAGACATGCAATGGGTGCTGCCCGAGGCGACCGGCGCATTTAGGCGACAGGTTGATGCGCTGTTCATGTCCGCCGACGTGGCACTACCCGAGAACGCCATTCGCTGTGACTCGCTGCTGACGACCAAAGCCATCGTCCGCGGGGGCCGGCGAGTGACGATCCTCCCGGAAAAAGTGGCTTCCGCCGAACTTTCCATCGGCGTGCTGCGCGCAATCCAGCTGGAAGATGCGCGGGTCCAGCGCAGCGTTGGAATCCGAAAGCTGCGGCATGGGCGCTTGTCAGGCCTCGGCGGCAAGCTGCTGGAGGCGCTTGGCTGACGTCATCCATAGGCACTGCCTATGATATTGCCAAAAACCAATATTATTTCTTTCCGATGAAGCGGCCTAACAGCGGCCCGGCAGCAGAGATCGGGAGAGGGTTGTGCGTCAGGCTATTGTCAACGCCGCTATATTTGACGGCACCGGTGCTGCACCGTTCGAGGGCACCGTCATCGTCGAGGACGGTGTTATCACCGATGTCCGGCACGAAGCTCACGCATCGGATCTGGCTGCCGACGAAATCATCGACGCACGCGGACTGACGCTGATGCCCGGCATGGTCGATGCGCACACGCATCTGACCTGGGGCAGTTCGGTCGAGAAGATCTATCACCAGTTCATCCTTCCGCCGGAAGAACTGAAGGTCGCGGCGTGGCGCAATGCGCGCGTGCTGCTCGACCATGGCTTCACCAGCCTCTATTCGGCCGGCGCGCTGGGGGATCACATCGAACCGGAACTCGCGCGCGCGATCGCGTCGGGCGAAGCGGTCGGGCCGCGCATGGTGCCCTCCACGCTGGAGCGCAGCCCGGAGGGTGCCGAGGGGGTCGATACCGGCGACGTGTTCAATGGCCGCGGACCGGACGCGATGCGCGCGTTCGTCGCCTATTGCGCGGCAGAGGGCGTCAAATCGCTGAAGCTGGTCATCTCGGGCGAGGATGCGCTCAAGCCCGGATCGTCGGGCGACATCCTGTACACCGACGAAGAGATGCTGGCAGTTCGCGAGGCGGCGCGCGAGCATGGCCTGTGGATCGCCACGCACGCCTATACGCGCCAGGCAATCGAACTCGCGCTCGAAGCCGGTGCGCGCATTCTCTATCACTGTTCCTTCGCTGACGATGAAGCGGTCGAGGCGATGGCGCAAAGGAAGGACGAGATCTTCTATGCGCCCGGTCCCGGTGTTTCGGTCGCTGCACTCGAAGCTTCGCCGCCGCCGCACATCGATATGGGTGCGATGAAGGTGAGCGCGGCCGAGCGCCTCGAGCTTGAGCGCGCGCTGGTGCCCAAGCTGAAGGCGCGCGGGGTACGGGTGCTGCCCGGCGGCGATTATGGGTTCCCGTTCAATCCGCACGGCCGCAATGCCCGGGATCTGGCGCATTTCGTGGACTATTATGGCTTCACACCGGCCGAAGCGCTCAGCGCCGCGACGATGCTGGGCGGCCAGTTGATGGGCGAGCAGGTGGGGCAGGTGAAAACCGGCTATCTTGCCGATCTGTTGCTGATCGACGGCGATCCCACGCGGGACGTGCGGGTCCTACAGGACCCGGACCGGATCAGGATGATCATGCTGGGCGGGAAGCTTCACAAGTCGCCGCTCAACCACCCCGTCGCAGTTTGAACAAAAGCTGGATTTGATGTTCGACGTTGCGATCATCGGCTGCGGGCCGGTCGGGGCCATGGCCGCCCATCTCCTAGGCAAGGCGGGGCTGTCGGTCTGCGTGATCGAGCGCGAGGCGGCTCCATATCCGCTGCCGCGTGCCGTCCATCTCGATCACGAGATGATGCGGCTGTTCCAGTCGGCCGGCGTGATCGGCCAGGTGGCGGGCGACATGCGCGATACCGAGGGGCATCTGCATGTCGGGGCCGATGGCGGCGTCATCCGCTATATGGGCACGGTCGGCCGGGAGCGTCCGTTCAGCTGGTCCAACGACTATTTCTTCTATCAGCCCGAGCTCGAGGCGCATTTGCGGCTGGCGCTGGACGGATTGCCTAATGTGGACGTCCGCCTTGGCGTGGGCTTCGAAGGGCTCGTGCAGGACGCCGATGGAGTCACGCTTGAGCTGTCCGATGGCACTACGCAACGCGCCCGCTATGTCGTCGCCTGCGATGGCGCGCGTAGCGCGGTGCGCAAGGCGCTGGGCATCCGGCTCGACGATCTCGATTTCGAGGAACCGTGGCTGGTCGTCGATGCCGAGGTCGATGGCGAAGTCCGGTTCCCGGCGTTGACCGGCGTTCCCGAAGCTGCCGATCTGCAGAAGCTGTCGGTGATGATGTGCGATCCCAAGCGGCCCGCGACGATCGTGCCGGGCCGGGGCAATCACCGGCGCTGGGAGTTCATGCTGCTGCCGGGCGAGGACGACGA
Source organism: Sphingomonas tagetis (assembly GCF_024211275.1). GTDB lineage: Bacteria > Pseudomonadota > Alphaproteobacteria > Sphingomonadales > Sphingomonadaceae > Sphingomonas > Sphingomonas tagetis. The sequence goes on from NZ_JAMLDX010000004.1 coordinate 208,970, forward strand.
GGCGATGATGGCGCCCGAAGCGGTCGCCGCGCTGGTCGAGCCCTATCTCGCTGGCGTGCCGCACAAGGTAGTGCGCGCGGCGACGTATCGCTTCCACGGGTTGATCGCAGAGCAGTGGCGCAAGGACCGCGTGCTGCTGGCCGGGGACGCGGCACATCAGACGCCGCCATTCTTTGGCCAGGGCATGTGCCATGGCATGCGCGACGTGGCCAACATCGCCTGGAAACTGGCGCTCGTGATCCGCCGACAGGCACCGGCGACGCTGCTCGACAGCTATCAGGTCGAGCGCGATCCGCACGTTCGCGCGGTCATCTCCGCTGCCGTCGAAGCCGGGCGCTATATCTGCATGCTGGATCCTGACGCGGCGAGCGCGCGGGATGCCGCGATGCGCGAAGCGGCGAAGTCCGCGCGTCATGGTACGGCGGCCGACCTCATTCCGGCGATCAAGGACGGCATCGTCGCGCAGGGCACACGCGGCGCTGGCGAGCGATTCATTCAGCCGCGCGTAGGCGGGCGGTTGCTCGATGATGTGACGGGTGGCGGCTGGCGGTTGTTCAGTCGGACGCCGTTCGCGGCGCAGGACGTTGCGACGTTCGACGTCTCCGCGCTTGACGATGGCGGCATGCTGGCGCGGTGGCTCGACGATCATCACGCGGAGGCGGTGCTCGTCCGCCCCGACCATTATGTTTTCGGCACCGGCACGCCGGTGGACCTCCTGGCGTTGCAGCGCACGCTGCTCGCCGAACAAGTCACGCGGGAGAAAGCGGCATGAACATCACGCTTCACCAGGCGCAACGCGTCATCGACGCCGCGCTCAAACAGGCGCGCGCGGACGGGGCACAGCCGCTGGCGGTCGTCGTGCTCGACTCGGGCGGACATGTCGTTGCATCGGCGCGCGAGGATCATGCCAGCCTGTTTCGCCACGAGATCGCGCACGCCAAGGCGATGGGCGCATTGGGCATGGGCGCGGACACGCGGACGATCGCCGGACGCGCCGTCGGCAATGCGAGCTTCTACCAGAGCCTGACGGCGGCCGTTGGCGGGCAGATCGCCTTTTCGCCCGGCGGCGTGCTGATCCGCGATGCGGACGGGCTGTTGATCGGCGCCGTCGGGATCAGTGGCGATACCGGCGACTGCGACGAAGTATGCGCCATCGCCGGGATTGTCGCGGCCGGTCTTCTCCATGGAGCCAAGGCATGAAATTGCGGAGCATCGAACTGGCGTTGCCGAATGCGGCGGAGGCCGCAGCCTTCCTGACCGATGTCTGGGGCATGGCATTGGCCGAGACGCGCGATCGGACCATCTATCTGCGTGGGTCCGGCACGTTCCCCTATCTGCTGGCGCTGGCGGAATCGCCGGACGGCTATGTGCGATCGACGACGTTCACCTGCACGCCCGACCGGCTCGATCAGCTCAAGCATGGGGTTGCGGCGGCTGGTCTTCCGGCGACACCGACCGTTTCGCAGGATCCGGGCGGCGGGCACGGCATCGTCGTCGAACTGGCCGAAGGCGAACTGCTTCGCTTTCTTGCCGACACGAGCGAAGTCGAGCCGATCGAAGGCGCTGACCTGCCGGTCAAGCTGACCCATATCGTGTTCAACAGCGCCGACGCCGAATCGACCGGCACGCTGGTCGAGGCGGCATTGGGCTTTCGCGTCTCCGACCGCACCAAAGGCATGGTGTTCGTGCGCTGCAACGAATCGCACCACAGCACGGCCTTTGCGCGGGCGGGCTTTGCCAGCCTCAACCATATCGCGTTCGAAATGGCTGACATGGATGCGGTGATGCGCGGCATCGGCCGCCTGCGCGACCATGGGCTGGTGCCGGCTTGGGGGCCGGGGCGGCACGGCCCGGGTGCGAACGTCTTCGCCTATTTCATCGCGCCGTTCGGGCCGGTGATCGAGTTTTCCACGGCGGTGGAGAAGGTGCCGGACGACTATCAGGCCGGTGCGCCGGAAGACTGGACCTGGCCCGAGGGGCGGATCGATCAATGGGGCATGTCGGACAAGGATTTCGATGGCCTGCGCGAGGCGGAAGCGCGGTTTCGTCACCGTCGCGAGTGGGAACCCGCCCCGCTTTAACCATGCGGCGCACGCCCTCGCCACGATTGCTCGCGGGTGATGCGCGGTACCAAGGATGATCGCCGCTCCGAGCGGCAAGGGAGACAAACACGTGGCACGTTATGCAAGCTTTCTTCTACCCGATGGCAAATCGAGCTTTGGCCGGATCGAGGGTGACAGTCTGGTCGAACTCGCCACGGCCGCGACGCCGAGCCTGAAAGCGGCGCTGACCGAGAGGCGGCTGGCAACACTTGGCGACGGCGCTCGCCATGCGTTGGCCGACATCGTCCTGCTGCCGGTGATCCCCGATCCCGCGAAAATCCTGTGCGTCGGGCTGAACTATGCCGAGCATGTCAAGGAAACCGGCCGCGAGCAGAAGGCGCATCCGGCGATCTTCACACGCTATGCCGACAGCCTGGTCGCCGAAGGTCAGCCGATGGTGAAGCCGACGGCCACGACGCGCTTCGATTACGAAGGCGAATTGGCCGTGATCATCGGCAAGCCCTGTCACAAGGTCGGTGCCGCCGACGCAATGGACCATGTCGCCGGCTTTGCCTGTTTCAACGATGGCAGCGCGCGCGACTGGCAGCGGCACAACATCCAGTTTACCCCGGGCAAGACGTTCCCGGGCACGGGCGGCTTTGGCCCCGCAATGGTAACGGCGGACGAGATCGACGATCTGGGCAGCCAGCGGGTGCAGACCCGCCTGAACGGCGAACTGGTCCAGGATCAGCCCGTCAGCGACATGATCTGGGATATCCCGACCGTCATCGAATATATCAGCGCCTTCACCCCGCTCAATCCGGGCGACGTGATCGCGACCGGCACGCCGGGTGGCGTCGGCGACAAGCGCACGCCGCCCTTGTATATGCAGGCCGGGGACAAAGTCGAAGTGTCGATCGGGACGATCGGGACGCTCGCCAACCGCATCATCGACGAACAATAACAGCAACCATATCAGTCCTGGGGAGGATACATCATGCATCATTTCAAATCGATCGTTGCCGGCCTGGCCGGCGTCAGCATCTTTGCGCTCGCCGGACCGGCGCTGGCACAGGACAGTGCACCAGCGGCCGCTCAGGCCGAGCCAGTTTCGGACGGCACCGAGATCATCGTCACGGCGACGCGCCGCGCGGAGCGGCTGCAGGACGTGCCGCTTGCCGTGTCGGCTGTGACCGCGGATCAGCTGGCGGCGACAGGGTTCAAGGACCTGACGAACATCGCCTACACCTTTTCCGGTGTGCAGTTCGGCACGACGCCGAATGACGCTGGCTTCCGCGTACGCGGTGTCGGCACGCTGGGCGGGTTCAGCAGCGCGTCCGAAGCGCCGGTCGGCCTGGTCGTCGATAACGTCGTGATCGGTTTCGGCAGCCCCGTGAACAGCTTGGGCGATCTTGAGCGGATCGAGGTGCTCAAGGGGCCGCAGGGCACGCAGTTCGGTAAGAACGCGTCGTCGGGCGTCATCAACATCACCACCAAGCGGCCCGAACTGGGCGCGTTCGGCGGGAACATCTTCGCGTCCTACGCATCGCTCAACGAGCGGGATATCCATGGTGCCGTCAACCTGCCACTCGGCAAGAAGGCGGCGCTCAACATCTTCGCTTTCGACCGTGCCTATGACGGGTTCATCCGCAATACCGTGCGCAACGAGGAGTGGGGCGGCCAGCACAATTACGGCGCGCGCGCCAAGCTGCTGTTCGAGGCATCCGACGCCTTCTCGGTCTATCTGATCGGTGACTATTCGCGGCAGAAGCAGGATGGCCCGACCCAGACCTGGACGCTGAACCGGCTGACGGCGGCGCAAACGGCGCCGGGCGGCATCGCCGGTCTGCCGTTCGTGAACCCGGCCGCGCTGGGCGTTGCCTTCGGTCGGCACAATGACGTGTCGATCGAGGATGGCGCCGGTTCGTACGATGTGGAGAATTACGGTGCTTCGCTGCAGATGGACCTGGAGCTGGGCAGCCATACGCTGACCTCGGTCACCGCCTATCGTGAGTTCAACGAAGCGCCATACACCTATGCGATCGACGGGCTGCCCTATCAGAAGTTCTTCGCCAAGGCGACGGGTGAGACCAAGCGCTTCTATTCGCAGGAACTGCGCATCACCTCGCCCTCGGGCCGGGCGCTTGAATATATCGCGGGCGTCTTCCTGTCGCGGCAGAAGACCGGACTTGGCGACGGACAGAGCGCGCTGCTGCGACCGGCATTGCCGTACAGCGCCTTCCCCGCGGTTTCGATCACGGCGGGCTACAACATCACCCGCACGACGTCGGACAGCGCTGCGCTGTTCTTCGACGGCAAATACCATCTGACCGATACGCTCAGACTGATCGGCGGGGGACGCCTCACGCGCGACAAGGTCAGCGCCAGCAACTTCTCCTATGTCGATCCGGCTCTGCCGCCGTTCGTCCCGCCGATGCCGTCGAACAACTTCACGCCATCGGGCACGGTGCCTTACACGGCCCGTACGCTTCAGACCGGTGAGGCGAAAAAGACGGACTTTTCGGGTCGCGCCGGATTGGAGTTCAAGCCTGACCGCGATCTGCTGTTCTATGCCACCTACGCCCGTGGTTATCTTGGCCCGACCGTCACCTTCTCGGCGCTGACCGGCACGCGCAGCCAGGTCGCACCGCAGATCGTCAACGACGTGACCGCCGGTGCCAAGATGCAGTTCCTCAACCGCACGCTGACCGTCAACATCAACGCCTTCTGGGACAAGTACAAGGATCTCCAGACGTCGGTCTTCAACGGTCAGGAATTCCTGACCGAAAACGCCGGCAGCGCTGAAGTGAAGGGGTTCGAGCTGGAACTGGTGGCGCGTCCCGGTGCGGGCTTCTCGGCCAATGCGTCCTTCACCTATTCGGATGCCAAATTCACCGATTATCTGACGGCCTGCCCGACGGTATTCGTGGTCGAAGGTACGGCCGCGGCCCAGTGCAATGCGCCCGGTTCTACCGCGGCGACGCCGCTGTATCAGGCGGCCGGCAACGTGCTGCCCGGTTCGCCGAAGTACAGCGCGGTGGTCGGCGTGAACTGGGAACGTCCACTGACCGACAGCATCATGTTCGATGCGGCGGCCAACCTGTCCTTCCGCAGCAAGACGCAGAATGCCGTGGCTGATCGATACACGATTCAGGAAGCCTATGAGATCGTGAATCTGAACGTGGGGATCGGCGACACCGATGGGGCATGGCGCGTCGGCGCGTTCGTCCGCAACCTGTTCAACGTCGATTTCAATTCGGCCATCCTGGGCCTGCCGTTCTCCGATGGCGGCTATGTCAACTGGCGCAGCCGTGAGGCCAGGCGGACGATTGGCCTCTCGCTGGAAGGCCGTTTCTGATCGACGGGCGGGGGAGGACAACCTCTCCCGCGAGGTCGGAACGGGCCGATGGAGAGCGTTGCATGACGATTGCCAGACGCATTGCCGAACTGGGCCACGCGCTTGGGCCAGACGTGCTGACGGCAACGCGCGGCCTGTTCGATGCGGTACAGGCTGCCATCGCGCACGATCTAACGCCGCATGGCCGCGACCTTGCCTACGGGCCCGATCCGCGGCATCGGCTGGATATCTATCGCCCTGCCGGAGCGAAACCCGCGCCGATCCTGGTCTTCGTGCATGGCGGCGGGTTCATGAAGGGGGACAAGGGCGACGCGGGCAGCTGGGCGAACGCCAATGTCGGGCGCATGGCGGCGCGGGCCGGGTTGGTCGGTGTCGTCATCAATTATCGGCTCGCCCCCGATCACCAATGGCCCGCCGGCGCTGAAGATGTCGGGGCCGCCGTCGCCTGGCTCAAGCTTCACGCGGCCGAATATGGCGGGGATGCCGACCGCATCGTTCTGGCCGGCACCTCTGCGGGCGCGGTGCACGTCGCCGGATTTCTGGCGAGCGGGGGCGAGAGCGAGCTGCGCGCGGCGATCCTGATGTCGGGGCTCTATGGGTACACGCCGCTCGAGCCGCGCGACGTGCCCTATTATGGGGACGCCGCGCGCTATCCGAGCCGCATGCCGATGGCGGCGGTCACCGCGACGAAGCTCCCGCTGCTGGTTGCGTGCGCCGAGTTCGATCCGCCACGATTTCAGGCGGAGTTTCTGGGCGTCATACAAGCTCGGCTTACGGCCCATGGGGCGATGCCCCGGACGATCGTGCAGCCCGGGCACAATCACTATTCGATGACCTTGCATCTCGGCACGCAGGACCGGCGCCTGGCCGACGAGATTTGCGCTTTCGTAGAGGAACACGCCGCATGACCGACCGAAACCTGAATGGCGCAGTGATGAACCGCCGATCCTTTCTGGCGACCAGCGCCGGTGCGATAGCGACGCCGGCCATCGGTTTGGATCCGGCCGCAGCGGCGACCCCGGCTTTTCCGCGAGGATTCTTGTGGGGTGCGGCGACCGCCGGTCATCAGGTCGAGGGCAACAACACCAACAGCGACCAGTGGCTGCTGGAGAATGTCACCCCGACGATCACGGGTGAGCGCTCCGGCGATGCGGTGAACAGCCTTGAGCGGTGGGCCGACGATCTCGATCTGGTCAAGTCGATCGGCCTGAACAGCTATCGCTTCAGCCTGGAATGGTCACGCATCGAACCGGACCAGGGTCAGTTTTCACTGGCCATGCTGGATCATTACAAGGCGATGGTCGATGGCTGTCGCGCACGTGGCATCACGCCGGTGTTGAGTTTCAATCACTTCGCCACGCCGCGCTGGTTTGCGGCGCAGGGCGGTTGGCTTCATCCACAATCGCCGGCGCTGTTCGCGCGCTTCTGCGAGCGCGCCGCGCGCCACCTTGCCGCAGGTGTCGAGATGGCGACGACGTTGAACGAACCGAATATCGGGAAGATACTGTCGATCGTGCTGCCGCCGCAGTTCGTCGGCGGTTTGCGCGCCAACCTTGCCGCTGCCGCGCGCGCCGCCAACGTTCCCAAGTTCGTCGTCGCCAACACGGTGCCGCCGGAAGACGTTCCGCTGCTCACCGCCAATATGGTGAAGGGGCACAAGGCAGCGCGCGACGCGATCAAGGGCGTACGGCCCGACCTCCCGGTAGGCGTCACGCTGGCGGTGGCGGACGATCAGGCGGTGGGGGCCAACAGCCTTCGCGATGCCAAGCGAGCCGAACTGCACGGCGATTGGCTCGCCGCCGTGAAGGGCGACGACTTTGTCGGCGTGCAGAATTACGAGCGCTTTTTGTGGGACGACAAGGGCCTGGTTGCGCCGCCTTCTGGCGGGCCGCGCAACTTCCGCGGTGCGGAGGTCTACCCTCCGTCGCTGGCGGGCGCCGTCCGCTATATCCATGAGGCGACTGGCCGACCGATATTGGTCAGCGAACATGGCGTCGGCACCGCTGACGACCGCATTCGCGCGGCTTTGATTCCCGCTGCGCTCAAGGGGCTGAAGGTCGCGATGGATGAGGGCGTGCCGGTCAAGGGCTATATCCATTGGTCGCTGCTCGACAATTACGAATGGGGCAGCGGGTTCGACGAAGCCAGGTTCGGCCTGTGCAGCGTCGATCGCACGACCTGGAAACGCACGCCCAAGCCGAGCGCCGGGATCCTCGGCACGATCGCGCGTCGCAACGCGTTGTGAGGCGTCTGCCGATTACGGACGGACGGCCGGGCTTGGCGCTCGATCGACGCCTCGAGGTGCACGAGGCGATGACTGGCAGGTACGGGCGCTATATCCTGACCGAAGCGACGGTCAGTGCGGTGATCAACGCGGTGCTGAGCATCCTGTTCGTCGTCGCGCTGTTCCTTGGCGAACGGGAGGTGGCCGTGCGCGCGCTGATCGCCGACGCGCTGCCGCAAAGCTTCATGGTCGCGCTGATGGCGGCGCTGGTCCCGACGCTGCTGACGCAACGGCGATTGCGCCGCGGCTCGATCCCCGGCGCGCCGCGGTTCCTGCCACCGCGCCGCCACCCGCTGGTCGGCGCGCTGCTGACTGCGCTGGGGGTGACGGCGGTCGCCTTTGTGGCGCACCGATTGCTATTGCCGGCGCTGCTGCCCGCCACCTTGCCATTTGCGACGCTGCTGGCAGGGAAGGCGGTCTATGGCGCGCTGCTCGGTGCCGGCGTGACGGCCTTCGCGCTGCGCCGCCTATTTGCCGGCGATGGCGCGCCGTTGAAGATTTGACCGTAAGGAACTGCCGATGACGTCGTGGAAAGCCCGTTTTGCCCTGCTGCTCGCCTGCTCTGTGCTGGGTGCGCCGGCGCTCGCGGACGAACTGGCCGACGGGTTTCAGGCGCCGCCCCAGACCGCGCGCCCGCGGGTGTGGTGGCATTGGCTGAACGGCAACATCAGCAAGGACGGGATCGACAAGGATCTGGCGTGGCTGGCGAGCATCGGAATCGGTGGCGTCCAGAACTTCGATGCCAATCTGCAGACGCCGCAAATCGTCCCCGAGCGGCTGATCTATATGACGGACGGGTGGAAGGACGCGTTCCGCCACGCGGTGCGCACAGCCGACGCCAAGGGGCTTGAGTTCACGATCGCCGCATCGCCGGGCTGGAGCGAGACGGGCGGCCCATGGGTCAAGCCGGAAGACGGCATGAAGAAGCTGGTCTGGGCTGAGGCCGAGTTGCGCGGCGGGCAACGCCGCGCCGCGCCGCTGCCCATGCCGCCCTCGACGATCGGCGCGTTCCAGAGTGCCGGCTCGAGCGAGGCCCATGACGGCTTTCAGGAAAAGACCGCGCCGCTGTATCGCGACGCGCGGGTGCTGGCCTATCCTATGCGGGCGGCCAGTTTGCCGCGCGCAACGATCAGCCAGACCGGCGACGGCACGGTGGCGTCGGATGCCCTGAGCGATGGCGATCTGTCGACGACGGCAGCGGTTTCGGTCGACAGCGATGCGCAGCCGGGCGCACTGCTGCTCGATTACGGCAAGCCGGTGACGGTGCGCGCCGCGACTCTATTCGTTCCCAATGCCCGCCCGCCGTTTCGCGAACCGATGTATCAGCCCGTGCTGGAGGTCGAGCGGGATGGCCGCTGGACGCGGTTGGGCGATTTCAGGCTGGGTGAGGCGAGCACCACGATCGGCTTCGAGGCGGTCACCGCGCGGCGCTTTCGGCTGGTCATCGCGCCAAATCGCGGCGTGCAGCCGGCCGGGCTGAGCAACGGCGCGCCCGGTGCCATCGTCGTGGACATCTTTGCGCAACCCAAGTCGCCGACGCTGGCGATCGGGGAGTTCAGGCTGCATGCCGAGCCGCGCATCGACCAGTTCGAGGCGAAGGCCGGTTACACCATCCTGTCCGATTATGCGGGGCTTGCGACCGCAGGCGACGGCGATGCGGTCGATCCGGCCAAGGTCCTCGACGTGACCGAGCATCTGCGGAGCGACGGTACGCTCGACTGGACGCCGCCCAAGGGCAGCGACTGGCGCATCGTGCGGCTGGGCTGGTCGCTGACCGGCAAGACCAATCATCCCGCCACGCCCGAAGCGACTGGACTTGAGGTCGACAAATATGATGCCGGCGCAGTGCGCCGCTACATGGAAACCTATATCGGCATGTATCGCGACGCCGTCGGTTCCAACTGGATCGGACGTCGCGGCATCCGCGCGCTGGTAACCGACAGCATCGAGGTTGGCGCGTCCAACTGGACGCCGCGCATGATCGAGGAGTTCAAGGCGCGGCGTGGCTATGATCCGGTCCCGTTCCTGCCGACGCTGACCGGCACGGTTGTCGGTTCACGCGCGCGCAGCGACGCCTTTCTGCACGACTACCGTCAGACGCTGGCAGATCTGCTGGCCGACGCCCATTACGGCACGATCGCCAAGGTGGCGCACGAGAACGGCATGATCGTCTACGGCGAGGCGCTCGAAAACGGGCGTCCGGTCCTGGGCGATGACCTCGCAATGCGGTCACACGCCGACGTGCCGATGGCCGCCCTGTGGAGCTTTGGCCGCAGCGAAGCACCCCGGCCGACCTTGCTCGGCGACATGAAGGGGGCGGCGTCGGTCGCGCATGTCTACGGCCAGAACATCGTCTCGGCCGAATCGATGACATCGGCCTTTGCGCCCTGGGCGTTCGCGCCGGCGGACCTCAAGCGCATCATCGACCTGGAGTTCGCATCGGGCGTCAATCGCCCGATCGTGCATACATCGGTGCATTCGCCTGTCGATGACAAGGAACCGGGGCTCAGCCTGCTGATCTTCGGCCAGTATTTCAATCGGCATGAAAGCTGGGCCGGCATGGCCAAGCCATGGGTCGATTACATGTCGCGCACTGGCTATCTGCTTCAGCAGGGGCGCGATCATGCCGATATCGCCTATTTTTATGGCGAAGACGCGCCGATCACCGCGCTGTTCGAACGGGGCGTGCCGACCGATCTGCCAGTCCGCTATGCCTATGACTTCGTGAACGCCGACATCCTCGCCAACCGGATGAAGGTCGATAATGGCGAGCTGGTGGCAGGCACCGCCCGCTATCGCGCGCTGTATCTGGGTGGACCGAGCCGCGTGATGACGCTTGCGACGCTGCGACGGATCGCGGCGCTGGTAGAGGCGGGCGCCACCGTGATCGGCGAAGCGCCGCAGCGTTCGCCGGGACTTCAGGACGACCCGGCGGCGTTCAAGGCGCTGGCCGATCGCCTGTGGGCCGGCGGAGCGGTCGGCAAGGGGCGCGTAATTGCGGGACGGGATGTCGAGGCCGGATTGAACCAAGCGGGTGTCCGTCCGGACCTCGCCATCGTCGCAGGCGCGGCCGACACCGACTATCGCTTCGTGCACCGCAAGCTGGACGACGGCGATCTCTATTTCGTGAACAATCGCACGAGCAGGTCGGGGCGAATCGAAATGCGTTTGCGCGTTGCGGGCAAGCAGCCCGAGCTGTGGCGGGCGATGGACGGGTCGCTCGCGCCGCTGTCGTATCGGATCGAGGGCGGGGAGACGATCGTGTCGCTCGACGTCGGCGCGGAGGATGCGTTCTTCGTCGTGTTCCGCAAGCCCGCAACTGCGCCATCGGCAGTGGTGACGCCGCGGCCGCTGCGTGAAGCGGCGCGCCTAACCGATGCATGGTCGGTCACGTTCCAGCCGGGGCGGGGCGCGCCCGTCGGCCTTGCCATGCCGGTGTTGCAGCCGCTGGAAACGAACGCGAATACCGGCATCCGCTATTTCTCGGGCGCCGCGACCTATCGCTCGACGTTCACGATGCCCAAGGCGGCAGGTTTGGGCCGAAAGCTGTTCCTCGACCTCGGCAAGGTAGGCGACGTGGCCGAAGTGCGGATCAACGGGCAACTCGCCGGCGCCAGCTGGTTCGCGCCCTATCGGCTCGATATCGGCAAATGGGTAAAGCCCGGCATCAACAAGCTGGAGGTCAAGGTGGCCAATCTGTGGGTCAACCGCCTAATCGGGGACCAACAGCCCGATGCGAAGAAGGTGACCTTCGTCGCCGCCCCGACCTATCGTCCGGACGCGCCGTTGCGCGCATCCGGCCTGATCGGTCCCGTGACGCTTATAACGGAGTGACCACCGGAGTTAGTCGCTTGCAGCGCGATGATTGCGCCAATGGGATCAGTCCTGCGCGATCAACGCGTCGGGCAGCGCCTGCGCGATCCCGGTCAGCGATCCATCGCGAAGATGCCGAACACGCAGCGATCTGCTGTAAGAACGTGCCGCGCACCGCCGGGAGGACCCATGGCTCGGCCTGCACTTCGTCGAGCGAGATCGCGTCAACGTTGAGACGATGGTCGTTGGCCCCGACTAGGCTCATGACCTATCAAATTGCTGCAAGTGCAGCAGCCCGTCAATTCAATGGCGGTGCGAGGAGGCGTTGCGATGATTGATCTGATCTGATTGTAGGAGCAGCAGATGCGCGGGATCGAGCCGCATTTCCGCTCCCGCACGAGGTGCCACGGGTTGATGGCACCGGATCACCAGCGGGATTGTTTTCGCGATCACGAACGGCTCCAGTGGCGCGATGCGCGTGCCGAGTACGGGCCGTCGAAGACGATCTATAATCGGTTCATCCGCTGAACCCGCCTTGTCTTGTTCAACAGAATCTTCGCAGGTCTCGCGGGGCAGGGCGGCAAGCCCGACCAGTTGATGATCGATGCGACCTATTTAAAAGGCACATCGGACGGCGGCGAGCTGCTCAAAAAAAGGGCCTGTCCCCGACGTATCAGACTTGCAAAGGCGGTATGAAGTCCAGCTCCGTGCCGTCTAAGATGGCAAGGATAGGCTACTTGTCATGCTGCTGAGCGAAGGGCAGAGGAGCTACACAAAGCGGCCACTCTTATTATCGACGCCCTGACCAGGGCCAAAACGCTGTCGGAGCGACGGGGACTATGACGCAGACTGGTTCTGGCTCAATCAGTGAGTCCTGATGCTAGCCAGCCGTTTTTCGCATCTTAGCCGCGGTGTCATTTGCGATGGGCGCGGCGTTCGCGGCAATCGGCGAATGGAAAATTGCTCGCGGATATTTGGGGAATCGGGCGTCGTCCCCGCCCTGGTTACCCGGGGTTAAGGCTTCACTGCCGATCGATCGTGCGGGCGGGGCGGGCGAGACCTCTCAGGCGTTAAAGCGGCGCCGGTTGCTGCAACGCAAGCGGAGCTCCGCAATGGGCGGAGTAGGGCGAGCGCGGGGGCAGCGGCTGCATTGAGCTGCCGTTGCCTTCAGGAAAATGGTTCGGATCCATAGCTCGGTGGCGACCATGCAGGCTGTTTCGGGTAATCGCCCTGAAAGGTGAAACTCACGCACGGGCATCTATAGCAACAGCCTATACTGTCCAAAAGATCCGCGATTTTACCTGTCGCTAGTGGTGGGGTACGATAGGACACTCACGGAGGTAAGGATGCCTGCATTGTGCTGACCAACATCGATCGACGCCATTTTATCAGCGCCGCCGGTGCGCTCGCTGTAAGCCTCGCGACGCACGCTGACGCCAAATCCCTCCGGCAGGCGTCCGTGGCCCGTGTCATTATCGACAATGATTTCGCGGGCGACCCCGATGGGCTATTTCAACTGGCCCACCACCTGCTTTGCCCCGCAGTCAAAATTCCGGTCATCATCGGCTCGCATCTTCCCGCGCACTTCGGCGGCCCCCAATCCGCCAGCCAAGGCAGCGCCAAGGCGCGGGAACTGCTGAAGCTGATGAACATGGAAAGCATTCACTCGCCAATTGCCGGATCGCAGGTGCCGCTTGCCTCTCGGGATCAAGGAAAGCCCGGCCTTGCCACTGCGGCAATCGTGCGCGAGGCGATGCGGGATGATGCGCGCGAACCGCTGTTCTATGCCGCAGGAGCCGGGCTGACAGACCTTGCACTGGCATGCCTCGCCGAGCCTCGTATTGCGCGTCGTATGAAACTGATCTGGATCGGTGGTCGCGAACACTCGGACCTTGCCTATCCGCCGCCCGGCCCGGCGGAAGCCGAATTTAATTTCGCGATCGACCCGATCGCCGCGAAGGTGATCTTCAACGAGTCTGACATCGAAATCTGGCAAGTCCCTCGCAACGCCTACCGCCAACTGCTGTTCAGCAGCGCCGAGATTAAGGATATAGCCGCCGCCGGACCTTTGGGACGCTATCTTAAATCCGAGCTGGATGGGATGGTCGCGAAGCTGGGGAGCATACCTGGTTTCCCTCAGCTTCCGCTTACCGAAGCCTCGGTAATGGGCGACAGTCCGCTCGTGACGCTTACCGCGCTCGTGCCGCCGATTCAGCCAGATCCTTCGTCAAGCAGCTATAAGGTGATCCCCACGCCTCGTCTGATGAATGACGGTACGTATCAAGACGCTCCGAATGGTCGCCCGATGCGGGTCTATACGTCGATTGATTCAGGCCTCACTCTTAGGGACATGGTAAGCCGATTCAGGCGCTGGGACGCAGCAGCGCCCGATGGATGATTCCGCAAGATCCCGATAATCCGCTCCTCGGTAAACCTGCTGCGCTTCATCTTCGTCCACCTTTGTGAAGGACTCCAGCTCAGACTGGCGGAGTTTCAGGGGCGCACGTCAAGGCAGGTCAAACAGAATAGCTGGTGACGCAGACATCCTCTGGGAAAAACAACATTCCGCGGGGGTGGAACTACGCACTCGAGATGGCGCGGCCCTGGCGGGAGGTTGTCGCCGCGGCTGGCTGCCCCCCTAGACCATCCCATTTTCGCTGCGGCACAGTTTGATCTTGCGCGGCTTTCGCGAGGGTCGCGGATCCGCCTGGCTCGTGGAAGCAAGGTTGCATCGCCGCCGACTCACTAGGCGACCCCGCCTTTTCGCGCCTTGAAGCTCGGCGTTGCCGCCATCCACTTTACGCAGATCCTGCCCGAAGTGCTTGGACTGAAAGCGACCGGTAAGGTGCGCGCGGCAACGTTGTACTAAATCCCAGCCGACGTCTTTTCTCGATCGTCTTTTCTAAAGCTTGACCAAGAAGTCGGGGCCTTTCGGCTGTGGATGCAACCGCGGCTCGTCCTCCGAGCGCCGTTGCGCCCGTCAATCCTGCCAGCGCCGGGTGACGCGCTGGCAGGATCGCATGTCGGGGTGGCCGCGCCGCGTATACTGACGGAACCGGGCGATCCTCGTGCATAGGGCGCCCTTGGTACCACAGTTCGACGCCTATGGTGCGACCTTCACCCAACGGTGGAGCCATCCTTGCGGGTCAGCGTGCCGCCCATCAGCGCCGTTTCGATCTGTAGCGTGTCGGCATATTCGACAAGCTTGGTAATCTCACCATTCGCGACTGTAATGTGGAAGCAGAAGGTCTGATCGTAGGTGCCGTAGCCGCCTTTGCAGAGTCCCGTGGCGATGATGACCCCTCGATCGCCCTCCACGACGATATCGGTGGTAGTAAACCTAGGCAGTCCGTTGGCGAACAGCGGGCCGACCGCCTCCATAAACTCGGTGAAAAGCGCGGCCTTCGGCGCATATTTCTTTGAAATCGGCGTTTTGCCGCTGACGGTGTAGCTGCCCTCTTCGGCGAACAGTTCCAGCGCGGCCGGGAAGTTACCCTCGACCAGCAAGGTCCAATAACGCTCGATCACTTCCCGCGTGCTCATCGTTTGCTCTCCTCTGCCTGCCGTCGATCACACGCGCCGCGCGCGCTCAGGCTGCGCGACCTACTTATTTATAACTGAGACTAAATCCACTGGTTTTTTGTAGACAGACTGCGCAGGCGGCAATCGAGGTTCGGCATTTCGTGCCGAGCGGCGAGGCGTGTCCGATGGACGCCCATCATTGCCGCCAATCGATCACCTTCTTGCTTGCGTTCCGAAATGGTATAATCCAATATAAGATTCAGTACGTCCCCTGACGCGACCGCGAATAACTACGGCGGTCAGGTGGCGCGGCGAATGGCGAGTATTACATCGCGCGAGAGCCAAAAGGCCGCTGGGAGAGGAATGATGGAATACGACGTGGTAGTTGTAGGCTCGGGTGCTGGCGGGCTAACGACGGCGTTCACCGCTGCCAAGAGTGGCCTGAGCGTTTTGGTGCTCGAGGCGTCGGACCTTTACGGCGGAACATCGGCTTATTCTGGCGGCGGCGTGTGGATTCCGGGCAGCAAGCATCAGAAGGCACTCGGCATCTCCGACAGCAAGGAAAAAGCGCGCAAGTATATTCAGGCTTTGCTGGGCAACTATTACCAGAGCGAGCGAATCGAAGCCTATCTCGATAACGTCAATCCGATGCTGGAGTTTGTGGAAGGCGAAGGCTGGGTTCGCCTGGTCGGCGTGCCCATGCCCGATTATGAACCCGAACTGGAGGGGGCTGGGATCGGACGGACGCACATGACGGCCGATTTCGACGGCAATCTGCTCGGCGCGGATTTCGACAGCATCCGTCCACCTATCCAGGAGGCGGGTCTGTTCCACAGCATGCAGATCGCGCCTTACGACGCGGTGCGTATGGGCGCATGGAGCCGCTCGCTTGCCAATGCGATGTTCGCCATCGGCCGTGTATCCGAATATGCCTGGGATCGACTTCGCGGCCGCCGGGGCCGGCGGATGGTGAACGGCAATGCGCTGGTCGGTCAGTTGTTCAAATCGGCGCGCGATGCCGGTGCCGAATTCTGGAACCGGTCTCGGGCAAAGGAGCTCGTGCGTGAGAACGGCCGCATCGCCCAGGTGCTGGTCGAGCGTAACGGCAAGATCGTCCCGGTTCGCGCGCGCGTCGGCGTCATGCTCGCGTCGGGCGGATACAGCGCGAACGACGATATGCGGCGCAATTTGTTACCACAGGCATCGCAAGGGTGGTCGCTGCAGCCGGAAACCAATGTCGGCGACGGTATCGCGATGGGCGTTCAGGCGGGCGGCAAGCATCAGACCGACAATGCAAGCAATGGGATCTGGGTGCCGTCCTCATCGTTCCCGCGCAACGACGGCACGATTGCCAGATTCCCGTCGCTGTTTTTCGACCGGCACTGTCCCGGGTCGCTCATGGTGGACGCTCGCAGCGGCAAGCGGTTCGTCGACGAGGCGATCAACTATCAGTCATTTGGCGAGATAGCGCACAGCAAGGGCGTCGGAAAGGTCTGGATGATTTCCGAAGCGCCGGCGGTCGCAAAGTATGGGATCGGCATGGTTAAGCCGAAGCCCTTCTCGCCCCGGCCCTGGGTCAAGCGGGGCTATATCTTCGAGGCACCTACGATCACCGCGCTGGCGGAGAAGATCGGATTGGATCCAGCCGTGCTGACTCGCACCGTCGAGGACTTCAATGAACATGCCGCCCGGGGCGAGTGCCCTGAGTTCAAGCGCGGCTACAGTTCGATCTCGGCCTTCATGGGCGATCCCGCACACGGGCCCAATCCGACGCTGGGGCCGGTCCGGACCGGCCCGTTCTACGCGCTGGAGGTGCGGGTCAGCACACTGAGTTCGCTGAGCGGGCTGGAGGTCAACGCGTCTGCACAGGTGCTCGACGAAGACTGTGCGCCGATCCCCGGCCTCTATGCCACGGGGGTCGACAGCAACCACGTATTCCGCGGCCGTTATCCCGGTGGCGGCGTCAGCCTGGGCCCGGCGATGACGTTCGGGTATATCGCGGCAAGAGAAATGGCGCGGCAGGCACAGACCCTGCCGGCGGCGCAAGCTGCGGTTGGCTGATCAGTTCCAGTGACCTGCCGACCGGGAGGGTGCCATCCGCGCTGCCTTCCTGCCGCAGGCCGGATCGCAACCCCGCAGGCCGGCACGCCTGCAACGTCGCCGGCGCGTCAAGCGGGAAGGCATGCAGCGTTACATGCCTTCCTGACTGGATCACGATCACATCGGCGTTCACCGCGACCGGCTTTCCATATCAGCCAGCCCCGCTGCAGCGCCGCTACCAGGCAGTCATCCCGCCATCGACCGGAAGATTGACACCGGTGATGTAAGAACTCTCGTCGGAGGCAAGAAAGAGCGCCGTTGCGATGATTTCTTCCGGCTGCGCCACGCGGCCAAGCATTATTTTTGCGAGAAGCGGTTCCGCCAGACGCTGCTCAGCCAGCAAAGGCACGGTCTGGTGCGTTTGCGTCAGGCCGGGCGAGATACTGTTTACGCGGATACCCTGGTGACGGCCCTCTGCCGCCATCTGCCGGGTCATGGCGATCACGCCGCCCTTGGCGGCGGCATGCGCCACTGAGGGTAATGTCGCATAGCCGAGCATGCCACAGGTCGACCCGACATTGACGATGCAGCCGCCCCGTTCACTCAGGTGCGGCCAAGCCGCCCGGGTGAGCAGGAACGCCAGATTCAACTCCTGATCGATAGTCTTCGACCAAGAGTCGATGCCGATCGACTCCATCGGCTCGAAATAGGCCATCGCCGCGTTGTTATAGAGCACGTCGATCCGCCCATAGGATGCGATGGCAAGTTCGACCAGCGCCGCGCAATCATCCTCCCGGGTCAGATCGCAGGGCGCGATTGACGTCATCTCGCCTCCCGCCGCCCTGACCAGCGCGGTTGTCTCCGCGTCCTGCTCCACATTGATGTCACAGCCGACGATCTTGCCGCCCTGCTTCGCGAACTGCAACGCGGCGACACGCCCCATGCTGCCCCCGGTCCCCGTAATGACGCAGACCTTCCCTGCCAATCGTTCCTCCGACATTTGAAGCTCCTTGCATGTGTTTCGGGGCGCGGCGCGCCCGCCGCGGCGACATTGTGCGGGCGCCGATCGGGATGTCGGCACCCGAACCGGTCAGCGCAGGTTGAGGTTAGAGACGCCGCGGTTTCCGATGTTGCCGCGGTCCGTCAGATCGACTTCACCCTTGCGCGCGCGCTCGAGCAACTCGTCTGGATCGAACTCGACGCCGATCGGATTGGCGGCGAATTCCTTGCTGGCGAAATAGGCATAGGACGACTCCAGGTCCGGGAAGTTCTCGACCTGCAATTCCACCCGGTTGTCGTCGGGATCGAGATAATACATCGATGTCGTTGGACCATGGTTGATGCACCACACCGGCTCGATCCCTTGCTTCTTGAGGCGGTCATAGTTCGACATCAAATCTGGCAACGCGTCGTAGGTAAACGAAATGTGGTGTATCCCACTAGCGGTGTCGGAGGACGGCGTCAGATCCGGGTTGCGCACGATCGCGATGCGATGATGCTCGTCATCATAGGTGAGGAAGCTGATCTCGCTGTTCTCGAATGCGGCCTTTGCGCCCAGCACGGTCTTGTACCACGAGACCGTTTCGCGAAACCGGGCCGTGCGCAACGCGACGTGCGCGAATTTGGCGGGGGGCGTGATTGCCTGTGAGCCGACACGCGCATCACTGTGTTCGTGAATCATTTGGTCCTCTCCTTGGATCGCGGTCGGCCATCTTCGTCAAAGCGATCAT
The DNA here is from genome assembly GCF_024211275.1 of Sphingomonas tagetis. GTDB lineage: Bacteria > Pseudomonadota > Alphaproteobacteria > Sphingomonadales > Sphingomonadaceae > Sphingomonas > Sphingomonas tagetis. Next base: position 227,759 of record NZ_JAMLDX010000004.1, read on the forward strand.
GGCTCCTGCGTTTCTTCCAAAAGATTATTACCAGTTCCAAGATTGTCAACCGAATTGCACGGGATTGGGGATGTAGTATCAGGCGCCTCAGCGCTACTCCTCGCGCTCTCGCCAAGGCCCACTGGCGCGGCGAACGCTGCAAATTGGCAATTGACGCAGCGTCGAATGGGACTAACGGATATTCAAATCCAATATAAGTTTTGGCAACCTGCAGGAGAGACGCCATGACGCGTAACGTAACCGTGTTTGGAGCAACGGGCACGACCGGCTCGGAAGCGACAAAGGCATTGCTCGCGTCAGGCTGGACGGTCAAAGGCGCGACTCGCGATGACGCTTCGCAAGGAGCGCAGGCACTCCGCGACGCCGGCGCGCAGACGGTGGTCATCGACATGAACGATCGAGCTAGCGTGCGCGCGGCGGCGGACGGTGCCGACGCGATCTACTTCGTCGGCAAGTCGCTGATGGACGCGTTCGATACGGGCCAAGCGATCCAGGGCATGATTGCCGCCGAAGTGGCCGCCGAACTGGGTACCAAGCTCTTCATCTACCAATCCGCGCTGGCCGGTAACGGCCACGGTGTGTTGAGCGTCGGATCGAAGCGTGCGATCGAGGAGCGGATCGCCGAACTGGGCATTCCGGCGGTGATCGCACGTCCCGCGTCGTTTATGGACAATGCCAAGACGTTCTTCCCGCTGAGCGAACAGGATGGCGTGCTGGTGTTGGCGATGCCTTTACCGGTCGATGTGCCGCAGGAACTTGTCTCTGCATTCGACATCGGACGTGCGGCGGCGGCGATTGCGGATCGTGGCACCGAATTGGCCGGCAGCGACGTCAATCTGATCGCCGAAACCTTGACCTTGTCGCAAATGGCCGACACGCTGACCGACGTGCTTGGACGGACCGTCGTGCCCTTTTCGATACCGCTTGAAGGGCTGGCGGCTAACTGGCCTCAGGGGGTGCCGCTGTACACCTGGCTGTCAAAGCCGGAAACCGCGTCCAACCAGAGTGGGCTGGCCGCGCTCGTACCTCAGCCACTCAGCTTCCGTGATTGGGCGATCAAGGACCTGGCGCCCGCATACGCCTGAACAGGCGCGGTCCGGCGGCTCGTCCCCCGGACCGCCGCCGGCCGCGGGAAGGCGGCGATGCTATTGGGCCGCCGCTTCGCTTCGCCGGGCGAGTGGCGGCAGCTGCGCGCGCGTTTCGCGGATTGACTTAAGCAATCGGTTCTGAACGCGCTTGTTCGCCAGAAAGACGAGCTGGATCGCTACGCTGTGGTGCACCTGCGCCTGGAACTGGGCATTGTCCAACTCGTTCTGGACCCACAGATCGAGCGCGCCGGCGAACAGGATGTGGCAGTTCAGCGCGATGTCCGCTGCCTCAACAGGTTCGGAGGTCTTTAGCGCCGTCGCCAGCTCCTCGACGGCATCCGCCCAGTAATTGAACGCCATCTGCATGAATTGCGGCCGATGAACCGGATCCGGCACGCCAAGCAGGAACATCATCATCGGCTTGTAGAAATTTGGATCGGCCGTGAAAAACCGCGCCGCGACGTCTGCTGCCATCAGAATGTGTTCGATTGGATCGTTGCCGCGATATGCCAAGCGGCTCTGCTCGAACAGCCGTGACAGCGACTGGTTCAGCAGCGTGTAGAGCACCGTCGCTTTGGAACCGATCAGATTATAGGTTGTGGCCGTGCTCAAGCCCGCCCTCTTGCCGAGATCGATCATCGAGAAGTCGACGCTGTGAGTCTCTCGGACCAGTGTCTCGGCTGAATGCAGGATAGCCCTTCTGCGCACTTCCTTCTGTTGTTCGCGCCGCATGGTGTGCTGCTTTCCCCCCAAACCTGTCACGTCAACTACTAAACGAAAGCTCGACAATAAGGCAGCGCCCTAGAGTAGGCCAGACATGCTGTATAGCTATCATTTGTTCTAAACTTCATTGCGCCTGTGGCGCAATATGCCTAGCGTCCCAGGGCCAGGACGTAGACGGGTTGGACATGATCCGGACCCCAGGCTGCGAGGCGGTTGGCCGCGCACAACGATAGTGACAGCTAGGCGAGGTGGTGAAGTGGTAAAAACTCCAGATCAGATCGCGTATTTCGTTCCAGATATTCGCGAGGCGGCGGCGCAGCATGCGGCGACCTTCGGATCGGGCCCGTTCTACGTTGCCGAACACATTCGATTTTCCAGCTGTCTTTACCGCGGGCAGCCGAGCGACTGGGATCACTCATCATCGTTCGGTCAATGGGGCGACGTGATGATTGAGTTCATGCAGCAGAACAAGCCTGGGCCGTCGTCACTGCACGATGTGTTCCCCGAAGGAAGCAATCGTTATGGCGTGCACCACATGGCGTATATCATCGATGACGCGCCCTCGCATGCCGCCGAACTCGCGGGCAAAGGGATCGAGACAATCCTGCACGGTGTTCTGACCAACGGCATCGAAGTCATCCATGTCGATACGCGGGCGCGGTACGGGCATCTGATCGAATTGTGTACGCGATCGAAGGCGCTGAGCGAGGTTTATGATTTCATCCGCGAGCAGTCGGTCGGATGGGGCGGCAGCGACCCGGTACGCACCATCGAGCTTTGAGGCCCTGACGAGACGTGCCGTCGCGCGCGCCGCCGCATTGTCGGACTCTATCGGCCCGGGAGCTCCGCTTCCGGGCCGCTTTGCATTCGGCGCTCGCCGCATTCTGCGACGTTGTGAAAGCGGCGCGTCGGGTTCAATCCAGCCGCCGTCCGCAACCCTGTGACGATGCATATGGCAAAAAAATGGCGCCGATGGAAACCAGCGCCAGGTAGAGAGAAGGATGTGGAGGATCGCTTACATCCTGAAGCGCAGTTCGACGCCATAGGTCGCGGGCTGGCCGGTGTAGCGGATGACCGAGTCCTGAGCAGCCGATACGTTGTTCCAATAGAACTCGTTCAAGACGTTCTTGCCGAACACAGAGATTTGCCACCGGCCATCATCCACCTTCACGCCGGCGCGCAAATCGACCAGCGCATAGTCGTCGATTTTGTAGATCGGTCCGCTGCCCGACTGCTCCAGGCCGGGAGGATTGACATCGCCGCCGATTACCGCCGACGTGTCGGAGCGGTAATTGATGCCGGCACCGAAGAAGCCTTCAAGCGACCCACCGAGCGGGACTGAGTAGTCCGCATTCACCCCGACTTGATATTTGGGCGTGAACGGGATCGGCGTACCGGAGAAATCACCCTGAAGCCCGGCGCCGTTGATGCCGATAAATTCGTCGATCGAGGAGTCGATATAAGTGAAAGCAGCGCTTACCGTGAGCTGCCGGCTCGGCCGCGCCGTCATTTCGAGTTCGAAACCCTTGATCGTCGATTTCGGGACGTTCTGTAGGATCTCCAGCCGGCCGAAGACGGGATCGATGATCCGCGCGCGAAGCTGCTTATCGCTATAATCATAGTAGAAGCCCGCTGCATTGAGCTGCAGCGTGCGGTCCAACAGGGTCGCCTTGATACCACCCTCATATGCCAGGACCGATTCCTGCCGGTAAGGCAAATATTGCGTGAAGGTGGAAGCCGAAACCGCCGGGTAGCCGCCGCCCTTATAGCCCCTGCCTACGTTCACGTAGAGGAGGACATCGGGCGTTACTTTGTAATCAAGGCCGACGCGCCACGATATGTTATCTTCCTTCAAGGTGCCGGTATATGCGCCCGGCGCGCCCGGCGCGACGCCGCCGACCGCAACTGGTTGATCGTTAATCGGATAGCACAGCCCGGGACGATAGGCGCCGAACGCTCCTCCAAGCAGGATGTCGAAGAAAAACGCCCCGGTACCGTTTGTCGGACTGTCCGTAGCCACACTGCAAGCGTCTACAGAGGTTTTTGCACTGGTGTAGCGACCACCAACCTTCAATGTCAGTTGTTCGGTGAAGTCATATTCGACGTTGGCGAAGCCGGCATAGTTACGCATCTTCTGATTACTATTGTAATCCAATTCTGTGATTGGGTACCCGAAAGCAACACCCAACGTGCGGCTAATCGATGAGTCCGGGTAATATAGCGTCAATAGTTGATCGACACTGCTGTGCTCCAGATTGCCACCAATTACCCAGCGGAACGGACCATCGGCACCGTTACTCAGCCGCAATTCCTGCGTGAAGCTCTTAATCTGCCCAATATCTGACGGAATGTCGTACGCCGCGAGAGGAAGACCTTCGCCCTCGTTCCCCTGTCGCTGCTTGTAATCAACGTAGCCCGTCAGCGAGGTCAGCGTTATGTCGCTGGACAGGTCGATGTCTGCCCGCAGCACCGCCTGCAACATCCTGTTGTCGCTGAACGGTGTTCCCGGAGTCCAGTCAGCGATGCGCGCATTGTCGGGCGAGAATCGAGCGTTCAGAAATTCCGGTGCAAGCACAGGATTCTGCGGCGAACGCCCGATAAATTGGGGTGCTTGGGTATCGCTCTCGTCCTTCCATCCATTGACGTTCAGATTGAAGCGAATGGCGTCGGAAGGCTCGAAATCGACGATCACCCGGGCCATGTAGTTCTGCGTCTTGCCGTTGCGGTCATTCGGGCGTGAATTGCTGATTTGCCAGTCATCAGCGCGCTCGATCCGTCCAACGATGCGCGCCTTCAACGTATCGCTCAGTGGCCCGCTGACGTAGGCTTCGCCAATGACCTGATTAAAGCGGCCATAGCTGATGCTGCCCCCGGCGGTGAGCGTGTCGGTCGGTTGCGCGGCGACGTAGTTGATCGCGCCGCCGGTCGAGTTCTGACCGAAAAGGGTTCCTTGCGGGCCTTTGAGAACTTCGACGCGCTCGAGATCGTAGGCTGAGTGACGCGTAAGCACACCAAAGACCAACGGAGCCTGGTCGAGATACACGCTGACGGTTGGATAGGAAGCGAGCGAGGATTCGTTGAAGCCGACGCCACGGAGCGTATAAACTGGCGTACCATTCGCCGTGTTGGTGTATGTCAGGCCCGGAACCGACTGCGCCAGATCCTGAAGATTGACGATCTGGCGATCCTTGAGATCGTCACCCGATACCACGGCGACAGTGATGCCCACATCGTTGAGGCGCTGCTCGCGCTTGTTCGCGGTAACGATGATCTCACCCGTGTCGCCTGCCGCGCCGGACGTGCCGGCGGTCTCGGTCTGTGCTGCCGGCGCTGCGGTGTCATCTGCCGCTGTATGGGCGTGTGCGGTCCCCGCCGCAAGGCTGCCGAGCGCGACTCCGATCAAGAACTTACTTCTAGTCATTGCTGAATCCTCCCTAATTATCGATCTTCCAATGTTGCGTTGACCCATCGGCGAAGGCGCGCAGTGCCATCACCTTGGACACGTTCGAAGACTGTTCTTGCGCTGCGATTGAATTGACGCTGCAGCGCTTGCGCCTCTGGCGATCCTAGATTTCACTCATTGGCATTTGAAACGAAGCGAGATTCGATACTTGAAGGTCATTGCGGCAATAGATCGCGGCAAAAGCTGCGTACCGCGCTGTTGAGGACATCGGCGGCTTCCCACTGAAGGAAATGGCCGCAGCGCACGAGGAACGGCCCAACAATGTCGGTGCAGCCCACCTCCATCCATGACGGGTAGAGTTCGCCAACGATCTCGTCCTCCATGCCCCACAGCACCAGCGTTTCGACATCGATCGGACGATCGATCAGGAACTCGCCGGCATCGGGCGCGGGCTTCATCACGCCTTCGTAGAAATTGAGCGCAGCGCGGAACGAGGTCTCGCTCTTAATCTGTTCGGCAAGGAACTCGGCCTCGGAATCATCGATGCGGTTGGGTCCGGCGAGGTGGCGCATCGGGCCGCCTTCCTTCCAGACATGACCCTGGAAGTAGCGTTTGACATAGGCAAGCCGCGCCTCGTCGCTGTCGAACCCGGCGGCCAGCTTGTCAGCTTCGAGCGCGTGCAGTGCGAAGTGATCGGAGATTTCCGCCATCACTTCGAACTGGCTGCTCGGAAGGCCGGCGGCGGCATAAGCCTCCGGGATCATCGGGACGAATCCATTGTACGTGACGAAGCGCTTGACCAGCCCGGGATGGCTTTGCAGCAACTGGATCGACACGCCCGACCCCATGTCGCCGCCGACAAGCACGCAGCTGTCGTGTCCCAGCGACTCGAGCAGCGCGCGAATATCGCGCGCGCTCTCCTGGACCGACAGCGGCCCGCCCGGCACCGGCGGCGTTTCGCCAAAACCGCGCTGATCCGGCACGATGACCTCGAAGCCAGCCGCGACGAGCGGGCCGATGTTGCGCCAGAACAGTCGCTTGCCGCCAGGCCAGCCATGCAGCATGACCAGCGGGACGCCGCCGCCGCCTTCATGATTATAGGCAAGGCGGACATTGTCGCGGATGGTGATGAAGTGCGTTTCGAAATGGGGAAACGACATTTGGACTCCGCTCCTAGTTCATCCCGCTGCGATCGGTGGGCCATTATGGGTGCTGGTTGAATTTCCCTGCCGGCCGGTTGGCGGCATGCCGGTGGCTCAGGCCGGGCGTGAGGCGTTCTCGCGGGCGATCGAGCGCTGTCGACGAGTCCCGCTGCCGACAGCGCCGATGCGGTCGCTGCGCGAACTCGATGGATGCGAAAGCTCAATTTGCCTCATCGGTCCTCTCCATCGGACGATTGCGCGCGGCCGTTGGATGGGCGGGCGCGCATCGTTTGTTGCCGGGCGGTTCGCGATCGACCGCCTCGTTGTTCAGCGAATGTTTAGCATGCATGCGAAAAAGTCAACATGCGTTTATGGGCAGAATTGCGCCTAAATGCAGCTTGGAGCGCACCGGTGGTGCCGGTTTATGGAATCCGCGCGTGGAAAATGCGCAGTTATTTTATAACTGATTTGGTAGTCAGCGGGTCTTCTTGTGCGCCTGCGCGGACGATTTGCGCGATCGGGCGCCAGGTCCGCTAGCCACCGCCACCGCCATCTCGCCGAATGCGGTGCCGACGGTCTCCGGCGTATCGGGACCGCCTGGGTTGAACCAGACATTGGCTGCGGCGACCGCGCCATTGATGAAGTTCGCCATCAGCCGCACATTGCCGGGTGCGATCGAGCCGGACTTCACACAGGCGTCCAACGTATCACGCAGGAAGCGGCTGTAGCGCTGGCGCCGCTCGACCTGGCTCGCCAGCGCCGCGCCAGTCAACTCGCCCCAGTCGCGGAATGCGACCTTGGCGATCGTCGGGTGGCGCAAATACCAGGTGACGTGCGCCGCGACCACCGCCCCGATAAGCTGCAAGGGCGCAAGATCGCGACGTTTCTCTTCGTCAAGGATCGCGGTGATCTCGCGATCGGCATGGTCGAGGATGTCGGCGAGCATCGCCTCTTTTGACCGGTAGTAATAATAGATCGCCGCCTTGGTGAAACCGACTGCGTCGGCCACCTCCTGCACCGACGCGCCGTGATAGCCGCGATCGGCAAAGATCCGCGCCGCCGCGTCGCGCACCAGCATGCGTCGGTCGGTTGCCGGCGGTTTCAAGTCGCTTGTCGTCACCATTCGATCGATCAGTCCTGCTCGTGGCTTCCGGCTGTAGGTCGCTTGCCCAGCCCGTCTTGACAGCAGCCGACTCGAAGATCAATAAGAACTGACTAACCGGTCAGTCAGTGTGACCTGGATCAGGAGAGTGATGGAATGGCCGAAGCCTTCATCTACGATCATGTGCGCACGCCGCGGGGCCGCGGGCGCGCCGACGGATCGCTTCACGAAATCACCGCAGTGGAAATCGCTGCCACGCCGTTGCGCGCGCTGGCCGAGCGCAATGGCCTCGACACGGCGCTGGTCGACGATGTCGTCTATGGCTGCGCGCAGCCGGTCGGCGAGCAGGGCGGCAATATTGCCCGCGCTGCCGTGCTGACGGCCAGATGGGACGAGAGCGTCGCTGGTCAGCAGGTCCATCGGTTCTGCGCGTCGGCGCTGGAAGCCGTGAACAACGCTGCGGCGCAGGTCATGACCGGCGCCGCCGACGCGACGGTCGGGGGCGGCGTCGAGTGCATGTCACGCACCTATATCGGTGCCGACACGGGCGCGTGGGTCGCCGATCCGTGGTGCAGCTATCACAACCATTTCGCGCCGCAGGGTATCGGCGCGGACCTGATCGCGACGATCGACGGCTTCACGCGCGAGGATGTCGATGCCTATGCCGTCGAGAGCCAGCGCCGCGCCGCGCACGCGCAACAAGAGGGCTGGTTCGACAAGGCGCTTGCCCCGGTCAAGGACGCGATCGGCCAGGTCGTGCTCGACCGCGACGAGTATCTGCGCCCCAACACGACGATGGATTCGCTCGCCGGCTTGAAGCCTGCATTCACCGGCCTCGGGCAGGTCTTCGATCCGATCGCGCTGCAGCGCTATCCGCAGGTCGAAGCGATCGAGCATGTGCATACCGGGGGCAATTCCTCCGGCATCGTCGACGGCGCGGCCGCAATCCTGATTGGCAGCAAGAAATTCGGCGAGTCGGCTTCGTTGAAGCCCCGCGCGAAAATCCGCGCCTTCACCAATATCGGTTCCGAGCCGACGATCATGCTTACCGCGCCGGCCGATGTCAGCCGCAAGCTGCTCGATCGCGCCGGCATGACCACCGCCGATATCGACCTGTTCGAGATAAACGAGGCTTTCGCGAGCGTGGTCCTGCGCTTCATCAAATATCTCGAGCTCGATCCGGCGAAGGTCAACGTCGCCGGCGGGGCGATCGCCCTCGGCCATCCGCTTGGCGCGACCGGGGCAATGATCCTGGGCACCGTGTTGGACGAACTGGAGCGGCGCGATCTCAACGTCGCGCTCATCACGCTGTGCGCAGGCAATGGCCTGGGAACCGCCACCATCATCGAACGGGTCTGATCCGATGGCACATTATCTCAAGTCCGAACGCGATGGCGGCATCGTCACGCTGACGCTCGACAATCCCGACGCCGCCGTGAACACCGTCTCACCCGCCTGGGTGGACGAGATGATCGCCTTCTTCGAGGACGTGAAAGGCGACGAAGGCGTGACCGGCGTGATCGTCACGTCGGCCAAATCCGGGTTCATGGCCGGCGCCGATCTCAAGTTCATCCTCGACACGCCGATGACCGCAGCGGACGCATTCGCGTTCAGCCAGCGGGCGACGCGCATGCACCGGCTGATCGAGACGTGCGGCAAGCCGGTGGTCGCCGCGATCGGAGGCTTCGCGCTGGGCGGCGGCTATGAGCTGGCGCTCGCTTGCACCTATCGCGTCGTCGCGGACGACCCCAAGGCAGTGGTCGGCCTGCCCGAGGTGAATGTGGGATTGCTGCCCGGCTCGGGCGGGACGCAGCGGCTGGCGCGGATGATCGGCGTCGAAAAGGCGAGCGAAGTGCTGCTAGGCGGCGGCAGCTATGCGCCGCTCAAGGCGCTGGAGATCGGCCTGGTCGATTTGGTCGAACCAGCAAGCAGTGTGATCGATGCCGCCCGCGCATGGCTGGCAACGAATCCCGATCCGGTGCGGCCCTGGGATCGCAAGGGCTTTTCGCTGCCCGAATCCGACGGACTGCTTAAGCAGACCACGGCCGGCTGGTTCACCATGGCGAGCGCTCGCCTGCGCGCGAAATATGGCGACAATTACCCAGCGCCGATCAGCATCCTCACCTGTCTGTTCGAAGGCGTGCAGGTGCCGCTCGACAAGGGGCTGCTGGTCGAGAGCCGCCACTTCGCGCGCCTGATCGCCGATCCGGTCAGCCGCAACATCATCCGCACCACCTTCGTCAACAAGGGGCTGGCTGAAAAAGGCGCGCGCCGTCCGGCCGATGTGCCGCCGTCGAAGGTCGCTCGGGTGGGTATCCTGGGCGCGGGGATGATGGGCGCGGGCATTGCCTACTCTGCGGCGAAGGTCGGGATCGAGGTTGTCCTGCTCGACACCACGATGGAGGCGGCTGAGCGCGGCAAGGCTTATCCCGCCAAGCTGCTTGCCAAGCAGGTGGAGCGCGGCCAGTCGAGCCAGGACGAGGCCGACGCGCTGCTCGCGCGGATCAGGGCAACCACCGACTATGCCGACCTTGCCGGGGTCGATCTGATCGTCGAGGCCGTGTTCGAGGATACCGCGATCAAGGCGGATGTAACGCGCAAGGCCGAAGCGGTGACCGGGGCGCATGCGCTGTTCGCGTCCAACACCTCGACCCTGCCGATCAGCCAGCTCGCCGAAGCGTTCAGCCGGCCGGAGGACTTTATCGGCCTGCACTTCTTCTCGCCCGTCGATAAGATGGCGCTGGTCGAGGTGATCATGGGCAAGCGGACGAGCCCGGCGGCGCTGGCGCGCGCGCTGGATTTCGTGGCGCAGATCAGCAAGACGCCGATCGTCGTCAATGACAGCCGCGGCTTCTATACCAGCCGCGTGTTCCAGACCTTCATCCACGAAGGCATGGAGCTGCTGCGCGAAGGCGTTTCGCCGGCACTGATCGAGAATGGCGCGCGCCAGGCCGGCATGCCGATCGGTCCGCTCGCCCTGCTTGACGAAGTGACGCTGACGCTGCCGATGATAATCGTGCGCCAGACCGAACGCGAGGATCCAAGCTTCCGAAGGCCGACGTCGATGGTCGTCGCGGAAAAGATGGTTGATGAGCTCAGTCGGCCGGGCCGTTCGGGCGGCGGCGGCTTCTACGAATATCCAGAAGGCGGCAGTAAGCGGCTCTGGCCGGAGCTTGCAACGTACTTCCCGGTGGCGGCGGAGCAACCTGACGTCGAGGAAGTAAAACAACGCATCCTGTATATCCAGGCGATCGAGACCGCGCGTTGTCTGGAGGAGAATGTGCTGTTGCATCCGGCCGACGGCGACATCGGCAGCGTGCTCGGCTGGGGCTTTCCGACCTGGACCGGCGGTACGCTCTCGCTGATCGACACGGTCGGCCTGCCGACGTTCGTCGCCGAGTGCGACCGGCTTGCCCAGCAGCACGGTGCGCGTTTCGCCCCGCCGCAGTCGCTGCGCGATAGAGCGGCAAGCGGTGGCTCTTACCTGATTGGATGAGGCGCAGGCTCCACCGAGGAGAAAACGCATGAGCGGAATGCTCGCAAACAAGGTCGCGCTGGTCTCCGGGTCCGGGCGTGGCATCGGCCGTGCGGTGGTCGAGAAGTTCGCGTCGGCCGGCGCGCGGGTCGTCGTCAACGACCTCGACGCCGACGTCGCGGCGGAGACGGTGGCGGTGATCACGGCCAGCGGCGGCGAGGCAGTCGCCTTTGCCGGCGACGCCACCGCGCCCGATTTCGGCGACCGCTTCGTCCAAGCGGCGGTGAATGCCTTTGGCGGGATCGACATCATCGTCAACAATGCGGGCTTTGGGTGGGATTCAATCCTGCAGAAAACGAGCGACCAGCAATGGGAAGCGATGCTCGCCGTCCATCTTTCGGGGCCGTTCCGCGTCCTGCGCGCGGCCCAGCCGGTCATCGCCGCCGCGGCAAAGGCCGAGATCGCGGCGGACGGCCAGGCCAGGCGCCGGTCGGTGGTAAACATCTCATCGATCGCCGGGCTGGGCGGTAATGTCGGCCAGGCCGGCTATTCGGCCGGCAAGGCCGGCGTCGTCGGGCTGACCAAGACGGTGGCCAAGGAATGGGGTCGCTATGGCGTCACCGTGAACGCGGTCGCGTTCGGCATCATCGGCACGCGCATGACCTTGCCGCGCGCGGGCGAGGAAATGATCCAGGTCGGCGATCGCCAGGTGAAGGTGGGAATGGGCGCGGAGCTTCAGGCCGCCCTCGCCACCGCGATCCCGCTCGGCCGGCCAGGCACGCCGCAGGAGGCCGCCGGCGCGGTGTACCTGCTGTGCCTCCATGAAGCGTCGTACATCACGGGCGAAGTGATCGTGTGCGGCGGCGGCTACACGCTCTGAACAAGAAGAACACCAGCGGGAGGATCGAATGAACGACCTTTTTAGCCTTGCAGGAAAGCGAGCACTCGTGACGGGCGGTGCGCAGGGCCTAGGCCGGATGATCGCCCAAGGACTTCTCGGCGCAGGTGCCGAGGTGGCCATCACCTCGCGCGATCCGGAGACATGTTCGGCGGCAGCACGGGAAATGGCCTCCCTCGGCACCTGTCACGCGCTGCCGGCCGACCTGTCGACGCCGGAAGCGGCCGTTGATCTGGCGCATCGTGCGAATGAAACGCTCGGCGGGTGCGACATCCTGATCAACAATGCCGGGCGCACCTGGGGCGGGCCGATCGAAAGCTTTCCCGACAAGGCGTGGGGGAGCGTGCTGGGGGTTAACGTGCAAATTCCGTTCACGCTGGTGCGTGAGTTGCTGCCCGCGCTCGAATCGGCCGGCAGCGCGGATGACCCCTCTCGCGTGATCAACATTGGGTCGATCGCCGGGCTGAAACCCGAAGGCCTGCAAGCCTATAGCTATGGCGCTTCAAAGGCGGCTATCCACATGTTGACGCGGGACCTTGCCAGCGATCTGGCGAATCGCAACATAACGGTCAACGCGCTGGTGCCGGGCTACTTCCCGACCAAGATGACGAAGCATCTGCGCGATGGCGATACGGTCGATCCGGCGCTGCTGGCCAAGATCCCACTCAATCGGCTGGGAAATCCGGACGACGTCGCTGCTGCAACGATCTTCCTGTGCGCCCGCGGAGGCGCGTACGTCACCGGCGTGCTGTTGCCGGTTGATGGGGGCATTGCCGGCAGCGGCTGAACCTGCCGTGGGATGAGCCCGCGATTGACAAGGGGACCCGCGATGCGCAAACCAAAATCTAGAATTGATTATACAATTCCATGCGTCAGTGAGAGGATCGCCGAATAGCGACGTTGATACATCTCGATCGGGCGGCCGTGCTGTAGCGGCGCCTTCCTCGAGAACCCGTCGCGGCGACCGGTCGAAGACAGCGTGGAGCAGGATCCGAGCCTTGCGGCGAGCGACGCGTCGGCAATCGAGAGGGCAGAGAATGGGCAATACGAAATGGCCTGAGCGCCGACCCACCGACGATTTCGAACGCTTGTTGCAGCCCGATGGCACGGTCGCGGGTGAGCTGCCAAATGTCCGCGACGAGGAATTGCTGCGCTGGCACGAAGCGATGCGCAAGACGCGCCTGCTGGAAGAAATGACGGTCAAGCTCCAGCGGCGCGGCGTGTTCAGCGTGTCGGGTGGCGGCCCTGGCGAGGAGGCGACGGCTCTGGCGGCAGCTGCGCTGTCGGCCGAAGACTGGGTGCACCCCTCCTATCGCCAGAACGCCTCGCTCATCTATTGGGGCGTGCCGATCGACCGCATGCTCGGCGCCGCGCTGGGCCATGCGCCTGAACATGTGCGCGCGCACCTGCCGGTGGCGCCGGAGGACTTGCCAAAGGTCAAGACGACGCCGTACGCCGTGTTCTTAGGCGCCCATATCCCGGTCGCGGTCGGCACCGCTCTGGCCGACAAACTGAACAAACGCGACCATGTCTCGCTCGCCTTCATCGGCGAGGGCGCGACCAGCGAGGGCGACTTCCATGACGGGCTCGGTCTTGCCGGCGTGCTCAAGACGCCGCTGGTGGTCGTCATCGTCAACAATGGCTGGAGCATCTCGATCCCCGCGAGCCGCCAGACCGCGGCCGAGACCTTCGCGCAGAAAGCCGTGGCGCACGGCATCCCGCACCGGCGGGTGGACGGCAACGACGTGTTCGCGGTCTATGCCGCGGCCAAAATTGCGGTGGACGCGGCGCGCGCGGGGGAGGGCCCGTTCGTGATCGAGGCGGTGACCTATCGCATGACCGACCATAATACTGCCGACCAGGCCAGTCTGTATCGCGACGATGTGGAGTTGCAGCATTGGGCGACGCTTGATCCCCTCGATCGGTTCGAAGCCTTTCTGACCGGGCGCGGACTGATTGACGCAGACTATAAGACTGCGCAGACCGCGCGCATCGATGCCGAACTGCGCGCAGCGGTCGACCGGGCGCTCAATATTCCGCCCACGCCGGCCGACACGATGTTCCTCAATCATTTGAACGGCGAGCCCGGATGGCATTTCCGCCACCAGCAGGACGAACTCGCGGTCGAGCTGGCGGGCGGCAACCCCTTTCTCGATTTCGACGGCAGCGGCTTGCATAAGGAGGCGGGCGATGCATGAGGAAATGAACCTCATCGCGGCGATCAATCACACGCTGCGAAGCGAGCTGATCGCCAATGAACGGCTGCGGATCGTCGGCTATGACATCGGCCCGGTCGGCGGTATGTTCCGCGCAACCGACAACCTCTTCGACGAATTTGGCGAGGACCGGGTCGTCGACACGCCGCTGACAGAAAACGGGATCATGGGCATGGCCGTCGGCATGGCGATCGCCGGCGACCGGCCGGTGCTCGAAATGCAATTTCTTGGCTTCATGTACAACGCCTGGGGCCAGTTGATCTACCACTTGTCGAACCTGCACCAGAAGACCGGCGGCGCGATGAAGGTCCCGGTGACGATCCGCGCGGTATTCGGTGGCGGCATCAAACCGTTGCCGTTCCATTCGGAGTCGACCGAAGCATGGTTGATGCACACGCCCGGCATTCGCGTGATTTGCCCCAGCACCCCATATCAGGCCAAGGGCCTGCTGCTCTCGTCGCTGCGCTGTGACGATCCGGTCGTTTTCCTCGAGCACTCGAAACTCTATCGCGCGTTCCGTGAGCCGGTGCCGACCGGCGACTATCTGCTGCCACTCGATAAATGCCGGATCGTCCAGCCGGGCGAGGATCTGACGGTGCTGACCTGGGGCAACATGGTGCACGTCTCGACCGAAGCCGCACGGCAGCTCGGTGCGAGCATCGAGCTCATCGATCTTGTCAGCCTGTCGCCGATCGATGTCGAGCCGATCCTCGCTTCGGTCAAAAAGACCGGCCGCTGCGTGGTCGTCCACGAAGCGCGGCGCACGTCCGGCCCGGGTGCCGAGCTGATCGCCCTGATCAATGAATATGCGCTCGAATGGCTGAAGGCGCCCGTCAAGCGGGTCACCGGCTTCGACGTGGCCTTCCCGGACACGTCGACCGAGGACTTCTACCTACCCGGCGTCGGCCGCGCGAAGGCGGCTTTCGAAGCCATCTTGAACTTTGAATTCTGAACAAGGGTGACGGGGATGCGATACGAGTTTCATTTGCCCGACATCGGCGAAGGCCTGACCGAAGCGGTAATCGCTGGCTGGTCGGTGAAGGCCGGCGACGCCGTCAAGGAAGACGATCCGTTGTGCGAGATCGAAACCGACAAAGCGGTGGTCGAGATCACCGCACCCTGCACCGGCACCGTTATCAGCGTCCGGGGCGAAATCGGCGAAACGCTGAAGGTCGGCACTGTCATCACGGTGTTCGAGACTGAAAAGCTGCCGGTCGGCGCAGGACGGGGCGGTCATGGGCAAGCGGTCGAGGAAGCCGAGCCGCCGCTCGCGCAGCCCGCGGCGCCTCCAGCCGAAATTCCAGCCTCAGGCGGTGCGTCACCTGTCGCGTTCGATCGCGCCATCCGCGCTACCCCTGCGACGCGCAGGCTGGCGCGCGAGCAGGGCGTGGACCTCGCGACGGTTGCCGGGACGGGCCCGGGTGGTCGAGTGCTGCAAAACGACGTGATGCGGTTTGCAGATGGCGGGCAGATAGGGCAGGCGACAGGGGCGACCGGATCGTCCGGAGGCCGCTTCACCATCGCGCCGATCCCGCGCGAACCGGGTCAGACGCGGCAACCGCTGACCGGGCTGCGTAGGGTCGTGGCGGATCAGATGGTCCGCTCGGTCACGCTAGTCCCGCATGCTTCATCGTCTTTCCGCTGTGAGGCGGGGCGGTTCCAGACGTTGCGCAAGCTATTGCAGGAACGGCTGGGCACGCGAATCTCGTTCACCGCAATGGTGATGAAAGCGATGGTGTCGGCGATCCAGCGATACCCTACTTTCAACCAGAGCATCGACGAGACGACGAATGAGGTCGTGACGCCGCCCTTCGTCAACATCGGCTTTGCGACTCATACCGATGACGGCCTGATTGTGCCGGTAATTAAGGACTGCGGCGCGCGCACGCTGACAGAAATCTCCGGCGAGATCGATCGGCTGGCCGCACTGGCGCGCAGCCGCAAGATCGCGCCGGGAGATTTGCGCGGCGGCACGATCACGCTCAGCAATGTGGGCAGCCACGGTCGCGCCGAAGCCATTGGCGGGCGGCTGATCGTCAATCATCCGCAGGCAGCAATCATCGGCATGACGCGCATCCGTCCGCTGCCGATCGTACGTGACGGCCAAGTCGTCGCGGCACCGTGCCTCGATTTCCATACCTCGTACGATCACCGGATCATCGACGGCATTTATGCCGGTCTTTTCATGGAGCACCTTATCGACGTGATCGAAGAGCCGGGCATGATGCTTGCGAACTGATCCAGCAGGAAACGGAAGAAACGCAGTGATGCAGATGAAATGTGATCTCGTCGTACTAGGCGGCGGGCCGGGCGGCTATTCGGCGGCGTTCCGCGCCGCCGATCTGGGACTGGACGTCGCCATTGTCGAAGCGCGCGACACCCTGGGCGGCGTGTGTTTGAATGTCGGGTGCATCCCGTCCAAAACGTACCTGCACCAGGCCGCCGTCATCCGGGAACTCGAACATTCGCGATCGGTTGGGGTCAACTTCGGGGCGGTCGAGATCGATCTGACCGCCCTGCGCGCGCACAAGGATGCGATCGTCGGGCGACTTGTCGGCGGGCTGGGTACGATGGCCAGTGCGCGAAAGGTGCGCATTGTGCGGGGACGCGGCGAGTTCACCGGCGCCAACAGCGTTCGGGTCGCCCACGGTGACGGCGCTGATGCACTGACAATAGATTTTGCTTATGCAATTGTTGCGGTGGGCAGTGAGCCGGCGCGGTTGAACGAACTACCGGACGATTCGCGTATTCTCGACTCGACCAGCGCGCTCGACCTGCCGGCTTCCTCCGGCACGATGTTGATCGTGGGTGGCGGCATCATCGGACTCGAGATGGCGACGATCTATGCGGCGCTCGGCATGACGATCGATATCGTCGAACTTGGCGACGGGCTGATGCCGGGCGCGGATCGCGATCTCGTGACGACGTGGCGCAAGGCAAATGCGCGATATGTGCGCGACATCATGCTTGAGACGAGATTGAGCGGGGTCGAAGTGGATAACGCGGGTCTGTCCGTCAGTTTCGAAGGCAAGGCGGCGCCGGACCAGCCCAAACGCTATGACTATATGCTGATGGCGATCGGCCGCATACCGAACGGGCGCGGGATCGCAGGCGACGCCGCTGGACTCACCGTCACGCCGCATGGCTTCGTACCGGTCGACGTCCAGATGCGAAGCAATGTCCGCAACATCTTCGCCATTGGCGATGTTGTCGGGGGACCCATGCTGGCGCACAAGGCCGTCCATGAGGGGCATGTCGCGGCCGAAGTCATCGCGGGCGAGCATAGCAAGGACGCGCATCTGTCCACGGCGGCATTCGACGCACGCGTCATTCCATCGGTCGCCTATACCGTGCCGGAAGTCGCATGGGCGGGCCTGACCGAGACCGAGGCAAAGCTGAACGGCCAGGCGGTGGATGTCGTCAAATTCCCTTGGGTGGCCAGCGGCCGTGCGCTCGCCAACGGCTGCGAGAACGGCTTCACCAAATTGCTGTTTAACAAAGATACGCGCGTCCTGCTCGGCGGCGCACTGATCGGGCCGAGCGCTGGCGACATGATCGGCGAGATCGCTCACGCCATCGAGATGGGCTCCGAAGCCGCTGACTTGGCGCTCACGATTCATCCGCACCCGACGCTCGGTGAAACGATCGGATTAGGAGCCGAGGTCGCGGAGGGGACCTGCACGGATCTGCCCGCGGCGACGGGTACTCATCGTGCTGGCCGTGCTCCAACTCGCGCGGCATAGCGGAAACGGTGGCGGCAATGGCACCTTGTGCGAGCGGGGCGTGAGAGGCGTGGCAGGTTATTGCGACGGCGCCGCTGTGCGGCGTGTTGCGCCGGTCCTAAGCTGATCGTGAACGACTCGGTAGACCTTCACTGCAACCCGACCTTTAGTTTATTGATGAAGGCCGGGATGCCAGGATCCCCGCCGTCTTTCATCCACGTACTGTGTTGACATCGCAGGCTTCGGCAGTGCAATCTTCGCCGCGCCCAGGATAAAGATCGCTCAATCCCCGTGTTAGCGGTCTCTCCGTTGCCCCATATCGGCATTGGAAAAGTTTTTGTGCGGCGAAGAGGCGATGAACCGATGTTCCGCTCCGGATGTCCCGGCAGTTCGCGGCGGTCTGTTGCTCAGCAGCGCAGGCGTATGGGGTCAATTCGGCGCGCGCATCAGTTGGTGTGCACTTCTAGGCGGTTGAACTTCAAGGCAGCTGCCAAATCCGCTCTGATTGGAACCCGGAACTGGGTTTAAAGCTCTGTTCGCTCAGTTTGAATTAGTGATGGCGCGGCGCCATCCTCGCGCCAGATCGAGTTGGTGTAAAGGCGGTGTCAGTAGACTGATCACCAGCGACGACGTGATTTGTGATTACCGATTTTCTTCCCGGGGCAATGGCTGGGCGGTGTGGCCAAGTGAGGTAGCAGGGCTGACTAAACGGCGCCGCTGAAGTGAAGAGCGCAGGTCCTACCGACCTTGGTGGTTTATCCGGAGTAGAACTCTAGACACGGTTCCGTGTCTCCTACGGCCGCTGGTGGGCACTCTGCTTCAGCAGGATAGCTGTCGGTCGCGCAGCCACGTCTGCACCAGTTGTGTGGCCTGTCGCAATTGCTGCGGCTGACCTGCATAGTAATGATTGGCATCCACGGCGCGCTCGAACTGTTTGTCGTGGCTGAACGCCGCCTCGAAGATCATGCGAGGATGAGGCTGCGGGACGCCATCGTCGGCGGTGTTCTCGATCACCAGCATGGGTGCCGTGATCGACGCTGCGCAATATAGTCCGTCGGCCTGACTGTCGTCGATCGACCATTGCGAAAGCCAAGCCCGCAAGGTCGAGAAGCGCGCCAGGCCGACCGGGCCCGAATTGGCGGTTTCGGGATTGCCAAGATAGCACCATCCTGGCTTGCGCTCGTTGGGGTCCAGCGTGGGATCGAGAAAGCGGGGATCCGCCAAGGTGCGGTGCGTGACGAAACCGCGCTCGACCTCGGCGCCGCCTTTGTCCTTCAGCATTGCCATCGTCTCCTTGACGGTGGCGGTGATCCGTCGCACCCGCGCAAGCTGCGCCGCGCGATAGCGCTCGACGAAGGCCGCGCCGTAGGGCGGGCGGTTCGGGTTTGCGATATCGTAAATGTCGAGGTGGCGGTCGCGAATGTCGGGCTTGCTTTCGTCGAGCACCGAGGGGTCGATCATATCGACCAGCAGACGCGCGCGCGAGATGTGCGCGGCCTGAAAGACGAGCGCGTCGGCGGGGATGAGGCCGGCACCTGCGATATCGACCGGATCGCCGGCCGGCGTGTGCGTGATGGTCGGGCGCTCGGCCTGCGACTGGTAGAACAGGGCGAGCGATCCACCGCCCGACCAGCCGACGATCACCACCTTCTCATAGCCCCAGACCGCCTTGGCGTGCCGGATATAGGCGCCCAGGTCGAGCACCACCTTTTCCAGAATGGCGGCGGTGTCGTTGCGAGCGTAGCGCGTTCCGGCGCAGAGCACATGGGCACCCATCCGTGCAGCCTCCTGCGGTACCGGCAGCAGCTGCAAAGTGGAGGAGGGGTGCATGAAGACGAGCAGCGTTCGGGATGCGCGATCGACCGGCCGGATCAGCACGCCTTCAAGGTTGACCAGCCCCTGACTTCCGGAAAACCCATAGGTTTCGGTGAATTGCGACGTCTCGTCGTAGGAGACGTGCACCCATTCGAATTCGATCTCACAAGCCATTGGTTTCTCGACCTTCAACATCGCGCGCACCGTGGTCCTTGGCCGGATGAGTCGATCCCTGCATCATCGACCTCGCAAAAGGATCTTTGGCGACGGATGCGATCATCAGCGCGCGAAGCGGCGCGGCAGCCATGGCAATAGTCCACGATGCGCTGCCGGCCGGCTATCCCCCCTTTCGGGGACCGCGGCGATCGACAGGTCCCCATTGCGAGGGACTGCGCGCGGCCATCGATGAAGCTATGATTCGGCTCGGAATTTTGCGCCGTGATGGAGCCACAAGCAATGAACAACGCGGACCAGGCGGAGCGGCCGACCGTCAGCAAAGGCCTGGTGCCGCTCATGCTCAACCATGCCGCGTGGGTCACACACGACGTGGAGGCAACGGCGGATTTCTACATCAACGTCATGGGCATGGAACTGGCCAGCACGGTCTATGACGACAGCGTGCCGTCAACCGGCGATCCGTTTCCATACTTTCACATCTTCTTCCGCATGCAGGACGGCCCGACCATCGCCTTTTTCGAGGTGCCGGGCCTGCCCGCCCGACCAGCGGTCGCGCACCCCGCATACGATATTTTCGACCACATCGCACTTGAGGTCGCGGATCGCGAGGAAGTGGACCGTTGGGCGGTATGGCTTGCGCAGAACGACGTGGATGTCGTCGGTCCGACCGATCACAAGGGCTTGATCTACAGCATCTATTTTCATGATCCCAATGGCATGCGCCTCGAGATTACGGCGCCGCTGGACCCGCTGTGGAACCAGCATACGGAGCAGGGCTATGCGGATCTGAAGATGTGGTGCGATGCCAAGAAGCGGGCGGCTGCCGAAAGGCTCGAGGCCGGGCCGGTGCTGCGCGACCTGATTCGAAAGACCCGGGAACGCTATCAACCGGATTGAACCGCGCGGTTTCCCGCCGCCCCCACGGTCGTCCGAGCCGGCTCAGTGGCGCGTATGCCACAGATCGAGATACCAGATCAGAAGTTCGTGGCGCGAGGCGATGCCAAGGCGGCTATAGGCGCGCTTGCGATAGGTGGTGACCGTTTCCTCGCCGATTTCCAGATCCGCTGCGATGCCGGCGGCGGAAACGCCGTAGAGCAACCGCGCGCAGACTTCCGCTTCGCGACGCTTGAGCGGTGACCTTGCCGACGCGATGCATTGTTCGATGTGCGGAAGGGACGTCAGGGGATTGGCGCTGCCAAGGCGGCGAGCCATGATCGCCCCGTGCTTCTCGACCAGCGCGAGCAGCAGAGGCACGTTGCGCTTGATCGACGCGAACGCATTCGCCGTAAATTGACCGACCTCGTGCGATCGCAAGAGGCTGAGCCCGAACACTCCGCTCTCGTTCCGGCTGCAAAGCAGCACGCGATCGCAGATGCGGGTCGGCTCGTAGACTTGCTCGACGAAGCTGGCGTCGCGAACATCGGAAATGTGGCAGCGCACGACACCGGTCGATTGTCGATCAAGCTGCGCCGTGGCCGCGCGCATCATCGGGTCGCGCCGCCACCATCCATTCGTGTAACTCGCGAACTGCCGCTGCCCTCGACCGATCGGTCTGACGCTCGCAAATGCAAGCCCTGCCATTTCATCGAAACTGACATGGAGAACGGCGCAGTGTTCCGCGCCGCACAAATCGTTCAGACAATGCAACAGTCGCGCGCCGAACGTTTCGTCCCCAATGGCTTCGATCAATGCAGCCAAGAACTGGGGCGCGATCTCCCGACCTGCTACCTGGCCCGCAGCGAGCATCTTGAACTCTCCTGAACACCTGCGTTGGGCAGATCCTGATCAGACAATAGCATAGCCGCATTGGCGGTGACAAAGATCCATCGCGCAGCGCAACGCGCATGGCGATGCGATGTCGGTCGTGCCAACGTCAGGTCTCCGTGCGCCCCGGCGCGAGCTGCAACGCGCTCTGCAAGAGCGTCACCAGCGTCTCGATTGCTTGATCGTCGGGGACATCGGCATCCGGATAATCGAGCCGGCAGATTTCCCAGTTAAAGAACCCGAATTCGAACAGGCCGAGGAGCGCTGACCCTGCAAGGTCAGGATCCATGCCTTGGCATAGGCCCACGGCCTGCTGCTTCCGAATCCGATATGCGAACGATCGTATGCCGGCTTTGCGAAGCTTTTGCCACTCGGCGCGAATTTCGTCGTCAGTCAGGGCCGTTTCAAACAGGCCCTTTACGTCGCCTCTATGCTCTTTGTAGCGATGCCACAGGCCTTGGACCGTGGCACGCACCAGCGCGGCCGGGTCGTCGGTGTAATCACCCGGGTCAGGCGCGGTGTCTGACAGATTGTCGCCAAATTCTTCGACGAGCGAGGCAAACAACTCTCGCTTGTTCTTGAAGTAGGAATAGAACAGGCCCGAGGATCTGCCGGCATGCTGCACGATATCAACGATGCGTGTGTTGACGAGCCCATCGCGCGAGATCACTTCGCGAGCGGCAAGCAGCAGATCCGCTCTCGTCCGTTCGGATTTCGAGATTTGGCGAGGGTTGGTCTCGGGAGCGTTCATCGACTTGTTCTGACCCTGTCCGCACGTGTTCCTAAGCGCTTAGCTCGGCAGGCCATAGGGGTCGAGGGGTAACAGCGGCGATGTCGCCCGGCTCGACGGCTTATGTGCACTAGAGCCACGCATCCGGGTGCGCCTTTGCCAAGGCAGGGTGCGCCTTGGCGACCGCGTCGAGCCGATTCAACTCGGTCAGATCGTCGGTGGCGACGCCGAACCGCGCCGCATTGCGCAGTTGCGGCACGATGAAGATGTCGGCGATGCCCGGCGTTTCGCCGAACGTGAACGTTCCGGCGTGGTCGCTGGCCGCCAGAAATGCGTTTGCATGTTCCAGCCCGCGGCGGATCCAGGTGGTGATCCAGCGCTGGTCCGCGGCTTCATCGAACCCGAACGATTCCGCCAGGATGCGCCGTACGAGGCGGGTCTGGAGTGGAGCGGTCTCGCTGCCGATGAACAGGGCGAGCGCAAGCGCCTGGGAGCGCAGCACCGGGTCGGCCGGATAGACGCTCGGCTCTGGCACAAGCCCTTCCAGATAGTCGATGATGGCGAGCGACTGGGGTATCACCCGACCATCGTCGAGCTCCAGGCAGGGGACCATCCGCTGCGGATTGAGCGCGGCAAAAGGCAGCCGGGTCTGCTCCTGCGCCGGCATGTCGACGGTCACATAGGAAATTTCGATCTGCTTCAGCGCCAGCACCATGCGAACGCGGTAGCTCGCGCTGGAATGGGCGAAATGATGCAGCTTCATGTCAGCCTGCCGATCGCATCAGGCAACGACCTGGTCGATCGCGCCCATCACGGACTGCCCGGTGCGATCGAACAACTCGATCCGCACACGATCGCCGGACTTCATGAATTCGAGTTTCGACGTGCCGGTCTTGATGAACTCGAGCGCGCGATATTCGACGATGCAGCCGCAGCCCACACTCGGATCGGTATCGGCCGCCTCGTTCGACACGGTGCCGAGGCCCAGGATGCTGCCCGCGACGAAAGCACGCGTCTGGGCGACATGCGCGATCGCATGGCCATAGTCGAACGGGCTGTCGATCCCCGCCTCGAGATCGCCGATCAGTTCGCCGCGCAGATGGACCTTCAACTTGCCCGAGACCATTTTTCCGTCCCACAGCTCGCCTAGCTCGTCCGGGGTGACGGCGATGGGGCCAAGAAAGGATTCGGGCTTAGACGTCAGGAACCCGAACGTCCGCTTGAGCTCGGGCGCGACCAGGCGGCGCAGGGACGTGTCCTGCAACAGACAGAACAGCCGGATGTACCCGGTCGCCTCATCCGCCGAAACGCCGCGCGGCACGTCGCCGGTAATCGCGGCGATCTCCGCCTCGAAATCGATGAGGTCCGCTTCCTTCTGTCCCCGGATCGGATCGTTCCAGGCGCCATAGCCATGGCTGATGCCCTGATAGATCAGCGGCGCATCCAGGATGTCGTCGGGCAGTTTGTCGCCGCGAGCGATGCGGTTTCGGCGAATGTGACTGATATAGCATGCGCCATCGACATATTGATAGGTGCGCGGCAGCGGGGCGGCGAGTGCGTCCATGTCGAGTGCGAATGCCGTCGCGCATTCGCCGGCATTCAGCTGCGCGCTGATGATTTCGAGTTTCGGCGCGAGCGTGTCCCAATCGTCGAGCAGTGCCTGCATGGTCGGGGCCACGGAATCGACGCGTGTGGCCGTCTTCAGGTCAGCCGATACGACGATGAGCGCGCCGTCGCGCCCGGATTTTAACGATGCCAATTTCATGCGTTACTGGATCCCTGGAGTGTCGGTTAGTTCAACTAGGCGAGATGTCGCATCTGAGCTGGTCAGTGATGCGAAGTAGCTGGGATAGAGGCAGCGACCTTGTCGATTGCCGATCTATCGAGCACGACGAGCGTGGCGAACAGCGCGGCGATGGCGAGCGGCACCATGAGCAGATAGACCGTTCCATAGGTCGAGCCTGCCGCCAGGATGAAGCCGGCCGACATGGGGCCGACGATCGCGCCGAGCCGTCCGGCCGCGATCGCCGCGCCAGCCCCGCGGCCGCGAAGGGCGAGCGGATAGATGGTCGGGCTCAGTCCCAGCAGCAGGCATTGCGCGCCGGACGAGAAGGTGGCCGTGAGCAACGCGGCGGCCGCGATGCTGGCGAAATCCGGCCCCGCGAAGTGAAGCGCGATGGCGCCCGCACCGGTGCCGACAAAACCGGCGATCGCCAGCTTCTTGGTCCGGCCAGGCGTTTGCAGGACGATGCCGAACACGATCGCCGATATTGCGCCGGTATAGGTGAACAACAGCATCATCAGGCCGACCTGCCCCTTGCCGAGCCCCATCTGGCCGAGAAAGGTCGGCAGCCAGTTGATCAGCGCGTAGAACAGGCTCATCGTCAGGAATGACGCCAGCCACAGCATCGGCGTCAGAAAGCGGCGTTCGGCTTCGAACAAGTTGCCAAGCGGAAGCTTTTCCACGCGCGCTCGCACGTCGGCGCGGGCCTTAGGAAGCATGAGCGCCAGCGGGAGCGTCAATGCCAGAGGCAGGATGCCGCCCAGGAGGACGATGGCGCGCCACGACAGGTCGCTTGGAAATGCGAAGATCAGCAGTCCGGCGACGCCGCCGCCAATGGGCACGGCCGATCCCATGATGGTGCCGACGCCGGCGCGCCGTTCGGGTGCGACCAGCGTCGCGACATAGGACAGCACATTGGGGAGGGCCGCGCCGATGCCGATGCCGGTCAGGACCCGCGTTGCAATCAACACGGGCGCGTTCGTCGCGAGCGCCGACAGCAGCGACGCGGTGCCGAACACCAGGAGCGCTTGCAGCAGACCCGCCTTCGGACCGAAACGGTCGCCGAGCATCCCCCCACTGATCGCGCCGATCAACATGCCGAACGAGGTCAAACCGAACAGCAGGCCGAGGTCGGCGGGCCCCATCCCGAATTCGGGCGCAACGCGCGGTGCGATTAGGCCGTTGGTGACGAGATCGAACCCGTCCACCATCAACGTCAGATAGCATAGCGCCAGGATGGTGCGGGTTCCGATCGATTTTTTCGGCATCACCGACATGTCAAACTCCCTCGACCGAAACCGGCACTAGCGCCTGAGCCTCGAAATTCAGGCCGATTCGCGCCGCCGCCGCTGCGCTGACGAGGGTCGCCTTCGCTTCACGCAGCACGCCACCCATCCCCAGAAACGCGTGAAGATGGTGCGAATAGTGAAGATGGGTGACCTCGACCTCTGCCTCGATCAGGCGTCGGGCGAAATCCGCACCCTCTTCGGCCAGCGGATCGTGCTCGGCCGTAACGACGAAGCACGGCGGCGTACCGGCAAGGCTGGAGGCCAGCAGCGGTGAGGCACGCCAGTCCAGCGCGTCGGCCGGGTCGGACAGATACGCCTTCCAGAACCAGCGCAGCGTCCTGCCGCTGATCGGAACGCCATCGGCGACGCGGCGATAACCTGCGCTTTCGCTCGAAAGATCGGTCACTGGGTAGAAGAGCATCTGATAGGCGAACCGCGGCAAATCGCCGCGCGCGCCCGCAATCCCCAATACCGCAGCAAGATTGCCGCCGGCGCTGTCGCCGCCGACCGCAATTCGCGCGGGATCGATTCCAAGCTGCGCCGCCGTGTTGAACACCCACCGGGCGGCGGCGAAGGCGTCTTCGATTGCGGCGGGAAAGGGGTGTTCCGGCGCAAGGCGATAATCGACCGCGATGACGGGAAAGCCGAGCTCCCGGCAAAGGTATCGACAGATGCCGTCATGGGAATCGAGCCCACCGGTCATCCACCCACCGCCGTGAAAAAACAGCAGTGCCGGGGCCGACCCGTCGCTCGACTGGGCCGATCGATAGCATCGGAGCGCCAACTTGCCACCCGGCCCCTCGATTTCGATGTCACGGATGTCGCCGATGTCCACCGGTGCGATGGCGGTCAGCGGACCCGCGCTTGCGATCGCCGCGCGCAACTGCTCGGGCGTCAGTTGGTCGGCATCCGGCACACCGGCGTCGCTCCGTGCCTGGAGCATGTCCCGCACTTTCTGCGCGAGCGGCGTGCGGCGAGTCTGCATCGTCGTCGTTCCTGATCGTTGTTGTGCAGCCGCCTCGTCCATACGACGTCAGGCGCGCTTGCCGGCGGCGCGGAGCAGGTCGCTCTTGATCAGCAATGCCGTGACGTTGGAATAGAAGCGCGACATGGTGAAGGTGCTGCCGCCGACGAAAAAGCCCGGCTGACCGGTACGGCCCCAAATGCCCTGCTGCTCGCCATCGGCCCCCAATCCCCAGATCGGACCGACCTTCTCGGCCACTTCAGGGCTGAACAGCGTGGCGACGGCATCCTTCAACGGACGGTAGCCGGTCCCGAGGACGATGACGTCGGCCTGCAACTGGGTACCGTCGGTGAACTCTACGAAATCCGCGCCCAGGCGCGCGACCCCGACGCCCGTCTTCAGACCGATTTCGCCATCGATGATGAGATTCGAGGCCCCGACGTTGAGGTAATAGCCGCTGAGCGTGCGGACGAGCTTCATGTACCAGCCGGTATCGTCCTCGCCATTGTCCAGCAGGAAGCCTACATCGCGCAGCCCTTGCAGCAGTTCGGCGTCCTGCTCGGCCATCACCTTGCTCATCTTCGCGTGGATGCGGCGCGTGACATCGAACGGGCCGGCGATGATGAGGTCTAGCTGTTCGGCGGGGAAGCGTCCCTCCAGGCTGGTGATGGGACCCGCTGCGTTCGTCCCTGCCTCGATGCTGGCGACGGTCACCGACGTGCGCTGCACCATCGTCGCCTTGCCCCCGCGCAGATGCACGTCCTGCGCAACATCGTGCGCGCTGGTGCCGGCGCCCACCACGACGACCGCCTTGCCCTTGACATCGACCTGGCTGCCATAGGCGCTGGAGTGGATGATTTGCCCCTTGAAATCATGCTGCCCCGGAAAAGTCGGGATGCTGGGAATGCCGCTGACGCCGATCGCCATGACCACGTGCGAGGGATGCATCGTCCGGATCGTGCCATCGCCGCGCCGCACGCGCACGGTCCAGCGGCCGGCCGATTCGTCATAGTCGCCGGACAGGAAGGTCGTGCTGGTCCAGACGTTCAACTCCATCGCCTCGGCATAATATTCGAGGAAGCCGGCGAGCTTGTCCTTGGGCAGGAATACTGGCCAGGAATCCGGAAACGGCATATAGGGCAGGTGGTTCAGCCCAATATGATTGTGCAGCGTCAGGGAATGGTAGCGTTTGCGCCAGACATCGCCCACGCGTTCGTTCTGATCGACGACCAGCACGTCGACATCGAGATGCTTGAGCCGTGCCGCGACCGTCAGCCCGCCATGTCCGCCGCCGATGACCAGCACGTCGGGATCGCGATCCTCATAGGCGAGCGACTGGTTGCGTTTGTCGAGCCAGTTGGTCAGCGATTCGGTGCCGGTGCGGTAGGCGCGCGTGTCGCGATTGGTGAGCGACAAAGGCGGGTGCGCCTTCAGTTCCCGGGTAACCGTCAGCAGTGCGAAGGCACGGTCGAGATCGGCGGCGTGAAGTCGCAGAAACCCTTCGCCGACTAGCGTCTCGGTCTCGAAGCGAACGAACTTGCCGATCATCGGCCCGATGTTCGGCAGCTCCTGAGGCAGGGCGTCGCCGTCGGTCCGGATACGCAGCAGCTTATCGCCGCGACTGCGATTTTCGAACATGCTGCGGATGGCGTTGGGACCCTTGGCGGTCTGGATGCGTTCGTCGAGCGTCAGGATGTCCCGCCAGTAGCTGTCGGCGGCGAACAGGCTGGCCAAACCCTCGCTGTCGTTCGCAGCGACGGCGGCGTTGAACGTCGAGCACCACCGCTCGAACGCGGCGTCGGTCCCCTCAGGCAGCTGGGCAACGGTCATGGGTAAGTCCTTCGTTGGCCCGCTCACTTCATCGCGTGGATGGTGGGGGCCGATCGTTGTCGTGTGAGGCGGTCATTTCGCCCGGTATTTGTCGATCAGCCCCTGCTTGTAGAGCTTGCCGGTCGGAAGCCGCGGCAACGCATCGACGAAATCGACCGACCTCGGCGCCATGTATGCCGCGATCTTGCTGCGCGTGTAGGCGATGATGGCCGCTTCGGTTTCCGGCGAGGCTGCCACGCCGGGCATCAGCTCGACCACGGCCTTGACCTCTTCGCCCATCAGCGCGTTCGGCACGCCGATCACGGCGACGTCGCGGACCATTTCGCAGTTGATGATCGCATCCTCGACGGCCTGCGGATAGATGTTCACGCCTCCCGAGATGATGGTGAAACCGCGCCGGCCGGACAGATACAGATAGCCGTCCTTGACATAGCCGATGTCGCCCACCGTCCACAGATTATAGTATTTCGGGTTATGCGCGGACGCCGTCTTCACCGGATCGTTCAGATAGGCGATGTCGCAGTTCCATTCGGCATAGATGAAGCCTTCCTCGCCATCCGGCACCGGTTCGCCGCTATCGTCGCAGATCTTCATGCCCGGCGCGGGCTTGCCGACGGAGCCGGGATGACGCAGCCACTCTTCGCTGCTGATCTGGGTGTCCACGCAGCCATCGGTGGCACCATAATATTCGTAGATAATCGGGCCCCACCACTCGATCATCTCGCGCTTGATATCGACCGGGCACGGCGCGGCGGCATGGACGGCGAAGCGCAGGCTGGAGACGTCGAAGGCCTCGCGCACTTCGCGCGGCAGGCGCAACATGCGCACGAACATGGTCGGAACCCATTGGCTGTGGGTCACGCGATAGCGCTCGATCAGCTCGAGCGCGCGGCGCTCGTCGAACTTCTCCATGACGATCAGTGTCCCGCCGACCGAATGGATCGCGCGCGCGAACCGGATCGGCGCGCCATGATAGAGCGGGGCAGGCGACAGATAGACCATGTCGGGGCCGAACCCGTATTCCTGTTCGAACAGCGTGGTCGTCGCCCATTGCTCCGAGATCAGCTGCCCTTGCGGCGGCTTGCGGTAGACGCCTTTCGGCCGGCCGGTGGTTCCGGACGTGTAGGGCATGATCGAGCCTGCCCACGCTTCGCCGAGCGGGGCGACCGGCTGCGCCGCGATCGCCGCTTCATAGGCGTCGAACCCGTCGACTGTTCCGTCGCACATCAATAAGACATGGCATTGCGGGGTCGCAGGCGGGACGTCGCGCGCCACGTCCGCGCGGGCCGACGAGGTGACGAAGGCCTTGGCGCCGGAATCGTTGACGATGTAGCTGACCTCGTCGAGCAGCGCGAAACGGTTGACCGGCACGATTTCCAGCCCCGAGCGCAGCGCCGCCCAGACGACCTCCATGAAGCGCGGATTGTTCTCCATGAACAGCGCGACTCGATCGCCGACGCGCAGCCCGCGCGCATGGAACAGCTGCGCAAGCTGCATCGAGCGGTCGTCGAGTTCACGGTAGGTGACGACCTGGCCGTTGCTGGCGAAGATCATCGCAGGTTTGTTCGGCGTCTTATCCGCCCAGTTACCCAGAAACATCCATCCTCCCCGATATCGTTGCGATGCGTCGCGCTACATCCCGGCCGATCCGGCCATCGGCGTCAGGGCGCTTCGTTGCTGAAAATGATCGTGCTGCTGCCCGAAAACCAGCCGGCAACCCCATGCGCGACCGAAATCTTCGCGCCTTTAACCTGTGCTGGCGCGATACCGCGCATCTGGCGGATCGATTCCTGCAGGACATACATCCCGTACATGCCGGAATGCATGTAGCTGAGGCCACCGCCATTGGTATTGACCGGCAGGCTGCCGCCCGGCGCGGTATGCCCGTCGCCGATGAACCCAGCGGCTTCGCCCGGCTGGCAGAATCCGAGATCTTCCAGGCCATATAGCGGCAGGTGCGCGAAGGCGTCGTAGATCATCAGATGATCGACATCGCTCTGGGTAATGCCAGCCTCCGAAAATGCCTTGGCGCCGGAGACGCGGAACGCGGCCGAACTCGTGAAGTCCTGCATCTGGCTGATCATCGTCGACTCGGCCGACTCGCCGGTGCCCAGCACCCATACCGGGCGAGCGAAATCCCTGGCACGCTCGGCCGAGGTCAGGACCAGCGCACCGCCGCCGTCGGTCACCAGGCAGCACATGTGCCGGGTGAACGGATATGCGATCATCTTCGAGTTGAGCACGTCTTCGACGGTGAGCGGCGCCTTTTCCATCGCTCGCGGGTTGAGCGCCGCCCATTGCCGCTGGATGACCGGGATCTGCGCGACCTGCTCCAGCGTGACACCGTAGGTCTTCATGTAGCGGAGCAGCGGAATGGTGAACATCGTCGGTGCCCAGCCCACGCCGAACGGCTTTTCGAACTGCCCCTCGAGCGAGCCGGGATGATAGGAGGGCGGGGCGCTCGGCGCGATCTGCGACCGGCCGCTTTCGCCATGGGCCACCAGCACGGTCGTGCACAGGCCCTCGTTGATCGCCGCGGCGGCATGGCGCAGATGCATCAGGAACGAGCAGCCACCAACGCCGGTGCCATCAATCCAGGTCGGCGTAATGCCGAGATAACTGGCGAGCGCGATCGGCGATTCCCCGGCGGTGGCGACGCCATCGATGTCGCTGGGCTTCAACCCGGCATCGGCGATCGCGTTGAGCGCGGCATCTGCGTTAAGGCCGATCTGCGACAGGTTAGGGATGACGCCAAGATCGGTCGTCTCGGCCGCGCCGACGACGGCGATGGATTTCCGCTTCAACGGACTTGCTCCCCGGCTGGCTGGAACAGGGGCAGGGTGATCGTGTCGTCCTTCGGTTCGAAGACGACGGTGAGCGGCATGTCGAGCTGGAGTGCCTCGGGCGTCTGCGGACAGCCGACGACATTGGTCATCATGCGCGGTCCTTCCTCAAGCTCCACCACGCAGATGCCATAGGGCGGCGTAAATCCCGGAACGGGGCGCTGGGCGATGACGTAGCTGTACAGCGTGGCGCGGCCGCTCGCCTTGACCATCTTGACCGACCGGCTGCCGCATTTGGGACAGAAGAAACGCGGTGGAAAATAGGTCTTTTCGCAACCCATGCAGGTCTGAAGCCGAAGCTCGCCCGCACGCGTCCCTTCCCAGAAATGCGCTGTCTCGGGCGTCGGCTTGGGGAGCGGTCGTTGCGCTCCCGCTGGGCGAGGGTCGGTCATTGCTTCAAGGCTCCGATAGAATTGCGTTCGGATATTTGGTGCGATCCCGGTCAGTCGGGGATGGTGCGATGGACCCGGTCGCGCGCGGGGACGATCGACCGGCCATGCTCATCACGCGGATAGCGCGCCAGCCAGTGCGCGTAAGGCGCAGGCAAGACCCATGACGGCGATTCGACGCCAAGTTGCTGGGCGGCGAAATACGGCCAGTGCGGGTTGGCGAGCAGCGGTTTGCCGAGCATGACGAGATCCGCCTTTTCTTCGCGGACGATCGCGTCTGCCTGGTCCGGCGTAAAGATGCTCCAGCTGGTCGCGATCGGAATCTCAGCCTGGCGCCCGATGTCCGCCGCGATATCGACCAGGAAGCCGGGCTTTTCGAACGGGACGCGTGCCTTGGGCGTGTTGAACCCCAGCGACACGTCGAGCATGTCCAGACCGCCGGCTTTCATGGCCCTGGTCAGTGCGATCGAATCGGCGATCTTTTCGGCATCGAGCTGGGGGTCGTCGAACTCGATTACGCCCAGCCGCGCGATGAGAGGGAGCCGTTCGGGCCAGACTTTTCTGACCGCCGCGAGCACTTCCAGCGGAAAGCGGCGGCGGTTCTCCGCTGAGCCGCCATAGGCATCCGTGCGCTTGTTGGCGTGCGGTGAAAAGAAGCTTTGCGCAAGAAACCCGTGGGCGAAGTGCAATTCGAGCCATTCAAAGCCCGCATCCAGTGCACGGACCGCCGTCGCCGCGAAATCGGCGATGACGCGCTGGATGTCGGCGATCGTCATTTCGCGCGGGACGCGGGGCAGGAGTTCGCCATAGGATATCGGTGACGGACCGATGGTTTCCCAGGCGCGCGAGTCGCCCGCTGGGATATGGGCGTCACCATCCCAGGGTCGGTTGGCATTCGCCTTGCGGCCGGCATGCGCGATCTGGATGCCGGGCACCGATCCGTTCTGCTTGATGAGCCGCGCTGCCTTGGCCAGTGCTTCGGCCTGTTCGTCGTTCCACAGCCCGGCCTGAAAGGGCGTAATCCGCCCCTCCGGGGCAACGGCAACTTCCTCGGTGAAGACGAGGCCGGAGCCGCCGCGTGCCATCGTCGTCAGATGGCCGAATTGCCAGTCGTTGATGACGCCGTTTTCAGCCATGTACTGCGACATCGGCGACACGACGATGCGATTCTTGAGCACCGAGTCCTTTAGCGTATAGCGCTCAAACAACGAGGGCATGATACTCTCCAATCGCTTGTCACCTCGGCAGGGCAACCGTGATTATGAATTTGACGCCAGTTTCATTTTTGTCAAACGGATTCGACGCTTCGGATTAGAATAGCGCCGGAAAAGCCGCTTGGATGGGGCATTCACGGCTGCTCGCGGCCGCCGTGAATGCCCCTTGGATTCAGAATTTGAAGCCAACGGTGGCGCCATAGGTGCGGGGTGCGGCCCAGACCGTGCGCCGCAGGCCGGTGGTGCCCAGCGACTGAACGCCATCGACCGCGGGGACGGCGACATTCGTCAGATTATTGCCCCATAGCTGCACGAACAGGCCATTCTCCACGTTCCATTGGATCGAACCGCTCAACTGGTCATAAGCGGGCGTGCGAATGACGTTGTCGGGTTCGTGGAAATAGCCGCTATTGTGATAGTAGGTGCCACTGAACTCAAGCGAACCGCCGCCGACAGGAACGGTGTAGGTTCCGGTCGCGCTCAGCGTGGATTTGGGGCTTAGCACGGTAGTGTTGCCCGAGACGTCGCCCGTGGTGATGGCATAGCCGCCGGCGGCGCGCGGAACGGCGACCTGTGCGCCTGGGAAGCTGGTATACTCGCCATGATTGTACTGATAGCCGACGCGTAGATCCAACTCGTTGGTGATCCGCGCGACGGCCTCGACGTCCACGCCGTAAATCTCTGCCTTGGCGCTGTTGTAAATGCCAGTTCCGATCGGGAGCGCTCGAATGAGCTGCACGTCCTTATAGTCGTAATAATAGCCGGACGCGTTGAAGCGCAGCTTGCGATCGAACAGCGTCGATTTGAAGCCAACTTCATAGGCGTCGAGCACTTCAGGGCGGAAAGAGCCGGCCGTCAGCGTCTGGGGATTGAAGCCGCCGCTCTTGAAGCCACGGTTGTAGGAGGCGTAAGCCATAAGGTCGTTGGTGAACTGATAGTCCACTGCAAGCCGCCAGGTCAGTTTGTTGAAGCGCCGCGACTCGGTGTAAAGCGGCACAAGGGTCACCGTGCTGCCGTCCGTGCGTGTCAGGAACTGCGTTGCGTCCGCCAACGTGCGCTTTTCGCTCGTATAGCGCAGCCCCGCGGTCAGCTTCAGGCCGTCGGTCACCGCCAGCGTGGCTTGACCGAACCCAGAAATGGAGTCGGTCTTCTGCTCTGCCCGCGTGGTTTGCTGGATCGTCGGCGGATTGGTGGGAATGACCGCCGGGCCGGCAAAGCGTGCGATGGCGAACGGGTATCTAGCGCTCGCCTTGAAATAATACGCTCCTGCCACCCAGGTCAGACTGCCGCCGGACGGCGAGAGCAGCTGGAGCTCCTGACTGAATTGACTGTCGCGAACCTTGAATTCGGCATATCGTCCGCGCGTGGCGGTATAGTCGAAGTCGAAAGACGAGTAGACGGTCGACTTGCGATAGGCAGTGATGCTGGCGATCTGGATATCGCCAAGGTCTTGATCGATCCGCAGGCTAACGCCGCCCTGCTCGTTCTTGACGAGGGGGGGCTCATCGACTGCGATGTCCCAGGTGCGGCCTGTGAAGGCCGGGCCATAGGGGGCCGGCGCGGTGGCGCCGGGACCGATCTTGGCTGCGTTCATGCTGTTGCGCGCACTGCTATAATCCCCGATCAGCTTGAAGCTGGTCGCATCGCTTGGACGAAACAGCAGCTTCGAACGGACGCCGAAATCATGGTCGATCTTGTAGACTTCGGCACCGTTCACCAGGTTGCGGCCATAGCCTTTCCCCATGGTGGTGCTGGAAAAAGCGATGTCGCCGGCCAGATCTTTCGTCAGACCGCCAGACACATAGGCATCGACGCGCGCTTTCTGGTAATTGCCATAGGTGAACGCGACGCGACCGGTGGCCGTGGACGTCGGTTCGAGCGTGCGGACCTGAATCAGGCCGCCCGTCGCGTTGCGGCCGAATAGCGTGCCCTGCGGGCCCTTCAGCACTTCGACCTGAGCGATATTGTTGAAGGACAGTAACGTCGATGTCGCCGCGGCGATGTAGACGTCGTCGACATAGATCGCGACCGGCGTCTCGATCCCGGCACCGATCGCCTTGGAGCCGACGCCGCGGACGATCGGCAGCGCGGAGCCGTTCAGACTTTGCACTTCGACGCCCGGTGCAACCAGCTTCAGGTTCTGAACGTCCGAAATGCCTGCGCGCTGCAGTTCATCCTGCGTCGAAACGGCCACGACCACGGGGACGCGCTGCAGGTTCTCCGAGCGGCGTTGCGCCGTGACAACGATTTCGGCCACGCCACCGCCCGACTGCTGCGCCGCCGATGAAGATGCAGGGTCACCTGCATCCGCTTCGGCGGGCGCCGCAGAGGCGTCCGGTTTCGGCGCCGTCTGGGCATGACTGGTGAGCGGCGCGACCAGCGCCGACGATGCGAGCAGCGCGCACGAAATGACCTTCATCATGGCATCCTCTCCTTAATAAGTCTTTATGTTTTAAGCTTTTTACGCGGGAACGCATCGACGCATTGCGCCAATCGGTCGGTTCAATCTGCTTCGAAGCGCCCCTCGGTGAGCAAGGGCTGGCCGTGCTGGTTGCGGACCTCGTAGGCGAGTGCGCGCCCGTCCTTCCACGCGGTGACGTCAAGATCGTCGCCGGGGAAAGCCGGCGCAGCGAACCGAGCCGAAATGAATTTGAACCTGGCCGGATCGCCATCGGCGTAGCGCCGCAGAAATTCGCGGCCAACGCTGCCAAGCACGCAAACGCCATGAAGGATGGGACCCGCGAAACCCGCTCGACGCGCATAGGCCGGGTCGGAATGGACGGGGCTGAGGCCCCCGGACAGGCGATAGAGCAGTGCCTGGTCCGGACGCGTGGCAATCGTGAATCGAACGTCCGCTTCGCCGGTCATTGTGGCGGTTTGGGGCCGGCCCGGTCCGCGTGGCCCGCCCCAACCGCCATGGCCGCGGAAGAAGAGGGTTTGATCACAGGTGGCGTACAGCGCGCCGGTTCGCGCATCGCGGACCCAGGCGCGCGTCTTCACCGCCGCGCCGCTCCCCTTATCCCAGACTTCGACAAATCGACATTCGGTCTCGACCGCGCCCGATGCGGGCAATTCGCGATGTTGGGTCAGCGATTGTTCGCCATGCACCATCGATGCGTGATCGACATCGTGTAGGTGTTCGAGCGCAGCATCGATGCCGCTGTCGCACGCCGCCTTCAGGACGAATGTCGGCAATACCCGAAGCGGCTTGCCTTCGGTATTTTCGGTCGTGAACTCCAGCTCCTGCGCTGGATCCGCCATGCCGGCACCGACGCCCAGCGCATAGATCAGGCAATCGCGCGCGGTCCAACTGCTGGAAACCGTCCGGACGTGTGTATCCAGCAGCTGCGATCCGATCGGCATGGTGTTACTCGCCGTGATCTTGGAGGCCCGGGACGGGTGTGGCGGCGAACTGGTCGGGCCATGGGCCGAGGGCCGCAAGACGGGCACGATTGGCGCTTGCCGATGTCATTTCCGCTTCCCCTCCACGGCGCCTCTATCGAGGCTGCCAGCCCATTAATGAATATGGCGTCAGTTTCATAAATCGTGTCGAGGCGGGAATCAAATGTTTTCCGTTCGTGCTTCCGATTGCTTTCCCAGCAGGTCGGTTCGCCGGCGTGCGCAAAGCGCCGAGTGGCGGTTCAGCTGAGGTCTACGAGGCGTGCGCGGCGGCGGAGCAGGGCAAGGGTCGCAAGCAGCGAGACGCCGCCGATCGGCAATGTCGCGAACAGGAGGCCCGCCGGCGACAAGCCGAGCGCGAGCAATTGCCCTGCGGCCAACGGGCCGACGATCGCGCCGACCCGTCCCGCGCCGACTGCCGCGCCCGATCCCGTTCCACGCAGGCCAGCCGGATAGAGCGTAGGACTTAGCCCATAGAGGAAGCACTGAACCCCGGTCTGACAGAAGCTGAGCATCGCCGCCGCTGCGGCAATAGCGACCACGTGACCCTTGATCGAGGCGACGAGCACGATGCCCAGCGCCGCACCCGCATAGCCGAACGCCATGACGCGCTTCATGCGTCCCTCCCGCATCACATAAGCGAAGAACAGCACGCCGAACGAGGATGCGAAGGTGAACCAGAGGATGATGACGCCGATATCCTGCTTGGCATAAGTCATGTCCGCCAGCAGCGTCGGCAGCCAGTTGATCAGGATGTACCCGACCATGATCATGCAGAAGAGCGCGAGCCACAGGATCAGCGTGTTGGCCGCTCTGCCGTGGCGGAGCAGCGACACGAGCGAGGGGCGTTCGTCGCTTTTGCCGAACGGAATGTGCGGCATCAGGAATGCGATCAGCGGGACCAGCGCGAGCGGCGCCAGGCCACCGGCGAGAAACAGCGTCCGCCAACCAATCTCGGGCTGGAGGATGACGGTGAATGCTGCAAAGGCGCTGCCCATCGTCACGGCGGAGACCATCGCCGTGGCCCGTCGAGCGGCGGAAGCGGGTGGAGAAACCGCGACCACGATGGCCAGCAATGCCGGAAACAGGGCGCCGATGCCGACCCCGGTCAGCATTCGCGTGATCATCAGCGCCGGGACGCTGTCGGCGCGCGACGAAAAATAAGAGAGGGATCCGAACAGAAGCAGCGATCCGATCAGCGTCCGCTTCGGCCCGAACCGGTCCGCGCACCAGCCGCCGCCGAGCGATCCGAGGAGGAGACCCAGCGAGGACAGCGCGAACAGCCGCCCCATCTGGTCCGGGCTGATGCCGAAATCGACGGCCAGCTGGGGCGCTGCCAGACCGTTCATGATGATGTCATAGCCATCGACGAGCCCGGCGAAATAGCAGAGCGGCAGGACGGTCCAGTTGGCGCTTTTCATGGGCGATGCCTTTCCGGCGACTCGCTCGGCAATCCCGGCTGCGAGCCGCCTCGACTTGTGATAGCGGCCGCGCCGGAGCGCAGGTTCACGCGTCGCGCAACTGAGCGACGCCATGGTTGAGCACGACGATATCGCGCTCGACGACGCGGCAGCGGAACACGAACTGACCCTCGCCCATATTCCAGACCTCGGTCAGCAGGGCTTCGCCTGGATAGGTCGGTGCGGTAAACCGGACGTCGATGCGTCCCAGCCGGTGCGGGTCGTCACCGCAAACGAGGTGGATCAGCGCGCGACACGCCACGCCATAGGTGCACGAACCGTGCAGGATCGGCCGATCGAAACCGACCTTCCTGGCCAGTTCGGGATCGGCATGAAGCGGGTTGTCGTCGCCGGTCAGCCGATACAACAGCGCCGATTGCGGCAGCGTGGCGATCGGCAGGCTGAAATCGGCGGCGCGATCCGGTATCGCGGCGGGTGGCGACGCCGAGCGATTGGCACCGCCAAAGCCGCCATTACCGCGCAGGAAAAAGGTGCTGGTGATCGTGGCGAGGTGCTGGCCGGTCGCCGCATCGCTCAGCTCGCGCGCAAAGTAGAGCAGGGCGCCGCGGCCTTCCCCCTTGTCGATGATCTCGGGGATCTTCAGCTTGCTCGAGACCCGGCCGGAAGCGGGGAGCGGGTTATGGACGGTCAGCCCGCTTTCGGCGTGCAACATCTTGGCGAGATCGATGCCGCTTGCAGGATCGGTGATCCAGCTGGCGTCCATCGCCAGGGTGTGTGCCATGGTCGGCACCGCGACCAGATCGCGCTCGAAGACATATCGCAGCTGGCGCTCGTCCAGCGGGTCCGAGCCATAGCCCAGGCTAAGCCCATAGAGCATGGTGTCCGTTTCGGTATAGGCTTCGATCGTCGGTGCTTCATCGAAGTTGAGGAGCCGGTCGGCATTGAGAAGGGGCATCGGGATCCTCGCGATTAAAGCTGGCGGAACGGGGGGACGGGGGGTGGTTCATCGATCCGGCGGCTGCCAGTCGCCGACGCACCCATGTGATCGCAGCCGGAACGAAAGCGCGGTGAAAGCCCGGTCATGGGCGCCCACCGGCGGCCGCCTGCGTCCCGATCGTTCTGAACGGGATGCCCTTGTCGGCCCGCATGTCGCCCGGCAATTTCAGCACGCGTTCGGCCAGGACGTTCAGCATGATCTCTTCGGTGCCGCCGGCAATCCGCTCGCCGGTCGCGCGCAGGAACAAGTCCTGGAAATAGCCGTCCGACCGCTCGTCGACATCGCTGATCGCGCCGGCCGGCCCCATGAAATCCAGCATGGTGGCAGCGGTATCGATCAGTTGCCTCGCGCCGACCAGCTTGAGGACCGATGCTTCCGGGCCCGGCTGCCGTCCTTTCGAAAGCGCCGTCACGACGCGTGACATCGTGTGTTGCTGGCCGGCGGAAAGGACATAGGAGCGCGCGAGCCAGTCGCGCACCGTCGGATGCGCCAGCGCTGGCCGGCCGTCGCGTTCGACATCACGCAATCCTGCGACCAGCATCGCGAAGTCGGGGCCGTCCACCCGCCCGACCGCAACCCGCTCGTTCATCAGGGTGAAGAGCGCGACCTTCCATCCATCGCCCACCGCGCCCAGGCGCTGCGTGTCGGGGATGACCACATCGGTCAGGAAGACTTCGTTGAAGTGCGAACTGCCGTCGATCTGCTTGATCGGCCGCACCTCGATGCCCGGCGACTTCATGTCGACGAAAAACGCGGTCAGGCCACCATGTTTGGGCGCATCGAAATCGGTTCGAGCAAGGAGCAGGCCGTAATCGGAATGATGCGCGTAGGAGGTCCAGATCTTCTGTCCGTTGACGATCCACTCGTCGCCCTGCCGCTCGGCGCGCGTCCGTAATGCGGCAAGATCGGACCCGCCGGCGGGTTCCGAAAACAGCTGACACCAGACCTCGTCGCCCTGGATCGCTGCACGGGCATGCCGTTTGCCGTCCTCCGGGCGAGCGAACTCGATCATGGTGGGAATGCACATGCCGAACGTGATCATGAACAAACGACCGGGCGGCGTGCGGAATTGCGCTTCCTCCTGATCGTAGATCACCTGCTCGATCGGCAGCCCGCCCCGGCCACCGAATTCGGTCGGGATCAGAATGCCGGCCAGGCCCGCCTGCGCCTTCCTGGCTTGCCATGCGCGCGACGCTTGCACGTCCAGCTGTTCGGATTCGGCTTGGCCCGCCTGACGGCGCGTTGCGTTGGCCTCGAGGAAGTGGCGGACTTCAGCGCGAAACGCCGCTTCCGTCGCGGTATCTTCAAAATCCATGGTTTGCCTCGCGGTCGGATGCAGGGATGACCAGGTCCGCCAGGACGCGCGACCAGTATCCGGTACTTCCCAGGTTCACGGCCAACAGCTTCGCGCGGCGATGGAACAGGTGGCAGTCCGACTCCCAGGTGTAGCCGATGCCACCATGCGTCTGGATGTTCTCGGTCGCCGATTGCTCGAACGCCTCGCTCGCGGAAATGCGCGCGCACGCCGCGGCTTCCAGCAATTGCCCACGATCCGACTGCGTCGCCGCCCACGCCCCGTAGCTGGCATTCGAACGCGCGAGTTCGATCGCGATGAACAGGCGCGCCAGCTTGTGCTTGATCGCCTGGAACGAGCCGATGGCACGCCCGAAGGCCATGCGCTTCACCGCATAATCGCAGGCCATGTCGAGGCACGCCTGCGCGCCGCCGATCTGCTCGAACGCGGTCAGGACAGCCGCCTTGGCAAGCAAGGCCTCGACGCCGTTCCAGCCATCGACGCCGCCCGTCAGGCGCGCGCAAGGCGTGGCGGAAAATCGCAGCTCGGCCTGGGGCCGCATCCCGTCGATATTGGCCATGCTCCTGCGCGACACCGAGGGATGGTCGAGCGCCACGACGAACAGCCCGATCTCGTCGTCCGCCTGCTTTGCCGCGACGATCGCCAGGTCGGCCGCCGTGCCGTCGGGCACCGCAATCTTCACGCCGTCCAGCCGGCTGTCGATCACGCGCGCCGAGATCGCGTCCGGCGCGGGGTCGCCCGACCGTTCGAAGATGGCCAGCGTTCCGATGCTGGATCCATCGGCGAGCGTCGCAAGCCACCTGTCCTGCTCGTCCGGCGCGCCAGCCATCAGGATCGCCTGCATCGCCATGCTGGACGACAGGAACGGGATCGGCGCGAGCGTTCGGCCCACTTCTTCGCATAACAGGCAGAGCGCCTCGAAGCCGATGTCGCTGCCGCCATATTGCTCGGGCACGGCAACGCCGGTCCAGCCGAGCGCGGCAATCTCGGCCCACAGCTCGGACGGAAGCGCCGCGGTACCCGACAGCATGTGGCGTGCCGCCGACAACGCACCGCGCTGCCGCAGCAATCTGCCGGCATCGGCCTGCAATGCTCGTTGGTCTTCGGAAAAGTCGAAATTCACGCCAATGGCCTTTCAGTCATCATGCGACAGCGCCGCGTTCGCGAAGCGCACTTGCCTCCGCCGCCGTGTATCCAAGCGTTTGGAGGATGGTGTCGGTATCGCTGCCCAGACGGGGAGGGGGCTTGAGCGCACCATGGCCCGACCGGCTGAAGCGCGGCGCCGGACGCGGTTGCACGACGCCGTCCAGTCGAACGAACATGTCCCGATCGACACAATGGGGGTGCGCTGCCGCTTCGGCCATCGTCAGCACCGGCGCAAAGCAGGTATCGGTGCCTTCGAGCAGTCGGCACCATTGGTCGCGTGTCCGCGTCCTGAACACGGCGGTGAGGCGTTCGCGAATGGCGGGCCAGTTTGTGCGATCAGCGCGTGGCGGGAGCGCCTTCTCACCCGTCAGCTCGAGCAATTCCATCAGGCGCGCATAGAATTTGGGTTCCAGCGCGCCGATCGTGACATGACGACCGTCCGCGGTCTCGTACACGCCATACCATGGCGTGCCGCCGTCGATCATGTTGTCGCCGCGCCGATCGCTCCACTGGCCGGCGGCCTGCAAGCCATGAAACAGCGCCATGAGCGCGCCGATGCCGTCAATCATCGCGGCATCGATGACCTGGCCCTTGCCCGACGTCATGCGCTCGACCAGAGCGCACACTACGCCATAGGCGAGCAGCATGCCCCCGCCACCCAGATCGCCCACCAGGTTGAGCGGCGGGACCGGCGGCTCGCCGGGCGGACCGATCGCGTCCAGCGCGCCGGACAGCGCAATATAGTTGATGTCGTGTCCAGCAGCCGTTGCCAGTGGCCCGCTCTGTCCCCAGCCGGTAATGCGACCGTATACAAGCCGGGGGTTCATCGCGAGACAGTCGTCGGGACCCAGGCCCAGTCGCTCCATCACGCCGGGCCGGAACCCTTCGACGACGGCGTCCGCATCGCGGATCATGCGGGTGACGACCTCGACACCCTCCGGCGTCCGCAGGTCCAACCGGATGGATTTTCGGCCTCGGCTCCAGACGTTGAACGCCTGATCCATATCGCCGTCGATCCGGAAATCATCGACCACCTTGTCGATCCGCACGATCTCCGCGCCCATGTCGCCCAGCAGCATGCAGCCGAAAGGGCCCGGGCCGACGCCGCCGATCTCGACAATCTTGATGCCTTTGAGGGGACCCATCACATTTCCGATTTCGGTCGATGGTGCGGCGGTGCCATGTCCCCAACGGGCTATGGCACCGCGCGACGGCGTGAAGTCGCGATCTGCGTCAGAACTTGAACCCGACTTCCACACCATATTGCCGCGGCTCGCCGCTGACGCTGCCGGACAGGCCGAACGGCGCACCGTAGAACGGCGTCCCGGACACGAAATACTGCTCGTTGGTCAGGTTTGTTCCGAATACGGCGAGGCGAATGTTCGATCCGGCGATGTTGTCGTAGGAAAGGCGCGCGCCCAGCAATCCATAGCCGGGCGAAACATAGCCCGGAAGGATGGCCGTGACGTCGGTGTTCAGGAACTTGGTGGTCTTGTAATAGTCGACGGCCAGCGAGAGGTCGCCTTCCGGCTCGAACGACGGCAGATTGACCTTGGCACCGACACGGTATGTCCAGCGGGGCGTCAGCGCGAACGGCAGGCTGGTGATGTCCGCCCCCGTCAGCGGGTCGCGATAATCGGTATATTTGGCGTCCGTATAGGCAACCGATCCGGACAATTCGAGGAAGCGGAAGGGGATCAGCGTCCCTTCGAACTCGACGCCCTGAATGCGTGCCTTGCCGGCGTTGAGCAGCACGCGCGTGGGCGCGGGCGGTGTCCCGATCGACTGGACCAGGCTGCGCTGCATATTCCGATAGTCGGAATAATAGGCCGCAAGCGAGACGCGATAGCGAACGTCGCCGATGCTGCCTTGCGACTTCGCGCCGATTTCGGCGTCGGTCAGCGTTTCGGGCTCCACGACGGTAAGGCTCACCGCGTTGGTCGCGCCGCCATTGAAACCGCCGCTGCGATAACCGCGACGCGTCGCAGCATAGATGAGCGAATCCGCGTCCGGCTTGTAAGCGAGCGAAAACGTCCAGCTCG
The DNA here is from genome assembly GCF_024211275.1 of Sphingomonas tagetis. Classification (GTDB taxonomy): domain Bacteria; phylum Pseudomonadota; class Alphaproteobacteria; order Sphingomonadales; family Sphingomonadaceae; genus Sphingomonas; species Sphingomonas tagetis. Next base: position 270,646 of record NZ_JAMLDX010000004.1, read on the forward strand.
GCTTCGAAAAGCGGACTTCCCGGGCGGCGTTGAACGTCGGCGTGGTCGGGCCGGTTACCGCCTGCTCGATCTCGCGCTTGTCCCATGTGTAGCGCGCGCCCGCCGTCGCGGTGAGCTTGTCGGTCAGATGATAATCGAATTGCGCGAACACCGACTGGCTGGAGTTGGTCGCCTTGCTGTTGGTGAAACGCGGCACGCCGAACGATGTCGAATTCTGAAAGAGCGTGCCGGTTTCGCGCAGATAATAAGCGCCCACCTGATATTCGAGCGCGCCGCCGAACAGGTTGCCCGACAATTGCAGCTCGTCGGTCACCTGGCGCGCTTCGCCGCTCGAAATGAGGAAGAGGAGATCCTGTGCGATACCGTCTTCGCCGCGATCATAGGAAGACACGCGGCGGAAGTTGAAGATATTCTTCAGCGTCGCGCCGCCTAGATCGAACGTCGTGGTGTTCGTCACACCGGTGTTACGCGCCCGGTTGGGCGAGTCGGCAGTTTCTTCCACCTGATAGATGCTGCGCGCACGCTGACGGGCAAGCGCGGCTTGCCGCACGGCCAGCGGATTGACGGGCGTGTTGACCGCCGGATTGACTTCGGTCGGAACGATGGCGCCACCAAAGCCGCGCGACTTGTAGTGATCGACGATCAGCAAGTTGGATACGTTGTCGGTCGGCTCGATCAGCAGCGAGGCGCGGAAGGAGTCGCTGTCCTCCTGCCGCAGCTTCGTGCCGGTGACGAGGTTCGTCACAAAGCCGTCGCGGCGAGCGACGTTGCCGGCAATGCGCAGCGCGATCTTGTCGCCGATCGGAACGTTGAGCGCGCCCTGGAATTCGGCGCGGTCGTAATTGCCATAGAGCGCCTGGCCATATCCCTCTGTCCGCCCGAGCACGGGGGCCACCGGCTGGATCAGGATCGCGCCGCCGGTCAGGTTGCGGCCGAACAGAGTCCCTTGCGGACCCTTGAGCACCTGTACCGATGCGATGTCGTAGAAGGACCGACCGGCACCCTGGGCACGAAGCTGGATCGCGTCAGCGAAATAGATCGCGACTGTCGGATCGGTCGTGAACAGGCCGCCGGTATCAACCATGCCGCGGATCGATACCGAGAGGACGCCAACGCGCCCTGCAACCGGCGCGATCCTGATGCCCGCGGCGATGCGATCGACTTGTGACAGCGTGGTCACGCTCGACGATTGCAGCTGGTCGGCGGACAAGGCGGTCACCGACAGCGGAACCGAAATAACGGATTCCTCGCGGCGGCGGGCCGTGACGATGATGTCCTGAAGCGCCATGCCGTCGTTGTCCGCCGTCGCCTCGGGCGCGGCCGGCGGCGTCTGGGGCTCGGTCGATTGCGCTTGCGCCTGCGGGGCAAATGCGGCGCCGGTCAACGCTAAGGCGCACGCGCTCATGATGACGTTCATAAACCCTCTCCCGAAATTGGTTATTCTGTATTATTGCTTGTGCTATCGCCGCTTATCGATGCGGCTGAATTGACGTTTTTCATGTTTGCTGCATCGAAACATCGTGACGATGCTCGTTTGATGACTTGCTGTTACTTGCCGTGATCTTCGAGGCCGGGGATTGGTGTGGGGACGAACTGGCTTGGCCATGGGGCGAGGGCCTGCTCGACGGAGTCGATGGTCCAGTCGGCGCTGGCGTGGGCGGCTTCCTGGGCGGTCCAGGTCTGGTAGCGGTGGATTTCGCGGTTGTGGACGGCATAGACCTGGGCGGTGACGGTGCAATCGGACGCCAGCAGCCAGCCGACGAGCGGCGAGATGTGATGGGGTGCCAGGTCGTTGGCGCCGGCTTGGTCGGGCTCGCCGAAGGCCTTTTCGGTCAGGCGCGTGCGGGCGAGCGGCGAGATCGAGTTGACACGCACATCGTAGCGGGCAAGTTCGCGTGCGGCGTTGAGGGTCATGACGGCGATGGCGGCCTTGGCGGCGCTGTAGTTGACCTGGCCGATATTGCCGTGAAGCCCGGCAGCGGCGGTGGTGGTCACGACGCTGGCATCGACCGGGCGGCCGGCCTTGTGCTCGTTGCGCCAATATTCGGCGGCGTGGCGCAGCGGCAGGAAGGTGCCGTACTGGTGGACCTTGACGATATCGTCCCATTCCGCCTCGGACATGTTGACGAGCATGCGGTCGCGCAGGAAGCCGGCATTGCACACCAGGCCGTCGAGGCGACCGAAACTGGATACGGCGGTCTGGATGAGGGCGGCGGCGCTGTCCCAGCCTGTGACCGAGTTGTGATCGGCGATCGCCGATCCGCCGGTCGCCACAATCTCGTCGACCACGGCCTGCGCGGGGTCTTCGTCGCCGCGCAGGTCGTTGACCACGACATGCGCGCCCTGTCCCGCCAGGAAGAGCGCATGCGCCCGGCCCAGCCCGCGGCCACCGCCCGTAACGATGATCACGCGATCCGCAAGGCGGGCGCTATTGGTGCTTGCCGATGTCATTTTCGCTTCCCCTCCACGGCGCTCGCGATCACACGCTCGTCGCCAATATGAATATGGCGTCAGTTTCATAAACCTGCTATTTCGCGTGTCAAATGGAATCTGACGCGCCCATCTCGCGCTGTCCGATCGCTTGAACGGGGGAGGGGCCGCGGCCGATGGCAGTGCAACAAGATGACGAGTTCATCGTTGAGATCGCCGAAGGGCTCGCACGGGTCATATTCAATCGGCCAACGAGGTTGAACGCGCTGACGGCGCGCAACATCGAACAGCTTAAAGCGACGTTTCGCGCACTGGCGAGGGACAGGTCGGTCCGGGCCGTGATGCTGACCGGCGTCGGACGTGCATTTTGCGTCGGCGCGGATTTGACCGACCCGTCATTTCAGGTCGAGCCTGGCGCCAGCGATGCGGCAGGCGATCACGCGCACGGTCATCTCAACCTGATGATTCGCGCGATCAAGGAGCATCCGAAGCCGGTCGTGGCCGCAGTCAACGGCCTGGCGGTCGGCGGTGGGATGAGCATCGCGCTCGCCGCCGATATCGTCGTCGCCGCGCGTTCCGCGACGTTCTCGCAGGTGTTTACCCCCAAGGTCGCGATCGTGCCCGATGCCGGCAGCACCTGGACGCTGCCACGGGCCATCGGCGCGGCGCGGGCCGCCGGCATGATGTTCCTGGGCGAACCGGTGACTGCCGAGCGCGCCTGCGATTGGGGCATGATCTGGAATTGCGTCGCTGACGACGCGCTGGCGACCGAGGCGGAGCGCATCGCGCAGGTATTGGCGAGGGGACCGACGGCGTCCTTCGGCTTGCTGAAGCGGGCGTTGCAGGAATCGAGCGTCAACACCCTGCCGGCGCAACTCGACCTCGAGGCCGAACTCAACCGCATCGCCTTTGCGAGCCACGATGCAGCCGAAGCGGTTCGCGCCTTCACCGCAAAGCGGGCGCCTCAATTCAAGGGAGAATGACGTGATCGACGAAACGACCAGCAAGCATTCGTTGAGCGTCAGCGATGCCGTGGATCGACGCCAATCCACGCGCGGATACCTGGATCGCGAGGTGCCGATCGACGTGCTGCGCGACATCCTCGCGCGCGCCCTGCGCAGCCCCTCGGGCGGAAACCTTCAGCCCTGGCACGTCTATGCGCTGGCGGGCCAGCCTTTGGCGGATCTCGTCGACGACGTGATGGCGAAGCTGCCCACGGCCGGCTTTGGCGGCGATGGTGATTTCGAATATGCCGTCTATCCGGCCAGCCTCGGCGATCCCTATCTCAATCGCCGCTTCCGCGCCGGTGAAGACTTGTACAAGGCACTGTCGATCCCGCGCGAGGACAAGGCGCGTCGCAGGCAGCAGTTCGTGGAGAACTTCCGCTTCTTCGGCGCGCGCGTCGGGCTGTTCTTCTATATCGATCGGAACATGGGAGCGCCTCAATGGTCCGATCTCGGGATGCTGATGCAGACCGTGATGCTGCTTGCGACGGAACGGGGCCTTGCCACTTGTGCGCAGGAAGCCTGGTCGATCTGGCACAAGACGGTCCGCGCTCATGTCGGGGCACCGCCGCAGCTGATGCTGTTCAGCGGCATGGCATTGGGTTACCCCGACCCCGAGCATCCCACGGCATCGGTCAGGACCGATCGTGCCGCTTTGGACGAAATGGTGTCGTTCCGGGGCTGGGCGTGACAGGCAAGGCGCTCGGTATCGCAAGCCTGCTTCAGCGGTGGGCAGAAGCACCGTTATAGACGATCTCCGTGTCGGTGACGCTGCCGTCGTGGAGCTTCACGAACTCGGCTGCGATGATGTCGGGATCGAAGTCGGTGCCCCGGCCCGTCGGACCGTTGACCGTGAGCAGGCCGACCTTGACGCCGGTTCCCGCGAGGTCCTCCGCCAGCGTCAGTGCGATCGATCGCATGGCGGATTTGCCTGCGCTAAGCGTGCCGAAGACCTGACCCATTGGCGTCAGCGCCATGCCGTTGCCGGTAAAGAGCAGCGACCCGGTGCCAGCGGCGATGAGAGCGGGCGCCATGCGGTAGACCAGATGCTGCGCCGCGGCGGCATTCACCAGGAGGTTCGGGGTAAATCCAGCGGGATCGACCTGGTGGGTCGGGCCGACCGGCTGGGAGGTGAAGGCGTTGAACAACACCACGCTCGGATCGCCGCCCGCCCACGCGCGGATATCGGCGACCGCGGCGTCGATCGACGCGCCGTCGGCACCATCGGCCAGGAACCCCTTCGCCGTCGCGCCGCTTGCTTCGAGATCGGCGACGAGACGCGCGAGCTTCGATCCGGTCCGCGCGACCAGCGCGAGCTTATACCTGAGCGCCGCGAATTCGCGGGCCGCCGCGATGCCGATGCCGGGACCGGCACCGAAGATGACGGCCGTCTTGCTGAGCGCCATGATTATTCCCCATGATAGTGAGACGTGCCGCCCTGCAAATGATGCGATGGGCGGCGAAACGCATCCCCTGCCGGCGATTGCCGCCGGCAGGGGATGAAGTTCATACTTGGCCCGGCGTCAGGACGCGGCTTTCTTGGCGAATGCGACCGCGCGCGCGTGCGACAATTCGCGGAAGCCGAAGATGCCGTGATAGGCGCCCATGCCGCTGTCGCCGACACCGCCGAACGGCAGCGACTGTTCCAGGAAATGGTCGGCCCAGCCGTTCACCGTCGTGCCGCCCGCCGTGGTATTCTCGACAATGCGGGTCACGAACGCGTCGTCGTCCGAGTAGATGTAGAGCGAAAGCGGCTTCGTCCGCGCCCGGATGAACGCGATTGCTTCGTCCGGATCGTCATAGCCGACGACCGGCAGGACCGGGCCGAAGATCTCATTCTCCAGAACTGCCGAACCGGCGGGCACATTCACCAGGACCGTGGGTTCGATCAGCAGCTTCTCGCGATCCGTGCCGCCGCCGAACGCGATCCTGGCACCTCGCTCTACCGCATCCTTGATATACCCTTCGATCCGGTCGAATCCGCGAGCGTTCACGATATGCGTATTGCGCTCAGGCAGGTATTTTCCATCTGGGTAGAACATGCCCTGGATCGCCGCCTTGAACTTCTCGACGAAGGCGTCGATGCGATCGTTCGGCACGAGCAGATAATCCGGGCTGATGCAGACCTGCCCATCGTTGAAATATTTGCCGTACAGCAGCGACGGCATCGCTGCGTCGAGGTCATAGGCATCGTCGATGATCAGCGGCGATTTGCCGCCCAGCTCGAGCGTGACGGACGCCAGATGCTTTGCGACGGCGGTCATCACGGTGCGGCCGACGGCAGGGCTTCCGGTGAAGAAGATGTGATCCACCGGCAGTTCGAGCAGCGCGTTCGACACGGTCGGATCGCCTTCGAACACCGCCACCTCGCGCTCTTCGAAGGTTTCGCGAAGGATCTTGGCGGTCAGCGCGGACACCGCCGGGGTGACCTCGTTCGGTTTGACGATCGCGGTGTTGCCGGCCGAGATGATCGCCACCAGCGGCTCGAACAGCAAAGTGACCGGAAAATTCCAGGCGCCGAACAGCAGGACGACGCCACGCGATTCATAGCGGATATAGGCCGACCCGGCGACGGACAGGTCCTCGACCGTGGTCGGTGCCATCCATGCTTCGAGATTGGCGATCGTATGATCGATGTAAAGGAGCACGCCCTCGGTTTCGACATACCCACCGGTCGCCACCGGGCGCCCCAGATCCTGGTTCAGTGCCTGCGCCAGGTCTTCGCGATGTGCGACAAGCGATGCGCGCAGCCGCTGGAGCCGCACGATCCGCTCCGCAGCGCTCGACTTGCGCAAGTCCCAGCTATGCGCCTTCTGGGCGGCAAATGCGCGATTGAAGCCTGCGACATCAATCCGTTCCGATTGTTCCATTTCAAATTCCCGTCTCTCATTTGGCGTTGATGAGTCTGCCCGCTGGATCCGGCTGAACCGGAACCGCAGCGGACCGCGGCGGGAGTTAGGTATAGATCGGAAACCTGGCGTCAATCAGGCACCAAAAATCCATCTGGTAGGGTTCAGTATACTTGCGCCATTCTGAAGTGTTCTCCCTCATCCGTCAGAGTATTCCGACACAGAATATCTCTCAAAAAGTTCTCCATCCGATAATTCAGGTATATCGAAGTATACCTGAGCGATTTGCGGTGCCTGATTTACTTATTCCACGTCCGGCATATCTCTGCGCCCATTGCGCGGTCTAGCAAAGGCCATTCAATTGCAAGCGGCACGACATCCGGAGTATCGAATGAGCAAGATTCTTATCATCAATGGTCACTCGCAGCGTTCCGGATCGCCCGGCAGGCTGAGCGCGACCTTTGTGGCGCGGGCGGACGCGTTCTTCGAGGGCAAGGGCTTCGAGATCAACAGGACGCATATCGACGATGACTACAGCGTCGAAGACGAGGTCGAAAAACTGAAATGGGCCGATACGGTATTTCTTCAGTTTCCGATCAACTGGCTTGCCACGCCATGGGCGCTCAAGAAATATATCGACGAAGTCTGGATGCTGGGCCTCCAAGGGCATCTGTCCAACGGCGACGGCCGTGTTCCGGAGGCGCCTACAAGGAATTACGGTCTGGGCGGCAAGCTCGACAGCACCTATATGCTGTCGATCACCGGGAATGCGCCGCGAGAGGCGTTCAGCAATCCTGAAGAGAAGTTTTTCGACGGGTTGAGCGAGGACGACCTGTTTCGCTGGCTGCACCTGAACTTCAAATGGAACGGCCAGACGCAGCTGCCAACGTTCGTTGCCTATGACGTGATGAAGAACCCGCAGATCGAGCGCGACTTTGCGCGTTTCGATGCGCACCTGCACGAGAACTTCTGACATATTGGCACCCGCACAGGCGCGCCGAATTGCGTCTGCGCGCGTCGTGGTATATGTTGGCAACCAGGTAGCGATCCGGGTGGCGCCGTCGCCCTGGGATGTCGGAGGATAGCGCTGTGGTCGAAATCGAACCCCAATGTTTCTCGTCGAAATGCCCTAGCCGGGCGCTGTTCGACCAGATCGCCGATAAGTGGTCGATGATGGTGATCACCGTGCTGGACGATGGTCCGCTTCGCTTCAACGCGATCCGCCGTCGCCTGGAGGGGGTGACGCAGAAGGCGCTGACGCAGTGCCTGCGCCGACTCGAGCGAAACGGACTCGTCTCTCGGGAAATCATCTCGTTATCGCCGGTGGCGGTGCAATATCAGATCACGCCGCTTGGCCGCACGCTGCAGCAACCGCTTCGTCAGTTGCACGAGTGGACGATCAGCGCATTGCCCGAGGTCGATGCCGCCCGGCAGGATTTCGATCGCCACAAGGACGGGGGCGCCCTCGATACCGCCCTGCTGCGGCAGGCTGCGTAGCGGCCTCCGCGGGATCTGGACCGTGAGTTGCCAGCCCCCGCAGCGCAGCGCGTCGCACCGAAACGATCGTAGAACCTACGCTCGAATGATCAACGTTACTTGTCCGGCAATTTCGGCAAAGCATCGACGGCGAGTTGCCTGAGCGTCTGCTCCAGCCTGGCTGCGATGTCCGTGCCCAGCGCGGTCCGGAGTTCCTGATCGAAGCGGTCCGCCTCCGCGGAAAGCGACACGAACAGTGACCGGCCGGCATCGGTGAGCTGCAGCAGTTCTGTTCGGCGATCGACCGTCGATGGGACGCGGAGCACCAGGCCTTCCGCTTCAAGCGCCGCGACCGCGCGGCTGACCTTGGTCTTTTCGGTATGCGACGATCGCGAAATCGCAGCGGCCGTCATGTCGCCCAACGTGCCGAGGTGTGAGATGACCCGCCACCTGGTCCGCGTCAGGCCGTAGGTATCCCGATACACCTGCTCGAATTTGCTGCCCGTCCGCTCCGCTGCCTGGTTCAGCAGATAGGGCAGGAAATGGTCGAGCCGAAACGCGCGTTGGGTCATGCGGGTGCATATTGCACATCGATGCATATGCATCTATTCGAGAATTGAAATGTTGCATATGCAACGGATAACCGATGGAGCAGGGCGTGACCGATCAGGCGGATCAGCTGAAATACATGTCGGGCTTCGGCAACGACTTCGAGACCGAGGCGCTGCCCGGCGCGCTGCCGCAGGGTCAGAATTCGCCGCAGCGCTGCCCCTATGGCCTCTATGCCGAGCAGCTGTCCGGCACCGCCTTCACCGCGCCGCGCGGGCGCAACGAGCGCAGCTGGTGCTACCGCATCCGGCCGAGCGTGCGCCATGTCGGGCGGTTCGAGCCGATCGACGTGCCGCATTGGAAGTCGGCGCCGCACGTCATCCCGGGCGTCACGAGCCTTGGTCAATATCGCTGGAACCCCGTGCCGCATGGGGAGGGGGAGACCGACTGGATCAGCGGCATGCGCACCGTCACCACGGCGGGCGATGTCAACACGCAAAACGGCATGGCGAGCCACATCTATCTCGTCACGCAATCGATGGTGGACAGCTATTTCTACTCGGCCGACGGCGAACTGCTGGTCGTGCCGCAGGAAGGCGCCTTGCGCTTCTGCACCGAACTCGGCGTGCTCGAGGTCGGCCCGGGTGAGATCGCCATGCTACCGCGTGGCCTGGTCTACCGCGTCGAGGTGGTCGACGGGCCGTGCCGCGGTTTCGTCTGCGAGAATTACGGGCAGCAGTTCGATTTGCCCGATCGCGGTCCGATCGGCGCCAATTGCCTGGCCAATCCGCGTGATTTCAAGACGCCGGTCGCCGCGTTCGAGGATCACGATGCTTTGTCCACCGTCACGCTCAAATGGTGCGGACAGTTCCACCGCAGCAGCATCCCGCACAGCCCGCTCGACGTGGTCGCGTGGCACGGCAATTACGCGCCTTACAAATACGACCTTTCGACGTTCAGTCCGGTCGGTGCTATCCTGTTCGACCATCCCGACCCATCGATCTTCACGGTACTGACGGCGCGGTCGGAAGTCGCAGGGACGGCGAACATCGACCTTGTGCTGTTTCGCGAACGCTGGCTCGTCGCCGAGCACAGCTTTCGTCCGCCCTGGTATCACAAGAACGTCATGTCCGAGCTGATGGGCAACATCTATGGCGAATACGACGCCAAGCCCGATGGCTTCGCGCCAGGCGCGATGAGCCTGCACAATTGCATGCTGCCGCATGGACCAGACCAGGGCGCGTTCGAAAAGGCGACCACCGGAGAACTGAAGCCGCACAAGCTCGCCAACACGATGAGTTTCATGTTCGAAACGCGCTTTCCTCAACATCTGACGGAATGGGCCGCGGACGAAGCACCGATGCAGGCAGACTATGCGGATTGCTGGAACGGCCTCGATAAGAAATTCGACGGCACGATCAGGCCCGCCTGACCCTTCAGCTCAGAAATCACGAGATGGCATCGGCGCTGGTGAAGCGGGCGCCAATTTCTGTAAAGATCGCGATGGTTCTCGATCTTGCGGAGCCTCGGCCAAACTGCGTCGCTCAGCCCGGTCCCCCATCTTACCGCGCTTTGCTAGGGAGGCAAAATCATGTCGAGCAGACATTCAGTCGAGATTGGCGACTTTCAGCGTACCGTTTGCGCTGCGCCTCACGCGGTTTACGCGATGTTCTCCCGTGCCGAATATCTCGAGCAGTGGTTCATTCCGCCATCGACACAGCTGATCAAGTCGGTTCTCGATTTCAAGGTAGGTGGAACGTATCAATATGGAATGGCGTCAGTCGGGCGACCCGAGGTTTGGGGGAGGCTCGATTTTGTTGCCATTGCGGAGCCAAATTCGGTTATTTTTGTGCAAAGCGTAACGGATTGCAGCGGGCGTATCATCCCCCCTTTGGCAGGATCGGAGTGGCTCCTCAGGATGAAGAGCGACTTTTCAATACGGAGCTGCAGTGCAGGAGCTGTATTAACCCAAGAAGTATCGGTCGTCGAGTCGCGCGGTCAGGAGCAGGATTTTGTCAAGTTTATGTGGAAGGAATTGTCTGTCGAGTATGAGGCGGCCTTAGGCAGATTGGCGCATATCTTCGTAGACCGCCGAAGCTGACTTCGCTTTCGCTTTGTCGTTCTCACAAGCCAATTCGCGATAGGTGATTAAATCCCCGGTTGGTCGGCTGGCAGATGCCCATCTGCCAGAGGCTATCTGTGTAGCGCGCCTCGACTGCGACGTAGCGGCCGCAAGGGCGGATGATCGTGGCCCTCCGGACCCGTCGATACGTCTGGCGCAAGTAGAACGAAGAAGAGATCCCGGCGCAGCCCACGTCGCTCCAAAATGCGCACGTCCCTTTGAAGCGTTGTGCTCGAACCATTCTTTCGCGCCGATTCCGGCCTCCTGGGCATTCAACGCTTCAGTGTCCGTTCGGACCCCACGCGACGGAAGCTTCCGTAGCTCCAACAGTCCGTGGCGGTTCGCAATGCGTCGGAAGCGATGCAGCGCCTGGATGCGACAGTCCGAAGCGACGGGTTCCCCCGGCAGCCGCCGTGCTTCGAACGGAGCTTGAATTGCAAGCAACCACGATGCTGTTCCGACGTACGGCGATAACACGCCAAGTCATCGAGTGTGTCGTGCACGCACGGCGGCCGCCCCCGCACGAAGTGACGAGCGCTGTCTATCGAATGCGGTAAGGCATTAAGGATCGCGGTCACGTACCCGACTTGGCGTTTTGAAGCGATAGGCCCCCGATTACGGAAGCGGCGTATGTTACAATGGTGGAGAAGCTCGAAGTCTTTTGCGTAGCTGAGGGCGATTTTGCACCCCTTTGCGGTCGTTCTGTATGGAACTACGAGTTCCTAGCAGCTGCCATTCTTCATTACCTTACGAATCATCACAAATGCGCAGACCTCTAACGCGAGTGCATTGCGGTTCGCTCGAGGTAAATCGATTCTATTGGCAAGAGGGATACTTGGTCGTCACGCGGGCCGTTCAATCACTGTCGAGATGATTTTCAGCAAACTAAATGCTTCTGAGTAGCGATCGCTTGACGCTGCCGTTTACGACAGCCGAAGATAGCTGCGGTCGCTGCGGGTGAAGCAGGAGCAGATCTTAAAACACTGCCACGCGCACTTCGCCACCGACGATCCGACGCATGCCATCAATGATGGCGAAAGATTGAGGGAGACCCCAGAAGCCATCTGCCGATCGTCAAATCAAACTGCGGATACTCGACTTGACGACCTTGCCATAGCCAGACTTGGGAAGACTATCCCAGAAGAGAATTTGCCGAGGCAGTTTGTACACGACGCCCGGCGTGATGGACATCGGTCTCAGCAACAAGCCGGTGTCGCCAGATCAGCCCTGGCTGCCGATATTCAAAGTGACCTGCCGCAAGGACGCCGAGCCGCATCCCTATATCGGGCGCGTCATTTACACGCACGACCCCGGCCGCGCGCTGATCACCGGCAAGTGCGAGGACGTCGGCTCGCTGGTGATGCAACAGTTGCGCGGCGTGGCGGGCCGGGCGCCTTATTTCGCGAACGGCGCTGCCAGGGATTTACGCGAGCTCGTCGATTTCTATGACGTGCGGTTCAGCATGAAGCTGACCGAACGCGACAAGATCGACCTCATCAATTTCCTCAAGGTGATTTGACGATGCGGCAAACGCGATCGGGAGGCTGGAGCTGAATACATTGTCGGCATAGCGGTTGAAAAAAAACCGCCACGGCTGGCTGCGGTGCTAAGGCTCGTTTCGAACGATCCCGTGGCTTGAGGCTGACTACGGCAAAGGCGCGCTGGTCCGGCGCGCTTGTCATAGCGCAACGATCGGACTGCTGGTTGTGAAGCCGCCTTAAAGGTTGTCCCCTCGGGCGGGGGCTGCCCGCTTCAGCGCTTTGGTCGAGAAGATCACCTGCCGACAGATAAGATGGGCCGCAAATCTTGGACGAGCACATCGCTTTCACGGAGGGGATCATGACGGGCAAACTTTGCTACAAGCACCTGCTATCCGCCAGCTTGACTGCCATCTTGCTTGCGCAGTCCGCGAATGCGCAGGAACGGCAGGACGAGCCCTCGCAAAGCGCCTCCGAGGCGCTGGTGGGTGAGATCGTGGTCACCGCGACAAAGAAGGCTGACGGCGAGTCGCTGCAAGAGGTTCCCGCCGCCGTCACCGCCTATGGCTCCGCCCAGCTCGAGGCCGTGCAGTTTCGCAGCCTCGAAAGCCTCGCTTACTCGATGCCGAGCGTTCAGCTCGACCCGGTCGGCACGCAAAAGGGCGTGGCCAACTTCACCATCCGCGGTCTCGGCGTGAACAGCTCGGTACCCTCGATCGAGCCAACCGTTGGCACGTTTGTCGACGGCGTCTATCTGGGGACGAACTACGGTGTCGTATTCGACACGTTCGACATCGACTCGGTCGAAGTGCTGCGCGGGCCGCAGGGCGTGCTGTTCGGTCGCAACGTGACGGGCGGCGCCGTTTCCTTGCGGACCAGTCGCCCGGATGGCAAGTTTCGGGTCAAGCTGCGCGCCAGCGCCGAGGCGAGCCTGACCGGCACCGGGGTCAACCAGACCTATGCAGCATCGGTTGAAGGCACCTTGGCGGACACATTGTTCGCCAAAGTCACGGGCTATTTTAGCGACGATGGCGGATATTTCCGTAACATCACGCTGAATCGCAACGATGGCAAGCTGCGCACCTGGTTCGTGCGCCCAACGCTCGTCTGGAATCCGGGCAATGGCTTCGACATGACCCTGATCGGCGAGCATGGTAATTCGGACGGGGACGGCGGCGTACAGAGCAATCCGCGCTATGCCGGCAAGTTCGAGGTCGCGTCCAACGATCCTGGCTTCACCGACTCGCACTATAATGCGCTGACCCATGAGACCAATATCGATGTCGGCGTCGGCGATGGCCAAATCACCAACATCATAGGCTATCGCGAATTCCATATCGCGTCCCGCTATGATGCCGACGGTTCGCCGACGACGGTCTACCACATCGCTTATTCCACTCGGCAGAACCAGTTCAGCAACGAACTGCGCTATGCAGGCCGTTTTTTCGACCGGGTCGATCTGGTTGCGGGCCTGTATTACTTTACCCAGAACATAACGTATCTCTCACGCGACGATCTGCGCTATGCCAATCTGCAGGGCGACTTCGGTGGCAGGCAATATAGTAATGCCCTAGGTGCGTTCGCCAATGCCGATATCGATCTGTTCCAGAATCTGACCCTCGGCATCGGCACCCGAATTTCGCGTGATTACAAGCGTGTCGCGATTGCCACCCGGCGGTTTGCCAACCCGCAGCCGTGCGATATCATCGCGGAGACCTGCACCACTTACGACTTCCGCAGCAACCGGACATTCAACAGCTTTACGCCGCGGGTCAGCTTGAAATACGAGCCTGCCCAAGGCATCCAGCTCTATGGCTCCTATTCGAAGGGTGCACGTAGCGGCGGATACAATCTTCGATCCGTAACCACCGCGGCCCCGCCTGGACCATTTAACGATGAGAAGCTGGACTCGTTCGAAGTAGGTTTCAAAGGCGATTTATTCGACCGTCGTCTCCGACTGAACATCAGCGCTTATGACACCAAGGTCAATCGGATGCAGCGCGAGCAGACCCAGGTCAATGCCGCCGGCACTCAGACGGTCATCGCGAACACGGCCGATGCGCGCCTGCGCGGGTTCGAAGCCGAGGCAACGGTAAGCGTCGCCAAGGGCCTCGTGTTCAAAGGCTCGGTCGGCTATGTCGATGGTAAATATACTCGCATCATCGCCGACATCAGCGGCGACGGCATCATCAACGCCACCGACTTGGCGCTGAAGATTCCGCGCCTTGCGCCCTGGACCTACAGCGCATCGCTCTTCTACGATACCGAGATCGGCTCGGCTGGCTCCGCGTCCTTCCAGCTGTCGTTCGATCATCGCGATGGCGCTGCGTTCAACGATCGCAACGTGGGCTTCCTGCCGGCGATCGACAATCTTTATACGAATCTCGCTTTTGAGCCAGAGGCCGTGCCGGGTCTGAAATTGTCAATCTATGGCAAGAACCTGCTGAACGAGCGCAACTACGGCACTGACACGCCGCTCGGATCAATCCCCAGTGGCGGGTCGCATCAGACGGTCGATAAGGGCAGGGTCTTCGGTATCGAAGTGAACTATAAGTTCTGACTTGTTCCGGAAGCGCCGCCTCGGTCGGCGCTTCCTTGCCACCGGCCTCGATCGGATACAGTTAAAATAATAGCCCGCCGCGCCGGCATTCCGGTGCGGCGGGCTTAATGCATCCGGTGATGTCGAGCGTACGAAGCGCTCAACCTAATCGGGTCGAATGGTTATTCGCGTCACAGGATTTCGAGCGCCTTGCGATAGTCCAGATCGTGTCCGTCCGGCGGCACCAGATAGGGCGCGCCGATCAGTTCCACCGCGGCGGACGCCTCGCACAAGCCGCACAGGATCCTGTACAGCCGCCGTTCCGGCTCCGGTAGCGCGTAGATGTCGAAAGGGTCGAGGTGGGCCAGCATTGCTTCCATTCGAGCCTGGACCGCCTCATAGAAGCGAGTCAGTTCCGCCTGAGTGGATGCTTTGCGGCGCTCATACCGCTCTCCGACTGAAGCGACGTTCCAGTCATCCGAAAAGGGCTCGAGATCCTCGAACCCTGGTGGCAGCGTGCCCATGCGTTTTCCTCTCCTTTCCCTGCCACCTGGTCCAACCCAATGAATATCTTCCAGAGGCGACTGTTGCGACCTGCAATCTAGCGAGCTGAAAGTGTGTCGTCCTGTCCCCTTCTGCCGGGGCAGGCTGCCGCATCGGTCAGCGTCCCTCAGCACGGGGACATACGACGCATTGTAAAAAGCGTCCATTGACATGCTGGAAGGCGTCGCAAGGATTGCCCAGGGAGGATGTATGACGACGCTATCCGCTGATGCTGGCGCGACGCGCGCCAAAGGGAATGCGGATCAGAGCGGCCACGGCGACGCCACTGCCGTCGGCCTGTATCGCTGGTACGTTTTGACCGTGATGATGTTGATCTATGCCTTCAACTTCATCGATCGACAGATCCTGACCATCCTTGCGCCTTATCTTAAAGCCGATCTCGGGTTCACCGATGCGCAGCTTGGCCTGTTGTTCGGCACGACTTTTGCGCTTTTCTACGGCGTTCTCGGCATCCCGCTCGCGAAGCTCGCCGACGGTTGGAGCCGGGTCAAGACACTCGCGATCGGGCTGTCCTTCTGGTCATTGATGACGACCCTGTCCGGGATGGGCACGAACTTTGCGCACCTTGGTTTGGCGCGCGTAGGCGTGGGGGTGGGGGAGGCCAGTGCATCGCCGGCGGCCGTTTCGCTGCTCGGCGACTATTTTCCCAAGCGGATGCGCGCGACGATCCTCGCGCTGTTTTCGAGCGGCATCTATGTAGGCGCTGGCGTCTCGCTCATGATTGGGGGGGTGATCGTCGCCAACTGGGACGGTGCTTTCGGCCTTAAGGGATGGCAGGCGGCGTTCGTAATCGTTGGCTTGCCCGGCCTGCTGCTTGCGGCGCTCGTCGCCCTGACTATTCGCGAGCCGGTGCGCGGAGGCATGGATGGCGAAGTGCCGCCGCCACCGATCGCCCGGCCGTTCAAGGCCGTAGCCGTTGAAGTGGCTTCGATGTTCCCGCCGTGGAGCATCAGCTCGCTGCGACGGGCAGGTGCCAGCCGTACAACAGTGTTGACCAACGTCTTCCTGCTTCTGGGTGCGCTGATCGGCGCGATCGTCATCACGTTGCTTACCGACCAGCTGCTTTCGCCATCGCGGCGCGCGCCGCTTTTCACGCTGTTCGGCGTTACCGTTACCACCAATTTGGTGCAGTGGCTCGCACTGGCGCTTGCTTTCTATGCGTCGGCCAGTTGGGTGCAGGGGATTCGGCTGCGCGATCCGGTCGCGCATCGCCTGATCGTGGCAACGCCGGCCTTTATGTCGATGTGCGCGGCTTGCGGGCTGCTTGGCGTATACATGTTCGCCACCAACGGGTTCGTCTTCGTATACGCGACTCGATATCTCGGCTTCGGGCCTGACATGGGCCTGACCCTGGGTGGCATCTCAATCGTCGCCGGCGTCGGCGGCATGGCTGTCGGTGGGGTCATCGCCGACTTCATCAAGCGCCGCCATCCCGGCGGGCGCATGTACATGCTCATGGTGATGACGACGCTGTTCACCGCATCGACGCTCGTGCAATTCACGACCGAGAATTCGCAAATTTTTCTGCTCACTTATTTTACCTCGCTGCTCGTGTTAACCGGATGGACCCCGATCATGGTCGCCACGAGCCAAGATTTGTCCACCTCGAGGCTGCGTGGAACCGCGATGGCAGTCACAGCGCTGATGACGAATGTAATCGGCTTGGGTGTAGGTCCGTATGTCGTGGGGTTCGTGAGTGACGCGACGGGCGATCTGCGCACGGGCATCCTTTCTGTGCTCCTGACAGTTCCGGCGACGCTCGGCTTGCTCTTCTACACCGCCCGACACCTGCCTGAAGCCGAGCGTACGATTTTGATTCGTGCCGGCACTGCCGGCGGGGACGTCTAGAGCCGGATTAAGCCGAGGCGCGACATCGTGACTGCTCTGTCGTCGGTCCGGCAAAGACGCTGGCCGCAGCGCGTAGCGCCGTTACGACGCACGGGCCGCTACGCTGCCAGCTGGCACCACCGAACAATTGCACGGCAACAGGCAGCATTTGGCGCCAGGCAGCGTCGCTCGTCAATCAAGGTGCGTCCACATTGCTCCACCCGTGGCTTCTCGCCCGGCGCTCGATCCGTTCCATTACGGTCCCGCCACCGGGCCCAGGAAGGCGAGGCACCTAGCCGCTAGTGTAGACGTGCAAGCGGCCGGTCTGGGGTCGACCGAGCATATGGGATAGCGGGGTAAGGTCAGCCTGTTTCCGCGACACTGCTTGGACGCGACTAGTCGGACAAGGTTGATCGCGTCAGCGAGTGGTTCAGCCGCTCCATTCTTCCAGACACGTCCCGCGCGCTGCGGTGGCTCAAGGCTTCGCGCGTGTGGTCCGGTTCAGAGCATGTCCGCGACGCTGTCCGCAGCGATGAAGCGGTGGACCGTCTGGTCGAGCAGGCGCAGCATCACCTCATTGTCGCTGTACTGCATGAACTCCAGCGGTGTCGTCGCTAGCGCATCCTGCTGCCAGGCAAGATTGATCATGTCTTCCATGACGACCTCTCGCTGGCGGCCGACGGCGAACTCCTGCGCCATGCGCTGGCGGATGTTGGTCGCCTTGGCGAAGTAAAGCGTCGCTTCCCAGATCATCTTGTCGTGCGCAAGCGGCCACCAGCGGACCACGGTCGAGCCGTAAGACCGGGAATAGAGAAACGTATTGGGGAAAACGAGGTAGATGTCCTGCGCCCACGCTTCGCTCCGCGTCACATTGATTGCGGGATGATCTAGGCCGGCCGCGACCATTTCCGCGCGGGAGCGCGGACCGTGATAGCCACGCGCGGAGAATTGCGCCTCGACCGGCGAGGTGGCCGGATTGGGTGTGAAGTTCGAATTGCCATACAGGTTGATCGCGGTGTGCATGCCCCAATGGCCAATTCCCTCGGGATGACCGAACGGGTTTTTCGACGAGGCGTACTGATTGCCGATCGTCTTGGGATGGAGGGTCCGGATGTGATAAGCCTCAAGGAAGGCACCGATCGCGAGCTTCCAGTTGCATTTCCAAACCGCCTGGACCTTGACCGACTGTGTGTCAGGGTGAAGCGGAAAGCCTGGTAGTTCCTGCAGGCCGGCGTAATGCTGTCCGAAGCTGCCAAGGAACTCTGCGAGCGTGACATCCGGCGTCTTCTGGAAGTTGAGGAAGATGAACCCTTCCCATATTTCGCAATTTACCGGTAGCAAGTTCAGCGTTTCCTTCTCGGGTGAGAAGAACATCGCTTCGTCGGGAATATACACTAGCCGACCATCGAGGTCGAAGTTCCAGCTGTGATAGCGACACTTGAGCGATCGCACGCATCCAGAATCGGCTCCCGGCGGCGAAATCTTGCTACCGCGATGAGGACAGACATCGTAAAAGGCGCGGATGACACCATCCTTCCCGCGCACGATGATAACTTTCGCGTCGGCTGCGGCGATGTCCTTGACGATATATTCGCCGGGCTTGGCCACATCGTTGGCATGCGCGATATTCAACCAGGCGCGCTTGAAGATGCGCTCCTTCTCCAGCTTGAAGAAATCGGGTGAACGATAGGGCTCGACCGGCACCGGGGCCGTCGGCAGGTCGAACTGGCGGTGATAGATCACATCCTTCTCGCTGACGACGATCATGCTACTCTCCAAATTCGGTTGCCGACCGGCGTACAAGGCCGCTCGCACGCATCATCACTCTATAATCGAATGTGGATCGCTTCCAGTCAGTCCCCGAGGCGGGGGACGGCGCGCGTTCGAAATGGCACGTACTAGATGGTCAGGAGGCACGGATCGGCGCGTGCCGTTTCGCAGGAGAGAGATAGTGACCGATCAACCCACGCAACGGCCAGCCCTGGCGGGGTTGCGGGTGTTGGAGATCGGTCATTTCGTCGCTGCGCCGTTCTGCACCCGACTCCTCGGCGATCTGGGAGCGGACATCATTAAGGTCGAGCCGCTCGGTGGCGATCCAGTGCGAAAATGGGGCGAGCAGGTGAACGGACGATCGCTGTGGTGGTCGGTCCACGGGCGAAACAAGCGCAGCATCGCGCTCGACCTCAAGGCCCAAGAGTCGCGCGAAATCATCCTGAAGCTGGTCGCCGCCTGCGATGTTGTGGTCGAGAACTTCCGGCCAGGTCAGCTTGAGCGGATGGGGTTCGGCGATGCGGCGCTGCGTGCGGTAAGGCCCGACCTGATCATCACTCACATCTCGGGCTACGGGCAAACCGGACCCTACCGCGATCGAGCCGCGTTCGGTGTCATCGGGGAGGCCGTCGGTGGGCTTCGTCATCTGACCAACCATCCGCCTGGCACCTATGGCCTGCCGCCCGTGCGGGTAGGAGTCAGCATCGGGGATTCGATTGCAGGCCTTTATGCAGCCTTCGGCACGCTGGCGGCATTGTGGCAGCGCGACCGGGCCGGTGGGGACGGGGCAGGGCGCAGCCTGGACGTTGCGCTGACCGAGAGCGTGCTGAGCATGATGGAGGCGATGCTCCCCGAATTTGGCAAGCTGGGCAAGATCAAACAGCCGACCGGCGGCGGGATCGCGACTGCGGCACCCTCTAACGCCTATCCGACGCAGGATGGCGGTTTCGTGCTGATCGCAGCCAACTCCGAGCCGCTGTTCGCGCGACTTGCAGTCTTGCTTGGGCAGCCCGGGCTGACGCAAAACGTGCGCTTTGCGGACAATCCTGCGCGGGTGGCGCATGCGATCGAGCTCGATGCAATCATCGCTGAATGGACCCGAACGCTGACCTCAGCCGAGCTTGAGATGCGGCTGAACGCCGCCGACATTCCGAACTCCAAGGCTTATACTGCCGCAGATGTGGCGCAGGACCCGCAGTTTCGCTTCAGGGACATGGTGCGCGACGTCGAGGATCCCCTGATTGGAAAGGTCCTTCACGCCGGCATCGTTCCGCATATCCCGGACGCACCCGGTACGATCCGCTGGACGGGCCCCGACATCGGAGAGCATGGCGACGAGATCCTGTCCGAACTCGCCGGCTACGAACCCGGCCGGATCGCCGGGCTGCGCGAAGCGGGGGTGCTGGCATGACGTCGCGTGTGCTCACGTTGGTGGAGGTTGGTCCGCGCGATGGCTTCCAGTCGATCGATGCGCTTATTCCGACAGCGCAGAAGCTGAAGATGATCGATGAACTCTATGATGCCGGCGTTCGGCGCATGGAGGCGACCGCCTTCGTCAGCGACGCGGCGGTTCCGCAGCTGGCCGATGCCGGCGAGGTGATGTCCCATGCTCAGTCGCTCGACGGCCTCGATGTCCAGGTACTCGTGCCCAACCTGCGTCATGCGGAACGTGCGCTGGCGGCGGGCGCGCGGCACCTTGCATTCGTGCTGTCGGTGTCTGAGCGGCATAATCGCGGGAACGTCCGTCGCGCACCGCTAGAATCAGCCGCTGAATACGCGCGCATTGTGGCGGCTTTGCCCGACGGCGTGGCCATGCGCCTCAACGTGGCAACCGCTTTCGATTGTCCACATGACGGGTTGGTGGCGGCTGGCGCTACGCTGGCGCTGCTCGAGCACTTGGTCGATGTCATGCCGGAAGCTGAAATCTGCCCGTGCGATACGACCGGGCGCGTGACGCCGGACCGTGTGACCGGCCTGTTCGCGGCGGCGCGCGAGCGTTTCCCGCAGGCGCGGCATTGGGCCTATCACGGCCACGACACCTATGGGCTGGGCATGGCCAACGTGCTCGCCGCCTGGGCTGCGGGCATCGACGTCATCGACGCATCGTTCGGGGGACTGGGCGGTTGTCCGTTTGCCCCCGGCGCCACTGGAAATGTGGCGAGCGAGGATGTCATCTGGACGTTCGAGCAGATGGGGGTGGAAACCGGCATTGACCTGGACGCACTGATCGCAGTCGCTCGCTCTGGGGCTTCGCTGCCCGGGGCGTTGAGCGGCGGGCGAGTTCGGGAAGTGATCAACGCCATGCTCTGCCTGGAGCCGACCGCATGACGCACACCGATTATCCGCGCACGCTGTTCCAGAAAATCTGGGACCGGCACGTTGTTGCGCCAGCGGATGGCGACAACGTCGTTCTGTATATCGATCGCCACCTGGTTAACGAGGTAACGAGTCCGCAAGCCTTTGAGGGCCTGCGGATCGCGGGACGTACGGTGCGTCGCCCTGGAGCCACGATTGCGGTGGCCGACCACAACGTCCCGACCACCGACCGGGACCGACCCATCGCCGATTCTGACAGTCGAGCGCAAGTCGCCACGCTAGAGCGCAACGTTGCGGAATTTGGCGTGCCATATGTGCCGCTGCTAAGCCGGGCGCAGGGCATCGTTCACGTGATCGGGCCTGATCTCGGGCTTACACTTCCCGGCCTCACGATCGTCTGTGGCGACAGTCATACTTCTACTCATGGCGCGTTCGGCGCCCTGGCCTTCGGCATTGGCACCTCAGAAGTTGAGCACGTGCTGGCAACCCAGACGCTGATCCAGAGGCCGGCAAAGAACATGCTGGTGAAGGTGGCCGGCAAGTTGCCGAATGGTGTTACCGCGAAGGACCTGATCCTGGCGATCGTCGGGCGGATCGGTACGGCTGGCGCCAACGGGCACGTCATTGAATATGCCGGCGAGGCGATCGACGCGCTGGACATGGCCGGGCGCATGACAGTGTGCAACATGTCGATCGAAGCCGGCGCGCGCGCGGGCATGATCGCGCCGGACGAGGTCACGTTCGCTTACCTCAACGGACGTCCGATGGTACCGCACGGCGCTGCGTTCGAGCGAGCGAAGGCAGAGTGGCTTGCGCTGCGATCTGACGAGGGTGCCAGCTACGATCACCAAATCGATATCGACGCGGCCGATGTCGAACCGATGGTCACCTGGGGAACGAGCCCCGAGGCGGTCACATCGGTACGGGGCCGCGTGCCCGATCCCACGGCGCTTGGCCCCGATGCCAGGCGACAGGTCGAGCGCGCGCTCGACTATATGGGACTGCTGCCGGGATCCTCGCTAAAAGGATTGCCGATCGACGTCGTGTTCATCGGCAGCTGCACGAACAGTCGCATCGAGGATCTGCGATCGGCCGCTCAGATTGTCCGCGGACGACAGGTCGCCGGCGCGGTGCGTGCGCTCGTCGTCCCCGGGTCGGGCCAGGTCAAGGCTCAGGCGGAGGCAGAGGGATTGGACCGTATCTTCAAGGCGGCAGGCTTTGAATGGCGCGAGCCGGGCTGCTCGATGTGCCTCGGCATGAACCCTGACCGCTTGCGCCCGGGCGAGCGGTGCGCCTCGACCTCGAACCGGAACTTCGAGGGTCGGCAGGGGCCAGGGGGCCGAACTCACCTGATGTCCCCGGCGATGGCTGCCGCGGCAGCCCTTTTCGGCCACATCGTCGATGTCAGGGAGCTGCCCTGATGCAAATATTTACCACCCTGACGGCGGTAGCCGCAGCCTTGCCGGTCGCCAACATCGACACCGACAAGATCCTGTCCGGCGAGCATCTCAAGACCATCGGCCGGCACGGGCTCGGAACGAAACTGTTCTCCATGCTTCGCTATGACGAGCGGGGGGACGAGCGACCCGACTTCGTCCTCAACCGCGATCCATGGCGATCGGCGGGAATCCTGATTTCGCTAGAAAATTTCGGCTGCGGATCGAGCCGCGAGCATGCGCCATGGGCGCTGGCCGATTTCGGCCTGCGCTGCATAATCGCGCCGTCGTTTGCGGATATCTTCTATGCCAATTGCTTCAAGAACGGGATCCTACCTGTCGTGCTGGCGCGACGGGTGGTCGACGCGTTGATGCTGGATGCATCGGACGGTCGCCGCGCACGGATGCACATCGACTTGCCAGCCCAGACGATCACTCGATGGAATGGCGAGCAGATCGAGTTCGACATCGCACCGGATCGCAAGCAAGCGCTGTTGTTCGGGCGCGACGAGATCGCCGAAACGCTCGAAAAGGCTGCTGCGATCAGCTGCTGGGAGCAGGTTGCCTCGCTGATCGCAGTCGATATCCCGGTGGACATCGGCGCGTACCCCTGACCCAAGAAGCCGCGACGGCCCCCGCGGCCAAGGACAGACGGCGAAGGGGCAATCCGCAAAGACGTGCGAGAGAGGATGAATGTTATGGCTGATCGGATCAGGGTTGGGCTTGTCGGTGCGAACCCCGACCCCGTTAAAAGCTGGGGCACGCGAGCGCATATTCCTGCCCTGAAGCATCTGCCCGACTACGAGCTGGTCGCGCTGTGCACATCCAACCCGGCGTCCGCGCGTGCGGCTGCAGAGCATTTCGCCGTGCCCCTGGCGTTCAGCGACCCGCGCGAGATGGCGGCGCACGGTTCGGTGGATCTGGTGGCGATCTCGGTGCGGACTCCGCTGCATCGATCGCTGGTTCAAGCGACCCTTGCGGAAGGCAAGCACGTCTATTGCGAATGGCCTCTCGGCGTCACGACCGAGGAGGCTTTGGCAACGCTGGCAGAGACCGAAGCCGCCGGTGTTCAGAGCGTCATCGGCCTGCAGGGTCGGTTCAACGAGACGCTTAATTATGCCGCCGACCTGATCGCCGGAGGCTTTGTCGGGAAGCTGACTGCGGTAACGATGGAGGTGGAGCAAGAGAATTTCGGTCCGGTCGAAACCAGCGCGAACGCCTATACGGCTGATGTCGCCAATGGGGCCAATCTGTTGCGCATCGCAACGGCGCAAGCGCTGTCCGGCATGTGTCATGCCGTGGGCAACTTCGGCGAACTCTCGGCAACTGTTTCATGTCAGCATCAGCAGGCGCGGATCATCGAAACTGGAGAGATCATCCCGAAATCGTCGCCGGATCAGATCATCATCAACGGAACGTTGGAGAACGGGGCCGTCGCGTCAGTGCATATCAAGGGGGGGGCCACACGCACCGCTGGCGTCCGGCTCGAGATCAATGGCCGCGAGGGCGATCTCCTGCTGACTTCAGAAGGTGGTGCCAATGTGCACCGCGCGATCCTCCGCATGGCGGGGGGGCGCGACGGGCAGCTCGACCCAATGGCATTGCCGGTTCGATATGCGCTCGAGCCCGCAGGACTGGGACCCGGCCCCGCGCTTGGCATTGCGCATCTGTATCGCGACTTCGCGACACATCTGCGCAGCGGTCAGCCATCGCCCTTGAACTTTCGCCATGCTGTCCGCTGGCAGCAACTGATCGACGCGATCCAGCTGGCGTCCGATACGGGGCAGCGTCAGAATCTCGGCGTGCCTGCCGCCGTCTCCGCCTGATCGATCGCCGGGTGGACATTCACCCGGCGGTCTTCATGCCTGATAAGCACCCGCTTCCAGCAACCTGTTCGAAGACAGGTCGGCACCATTGTGGGCCGTGACGAAGCCTGCCGACAGGCCTCCGTCAACCGGCAGGATGGTGCCCGTCACGAATGTCATCGCATCGGTGAGGAAGACGATCGCCACGCTGGCGATCTCTTCCGCCCGAGCCATGCGCCCCATCGGCGTACGGTCGGCAACGACCCCGTCCACAAACGCCGCTGGAACATTGCGACGTAGCATTGGCGTATCGACAAAGGTCGGCGCGATGCAATTCACCCGAACGCCATGACGGCCCCATTCGAGCGCCAGATTCTTGGTCATGCCGGTGACCGCGAATTTCGATGTGACATAATGAGTCCGGCCTGGCTGTCCGCCAAGCCCGTCGATCGAGCCGATCGCAACGATCGAGCCTTGCCCGCGTGCGATCATGCGGGCGCCAAACTCGCGACAGCATAGAAACATGCCGATCACGTTCACGGACATGACGTTGACAAACTCGTCTTCCGGCAGATGCTCTGACTTGCCAGCGCCGGAAATGCCAGCCGAGGCGATGATGCCGAAGACCGGCCCCAATTTGCTTTCAATTTCGTCGGCCGCCTTCTTCAGCGCTCCGGCATCGCGGATATCGACGGCGATGCCCAGAAGCCGCGAGGCTCTCTGGGCATCCTCATCGGCAAGATCGCTCAGGGCCCGGTCGATCTGTTCCCGCTGCAGGTCGAGGATGGCCACTTTCGCGCCATCCGCGAGCAGCGCCTTCACTGCGGCCAGGCCGATGCCGGACGCGCCGCCAGTCACGCAGACGACCTTGCTGCCAAGTCCATAGTCCTGCATTCGTCAGTTCCTCTCAGTCGCGCCGGTCATCGGGGCACACATACGGTCTTCGACCTTTCAGGATCGTGGCTCTGCTTAGCCGTGCTTACCAACGCCGACCCGTCCCTTCTGAAAGGGACAGGCACCTTTCCCCACCCAATGTAAAGTGCAGGGAGCGGTAAAGCCATGACCATTCAGGAGAAGATGATGGAGCGCGAAGCTGGACAGGGACCTGCGCCCGGGGGGCTCGCCAAGCCGGAGAACCCCGGCCTAACTCCCGTCATGCTTAATCATGCGGCATGGGTGACGCACGACGTCGAGGCGACCGCCGACTTCTATACGCGCGTCATGGGGATGGAACTCGCCAGCACCGTCTATGACGATTCGGTACCATCGACGGGCGATGCTTTTCCCTATTTCCACATCTTCTTCAGGATGCAGGACGGATCGACCATCGCCTTCTTCGAAGCGCCCGACCTGCCGCGCCGCCCAGAGGTCACGCATCCCGCATACGACATCTTCGATCATATCGCTTTGGAAGCCACCAATCGCGAAGAAGTCGATCGCTGGCATGACTGGCTGGTGAAGAACGAGATCGACGTCGTAGGACCGACCGATCACAAGGGTTTGATCTACAGCATCTACTTTCACGACCCCAACGGCATGCGCCTGGAGATCACCACGCCGATCGATTCGGACTGGAACAAGCATACCGAACAAGGGCGCAAGGACCTCAAGCTGTGGTGCGATGCCAAGAATCAGGCCGCCGCGGAGAACCGGAATGTGGCAACCGCACTGGTCGAGTTGATCCGCGATCAACGCAAGCGGTATGAAGCGACCTGAGCACGTCGGACCCAATGGGAAACGGACGCCTGACGGAAGGACGCTGACGATGCTGTACGAACTTCGCCTCTACACCGTGGTCGCCGGCCGCATGGAGGACAACCACGATCGGTTCCAGGATCATATGCCAGGCCTGATGGCGCGGCACGGCATCTCGAATGTGGGCCGCTGGACCGCCACGGCTGGCCCGAATGCGCCGATGTTCGTCTATATGATGGTCTATCCGGACATGACCGCGCGGGAAGCGCAGTGGACTTCATTCTATGGTGACGATGAATGGTGGGCAGTGCGCGCCGCGACCAACGCCGGTTCGCAGATGGTCGAGCGTTTCGACCTGTTCTTCCTCAAGTCAAACCCGTGCTGGACCGCGCCGGCCTATCCTGCGGGCACACGAAGTGGCGGCGTTCATGAACTCATCTTCACCGAGGTGGCGTTGGGCCATGGCGCGGATGCCAACGCCTTCCTCACCGACACGCTACTACCGCTCTACGAGCGGGAAGGCGCCACGCCGCTGATGGTTGCGGACTTCATGTCAGGGCCAGCGATGCCGCGCATCGCAATGATCGTCGCCTGGCCTGACGAGAATCGGCGGCATGCTGGCCGCCGTGCAATCGATTCCGATCCGGGCCTTCGTGCCGCTCAGCGCGACGAGCGCGAACGGCTGAACCGTACGGCTTTGGGCCGCACCGACGTCTATGTGCTCGAACCGACCGCGTTCGACCTGCCATTGGCGTCGCTAAGTTTCGAGGGCTGAACCGCCCCGGTCAATGCGCCGAGGAATTGCCTGGCGGGGCGGGAAAGCTCTCCAGCCGCGCTTCCCAGTGCGCCCGATTTGCCCGGCTGGCGCTCCATTCGGCGACGTACCACAATAACAGCTCACGCTGGCTGCCGATCGACAGGCGCTGATACGCCCGCTTGCGATAAGTCATCACCGTTTCCTCGCCGACGCCGATGTCGAGGGCGATGCCAGCCGTTGAGATACCGTAGAGGATGCGCGCGCAGACTTCGGCTTCGCGCCGCGGCAGCTTAACCGATGCGTTTTCGAGCGTCGTCTGGATTTCGGGGAGTGAGGTGAGAGCCACCGAAAGATCGGGGCGCGCCTCGACCATTCCGGCATGTTTGCTCAATATGGCGACGAGCGTCGCTGACAGCGCCTCAAGCTCGGCAATTTCCTTTGCCGTCGCGACGCCCCGTTCCTCCGGGCGCAGGATACTGAGGCCGATAGCGCTGTTGTTCGTCGCCCCGCATAGCAGGAAACGCTCGCGAATGCGCGTGCGGCCGTAGATTTGGTTGCGGAAGTCGCTATCGGGCATCGCGCTGACGTCGCCGCGATGCAGGCTGACGCCGTTGCTGCCGACGTCCCGTATCGCCTGGTTCATCATGGTGTCCCAGCGCCAGAACGCACCGGCCACGTATCGGGAGAATTGCCGATGTGCGGTATCCGTGCCATCCCGGCTCACGGCAACGACCTCGCATGGGCTCTGGTTGCTGAACCGGAACAGCGTGCAATGTTCGGCGCCGCATGTGGCGTTGAGGAAGTTAAGCAATTCCTGCCCGAAGCTATCGTTGCCCAACGAGCAAATGACGCCGGGCAGCTGACGCAGGACGACGCTGGAGGCATCTCTTTCCCTTGGGGGATTTTGGGCACGCATCGGACAACTCTCCTGCAATCGGCCGCAATCTCCGGCGTCCCGTCGGACGGGGACACAGGGTGCAACCTGCTCTCTCTACAAGATAGCGCCAGGTCGGGGTGATGCTCAAGGAGAATCGCGGTCGACCTTGGACGCGGGGACGAGGATATACGATGCAGTCCACACACGAACTGACGTTTGAATGGGTGCATCTTTCCTACAAGGAGAATGCCGCGTTCGTGGAAACCTATGGCTTTTCCGGTAACCAGAGCGCGGTCAACCTGGAGGGCGTTCTGATCCGTCCATCAGGCAAGCCGTCCAGAACGCTGCTGGTCTTCATGCACCCAGCCTCGACGCTTCAGCTCCTGCCGATCCCGCGCGCCGCGGCGCGAGCTGGCGCGCATGTGTTGTGCGCGGGCAGCCGTTATGCGCGCAACGACACGGCAGCCATCCTCGAAAAGGTCTTGCTCGATCTGGGCGCCTATATCCGCCACGCCAAACACGTATGGGGCTATGAACGGATCGTGCTGGTCGGCTGGTCAGGCGGCGGTTCGCTCGCGATGTTCTATCAAGCGCAGGCCGAACGACCGACGATCACCCACACCCCGGCTGGCGATCCGGTCGACATCGTCGGCAGCGGCCTCATTCCCGCCGATGCCGTCATCTTCCAAGCGGCGCATATCTCGCGAGCACGATTGTTGCTGGATATCATCGACCCGTCGGTGCGCGATGAGCTGCGCCCGGACGATCGCGATGCCGACCTGGACATCTATGGCCCCGCCAATCCGCATCGGCCGCCTTACTCGGGAGCCTATATTGGATGCTATCGCGCGGCGCAGTTGGCCCGGATGAGGCGTATCACTGCGAACGTGAAATCTACGTTGACCACGCTGCGCGACCAGGGCACCGCCGAAGTGGAGCGCGGCTTCGTCACACACCGCACGCTAGCCGACCCGCGCTTCCTCGACGGTGCGCTCGATCCTAATGATCGGCAGATCGGGTGGTGCTATCTGGGCAATCCGGAGACCGTCAATGCCGGTCCGGTCGGACTGGCGCGCTTCTCGACGCTCCGGGCTTGGCTCTCGCAATGGTCGATCGACGATAGCAACGCCGATGGCGAGGCCTGTGCCGCGCGGATCGGCGCGCCGCTGCTGGCGATCGAGAACAGTGCGGACGACGCGGTGCCTACCTATCATACGCAGACGGTCTTCAAGGCTGCTGCCAGCCGAGACAAGACATACGAGATCATGCCCGGCGCGACCCATTATTATGCGGGTCAGCCCGAGCTGCTCGATCGCGTCACCGCACTTACACTCACATGGCTGCAGGAACGGGACCTGATCGAAGCATGACGCTGTTCGCCGCTTTGGAACAGAGCGCCGCCCGGTTTCCCGAGCGAGGCGCGGTGTACAAGGGCTCCGCCCAACTGCTGAGCTACGGCGAACTACATGCGGCCGCGCTGCGGCTTGCCGGCGGACTGCTCGCATCGGGCGCGGTGGGCGATCGGATAGCCATTGCATCGAAGAATTGCCCCGAGATGATCTTGCTGATGTATGGTGCCTGGGCGGCGGGTATGATCGTCGCGCCGGTGAATGCGAAGCTTCATCCGCGCGAAATGGCGCAGATCGTGGAAGATGCCGCGCCGCGCTGGATATTTGCCAGCGACGACCTTGCATCGCCGTTGCGAGAGCTTGTCGCAGACCCTCCCAGCGTAATCGCGATTGGTTCGGCGGCATTCGGCGCGCTGACCGGTGGCATGCAGGCCGAGCCACAGCGAGTCGCCGCAGAAGCCCCAGCGTGGCTATTCTATACGAGCGGTACGACCGGCCGATCGAAGGGTGCGGTGCTCAGCCACCGCAATCTGAGCGCCATGACGGTATCGCATCTAGCCGATTTTGAGGATCTGAGCGAGGTGGACAGCCTGATCCATGCCGCGCCGATGTCGCACGGCAGCGGGTTGTATATCCTGCCCTATGTCGCGCGAGGCGCGCGCAACGTCATACCCGAATCCGGCGCCTTCGATGCCGACGAGTTCCTCTACCTGACCGACCGGCATCCCGGCGCCGGCGCGTTTCTGGCTCCCACGATGGTTCAGCGTTTGCGAGCCGCGTTTGAACGATCGGGTCGCAGCTTCCACGCAATTCGGTCGATTATCTACGGCGGCGGGCCGATGTACCTTGACGAGATCAAGCGGTCGCTCGCGTGCTTCGGGCCGATCTTTCGCCAGCTGTACGGCCAAGGCGAAAGCCCGATGACGATCACCGGCCTGCGTCAACGTGATTTCAGCGATGCGCCCGATGACGTCCTCAGATCCGTGGGCTGGCCGCGCGCCGGGCTGGAGGTCGCGATCTTCGATGATCAGGACCGTCCGTTGCCTTTGGGAACGCCGGGCGAGATCGTCTGTCGCGGTGATGTCGTGATGCATGGCTATTGGCGCAATGCGGAGGCGAGCGCGGCGACCTTGCGCAGCGGCTGGCTCCACACCGGGGACATTGGTATCATCGATGTCAGCGGCCGTCTTACCCTGCTCGATCGATCGAAGGACGTGATCATCTCGGGCGGCACCAACATCTATCCCCGGGAGGTCGAGGACGCGCTGCTCAGCCATACCGATGTCTGCGAAGTTGCGGTGATCGGCCGGGAAGATCATGAATGGGGTGAAATCGTCATCGCGTTCGTCGTCGTCGAGCCGGGCCGCACCGTGAGCGAAACGGAACTCGATTCCCACTGTCTCGCCACCATCGCGCGGTTCAAGCGGCCGAAGCATTATGTTTTTGTCGAAGCGTTGCCCAAGAGCAGCTATGGCAAGATCCTGAAGCGCGAGCTTGCGGGACTGGCGCCGGATTCGGGTATCCTGCCAGAATGACCGGGCAATGCGGGGCAACGCGCGCAGGCTGAGCGGGCGACCGCTCAGCCTGCGCAATGGCTAGGTGACGGCGCCCGAAGCGGCGAGGGCATTGATCTGGTTGTCGCCATAGCTCAGAATACCGCCGAGAACCTCTTTGTTGTCACGGCCATAGGTCGGGGCGGCGCCCTGATACTTCGCCGGCGTCGTCGACATCGCGAAGGGCGATGCTTCGAAAACCGTTGTTCCTAAAAGCGCGTGAGCTAGGCTGACGAGATTGTGAGGCGCCTGGACCTGCGGATCGCTGGCGAATTCCTCGATCGTCATCAGCAGATGGCCGAACTCCGATGCTTTGGAGCAAGTGTTTCAGCTCGCCGAACTCCTTGCCCTCAGTCCATTGCTCGATACATGTCTCAAGCTAGTCCTCGTCGCTCTTGCGGCCCGCGAAGGTGGCCCAATCAGGTCGATCGATGCCAATGAGCGCGGCCAAGCGCTGCCACTGCGCGTCGGACTGCACCGCGATAGCAACCCAGCAATCATCGCCCTGCGTGCGGAAGACGGCGTGTGGCGCCATGCCGAGGTCGCGTTTGCCCATGGGTTCCTAGATGCGGCCGGTCACGGAAATCTCGGCAATCTGCGCCGCGAGGAACTGGACGCCCGCTTCGGCTTGCGAGACGTCAAGCCAATAACCCCGCCCAGTGCGGCGCCTATGGTCAAGCGCCGCCAGCGTGGCCGGTATGCCGAAGCGCGGCGCGACAAAACGGTATAGGGGCCATAAGGACCGACCGGCGTGGCTCCGCTGGCGCCGACCAGATTCTGGAAGCCAGCAATCGCCGCGCCATGGTTGCCATAGCCCGAATATCGCGCGAACGGACCAGATTGGCCGGTCAGGGACGTGCTGACCATGATCAGTCCGGGATTGATCTTCGACAGCTCTTCGTAGGAGAGGCCCCAGCGCGCCATCTGCCCCGGCGTGAAGGACTCGACCAGCACGTCCGCCCAACCGACGAGTGCGCGAACGATCTCGCGCGCGTCCTCGCGCGAAAGGTCGAGCGAGAGGTCGAGCGAGAGGCCGAGCGAGAGGCCGAGCGAGAGGCCGAGCTTCCCGGCATTGCAGGTCTCGTACAAGGCGCATCGCTGAACATTGTACACGCCGTCGGGAAAGGGGCCCATCAGACGCGCCGTCTCAACGCGCTTCGACGATTCCACACAAATGACCGTCGCCCCATAATCGGCGAGGTTGCGCCCGATCAGCGGTCCCGCCACCACCCAAGCCAGGTCGAGCACCTTGACATGCCGGAGTGGCTGGCCGTCGGGTGGCGTCCGCTTGCGGGGTAATCGGTGCCGCGTTCCACTGCGCCAACACCTCATCGCGATGTTCGCCCAGTGCCGGCGCGGGCGCCGGCGCGGTGAACGCTTCCGGGCAGCCGCTCGCAAACGCCCAGGGCAGGGTGTAGCTCCCCTGTGGCGCGGTGACGGTTGCGAAGAAATCGCGCGCGGCGAACTGTTCGCTGCTCAACAGGTCGGCGATATTCTGGATCGGCGCGATGCGAATGCCGCGGTCGAGTGCGATCTGCATCAGTTCCGACTTGCGGAACTGCCCTAGAAAAGCCGTAACATGCTCGCGCGCGTCTTCGAGCAGATCCCAGGTGATCTCGCCCCGCCGGGAGCAAGCCCCCACGCTGCCTCAACCATTTCGATGTCCTGCTCGTTATGGGGACTGCGCCGAACGAACGGACGAAGGCTTCCGATGGGCGCATCGGGCGCGAAAGGACTCGCTTGCATGGAGGGGAACATACTGCGAACAATGTCGCGAGGCAATTCGGAGTCGGGACATGTGCAATGACTATCGATTGATGGTCGATGTCGCGTCGATCATGGAGGATTTCGAGGACCTCAAGATCCGGATCGAGACGCCGGAAGGAACGCCGAACGTCGCCGCGCGCGAAGATGTGAAGATCACCGACGTCGCCCCGATCGTGCGCGGCGTCGAAGGTCGGCGCGGTGTTGGTGAGCTGGTCAACCGGCGCTGGTCTTGGCCGAGCCCGACCGGCAAACCAGTCTATAATTATCGATCCGAAGGTCGCGAATTTCGTTCGCACCGCTGCCTGATCCTCGCCGATGGCTTCTACGAGTTCACCGATCCCGCCGATCCCAGGCAGAAGCGGCTCGACAAATGGCTGTTTACGATGAAGGACCATGACTGGTTCGCCATCGCCGGCATCTGGCGCGCGCATGACAAGGTCGGCGAAGCCTTCACGATGCTGACCGCTGATGCCGGGCCGGATGTCGCGCCCTATCATCGTCGTCAGATCATCCCGCTCGCGCGCGATCGATGGGCCGATTGGCTGGACGGCGATGTGCCGGCCGCTGACGTGCTCCAGATTATGTCGCAGGTGTCGCTGATCCCGACTCAAGTCGATGGCGCGGCGCCCAGCGATCGTCAGCCGGCGCTGCTGTGATGGACGAATTCAATCTCTCGCGGTTCATCGAGGCGCAGGCCGACAGCTATGCGGCGGCGCTGGCCGAGATCCAGCGAGGGGCCAAGCGGTCGCACTGGATGTGGTTTATCTTCCCACAACTGGCCGCGCTCGGGCGCAGCACGACGGCCAAGTTCTTCGGGCTTGGCGGACTTGCCGAGGCACGCGCCTATCTCGCGCATCCGATCCTCGGCGCTCGCTATCTCGAGTGCGTGTCGGCGTTGCAGGATCTGGCGACCAGCGATCCGGTCGCCGTGTTCGGCGAGGTCGATGCGATGAAGCTGCGCTCTTCACTCACCTTGTTCGAAGCCGCGCGGCCGATGCTGCTGCTAGGCGCCGCGCTCGACCGTTGGTTCGCCGGCGTCGAGGATCCTGAGACGCTGGCATTGCTGCAACGCGCCCGACCCAGCGCCGCCGCCTAGGCCGGCGCTGCGCCGGCGATGCCGGCGCCAAGCGTCTGCTCGGTGTCGGACGTGGAAGGTTCGCCGCGCGAATAGGTGCCGATGAGGATCGCGGCGCCGAGCACATGGCCCGCGATCGCCTTCACGAACGCGCCTCGTCCGGGGCTGTCGGCCAGCTCGACGCGGCGTGACAGCGCGAAAAGCTGGAAGACATAATCATGCTCGCCATGGCCGGTCGGCGGATCGGGCGGGAGCCAGCCCTCGCGCAGATAGCTGTTGGTGCCGACATCGCCGCCCGGCCCGCCGGCGCCATCGGGAAGAATTGCGCCCTCGGCGAGCCGACGCTCGTCGCTGGGGATGTCCCACAGGATCGCATGGACCAGCGGCTTGCCGGCCGGCGCATCCGGGTCCTCGACGATCAGCGCGAGGCTGACCGTGCCGTCGGGTACGTCGGTCCAGACCAAGGGCGGAGAGACACCTTCACCGTCGGCGGTGAACCGGATCGGCAGTCGCGCGCCATGGGCGAAGGCGGGGCTGGCAAGCTCGAACGTGTCCGCGCCGAGGCGGATCTCGGCGTCGGCGGCGACCAGCTGGTCATGGCCGGCGCGGCGATCCTGCAGCAAGCGCCCAAGCCAGGCGGGGACATGTTCAAGCATGATGACCTCGAATTGTGATGGTGCTCAAGCGCGGCACGTCAGCGTTCGTTTCATTGGACACACGAAATCGAACGGCCCCACCGTCTCGACCCGGCTTGACGAATCTCACCGATCAGCGGAACATTAAGAGAACATTTGAGTCGATGCCGTGTGATGTCCGCCTTGTCCAACCTTCTGTCGCCCGATCGCGCTCGCGTTCTTGCCGAGTTGCGCGCGCAGGTCGCCGGCGTCGAAGGGGAAGGGCGTCCCCCTAATGTTCTGCCGTTCGGGATCGAAGCGCTGGACGGTAGGTTGGCAGGCGGCGGACTCGATCGGCCGGCGATGCACGAGGTCGCGGCGGCGTCGCCGACGCTTGGCGATGACGCGGCGGCGACGCTGTTCATCGCCGGGCTGGGCGCTCGCTTCGCGGGTCGCCCCGGGGCGAGCGCGGTCTGGATCCTGACCCAGTTCGATCTCTATGCGCCGGGTCTTGAGCAGTCCGGGCTCGGCCCGGATCGCCTGCTCTACGTCCAGGCGCGGGACGATGTCATGGCGCTCGCGCTCGCAGAAGATGCACTACGCGATGGCAGCTTCGCGGCGGTGATCACCGAGGTAAAGGTCGCCGATCAGACTGCGACGCGGCGCCTACAGCTTGCCGCGGCTGATCGGAGCACGCCGCTCCTGCTATTGCGCCGCTGGCGGCGCGCGGCGCGCGACCCGCTTGATATGCCATCGCTCGCCGCGACGCGCTGGCGGATCGGTTGCGCGCCCTCGGTGCCGCTGTCGCATCCCGGCGTCGGCCGCGCCTGCTGGTCGGTCGATCTCGTCCGCCAGCGCGGCGGTAAACCCTTCTCCTTGTTGCTCGAGGCCTGCGATGACCAGGGTCGCCTCGCTCTACCTCCCCCAGCTCGCCTGCGAGCGGCTGCGGCGGGTGGAGCGGCCGCGCGCGCGGCCTGAGCGCGCCGCGCCGGTACGGGCGCTCGCACAGCCGGTTGACGACCCGGCGCCTGCTCGGTGCCGCGCGGCGGTGGCTGGCGCCCGGGTGCGCGCTGGGCGCAGGATGCGGCGCTGACCAAGGCGCAGGTCGCGCAGCAGATCGCCACGCTGCCGGCGCATCAGCGTCCGCCGATGCGAATGCTCGGTCGCCGGTCCGAGGCGGTCGAACATCCGTTTCGCGCAATGCGCCCCGACGAAGGTGGCGGCGCCGCCAGTCCGACGCATGTCGGCTTCGTAGCGCAAGTCGCGCGACCATTGGTGCTGATCGAGCGGGTCGGCCAACGCGATACGATCTTCGCCGCGTGCCCGGTGGCGCTCGGCCTCGGTCTGGTGCCGGGCATGGCGGCAGCGCATGCGCGCGCGCTGGTTGGCGATCTCGACGTGCGCGATGCCGAACCGGAAGCAGATCTCGCCTGGCTCGATCGATTGGCGCTTCACGCGGTCGCGCATTGGACGCCGACGGCGTGCCGTGCCGGCAATGACGGCTTGCTGCTCGACGTCACGGGTGCCACGCATTTGTTCGGCGGCGAGGTGCGCTTTTGCCGGCGCGTGCTGGCGTTTCTGGCGCGCCTCGGCTTCACGGCGCGGATCGCGATCGCGCGCACGCCGGGCGCGGCGCATGCACTGGCGCGCTATAGTGGGCAGCCGATCGTGCGGCTTCAGCCAGCCGAGGAAGCGCAGGCACTTGCCTCGCTCCCGGTTGCAGCGCTTCGACTGGAGAGCGAGGCGCTGAATGCGGCGGCGCGCTTCGGGCTCGATCGCATCGGCGACCTCTATTCCATGCCACGCGCTCCCCTCGCGCGGCGGTTGGGGATGAAGACGATGACGCGGCTCGATCAGGCGCTTGGCCGCGTGGCCGAGCCGATCGTGCCGGTCGTTCCGGTCGAAGCGCCCGAAGCGATCCGGCGACTGCTTGAGCCGATCGGTACCGCAGAGAGCATCGCGCAGGTGATCACCGACCTGGTTGATGATCTGGTGGCGGTGCTGGTCGAGCGCGGGCTTGGCGTGCGCACCGCCTTGCTGATCGCCAGTCGCGTCGATGGCGCTGATCAGCGGATCGCGATCGGGGCGTCGCGCGCGACGCGCGATCCCAAGCGTCTCGTCCGGATGTTCGCGCTCAAGATCGAACGCATCGATCCTGGCCTTGGCATCGAGGCCATGCGGCTGGTCGTGCCGCGCAGCGAGCCGCTCGGCGCGATCAACACGGGGACGCTGCTCGCTGTCAAAGACGAAGCGGCTGACCTCGCGCCCGCGATCGATCAGCTGGCCGGGCGAGCGGGGGAGGAGGCGGTGTTCCGGCTCGGGCTCGAGCAGAGCGATGTACCCGAGCGCGCGGTCAGACGGGTCGGCCCGCTCGAGGTGCCCGCCGGCTGGCCGCGCTGGACGCGGCCGGCGCGGCTGCTGCGACGGCCTGAAATGCTCACCCAGGTCATGGCGCTGCTCCCCGACCATCCGCCCCGCCGGTTCACGTGGCGCGGCAAGCCGTACCGCGTTGTCGCCGGCGATGGGCCCGAGCGCATCCATGGCGAATGGTGGCGGCGCTCGAACGAGCTTTGGGCAGTGCGCGATTATTTTCGGGTCGAGGTCGAGGACGGCCAGCGTTTCTGGCTGTTCCGGCGCGGTGACGGGGTCGAACCCGAGACCGGCGATCTGAGCTGGTATCTTCATGGGGTGTTCGGCTGATGGCCGCCGCCCCGGCGACCTATGTCGAGCTGCAGGTCACCAGCCATTTCTCGTTCCTGCGCGGCGCGAGCTCGCCGGAGGAACTGTTCGCCGCGGCCAGGCTTCTCGGCCATCATTCGCTTGGTCTTGCCGACTGGAACAGCGTCGCCGGGGTGGTGCGCGGCTGGGATGGCGAGAAGGCGGCCGGCGTGCGGATGATCCCCGGCGCGCGGGTCGAAACGATCGATGGGCGAGCATTGCTGCTCTATCCAACGGATCGGCCGGCCTGGTCGAGGCTCACGCGCCTGCTGTCGGTCGGCAAGGCGCGCGGCGGCAAAGGACATTGTCTGCTCGACTGGCGCAACATCGTAGATCACGCCGATGGGCTGATCGCGATCCTGCTGCCCGATGTCGCCGATACCGAGACGACGGCTCAGCTGGCGGACCTCGCAACCTGCTTCGGCGCGCACGCCTATTGTGCGCTGTCGTTGCGTCGGCGGCCCGATGATCAGGCGCGGCTGCATGCGCTCGACGCGCTGGCGCGGGCGGCGGGGGTTCGTTCGGTCGCGACGGGCGACGTGCTCTATCATTCGTCCGAGGCGCGGCCGCTGCAGGACGTCGTCACCGCGATCCGCGAGCGGACCACCGTCGATGCGCTCGGTTTCAAGCGCGAGCGGTTCATGGATCGCCATCTCAAGAGCCCAGCCGAGATGGAGCGGCGGTTCGCCGCTTTCCCGGACGCGATCCGGGCGAGCGCGGACATCGCGTCGCAATGCCGGTTCGGCCTTGGCCAGATCCAATACCAATATCCCTATGAGCAGGTGATGGCGGGCAATACCGCGCAGCAGGCGCTGTCCGAACTCACTTACCAGGCGGCCGAGGCGAAATGGCCCGACGGCATGCCGGATGCCTATACCGACCAGATCGCGCATGAGCTCAAGCTCATCGGCGAGCTTGGCTATGCGCCGTACTTCCTTACGGTTCGCTCGATCGTCGCCGAAAGCCGGCGACGCGGCATCTTGTGCCAGGGGCGTGGTTCGGCTGCGAACAGCTGCGTCTGCTTCCTGCTCGGCATAACCTCGATCGATCCGGTCCAGCACGAGCTATTGTTCGAGCGTTTCGTGTCGGGCGAGCGCAAGGAGCCGCCCGACATCGACGTCGATTTCGAGCATGAGCGGCGCGAGGAGATCATCCAGTGGATCTATGAGACCTATGGCCGGACGCACTCAGCACTGACCGCCGTCGTGACGCGCTACCGCACGCGCGGCGCGGTCGCCGAGGTCGGCAAGGCGCTGGGGCTGCCCCGCGACCTTACCAAGATGCTGACCGGGCTTGTCTGGGGCTGGTCGATGGACGGCATCTCGGACGAGGCGGTCGAGAGCCTGAACCTCAACGCGCAAGACCACCGCCTGCAGCTGACGCTGCGGCTGGCGCGCCAGCTGATCGGAACGCCGCGACACCTTTCGCAGCATCCCGGCGGGTTCGTGCTGACGCAGGACCGGCTCGACGATCTCGTTCCGATCGAGCCCGCGCGCATGGAAGACAGGCAGATCATCGAATGGGACAAGGACGATATCGATCGCCTGAACTTCATGAAGGTCGATGTGCTCGGACTCGGGATGCTCGGGTGTATGAACCGTGCCTTCAACCTGCTCGAGGAGGCCAAGGGCATTCGGGTCGGCATGGCCGATCTGCAGGACGATGATCCTGAGGTCTACAAGATGATTCAGAAGGCGGACACGCTCGGCGTTTTCCAGATCGAGAGCCGCGCGCAGATGTCGATGTTGCCGCGCATGAAGCCCACGCGCTTCTACGATCTCGTGATCGAGGTCGCGATCGTGCGCCCCGGACCGATCCAGGGCGACATGGTGCATCCCTATCTTCGCCGCCGTGAAGGCAAGGAGCAGCCGGTCTATCCCAAACCCGAGCTGCGCGCGGTGCTGGAGAAGACGCTCGGCGTGCCGCTCTTCCAGGAACAGGCGATGAAGGTGGCGATCGTCGGCGCTGGGTTCACGCCGGCCGAGGCCGACCAGTTGCGCCGCGCGATGGCCACCTTCAAGCTCACCGGCGGCGTCAGCCACTTCTACGACAAGCTGGTCGAAGGCATGGTCAGCCGCGGTTATCCGCGTGACTTCGCCGAGCGAACCTTCAAACAGATCGAGGGGTTCGGCAGTTACGGCTTTCCCGAGAGCCATGCCGCTTCGTTCGCCAAGATCGCCTACGCCTCGTGCTGGATGAAGCATCATCATCCGGACGTGTTCTGCGCGGCGTTGCTCAATGCCCAGCCGATGGGCTTCTACGCGCCTGCGCAGATCGTGCGGGATGCCCGCGACCACGGCGTCGAAGTGCGGCCGGTGTCGATCAATCACAGCCATTGGGATTGTGCGCTCGAGCCAGGCAGCGGGCGGTATCTCGCCGTGCGGCTGGGTTTCCGGCAGGTGCGGGGCCTTGCCAATATTCATGGCGCCGCCATTGCGGCTGTTCGCGGCGACAGCCCGTTCGAGAGCGTCGAGGAGGTTTGGCGGCGCGCCGGCGTGCCGCGCGCCGCGATCGAGCGGCTGGCCGAGGCCGACGCCTTCCATTGCATCGCGCATGATCGTCGGCAGGGCCTGTGGAAAGTGAAGGGGCTGGGTGAAGCGCCGCTGCCCTTGTTCGCCGCGGCCGACGCGCGCGAAGGCGGATTCTCGCCCGAGGGCGCCGAGCCACTGGTGACGTTGCAGCCGCTGTCGGATGGGCGCGAGGTCGTCGAGGACTATCGCTCGCTCCAGCTGTCGTTGCGCGCGCACCCGCTTCAGTTCCTGCGCCAGTCGCTGGCGCGGGAAGGCGTGGTGCGCTGCGCTGATCTCGCGGGCATCCGCGATGGTCGCCATGTCGAGGTCGCTGGCGTGATCCTCGTGCGCCAGCGGCCTGGTTCGGCGCGCGGCGTGTTGTTCATCACGATCGAGGACGAGAGCGGCGTGGCGAACGGCATCCTGTGGCCCGATCGGTTTGAGGCGCAGCGTCGGACGGTGATGTCCGCCTCGATGGTCTCGCTGCGCGGGCGCGTGCAGAAGGAGGGGCAGGTCATCCATGTGATCATCGACCGCGTGGTCGATCGCGACGAGATGCTGTGTTCGGTCGGGCGGATGGACTTGCCGATCGCATTCGGGCGAGGCGATGGCGCGACACATCCCGGCGCGCCCGACCGTGGTGAATCGGGCTGGCGACCGCGCGATCTCTATTATCCGATATCGGCCGAGGAGAAGGGCGAGGGGGAGATGATCAAGGTCCGTAGCCACGATTTCCACTAGCTTGGCGGCGGTCGATGCCGGGACTGATGATCTCGATTAGGCCCCTCCGACAACCCGGCGCGCCCATTGCACAAGCGCACTTTGCGGCATCGCTCCCATCTGTCGGCCAATCTCGCGGCCTTTCGAGAGCACGATGACCGTCGGGATCGACTGAACCTGGTAGCGTGCGGCGATAGCCGACTGCGCTTCGGTATCGAGCTTGCCAAGTCGGAGCCTTGGCTCGAGCTCCTTCGCTGCCGCGGCGAACCACGGCGCCATTTGCCGACAGGGGCCGCACCAGCCCGCCCAGAAATCGATGAGCAGCGGGATGTCGGACTTGGTGGCATGGGCCTCGAAACTGCTGCCATCGAGTTCTACCGGTGCGCCGGTGAACAAGGCACTCTTGCACCGGCCGCAAGTACCTTCGCCGAGACGTTCGTCCGGCACGCGGTTGGCCGTGGCGCAGTTCGGACATGCGATGATCATCGTTTCAGCCATAGCGGTTCAACGCACTCGGGTCTTGAGGGATGCGACATGCCGAGAGACGCGCGGCCGCCGTCATGGCAGGCACGCGGGCATCGAGGTCGAAATGAGGAAGCTGATTGCAGGAAGTGCCCCGAGGTGAACTGCTCGATGTGGCTTGAGGTGCATCATGGCTCGCGCCTATTGGCGAGGTGATTGCAAGCAAGCTTGAGGACCTGCTGGTCAGTCAGTTGATGAAACGAGCTGGGGGCACGCAGCGCCGCTGGCGCGCGGTCGTGGGGCCGATAAAGCTGTACGGCTCGTCCACGCACGTTCACTGCAACTGGTCGATCGCGCCGTCCGGTACTTCGCGGGAGGTGGCTGAGGTCGAGCGGTTGCTCGACGAGGTGAGGCTGGCGCGTCCGATCGTGGCACAGGGATGACAGGGGCGTGGTCCTTGCGGGGAAAGGCGCCGGGGTGAGGGGAATGAGCGTTTAGCCTGAGGGGATGTGGCACCGCCGCTCTACGCGAACGCCGAAGCGTGGTCCGGCGCGAACACAGTTACGCAGCTTAGGGGCCTCGGCAGCTGGGCCGAGCTGAT
The DNA here is from genome assembly GCF_024211275.1 of Sphingomonas tagetis. Lineage (GTDB taxonomy): Bacteria > Pseudomonadota > Alphaproteobacteria > Sphingomonadales > Sphingomonadaceae > Sphingomonas > Sphingomonas tagetis. Next base: position 311,509 of record NZ_JAMLDX010000004.1, read on the forward strand.
GTAACGGCCCAGCATGGATACGCCGCCTGAACTTGCCATCCGCATGCAACGTGCCCGGTTCAACCAGGCGCTGGCCGACGCCGACCTGCCGGCGATCGGTGACGTCCTTACGCCGGGCACGGTGCTGGTGGCCGGAACCGACAGCGCGCTGCTCGCGGGACGAAAGGCGCAGCTGACTGCCTGGAAGAACGAATTTGCTGCACGCGTGCGCACGACCTACGTCCGCAGCACGGAGGCGGTCACGCTGTCGACGGTGGAGCCGATCGCATTCGAACAAGGGGCGTGGCGTGGTACCGACCCCGATGGGATTGTCCTGTCGAGTGGGATCTACACTGCGAAATGGCGGCGGGTCGGCGCCGATCGGCTGATCGAGGCGGAGCTGTATCTGACACTGGCCTGATCTGCCTGCGGGCGCCGGCTGGCGGGTTCGAAGCCGTCATACGGTCGTCCACAGCAATCTCCGTCGCGGCGGTAGACAGGCTGGCGGGACGATGGAAGAGGCGCCGCATGCCGATCATCGCCACCATCATGAACTCGACCACCGGTCAGCCGATCCAGAAGATGTCGTTCGGGCGCATGCCCAAGCCCTGGGCATCGTTCAATCTCGAGACCGGCGAACTGGTCAAGGCCGACCGGGTGGACATCGGCAAGCCAGCGCCGGGGAAAGTGGTCGTGCCGGTATCGGTTTGGGTCACACCGAAAGGGTGACGCCAGCAGACGCCTCAGCCGCGTCGAAGCAGGGATTGCCAAGATCGTGATGCTTGGAAGGTCGGCGTGCCCGGGCGTTGCGTGCCCATGAGCAGCCGGAAGAGGGCGAAGGTCCGTGGAAGCCACCAACGCGGTCGGGCCTGAGTGTCGGAACATCCGATCGGGTTGACGTTTCGCACATGTCGTGGACCCGCATCAGCCCGCGCCCGATCCGCCGCGGCTGCCTCGCACGCTTCGGCTGACTACCGCTCGGTGCCGAAACAATTTGATCCGGAGACCGTTCAGGGCAGCCTGAACGCGTAGGATGGGGGGAATGTGAGCGAAGAGAGCTCATCGGTCGGGATCAGTGCTTCCCAATGGCAGCAGATCGTCGACAGTGCCGTGGATACGGCGATCATCACAACGGATCCCGAAGGGCGGATCACGAGCTGGAGCGAGGGCGCGCGGCGTATCCTGGGCTGGAGCCAGGCCGAGATGCTCGGACAGACGCTTGCGCCGATCTTTGCCGAGGGCGCAGACGCGATTGCAGCCGAGATGCGCGATGCTCGGACGATCGGCCGCGGCGGCGGCGAGGAAGGCTGGCGGCTGCGCAAGGATGGCAGCCGCGTCTGGGCATCGGGTGAGCTGACCGCCATCCGGAACGCCGCCGGCGATGTCGCCGGCTACACCAAGGTGTTGCGGGACCGATCGACCCAGCGCGCCGCCGAGGACCGCATTCGCGAGGAGCGTCGCGGTCTCGAAATCCTCAATCGCGCCGGCTCGGCACTGGCCGTCGAGAACGATCTCCAGCAGCTCGTGCAGATCGTGACCGATGCCGGCGTGGAATTGACCGGCGCGCAGTTCGGCGCGTTCTTCTACAATGTGCTGAACCCCGCCGGCGAGAGCTATATGCTCTACACCCTGTCGGGCGTGCCTCTCGAGGCGTTTTCGAAGTTTCCGATGCCGCGGAACACCGACGTCTTCGGCCCGACCTTCGCCGGCGCGGGAATCGTGCGTTCGGACGATATCACCAGGGATTCGCGATACGGCAAGATGGCACCGCATCACGGCATGCCGGAAGGCCATCTCCCGGTCCGCAGCTATCTGGCGGTGCCGGTAATTTCACGTACCGGAGACGTGATCGGGGGATTGTTCTTCGGTCATGCCGAGGTCGGCGTGTTCGACGAACGATCCGAGCGCGGCCTCGAAGGGCTGGCTGGCGAGGCGGCGGTCGCGATCGACAATGCGCGGCTGTACCAGGCCGTGGCGCATGAGCTCGAGCAGCGCCGTGCGGCCGAAGGCGAGCTCGCGAGTAGCGAGGACCGGCTGAGGCTCGCGAACGAGGCGGCCGATATCGGAACCTGGGATTTTCACCCGGATACCGGGGAGCTGCGCTGGGACGTACGCTGCAAGGCGCTGTTCGGGCTACCGGCCGAGGCGGACGTCACTTATGAAGGCAGTTTCCTCGCCGGCATCCATCCCGACGATCGTGATCGCGCCCATGCGGCCGTCCAGGCTGCGCTCGATCCCTCGGCGCCCGGCTCCTACGATATCGAATATCGCACGGTTGGTCTGGCCGATGGCGTGGAGCGGTGGGTCGGCGCGAAGGGCAAGGCCGTCTTCGAGAACGGCCATGCGGTGCGCTTCATCGGCACCGTCATCAATCTCACCAGCAGCAAGGCGGCGGAGGCTGAACTTCGCGCGCTGAACGATCGGCTCGAGGAACGCGTCGCCGAGGAGGTCGCCCGCCGCGGCGAGGCCGAGGAGGCGCTGCGCCAGGCGCAGAAGATGGAAGCAGTCGGCCAGTTGACCGGGGGCATCGCGCACGATTTCAACAATCTGCTCACCGTGGTGACCGGCAACATCGACATGGCCCGCCGTGCCCTCGAGGCAGCAGGCGTGCAGGACGCGCGGACGCTTCGCTCGCTCGACAATGCGCTGAAAGGCGCGGAGCGCGCTGCCGCGCTTACCCAGCGTCTGCTGGCATTCTCGCGCAGGCAGCCACTCGCGCCCAAGCCGGTCGATGCCGACAAGCTCGTCAACGGCATGGCCGATTTGCTGCAGCGTGCCCTCGGCGAGGATATCCGCCTCGAGATCATCGCGGCGCCTGGCCTGTGGCGGCTCGAAGCCGATCCCAATCAGCTGGAGAGCGCCATCCTCAATCTCGCGGTCAACGCGCGGGATGCGATGAGCGATGGTGGGCGCCTGACCATCGAGACGGCCAATGTCCGGCTCGACGAGGGCTATGCCGCCAGCCAGGCCGAGGTGCCGCCCGGCCATTATGTCATGATCGCGGTCACCGACACCGGGGCCGGGATGTCGCGCGAAGTCATCGAGCGCGCCTTCGAGCCCTTCTTCACCACCAAGGAAGTCGGCAAGGGAAGCGGGCTCGGGCTGTCGATGATCTACGGGTTCGTCAAGCAATCCGGCGGCCATGTGAAGATCTATTCCGAGCCGGGCGAGGGGACGACGATCAAGATCTACCTGCCTCGCCTGCTGCGCGAGCCGTCGATGGACGAGGAGCCGGCCGTCATCACCCAGGGCCTGGAGGGGAGTCGCCGCGAAGAGACCATTCTCGTCGTCGAGGACGACGACGATGTGCGAGCCTATACCGTCGAATGTCTTCGCGAGCTCGGCTATCGTGTGCTCGAGGCGCATGACGGTGCTTCGGCCTTGCGCCTGCTCGAGCGGCAGGAAGGGCCGATCGATCTCCTGTTCACCGATGTCGTGATGCCGGGCATGACCGGACGCGAGCTCGCCGAAGCGGCACGACTGCAGCAGTCGGATCTGCGAGTGCTCTACACCTCCGGCTATACCCGCAATGCGATCGTTCATGCCGGGCGGCTCGATCCCGGCGTCGAGATCATCAACAAGCCCTTCACCTACGAGGCGCTGGCGCGGAAGATCCGCGACATGCTCGACGGTGGAAGCACCGAATGCGTATTGATCGCGGAAGCGGATTCGACCGTGCGCATGCTGGCAGCCGAGGCGCTGGGCGGGATCGGGTTCAGGGTCGAGCAAGCTGGAACGGGCGCCGAAGCCTTGAGCAAGGTGCGCGCAGCGCAAGGTCGATATGATGCCGTGGTGGTCGACGACAGCCTTGCTGATTACCGAGGCGACGCGCTTGCGCGCGAGTTACGCGCGCTACATCAGCAGCTTGGATTGGTCATCGTGTCGGAAGATCGCGCTGGACAACTCCGGAGCCAGTTTTCCGGCGATCGTTGCACCAGGATCCTCACGCGCCCCTATTCGAGCAGTCAGCTTCAGGAGGCCCTGCAGCAATTGGGGATCGATTGCGGCACGGCGGGAGACGAGGCGCCAAGCTGAAGGTGATGGCGAGCACCCGGCCGCCGGCGGGGCCGGACGCTCGCTATCACAGGCGTTTCATCACCGATTTAGATACTCGCGCACCTTGTCTGCCGAATTTCCGACCGCTTGCACGGCTTCGCGAAGCCGTTCCTCGCTGACGCCGAGGCTTTGGGTCCAGTCACGCACTTCATAGTCCTCGGACAGGCTGATGCGATCCCGGTCAGGGCTGCCGTTATTCAGCTTGTCGTCCGCCATCATGGGTCTCCCTCAGCCCTTTGGAATCCCTGAGCGCGGCACCGGTTCCACCGTCACTTCGCAATGGTGGCGTGTTCGTTCGCGCGGCCATCGCCGCGTCGACGGCTGCAGATCCATCCGCATGGGCGGCGTTGCCGGGTGCGCAACATGCGCAGGTGCGGCGCTTTCGCCCCTCGGTACGCGCGACCAGCGCCCGCCGCTCTTTCCGGTTCATTCGCCAACCTCCTTGTCAGTCACGCTGCGCTGTCAGGCGGGGGTTCCGCCGCATGGGAGGGGAGAAGTGCAACCAACTCTGCGATCGCGTCGCCTTCCAGCGATGCGTGCGTGGTCCCGTTCAGAACCAATGGGCGCTCGGGCGTAAGGACCGCGACTTCCTGATGGGCAGCGTCCAGCCGCCCCCATTCGGCGACCGCCGATGCGAGGCTGGTCACTTCAGCGACCTCGCTTTTGCCCCGAGGGACATTTTCGAGGGCCGCGCTCATCCGCCAGTCGATATGATTGGTCTGCGTATCCCCGCCCCAACTTGCTTCGCTCATAATGGTGTCTCCACCTGGATCAGCGCCGACCGCGCAGCGTGTTCAGCAGGGCGAGCGCAGCGACACCAACCAGCGCGGCGCTGGTCCAGGGACGCGCCTTGGCGAAGTTCCGCGCCTTGTCCGTGATCGGCGCATCGCCAGCGAAATGCTCTCGAAAGGCGTCGGTCAGCGCTGTCTTGCCGTTGCTCGGCACTGCGGCGTCGGCGGAGACATCGGCAGGCGCGTTGCCGGCATCGTTTGCAGATGGAGTCTCTGGCGCAATCGGCGTTCTGGGCATGTGGGTCTCCGGTTTTCAGTGAGTGATTGAACGCCCGAAATTGAAAAATGGCCCTGCGGTCAGCTTCACGACATCGGCGGAGTGCGACAGCAACCAACCTTGTTATGGACTGCCCGCAATCCCTTGCGCACCGCGGCTGTCGTTCAAGGAGCCGAGCTGCGCGACGGAAGCGATATGGAGCCCTTCATGGTTAGATACATTGCGTTCTTGCTGATCGCCTTCTTGCTGACATTGGCGTCAGTGGCGATCCAACCGTCAACGGACGAGCGCGCGATGTACGGCTCCGAAGGACCTTGGGAACTTAACTGGAAACCGCGCGCGGTCGCGGGGTGGCCGGCGCCCTTCCTGGCCGATAATCCAAGCACGTCGGTTCCGTTTCAAATTGGGGTGGAGGACGAATTTCGGCCGGGACCGTTCGTCGCGACCTGGAGCTTCTGGATCCTCGTGACGCTCGCGATATCAGGTGCATTCAGGCGTCGGCGGAGGAAGTGTCGGCGCGGCGAGATCGTGACGGTCGCTCAAAGGGCGACGATCAGCTGCCGAACGGTCGTGGGGCGCCCTTCCGGCACATGCCCAGCAGGCCGCGGCTCGTACGCAGGATCAGGCGGCCTTGTTCGTCGAACGCGAAGCCATCGGGCCGCGCGACGGCCAAAGTCGAGATTCCGCCGCCGATGCCGACGGGCTCGCCGGGTCGATAGGCGGCGGCGAGGCTCGAACACGCCTTTGTCTCCGCAAGTCGCAGGGTCAGCGACGGCCCCTCAGCCGCGTACCGCGCCGTACACCCTGCATTGTCGCGCATCGCGGCCTGGTCGATCGTCAGGGTGACCGGCCCTTCGTGATAGGCACCGAGCAGCGTATTGCCGCACGCTTCATATTCACCCTCGAGCCGGCGGTCGGCTGGCGCGGGACGACGCAGGGTCATGCCTGGCCCGCCGGTGAAAACCACGCGCTCGTTCTGCATGCGATAGCCGGTCAGCGACGTGATGGCTTTTGCGATGGATGCATCTTCGGCTGCGTCCTCGGGCGGGCAGCCCATCGCGGTCGAGACGACCGGGCCCTTGATCGTGATCCGGCCGGGGGCGGGGCGTTCGAAGCTCGTGCCCATGCCGTTGCAGTCGGCCGACGCGCCGATTGATCCTCGCGTGATCGTCAGGGTCGCAGGCCGGCGCTCCGTGACAAGCCGCTTGCCCCCGATGGCTTCGATCAACCATCGGCCGGCAAGCTCCGGGTGCGGCTCGACCGGCCGCTTGAGAAGTGCGACCGTGCCGTCGGGGTCGGTCAGGATCAGCATATGCTCGTCGGGTTGCCGCCATGCCACGGTGCGATCGAGGAAGCTGGCGAGGCGCCGTTCGCTCGCCGCGGCGGACTGACGGACCGCAGCCTCCGCGCCAGTGCATTTGCCGATACGGATCAGCTCCAGCCGGTTTAGCGCAAAGCGCTCGCCGCTAAGCTGATAGAAGGCCGGGAAGCCGCCCCCGCACCCCGCTGAGTGATTGAGGAAGCCGCCTGCGCTGAAGTCGATCCACGCCTTGAACGGCGTGAAGTCATCATTGCCGATACGGATGACCCGCCACTGGCCGCCGAGCGGATCAATCTGACGCAGATAGCTCCCATCGTCAGTCGCGCTTCCGTTGGGCTGCGGCGTCGCAGACGCGTCGAGTGTCGGGCTGGTCGGCGCTGAACAGGCTGCCACGAACGTCGCCGCAACGAGAAATGCCAGGCGGCGCGGCGCCGCTGCCGTGCCTGGAGCACCAGGACCGGCACCCATCGGATGCGCCTTGATGGCGAGACGGCGTCTGAGGGCCGGGCGCAGAGGCCGAGCCTGCAACCCCCATGTCCGCGTCCGGCTGCTGATCACTTGGCACTCCCAATGCAATGGGTGACGATGATGGCATGTGCGGGTGCCGCGAAGCAATTCCCGTCAAGCCACGAACCGATGATCGGCGAGTTGGAACGCGGGTGTCGGGCGGATGGCGCGGTCGTCGCACTCCGTGCACAGTCGTCGCACATTTCTGGCAGGTGGCGGTCTTCCTGCCGGTGGAAGGCGGGGGCGCAGCCGGCAAGTTTCTCGTGGCATTTGCTGGCCCGGATTGTTGCCTTCGCAGGATCGGCGCGTGGGTGGATAGGTGGGGCATGAAGGCGAGAAGGGCGCGGCTGATTTGGGCCGCATGCATGCTGTGCCGCAACTTGAGTGGTCTGCCGAACCACTGCCCTCCGCAGTCAAGCTATTGAGCTTCGAGCAAGTAGCGCCGAGCAAAGCGCGCAGCGGCGCAAATAGGGCCCATCAAAGAGGGTGCTCACCGCCACCGGCGCAGTATTGCGAGGACACGGGCATTTTCCTGCGGTCGACCGATCGTGATCCGCAGCCAGTCCGTCAGTGGCGGAAACGGTCGCGCGATATCGATCCCGTCGGCACGCAGGCGGTCACGCAGTTGCGCTGCCTGCGGCGGCTTGAAGAAAACGAAGTTCGCCCGGCTATCGGTCCGGGGCCAGCCGCGCTGATCGATCAGACGGTTCAGCTTATCGCGCTCGGCCAGCGTCGCCCGACGCACGGTGCGGACATGCGCCTGGTCCGCCAGCGCTTTACTTGCGGCGGCGAGTGCGAGCCGGCTGAGGCTGTGCGGCGATCCGATCCCGGCCGCGCGCAATCCTTCCGCCAACGCGCGCGGCGCGACGGCATAACCGATCGACAGGCCCGCCAGGCCGTAGATCTTGGCGAGCGTGCGGAACACCAGCACGTTGCGGCCAGCGCGGACATGGGGGATGGCTGTTTTCTCGGCGAAGGCGTCATATTCAAGATACGCTTCATCGACCACCACCAGCGTGCGTTGGGCGGCGGCCTCGATGAACCGGTGCAGCGCCTGGGTCTCGTTTGCGGTTCCCGACGGGTTGTGCGGGTTGACCAGTGACACCGCCAGCGTGCGGTCGGTGATCGCGCGGGTCAGCGCCGGCAGGTCATTCTCCAGGTTGGCATCCAAGGGCACTGGCACGCCCCGCCCGCCGAGCGGCGCGGCGGAATCGATCAGCGCCGTGTAGCCGGGCGCTGAATAGACGATCTCGCCGCCGCCGGGGCGCTGCCGGGCGAGGAACAGACCGAGCGGCTCGAGCACCTCGCCAAGCACGACCTGCGCAGGATCGACCCGTTCAATCGCCGCGATCTGGCGGGTGAGCGCATCGACCTCGCTCTGATCGACATAGCGCTCGATCCCGCTCGCCGCTCGCGCAATCGCCGGTGCGACACGCGCAGACGGGCCCCATGCATTCTCATTAAGCGAGAGGCGCGCGCGTGCCGCCGCCGTCTGACCGACCGCGCCCGGCGCGGTAGCCAGCGCAGTGGTCGCCGCACTGAGCGCCAGCCATTCGCGTCGGGACAGGATCGGCTGGGTCATCAGAAGCGCACCCCCGCGCGGACGTAATAGAATGCGCCGCTGAAGCCGGCGGGCGAGAACTCGCTATACGGGAAGGCGCCGAATGTGTCCGCCCCAGTTAGCGCAGGCGTCGATCGGATGTTCTGCGTCGGGTAGACGTTGAAGATGTTGTTGGCGCCGAACGTCACATCGAGGTGCCGGTTGACATGACCGGTAAAGCTGAAGTCGGTCACCCATTGCGGGCGTAGCTGCTGAATCACATCGACATTGCCAGCCGCGCCCGATTCGGTCGGCTGCGTGCGGAACGGCGTGTTGCCCTGCGCGATCAGCGCGACGTTGGCGGCCGACTGGTTCGTCAGCGCCACCTGCTCGACTTTGCCATAGCGCGTCGTGCGTGCGTCGAGCGTGAAGGGGCCGACGTTCCAGTTTGCGCCTAGCGCGATCTTGTCGCGCGGCTGGCCATATTCGAAGCGCGTCCGCTCGTTGACGTCGAACAGCGGCGTGGTGATGCCGAGCGCGGTGATCTGCGACGGCGTGGCCGACACGCGGCGCAGGCGGGTCTCGTTGTAGTTGTAGGCCGCGCTCAACCTCAGTTCGCCCAGTCCGCCGATCGATCCGCGCCAGGCAGCGGTGATGTCGAGCCCCTGGGTGCGCGAGTCCACCGCGTTGGTGAAATAACGCACGCTGGTCACGCCGGGGATGCCGAGGCCGGTGAGATAGTCGCGCAGGCGGCGGCTGCCCGCGGCATCGACATAGTTGGACGAGAGCGTGATGCGATCGTCGATATCGATGTGATAATAATCGGCCGACGCGGTGAACCCGCCGCTCGCGAAAGTGACGCCGCCGCCGTAGTTGACCGATGTTTCAGGCTTGAGCGGTTGTGCGCCAAGCGCCTGGGCCAGCGCTGAGCCGACTGGCGCGGTCCGCACCAGCACGAATTCGGGAAAGCCGGTCGTGTTGTTGACGATCGTGCGGCTGCTGGTCGAGCTGAAATATTGCTGGGCAAGCGCCGGGGCGTGGAAGCCGGTGCCGATCGATCCGCGCAAAGCGAAGCCTGCGGGCAGTTCGACACGGGTCGAGGCCTGGCCGTTCCAGGTGTCGCCGAAGTCGCTGTAATCCTCATAGCGTCCGGCAAGGTTCACCTGCCAGCCGGCGATGGGTTCGGCGGCGAGTTCGACGAACGCGCCGATCGCGCGGCGGCTGACATCGACTTCGTCGGCCGGCTGGATGCCGGCAAAGCCCTGGCTGCCGATCGTCGGGATCGCGCCGGTGCCGGGGCCGTCGAGCACGCGCGCCGGACCATATTGATAGCTTGCCGGCTCACCGCGCGTGATCCGATAGCCGTCACGGCGATATTCGGCGCCGAACGCGATCTCGACCGGGCGCGCGAACCCGACATCGAACGCGTTCGAAACGGTGAGGTTCGTGGTCCACTGCGAATTGGCATATTCGCCATTGTAGAAGGCGGTCGGGCTGGCCGCGCCCAGCGTGGCGTTCAGCGTATTCTCGGTCCGATACTCGATCGCGTTGCCACCATAGATGCTGGAAAGGTCCCATTTCCAGCTGCCGATCTCGCCGCGCAGCCCGATGGCGGCGCTGTAATCGGTGCTCTCCGTGTTGATGAACGGCAGGAAGCCGTTCGGATAGATGGCGCGGACATTCTCGTCCTGTCCCGCTCGGCGGAACGAGGCGTTGGAATGCGCTTTGCTCACGCGATAGGCGCCGAAGCTGTAGAGCGTCACATTGCCCAGCGGCTTTTCGAGATTGCCGACGAGCGACCAATCCTCGACATCGCCCTGGTCGGCGAAGCGCCAGACGTTGCGGTCGACGCTCGCGTCACGCGGGTCGAGCCGGGTGCCGGCGACGCCGCCCGGCGGGTTGAGGCCGGTGCCCGCGCCATAGCGCGCGGACAGCGGCTGCAGCGAACCATTGGGCGCGATGCCGAAGTAGAATTGCCGCGTATCCGGCTCGGCGCGGTTCGCCGCCTTGTGATCGCGATAATAGCCGGTCAGGTTGACGAAGCCGTCCTCGCCCAGCTTCACGCCGCCGCCGAGCGAGAATTCATAGGTGTCGCCGCCGCCGTCATAGGTCGTGCCGGCGCTCGCGGTCCCATGAAACTCGGTATCGGTGCGAAGCAGGATGTTGATCACGCCGGCGATCGCGTCCGAGCCATAGGTGGCAGACGCGCCGTCGCGCAGGATTTCGATCCGCCCGACCCCCGCCGCAGGGATTTGATTGAGGTCGGTCGGGGTCGACCCCTTGCCGATCGTGCCGCCGGTATTGACCCAGGCGGCCGTATGCAGCCGCTTGCCGTTGAGCAGCACCAGGGTCTCGTCCGGCGACAAACCGCGAAGCGAAGCGGAGTGGATGTGCGTGTTGCCATCCGGCGTGGTCGGGGTCGCAAAGGCGAAGGACGGCGCGAGCTGTCGCAGGATCTCAGTGGTCTCCTGATAGCCGGACTCGCGGATTTCCTCGCCGCGCAGGCTGTCGATCGGGACGGGCGAGGTGGTGACGGTGCGCTCGCCGACGCGTGAGCCGGTGACCACGATGTCAGTGCCGGCCGGGGAAGACACTTCCTGCGCGATGGCTGGCGTGGAAAGAACGAGCGCGGTTCCGGCAAAGAGAAGGTGCTTCATGATGACCCCTTGGACAGCCGATGCGAATGCCGGCATTTGAGAGTGCTACATATTCCTAGTCGGCTGATGGGAAATGATAGTTTTGTTGGGGCGACACCTAGCTGCCGTTTGGGTCGAGGTTCATCGCGCGGCGAGGGAACTAGTCCAGTGCAGCAGCTTTGAGCCGCCTATCAGCAAGTCCCGAACCGCTTCTCGGCACCATTGCGGGCGCCCCGATTTGATCGCGCATGATGTTGCAGCGGAGCCTGCCTGCCGGCCCGAGGAGCCTAAAATTCCATGCCTTACAAAAGGTTACGGCCTTTTGATTTGCTCGACGCTCGAAGACGCAATAGCTTTCAGTCCGTAAGGTCGCCTGACTGTGGTGCATGGAGGATGAGTTGAACAAGAAGTCGCGAGAGGAGAGGGACTTCCGGCCGGCGATGGATGCGCTTGCTTTCCAATCTGGCGTGTTTCCCGCCGATCAGGCGGGAGCCGTCGCAGGAGACGATGCTGCTCGGCTCCGTGTGGCTCAGGCCTGGCAGCGCGCGAACCAGTTGCTGAGCGACGTGTTTGACCCAGCGCTCTTCGCCAGTCCGGCATGGAGCATCATGCTCGAGCTGTTCATCGCGCAAGCCGCCTCGCGGGCGGATGCGGACAGGCCACAGGCGAGCGATGCTGATTTCTCGAGTGCGACGCGAGCGCGTTACCTCACGGCCCTGGCCGAGCGCGGCTGGGTCGAGACCGCTGGCCAGGCTGGTTGCCGAACGGAAACGGAGGCGCGACTGACGCAGCTAGGGCTGGAGTTCGTCGTGCACGCGCTCGACGGTGTCATGATCAGCAACCAGCGGCATGGCATCGGCCATTTGCGCGTCGTCCAGTAGGTCAATCGCGAACTGAAGATGGCAGAGCGCACCATTGATCCGGCGCCGGCGGTCGGCGTCGTCGGCAGCAAGCGCGTCTAGCGTAGCCATGGCTTCGCGCAGTTGCGCGATCGGCGCGACCAGTTCGAGATCCCTACGTCCCTGCATTGCTGCCCCGCTGCATCGACATCTCCAATAAACCTCATTTCATCGGCGACGCGATAACGCAGGTTATCTGCCGCTCCGATGAACGGGTGGCGTCGGTGAGTTTTCACGATCAATAGGCTGCCGCAGCACGCGTCGAGGCTCTGACGTCCAACGCTGCTGCGCTGCCTGCGATGAGCAAATCGAGGCGCATCGACTTCAAAATTGCTCAGGAACGCTCATCAGCGCGGCGCGAGCCTGCAGCGGCCAGGTACCCTCGCACGGCAAGCCGTTGCGATTGTTCAGCTTGTATTTACCATGACCGAGATGCGCTGGGAACGAACCGCCCTTCTCTCCGAGCAGCAAATTGCGCTGCTTCGTCTCGCGCAGACGCACGGCACGGAGAGCAAGCGGATCGCCTCGCAGTCCGACTACAGCCCGACGACGATCGACACTTACATGTCCGAGATCCGCCGAACACTTGGCGGTCCGTCGCGGCCCGAGGCTGTTCGCCTCCTGGACACGTGGCAGACTCATTCTAGAGATTCTAGATCGAGATTGCGGGACCTTGCCCGGACCGCCCGGTCGCCCGATGAATTTGAGCAAGCGATCGACGCCGACGTTACGGAAAGCGTGGATCGCGAAGCCGGGGGGCGACCAGTGCTGCGGGAAGAGCGTGCTCTTTTCGACATGCGGGCTCCCTCCAAGCCCTGGTGGCACCCGTCCCAATGGGGGGAGGATGTCGCCTTCACCGCCCGGGAGGTCCTGTACGGGATATTGGCACTGGCCGTGATCGCGATCGTCGCTGCGTTCGTGTTGCTCGCATCCGCCCAGTCGCTTCAGCACACCCTCCTGTCCCTGATCAACGGGCGAAACTGAACACAAGCCTTTCAACTCAAGTCAACCGCGAGCTCCAGCTTCGCGGAGGGAGATCCTATGCACGATGTAATCAAGGCAGCGACGAAGCTGTCCGAAGCGTTCATGCCGGCCGAGCGCTCGCAAAACGAGGCCGCGCTGCAGGCCGCTCGCAGTCTGACGCTTGCGCTCGAGCTGCGCGACAAGCCGCCCTTCAAGGGCCAGCCCCGCGCCGCTGCTGCTGCGACCGCGCTTGCCCGCGGCGCCGCGCTGTCGGTCGAAGCGAGCTTCGTGCTCGAAGCGGCGCATCGCGATTTCGCCCGCATGCTGCCCAGCACCGGCCTGCCTGAGCTCGGCTGGGGCTGCTCGGGTGATTGCCCCGACATCAAGAAGCCGACTGGCGAAGTCGTCGACTTCCCCGCCGCGGTCGCTGCATAACTATCGTTGACGAAGGCGCTCCACCGTGTTCCGAAAAGCGGATGCCGATGCCCAACCCCTTGCTCGTTTTCTTCGTGGCATATTTCCTGTTGGTCAGCGGCTTCGCATTCTGGAAGGGTGGGGCGCCAGAGCGGTTCGTCGCCGGTTCCTTTCTGACAGCCTGGGTGCTCAGCATCGCGCTCTCGCCGGCGAAGGACGTCCGGTTTCAGACGGTCGAGGTCGGCATCCTGGCGATCGATCTGACGCTGCTGGTCGTGCTGACGGGCGTCGCGCTTCGCGCCAATCGGCGCTGGACGATCGTGACGGCCGGGCTTCAGCTGGTGATTGTTATGGCGCATCTGGCCAAGGCGGCCGACCCGAGGCTGATCCAGGCGGCCTATGCCTACATCACCGAGAGCTGGCCGATCCTGCAGATCACGGTGCTTGCGGTGGGCACGGAGCTCTACCGGTGCCGACGGAGGTGCGAAGGGAGCGTGCGCTCCTGGTCGAGATCCTCGCGCCGGTAACCGATCGGCCTGAAGTTGCAGCCGACGCGTTGCTCGCTTCGAACCGGGATCTTGGCTGGATCGTCACCGCCGACAGCCGGGTCTTGGCCATGTTATGCCGCGACCGCGCCGTGGTCGCGCATCTCGAGCGCATCCGAGCATTGCTTGCCCTCTCGCTGCGGCATCAGGTGTTCGACCGGCCGCTGATCGATAACATCCCCAAGGTCGTCGACTATCTCAACTTCGAGATCGGGCGGCGGGCTGACGAGCGGCTTGTCGTGCTGTTCCCCGACGCCAAGGGCAAGGTCGCCGACGAGCTGTATCTCGACGGCGGCGCGGATACCGTGGTCGTCTGCACGCGCAGCATCCTGCTGCGCGCGCTGCTGACCGGCGCGGTCGGCGTCGTTCTGGCCCACAACCACCCATCCGGCGATCACACGCCGAGCAAGGCCGACATCGCCGTGACCCGCGAGCTCGCCCGGGCGCTGCGCGCCGTCGACGTGCGGCTGCACGACCACCTGATCGTCGGCAACGGCACGGGCTACACCAGCATGCGCGAGCGAAACTTGCTGTGACGCTGCTCACTCATCTTCTTCAGGAGCGAAGCTCGTGACCTATCCATCATTCGTCGATCACATGCGCCAAAGCCATGGCCCCAATTGGACGGTCGGACGCCGCGCGCCGCCTGGCGCCGTCGCATTGAGCCAGACTGCGTTCGACGAGGCGATGCGAGGCTGGGCGATCGATCATCCGGCCTATCGGCTCGTACTGACGCTGCCCGATTGCGAGGAACGCGCATTCATCTGCGATGCCGTGCTGCGGCAGCTGGGTGTCCGGTCTGGTTCACACCCGAAGTAGATCGCGGCTAGCTGCTCCTGCGTTCGGCGAGCAGGCCGAAATAGGCCGCCATCGCCGCCTCGGCGTCCCTGCTGAGGTGCAGGAAATGACGCCTCTTGTCGTTGGGGTCGGGATGACGCTCGAACAGGCCTTGGTCGGTCATCGTGCCGATCCAGCGCAGCGCAGTCGTCGGCGGCGTTGCCGCTGCGATGCACAGGCTCGAGACGCAGGTCGAGCGGTTCTCGAGGCGGCTGAGGAACAGGTCGAGCAGCATGTCCCAGGCGGGATCGGCGAAGAGCTCGCTGTCGAAGAAGCGGTCGCGGGCGCGCCGCTCCCAGATCGCCTGCTTGACTGCTTCGATCGTTACCGCGTCCGATCGTGGCGTCGCGCTCTGATCTTCCGTCAGTTCGCGCAGCGCAGCCGCGAGACGGTCGACCTCGCCGCGGACCTGCAGCAGCCGCGAGGCGTGCGACGTGCCGCTGTCGTGAAGGGTGCGCGCCGGCGCTCGCGCGATGCGAAGCAGGGCTTCGGCCCACTCCGCCTCGTCGAGATTGCACAGGATCTCGCAGGGTATGTCGAGCAGGCCCTCTGCGACCATGTCGAGCTCGTCCAGGGTGACCGAAGCGACAGCTCGTACCGGATCGACCTTCGCATGTTCGGTCAGGCGATGCAGGAAGTGCCAAAGCTGGTCCGGGTCTGCGCCTATTGCCTCGATGAGCAGCAGGTCGAACGGCATTTCAGATAGAACGAGTTCGACATCGAGAAAGGTCGCGACTGCGCGGCAGCGGATTTCGGCGCGCGCGAGCGCCTCGACGCCGGGCCGCGCCCTTTCGTCATCCTGAGCGACGACGACGGCTGTCAGCTTGTCCCATTCGCCCATTCGACCCTCCTGTCCGGCAAGAGCCTAAAACATGAACGAGCGCAGTGGAGGCGTTTATCTCCGTTTCGGAGCAAAAAGCTGGGTATCGACCGGGGGCGACGGGCCTCGCGTGGCAACGCGCCGGGCGGTTCAAGCCCTCGCTGAAAGGACTTTCCTACAAGCGCCGGCTTTGCTTGATGGTTCGAATGGGCGACGGACCGCGATGGCGCGAGAGGGCGGAAGCGATCGAATATGCGATCGTCACCGTGTTGCTGCTCGGATCGTTCGTTGCGGGCGCGCTGGGCTTCGTCAGATGGCTGGTCGGGGAAGGGTGATCGTCCGCAGGCACCCGGAGCCGGCCAATCTTGCCGGCTGGCTGGGCAAGGGCAACCCGAGCGGATAGCATCGGTGCATGATCGAGGATCGTGAGGTCTGGGCCTGCGCCAATATGCTGATCAAGCAGCATGGCGGAGACGCGTGGCTCGTCGTGTCGCAGCGCGCCGACGAACTGCTCGAGCAGGGCGAGATAGAGGGGCATCGCACCTTCCTGCGCATCCTCAGGCGGATCGAGGATCTTGAACGGACCGGGCCAGTTGGCTCGCTGCATTGACGGTTTGACGGCGCACGATCGGATCGCTGATGCTTGGTCGCGACATTCTGTCATGACGGGAGGCGGTGGCTGAGCGGCTACGAGCAGATCATCGCGGGCTATGACGGCGCCGCTGGCCAGTTGGCGGCGGCCTATGATGCGGTGTCCGCCGATCGCCTGTTTGCGGCGGTCATCGATCTCTTGCCGACATCGGGCCTGGCGCTCGACGTCGGCGCGGGATCCGGGCGCGATGCGCGTTGGTTGAAGCATCGTGGCCTCGATGTCGTCGCGGTCGAGCCGGCCGGCGGGCTACGCGACCATGGCGCTGCGCTCGGCCTGGACATTCGCTGGGTCGATGACCGCCTGCCGGCGCTCGATCAGGTGCATCGGCTCGCGCTCTCCTATGATCTGATCACGCTCTCGGCGGTGTGGCAGCATGTCGCGCCGGCGGATCGAGGGCGGGCCTTCCGCAAGCTGGTCACGCTGCTCCGGCCAGGTGGTCTGCTGGTGATGACGCTGCGATCAGGTCCGGCGCCTGCCGATCGCGCGATGTATCCGACCTCCAGTGGCGAGGTGGAAGGGTTGGCTCGCGCTTATGGTCTTGAGGTGCTCAAGGTTGTGGCCAGCGACGACCTTCGGGGGCGGCATGAGGTAAGCTGGACCACGATCGTGCTCCGTATGCCTGACGATGGCACCGGCGCCTTGCCCTTGGTGCGCGGCATCGTGCTCGGCGATGACAAATCCTCGACCTACAAGCTGGCGCTGCTGCGCGCGGTCGCCCGCATCGCCGAGCAGACGCCGGCCGCCGCGATGCCAGCGGCGGGGCAGGAGGATGCCGTCGAGGTGCCGCTCGGGCTGGTCGCGCTGATGTGGATCCGCATGTATCTGCCGCTGGTCCGGCAGGGACTGCCGCAAGCGCCGCGTAATAGCGGACCGGACGGATTGGGCTTTGCGAAAGCCGGGTTCCGGCGGCTGCTGGCCGACCAAGTCGATCCGTCCGAGCTGCGGGTCGGGGCCGTGTTCGAGGCGGACCGCGCTGCAGTGACCAGCCCCCACCGAGTGGTCCGAGCGGATTGTTAGTGCATTGACGCTTCCATCTCCAGTGTTGGCCGTAGGTGGAGCGAAGCGGAACCGGAGGGCGACACTGGAGATGGGACGGCCTCC